>NZ_ASWI01000001.1 GCF_000407565.1 Enterococcus cecorum DSM 20682 = ATCC 43198
CCCTGTGAGGGTAGGACGTCGCCACGCTATAATGGAGGTTTAGCTCAGCTGGGAGAGCATCTGCCTTACAAGCAGAGGGTCAGCGGTTCGATCCCGTTAACCTCCATATGAGTCGTTAGCTCAGTTGGTAGAGCATCTGACTTTTAATCAGAGGGTCACAGGTTCGAGCCCTGTACGACTCATACTCATATTTGCGGGTGTGGCGGAATTGGCAGACGCACTAGATTTAGGATCTAGCGCCTAACGGCGTGGGGGTTCAAGTCCCTTCACCCGCATAACTTTAGCCGGCTTAGCTCAGTTGGTAGAGCATCTGATTTGTAATCAGAGGGTCGAGGGTTCAAGTCCTTTAGCCGGCATTTACGCGGAAATAGCTCAGTGGTAGAGCACCACCTTGCCAAGGTGGGGGTCGCGGGTTCGAAACCCGTTTTCCGCTTTACTATTATGCCGGGGTGGCGGAACTGGCAGACGCACAGGACTTAAAATCCTGCGGTGAGTGATCACCGTACCGGTTCGATTCCGGTCCTCGGCATTCTTAGTAATGCGCCCATAGCTCAATTGGATAGAGTGTTTGACTACGGATCAAAAGGTTAGGGGTTCGACTCCTCTTGGGCGCGTAAATAAATAACGGGAAGTAGCTCAGCTTGGTAGAGCACTTGGTTTGGGACCAAGGGGTCGCAGGTTCGAATCCTGTCTTCCCGATAATGAATATAAGGGGCCTTAGCTCAGCTGGGAGAGCGCCTGCTTTGCACGCAGGAGGTCAGCGGTTCGATCCCGCTAGGCTCCATTCATTTGAAAAAATGAATATCGCGGTGTAGCTCAGCTGGCTAGAGCGTCCGGTTCATACCCGGGAGGTCGGGGGTTCGATCCCCTTCGCCGCGATTTAAGAGCCTGGACCTTTAGCTCAGTTGGTTAGAGCAGACGGCTCATAACCGTCCGGTCGTAGGTTCGAGTCCTACAAGGTCCATTGGTGACATTGTACAGTTTCGGAGGATTACCCAAGTCCGGCTGAAGGGAACGGTCTTGAAAACCGTCAGGCGGGTAAAACCGTGCAAGGGTTCGAATCCCTTATCCTCCTTTCATATTATCGCGGGATGGAGCAGTCTGGTAGCTCGTCGGGCTCATAACCCGAAGGTCGTAGGTTCAAATCCTGCTCCCGCAATTAAAAACTAAAATTAGGGTTCCGTGGTGTAGGGGTTAACATGCCTGCCTGTCACGCAGGAGATCGCGGGTTCAAATCCCGTCGGGACCGTATGGCTCGGTAGCTCAGTTGGTAGAGCAATGGATTGAAGCTCCATGTGTCGGCAGTTCGATTCTGTCCCGCGCCATTTGCGGGTGTAGTTTAGTGGTAAAACTACAGCCTTCCAAGCTGTTGTCGCGAGTTCGATTCTCGTCACCCGCTTTAGTTTTTATTATGGGCCTATAGCTCAGCTGGTTAGAGCGCACGCCTGATAAGCGTGAGGTCGATGGTTCGAGTCCATTTAGGCCCATTTTTCTTGGTCCGTTGGTCAAGTGGTTAAGACACCGCCCTTTCACGGCGGTAACACGGGTTCGAATCCCGTACGGATCATATTTTTTGGAGGATTACCCAAGTCCGGCTGAAGGGAACGGTCTTGAAAACCGTCAGGCGGGTAAAACCGTGCAAGGGTTCGAATCCCTTATCCTCCTTTAACATTATCGCGGGATGGAGCAGTCTGGTAGCTCGTCGGGCTCATAACCCGAAGGTCGTAGGTTCAAATCCTGCTCCCGCAATTAAAACTAAATGAGGGTTCCGTGGTGTAGGGGTTAACATGCCTGCCTGTCACGCAGGAGATCGCGGGTTCAAATCCCGTCGGGACCGCCATGCGGGTGTAGTTTAGTGGTAAAACTACAGCCTTCCAAGCTGTTGTCGCGAGTTCGATTCTCGTCACCCGCTTTAGTTTTATTATGGGCCTATAGCTCAGCTGGTTAGAGCGCACGCCTGATAAGCGTGAGGTCGATGGTTCGAGTCCATTTAGGCCCATTTTATATCAATTACCATACATAATTGGTATTGGGGAAGTACTCAAGTGGCTGAAGAGGCGCCCCTGCTAAGGGTGTAGGTCGGGAAACTGGCGCGAGGGTTCAAATCCCTCCTTCTCCGTAATATATTGGTCCGTTGGTCAAGTGGTTAAGACACCGCCCTTTCACGGCGGTAACACGGGTTCGAATCCCGTACGGATCATGCGTTGGAAGTGATGGCTATATCACTTCTATTTTTTTATTCTTAATAATGTAAACGTTTTATATCGGGTGGAAATATTGTCTCGAAGATGAGATGAGTATGGCTGTGAGCGTAATCCTAGGAATGTGATTACAGATTTAAAACGGCTGAATCCTATGGTAGAAAATTCAATAAGAAAGAAAATCCATCTGGGGACTGAAGGAAATTTGATACGAAGTGTGTTATACTTTAGCTAAGAGAAAATGAAAGAAGTGAGTGTTATGCGTATTTTTGCATATATCTTATTGTCCCTTGGAATCTATGAAGCTTATTTCGTGTCAAAAGCAATTTGTCTGGAAAAGAATGGCCAAAAACAAGAAGTAGCCATAGCCTTACCATTGGGGATTCCTCAGGGTTTGATGTTTGTGGTTTTAATGTTCTTGCTAGGGATTAGTTTTCTATTACCTAGCTGTTGGTAATGAAATAGAAATGGGGCAATGAAATGTCTGAAATGAAATTGGGGATTCGTTATCTTGAAGAATTGCAAAAAGCTTTTAGTCATCGTTTGTTGCAGACAAGTGATGAAATCAAGTTTGCTGAAAGTTTGAAGGATTGTTTAAAACAAGTGAAGCAACAAGAAAAAGTAGATAATCGCTACTATATTTCCTTTGAACGCTTTTATCAACAAGCAAGCCTATTGATTGGGTTATCGACCTTACAATTATCAGATGAGGAAAAGCAAGATTGGTTAGCCTTTAGAAAATGGCATGAGGAAGTGGTTAAACCTAATCTACACTTATATGGCCCGGTAATCATCTAACAAAGAGCACGTTAGTCTAAATCTAGCGTGCTCTTTTAAGTTTCTAGTTTGTTGAGAAAAGTGGGAATTTGACTTTCTTGCAAGTGATAGCGTTGATAAGGGCGTCCAACTTTGAGATAGATAGTTTCGCTGGTCAGGATTTGATGTTGCTCGAGAAATTGGATATATTTACGAATCGAGACATGGGAAAGTGACAATTCAGTAGCTAGTTCCTGAATAGTAAAGCTTGTTTGGCGATTTTTTAGATGATTGAGTATCTGGATTAAGGTATCTTTGCTCAAGCCTTTCTCAATTTCAATGGTGGGATTATTTGTCACTGTAGGCTGAAAAAGCGCATCTAGACTAGCTTGGTCGATGAATTCTTGTTGGAGCATGCTTCGTTTTTGTTGCCACTTCTGGATTGCTTGCTGGAATCGTTCGAAGGTAAAGGGTTTAATTAGATAATCAATCACGCCAGCTTGCAAGGCTTGTTGGGCGAATTGGCTCTGAGTTGCTGCACTAATAATAATCACATCTGGAACCTTTGTGAGCCCATCGATTTCACTAAGCAAATCTAATCCATGCGCCCCATTTAGATGAATATCCAGTAAAATCAGGTCAATCGCATTGCTCTTTAAAAATTGCCGTGCTTCATCTAAGTCTTTGCCGACCACTATTTGAAACGTCGCGTCGATTTTTTGTAAATAGCCTTGATGAATGCGTTGAATCAAGGGCTCATCTTCAATCATCAGTATCTTCATATAATCCTCTTTTCTGTTATAAATTGAATCTTCAAATGAGCATCTACGCGGTGTAATTGCATCTGGGTGTGTTCTTCATTTAGGATTTGTTTGAAAAATGCTTCACTTAATTTGTTTTGATAATCTTCAAGCTTTTGCGCACTAGCTTGAATCATTAAGGTAAGTATGAGATTTTGTGCGTCCTCTTGTAATTGTACTGCTAACTTCTCAGGGTAATTTTGACTGAAGATTTGCTGTGGGTAGTGATAAATTTTTAAGAGATTCATCATGGTTTGACTGTCGGTAAATGCTATAATCTCCCCCAAGATATCAAACTCACTCGCAACTTTAGCTTCAAGAAGTTGTTGCTGCCAATATACTAAAAAGCTTGCTAATATCGGATTTTTAATGAGTAGACTGACTTTTTCACTGAAAGCCTGAGTCATGTCTAATTGTTGTGCTAGAAAATCTTTCAATTGCTCATATTCGCCCAATTCTGTTAACCCGTATAAAATATGCATCTGGTTGAGATAATCATGGGTATGGGTTTGCAAGGTTTTTGCAAATTGCTGCGTCGATTGCAGTTGATGTGCCAAAAATAGGGTTTCGGTCGCATTTTTTAGTACAACCAAATGTCCGACCAACTTACCTTTCACTTCAATTGGTGCAATCGAAACAAAGTAAGCTTGTCCGTTTTGCTGATAATATTGTTCTTGACGTTTATGAAAATCAAGTTGCGTGGACTCTTGAATCAAATCAGTCCAGGGATGTCCGACTAAACTTTGATTGAATAATCCGAGTTGTTGCGCTAAATGTTCAGCCTGATGATTGGCTAGTAAAATATTTTGATTCAAATCAAGAACTAAGACTATATCTTTGGTTTCATTAATCATGGCGTTGCGTTCTTCTAAAAGGCGGGCAATTTCTTTAGGCTCAAGATTATGTAGCTGTCCCTTGAGATGATAGGCCAGTCCAAATGCCACCCCTAGACCAATTAATAGACTCAGTAAAAGACTCCATTGATAATCATATAGTGTTTGGCGAACCATTTGCTTTAAACTAACCAACTTGATGCCCAGTGCGACAACGCCAATTTGCTTACCTTGATGCTTCACAGGCACAAAGACCCGTAACGAACGCCCCAGAGAACCCTTGCTGATAGAATGCGTAACTTTTCCTTGCAAGGCTTGCTTTTCGTCGCCTCCTTCAAAACTTTGCCCAATTTTATCTGGATTAGGGTGCGTGAGGCGAATACTATGATTATCCATCAAAACAATGAAATCCAGATGGTGATTTTTCGTGATTTGTAACAATTTTCGCTGCAAAGGTAGTGGGGCTTGTTTTTGTTCTAAGGCTGAAATGATATCCTCTTGTTTAGCGAGTTCGTGACCAAGCGTAGTGAGATTGTCGATTTGTTGCGTTTGAGTTTGCTTGGTGACATCGCGCATTAAAAATAGATAAAAACTCGTAGCTAAAACTAGAATCACCCCGATAAAAGTCAGTGATAAAAGCGTAAATAAGCGAATTCCTTTCTTCATGTTTACCTCCCATTTCCTCATTAGTATAACATAAGCAGCAACGTACTTAAATTAATTAAAAAAACTTTCCGAATATACTTGTAACCGTTAAACTAAGGATAGTTTTGCTGTCGAGATATTTGTGAAAGATAGCGCAAAAAGATGAAGGGGGAAATTTCAATGAAAAAGTGGCTTTCAATTAGCTTATTAGCATGTTCAGCCTTACTTTTAACAGCATGTAACTCAGGAAAAAGCACGCAAACAAAGAGCACTACAACACAAAGCTCACAAGTAACATCGAGTGCTTCTAAAAACGGCTATACCGATCCAAAGGAATTAAAGGATAGCTATGATGTGATTATTGTCGGAGCTGGTGGTGCAGGAATGACCGCAGCGATTGAAGCCAAAGATGCTGGTTTAAATCCAGTTATCTTTGAAAAAATGCCGGTTGCAGGCGGAAACACATCCAAATCATCAAGTGGAATGAATGCGGCTGGTTCAAAATTCCAAAAAGCCCAAGGAATTAACGATACGACAGATGCCTTTTATGAAGAAACGCTAAAAGGTGGGAAAGGTACAAACGATAAAGAATTATTGCGTTATTTTGTTGACCATTCTGCTGAAGCCATTGATTGGTTAGACCAAAATGGCATCAAATTAGATAACTTAACAATTACTGGTGGAATGAGTGTGAAACGTACGCACCGCCCAACAGATGGTTCAGCAATCGGCGGGTATCTAGTGAAAGGTTTGGAACGCAATGTCGCTGAACGTAAAATTCCAATCTTTGTGAATGCGGATGTAAAAGACATTCATACGGACAATGGTGTGGTTGATGGTGTGAAAGTTCAAATTCAAGGCGAAAAAGCAAAAAATATCAAAGCTAAAGCCGTAATCGTGACGACAGGTGGTTATGGTGCAAGTAAAGAGATTTTAGCGAAATATCGTCCTGATTTGAAAGATTATGTGACAACCAACTCTAAAGGTACAACGGGTGATGGGATTGCTTTAGTCGAAAAACTTGGCGGTCAAATCATTGATATGGATAAAGTGCAAATCCACCCAACTGTTAACCAAGAAAAAGGAATTTTAATTGGAGAAGCAGTACGTGGTGAAGGTGCGATTTTAGTTGATGATGAAGGAAATCGTTTCGTTAATGAAATGGATACGCGTGATAAAGTTTCGGCTGCAATCAATGCCTTACCGAAAAAACGTGCTTATCTTATCTTTGACCAAGGTGTAAGAAGCCGAGCAACTGCGATTGAATTCTATGCCAAACAAGGTTATGTCAAAGAAGGCAAGACGGTGGCTGATTTAGCGAAAACGATCAAAGTACCAAAAGCCAACTTAGAAAAAGCTGTTGCAAATTGGAATAAGGCGGTTGAAAGCAAACAAGATAGTGAATTTAACCGTACAACAGCGATGGAGCATACTTTATCTACACCTAATTACTATGCCATTCAAATTGCCCCAGGTGTCCACTACTCAATGGGTGGGGTGAAGATTAACACCAATACTGAAGTGTTAAACAAAGATAACCAACCAATTAAAGGATTATATGTGGCTGGTGAATTAGTAGGTGGTTTACATGGTGATAACCGAATCGGCGGTAACTCAGTAGCAGATATCGTGATTTTCGGTCGTCAAGCTGGACAACAAGCCGCAGCATTCGTCAAAGCGCAATAATCATAAACTTCATTTTCATTGCAAAAAAGACCAAGCAGATAATTAGGTTTGCTTGGTCTTTTCCTGTTATCAGTGATTATTTCCATCTATCACAGTTTGATTACAATTTGAAAAAAGTGCTTTCCTTTTAGGGTAAATCTGCTATAATACTATTCGTTGCAAGTTCCCGAAAGGATTCGCCTCTTTGCGAAGATGCCTTGTAACCGAATAATTTTAGGGGGAATACTTCATGGTAGAAAAACATTTATTTACTTCAGAGTCTGTTTCTGAAGGACATCCGGATAAAGTCGCGGACCAAATTAGTGATGCGATTTTAGATGCAATTTTAGAAAAGGATCCAATGGCGCGTGTTGCTTGTGAAACTTCTGTAACCACTGGGCTAGTCTTAGTTTTTGGTGAAATTTCAACAACAGCATATGTGGATATTCAAAAAGTCGTGCGCAAAACGATTAATGAAATTGGCTATACGCGTGCAAAATTTGGATTTGATGGAGATACAGTAGCCGTTTTAGTAGCGATTGATGAGCAGTCACCAGATATCGCTCAAGGTGTGAATACGGCGTTAGAAGCAAGAGAAGAGAAAAAAGATGACAAAGACGAAACAGGTGCCGGCGACCAAGGCTTGATGTTTGGTTTTGCGGTAGATGAAACACCTGAATTGATGCCTTTACCAATTGCTTTAAGTCACCGCTTAGTTCGTCGTTTGGCTGTTTTGCGTAAATCAGGGGAATTAAGCTATTTACGTCCTGATGCGAAATCACAAGTCACTGTTGAATATGATGAAAATGAGCAACCATTACGTGTTGATACAGTGGTTATTAGTACGCAACATGATGAAGCTGTGGATAATGCAACGATTCATCAAGACGTGATTGAAAAAGTCATCAAAGCAGAAATTCCAAGTGAACTTTTAGATGAGCAAACAAAATTTTATATCAACCCAACTGGCCGCTTTGTTATCGGAGGTCCTCAAGGCGATGCTGGTTTAACTGGCCGTAAGATTATTGTGGATACTTATGGTGGTTATGCCCGTCATGGTGGGGGTGCCTTTTCTGGTAAAGACGCGACGAAGGTGGACCGCTCCGCAAGTTATGCCGCACGTTACATTGCCAAAAATATTGTCGCAGCGAAATTAGCGAAGAAATGTGAAGTGCAACTTGCCTATGCGATTGGGGTAGCCCAACCCGTTTCTATTTCAATCAATACATTTGGTACAGGGGTAGTGCCAAATGATAAGTTAATTGCGGCTGTGCGTGAAAACTTTGATTTACGTCCAGCAGGGATTATCGAAATGCTAGATTTACGCCGTCCAATTTATCGTCAAACCGCAGCTTATGGTCATTTCGGTCGTACCGATGTCGATTTACCATGGGAACATACGGATAAAGTAGATGCACTATTAGCAAGTGTCAAAGCTTAATCAAACATTTAAACAGACATCCTTTTCTTTTTTGGTTTAGCCCAAGAAAGGAGCGGGTGTCTTTTTTAGTAAATGAATTTTTACTGAATGATAAGTTAGTGAATGATACTTCAGTAAATTTGATTTAATGTAAATGGCGCAATACCCCAGTAGATGCCGCTGTGTTAAGTGTCTTAATCCAAAAAGGTGAAGATTTATTCTCGCATAAGAATCGCACTTATTTTATATTTTCAAAATCAGGGTATACAAAGGAGGCCCAAAAATTTGCTCAGGAACAACAGCTACATCTGATTACTTATCAACAGATGGTGCAAGATTTGAAAAAAAGAATAAACTCTAAAAAGGGAAAGTAAGCAGTTTGAGGTGACCCCCAAAAGTTAGACTTTTTTACGAGACGACTCCGGTCGTCTCGTTTTCATTATGCAGCTAAAAGATGGAGCCTATATTGAACAGGACTCATCCATCCTAACTTTTCTTTTATTCGTTGTTCATTATAATACTTTATAAATCGTTCTATTTCCATTTTTAATTCCTCATAGCTATAGTAAATAACGCCATAGTATATCTCTTGCTTAAGCAGACCGAAGAAATTCTCCATTACGGAATTATCTAGACAGTTGCCCTTTCGAGACATGCTTTGAAATATTCGTTCTTCTTTTAGCCTGTGAGAGTATGCCTTCATCTGGTATGCCCAACCTTGGTCAGAATGGAATGTTCGTCTATAAGGGCAGTCTGAAGTGATTTCAATGGCTTTATCCAAGGCATTCATTACATTCTTTGCTGAAGGTTTCTTATCGATGCTGTAACTTAGTATTTCTCCATTACACATATCCATAAATGGATCTAAATACAGCTTATGCATTGTCATATGTCCTTTGACATCAACTTCATAATACTTAAATTCAGTCGTATCCGTTGTGATTTTTTGATGAGGTATGTGCGTATTAAAGCGTCTGCGAATTCTGTTGGGTGCAATGGTACCAATCCTGCCCTTATAGGAACTATATTTCCTACTTTTGCGTGTGTAGGATGTCACCTGCAAGCCAAGTTTTTGAACTATTCGCTGAACCTTCTTTTTGTTGATGAGATATCCCTGATTATGAAGCTCTCCATGTATTCTACGATATCCGTAATCCTTATTATTCTTACGGATTTCTTGGATTTTTTCTTCAAGTTCTTTGTCAGGATTTTCTCTATCAAATCGTTTTTGCCAATACATATATGTTGCTTTAGGCATGCCTGTATAAGAGAGAAGGTCTTTTAGTTTGAATTCTCGTCGGAGACTGTTGATGACGAGTGCCGTTCTCTCATTTTTTCCTCGTCCTCTAAACGCAGCCTCCTCAGTTCTTTTAAAAAGGCATTCTCAATTCTCAATTTAAGAAGTTCATCTTCTAGCTCTTTTACGTGTTCTGCACTTGTATCAACAGAAGATTCTTCAACTGGTTTGTTTTGTGTATTGCCATTAGTTGTATTCAATGTTTTCTTTCGTCCCTTCTTGCGTGGTCTTAGGGCATCAGGACCAGCTGCACGAAAGCGACTCACCCAATTTGTGATCATACTTGGATTAGTAATTCCTTCTTGCAGAGCTAAATCTTGATATGAGATTTCACTTGATAAATATAACTCTACTATAGAAAGCTTCTTTTCAAAAGAATAAAAATCTTTTTTTCTAGAACGTTTTAATCCTTCATCACCAAATGCATTGTAATTATCCACCCATAGTTTAACTTTATTATCAGATGGAATGCCGAACTTATTTGCAAGATAAGTATAACCACCTTCGCCATTAAGATAAGCATTTACAACTTGCTTTTTAAACTCATAAGAATATTTGGACATAAAAATACCGACCTCCAATTGTTAGATTTTATGGTCTAACTTTTGGGGGTCGGTACAGTTCGCCTACTTTCCTTTTTTTGCACGTATATCACTAGCTGTCATTGCATATCTACTTTCAAGTGCTCGATTCATTGAACGTAATCCGCTAAAACCATTCGCGAAGGCTATGTTTGTTAAGGTTTCAGATGAGTTCACAATCGCAGTATAGGCAGATTGGATACGGATATTTCGCAAATATTCTCCGATTGTTAATTGCATATGTTGTTTGAAAAATCGTGATAAATATTCCTTTGAAAGATGCATATACATGGCCAATTCATCTAAAGAAATCGATTGTTGATAGTTTTCTTCGAGATAATCAGTAATTTTTTGCAAACGATTAAGAATAAAAATCGATTGTTGTGACAGGGCTTGTTTGGGAACTCTAAAATACTGAACAAGCTTTTTTAATATTTGTAAAACTAAAATATATAAATCAAATTGATAGTATTCTTTTTTTTCGTTTGCAAGTGTAAAAAATTCCTGACACAATACTTGAATTTGCTGGTACTGATTGTGTTGGATATCTGTAAATAATTCAGGTTTGTTCAATTGAAGTTCAAAAGAGTCAATATTAGGGTATAGATTTTTTACATAATTATAAGGAAAGATAATAGATAATGCACTTCCATTAGCAGTCGTTTTTATACTATGGATTTCTCTTGAGTTAATGACTAGTATCGTTTTAGGTTGTGTGGAAAATACTTCTTTGTTGATCACAAATTCATCTATTGTTCCTGAATACGTATAACTTAATTCAATACCACGATGCCAATGGGAAGGTATAATTGCCGGGAGTTGGTTGCGTGGTTGTTCGTTGAATAATTCATACCAAATCGGCAAAAACTTAACCGGTTGAACTAATTCATGTTCGGAGTCCATATTCATTTCTCTGTATTCACCAACCCGTATAAAGCCCCATACAAGTTCGCGTCATTGCCTAGTGTTGCGGCGATGATTTGCGGACGTTGCAAGGATAATTTCACGATTTTAATCCCTCGGTCTAGGATACTATCAGCCAACAAGTCATATTGACGGTTAATTTCCTCGATTAAAATGGGTTGCGCGCTAATGCCACCGCCAATCGCATAGTGAGTTAAATCGAGCATTGCATGCATATCCAAAATCAAAATCGCAATATCGCGACAGTAATTTTCAAAGATTGTTACAGCTTGTTCCTCTTTTTGCATAATCGCTTGAAAGGCAACCTTGCCATCTCCAGGATTTTCAAAATTTAAAGCCTTCCCAATATCATGAATCATCTTCACTGCCGAACCCCGTAAGCCATATAAAATCGGTTTATCTTCCAATTTCCCACCATATAGAAAACTTAATTCACCTGCTTGGAAATGATTACCACGGAAAATTTGCCCGTTTAAAATTAAGCCGCCACCGACACCTGTGCCCAAAGTGATAATTGCGCTATTCGGATGACCTTGCAGACTGCCTTGCCAAAATTCACCTAAGGCCCCAGCTTTACCATCATTTTCGGCGCTGACTGCTACATCTGGTGCCTTGGTGTGAACGAGTTGCTTTAAGTCAAGACCATCGATGAAAGGAAGTGCGCCACCGTGATAGACGACTGCGCTATGAGGATCGACTTTTCCTGGAATACTGAAGGCGACTCCCTGGATTTTTTCAGCTACTTCTGCCACTAATGAAAGAATTTGTTCTTTAAAGTCGTCTAAGTTCTTGGCTGTAGAAAGTTGTTTTTTACTTTTGATTGTACCGTCTTTTTGCATCAGTGCACTTTTGATATTGGTACCACCGACGTCGATAATGAGATATTGTTCCATTTGTTTCACCTAGTTTGCTAAATATTTTTTGAAAAAGTTAATTTCGTCTAAATTACATTGTTGAGCGATGGAATCCTTGATATTACAGTGAAAGACATGACCGCGTGGGTGCTTTTCATCGCCATAAATATGCAATTCATGTTTAATTTCTTTGGCCATCAAGTAACCATCTAAACGAATGGCTTGTTCATAAAGAAAATCTTTGTTGCTGCTCATAATAAATAGTGGCGGCAAATTTTTAGTGAGGTATTTTTCGACATTGAGCACTTCTCGGTATTTTTCTTGAGCTTCTTTGGTAAAGTAGCCAGTGACCGCACCTTGTAGATTGCCTGGAAGGTGAATAAAGTAAGCCCCACAGTTTAAGGCGGCGGCACGAATCGTTAAATCAGGAAGTTCGAAGTTAAAGTGTTGACGATAATTTTCATTGGTTAAAATAGCTAAGTATTGTTCGACCATTTGCCCACCCGCACTATCTCCAGCTAAGAAGACGTTGTTTAAATCCAAATGATACTGGTTAGCATGTTCACAAAGCCAGTGCATGACCAAATCGACATCCGCTAAAATACCCGGGAAAGCAACATCTGGTCCTAAATGATAGGTAAAATTCACAAAAGCAAATCCTTCTTTGGCTAAAGACATGCCGTAAAATTGGTAAGTTTCTTTGGTGCCGTAAACCCAGCCGCCACCATGAATATGTACAATGACGGGAATATTTTTTTGCACATTTTTTGGTAAATATAAATCCAGCAAATGCCACTTTGGATCAGGTCCATAACTAAGGTCATCGATACGGGTGACTTCAGGGATTTCTAGTGGTAGATTCGCATCCCGTTTGTCATCATTTTGCTTACAAGCAACGCGCATTTGTTCAATTTCTTTTATGATATTTATTGACATTTAAAATCCTCCTTTAATTCTAGAAAGCGTTTTATATATTAAATTATAAACAATATCCAAAATATTTCTAGTCAATTATTGATAGCTAATAGGAAAATAATTGACATTATGACGATAGTTAGATTTTCCAAAATGTCAATATTCGCCACTTATTGGATAATGAAATGCATTGTATCCGCTTTCTTTCGGTGTATACTTAATTTGAAAACAAAAATATTGGAGGAAAATACAATGAAGTTTTTTGATCGTTTTCAAGCAACCTTAGAAAAAATAGTTGGGCCGATTGCTGCAAGGGTATCGAGTAGTAGATATATTAAGGCGTTAACAGAAGGCTTTATGTACACCATGCCGATTACATTAGGTGTAGCAGTGATTGCGGTATTGTCAAATTTGCCAATAACGGCTTGGTTGAACTTTTTGAAACAAGTTGGTATATATCAAGTCAGTCAAGATATTGTTAGTTTGACTTTATCCTTACTTGCTATTTATGTAGTAGGGGCGATTGGCTATTGTTTTACAAAAAATGAAGGAGAAAATGGTGTAATTGGTGCACTTATTTCGACTGCAGCATTTCTTGTATTAATACCAATTCAACATGCAAAAGTCAATGGAGCTGAAATTACGGCACTAGAAACAAAATACATGGGTAGCGATGGCATTTTTATTGCAATTATTCTAGGACTTTTAATCCCACAACTATATTGTTTCTTAATGAGTAAAAATTTGAAATTAAAGTTGCCTGATTCTGTTCCTCCTATGGTCAGTAAATCATTAACGCCAACTTTCGTATCAATGATTATTTTCTCGATTCTATTTGTTATTAAATATGTTTGCACGCTTACTTCGTATGGTAATTTGTATACATTGATAGCTACGTTTATTGGTAAGCCAATTACTCACTTAGGGACATCACCAATTTCATTGATTATCGTTTTTACGCTAATTAATTTAATTTGGTTCTTTGGTATTCATCCTAACACGATTTTAATGCCTTACATGCCTATTTTAATGGCTGCAGGTGTTGCTAATACTGAAGCATTTGTATCAGGAAAAGCTTTACCATTCTTTACTTTTGTAGTCATATCTTCATGTATTCAAGTTGGTGGAGCAGGCAGTACGTTAGGTTTATGCGTTGCGACTATATTTTCAAAATCTGAAAAATATAAATCTATGCGTAAATTGGTTGTCCCTGCTAATCTTTTTAACATTAATGAACCAGTCATTTTTGGTTTTCCAATTATGCTAAATCCTATCTATTTTGTTCCGATGATTTTAACACCAATATTAAATGGTACAATTGGTATTATTTTATCAAAAATCATTCCAATAACAATAAATCCAACAATCTCAATGCCATGGGTTACACCTGCATTTGTATCAGCCTTCTTTATCGGTGGCGTAGGTTTACTTATTGTTTGGTTGGTTTGTTTACTTGTAGATTTTTTGATTTACTTACCATTTTTTATGATTGATGATAAGAATGCTTTGTTAGAAGAAAAAGCAAATATTTAGCGAAAGAGAGTGTATAACTATGGGATTTCCAAAAGACTTTTTATGGGGTGGTGCAACAGCCGCAAATCAGTATGAAGGAGGCTATTTGTCTGGCGGTAAAGGTTTGGCAGTTGCTGATGTAATCAGTGGTGGTACTAAGACACAAGTACGAAAAATATTAATTGAACTCGCTGATGGAACGAAAAAATGGATTCCTAGATGGGAAGAAATACCTACAGACGCAAAACCTGTTATTGATGAAAATACTTATTATCCTAGTCATCAAGCAGTAGATTTTTACCATCATTACAAAGAAGATATTCGTTTGATGGGCGAAATGGGCTTTAAAGTGTTTAGAATGTCGATAAATTGGTCGCGTATTTTTCCTAATGGTGATGATGTTTGTCCAAACGAGGAAGGATTACAATTTTACGAAGCAGTTTTTGCGGAGTGTAAGAAGTATCAGATTGAACCTTTAGTTACCATTAATCACTTTGATTTACCGCTAAATATTGCATTGAAGTATGGCGGATGGTATAGTCGCAAAACCATAAATATGTTTTTAGATTATTGTAAAACCATATTTGAAAGATATCAGCATCAAGTGAAATATTGGTTGACATTTAATGAAATCAATTTTTTGAGAGACTATTCGACATTAGGTATTACAGAAGCTTCTGATTATAACAAGCAACAACAATCAATCTTCCATGTTTTGTTAGCCAGTGCAAAAGCTGTGCAACTTGGACATCAAATCAATCCAGAATTTAAAATTGGTGCGATGATTGCTAATATTTTGTTTTATCCACAATCTTGCAATCCTGAAGATGTTTTAGAAGAAATGAAGGTTTCAAGAGAATTTAAAGATTTTTACTATGATATACAATGTCGCGGTAGTTATCCAAATTATAAATTAAAAGAATTCAAACGTAATCACTTTAAATTAGAAAAATTACCTGGTGATGAAGAGGAGTTACAAAACGGTACGGTAGATTTTATTTCCATTAGTTACTATAATTCTGCCGTTATCGCTAAACAAAAAGGTGATGCAGAGAAAAGTTCTGGTAATCAATTAGGAGGCATCAAAAATCCTTATCTTGAAGAATCGGAATGGGGTTGGCCGATTGATCCGATTGGGTTAAGAATTGTCTTAAATCGCTTATATGATAAATATCGCTTACCGTTAATGATTGTAGAAAATGGTTTAGGTGCTATAGATAAAATTAAAAATGGTACAATCGATGATGATTATCGTATCGACTATCTGCGCCGACATATCTTACAAATGAAGGAAGCAATTGAATATGATGGCGTTGAATTATGGGGATATACTCCTTGGGGTTGTATTGATTTAGTATCTGCAGGAACAGGTGAAATGGACAAACGTTATGGATTTGTTTATGTAGATAAAGACAATTCAGGTAAAGGCACATTATCACGTACAAAGAAAAAATCATTTGACTGGTACAAACAAGTGATTGCTTCAAATGGTGAAAGTCTATAGTACGAGCGGGCGAGGTAAGAAATATGAATATTATTTTTAGAGCAGATGATTTTGGTATTTGTAAAGGTGTGAATTATGGAATTGCTGAAACGATTAATGAAGGCGTAGTTAAAAATGTTGGATTGATGGTTAATATGGATTCGGCAAAGCATGCGTTACAACTAGTTGAAGTCAAAGATTTGTGCATCGGTTTACATGTAAATATTAGCTTAGGTAAGCCGGTTTTAAGTCCTGATAAGGTTCCATCTTTGGTAGATTCTGCAGGGAATTTCTATTTAAAGGGTAAGAACTTTGAAAATTATGTCGAGCGTGTAAATTTTGACGAGATGCGCAATGAGATTGTAGCTCAAATAGATAATTTTCAAAAGCTTGTTGGGCGTCAACCTGATTATATCGATGGGCATGCAATTTTTTGTTCGGATTTTATTTCTACTATTAAGCAGGTTTCATTTGAAAAAGATTTATATTTCCTAGATCCAATGAATGAACAGTGGAAAGTAAAAAATAAAATTGCAATGTTGCCTTTTATTTCCTTGAATCAGGAAGGCCTTTACAATCCAAGAGATATATTCACTTCGCTAAAGGTAGAGGATTCTCTTGAAAATTATTTAGGAGTCTTTCATCCAGGATTTTTAGATAATTTTATTCTTGAAAATTCTAGCTATACAAGAATTCGTCCAATGGAATGTGAATTTTTAACGAGTCCTTGGTTGAAGTCATGGTTGACGGAGCACAATGTATCATCTGTGTCTATTAGAGAACTAAAATAAATGATAATGGACAGCTATCTTTTGGTGAGGATAGCTGTCCATTTATTATTCATATATCCCATACGTTTCCAGAACTTCTTGTACGAGGATAATGCCATTGCCGGGTTTGTCGATTTCAAGCTCGGTGCGAATGGCTTGGATGATGTCTTTTGCTTGATTGACTTTGGCTAAAATTAAGACCACTTCTTTTTCCGGTTCGATATCCATCGCAAATAATTTACTTGTTTCATGGATGCCAGCACCTCGTCCATGGACAATGGTGCCACCTTTTGCCCCTGCATGATTGGCTGCTGTAATCACATCTTCGGCTTTTCCACGATTTACAATAGTCAAAATTGATTGGTACATAGCACTTTGCTCACTTTCTTTAGGATATTCTTGGTCAGGATAACAACTCACACCGCAAACTTTGAACAAGGGTAGTGAGAAGGCAATTCCATGATTCGGCTTTTCAAAATGAAAGATTTGGGCCAATTTTTGCATGACTTCACGGCAAAGGGTGCTCGGACCAGCCATCATCACAATTTCTTTTCGTTGATCATCAAGGGCAAATAAATGTAAGAGAGAATTTTCAATCGTACCATGTGCACGCAATATAGTGCCCCCACGCATGCCTAGTTTTTTCGCCTTTTTGAGTAATTTGCTACCTAGACCACAGTTGACAATAAAATAAATCTCTTGCATCAGATTCCCTCCCGTTTATTTTTCAATTTAAATAAGACACCTAATAACTCTAACATAATAATTGGCATTAATGCAACTAGGGCTATCATACCAAACCCATCAATAATCAGATTGGCACTTTCGATTTTATCAGCAGCTCCTTGGATAAAGGAGAGGATAAACGTAGCAGTCATTGGTCCAGTAGCTACTCCACCCGCGTCAAAGGCCATCCCGATAAACATTTTAGGGGTGAAAAACATTAATCCCAAAGCCAAAAGATACCCTGGTAATAGATAATGCCATAGCTGGATTTGTGGCACGAGTACCCGCAAGACAGAAAGAAAGACGGCCAGCCCCACACCGACTGCAAGGGAGGCTAGTATTGCTTTTTTCTGGATATAACCACTTGTGACGTCTTCAATTTGATCGGTTAGTACATAGACGGCTGGTTCTGAAAGAATAGTTGCGACCCCTAGAATGAGACCAACCCCTAGAATCCAAGTTTTACCCTCAAAACTTGCAAGTTGATGGCCGATGAGTCCGCCGATATCCATCAGTCCGCCACTAACACCAAGTAAAAAGATGATTAAACCAATATGCACATAGCCAAATCCTATGAACATCCGATAAACTTCTCTTTTTTTCAATTTAAAACTCAAGAGCTGCAAGACGACAAAAATCAGAAATAATGGGAATACAGAAATGGTTCCTTCTTTGACGGTATGGAAAAGCAAATGAGCAAAATGTGACCAGATGGCTTGGTTATCATTGGTAAGTTCAAACGCTGGTGTAGCGAGCGCATTTTTAGGACTGAGTAAGTGTAAAAGTAAAACGGCCAAAATTGCGCCACTAGAAGCAATCGCCACCAGTCCAAAGCTATCTTTCTCGGAGGCTTTACTATCTTTCTTCAGTTTAGAAATCCCAACAGATAGCGCCAAGATAAAAGGAACCGCCAAAACCCCCGTAGTTGAGCCTGAAGCATCAAAGGCCATGGCTAAAAAGGCTGGATTAGTTGGTATGCTTAATAGGAAAATAAGTCCATAGATACCAAGTAATAACTTATAAAGTGGAAAATTATAGAAAACCCGCAAGAAACCAATGGCTAACATCACCGCAACTCCCAATGAAACGCTCATGAGTAAGGTGGTACTAGCCATCATTTTTTGCGTGACTTGTTCAATTTGGTTGGCTAAAACAATTAAGTCTGGTTCCGCCGCACAGATGAAAAATCCAACGACAATGCCGCCGAGTAGTACGGTCCATAATTTGTTGGTCTTAGCGAGAAAAGTCCCAGTTAAATCGCCCAATGGATGAATCGCTAAGTCTACCCCGATTAAAAATAGAGTTAGGCCAATCACCACAAACATTTCACCGATTAAAAAGCGCCATAAAACTGCACCTGGTACCGGACTAATCGTCAAATGTAGCAATATGACAATAAGGGTAATCGGTAAAACGGAGAAAAAGACTTCCTTAAATTTTGCTTGTAAAACCTGCAAACACATCACCTCTAAAATGAAATTTGGTCAACTAAATATTATTTTATCCGTTGGAATGAAAGAAAAATCTACATAAAATAAAACGATAAAATAATAAATTTGTTATCTGAATTGTAACATGGTTGCCAGAACGAATCAAAGATAACGCTTTAAATTTAGAGTTAGACTTAATTTAAAATGAAAAAATACAAGTAATCAAATAAAAGTTAGTGCTATTTTTCAAAAAATCTAGTACAATGTAAACGAAAATCAAAATAAAGGAAGCGACAAGTGAGATGGCTTTTTTACAAGCAAATATTTATTCCAATACTTTAGGAATGGAAGTAATGATAGATATTATTTTACCACAACAAACATATAAAAAATTCGGATCAAATAGTATAGGTGCGACAGAAGATGTTCCAGTTTTATATTTATTACATGGAATGGGCGGCAATCATAGTGTTTGGCACCGACGTACTTCAATTGAGCGTTATGTAAAAGACTTAGAGATTGCGGTGATTATGCCGTCAACGGACCTAGCGTGGTATACAGATACGCAATATGATATGAAATATTGGACTTTTATCTCGGAGGAATTACCACAGCTTTGTCATGAGTTATTCCCACAATTAACGACTAAACGAGAAAAGACTTTTGCAGCTGGGCTTTCCATGGGTGGTTTTGGCGCATTAAAACTAGGCTTGCTTTGTCCAGAAAAATTTGCGGGAATTGCGGCGATGTCAGGAATGCTTACCTTGGTTGAAGCTAAAGAACAATTATTCCAAGTGCGCGATGCAAGTTATTGGCGCGGCATTTTTGGCCCAGAAGAAACTTGGCGAACTTCAGAAAACGACTTTATCTATCAAATTACCCACTATCAAAAGGAACAAAAGAGCAAGTTTTTCATCTGTTGTGGGACGGAAGATGAGCTCTTGTTATCGAGTCAAATTGTTGTGGACCTCATGCAGAAAAATGACTTTGACGTGACTTTTAAAACCGGTCCAGGAGCACACGAATGGCAATTTTGGGATACTTGGATTCAAACGGTATTAAGCTGGATGCAAGAAATCATGCAACAAACAAACTAAGGAAAAAGCGTATCTACTTCATTGGTTACGAGGTAGGTACGCTTTTATTTATTTTTGCAAAAATTGTTGTAGTTTTACTTTGCATGTTTGGCTCTTAGGCAATCCTTCTTGATAGTGGAGCGTGACTTTAGCGGTTAGCATATCTTTAGGCGTAATCTTAATCTTTTTAGGAATCGCTACATTAAGCTCTGCGTCTGTTAATCCTTTGACTTGTCCATTCTGCCATTCGATACTACGAGATACACTTGCTATTTCTTGATCTTTTGCGGTAATAACGACTGCAATATTTTTCACTTTTTCATCAATGAGATTGTCTATTTGCGGTAGTTTCGTGACTACGGCTTGCTTTTGATTACTAACCAGTTTTAAGCCTTTTAAATCCAAATCTTCTAAATCCTGAAAATTGACCTGATATACTTCTAATTGACTGGGTTGGCTGAAACGTCCTACCAAAAAACTAAGTCCCACAACAATCATCACTAAAAGAATAATGGATAAATTCTTTTTCATATTTGCTCGCTCCTTATCTAAATTTAAACGTTTACAATATGATTGTACCAAAAAAACGCTAAAGCACAAATCACTTTAGCGTCGTTTTTTTTCAATACAAAATAGAATCGGGGGTTGATTTTTTTGATTAATAAATTGATATTTCAGCACATTGATGCTTTCTTGGGGGAGCGCTTGGCAGTATTGCTCAACGGCCTGTAATTCTTCTGCTCCACCGGCATGACCATAGTAGCTGACCACAATGATGCGTCCTTTAGCCTTTAGTCGCGATAAGAGCCCGTCTAAAGCTTGCTGGGTTGTTTCAGGGAGTGTAATACAGTGCTTATCGCTATTCGGCAAATAACCTAGATTAAAAATAGCTGCTTGGATTTGATCTTCTGGGGCTAAATAGTCTAGAACATGCTCATGCCCTACTAGATGGCAAGCAACACGCGAGGTTAGATTGGCCTCACTTAAACGTTTGGTGGTTTGCTCGAGCGCTTGTTGCTGAATATCAAAGGCGTGAACCTGACCTTTTTCTCCAACTAATTCGGCTAAAAACAAGGTATCATGGCCATTTCCCATCGTTGCATCAACTACGATATCCCCAGGCTGTACGCATTCCCTTAAGAGTTGATGGCTAAAATGTAAGGCAGTTTTTAGCATATGTTCACCTGCTTACGAATATCGAATTTGCCTTGATAAGAATCACGGCGCAACATTTCTTGATCAATGGCGTTTAGGACTTCCCATTTTTTCAAACTCCACATCGGACCGACAATCGACTCAAATGGTGCATCTCCGGTTAGACGATGGATGATAATGTCTTGTGGAATCAGTTCTAATTGGTCGCAAATGATATCGACATATTCTTTAAAGCCTAATAAGCGCAACCGTCCTTCGTGATAATCTCGGAGCATGCGGGTATTGCGCATCAAATGAAGTAGGTGCAATTTAATCCCTTGAATATCGGAATCTAGAATCGTTCGTTTGACATTTTCCATCATCATTTCATAAGTTTCGCCAGGGAGGCCATTAATCAAGTGGGCGCAGACACGAATATTGTGCTTGCGTAATTTAGCAACACCGTCTAAATACGTTTGATAGCTATGGGCGCGATTGATTAGCTCGCTGGTTTGTTCATAGGTAGTTTGTAGGCCTAGTTCGACCCAAAGATAAAGGCGTTCATTCAGTTCAGCTAAGTATTCCACGACATCATCAGGTAGACAGTCCGGACGTGTCCCAATCGATAAGCCGACCACTCCAGGCAAATTCACCACTTGTTCGAAACGTTCTTTGATGACGGCTAGTGGTGCGTGTGTATTGGTAAAGTTTTGAAAATAGACGATATATTGTGCAACGCCAGGCCATTTTTGATGCATCATATCAATCTCTTTTTGAAATTGAATCGGTAGTGGATCTTCAGGTGCGACAATCATATCCCCTGAGCCAGATACGCTACAAAAAGTACACCCACCATGAGCCACAGTGCCATCACGGTTCGGACAATCAAAGCCACCATCAATCGGAACTTTAAAGATTTTCTCACCGAATTGTTGTCTTAAGGCATAATTCCATGAGTGATAACGTTTATTTTGATCTTCTGCATATAAAAATTTCATCTAATAACTTCCTTATATTATGATATTATGATTCTGAGCCGAAAAAGGATTAAGCACGTTTGTTAAATTCTTGGACAAAACGTTTTTCGGCATAAATAGGATAGGTCAACAGCAACCAACCTAAGCCTAGTGAATAGCCAGCCAGGACATCGCTTGGATAATGCACGCCAAGATAGATACGGCTACACCCAATGAGCAAGATGAATAAAGCGAGGATAACTTGGCAAATGCGTTGACTGGTCTTGTTGTGAATAAAAAGTGGCACGAAGAAAATCAGTGTCCCATATAAAACCATACTACCAGAAGAATGCCCACTAGGAAAGCTATAGCCTGGCGCGTGGACCAGATGCTCACCACTTGGACGTAGGCGATGGACTAACACTTTCACTATATTTGTTAAAGCTAAAGCCACACCAATCATGCCAGCACTTAACCAAAGCGCTTCTAGTTTGCGCTGTCCATAGATTAAGACGGCTATAATGGCGATGGTTAAGATGACCATGGTAATCACATTGGCAAATTTGGTTATCCAACTAAAAAAGGCGGTACCTTGTGGACGTAGCGCTTGAATGGTTTGACTGATCGTTGTGTCAAAGCCTTTCAGAGTTGTCGGATAAAATTTAGCGATGTAAGTCAAAACCGCAAATAGTAGTAAAAAGCAGCTACCGGCAAATTGATAATAAAGTTTGTTTTTCGTCATGTCTTTTCCTTTCTAGATACGAATAATTTTCTTAAACATTTCAGTCATATTACGTCAAATGAATAAGTTTGAGTTCTATTATAGCCGAAATAGTAGTTTTTTAGTAGTAAGTAGTGAAAATACGCGCTGTTTTTCTAAATTTTTATAAAGAAATGTGTCCTTCGTGGAGGAAAAGTTTAACCCTTCGATTAAGAATATAACAAATTGATGAATTTCATTCGTTTTTAAAGTAAAGCTTTTTGTTTTGGTGTATAATAAATCTTGAGCTTTTAGATGAACATTTTACAGGTACATACGTTTGTTTAAAAGGTTTTTGGATAGTCTTTATAAAATAATATTTTAGAATCGATAATTTATTGATGTTGGAGGATAGAAAATGAAAAAACATACTGGTTATCAAGTGAAACATCATACAGCAAATCATAAAAAATATCGAAAATTAAGTAAAACAGCTGCGGTTGTGGGGAGTACTGTGACGGCTGTAAGTGTGGCTGCCCCATTAATGCCTGCGGTGAATGTTCAGGCAGATACTGTGCAATATAGCAGTGCATCTAGTCAACAACAATTTATCAATCAAATTGCCCCACATGCCCAGTCTGTAGCCAATGCCAATGATTTATATGCTTCAGTTATGATGGCTCAAGCGATTTTAGAAAGTGCGTGGGGGCAAAGTACGCTAGCTCAAGCACCCAACTATAATTTGTTCGGTATTAAAGGAAGCTATAATGGTCAAACCGTTTACATGGATACATTGGAATTTTTAAACGGTCAATGGGTAACGAAAAATGAGCCTTTCCGTCGCTATCCTTCTTATGCAGAATCATTTATGGATAATGCGCGTACGTTAAGAACGGTCTCTTTCCAATCTGGGGTCTACTACTATGCTGGGGCTTGGAAGAGTAACACAACTTCATATCGTGATGCTACAGCCTGGTTAACCGGACGTTATGCAACCGATCCTAACTATGCAACTTCGTTAAACCGTATTATTGAAACATACGGGCTAACGCGATACGATACTGCGAGTAATGGCACTCCTTCTACAGTGATTGGTGGAGGGATTAGTTCAGAAAACAATGCAGGAGTAGTTAATAACCCAAGTCAATCTACTGGTAATCTCGGTGGCTCAACTTATACTGTTTCTGTTGGTGATACATTATGGGCAATTTCACGCAAATTTGGTGTGACTATTACACAATTGAAAAGTTGGAATAATTTGTCCAGTGATATGATTTATGTAGGACAAAAATTATCGATTCAAACAGGAACGGGAAATACAGCTGTGACTCCAACTCCGAGTACACCGGGAGTATCTAACAACCCAACCACTTCGAACGCTCAGACTTATACTGTGGTAGCAGGCGATTCAGTTTGGAAGATTGCCCATCAATTCGGTATTTCGATGGATACTTTACGTAGTTTAAATAATATACAAAATAATTTTATCTATCCAGGACAAGTCTTGAAAATTCGAATTATTAGTAGTAATAATGTGACAACACCTACGCCTGAGTCAACTCCAAGTATTCCCACAGGTAGTCAGACAAGTACACAAACACCTACTAATCAAACAAGTGATACAATTTATACAGTCAAATCCGGTGATAGTTTATGGGCGATTGCTAATAAACATGGCCTATCTGTGAGCCAATTGAAGAGCATAAACCACTTAACTAGCGATATTATCTATCCAGGACAAAAACTTAATACCAAGACCAAAGTATCTTCGCAAGATACGGTTTCTTCATCGACAACCAAACCAGCACCAAGCCAAGAGTCGATAACGTCAAGTAATACATCAACAAGCACTAGTAAGACATATACGGTTGCTTCTGGAGATAGCCTTTGGGCAATTGCTAATAAACATGGCTTATCTGTGAGTCAATTAAAGAATATGAATGGATTGACTAGTGATGTAATTTATCCAGGCCAAACATTAAAAGTAGGTCAAGGGAATAATACAAGTACGACAGCGCCAAGTAAAATAGCTACGACAACACCAGCACCAAGCCAAGTGCCGACAACGTCAAGTAATACATCAACAAGCACTAGTAAGACATATACGGTTGCTTCTGGAGATAGCCTTTGGGCAATTGCTAATAAACATGGTTTATCTGTGAGTCAATTAAAGAATATGAATGGATTGACTAGTGATGTAATTTATCCAGGCCAAACATTAAAAGTAGGTCAAGGGAATAATACAAGTACGACAGCGCCAAGTAAAATAGCTACGACAACACCAGCACCAAGCCAAGTGTCGACAACGTCAAGTAATACGTCAACAAGCACTAGTAAGACATATACGGTTGCTTCTGGAGATAGCCTTTGGGCAATTGCTAATAAACATGGCTTATCTGTGAGTCAATTAAAGAATATGAATGGATTGACTAGTGATGTAATTTATCCAGGCCAAACATTAAAAGTAGGTCAAGGGAATAATACAAGTACGACAGCGCCAAGTAAAATAGCTACGACAACACCAGCACCAAGCCAAGTGCCGACAACGTCAAGTAATACATCAACAAGCACTAGTAAGACATATACGGTTGCTTCTGGAGATAGCCTTTGGGCAATTGCTAATAAACATGGTTTATCTGTGAGTCAATTAAAGAATATGAATGGATTGACTAGTGATGTAATTTATCCAGGCCAAACATTAAAAGTAGGTCAAGGGAATAATACAAGTACGACAGCGCCAAGTAAAATAGCTACGACAACACCAGCACCAAGCCAAGTGTCGACAACGTCAAGTAATACGTCAACAAGCACTAGTAAGACATATACGGTTGCTTCTGGAGATAGCCTTTGGGCAATTGCTAATAAACATGGCTTATCTGTGAGTCAATTAAAGAATATGAATGGATTGACTAGTGATGTAATTTATCCGGGTAAACAATTATTGGTAAGTCAAACAAGTAATTCGTCAGCTACAGTTAATTTAATTAGTTTGAATACAACGAATACGAATAGTTCTTCGAATAACTTAAATAGAGCGGCTATTGTAGCTGAAGCAAATAAACATATTGGAAAACCTTATGCTTGGGGGGCGAAAGGACCAGATAGTTTTGATTGTTCGGGTTATACTCGCTATGTGTTCTTGCAAGTAACAGGACGTGATATTGGTAGCAATACAGTAGCTCAAGAAAAAGCTGGTACAATTATTTCTGTTGATCAAGCTAAAGCAGGGGATTTGTATTTTTGGGGTTCTCAAGGTAGTAGTTACCATGTAGCGATTGCTTTAGGAAACGGTTCATATATTTATGCTTCAGAGCCTGGAGACTTTGTAAAAATTGGCTCAGTAGCAAATTTTGCACCTGATTTTGCTGTACGGATGTAATAATCTTAACCTAGACAACATTTCTGCTATAGCAAATACGGAAAATAGTAGAAGAGAACGATTGTTAACTTGAATTTTATTGTAAAATTTGTTACGATAAAACCAACTTATACTTCACATTGACAAGGAACAGTAAAAAGTGATGCAGATTCAGAGAGAGTATGGTTGGTGCAAATACTCCTGACAACTTTTGAAGCTCGCCTTGAAGTGATGGGTGCTGAAAGTAGTAGGCATCCACGGTGACAATCGTTAACATGTTCAAGGTCAGCAATGTCTGATGAAGAATAGGTGGTACCACGTGTGAATGACGTCCTATAGGGAATATTACGTTCCTTATAGGACTTTTTGTATAAGGTTGTGAGAAGGGTCGATTAGCTACTAGCAGCTAAGTTTGTCCGGAATGTCAGGGAAATCCACTGTATTTAAAGATTTTCCTAGACAGACCGGCTTAGATGCGATGTAGCTACCCTTCGAACACCGTGTATAAGGCCGATCAGCTACGAGCGGATAAGCAATCAATATATGAAGTGTTCACACGACATGATTTCATCAGGACCCTTTAGCTAGTCTAAGGTTCAAGATATACCATATTTTTTAGGAGGAAAAGCAAGTGAATTACAATCACAAGACCATTGAGAAAAAATGGCAAAAGTATTGGGCTGCTCACAATACGTTCAATACAACAACAGATCCCGATAAGCCAAAATTCTATGCACTAGACATGTTCCCTTATCCATCTGGGCAAGGCTTACACGTTGGCCATCCAGAAGGGTATACGGCAACTGATATTTTATCTCGTTTCAAACGGGCACAAGGCTATAACGTCTTACATCCAATGGGGTGGGATGCCTTTGGTTTACCTGCGGAACAATATGCTTTAGATACCGGCAATGATCCAGCAGAATTTACCAAGAAAAATATCGAAACCTTCCGTCGTCAAATTAATTCTTTAGGTTTTAGTTATGACTGGAATCGTGAAGTCAACACGACTGATCCTGAATATTACAAATGGACACAATGGATTTTCACCAAATTATATGAAAAAGGATTAGCCTATGAAGCAGAAGTTGCGGTAAACTGGGTGCCTGAATTAGGAACAGTTATCGCCAACGAAGAAGTCATCGATGGTAAGAGTGAACGTGGTGGTTATGATGTGATTCGTAAACCAATGCGTCAATGGATGTTGAAAATCACGGCTTATGCAGACCGCCTATTAGATGATTTAGAAGAATTAGACTGGCCAGAAAGTATCAAAGAAATGCAAAGAAACTGGATTGGTCGCTCGGTTGGGGCGAATGTAACCTTTAAAGTGGCCGGTACAGATAAAGAATTTACCGTCTTTACCACTCGTCCAGATACTTTATTTGGGGCTACCTATACCGTACTTGCGCCAGAATTGGACTTAGTAAAAGAAATTACGACACCAGAACAAATGCAAGCTGTGGAAGACTATATCGCCCAAGCAGCGAAAAAATCTGACTTAAACCGTACTGATTTAGCTAAGGAAAAAACTGGGGTATTTACCGGAGCTTATGCAATTAACCCAGTCAATGGAAAAGAAATACCAATTTGGATTGCGGATTATGTGCTTGCTTCATATGGAACTGGGGCAATTATGGCAGTACCGGCACATGATGACCGAGATTTTGAATTTGCGAAAACATTTGATTTAGAAATTATCCCCGTCTTAGCAGGTGGCGATGTAACTAAAGCACCATTTACTGAAGATGGCGAACATATCAATTCTGAATTTTTAAATGGTTTAAATAAACAAGAAGCCATTGATAAAATGGTGGCTTGGTTAGAAGAACATGGCGTAGGGAAAAAAGAAGTCAGCTATCGTCTTCGTGACTGGTTATTCTCACGTCAACGCTACTGGGGCGAACCAATTCCAATCATTCATTGGGAAGATGGCACAACTACCGCTTTAAGCGAAGAAGAATTACCATTGCGTTTACCTAAAGCGGATAATATCAAACCAAGTGGTACCGGTGAATCACCATTAGCCAACATTACAGATTGGGTCAATGTGGTCGATCCTAAGACAGGCTTGAAAGGTCGTCGTGAAACCAATACTATGCCACAATGGGCGGGTAGTTCATGGTACTTCTTACGCTATGTTGATCCACACAACAAACAAGCTTTGGCCGATTATGAAAAATTAAAACAATGGTTGCCAGTAGATATTTACATCGGGGGAGCTGAACATGCGGTATTACACTTATTGTATGCTCGTTTCTGGCATAAATTCTTGTATGATTTAGGCGTAGTACCAACCAAAGAACCATTCCAAAAATTATTTAACCAAGGAATGATTTTAGGGGAAAACAATGAAAAAATGTCTAAATCTCGCGGCAATGTCGTAAACCCTGATGATGTCGTGAAACAATATGGTGCTGATACTTTACGTCTTTATGAAATGTTTATGGGACCATTGGACGCCTCAATTGCTTGGAGTGAAAATGGCCTTGAAGGTAGCCGTAAATTCTTAGACCGTGTATGGCGTTTGATTGTTGATGAAAATGGTAAACTTAGAGACCGTATCACGACCTTTAACGATGGTAAATTAGATAAAGTCTATAACCAAACTGTGAAGAAAGTGACAGAAGACTTCGAAAATCTACACTTTAACACAGCTATTTCTCAAATGATGGTCTTTGTCAATGAAGCTTATAAGGCAGATGCACTTCCTTATGCCTATATTGAAGGTTTTGTTCAATTATTAGCGCCAATTGCTCCACATATCGCTGAAGAATTGTGGGAAATCTTAGGCAATGAAGGCGGCATTTCTTATGTGCCATGGCCTACCTTTGATGAAGCAGCTTTAGTTGAATCAGAAGTAGAAATTGTTTGCCAAATCAACGGAAAAGTCCGTGCCAAACTAATGGTACCAGTCGATAGTAGTAAAGAAGCCTTGGAAGAACTTGCTTTAGCCAATGAACAAATCAAAGAACAAATTGCTGGCAAGACTGTCCGCAAGGTGATTGCTGTACCGAATAAATTGGTAAATATCGTAGCAAACTAGCAAATAAAAACAAGCACTTATCCTCTGCACTAGGAGGTGAGTGCTTGTTTTGCTATTATTTTTAAACTAATTCAATCACTATTTAAATTCAATCCGCAAGTTTTCTTTCTTCTTCTGATAATCTGATAGAAATGCCATAATCTTATCGCCTTCCTTTCTTTGTAGTATATTGTATTGCCTTGTGCTATGTCAGTAAAATATCGCAGTGGAATTCGAACCTTCAAAATAGTAGGTGGTGAGGTCTGAAATGTAATCAGGACATATTTGATTCAACAAAAGACTCGCAGAAATTTTGGAAGATGTGAAAAGCTTACGTTAAATGAACTGAGGACAAAAAAGATAGGGCGGCTTATTTGTTCACTTAGATAGCTAGTTGATGCATATTTGTTATAAAAAGTATGAAATATTTTGATTTTTGAGCAGTCTAGTGTGATTTTGGAAATGTCTTTGTTATAATGAGAAAAAACAGAAAAAGAGGTTGAATGATGTCTTATTCAGAACTTTTACATAAAGAAGCGATTCGCCCGTTTTTATTGGAAATGCGCATTGGCTTGGAAAAGGAAAGTCAACGTGTCGATTTAGCGGGCAATCTAGCACAAAGCGATCATCCCAAAACATTAGGAAGCCGGACTTTTCATCCATATATTCAAACAGATTTTGCTGAAACGCAGGTCGAATTAATTACACCAGTGACAAATAGTCCAAAAGAAGCTTTGCGAAAATTAGCAATGATTCATGATGTTATTTATCGTTCTATGAATCCTGAGGAAATGCTTTGGCCCTTAAGTATGCCGCCAGCCTTGCCTGATGATGAAGAACAAATTATGATTGCCAAACTAAAGACAAAAGAAGATGTGTTATACCGTCGTTATTTGGCAAAAGTTTATGGTAAACGTAAGCAAATGGTTAGTGGGATTCATGTCAATATCGAGTTAGGTCAAAAATTCATGACGACCCTTCATCAATTAGAAAATAGTCCAGTGAGTTTGGCTGCCTTTCGTACACAAGTGTATCTGCACCTCACACAGCAATACTTACATTATCGTTATGTTTACACCTATCTATTTGGGGCTTCTCCACTTCCGGAAAAGAACTATTGTCTATCCGATGCCCCTCATGATTATGTTCGTAGTATTCGTAATTCTAAAGCTGGCTACCAAAACAAAGAAGCCCTTCATGTCAGCTTTGAAAGTTTTGACCAGTATTGTCAAGATTTAAAACAGCTCGTCGCCCAAGGAAAATTGATTGAAGAAAAAGAGTTCTATTCAGCCGTGCGTTTACGTCAAGGAAAAGGCGAAGAGTATTTAGAAGATGCGATTCGTTACATTGAATTACGTAATGTGGACTTAAATCCTTTTGAAGCGATTGGTATCAATGAAGAACAGCTTGTTTTTATCCAAGTATTCTTATTATATTTATTAACTCAAGAAGCGCCAAGTGATGTCGATGCCTTTTTACAACTTGGTGAGCAATACAACCAACAAGTCGCCATGGAGCATCCTGAAAAAGAAAGTGCCTTGCAAGAAGAAGTGATTCGCATTATTGATGAATTGGTGGCTTTAGTCAAAGAGTTAGATTTACCTGTAGAACAAGAATGGCTTAGAAAATGGCAAAAGATGGCGCGCCACCCACAAGCCACGCTAGCTAGTGAGTACATTGCTAAATTAAAAAACCAAACGCAACACGAACTGGCAACGCAATTAGGACGTCAATATCACGAAAAAGCTTGGGCGCATCCTTATCAGTTGGCAGGATATCGTAGCATGGAATTATCGACGCAAATCATGATGTTTGATGCCATTCAAAAAGGCGTGACAGTTGAAGTATTGGATGAGGTCGATCAGTTTATCAAATTAACTTACGATGGCCAAACAGAATATGTGAAAAAGGCGAATATGACCAGTAAAGATAACTATGTCGTCCCATTAATCATGGAAAATAAAGTGGTAACGAAAAAAGTGCTTGCCGCTTCTCATTTTAGAGTCCCTCAAGGTGCGGAATACCAAGATTTAGCCAGTGCCTTAAGAGATTATCCTAAATATGCGCAAGGAAAAGTAGTGATTAAGCCTAAGAGTACCAACTACGGGCTAGGAATTACGATTTTTAAAGAGGCGATGAGTCAAGCGGATTATCAAAAAGCCTTAGAAATTGCTTTTAAAGAAGATATCGATGTTTTGGTAGAAGAATATTTTGCCGGTACTGAATATCGTTTCTTTGTGATTAATGGTCAGACCAAGGCTATCATGTTACGAGTGCCAGCAAATGTCAAAGGCGATGGGCTACATTCTATTCGTGAATTAGTTGAACAGAAAAACCAAGATATTTTACGCGGCACGCATCATCGTTATCCGTTAGAAAAGATTCAGTTAGGCGATATCGAAGCGTTGATGCTTAAAGAACAGGGATATGATTTTGAAACGATCTTGCCAAAGGATGTCACAGCTTGGTTAAGAGAAAATTCCAATATCTCTACAGGTGGCGATTCGATTGATATGACCGATGAAATTCCGGATGATTATAAGCAAATTGCCGCTCAAGCAGTCGAAGCATTGGGAGCGAAAATTTCAGGTATTGATTTAATTATTCCGGATTATCATCAAAGTGCCACTGCGCCAGATGCTTATGGAATTATTGAGGCGAATTTCAACCCTGCTATGCATATGCACGCCTATCCATATGAAGGGAAAGGACGCCGCTTAACCTTAGAAGTGTTGCAGATGCTATTTCCAACCTTGAAAATATAAAAGGCTCGCCAAATTTGATTGGCGAACCTTATGAAAAGAGCTTATGCCAAAAAGATTCATGTTTTTTGGATGTAGGCTCTTTTGTGTTTGATGGATATTTTTCAGCAATATCAATGATCGCTTCGTTGACTGCCTGACTATCCACGATTAACAAGCCGATACTATCCTCATTACAAGGCTGACTTGACTCGGTGACGGTAAAAGGAATTTGAGCTTGACTGAGAATGGTGATATAGGTCGCTTGCAGACTTTCGGGCAATTTCGCATTTAATAACGCTTTGTAGCCTTTAAATTCTGCTAGATGGTTTTTCAGAGTGGTTTGTAGCTTAGGATTTTGCATTTCACTTTTGGTCATGGAAAGTAAGCAACGTTCTCTAAAAGTCCCTAGATATTTTGCTTGTTCTTCGGGATTGATTTTCGGTGCGCCGTATAGAGACTTATCTAAATGTTGTTGTAATTGATCGCTCATGCATTTTCCTCCGATTCGTTTTCTCCATTGTAACAAAAGCACTTGAAGTCGTCAAAACAGCTTTAACGTAGAAAATGTGCTAGAATAGAAGCGAGGTGAGGAAAATGAAATTAACTTTAACGCCAGAAGCAATCGAAAAATTACAAACAAAAATGCAAAAGGGAGATTATATCTTGCTTGACTATGAAGATGCGACGGGACCTTTTGTCGATAGCGCTGCCAGTTGTCAATTATATCCAAGTTTTCGTTTCTTGTTTGTCCCAGGTGACTTTGACCAAGAAAAATTAGCGGTCTATGATCATGTACACGAAACTCCGCTTGGCAAAGTTTATATGAAGTCAAGATCGGAAATGTTACTAGATGAAGATGTTCGAGTGGTAGTTGAACCTGTCTATCATGCCTTGCAATTACGTTCAGATAGTGGCATTTTAGCCAACAATATCGAAGTTAGACGGATTAACCCTGCCGATTATGAAGGCAAAACGAATACTACTCCAGGTACTTGTTAATAAATAAGGATAAGTTAGCCTAGTGTTTAGCGAACGTTGAATAACTAAGAGAATCCAAATCATTGGAAAATCTACTTTATTTACATTTTTTTGAATAGAAAAAAGCAGCCGAGTACGAAAAGAATGGAAAAAAACGTACTCGGCTTTACTAATTATGGAAGATGGTCAATGAGAATAGGAAAACCATCTAAATATTACATACACTAGAAAAGAATCTAGCGTAGATACCTAATTTTGGACTAATTTCAAAAAACGTTGTGGCAATCTCTGACATACCAAAAATCCAATACCTGCAGAACAAATGGCTTTAATCATATCTGGTAGCAAAAAGTTCACACAACCAGCGATGAGGGCTTGATTCAATGGCATGCCGGTCGCAAATTTTAACCAAATGCTACCAACAATTAAGGTAGTCGCAAACCCGATTATATTGGCAATTAGTACCGTCACAAAGCTTTTCGGATTCATTTGGATGATGGCCCCGATGAGGAATGCACATAGTACAAATCCCCATAGATAGCCCCCTGATGGACCAAATAAGGCACCGACACCCGCCGAACCACCAGCATAAACGGGTAGCCCAATCGCACCTAAAACAAGATAGATAATAACCGCAAGACTACCTACTTTACGTCCTAAAATCGTGGCAGTTAAACCAACAATAAAGGTTTGTAGCGTTAAGGGAACAATTGGCAAAGGAATAGTAAATTGCGCAAATACGGCAATCACTGCGGCAAAAATCGCTGCGACCAATTGTTTTTGTAATCGAATATTTTGCATAATTAAATTCTCCTTTTAATTATGTTAACCATGTATTAATTTCTGGTTAACTCAAAAAGATTATAACATCATGTTTACCAAAATGCAAATAAAGGTTAACGAAAGTAAAAAGTACTCTCTATTTGTTGTAATTAAGTGAATAATATCGAAGAATACGAAAATGCGGTGAGGAAGTTGGATGAATACGTAAGAGTTTTAAATATGGATAAATACAAGACAGACGATTTTTCCATTAATATTGATTAAATGTTCAAAATTCCAACATATTCTTGTCTATATTTGATATAATGTAAAAAAAACAACAAAGGATTAAACATGAATAAACGAGAACGACTAGAAGAAATTACACGATTGGTAAATAAAAAAGGTACGGTACGAATTTCTGAGATTGTTAAATTGCTAAATGTTACTGATATGACAGTTCGACGTGATTTTATAGAATTGGAAGAGCAAGGAGTTCTAACCAAAATCCATGGTGGTGCTAGAAGTAATAAGGCTTTTCAATATCGGGAATATTCTCATTCTGAGAAACATATTCAAAATAAGGAAGCCAAGCAAGAGATAGCAGAAAGGGCAACACAACTGATAGAAGATGGAGACACGGTATTTTTAGGTCCAGGAACAACAGTGGCCTTTCTGGCTGAAGCCATTAAAAATCCTCGTCTAACTGTCATCACAAACTGTATGCCTGTTTTTACCATCTTATCACAAAAGAAGACAGAGGATTTTCAAGTCTTTCTCCTTGGAGGAGAATATCGCCAAGTGACAGAATCGTTTGTAGGAGAAATTACCAATACAAGTTTAGAAAAACTGCGATTCAGCAAGATTTTCTTTTCAGGTAACGGGCTTAAAGGGAGTGATGTCATGACTTCCACCCTAGCTGAAGCTTATACGCAAAATATTGCTATTAAACATTCTTTAGAAAAATATCTACTGCTAGATGCCTCGAAAATTGGAAAAGATGATTTTACTTCTTTTTGTGATTTGAATGATTTGACAGCACTAGTGACAGATATGAATGCGAATGATGAAAACTACCAATTATTACATAACCACATTGAAATTATTTCAACAAAATTATAAAATTATCAAAACCAACAGCAAAATGTTGGTTTTTTGTTTGTATACGAAAAAAAATAAACAAAATATGTTGACTTTATGTTTGTTTGATTGTATAATTTAAACATAAAAAGTGAAAACGCTTTTTCTAAGTTTTGCAAAACAAAGATTTTTTGCCATATATGGCTACAACTTTATATTTTTGTTAGGAGAGAGGTTATGACAATCATTATCGGTGCTGATCCAGCGGGCTCAAAACTAAAAGACCTTATTAAAAATTATTTACAAGAAAAATCATATGACTTTAAAGATGTCAGTGATGGAAGTGATTTTGTTGATACAACTTTGGCGGTAGTTGCAGCAGTCAATCAAGAGGAAGAAAATCTAGGCATTGTGATTGATGCTTATGGAGTTGGCCCATTCATGACCGCAACTAAAGTTAAAGGTATGATCGCTGCAGGAGTTTCAGACGAACGTTCTGCCTATATGACAAGAGGACACAACAATTCGCGTATTATTACAATCGGTAGTGAGATTGTAGGAGAAGGAATTGCTAAAAATATCGTTAAAGGATTTATTGAAGGTAAGTATGATGGCGGCCGTCACCAAATTCGTATCGATATGCTAAATAAAATGTGCTAATTGCTGTAGACAAAGGAGAATAAGAGATGAAAATTGCAATCGGTTGTGACCACATTGTAACCTATGAAAAAATCGCTGTGGTAGATTATTTGAAAAATCAAGGATATGAAGTATTGGACTTTGGGACTTATGACAATGTTCGTACTCATTACCCAATCTTTGGTAAAAAAGTTGGTGAAGCTGTTGTAAGCGGAAAAGCAGATTTGGGTATTTGTATTTGTGGAACAGGTGTTGGTATCAACAATGCTGTAAACAAGGTTCCTGGTGTTCGATCAGCCTTGGTTCGTGATATGACCTCAGCACTTTACGCTAAGGAAGAGTTAAATGCCAACGTCATTGGTTTTGGAGGAAAGATTACAGGTGAGTTGCTTATGTGTGACATCATTGAAGCCTTCATTAAAGCAGAATACAAACCAACTGAAGAAAATAAACGTTTGATCGAAAAGATTGCTGCAGTTGAGACGCTCAATCAAGAGCAAGCTAATCCAGAGTTTTTTACGGAATTTCTTGAAAAGTGGGATCGCGGAGAATACCACGACTAGGAGGCTCACATGATTTTGACGATCACTTTAAATCCGTCGGTTGATATTGCCTATCAATTGGATACCTTTCATTTGGATACGGTCAATCGAGTAGAAAAAGTTCAAAAAACAGCTGGTGGCAAAGGGCTCAATGTCACACGGGTTTTGAAACAAGTCGGTGAAGATGTTATAGCAACAGGCTTTATTGGCGGTGAGATTGGAAGTTATGTAAAGAAACAACTTACTCGAAATGATATTAAAAATTCCTTTGTGGAAATTGGGAACGAAACACGTAACTGTATTGCGGTGCTTCACGATGGTCAACAGACAGAGATTTTAGAACAAGGACCAACTATCCAAGAACATGAAGCCTTGAATTTTATCGAACATCTAGAAATTATTCTGAACAATGTAGAGGTTGTTGTTATTTCAGGAAGTTTGCCTAAGGGACTTGCTAGCAATTATTATGTAGAGATTGTAGAACTTTGTAAACAATGCGATGTAGCTGTTGTTTTGGACTGTTCTGGTGAGGCACTGAAAAAAGTTTTAGAAAGCCAGCAGAAGCCGACGGTTATTAAGCCTAATACAGAAGAGTTATCACAGTTAATTGGCAAAAATATCACAGATGATATTCAAGAATTGAAATCAGTTCTATCTGGTCAATTATTCCAAGGAATTGAATGGATAGTCGTATCCTTGGGTGCAAAGGGAGCTTTTGCTAAGCACAATGACAAGTTCTATCGTGTTAAAATTCCAAAAATAAATGTCGTCAATCCAGTAGGTTCGGGTGATTCAACCGTTGCAGGTATTGCAGCGAGTTTGGCACATGCATTGCCTGATGTAGGACTACTAAAAAATGCAAATGTTTTGGGCATGTTAAATGCTCAAGAAGAACAGACAGGTTATGTCAACTTAGAACATTCAGAAGTATTGTATTCTCAAATTGAAGTCGAGGAGGTTTAAGATGGTATTAACAGCAGAAAAAAGAAAATATATGGAAAAAGTCAGCAATGATGCAGGAGTCATTTCAGCTCTTGCCTTCGACCAACGTGGAGCCTTGAAAAAAATGATGGCAAAACATCAGGCAGAAGAACCTACTGTGGAGCAGATGGAAGAACTAAAAACTCTAGTTTCTGAAGAACTAACACAGTTTTCTTCTTCTATTCTTTTAGACCCTGAATTTGGCTTACCAGCTTCACGCGCCCGCGATGAACAGTGTGGCTTGCTTTTGGCCTATGAAAAAACTGGCTATGACACTAGCTCTACTAGTCGTTTGCCAGATTGCCTAGTAGAGTGGTCTGTAAAACGATTAAAAGAAGAGGGGGCAGATGCCATTAAGTTTCTACTTTACTATGACGTTGATGGTGACCAATATGTCAATCTTCAAAAACATGCTTATATCGAACGCTTAGGTTCAGAATGTCAGGCAGAAGGTTTGCCATTCTTCTTGGAAATTTTGAGCTACGATGAAACGATTGAAGACAATGCTAGTGTAGAGTTTGCTAAAGTTAAACCTAGAAAAGTAAATGAAGCCATGAAAGTCTTTTCTGATGAACGTTTTGGAGTAGATGTTCTCAAGGTAGAAGTACCTGTGAATATGAATTTTGTAGAAGGGTTTGGAACAGGGGAAGTCGTTTATACAAAAGAAGAAGCAGCCGAATATTTCCATCAACAAGAAGCATCAACTCATTTGCCATATATTTATCTAAGTGCAGGTGTTTCTGCTAAACTCTTCCAAGATACACTAGTGTTTGCACATGAATCAGGTGCTAAATTTAATGGTGTTCTCTGTGGTCGTGCAACATGGGCAGGTGTTGTGCCAGTATATATTGAAAAAGGAGAAGAAGCAGCCCGCGAATGGTTACGAACTGTTGGTCGTGAAAATATTGAGGGACTTGATGCCGTCTTGTCTCAAACTGCAACATCCTGGGTAGAAAAATTTTATAAAAAATAACCATTTTTCTCAAAAGAAAGGGTTTACATTTTCTAAGGATATGCTATAATAATCTTATCAGCAAGAATATAGAGTGGATTGTAACTAATTCGATTAGGCAAGACTACAAATGGATTTGGGAGTAGAATGTTCTCGGTTTGTTTGTAGTCTTTTTTGCTTAAAAATATAGGAGGGTTTTATGTTTAGGATTATACAGTCATTAAATAATAACGCTGCTCTGGTAAAAAATGAACATGGGGAACAGGCAGTCGTGATGGGATTAGGTATAACCTTTCAAAAGAAAAAGGGAGATTTGATTGTTAAGGATAAGATAGAGAATATCTTTTCGCTAAAAAATGATGAGGCCAAAGAAAGCTTTCTAACATTATTAAAAGATATTCCCTTAGATTTTATTTCGGCAACCTACACAGTTATCAATCATCTAGTAGCAACGTATCATTATCCTGTACAAGAATATCTCTATGTGACACTGACAGATCATATCTATTGTGCATATCAGGCGGTTCTAAAGAATACTTATCAAGAAAGTAAGCTGCCCAATATTTCATCCGAATATCCATTGGAATATAACATGGCGCGTGAAGCCTTAGCTATATTTCGTGAAAAGTTGCTAAAAGATTTTCCCAATGATGAGATTGGAAGAATTGCCCTTCACTTAATTAATGCAAAGGGTGAAACCATTCATCCCACAAGTGAAGAACATGACATCAGCAAAAAAATTATAGCAGAGGTTGAACAAATCTTAACGGAGAATGGGATTAAACGTTCGAAAGAAAATAGCAATTTTTATGATCGTTTTATGATCCATTTGTCCTATTTTTTGAATTACTTAGATAGATCTCATCAGTCAAATGAATCTATTGCTAGTTTGGAACAGTATATCAAGCTCCAGAATCCAAGAGCTTACCTGATTGGAAGTCAGATTTTTGAGATGATCACAACATTAGTTGATGAACCTGTAAATGACAGTGAAAGGTTCTATATTGTACTACATATTCAACGATTATTGTAAATCAATTCAATTTTAAAAGGAGGTTCATATTTTGAACAGAGAGGAAATTACGTTATTAGGTTTTGAGATTGTTGCATTCGCTGGTGATGCACGTTCTCGAATGATGGAGGCACTGGCTGCTGCTCAAAAAGGAGACTATGCAAAAGCAGAAGAACTAGTTGAAGCTGCCAATGCTTGTATTGTTGAAGCTCATCATGCTCAGACTAGCTTGTTGCAAAAAGAAGCGGCTGGTGAGGATTTAGCCTTTAGTGTGACGCTTATGCATGGTCAAGACCATCTCATGACGACATTATTATTGAAAGACATGATGAGTCATATGATTGAACTGTACAAACGAGGTGATAAGTAATGAATAAATTGATTGAATTCATTGAGAAAGGGAAGCCTTTCTTTGAAAAGATTTCGAGAAATCCATATTTAAGGGCTATCCGTGATGGTTTCATCGCAGCAATGCCAGTTATTTTGTTCTCAAGTATCTTCCTATTGGTAGCTTACGTACCTAATATCTTTGGTTTTACTTGGTCTGATGAAGTAGTTGCTGCCATCATGAAACCTTACGATTACACAATGGGGATTGTAGCTGTCCTAGTTGCAGGAACGACCGCAAAATCTTTGACAGACGCTTTTAACCGTCAATTGCCAAAAACCAATCAAATCAACTTCATTTCAACCATGATTGCCTCAATTTCAGGTTTCCTATTACTGGCTTCTGACGGTATTGAAGGTGGTTTTGCCAATGGTTACATGGGAACTAAGGGTCTTTTGATAGCCTTTCTAGCAGCCTTCATTACGGTTAATCTCTATAAGGTCTGTGTGAAAAACAATGTCACCATTCGTATGCCAGACGAAGTTCCACCGAACGTATCCCAGGCATTTAAAGATGTAATTCCATATGCATTGTCTATCTTCGTTTTGTATGGAATTGATCTTGCGACGCGTCAATTCCTTGGAACAAACGTTGCTGAGGCTATTCTAAAATTATTTGAGCCATTATTTACAGCAGCAGATGGTTATGTTGGTATTACCATTATCTTTGGTGCCTATGCCTTGTTCTGGTTTGTAGGGATTCATGGTCCATCTATTGTTGAGCCAGCAATTGCAGCCATTACTTATGCAAATGTTGAAACCAACTTCCAACTTTTGCAGGCGGGTCAACACGCTGACAAAATCCTGACTTCAGGTACTCAAATGTTTATCGTGACAATGGGTGGTACAGGTGCTACCTTAGTTGTACCATTCATGTTTATGTGGTTGACTAAGTCTAAACGAAATAAAGCAATTGGACGTGCTTCAGTTGTTCCAACCTTCTTTGGTGTAAACGAACCAATCTTGTTTGGTGCACCACTCGTACTCAACCCAGTATTCTTTGTTCCATTTATTTTAGCTCCAATTGCCAACGTATGGATTTTCAAATTCTTTGTTGATACGTTAAAAATGAACAGTTTCAGCGTCAACTTACCATGGACAACTCCGGGTCCGTTGGGGATTGTCATGGGAACAAACTTTGCTCCACTCGCCTTTGTATTAGCTATCTTGTTGGTATTTGTCGATGTACTTATCTATTATCCATTCTTGAAAGTTTACGATGAGCAAATTCTTTCTGAGGAACAATCAGGTAAAGTAGAAAATAGCTTGAAAGAGAAAGTGGCAGCTAACTTCAATACTGCCAAAGCAGATGCTATTCTTGAAAAAGCCTCAGTTGATACCGAAATTTCTGAACAAACAAACGTACTGGTACTTTGTGCAGGAGGCGGTACAAGTGGATTGCTTGCCAACGCACTAACTAAGGCTGCAAAAGAATATGGTGTTCCAGTCACAGCGACAGCAGGAAGTTATGGTGCTCACCGTGAGATTTTGCCAGAGTATCAATTAGTCATACTTGCACCTCAAGTAGCATCGAACTATGATGATATAAAACAAGAAACCGATGCATTGGGCATTAAACTTGCCAAAACTGAAGGGGCTCAATACATTAAACTCACTCGTGATGGTCAAGGTGCACTTGACTTTGTCAAACAACAGTTTTAATCAAAAGGGGAGGGAGTTTTAAATCTCCAACTCCTACCCCTTTATTTATTTTTGATAGAAGAAGGTAGGCATATGGTTAAAACATTACCAAAAGATTTTATATTTGGTGGAGCAACTGCTGCATATCAAGCAGAAGGCGCCACAAAGACAGATGGAAAAGGTCGTGTTGCATGGGATAAGTATCTAGAAGATAATTACTGGTACACTGCGGAACCAGCTTCTGATTTTTATAATCGTTATCCAGTTGATTTAGAATTAAGTGAACAATTTGGGGTAAACGGCATTCGTATTTCAATTGCGTGGTCTCGTATCTTCCCAACAGGCTTTGGAGAAGTGAATCCAAAGGGAGTAGAGTTTTATCATAAATTATTTGCGGAATGCCATAAACGTCACGTAGAACCATTTGTAACGCTTCACCATTTTGATACACCAGAAACGCTACATTCTAATGGTGACTTTCTGAATCGAGATAACATTGAACACTTTGTCAATTATGCAGCGTTTTGCTTCAAAGAATTCCCTGAAGTTAATTACTGGACAACCTTTAATGAAATCGGCCCAATTGGTGACGGTCAGTATCTTGTTGGGAAGTTTCCGCCAGGTATTCAGTATGATCTTTCTAAAGTATTCCAATCTCATCACAATATGATGGTTTCACATGCCAAGGCAGTTAAGCTCTACAAGGATGCTGGTTATAGTGGAGAAATTGGTGTTGTACATGCATTGCCAACGAAATATCCTTATGATCCAACCAATCCAGACGATGTCCGTGCAGCGGAACTTGAAGATATTATTCACAATAAATTTATCCTAGATGCAACATACTTGGGTTACTATTCTGAAAAGACTCTTGAAGGTGTTCGCCATATTCTGAAAGTAAATGGTGGGGAATTAGACCTTCGTGATGAAGACTTTGCTGCATTAGATGCCGCAAAAGATTTGAACGACTTCTTGGGCATCAATTACTATATGAGTGATTGGATGAGAGCTCATGATGGAGAAACGGAAATTATCCATAATGGTAAAGGTGAAAAGGGAAGCTCTAAGTATCAAATCAAAGGAGTTGGTCGTAGAGAGTCTCCAGTTGATATTCCAAAAACAGACTGGGATTGGATCATCTATCCACAAGGTCTTTATGACCAAATCATGCGTGTGAAAAATGACTATCCAAACTATAAGAAAATCTACATCACTGAAAATGGTCTAGGCTATAAAGATGAATTTGTAGATGGTACAGTCTATGACGATGGTCGAATTGATTATGTGAAAAAGCATTTAGAAGTGATTTCAGATGCTATCTCAGATGGTGCCAATGTTAAAGGTTATTTCATCTGGTCCTTGATGGATGTATTTTCTTGGTCAAATGGATACGAGAAACGATATGGTTTGTTCTATGTTGACTTTGAAACCCAAGAACGCTATCCAAAGAAAAGTGCTTATTGGTATAAAAAAGTATCAGAAACACAGGTTATTGAATAAAAATAATACAAGGATGCCTAGCTCATGTTAGCATCCTTGTTTTCATATAAGAGAGGCAGTTTTTATGCTCGAATTAAAAAATGAGAACTTAACGTAAGCGTTGGATAGCTTAGCAGTCTTTTTCCCTCCTTTAATTTAAGATAGTCAGCACTTTACAACTTTTTCTTAAATTTTAACAAAAAAAAAGCGGAAATACCACGCTTCTTCTAGTGAGATTAAATTGCAGTAAAATCAATAGAAAGAAGGTATTTCCACATGACTCAATCATATCAGACTACAAAGCTAATTTCCATTACATCGATTATTTTTAAAATTTTTACAGGTACTCTATCCACGCCTACATTAATGAACTTCTCTGGTTTGGTATTAGCTACGATTTGTATAACTGGTATTGCTTCTGTTCGCTCCTTTTACAATTGGTTTTTGCGACTGTACTACGGAAAATCCTTGAATACTTACTATCATACACTGTCAGTCATTGGAGAAAAGCTCGGTATTCTTGAATTAAAAGTCCTTCAATCTCTATTAGAAATAGATCGCTTTCAAGAGCTTTCCAGTCAATATCCTGTACTATTCCTAATCGATGATACGCTTCAGCCTAAGTATGGCAAAAAATTTGCACATGTTAAAGTACTTCACGACCACGCCTTACATACAGGGAAAGCTTATGTGAATGCACACGATTTTGTCACTTTAGGGATTGCTTTTCCCATTCAGAGTGGAAAACAAGTGGAATACATCATGTTTCCTTTTTCCATGCGAATGTACATTCCTGGTGGTAAATCTAAGTTAAAATTGGCTGAAGAGATGGCTACCGCTGCACTAATGACATTTAAACCAAGCCAACACATCATTGTAGAATGTGATAGCTGGTATCCCAAAAAAGAGCTTTTAGATTTTGTCAAACTTCATCAGAACGTTGATTTTATCGCTAATATTCGAAAAGATACCGCGCTATTTGAGTTGCCAGAAAAGACTGGTAAACGCGGGCGTCCACGTAAGTACGGAAAGAAATTCAGTTGTACAGATATAGCTTTTTCAGATAGTGATGGCACTTATGAGGTTGGCATGACGTATTGCCTAACCCATCTATTTTCTATGCCGGTTTATGTCGTTCGAACAAAGAAATCTGACCAAGAGGGTGGAAGATTATTCATTTCCACGATAGATCCTGAAAAATTACCAGCCATTAAACCTGAAACTCAAGGACTGTGGTGCATTTTAGAATACTATGAACAGCGTTGGAAGATTGAGACTTACTTTTATGAAATCAAAACATTTTGGTCTTTTGGAAGCTATCAAGTTCGCTCCTATGAAGAAATTGAAAGAATGAATTTTTTGATCAATTTCACCTATGGATTAATTAAAATATTACCATTGATAGATAGCCGCTTTTCTGCATTGATGTCACAAGGGACAAGTGCACGCAAAAATGCCTTAAGCCGCGTCATTCTTGAAGAACAAATTTTCCATACTTTGGGGGCAGAGTCCCAAAACGCCAAAAATAAACGCCCAAATATCAGGGTCTTATTTCGCATGCCCTTAAAAAACGGATAGAAAACTATTTTTTGTAAAGTGCTGACAGATGATTATATTAATGTACCCCGAGGAAGAGTTATTTTTGATGAACGAAACAATCAAAGTATTATCTATATAGATGAGTGCTATCTTTCAGATGAGAAAGTTTTGAAAAAAATTATCAAATTATTTCAAGTGAAAAATTATGTAATAAAAACAGACATTCATTATCAGTGTCCAAATTGTTTGGGAAATATATGGGACGATTGATAACTGATTTAATGACCATTGGTAGTGACGCCATATTAGGACTCAATAAATGTATGGGTGAATTAATCAAATTGATAGAAGTACCCTAATGTAGTAGAAATAAGAAATGAGAATAACGAATTATGCATTTTGGCAAGATTCGTTTATTACTCCTGAATACAGAGATAATAGATGGTATTAAGTTAATTCAGAATTAAATGGTTATTGGTTGCATAATATAAAAAGAGCCTAGACTCCTTATAAATAAAGGATTCTAGACTCTTTTCTCTTATTCCCACTCAACAGTTGCAGGTGGCTTAGAAGTGATATCATACACGATGCGGTTGACATGAGCGACTTCATTAACGATTCGTACAGAGATTTTTTGTAAAACATCCCATGGAATACGGGCAAAGTCAGCAGTCATGCCATCAATTGAAGTCACCGCGCGAATCCCCACCGTGTAATCGTAAGTACGACCATCACCCATGACACCGACTGAACGAATGCCTGGTAGAACAGTGAAGTATTGCCAAATATCACGGTCAAGACCAGCTGCAGCAATTTCTTCACGTAAGATAGCATCAGATTCGCGGACGATTTCTAATTTTTCTTCTGTGATTTCGCCAAGGACACGGATTCCTAGACCTGGGCCTGGGAATGGTTGACGCCAAACGATACTATCTGGCATACCAAGCTGTGTACCTAATGCGCGCACTTCATCTTTGAATAAAGTGTTTAATGGTTCGATTAATTCAAATTGCATATCTTCAGGTAGTCCACCTACATTGTGGTGTGACTTGATTGTTTGGGCAGTTTCGGTTCCTGATTCGATGACGTCGGTATAAAGTGTGCCTTGTGCTAAGAAAGAAATGCCTTGTTCACCAGCAAGTTTTGCGGCTTCATCATCAAACACATACACAAATTCATTCCCGATAATTTTACGTTTTTGCTCAGGATCACTCACGCCAGCTAATTTATCTAAGAAGCGCTTTTTGGCATCTACTTTAATGATGTTCAAGCCAAATTTGCCACCAAGACTTTCCATGACTTGGTCCGCTTCGTTTTTACGTAATAGGCCATGATCAACAAAGATACAGGTTAACTGATCGCCAATTGCTTTTTGTAGTAACACCCCAACGACACTTGAGTCCACACCACCAGATAAACCTAGTAGGACTTTTTTATCGCCGACTTGTTTTCTAATATTGGCAATTTGCATATCAATGAAGTTTTCCATGCTCCAATCGCCTTTACATCCACAGATTTCTAAAGCAAAATGTTTTAGTAAATCATTACCGTATTCTGAGTGACGAACTTCTGGGTGGAATTGTACCCCATACATTTTACGTTGTGCATTTTGGATAGAAGCAATTGGACAGTCTTTACTTGTAGCGACGACTTCAAATCCTTCAGGTGCTTGGGTCACTAAATCCCCATGACTCATCCAGACAACTTGTTTTTCTGGTGTGCTAGCAAATAGTTGTGCTTCTTTTGTAGTGACTTCTAATTCAGCTTTTCCGTACTCTTTGTTTACAGCAGGCTCAACTTTACCACCTAATTTATGTGTGATTAGCTGCATCCCGTAGCAAATCCCTAAGACTGGAATTCCTAAGTTGAAAATCTCTTCATCAATACCAAAAGCAGAGTCATCGTACACACTGTTTGGTCCACCTGAAAGAATAATACCTTTAGGATTGATGGCCTTGACTTCTTCAGCAGTGATTTTGTGGCTTAGCAATTCAGAAAAGACGCCAAATTCACGAATACGACGTGTAATTAATTGATTGTACTGGCTACCATAGTCTAGTACAATAATTTTTTCAATGTTTGGCAAATTGTCAACATTCTTCAAAATCATATACCCCTTATTCTATTGATTTAATATCCGGCCTTTTTGTTCAAAAGCTTTCTATTAAGTACTAATATTAATCGCTTTGACTAGATTTTACAAGTATTTCTGAAAATTTCCTAGAATTCTCATCAAAAATTTACTTCAAATAGTAAGAAATGTCGGTCTGCTAGTATTTCTTCAAGTAGAGTTGGTCAATTTCGTGATTATCGGTTTTGTGCAAAATAATATCGGCACGGTTTTTGGTTGGTAAAATATATTCTTTGAGGTTCTTTAAATTGACCGTTTCCCAAATATGCTGGGCGGTATCCAAAGCTTCCTTACGATCACCGATGGCAAACTTATAGTAATAGTTATTTGGTTTTTGGAAGGCAGAATCAAGTAACGACTCAAAACGTTCAAGATACCATTTTTCGATTAATTTTGGATGCGCATCTACATAAATGGAGAAATCAAAGAAATCGCTCACATAAATTTGTTGATTCGCCGGTAATTGCAAGGTGTTAATTCCTTCAACAATTAGGATATCTGGTTGGTGAATGGTTTGATATTCATTTTCCAATACATCGTAAACTTCATGAGAATAAGTTGGAATTTTGATGTTTTTTTCACCGGATTTTACGCGATTTAAAAAGTCAAGTAAACGGACCATATCATAGCTTTCAGGGAAGCCTTTACGATTGAGAATCCCTTTTTCGATTAAGACTTTATTTGGGTGTAAGAAACCGTCAGTCGTAATCAATTGGACGCTTTTTCTTGGAAATAGTTTGCTTAATAAATGCTGAAGCAATCTTGCGGTGGTGCTTTTACCGACAGCCACACTTCCGGCAATCCCAATAATAAAAGGTGGCGTTTTCACATAGCGGTGTAAAAATAAGCCCTTGGTTAATGTGATGGACTCAGCAGCTTGCATATATAATTGAATTAAATGACAAAGTGGAATATAGACGTCTTCTACATCCTGCATTGAAATTCGATCGTTTAAACTTTTGATATTATCTAATTCGCTTTGGGTCAAGGACATTTTGCCATTAGTATAAAATCCTTGCCATTGTTCACGAGGAACTTGATAATAGTTGGATAAATTTTCCATTGAACACCCTCGATTCAAATAAGATTACAGACTTCAGTTTACCATAAAATAAGCCAAGATGATATGAAAATTACTTACCAATATATGAAAGAAAATAACTTTACATGGTCTTTTGAAAATTTTGTATTTTACACAAAAGTCTAGTATGATAAAAGAGAAAAAGGTTGTGAAGCAACTTGCCCAGACATGAAGAAATTCGTGTGCTTACCTTCCGCAGAGAAAATCGGATGAAAGGAGATTTTCTCAAGCGGGAGGGCGAATTTCACAATGTCTAGCTGCCGAACACCGTCAAAAAAAGGTTGTGAGAAGGGTCGGTCAGCTACAAGCAGCTAAGGTTGTCTGGAATGCCAGGAAAATCCGCTATATTTCAAGATTTTCCTAGGCAGGCCAGCTTAGATGTGATGTAGCTACCCTTCGAACACCGTCAAAAAGGTTGTGAGGTAGCTTGCCCAGACATGAAGAAATTCGTGTGCTTACCTACCACTGCGAAAATCGGATGAAAGGAGATTTTTGCAAGTGGGAGGGCGAATTTCACAATGTCTAGCTGCCGAACACCGTCAATAAAAGGTTGTGAGGTAGCTTGCCCAGACATGGAGAAATCAAACAGATAGGAATAGATGAATGAATCATTATTATAGTAATAACACAAATTTAGAACATGAATTTCAAAACTTCACTTTTACATTAAAAGGAAAGCAATTTAAGTTTACGACGGATAGTGGTGTGTTTTCAAAAGCTACGATTGACTACGGTTCACGGGTATTAATCGATACATTTAGTGCCGAAAATTTACCAGCAGGACCGTTATTAGACGTGGGTTGCGGTTATGGTCCGATTGGCTTATCTTTAGCTTATGCTTGGCAACGAGAAGTCGAAATGGTAGATGTCAATGAACGAGCTTTGGCATTAGCACAAAAAAATGCATCTCAAAACCAAATAGAGAATGTAGATATTCATTTATCAAATATCTATGAAAATGTCCATCAAAAGCAATATGCGGCAATTATTAGTAATCCACCTATTCGAGCAGGAAAAAAAGTGGTACATGCAATTTTGACGGATAGTTATGACTTGCTATTGCCTGGAGGAACTTTGACCGTCGTTATTCAGAAAAAGCAAGGAGCGCCGAGTGCCCAAAAGAAAATGCAAGAAGTCTTCGGTAATGTGGAAATCTTAAAGAAGGATAAGGGATATTATATTATTCAAAGCGTAAAATAGGAAAAATGTTTTTACAAGCTGACAATGGGAGATAAGTGCGTCATTGTTAGCCTTTATAATTGTAAACGTTTAAAAAATTAGTGAGCAAATAGAGCGTTTTCTAATAAAAATACGAACATTCTCAGAAAAAATCCGAATATTTCTCATTTTAGTTAAAAATACTATAAAAGATTTGTGGGCAATTTTTGTTCTTTTTGCTACAATTTTATTAACGAGGAGGAATGGCAATGAAGCTGACCATTCGACAAATTGCAGAAATGGCAGGAGTATCCATAACAACAGTATCACAAATATTAAATAATAAGGGTAGTCGTTTTAGTGAGAAAACAAGGAAGCGCGTTTTAGATATTGTTAATGAATATCAATACAAGCCAGATTTTTTTGCTTCCAATTTAATCAATCGTCATTCAAAAACAATTGGGATGATTGTTCCTGAAGTGACTGACCTCTTTTTTACGAAGATTGTTGAAGGGGCCGAAAGTTATTTAGATCCTTTGGGATATATGTTGGTATTATGTCATAGCCAACAAGATCCAGATAAAGAAATCAAGTTTTTAGAAGAGTTAGCACATCGTTCGGTTGATGGGGTGTTATTAGCAACGCCGAATTTAATTCCTGAGAATATCCGTAAAAATAACCGTTATAGAGATCGAATGCCGATGATTTTGATTGATCGTGGCATCAACCGACGTGATCATGGAAGAATAATTATTAAAGAATATGAAGCTTGTTACCAGACAATTGTATATTTATCACAACAAGGGCATCAAAAAATCGGCATGTTACAAGAACAAACGGGGTATTATCAATTAGAAGAACGTCTGAATGGCTATAAAGATGCTTTGAAAGATTTGAATATACCATTTCATAAAAATCGTACCGTTGCTGGTGAGTTAACAGTTCGTGGGGGCTATTTAGCAACAAAACAGTTATTGGCTCAAGACGATGAAATAACTGCAATCTTTTGTGCGAATGATGCAATGGCGATGGGCTGTTACCAAGCTTTGTACGAGTTAGGTAAGAAAGTTCCAGAAGATATTTCTGTGGTTGGGTTTGACGGTATGAGTTTGACGGAATCGATGGTACCACCATTAACAACAATTGCTCAGCCTATTTTTGACATTGGATATACCGCGGCGAAATTTTTAGTTGATGCGATTGAATATCCTGAGCGAGAAATTCCCAATAAAGTTTTTAATACTAAATTAATAATTCGTGAGAGCGTCCGTCCGTTGACAAAAGAATAAAAGTAGTCTATATTGAGTTTGCAAAGGCTTTCATATTTTTGTCAAAATACGTAAACTGTTTTACTCAGATGGATGAAGCCTTGTTCTTTTTGTTGTATAATAAAGTATTGTGAAAGGACGGAGAATTTATGCGAATGGTTGATTTAATCGCCAAAAAGCGTGATGGTCAATCTTTATCAAAAGAAGAGATTGAATGGATTGTCACTGGTTATACAAACGGTAAAATTCCAGATTATCAAATGAGTGCGTTGACGATGGCGATTTTTTACCAGGATATGACTGACCAAGAGATTACTGATTTAACCTTGGCAATGGCAAATTCTGGCGATGTCGTGAATCTAGAGAATATTGAAGGTATTAAAGTAGATAAACATTCTACAGGAGGTGTGGGTGATACCACCACTTTAGTATTGGCGCCTTTAGTAGCCAGTGTCGGTGTGCCTGTCGCTAAGATGTCTGGTCGTGGTTTAGGCTATACTGGAGGCACGCTTGATAAATTAGAGGCCATTCCAGGTTTTCAAATCGAATTAAGTGAAGATAAGTTTGTGGAACTAGTCAATGAGAGTAAAGTAGCAGTTATCGGTCAGTCTGGGAATTTAGCCCCAGCCGATAAAAAGTTATATGCTTTACGCGATGTGACAGCCACAGTTGATTCTATTCCATTGATTGCCAGCTCGATTATGAGTAAGAAGATTGCTGCTGGAGCCGATGCGATTGTTTTAGATGTCACGACTGGAGACGGCGCTTTTATGAAAAATCTAGAAGATGCCAAACGCCTAGCTTCTACCATGGTTCAAATCGGGAAACTAGCAAATCGTCAAACGATGGCGGTGATTTCTGATATGTCACAACCTCTGGGAGAAGCAATCGGTAATAGCTTAGAAGTAGTCGAAGCCATTGAAACGCTCCAAGGTAAAGGACCGAAAGACTTAGAAGAAATGTGCTATGTTTTAGGAAGCCAAATGGTTGTATTAGCGAAAAAAGCTGATACTTTGGAACAAGCACGGGAAATGTTGGAAGAAGCGCTACATTCAGGTAAAGCTTTTGCTAAGTTTAAAGAAATGGTTGCCAATCAAGGTGGCGATGTGAGTGTCATTGATCACCCAGAAAAACTATTAACGGCTAAATATGAAATTGAACTACCAGCCAAACAAAGTGGTGTGATTACTAAATTAGTTGCCAATGAGTTAGGAATTGCAGCTATGATGTTAGGTGCTGGTCGCAAAACCAAAGAAGATACAATCGACTTTGCGGTTGGATTGAAATTACGTAAAAAAGTCGGTGAGGCCATTCAAGAAGGTGAAAGTGTCCTAACGATTTATGCAAATCAACCAGCAGAAGAAATTCAAGATGTGGTGGCATTGTTGTATCAAAACATTGAAATTGGTCCATCAGGTCAAGAACCACCATTAATCCATGGAATTATTACAGAATAGGAGTCTATCATGTCATTTAATCAATATATCGATCATACAATTTTAAAAGCAGAAACAAAAAAAGAAGATGTATTACGTATCATTAAAGAAGCAAAAGAAAATCATTTTTGCTCTGTATGTATTAACCCAACTTGGGTGAGTTTAGCAGCTAAAGAACTAGCTGATAGTGATGTAAAAGTCTGCACAGTCATTGGTTTCCCCTTAGGTGCCAATACTACGGCAGTGAAAGCCTTTGAAACAACAGATGCCATCAATAATGGGGCGGATGAAGTGGATATGGTTATTAATATTGGGGCTTTGCGTGATGGCAATGAAGAACTTGTCTTAAATGATATTCAAGCAGTCGTGGATGCAGCCAAAGATAAAGCTTTAGTCAAAGTGATTATCGAAACAGCTTTACTTACCGATGAAGAAATCGTCAAAGCTTGTCAATTAGCCCAAAAAGCTGGGGCTGATTTCGTAAAAACTTCAACAGGTTTTTCAACAAGCGGAGCAAAAGCAAAAGACGTTGCATTAATGCGCCAAACAGTTGGTTCAGATATGGGTGTCAAAGCTTCTGGCGGTATCCATACAGCACAAGAAGCACAAAGTATGCTTGATGCTGGGGCAACACGTCTTGGTGTAAGTGCAAGTATGGCAATTATTGCTGGTGAAAAAGGAACTGGCTATTAAGAGGGTGTATCTATGAAAGCTAAACAAGAATGGATTGATTTAGCAACGCAAGCCCTTGATAAAGCCTATGTCCCTTATTCTCACTTTCCAGTAGGGGCGTGTCTTGTCTGTGAAGATGGCACACTTTATCAAGGAATTAATATCGAAAATGCTTCTTACGGCTTAACAAACTGTGCCGAAAGAACTGCATTCTTTAAGGCAGTCTCAGAAGGAAAACGCAACTTTAGCCATTTGGTGATTGCTGGCCATACACCTGAACCAATCTCTCCTTGTGGGGCTTGTCGTCAAGTGATGGCAGAATTTTGTACACCGGATATGCCAGTCACATTAATAGGCGACGAAGGTGTCATCAAAGAAACAACGGTGGAAGAATTATTACCTTACTCTTTTTCCAACCAAGATTTACATGTACATTAATTACGGTTATCCAGCATATGGCTGATAACATATAAGACTTATCTAATTTAGGGGGCTTTACAGAAGTGAAAAAAGCAAAATTATTCAGTTTAGCTACAGTTGCTTTAACTAGTACATTAGTGTTAGCTGCATGTGGCTCAAGCAAATCAAATGACGGCGCGAAAAAAGACGCTGCCAAAGACAACAAGAGTGTAGCAATTGTTACTGACGTCGGTGGGGTTGATGACCGTTCTTTTAACCAATCAGCTTGGGAAGGATTACAAGCTTGGGGGAAAGAAAATGGTCTGAAAAAAGGTGTAGGTGGCTATAACTATTTCCAATCTGACAAAGAATCAGCTTATGCTACTAACCTTAACTCTGCTGTACAAAATGGCTTCAAGACAATCTTTGGTATTGGTTTCAAACTTTCGCCTGAAATCAAGAAAGCTGCTGCTCAAAACAAAGATAACAACTTTGGTATTATTGATGATGTAATCGAAGGTGAAGATAATGTAGTATCTGCTACTTTCAAAGATAATGAAGCTGCTTACTTAGCTGGTGTTGCTGCGGCTGCTACTACTAAGACGAATAAAGTAGGTTTCATCGGTGGTGAAGAAGGGGTTGTTATTGACCGCTTTGAAGCTGGATTTGTGAAAGGTGTAGAAGAAACTGCTAAGAAATTAGGTAAGACAATTACAGTTGATGTACAATATGCTGGTTCATTTGGTGATCCTGCAAAAGGTAAAGCTGTTGCTGCTCAAATCTATGAAGGTGGCGCAGACATCATCTTCCATGCTTCAGGTGGTACTGGTCAAGGGGTATTCCAAGAAGCTAAAGCAATTGATGAACAATTAACTGAAGCACAATTAGCTGAAAAACAAGTTTGGGTTATCGGTGTAGATAGCGACCAACAAGCAGAAGGTGCCTTCAAAACTAAAGATGGTAAAGATGCTAACTTAACTCTTTGCTCAACTCTTAAAGGTGTAGGTGCTGCAGTTGCCGATATTTCTCAAAAAGCTGCTGATGGTAAATTCCCTGGTGGTAAACACTTAGAATACGGTCTTAAAGATGGCGGGGTTGATTTAACAGATGGTTTCTTAAGTGATGAAGCTAAGAAACAAGTTGAATCAGCTAAGAAAGATATCTTAGACGGTAAAGTTGAAGTACCAGAAAAACCAAGTAAATAATTAAATGTAATGTATTCTGTGATCTTATCCTTTGTGATAAGATCACAGTTTCTATCAAGGTTACAATTAAGGAGACTAATTTAATCTCTTTAATTGTGGGAATTGATTTTTCACAAAAAATGTTGATGCATCATGTTTATAAGTAAGGAAGTGAAAGAAGTTGACTCAAGGATTTGAAAATGTCGTTGAGATGCGAAATGTAACCAAAATTTTTGGTAGCTTTGTAGCAAATAATCAAGTAAATCTACAAGTACGTCGTGGAGAAATTCATGCCTTGCTTGGAGAAAATGGTGCGGGTAAGTCAACTATGATGAATATGTTGGCCGGACTTTTGCAACCAACTTCTGGAGATATTCTCTTAAATGGAGAGGTAGTACAGATTACAAGCCCTACAACTGCTAATAAATTAGGAATCGGAATGGTTCACCAGCATTTCATGTTAGTCGATGCGTTTACCGTAACTGAAAATATTATGTTAGGTAGCGAAATTAGTCGCTTTGGAGTATTAGATCGCAAAAAAGCGAAAGAAGAAATTGTAAAAATCTCTGAACAATATGGCTTGCAAGTCGATCCAGATGCTTATGTTCGTGATATTTCAGTTGGGATGCAACAACGTGTTGAAATTTTAAAAACACTTTATCGTGGTGCCGATGTCTTAATTTTTGACGAACCAACTGCAGTATTGACTCCTCAAGAAATTGAAGAACTTATTATGATTATGAAAGAATTAATTAAAGAAGGGAAGTCAATCATCTTAATTACCCATAAATTGGATGAAATTAAAGCAGTTGCCGACCGTTGTACTGTTATTCGCCGTGGTAAATACATCGGTACAGTCGATGTCAAGGATGTAACCAGTCAGCAATTAGCGGACATGATGGTAGGACGTGCGGTATCCTTCAAAACCCCTAAAAAGGATGCAAATCCCCAAGAAGTGGTCTTGTCTGTGCAAGATTTGGTGGTCAAAGAAAATCGTGGCTTAGAAGCGGTGAAAGGTCTATCGCTTGAAGTGCGTGCCGGTGAAGTATTAGGAATTGCCGGGATTGATGGGAATGGACAATCCGAATTGGTTCAGGCTTTAACTGGTTTGCGTAAAGTCGAAAGTGGTAAAGTAACATTAAATGGGGATGATATTACCAACCAACGCCCACGTAAAATTACTTTAGAAGGTGTAGGACATGTCCCTGAAGACCGTCATAAATATGGTTTAGTATTGGATATGACTTTGGCAGAAAATATCGCACTACAAACTTACTTTACTGATCCATTAAGTAAAAACGGTATTTTAAATTACAATGAAATCAATGAGCATGCGCGTGATTTAATGCAAGAATTTGACGTGCGAGCTGCAAGTGAAATCGTTCCGGCTAAAGCTTTATCAGGTGGGAACCAACAAAAAGCGATTATCGCCCGTGAAGTTAGCCGTGATCCTGATTTGTTAATTGTTGCAAATCCTACGCGTGGTTTGGACGTTGGGGCAATTGAGTTTATCCACAAACGTCTGATTGATCAACGCGATAAGATGAAAGCTGTCTTATTAATCAGTTTTGAATTAGATGAAATCTTAAATGTATCTGACCGAATCGCTGTTATTCATGGTGGTAAAATTGTTGGGATAGTGGATCCAAAAGAAACCAATGAACAAGAATTAGGTCTATTGATGGCAGGTTATTCATTAGAAGAGGCCAGAAAAGAATTAGCAAATAGCGAGGTAGGTGAGGCAAATGCATAATAAATCTGAAAGAATTCAAAATATCATTGTGCCGATTATCGCTGTTATCCTAGGGTTCGTTCTAGGTGGTTTAATCATGTTAGGTTTTGGGTTTAATCCGATGGAAGGTTATGGACAAATGTTTAAAACAGCCTTTTTAAATCCATTAACTGGTGAAGTCAATCCGCGTAATATCGGTGAAATCTTTGTATCGGCAGCACCACTAATCTTTACGGCATTAGGTTTCTCGATTGCCAATACTGCTGGTTTCTTCAATATCGGGTTATCAGGACAAGCTTTATGTGGCTGGGTAACTAGTATTTGGATTGCGTTATCTATGCCTGACGCTCCACGTTTTGTCGTATTACTTGTGGCAATTGTTGCTGGGGTATTATCTGGTGCGATTGCTGGTGCGATTCCAGGATTTTTACGTGCTTTCTTTGGTACGAGTGAAGTTATCGTAACCATTATGATGAACTATATTTTACTTCACATCGGTAACCATATTGTGAATAATGTGATGAGTCCAAAAATCATCCAAAGTAAAGGGATGACAGTGGCGATTAATAAGAGTGCTTCTTTACAAACACCTTGGTTAGCTGCCTTAACCAATAATTCTCGTTTGAATTTAGGAATTTTCTTTGCAATTATCGCTTTGGTGGTTGTTTGGTTTGTCATGAAGAAAACGACGCTTGGTTATGAAATTCGCGCTGTTGGTTTGAACCCATATGCTTCTGAATATGCGGGTATGTCAAGTAAACGTACGATTATCGTTTCAATGGTCATTTCTGGTGCTTTAGCAGGTATGGGTGGCGTTGTCTTAGGTTTAGGTACCTTTGAAAACTTCACTTCACAAAGTTCTTCCTTAGCCATTGGTTTTGATGGAATGGCGGTATCGCTACTTGGTAATGGTAGCTCGCTTGGTATTTTTGCTGCTGCTTTACTATTTAGTGTCTTACAACTAGGTGGTCAAGGGATGCAAGTTGTCGGTATTCCATCTGAGTTAGTGAATATTGATATTGCAATTATCATCTTCTTTGTTGGTATTAGCTTTGTCATTCGTTATATTTTGGCTAAATTTACTGGCAAAAAATCCGCAACCGTTAAAGTTGAAAAAGATTCAAAACCAAATGAAGAAAGTCAAGAAGGAGGGACCATCTAATGAATCTAGATGCAATTGCTACAATTATTACGCAAACATTGATTTATGCAGCTCCGTTAATTTTGACTGCGCTAGGTGGCGTTTTCTCTGAACGAAGTGGGATTGTTAACGTTGGTTTGGAAGGTATCATGGTTATGGGGGCCTTTAGTTCAGTGGTCTTTAACTTAACGTATGCCTCTCAATTCGGCAAATTAACCCCTTGGCTTGGTTTGTTAGTCGGGGGGCTAGTAGGTTGTCTATTCTCATTACTACATGCGGTGGCAACGATTAACTTCCGCGCCGATCATATTATCAGTGGTACGGTAATGAACTTAATGGCTCCAGCTTTAGCAGTCTTTTTAGTGAAAGATTTGTATGATAAAGGTCAAACAGATAGTATCCAAGAATTCTTTGGTTATTTCCATTTTCCAATTTTAGGCGATATTCCTGTTATTGGTAAATTATTCTTTGCCAAAACCTCATTAACTGCGTATATTGCGATTTTAATTTCTTTTGTTGCTTGGTTTGTTGTATTTAAAACAAAATTTGGTTTACGTCTACGTTCTGTAGGGGAACATCCACAAGCAGCGGATACTTTAGGGATTAATGTTTATGCGATGCGTTATGCTGGGGTATTAATCTCTGGTTTCTTAGGCGGTATGGGTGGTGCTTTATTCGCCCAATCAATCGCTGGACGTTTTGCGGTAACTACTATTGCTGGTCAAGGTTTCATTTCGATGGCAGCCATGATTTTCGGTAAATGGAATCCAATTGGTGCGATGGGAGCGGCTCTATTCTTTGGCTTCTCACAAAACTTAAGTATTGCTGGTAAGGCGATTCCATTTATTGCTTCAATTCCAGATGTTTACTTATTAATCGCGCCTTATGTATTGACGATTATCGTATTGGTTGCGTTCTTTGGTCAAGCGGCTGGTCCGAAAGCCAATGGTACCAACTATATTAAATCTAAATAATCTGATGACAAGAAGACATTTGTCCTTTTGTCGAGGTTCAAAGCTTGCTATAATCACAATGTAAGCACAACCAAGATTGAATAAACTTAAGGAGGACAATCGGATATGTGCTGATAGTTCTCCTTATTTTATTAAGTAAATAGAGTCGAAAAGCGGCTTTAAAATGAATAGAAAGCAGGGATAACATGTTCAAACGTGTACACTTAATTGTTTTAGATTCTGTAGGGATAGGTCAAGCACCAGATGCGGACAAATTTAATGATGTCGGTGCGGATACTTTAGGGCATATTGCTGAAGTAGCTGGACTTACAATTCCTCATTTAGAAAATCTAGGACTAGGTACCATCGCGCCATTAAAAGGAGTCAAAGCGGTTGAAAATCATCAAGGTTATGCCACAAAACTTGAAGAAATTTCAGTGGGTAAAGATACAATGACTGGTCACTGGGAAATTATGGGCTTAAACATCAAAAAGCCTTTCCGTGTCTTCCCAAATGGTTTTCCACAAGAATTATTAGATAAAATTGAAGCCTTTTCTGGACGTAAAGTAGTCTGCAATTTACCATATTCAGGTACCAAAGTTATTGATGATTATGGGAAGCATCAAATGGAAACGGGTGATTTAATCGTTTATACTTCAGCTGATCCAGTTTTACAAATTGCCGCTCACGAAGAAGTCATCCCATTAGAAGAATTATATCGTATTTGTGATTATGTTCGTGAAATTACACGTGATGAACCTTATATGATTGGTCGTATTATTGCTCGTCCATATGTGGGTACACCAGGTAACTTCACACGTACCAGCAATCGTCATGATTATGCGTTAAATCCTTTTGGTCATACGGTCTTAAATTCACTAAAAGATGCCGGTAAGGATGTGATTGCTGTTGGTAAGATTAATGATATTTTCAATGGTCAAGGAATTACTGAAGCGATTCGTACAAAGAGCAATATGGATGGTGTTGATCAATTATTGAAAGTGATGGCCAAAGATTTCGATGGTTTAAGCTTTACAAACTTAGTTGATTTCGATGCACTATTCGGTCATCGTCGTGATGTACAAGGATATGCTAATGCCATTGAAGAATTTGATGCGCGTATTCCAGAACTTATCGATGCGATGCGTGAAGATGATTTATTATTAATTACTGCTGACCACGGAAATGATCCAACCTTTAGCGGTACAGACCACACCCGTGAATATGTGCCATTACTTGCATTTAGTAAGAGTATGAAAGAACAAGGCGCCCTTCCTCAAGGTTTCTATTCAGATATTGCTGCAACAATTGCCGAAAACTTTGGCGTACCTGCTACTGAAAACGGCAAGAGCTTCTTAAGTTTATTAAAATAATTAACACTTATTCGAGGTGAAAAAATGACTTTACAAGAAAAATTAACAGAAACGATTCAATATATCCACAATCAAGGGGTGCAAGAAGTCGAATTTGGCTTGATTCTAGGTTCTGGTTTAGGTGAATTAGCCGAAGAAATTGAAGATAAAGTCGTCATTCCTTATGCAAATATTCCGCATTTCCCAGTTTCTACCGTTGTTGGGCATGCTGGACAACTTGTTTATGGTACTTTAGCAGGGAAAAAAGTATTGGCGATGCAAGGTCGTTTCCATTATTATGAAGGACACAATATGCAAGTTGTGACTTATCCAGTACGTGTGATGGCTGGCTTGAAGGCTCATTCCTTAGTAGTGACCAATGCCTGTGGCGGAGTGAATGAAAGTTTTACACCAGGTGATTTAATGTTGATTACGGACCATATCAATTTTATGGGTGCGAATCCATTAATTGGTAAAAATGAAGATGAAATGGGTCCACGCTTCCCAGATATGTCTAAAGCTTATGATGAATCTTACCGCAATGTCGCTAAAGAAGTGGCTGCAAGCAAAGGATTACATCTTAAAGAAGGCGTTTATATGGGATTTTCAGGTCCAACCTATGAAACACCTGTAGAAGTGCGCTTTGCTCGAATTGCTGGCGCGGATGCAGTAGGGATGTCTACGGTTCCAGAAGTCATCGTTGCTGTTCATAGTGGTTTACGTGTTTTAGGTATTTCGTGTATTACGAATCTTGCTGCTGGTATGCAAGCGAATTTAAACCATGAAGAAGTCGTTGAAACCACTGAACGTGTCAAAGCAGAATTTAAATCTTTAGTCAAAGAAACATTAGCCAAACTATAATTGTACGGTGACCAGCCCAATTTGATTGATAAACCTTAGAAAAATTAAAGGAGAATTTTCATGAGTGTTCATATTGAAGCCAAAGCAGGCGAAATTGCTGATAAAATATTATTACCAGGCGATCCATTACGTGCCAAATATATCGCCGAAACCTTTTTAGAAAATCCTGTTTGTTATAACAATGTCCGTGGAATGTTAGGTTTTACGGGTACTTATAAAGGCGAAAGAATCTCAGTTCAAGGTACCGGAATGGGGATGCCTTCTGCGACGATTTATGCCCATGAGTTAATTAATTCTTATGGTGTGAAAACCTTGATTCGTGTGGGAACTTGTGGCGCGATTTCTAAAAATGTGCATGTGCGTGACTTAGTTTTAGGTCAAGGTGCAGTGACAAGTTCTTCAATGATTGCTAAAAATTTCCAATCCTTCCACTTTGCTCCAATCGCGAACTTTGATTTGCTAAAAACAGCTTATGAAGTGGCGCAAGAAATGGGCACTACTACCCATGTCGGCAATCTCTTGTCAGAAGATAGTTTTTATAAGGATGATATGACTGAAACCTTAGCCCTTGCCGATTTAGGGGTTATGGGGGTAGAAATGGAAGCTGCGGCCCTTTATTACTTAGGTGCCAAATTCAACGTGAAAACATTGGCGATTTGTACGGTTAGTGATCACATTATTACCGGCGAAGAAACAACGGCTGAAGAACGTCAATTAACTTTTAACGATATGATTAAAGTCGGCTTGGAAACAGCGATTCGTGCATAAATGTAAAAAAAGTTCTAGATTGATTTCTAGAGCTTTTTTCATGGGTTTTGGTAAAATAAAGGTAATAAGTAGAGGAGGGAAGCCTGATGGAAAATTTTAATTTTAATGTCTCCACCGATATTCGCTTTGGGAAAGACCGCCTAGACGAATTGCCTAGTGTATTGAATCAATTTGGCAAAAATGTTTTATTGGTGTACGGTGGCGGTAGTATCAAGCGCAGTGGCTTATACGAAAAAATCAAGACCTTGCTAAAAGAGAATGGGTTAAAGATGTTTGAATTAGGTGGGGTTGATCCAAATCCGAAAATTGAAAGTGTCCGTGAAGGTGTGATGCTTTGTAAATACCATAAAATCGATGTCATTTTAGCAGTAGGTGGCGGATCGGTTATTGATTGTTCCAAGGTGATTAGTGGTGCCGTGTTTTATGAAGGAGATCCATGGGAAATGGTGTTATCCCGTCGTTATGAAGGCCCTACAATTCCTTTGGTGACGATTTTGACTTTAGCAACGACTGGTACGGAAATGAATCGAGGGGCTGTCATTTCAGATTTAAATGCCAAACAAAAACTTGGCATTCACGGCACAAACTTCTTGCCTAAAGTTTCATTCCTAGATCCTAGTTTGACTTTTTCAGTAAGTAAGTATCAAACATTAGCTGGTTCGGCGGATATCTTGAGTCACTTGATGGAGCAATACTTCAATTTAACACCAGGAACCGAAGTACAAGATTCGATTGCAGAAGGATTAATGAAAACCGTCATTCAATGCATGCCAGTTGCCCTACATGAACCTACGCATTATGATGCACGGGCGAATTTAATGTGGGCTTCGACTTTAGCTTTAAACGGTTTGGTAGGCAGTGGTCGCAAAGGTGCCTGGTCTTGTCATGCGATGGAACACGAATTAAGTGCTTTTTATGATATTACGCATGGTATCGGCTTAGCAATCTTGACGCCTCGTTGGTTAGACTATATCTTAAACGAACAAACTTTACCAAAGATTGAACGCTTTGCTCGCAATGTTTGGCAAATTCAAGAACCAGATAGCATGAAAGCGGCGAAGATGGGGATTCAAGCCTTGTATGATTTCTTTGAAGAAAATGGTGTGCCAATGACCTTGCCAGAAGTCGGAATTCCAGACGACCGTGATTTTGCAGCGATGGCCCAACAAGCAATTGATCATAGCAGTTTGTTGACGGATGCTTTTGAAGTACTTGGAGTCAAAGATGTTGTAGCAATTTATCAAGCTTGCTTAACTAAATCAAAATTTATCTAACAAAAAAACGCGTGAAGGCCGAAACTTTCACGCGTTTGTCTTTTTTTTAGATTATAAGTAGTATTTTTTAGCTACTGATAAGTCATCGTTTAATTCATAAACTAATGGTTGACCTGTTGGGATTTCAAGGTCCATGATATCTTCATCAGAAATACCTTCGATGTGTTTAGCTAAAGCACGTAATGAGTTACCGTGAGCAGCTACTAAAACAGTTTTACCATCTAATAAAGCTGGTGCGATTTGATCTTGCCAGAAAGGTAAAGCACGTTCTAGCGTTACTTTTAAGTTTTCTCCTCCTGGTATGTCACGAGGGTCTAACATTGCATAGCGACGGTCGCCAGCGATTGAACCTTCATCGTTTGCATCTTGTAATGGAGGTAATACATCATATGAACGACGCCAGATATGAACTTGTTCGTCACCATATTTTTCAGCTGTTTCTTTTTTGTTTAAGCCTTGTAATTTACCATAATGACGTTCGTTTAAGCGCCATGATTTCACTTGAGGTACCCATAATTGATCTGAGTATTCTAAGATTAAGTTACATGTTTTGATTGCGCGAGTTAAAACTGAAGTGAAGGCAATATCAAATTCGATGCCTGCTTCTTTAATTTTACGTCCGCCTTCTTTGGCTTCTTCAACACCTTCTGGAGCTAAATCAACATCAGCCCAACCTGTAAATTGGTTTAATTTGTTCCATTCACTTAATCCGTGACGTGAAAAAACTAATTTTGGCATAAAAAACTCTCCTTTAAATTGGTTTTCTGAAATTTTTTCATTCCTTCCATATTGTACACTTTTTTACAAATAATTTCCATAAAAAATTTAATACAAATGCGCAATGATAGGGATACGGCTATTTTTGACTTTCTAGCACTTCCACACCATTTTCATGTCCGATAATGACAGTATCTACCATATTAAGGAAAAGTCCATGTTCAACAACGCCAACTGTGTGGTCTAACTGGCGAGCTAACTGTTCAGGTTGCTCAATTTTTTCAAGGTGGAGATCAATGATATAGTGTCCACAGTCGGTAATTAAAGTACTACCATCTTCTTTTTTACGTAGCGTCGGTTGATATCCTAGCGCTTCAAATTTTTTGAATACTTGCATGCAGCCATAAGGAATCACTTCAACAGGTAATGGGAATGCTCCAAGATTTTTAACCATTTTTGATTCATCAACAATACAAATAATTTTTTTAGAATAAGTAGCGACAATTTTTTCGAATAAAAGTGCAGCCCCGCCACCTTTAATACCACCAAAGTTTTCATCGATTTCATCTGCACCATCAATTGTTAAATCAACATGATCGACTTCATCAATGGTTTTAACCGTAATCCCTAAACCTTCTGCTTGTTTTTTTGATGCGATAGAAGTAGGTACGCCAACAATTTGCAAGTTTTCCTCTTTGACACGACGACCTAATTCTTCTATCATATAGTAAGCAGTCGAACCAGTACCTAAACCGACAATCATGCCATCTTTTACATATTCACTAGCTTTAATTCCAACCATTTGTTTCAAGTTCATCAATAATCACTCTCCAACGATAATTTACAACTAACATTATACTATTTCGCTTTCAAAAAACCTATGAAAACTCAGAAAAAAATCAAAAAAATTGTATCCCAAGTAGTTGACAGTCATGAAATATCATGCTACTATTACAAAGGTGCTTTAAACAGGTCTCTAGTAGACGTGCTGACTGTGAAAAGCTTTGATAAAGGTGCAGAAAATCTGCATTATTTTTTATCGCAAAAAAAGAACCACCTGGATGTGTGGGACTATACAGCGAATCAAGGAAGGAGGAAAACAAGGAATGCCTACAATTAACCAATTAGTACGTAAGCCTCGTAAATCAAAGGTTGAAAAATCAAATTCACCTGCATTAAACAAAGGATATAACAGTTTCAAAAAGACTCAAACGAATGTGAGCTCACCTCAAAAACGTGGGGTAGCAACTCGTGTGGGTACTATGACACCTAAAAAACCGAACTCAGCTTTACGTAAATATGCCCGTGTTCGTTTGTCAAACTTAATCGAAGTTACAGCTTATATCCCAGGTATCGGACATAACTTACAAGAACACAGCGTTGTGTTACTACGTGGTGGACGTGTAAAAGACTTACCAGGGGTACGTTACCATATCGTTCGTGGTGCGTTAGATACAGCTGGTGTGAACGATCGTAAACAAAGTCGTTCTAAATACGGTACTAAACGTCCTAAAGCTTAATTTTTAGATTTGAAACGAAAAAATATAAAATAATCATATTACGAAAAGGAGGAGTTACGGATGCCTCGTAAAGGTCCTGTTGCAAAACGTGATGTTTTACCAGATCCTATTTATAACTCAAAATTAGTAACTCGCTTAATCAACCGTGTCATGATCGACGGTAAACGCGGGATTGCTGCAAGCATCATCTATAATGCATTTGATATTATTAAAGAATCTACAGGGAATGATCCATTAGAAGTTTTTGAACAAGCAATGAAAAATATCATGCCTGTATTAGAAGTTAAAGCTCGTCGTGTGGGTGGTTCTAACTACCAAGTACCAGTTGAAGTTCGTCCAGAACGTCGTACAACTTTAGGTTTACGTTGGATTGTTAGCTATGCACGCCTACGTGGTGAACACACAATGGAAGAACGTCTTGCAAAAGAAATCATGGATGCAGCTAACAACACTGGTGCTTCTGTGAAAAAACGCGAAGACACTCACAAAATGGCCGAAGCCAACCGTGCATTTGCGCACTATCGTTGGTAAGATCCTCTTGCAGCATTTATTTGCTGACAGAAGGTATAGCATGAAACAACCGATTTAATAAGAGAGGAGAAAAACCTACAATGGCAAGAGCATTTTCTTTAGAAAACACTCGTAACATCGGTATCATGGCCCACATCGATGCCGGTAAAACAACTGCGACAGAACGTATCTTGTACTACACTGGTAAAATCCACAAAATTGGAGAAACTCACGAAGGTGCTTCTCAAATGGACTGGATGGAACAAGAACAAGAACGTGGGATTACTATCACATCTGCCGCTACAACTGCTCAATGGAAAGGTCATCGTATCAACATCATCGACACACCAGGGCACGTAGACTTCACAGTCGAAGTTGAACGTTCATTACGTGTATTAGATGGTGCAGTTACCGTCCTAGATGCACAATCTGGGGTAGAACCTCAAACTGAAACTGTATGGCGCCAAGCAACTACTTACGGAGTTCCTCGTATCGTATTTGCTAACAAGATGGATAAAATTGGTGCGGACTTCTTATATTCTGTAAGAACATTGCATGATCGCTTACAAGCAAATGCACATCCAATTCAAATACCAATCGGTGCTGAAGATAGCTTCACAGGTATCATTGACCTAGTGAAAATGAAAGCTGAAATCTACACTAACGACTTAGGTACTGAAATTGAAGAAACTGAAATTCCAGAAGACTACCGTGAGTTAGCTGAAGAATGGCATGAAAAATTAGTTGAAGCTGTTGCTGAAACTGATGAAGAATTAACAATGAAATACTTAGAAGGTGAAGAAATCACTGAACAAGAACTTAAAGAAGGAATTCGTCGTGCAACTACTGCAGTAGAATTCTACCCAGTTCTTTGTGGTTCTGCGTTCAAGAACAAAGGGGTTCAATTATTATTGGATGCCGTTATTGACTACTTACCTTCTCCATTAGATATCCCTGCAATTAAGGGTATCGATCCTAAGACTGATGAAGAAGTGACTCGTCCAGCTGACGATTCAGCTCCATTCTCAGCTTTAGCCTTCAAAGTTATGACTGACCCATTCGTAGGTCGTTTAACTTTCTTCCGTGTGTACTCTGGTGTCTTAGAATCAGGTTCATACGTACAAAACGCAACTAAAGGTAAACGTGAACGTGTTGGACGTATCCTACAAATGCACGCAAACTCTCGTTCAGAAATTTCTGAAGTATATGCAGGGGATATCGCTGCAGCTGTTGGTTTGAAAGACACAACTACTGGGGATACACTATGTGATGAAAAGAACCTAGTTATCTTAGAATCTATGGAATTCCCAGAACCAGTTATCCAAGTTGCTATCGAACCTAAATCAAAAGCTGACCAAGACAAAATGTCTATCGCTTTACAAAAATTATCTGAAGAAGATCCAACCTTCCGCGCTGAAACAAACCAAGAAACTGGTGAAACAATCATTGCTGGTATGGGTGAGCTTCACTTAGATATTATCGTTGACCGTATGCGTCGTGAATTTAAAGTAGAAGCTAACGTTGGTGCTCCACAAGTATCATATCGTGAAACATTCCGCTCAGCTACTCAAGCTGAAGGTAAGTTTGTACGTCAATCTGGTGGTAAAGGTCAATACGGTCACGTATGGATTGAATTTACACCAAACGAAGAAGGCGCTGGTTTCGAATTCGAAAACGCAATTGTCGGTGGTGTGGTTCCTCGTGAATACATCCCAGCAGTTGAAGTTGGTTTGAAAGACGCTATGGAAAATGGGGTATTAGCTGGTTACCCAATGGTTGATATCAAGGCTAAACTATATGATGGTTCTTACCATGATGTCGACTCAAGTGAAACAGCCTTCCGTGTAGCTGCATCTATGGCTTTACGTGCTGCTGCTAAGAAAGCTAACCCAGTTATCCTTGAACCAATCATGGCAGTTGAAGTTGTTGTTCCTGAAGAATATCTAGGAGATGTTATGGGACATGTTACTGCACGTCGTGGTCGTGTTGAAGGTATGGAAGCTCGTAATAACTCTCAAGTAGTTCGTGCGATGGTTCCACTTGCTGAAATGTTTGGTTATGCAACAACTTTACGTTCAGCAACTCAAGGTCGTGGTGTGTTTACAATGACATTTGACCACTACGAAGATGTTCCAAAATCTGTTCAAGAAGAAATTATTAAGAAAAATGGCGGAAAAGCTGAATAATATTTGATATTTTTTAGGAATTTCTGCAAAAAACTATCTTTTTTGAAGATTTTTGGGTAAAATAGAAACGATGATATGGGCAGGAAGGAGTTTTCCTTCCTACCTATCAGATATACAAACTAATTAAATTTTTAGGAGGCATATAATAAAATGGCAAAAGAAAAATTTGACCGTTCTAAAGCCCACGTTAACGTTGGTACAATCGGACACGTTGACCATGGTAAAACTACATTAACAGCTGCTATTACAACTGTATTAGCTAAACAAGGTGGAGCACAAGCTATGGCTTATGACCAAATCGATGGTGCTCCAGAAGAACGTGAACGTGGTATCACAATTTCAACTGCACACGTTGAGTACGAAACAGCTACTCGTCACTATGCACACGTTGACTGCCCAGGACACGCTGACTACGTTAAAAACATGATCACTGGTGCTGCTCAAATGGACGGTGCTATCTTAGTAGTATCTGCTGCTGATGGTCCTATGCCACAAACTCGTGAACACATTCTTTTATCACGTAACGTTGGTGTTCCATACATCGTTGTTTTCTTAAACAAAGTTGATATGGTTGACGACGAAGAATTATTAGAATTAGTTGAAATGGAAGTACGTGACTTATTAACTGAATACGACTTCCCAGGAGACGATGTTCCTGTAATCGCTGGTTCTGCATTAAAAGCTTTAGAAGGCGACCCATCTTACGAAGAAAAAATCTTAGAATTAATGGCTGCAGTTGACGAATACATCCCAACTCCAGAACGTGACAACGATAAACCATTCATGATGCCAGTCGAAGACGTATTTTCAATCACTGGTCGTGGTACTGTTGCTACAGGTCGTGTTGAACGTGGACAAGTACGTGTTGGTGACGAAGTTGAAATAGTTGGTATCCATGATGAAATTTCTAAAACAACAGTTACTGGTGTTGAAATGTTCCGTAAATTATTAGATTACGCTGAAGCTGGAGACAACATCGGTGCATTATTACGTGGTGTGGCTCGTGAAGATATCCAACGTGGTCAAGTATTAGCTAAACCAGGTTCAATCACTCCACATACAAAATTCACTGCTGAAGTGTACGTTTTAACTAAAGAAGAAGGTGGACGTCATACTCCATTCTTCACTAACTACCGTCCACAATTCTACTTCCGTACAACTGACGTTACAGGTGTAGTTAACTTACCAGAAGGTACTGAAATGGTTATGCCTGGTGATAACGTAACTATGGAAGTTGAATTAATCCACCCAATCGCTATCGAAGACGGAACTCGTTTCTCAATTCGTGAAGGCGGACGTACTGTTGGTTCAGGCGTTGTTACTGGTATCTTAGCTTAATTTTAAGCTTTTAAAACTAGTAGATAAATAAAGACGATGAGTTTTTGCTCATCGTCTTTTTTTGCGTAAAAAACAACCAGGGAATGACTTTGTTTCGCGTTATTCTCTGGTTTTGTGTGTTTAACCATTTAAGCGTTGATTTAGTTTCTTTAATGGAAAATAGAGAATGCTGACAATGATGATAGTTGAAACAACATTAATCAGTGTAGCTGGTAATTTAATGCTCGCAGCAATAAAAGCATTACTCAAATTACTACCGGCAATAAGCAAAACTATAGTATTTTTCACTTGCGTCATGATGATTTTACCGATACCAGTAAATATTCCAATGACGATGATTTGCCAAATTTTTGTTGGATTATTCTTGAATAAACGAATAGCAAAAATAGCAAACAGACCAACAATAAAACTTTCTAAAATGAAGTAAGGTGCTTCGGTAGCATACCCATTTAATAAATCGAAAATAGCAAAACCTAAACCTCCAGCAAGAGCACCTTTAAAGTAACCAAGTAATAAAATGGCTAAAAGTAACATCGCATTACCGAGATGGACAAAGGCTCCGGTAGGTAAAGGAATTTTAATTGTTGTTCCGATGAATGTTAAGGCTGCAAATAGTGCAGTCAGTGTGATAGCTTGAATAGATTTTGTTTGTTTCATTTTGATTCCTCCAATCGTGTTTCGGCATGGAAATAGGCGCCGTGCCAAACATGTCCAACATAAGGGTTAACAAAGATCCCTTTTTGGATGGCTTTATTGACAAAACTTTTGGCTAATTGGACAGCTTGAAGAACCGGATAATCATGGGCTAATAAGCTGGTAATCGCAGCGGCAAAAGTACAGCCTGCACCGTGGTTGGTTGCAGTTGAAATGATTGGTAATGCCAAAGTTTGAAAATCTTGACCATCATAGAAGATATCAATGGCTAGCTCATGATTTAAACGGGCACCACCTTTGATGACAACATTTTTTGCACCCATTTCATGAATGATTTTAGCTGCTTGTTTCATCTGCTCAATGGTGTGTAAATCGCCCATTCCAGAAAGTATACCGGCTTCTACTAAATTAGGTGTTGTGATAAAAGCTTGTGGAATAAGTTTGTTTTTTAGCATTTCAACGACTTGGGGTTGTAAAATATTAGCCGTTCCTTTGCAAGCGATAACTGGATCGATGACGATTTTTTCGGTATTACTTGTTTTGAGTAACTTGCTAATCGTTGCTGCGTTTTCTTCGTTGCCTAACATGCCAGTTTTCAAGGCTGCGATTTGGCCCCCACATGTAGCACTCGCAAATTGTTTTTGAATCAACTCGCTATCTAACTCGTGGACTTCATGTTGCCAGCCTTTTGAAGCATCCATTGTTACGATTGAGGTAATGACCGCATATCCATATAATCCAAATTCTTGAAAGGTTTTTAAATCAGCCTCTAATCCTGCACCTCCAGTAGAATCAGAGCCTGCAATAGTAAGTACTTGTTTAACCATAGTTTCCCTCCTTTTTTGATAGTATAACGCAACAGATGGTATCGTAAAACAACCAATTGGCTCAAAATATACCCAACCAATTTAAAAAGACCTATCTGCATAAGATAGATCTTTTAACGTTTAGCTGATAATATTGATGTACAATGTGCGAGTCGCTGTTTAAATTCTTCTAAAGGATAAGTGGCTAGATGGGCATAATTTAAGCGCATAGATTGACATTGATTACAATATAAAAAGCTAGGCGCCACTAATAAATTTTGTTTCAGGAAAATTTGCCAGTCTTTGCGGTGGAGTTTTTGATGTTTCCACGTACAATATAAATATAGTCCCCCTGAAGTTTGTTGTACTTGCCAATCTTCACTAAATTCAGAAAAAACATGTAAAATCTCAGCTTGTCTCTGCGCTAAAAAATGTAATAAATGTGTCTGCTTGACAAGATAATCACTGGCACTTAAAGCATTTTGAGCAATGATTTGCGAAAATAAATCAGTCGTACGCTCGCTTTGGATTTTTGTATCTATAATAGAAGATAATAGTGATTTAGGAGCAGCTACCCAACCAATTTTGATATGCGGGCTGAATATTTTTGACAAAGAACCAAGATAGATGACTTGTTCGTCGGCTAAACTTTTTAGTCGAGGTAAGGGTCGATTGAAGTTCAGTTCACCATAAGCATCATCTTCTACAATTGGAATCTGATATTTTTTACAAATAGTGAGAATTTGCTGGCGACGTTCAAGCGACATTAATCTTCCGGTCGGGTTTTGAAAGTCAGGATTAAGATAAACAAGTTTAATACGACGTTGCAAAATTTGTTGTTCTAATTTTTCAGCTATGATTCCTTCGTTATCCATATCAATTCCTAATAATTCAATTTGGTTAGAGGCAATCCAAGGCAATGAAAAAAGAAAAGAGGGGTTTTCTGTAGCAACCACATCACCTGGTTTGAGTAAGGTATCGAAAATCAGTGACATTCCTTGCGTAGAACCAGATGTAATTAGTAATTCTTCAGCACTAAGGGATAACTGATACTGATTTTTCAAATGATTGACCAAAGCGTGACGTAAATGAATTTCTCCTGACTCAGGTAAATCAGCTTGCATTTTAAGCACCTGTTCCCACGAAAGACTTGGAATATTAAAGTTTTGAATGAAAGATAGGGGTAAATCACCGCTAGATAAATCAATACAATCTTTCTCATTGCGCTTTGTTTTCAATTCAGCAAGATAAGGATCTTCCACAAAAATTGGACGCGCTAGCAAATTTTTCCAAGGCAGTTGGGGTGACTTACGATTGGCAATACGAGTTGCGCTGATATAGGTGCCACTTCCTTGTTGTCGTTCAAGCCAGCCTAAACTAACTAATTCATCGAGTGCACGTCCAACAGTAGAACGATTGACACCATAAAGCTGTGCAAGTTTGCGTTCGGCAGGTAAACGTTCTTCTGGTAGTAACTCACCAGATTGAATAGCTTCGATTAATTCGTGGATAATTTGTTGATAATAGGGTAGGTCTGATTCAGAATTTAATTGATACATCAACATCCCTCCGTAAGTTTTCTTAGCCTAAAGTTAGAAGATTCAAGTAAAAAAGTCAAGTTGAATCATTTTTCTACTATAAAATAGTGAAGTAAAAATATAGTAAAATGAAAATTGAGTGAAAAGGCAAAAAAATTTTCAGTTTTTCAAGAAAAAAGCTTGCTTATTGCCAGGACATATACTATAATCAAAAAGGTGCTGCTCATTACGGGTATGCACTGCAGAAAATATTCTGCGGCTAAGAAACGAGAGGTTGCGACACGCCCGGACGCTTTGCCATGGTCGAGCGTGACGGATAATTTTCGTGGAGCTATGTCTACTTGTCAAAATAGGCGAAGGAGGGAACAAAATGGCAAAACAAAAAATTCGTATCCGTTTAAAAGCGTATGAACATCGTATTTTAGATCAGTCTGCGGATAAAATTGTAGAAACTGCAAAGAGAACTGGAGCTGACGTATCTGGTCCAATTCCATTACCAACAGAACGTAGTCTTTACACAATCATTCGTGCGACTCACAAATACAAAGATTCACGCGAACAATTCGAAATGCGTACACACAAACGTCTAATCGACATTGTGAATCCAACACCAAAAACTGTCGATGCTTTAATGAAGCTTGACTTACCATCAGGTGTTAATATTGAAATCAAACTATAATTATAATTAAGATGGAGGTGTAATCATGACCAAAGGAATCTTAGGGAAAAAAGTGGGAATGACTCAAATCTTCACTGAATCAGGAGAATTAATCCCAGTTACAGTTGTTGAAGCTACTCCAAACGTAGTCTTACAAGTGAAAACTGTTGAAACTGACGGCTATGAAGCAATTCAAGTTGGTTTCGAAGATATGCGTGAAGTTTTGTCTAACAAACCTGCGAAAGGTCATGTTGCAAAAGCAAACACGGCTCCTAAGCGCTTCATTCGTGAATTCAAGGATGTTGAGCTTGAGGGCTTAGAAGTAGGATCAGAGATTAAAGTGGACGTCTTCCAAGCAGGAGACATCGTTGACGTTACAGGAACAACTAAAGGTAAAGGATTCCAAGGCGTAATCAAACGTCATGGACAAAGCCGCGGACCAATGGCTCACGGTTCTCGTTACCATCGTCGTCCTGGATCAATGGGTCCAGTTGCACCTAACCGTGTATTTAAAAATAAACACCTTGCTGGCCGTATGGGTGGCAATCGCGTAACAATTCAAAATCTTGAAATTGTACGTGTAGACGCTGAACGTAACGTAATCTTAATCAAAGGTAACGTTCCAGGCGCTAAAAAATCATTGATTACAATCAAATCAGCTGTGAAGGCTAAATAATCGATAGGAAGAAAGGAGGAACTAAGGAATGCCAAACGTAGCATTATTTAAACAAGATGGAAGCCAAATTGGCGAAATTACTTTAAATGAAGAAATTTTTGGAATTGAACCTAATGAAAGTGTTGTTTTCGATGCAGTTATCATGCAACGTGCTTCATTAAGACAAGGAACACACGCTGTTAGAAACCGTAGCGCAGTACGTGGCGGTGGACGCAAACCATGGCGTCAAAAAGTAACAGGTCGTGCTCGTCAAGGTTCAATCCGTTCACCACAATGGCGTGGAGGTGGCGTTGTATTCGGACCAACACCACGTTCATATAGCTACAAACTTCCTAGAAAAGTTCGTCGTTTAGCAATGAAATCTGTATTATCAGAAAAAGTTGCTGCAAATAACTTGGTTGCAGTTGATGCATTAAGCTTCGAAGCACCAAAAACTAAAGAATTCAAACAAGTTCTTGCTAACTTATCAATTGATACAAAAGTATTAGTAGTATTAGAACCAGGTAATGACTTTGCTGCTTTATCAGCACGTAACTTACCAAACGTAAGTGTTGTTGCTTCAGACAACGTAAGTGTGTTAGATGTTGTATCAAATGACAAATTATTAGTAACTCAAACTGCTCTTACTCAAATTGAGGAGGTGCTTGCATAATGAACTTACTAGATGTCATTAAACGCCCAGTAATCACTGAAAAGTCTATGAACGCAATGGAAGAAAACAAATACACTTTTGAAGTGGATACTCGTGCAAACAAAACATTAGTAAAACAAGCTGTAGAAGCTGCTTTCGATGTGAAAGTTAAAGACGTGAACATCGTAAACGTACGTCCTAAATTCAAACGTATGGGTAAATATGCAGGTTATACAAAGAAACGTCGCAAAGCTATTGTGACATTAACAAGCGATTCAAAAGCAATCGAATTATTCTCAGCTGAATAATAAAACTAGATAGATTATTAATAGGAGGGAAAAAGACGTGGCGATTAAAAAGTACAAACCTACCTCAAATGGTCGTCGTAATATGACTTCTTCTGACTTTGCTGAAATTACTACATCAAAACCAGAAAAATCATTATTAGCACCATTGAAAAACAATGCCGGCCGTAACAACAACGGACGCATTACTGTACGTCACCAAGGTGGCGGTCATAAACGTCAATACCGTTTGATCGACTTCAAACGTAACAAAGATAATGTTGTAGCTAAAGTTGCGACAATCGAATACGATCCAAACCGTTCTGCAAACATTGCTTTATTGCATTACGAAGATGGAGTAAAAACTTATATCTTAGCACCTAAAGGATTAGAAGTAGGCATGACAGTTGTTTCTGGTCCTGAAGCTGATATCAAAGTGGGTAATGCTTTACCATTAGAAAACATTCCAGTTGGTACAGTTATCCACAATATCGAATTAAAACCAGGTAAAGGTGGACAATTAATCCGCTCTGCTGGTACAAGTGCTCAAGTTTTAGGTAAAGAAGGTAAATACGTTCTTATCCGCTTAAACTCAGGTGAAGTTCGTATGATCTTAGCAACATGCCGTGCAACAATCGGTGCTGTTGGTAACGAACAACATGAATTAATTAACATTGGTAAAGCAGGTCGCTCTCGTTGGTTGCGTAAACGCCCAACTGTTCGTGGTAGCGTAATGAACCCTAATGATCACCCACACGGTGGTGGTGAAGGTCGTGCACCAATCGGACGTAAAGCACCAGTTTCACCTTGGGGTCAACCAGCTCTTGGCTTCAAAACACGTAACAAGAAAGCTAAATCAAACAAACTTATTGTTCGTCGTCGTAAGACTAAATAATTTTTATGACCATGTGTCGCACATTTTGAGAGGAGGTTCACCATGGGTCGTAGCTTAAAGAAAGGACCTTTTGTCGATGACCATTTGATGAAAAAGGTCGAAGCACAACAAGGTGTTGAAAAGAAAAAAGTAATCAAAACTTGGTCTCGTCGTTCTACAATCTTCCCAAGTTTTGTTGGATTCACAATCGCTGTGTATGATGGACGTAAACACGTGCCAGTTTACATTCAAGAAGACATGGTAGGACATAAATTAGGTGAATTTGCACCAACTAGAACTTATCGTGGCCACGCTGCAGACGATAAGAAGACAAAACGCTAGTCTGAGGGGAGGATATAATAATGGCAGAACAAATTACATCAGCTAAAGCAACTGCTAAAACAGTACGTACATCTCCTCGTAAAGCGCGTTTAGTTATCGATTTAATCCGAGGAAAAAGCGTTGCTGAAGCAATTGCAATTCTAAAATTCACACCAAATAAAGCTGCATCAATCATTGAAAAAGTTTTAATGTCAGCTATTGCGAATGCTGAAAATAATTTTGACTTAGATGTTGAAAACTTATATGTATCTGAAGCTTTTGTTAACGAAGGACCAACTATGAAACGTTTCCGTCCACGTGCGAAAGGATCAGCTTCACCAATCAACAAACGTACAAGTCATATTACGGTAGTCGTATCAGAAAAATAAGGAGGGACAATCAGTGGGTCAAAAAGTACATCCAATTGGAATGCGTGTAGGCGTCATCCGTGACTGGGATGCAAAATGGTATGCTGAAAAAGAGTATGCTGAATATCTACACGAAGATTTAAGAATTCGTAAATTTATCGCATCTAAACTTGCTGATGCCGCTGTGTCAACAGTAGAAATCGAACGTGCTGCAAATCGCGTGAACGTTTCAATCCACACAGCTAAACCAGGTATGGTTATCGGTAAAGGCGGTGCTGAAGTCGAAAACCTACGTAAAGAATTAAATAAATTAACTGGTAAACGAGTTCACATTAACATTGTTGAAATCAAAAAACCAGATTTAGATGCTAAATTAGTCGGCGAAGGTATTGCACGTCAATTAGAAAACCGTGTTGCTTTCCGTCGTGCACAAAAACAAGCTATCCAACGTACAATGCGTTCAGGAGCTAAAGGAATTAAAACACAAGTATCAGGTCGTTTAAACGGTGCAGATATTGCTCGTAGCGAAGGATACTCAGAAGGAACAGTTCCACTTCATACATTGCGTGCAGATATTGACTACGCCTGGGAAGAAGCAGATACAACATACGGTAAACTTGGTGTTAAAGTATGGATCTATCGCGGAGAAGTTCTTCCAACTAAAAAGAATACTGAAAAAGGAGGGAAATAAGACATGTTAGTACCAAAACGTGTAAAACACCGTCGTGAATTCCGCGGTAAAATGCGTGGTGAAGCTAAAGGCGGTAAAGAAGTTACTTTTGGTGAATACGGTTTGCAAGCAGTTGAATCACATTGGATTACCAACCGTCAAATCGAAGCAGCCCGTATTGCTATGACTCGTTACATGAAACGTGGTGGGAAAGTATGGATTAAAATCTTCCCTCACAAATCTTATACTGCCAAAGCGATTGGGGTACGTATGGGTTCTGGTAAAGGGGCACCTGAAGGTTGGGTTGCACCAGTTAAACGCGGCAAAATCATGTTTGAAGTAGCTGGCGTTCCTGAAGAAGTAGCTCGTGAAGCTTTACGTCTTGCTTCTCACAAATTACCAGTAAAAACTAAAATCGTAAAACGTGAGGAAATGGGTGGTGAATCGAATGAAGGTTAAAGAAATCAGAGAATTAACCACTGCCGAAATGCTAGATCAAGAAAAACAATTAAAAGAAGAATTGTTCAATCTTAGATTCCAATTAGCTACAGGCCAATTAGAAAACACTGCACGAATCAAAGAAGTACGTAAATCGATTGCACGCATCAAAACTGTGTTGCGTGAACAAGCTAAGTAATCGTGGAAGGAGGCCATTCATCGTATGACTGAAGAAAGAAATCAACGCAAAGTTTATCAAGGACGTGTGGTTTCTGACAAAATGGATAAAACCATTACTGTTGTCGTTGAAACAAAACGTAACCACCCAATCTATGGTAAACGTATGAACTATTCTAAGAAATACAAAGCTCACGATGAAAACAATGAAGCAAAAGTTGGAGATATCGTGAAAATTATGGAAACTCGTCCATTATCAGCTACAAAACGTTTCCGTCTAGTAGAGATTGTTGAAAAAGCAGTGATTATTTAATCAACGAGATTTTCCTATATAGATTTCAAATATTGTCAAATCTGAAAGGAGGATACACATCGTGATCCAAGCAGAAAGTCGTTTAAAAGTTGCTGATAACTCAGGCGCTCGTGAAATCCTAACGATTAAAGTTTTAGGCGGATCTGGCCGTAAAACTGCCAATATCGGTGACGTGATTGTTGCTACGGTTAAACAAGCAACGCCAGGTGGTGTTGTCAAAAAAGGTGACGTTGTTAAAGCCGTTATCGTTCGTACAAAATCAGGAGCTCGTCGTGCAGACGGTTCATATATTAAATTTGATGAAAATGCTGCGGTAATTATCCGTGATGATAAGAGCCCACGTGGAACTCGTATCTTCGGCCCAGTTGCTCGTGAATTACGCGAAAACAACTTCATGAAGATCGTTTCACTAGCACCAGAAGTATTATAATAGGTCAATAAAACATAAGGAGGTGCTAAGATAGATGTTTGTTAAAAAAGGCGATAAAGTTAAAGTTATCACTGGAAAAGACAAAAATAAGGAAGGCGTAGTTTTAGCTGCCCTACCTAAAAAAGATAAAGTCATCGTTGAAGGTGTAAACATTGTGAAAAAACACCAAAAACCTTCTCAAGCTGCTCCTCAAGGTGGAATCGTTGAAGTTGAAGCGCCAATTCACGTATCTAACGTAATGGTAATCGATCCTTCAAACGGACAACCTACAAAAGTTGCTTACAAAGAAGTTGATGGCAAAAAAGTCCGCGTTTCTAAGAAAACCGGTGAAGTTTTAGATAAATAAGAAAAATAAGGAAGGAGGGGCTTACTGAATGAACCGCCTTAAAGAAAAATATACAAAAGAAGTTGTTCCATCTTTAATGGAAAAATTTGAATATAGCTCAGTGATGCAAGTGCCTAAAGTTGAAAAGATTGTTATCAACATGGGTGTTGGTGATGCTGTATCAAACGCAAAAAACTTAGATAAAGCTGTTGAAGAATTACAATTAATTTCAGGTCAAAAACCTTTAATTACTAAAGCTAAGAAATCAATCGCTGGTTTCCGTTTACGTGAAGGAATGCCAATCGGTGCGAAAGTTACTTTACGTGGTGAAAGAATGTACGAATTTTTAGATAAATTAGTTACTGTTTCACTTCCACGTGTACGTGACTTCCACGGTGTAAGCAAAAAAGCCTTTGACGGACGTGGAAACTACACTTTAGGTGTGAAAGAACAATTAATCTTCCCTGAAGTGGACTACGATTTAGTAGATAAAGTACGTGGTATGGATATCGTAATTGTAACTACAGCTCAAACAGATGAAGAATCTCGAGAGTTGTTAACACAATTAGGCATGCCATTTGCAAAATAATAAAAGGAGGCGAACTACGTGGCTAAAAAATCAATGATTGCTAAAAACAAACGCCCTGCAAAATTCTCAACTCAAGAATATACTCGTTGCGAACGTTGCGGACGTCCACATTCAGTTTATCGTAAATTTAAACTTTGCCGTATTTGCTTCCGCGAACTTGCCTATAAAGGTCAAATTCCCGGCGTGAAGAAAGCTAGCTGGTAAAAAAGTTAAATTCGCATAAAGGAGGTAAATCATCTAATGGTCATGACAGATCCAATTGCAGATTTTCTAACTCGCATTCGTAATGCAAACATGGTTAAACATGAAGTTTTAGAAGTACCTGCATCAAAAATCAAACGTGACATCGCTGAAATCTTAAAACGTGAAGGTTTCGTACGTGATGTAGAATATATCGAAGATGACAAACAAGGCGTAATCCGTGTGTTCTTAAAATACGGTAAAAACGGCGAACGTGTTATCACTAACTTAAAACGTATCTCAAAACCAGGTTTACGTGCTTACGTAAAAGCTGACGAAGTACCTAAAGTATTAAATGGTTTAGGGATCGCAATTATCTCAACTTCTGAAGGTGTAATCACTGATAAAGAAGCTAGAGCTAAAAACATCGGTGGCGAAGTTGTCGCTTACGTATGGTAAGAATTAATCAACGAGGAGGTGTCTGATAGTGAGCCGTATCGGTAATAAAGTTGTTGTTCTTCCTCAAGGTGTGGAAGTCAAACAAAACGGAAACGAAATTACAGTCAAAGGTCCTAAAGGTGAATTAACTCGTACTTTCTCAGAAGATATCAAAATGAATATCGAAGGTAATGAAGTGACTTTCACTCGTCCTAATGACTCAAAAGAAATGAAAACAATTCACGGAACTACTCGCGCAATCTTCCATAACATGGTTGTTGGTGTAAGCGAAGGTTTCCAAAAAGCATTAGAATTAATCGGGGTTGGGTACCGTGCACAATTACAAGGTTCAAAACTTGTATTAAACGTAGGTTACTCTCATCCTGTTGAAATTACTGCTCCTGCAGGTATTACATTTGAAGTTCCATCTAACACACAAGTTGTTGTTAAAGGAATCAGCAAAGAAGCTGTAGGTGAAATTGCAGCGAACATTCGTGGTGTTCGTCCACCAGAACCTTATAAAGGTAAAGGTATTCGCTATGTTGGTGAATATGTACGCCGTAAAGAAGGTAAAACTGGTAAATAATCGTAAACAACATTGTTTACGATTCGCGGCTTAGGCCAGCATAATAAAAGAGGTGACAATTGTGATTACAAAACCAGACAAAAATAAAACACGTCAAAAGAGACATCGTCGTGTACGTAACAAAATCTCTGGTACTGCTGAGTGCCCACGCTTGAACGTTTTTCGTTCTAATAAAAACATCTACGCTCAAATTATTGATGACGTAGCGGGTGTGACGCTAGCAAGTGCCTCTGCCTTAGATAAAGAAATTTCAGGTGGAACAAAAACTGAACAAGCACAAGCTGTTGGTAAATTAGTAGCAGAACGTGCTGCAGCAAAAGGTATTAAAAATGTAGTCTTTGACCGTGGTGGATACCTTTACCATGGCCGTGTAGCAGCTTTAGCTCAAGCAGCTCGCGAAAATGGACTTGAATTTTAATAGAAGGAGGAACACCATTCATGGTTTATATTGATCCAAAACATTTGGAATTAGAAGACCGCGTTGTAGCGATTAACCGTGTAACAAAAGTTGTTAAAGGTGGACGTCGTTTACGTTTTGCAGCTTTAGTTGTTGTCGGTGACAAAAACGGACATGTAGGTTTTGGTACTGGTAAAGCTCAAGAAGTTCCAGAAGCAATCCGTAAAGCTGTTGAAGATGCTAAGAAAAACCTTATCGAAGTACCAATGGTTGGGACTACTATCCCTCATGAAGTTATCGGAACTTTTGGTGGTGGACGCATCTTAATGAAACCAGCTGTAGAAGGTTCTGGGGTTGCAGCCGGGGGTCCAACTCGTGCTGTCTTAGAATTAGCTGGTATCGCTGATATCGCATCTAAATCTTTACGTTCAAACACACCAATCAATGTTGTACGTGCAACAATTGAAGGTTTGAAACAATTAAAACGCGCTGAAGAAGTTGCTGCATTACGTGGTAAATCAGTTGAAGAATTAATCGGTTAAGGAGGACTAAATAATGGCTGAATTAAAAATTACTTTAAAACGCAGTGTTATCGGACGTCCTCAAAGCCAACGCAAAACTGTTCAAGCGTTAGGTCTAACAAAAGTAAACAGCTCAGTAGTAAAACCTGCTAACGATGCAGTTAAAGGTATGATCAAAGCTGTTTCTCACTTAGTGGACGTTAAAGAAATTTAATTATAAACAAATTTATACTTATTCATTAAGGAGGTGCCAAATACATGAAACTTCATGAATTAAAACCTGCAGAAGGTTCTCGTCAAGTACGTAATCGTGTTGGCCGTGGAACTTCATCAGGTAACGGTAAAACAGCAGGACGTGGACAAAAAGGGCAAAAAGCTCGTTCAGGTGGTGGTGTACGTTTAGGTTTTGAAGGGGGACAAACACCATTGTTCCGTCGTTTACCAAAACGTGGATTTACTAATATCAACCGCAAAGAATACGCTGTTGTTAACTTAGACGTTTTAAACCGTTTTGAAGATGGTGCTGAAGTAACTCCTGTAGCTTTAGTGGAAGCTGGAATCGTTAAAGATGCAAAAGCTGGAATCAAAGTTTTAGGAAACGGAACATTATCTAAGAAATTAACGGTTAAAGCTGCTAAGTTCTCAAAAGCCGCAGAAGAAGCAATTGTTGCTGCTGGTGGATCAATCGAGGTGATTTAACGCATGCTTAAATTGCTGAAGGACGCTTTTAAAGTAAAAGATATCCGATCCAGAATTCTGTTTACAGTGTTTATCTTGTTTATTTTCCGTGTAGGTACTCATATTACTATTCCGGGAGTAAATGCGGCATCTTTACAGAGCATTGCTGATCTACCATTTCTAAATATGCTTAATTTAGTAAGTGGTAGTTCAATCCAACGCTTTTCAATTTTTGCCATGGGGGTATCTCCTTATATCACAGCTTCCATCATTGTGCAATTACTACAAATGGACATTGTGCCTAAATTTGTAGAATGGTCTAAACAAGGGGAAGTTGGTCGACGAAAATTGAACCAAGCTACTCGATATATTACTTTGGTATTAGCCTTTGCACAATCAGTAACAATTACTGCTGGTTTTAACTACTTTACACAATTAGGTTTCGTTAAAAATCCAACAGTAACTACTTTCATTTTAATTGGTTTTATCTTAACTACTGGAACAATGTTTGTGACATGGTTAGGGGAACAAATTACTGAAAAAGGGATTGGTAATGGGGTTTCAATGATTATCTTCGCAGGTATCATTGCTCAGATGCCAGGTAGTATTAAAGAAATTGTAGAAGATTATTTCATCAATATTGAATCTAGTCAATTATGGAAATCAGCATTATTTGCCTTGGCATTAATCTTGATTGTATTAATCGTTGTGACTTTTGTAACCTATGTACAACAAGCCGAACGAAAAATTCCGATTCAATATACAAAACGTATGACTGGGGCACCAACAAGTAGTTATCTACCATTAAAAGTGAATGCCGCAGGGGTTATCCCAGTAATTTTCGCAAGTTCGTTTTTAACAACGCCAAGTGCAATTATCCAGGCCTTGGCAAGCTCTCATAGTGATGAACAATGGTATCAAGTGGTGACAACATTATTCAGTTATAATACTGTGCCAGGTGCAGCTTTATATACTGTATTAATCGTTGGTTTCACATTCTTCTATGCCTTTGTGCAAGTGAATCCAGAAAAACTTGCCGAGAATCTTCAAAAGCAAGGAAGCTATATTCCAAGTATCCGTCCAGGTCGTGGTACGGAAGAATATGTTTCTGGATTGTTGATGCGTTTAAGTACAGTCGGCTCACTATTCTTAGGGGTTGTTGCTTTACTACCAATTATTGCACAAATGATTTGGCAGTTACCAGGTTCAATTGGCTTGGGAGGAACAAGTCTATTAATCGTCATCGGTGTTGCTTTAGAGTCTGCAAAACAACTTGAAGGCTTAATGCTGAAACGTAAATATACTGGTTTTATCAATTAAAGTTCATGAAGTGTTGGGGTTTTTCCTCAACACTATTCATAAACTTATAGGAGGAATTAGGCATGAACCTCATTTTAATGGGATTACCAGGAGCTGGAAAAGGAACCCAAGCTGAGAAAATCATTGCTGAGTACCAAATTCCACAAATTTCAACAGGTGATATGTTTAGAGCAGCAATTGCGAATCAAACAGCACTTGGTTTGAAAGCAAAAGAATATATGGATCGCGGGGATTTAGTACCTGACGAAGTAACCAATGGTATTGTAAAAGAGCGTTTAGCCCAAGATGATACTAAAAATGGTTTCTTATTAGATGGCTTCCCACGTACCCTTGATCAAGCAAAAGCATTAGATGAAATGTTAGCTGATCTAGGTAAGAAAATTGATGCAGTAATTGATATCAACGTTCCTGAAGAAGTTTTAGTTGAACGTTTGACTGGTCGTTATATGTGTCGTAGTTGTGGTGCAAGTTTCCACAAAGTATTTAAGCCAACAAAGGTTGAAGGTACATGTGATCGTTGCGGTGGTCATGAATTTTATCAACGTGATGATGACAAGCCAGAAACTGTGAAAAATCGTTTGGCTGTAAACATTAAAAACAGCGAACCAATTCTTGCTTATTATAAAGAGCAAGGTTTATTAAAATCAATTGATGGTAATCGCGATATTGATGCTGTATTTAAAGATGTACAAGCAATTATCGATTAATCAAAGTCGCGTACATGCCAACTTGAATTAGAACTTTCTCTTGATATATTGGTAGGATATGTGGTATAATATTTGAGTCCGACTTCTAGTATTATTTTTTTACTAGAAGCATTGTTTTGAGAATCTCAGGTGGAAGCTAATTCCGCCATTTTATCGTATGTAAGGTACGAAAATGTACAAGGAGGTACTGTGCGTGGCAAAAGAAGATATGATTGAAGTTGAAGGTACAGTCGTCGAAACTTTGCCGAATGCAATGTTTAAAGTCGAGTTAGAAAACGGCCATCAAGTGCTTGCTACCGTTTCTGGTAAAATTAGAATGCACTACATTCGTATTTTACCTGGTGACAAGGTAACAGTTGAGTTATCACCATATGACTTAACTCGCGGTCGTATTACTTACCGCTTTAAGTAATTGTACTCCGTAAATCATTAGGAGGTATTATCAATGAAAGTAAGACCATCAGTAAAACCAATGTGTGAACATTGTAAAGTAATTCGTCGTAAAGGACGCGTTATGGTGATTTGCCCAGCAAATCCAAAACACAAACAACGTCAAGGATAATTGGAGGTGTAACATAATATGGCTCGTATTGCAGGAGTAGACATTCCTCGTGAAAAACGTGTTGTTGTTTCATTAACATACATTTACGGTATTGGTACAACAACTGCTAAACAAATTTTAGCTAACGCTGGTGTATCTGAAGATGTTCGCGTACGTGACTTAACTAACGAACAAACAGATGCTATCCGTGCTGAAGTGGATAAATTAAAAGTTGAAGGTGATCTTCGTCGTGAAGTTAACCTTAACATCAAACGTCTAATGGAAATCGGTTCATACCGTGGAATGCGTCATCGTCGTGGTTTACCAGTTCGTGGTCAAAACACTAAGAACAATGCACGTACTCGTAAAGGTCCTACTAAGACAGTTGCAGGTAAGAAAAAATAATTAATAATTAGTGAAGGAGGTTAACACTTCATGGCAGGAAAAAAAGTGAGTCGTAAACGCCGTGTCAAAAAGAATATTGAATCTGGTGTTGCTCATATTCATTCAACATTTAACAATACTATCGTCATGATTACTGACGTTCATGGTAATGCATTAGCTTGGTCTTCAGCGGGTGCATTAGGATTTAAAGGAAGCAGAAAATCAACTCCATTCGCAGCGCAAATGGCAGCTGAAACAGCAGCTAAATCAGCAATGGAACACGGATTAAGAACTGTAGAGGTTACTGTTAAAGGCCCAGGTTCAGGACGTGAAGCTGCTATCCGTTCATTACAAGCTGCAGGTTTAGAAGTAACTGCAATTCGTGATGTAACTCCAGTTCCTCATAATGGATGCCGCCCTCCAAAACGCCGTCGTGTTTAATGAGTGCTGCTCATTTTGAGTTAACTATTAGTCATTGAACAAGACACTTTTCGTTTTGAAAGGGGTAAGTGATAAGAATGATTGAATTCGAAAAACCAAGAATTTCAAAAATTGATGAAGAAAGAGATTATGGCAAGTTTATTGTCGAACCTTTAGAAAGAGGTTATGGTACTACTTTAGGGAACTCTCTACGTCGTATCCTTTTATCTTCATTACCAGGGGCTGCTATTACCAGTATTCAAATCGATACAGTTCAACATGAATTTTCTACTATTGTAGGTGTTCGTGAAGATGTGTCTCAAATTATCTTGAATATTAAAGGTTTAGCCTTAAAATTGTACGGATCTGAAGAAAAAACTTTAGAAATCGATATTACTGGTCCAGCAGTTGTGACTGCAGGTGACATTATCGTTGATTCTGATGTTGAAATCTTAAACAAAGATATGTACATTTGTACAGTCAGTGAAGGTGCTACATTCCGTGCTCGCCTAAAAGTGAAAGCAGGTCGTGGTTACGTTCAAGCTGACGAAAACAAAACTGAAGATATGCCAATCGGTGTTCTTCCTGTTGATTCAATCTACACACCTGTTCGTCGTGTAAACTATCAAGTTGAAAACACACGTGTAGGTCGTCGTGATGATTTCGACAAGTTAACAATGGAAATTTGGACTGATGGATCAATCGAACCGCTAGACGCAATGAGTTTAGCAGCTAAGATCTTAACGGAACATTTAGATATTTTTGTGAACCTTACTGATGAAGCACGTCATGCTGAAATCATGGTTGAAAAAGAAGAAACACAAAAAGAAAAAATGTTAGAAATGACGATTGAAGAATTAGATTTATCTGTTCGTTCTTATAACTGTTTGAAACGTGCAGGCATTAATACTGTACAAGAATTAACTAACAAGTCTGAACCTGAAATGATTAAAGTTCGTAATTTAGGACGCAAATCTTTAGAAGAAGTGAAGAATAAATTACATGATTTAGGTTTAGGTTTACGTAAAGACGATTAATCTTTCATTGAGGGAGGGAAAACTAAATGAGTTACCGTAAATTAGGACGTACATCTTCTCAACGTAAAGCGATGTTACGTGACTTAACAACTGATTTATTCATTAACGAACGTATTGTTACTACTGAAGCTCGTGCGAAGGAAGTACGTTCTACTGCTGAAAAAATGATTACTTTAGGAAAACGCGGAGATTTACATGCTCGTCGTCAAGCTGCTGCATTCGTACGTAACGAAACCGCTAGCGTGCGTGAAGAAGGCGAAGAAATCGTAGTTGAATCTGCATTACAAAAATTATTCAACGATATCGCTCCTCGTTATGCTGACCGTAATGGTGGATATACTCGCATCTTGAAAACTGAACCAAGACGTGGAGATGCTGCACCAATGGTTATCTTAGAACTTGTTTAATAAGTTGACACTATTGTAATTTTGAGTGTTATGATGTTGGAAGTGCTACTACTTTCCGAGTCTAGCTCGTCGCTACCCTCTGGTGAGTTGTCATCAGAGGGTAAGCACTCATCATAAAATATTTTGAATGGGACGGTTGGTTTTCAATCGTTTATTTTTTTGCCTTGTATGTAAAGTTTTATCTTTGCATACAAGGTTTTTTGGCGTGAAAATATATTTTTTAGATTATAATAGAATTGTACGCGAATTCAATTTAAGGAGGGAATAACTGTGTCTGCAATAGGGAAAAGAATCATTATTTTTGTGGGAACAATGATTTTACTATTCGGTAGCTTATTTAGTCCGTTTTTGGTTTTCGCTGAAGTCTATGCTCAAGATTCAAATATGAGTGTTGTCAATCAAACCTCCTCAGAATCTATGCAAGATGTACCAAAGACACCTACGACTTCGCCACCAACTGAAAATCAAAGTTCTGTAAGCAATGAATCGGGTACAAATTCACAGGTTGCTCCAAGTGGTAGTCAAACAAGTGCTACTTCTAATACGACTTCTTCAAGTATTAGTGAATCCTCAACAATACCTCAAAAAGAAAACAACTCTGTTACTTCAAGTGAAAATCCAACTGCCACTTCTAAGACAACTGACAATGTTACTCCAAGTGATAATAATGCAAAAGGCTAAAATGCAACTGAAACTCAAGGAACCAACGCTACAACACAATCAACAAAACCATTAGCTGCTCCTAAAATAAAAAAAAGAATGGCTGCTTCAAGTCCACTAACAAGTGATATTTCAACCTCTTTGGATATTGATGTGACAAAGGTAAGCTTTTATTTAGAATTTGATCCGGATGGAGAAGGTTCAAGTGTTTATACTGGTAAACTTTTTCGTATTTATTAACGGTTAGAATTTGATAATGATAAAGTGACTGACGGCGTATATTCAATGATAAAAATTGCTAAAAAATATGTGAAAGCAGGTAGTGTGGAAATTCCAAAACTAGATAGCGTCAAAAATGTGGAATCGATGGACGATGATGAATATTATATTCGAAAAGTCTATTATAATCCAGTGGCTGGTGGCGGAATTATTGCCTTTCCAATCATCTTTAAGCATGTGATGTATACGACGCCTCCAGGTAGTGAAACACCGGTTAGTTCCACATTGTATCTACGTGAACATAAAATTGGCTACAGTGAACTAAAAGCTACGGCCAAAACGCACGATCCTTATATTTCGAAATATGTGGTCTTTAAGGGTTCTGACCAGCCATGGTATGATGTGGGTCAAGATGTGGGAATGCCAGATGCAGATGATCCAACTTATTCAAGTAACAATTTAGATGAGTTATTGACCTGTTACTATTTAATTACCGTAATGAATGGTGGGCTCTTTGATGATTATGGGGTCTATTATCACGCGGTAGGAACGATTAAAGAAGGCATGGTATTTGATAAAGATGACCCAGAAGATGCTCCGTGGACCTATGATGAAGCAACTCGTACTGTTTCATTTCCAGACGTAGGTAAATATATGCAAGAGCACGGGACACGGAGATTACAACTACGATTACCTGTCAAACTTCGACATGTGAAATTAGGTCAACCTATTACTAATAGTGTTACTATGTTGGATGAACAAGGAAAGAAAATTAGTGATGGTTCAGTTAGATTTACGCCTTATGCCAAACAAACCAAATACGGCTCAGGTAGTGTTGATAAACAACTGATTGCTGGTGGTGGTGAACTCGACGAAAGCAACAATGAAATGGAATGGAAAGTCGCACCTAAATTTGAAGAAAGAATGGCGGCCCAAAAGTATTACATTAATGGTTTAGGGGACTTGATTAATAATAATGGTCCACGAATTTATAAAGGTACGGGCGATAGTATTCAAACAGCGGGTGAAAAGATTTTAGAACTCAAGGAAGTAACCGTGCATATTCCAGAAGGTGTCGATGTGGGTACCATCAAGTTGTATGGCAAAACTTTACGAGAAACGCAATTTAGATTACTGAAAGACAATGTTCAGTCTGGCCAAGCGATTTCTTTAACGTCTGATATTGAATATGTAAAAGCGACCTTTGAAAAGCCAATTTTAGCACGTACTGATGTGTATTTGACTGTGAAAACTAAAGTCGTTGATGAAAAGTGGCCAAAAGGAATCTTCTCATCGGATGAATCAACCACAAGCACCACGCTTCATAACTGGGGATTTGTGTATTACAGTGATGATCAAGGTAAGGTAATTGGTGAAAAATATAAAGAAGCTGTTGGAAGTTATAACCGGGCCTTCTTAACCTTGCGCGTGGAATATGATGATAATTGGCAAACCTCGATTGAAGCACATAATGAAGATAAGACGCGTTTAACTTATATTTTGACGCCAAACCGTGTCGATGAGAATATGCCATTTACGATTGTGACGCTCTTATCAGATGGCATCGATGTGATTAATGAGTATCATCGTTCGTTGGAAAATATGGGTTACAAAGTGGTCCATCATATTTAGGTACTGATAAGACGACCTTGATTATTACCAAGACGTTAAAAGAAATCGATAGTGGTGAAAATTACCCGATTCAAAAATATCGTTATGCTTTCCGACAACAAATTCAGTTTAATAAATATTTGACCAAGGCTGTCCATCAATTAGATCATTATATTTACTGGTATGATTCTTCTGTATTAAAGACGACTTCTGGTTGGGCAGATGAATCGACTATTGTGAGAAATAATCAATTAGACTTGGACGGAAAGGGGACGTTTGTAGGTAAATCAGTCTTAAAAGCGATGACAAAAGTGGATTTTGGTCCGCCAGAAGAAGTGATTATCCATGAAAAGATTGGTCATACACCAGAAGATTTATCGGTGCATCCATTAATTGTGAGTCCATTGGAAGAATTCTTTTATGAAATTAATTTGGAAAATCGGACAAAACAAACAAGTAAACCTTATGCCTTTTATAATATTTTGCCGCATAAAGGGGATACGATGAATGACCAAGATCGTATCATTGACCGTGGTAGTACCGATGGTGCGATTTTTAAAAAGATTGCCCAAAGTGATCCGGATTTTGACGTATATTATAGTGAGGTGCAAGATATTCAAAAATTAACTACCGCAAATTGGCAACCATTGACGGATAGTGTCGATGCTTCTAGAGTGAAGAGCATTAAAGTTGTCTTGAAGAAAGAAATGCAAGCAAATACCGTGAAAAAACTCTTAATTCAAATGCGAGCCAGTCATAACCCGGCTAATTTGTTGAGTCATAATTCTTCGCTTTTAACGCAAGAAGGTAAGACTTTCCTTTTAGATTCCAATGTGGTTGAAGCGCGTGGAGTGGGAGAATTAACCAAGCCTGTATTACAAGTGCTCAAGGAAGTAGATAAGACAACAGCCTATCCAAAAGAGGTTCTTCAATATACTTTCAATGTGAAGAATACTGGCGATGGTACGTGGTATGGTACGTTGGAAGATGTATTGCCTGAAAAAGATTTAAATTATGTCGCACATTCGACCAAGGGGAATACCAAGGCGATTACGGATAAACTATGGGAAACTGCTGAAGATTTAGCAGTTTCAGATGAAAAAGTTTGAAACGACAATAGTTTACGATATTTGGTTACCTTAAAACCTGGACAAGAATTGAAATTATATTTTAAGACGAAGATAGTGAAAGAAGACGGTAAAATTGTCAATAGATTCTATGGGATAAATGCTGAAAATCCTGATTTCAATAAAGACAGTAACACAGTTGAAACACAGGTTCATGTCCGCAAGCTTATGGTGAATAAAGCCGTCGATGAGGCAGAAGCGAAAACAGGTGATACCCTAACTTATAAACTTACTGTAGAAAATACTGGTACCGCAAAATGGGTAGAAACGCTAACGGACAAGTTAACGGATGATTTACAAGCTTTGAAGACAGAGGTGGGAAGTTTTTAGGGCAATACTTTAAGTGTGCCAATTGATTTGGATCAAGGCCAAACCCAGGTGATTACGTTCACAGCTAAAGTATTAAGGAAGAAAGCTGGCGAAATTTTCAACCGTGCTTTGGCAACTCATGAAAGTGTTCCCGAGTTAAATGTGGAAAGTAATGAAGTGAAAACTGTTGTGGAAGAAGAACCTGAACCAACGCCAACGGAACCAGAAGACAAACCGGATGAACCAGAACCAATGCCAACGGAGCCAGAAGATAAGCCAGATGAACCAGGCGTTCCTAATACAGCAGAAAGGGAAAATGATGACAGATTTTTTATGAATAGTGGTGGTGGCAAATTTGATAATCAAAAACGTTCTACACAGGGAACGGTAAAACAAAAAGAATTAACTAGAGTTGCCAAATCCAACACAAAAAAACATTTACCTGCTACAGGAATGCAAAAAAATGGTTATCTATGGTTAAGTGTCATATCTTTAGGACTAGCTGGTATCGTGATATACTTTGACAGAAGAAGTCGTTGGCATCGCTAATATCATTGAATATCCCCACATAAGCGAATAGACTATACTTTTCTAAAGAAGTGTAGCTATTTGCTTTTTTTAAAAAAAGTTGTGTCAAGACAATGAAACAAGATAGAAAGATTGAAATTCTGTTGTTTTTTTGGTATGGTAAGGCTTGTAACGAAATGAAAAACGAGGGTAAATGATGCAACCAATAATTGAAATGAAGGATTTGACTTTTCGCTATCAAGAAGAAGATCAAACTCCTGCCTTAAATAAAGTATCATTGAACATTAATCAAGGGGAATGGATTGCGATTATCGGACATAATGGTTCGGGAAAATCAACGCTCGCAAAGACGATTAATGGCTTGTTACTACCTGAGTCAGGAAGTATCAAGGTCAATGGTCAAGAAATAAATGAAAAAAACATCTGGGAAGTACGTCGTAACGTTGGGATGGTCTTTCAAAATCCTGATAATCAATTTGTCGGATCAACTGTAGAAGATGATGTCGCTTTTGGTTTGGAAAATCAAGGTGTGCCGCGAGAAGAAATGTTGGTACGTGTAAGAGAATCACTAGAGCAGGTGCGAATGGCCGAATTTATGCGTAAAGAACCATCAAGACTTTCAGGTGGTCAAAAACAACGTGTCGCTATTGCTGGAATTGTAGCTTTAAGACCGAATGTAATTATTCTTGATGAAGCAACGAGTATGCTAGATCCTGAAGGCCGCTTAGAAGTGATTGCTACCGTGAAGAAAATTAAAGAAGAAAATAATTTAACCGTTTTATCAATCACCCATGATATCGATGAAGCCGCTAATGCTAATCGAATTTTTGTGATGAAAAAAGGTGAACTTATCCAAGAAGGTACGCCAGAAGAAATCTTTTCTCAAGGTGAAAAATTAATTGAGCTAGGATTAGACTTGCCGTTTCCAGAACGCTTAAAGTCAGCACTAAAAGCTCGTGGTGTGGACGTACCTGAAGAATATATGACTGAAGAAGGGATGGTGGATTGGCTATGGACATCCGTTTTGAACAAGTAGATTTTACTTACCAACCCAATACCCCTTTTGAGCATCGAGCACTCTTTGATATTAATTTGGCGATTAAAGAGGGAAGTTTTACAGCATTAATTGGGCATACAGGTAGTGGTAAATCAACTTTGCTTCAACATTTAAATGCTTTACTAAAACCTACTAAAGGAACTGTAAACATTGGTGAACGTGTGATTACACCGCAAACCGATAATAAAAACTTAAAACCCATCCGTAAAAAAGTAGGGATTGTCTTTCAGTTTCCGGAATCTCAGTTATTTGAAGAAACAGTAGAAAAAGATATTGCTTTTGGCCCACAAAATTTTGGTGTAAGTCTAGAAGAAGCAAATCAAATTGCAAAAGATACATTGAAATTAGTAGGCTTAGATGAAAGCTATCTTGAGCGTTCACCTTTTGACTTATCAGGTGGACAAATGCGTCGTGTTGCTATTGCCGGTGTTTTGGCGATGCAACCAGAAGTCCTTGTGCTTGATGAACCAACAGCTGGCCTAGATCCTCAAGGGCGTAAAGAAATGATGGATATGTTTTGGCGTTTGCATAAAGAACGTGGCTTAACCCTAGTTTTAGTCACGCACTTGATGGATGACGTGGCTGATTATGCAGATTATGTGTATGCTTTAGAAAAAGGACGTGTGGTGAAAGAAGGAACACCATCAGAATTATTCCAAGATGTCGATTGGTTGTATGAAAAGCAATTGGGCGTACCTACAGCGACTCAATTTGCGCTAAAACTTCAGGAAAAAGGAATGAAGTTTGCCCAATTACCATTGACTCCTCAAGCTTTAGCCGATGAAATTATTAGACAGCGAGGTGAGGATGATGAATAAATTAATTTTTGGTCGCTATATTCCAGGCAATTCATTGATTCATCAGATGGATCCTCGAGCAAAATTGGTCGCAAGTTTTTATTTCATTGGGATTATCTTTTTAGCGAATAACTGGCAAACGTATTTATTACTCGCAGCTTTTACCTTTTTTGCCATCTACTTGTCAAAAATTAACCTAGTATTTTTTGTTCGTGGTTTAAAAGCACTGATCGGTCTTATCCTATTTACCGTCTTTTTGCAGGTCTTTTTCACAAATGGCGGTACAATTTATTGGCAGTGGTGGATTTTTAGACTAACAGAGTACGGCGTGACAAATGGTATTTTCATTTTCTGTCGGTTTGTCTTAATCATCTTTATGTCTACACTTTTAACACTAACCACTTTGCCTTTGGAATTATCAGATGCGATTGAATCCTTATTGAAGCCATTAAAAGCGTTGAAATTACCAGTTCATGAATTCTCTTTGATGTTATCGATTGCCTTACGATATGTGCCAACTTTAATGGATGAAACAGAGAAAATTATGAATGCTCAGCGTGCGCGTGGTGTGGATTTTTCAGAAGGTAATTTAATCCAAAAAATGAAAGCCATCATTCCACTATTAATTCCGCTATTTGTTTCTAGCTTTACGCGAGCAATCGATTTGGCTTATGCAATGGAAGCACGTGGCTATCAAGGTGGCGATGGTAGGACGAAATATCGTAAATTGGAATGGCAATTATTAGATACCATCACAATTTTAGTATTCGTCTTATTAACAGCATTATTAATTCTATTAAGAAAATAAACAAGAGGTCTTCTGTACCGACCCCCAAAAGTTAGACCATAAAATCTAACAATTGGAGGTCGGTATTTTTATGTCCAAATATTCTTTTGAGTTTAAAAAGCAAGTTGTAAATGCTTATCTTAATGGCGAAGGTGGGTATACTTATCTTGCAAATAAGTTCGGCATTCCATCTGTTAATAAAGTTAAACTATGGGTGGATAATTACAATGCATTTGGTGATGAAGGATTAAAACGTTCTAGAAAAAAAGATTTTTATTCTTTTGAAAAGAAGCTTTCTATAGTAGAGTTATATTTATCAAGTGAAATCTCATATCAAGATTTAGCTCTGCAAGAAGGAATTACTAATCCAAGTATGATCACAAATTGGGTGAGTCGCTTTCGTGCAGCTGGTCCTGATGCCCTAAGACCACGCAAGAAGGGACGAAAGAAAACATTGAATACAACTAATGGCAATACACAAAACAAACCAGTTGAAGAATCTTCTGTTGATACAAGTGCAGAACATGTAAAAGAGCTAGAAGA
>NZ_ASWI01000002.1 GCF_000407565.1 Enterococcus cecorum DSM 20682 = ATCC 43198
TTTAAGGGTTTCTTGAAAGCCTTCCGTACCTCGTTTAACGAAATAATAGCGTAATAATTGACAAAAATGATACGCAGTTCGCAATTCTTCGTTGTAGCTTAACAGCTCATCAACGATTTCTGTTTGACTAATTGGTCGTTTAAACAGTCGATGATAATGCCGTTTGAGTGGCTCCAATGTCGTGGAATCTTTGAGTAAGAGTTTCCAATATCGCTTGAGCCGACGGTACTTCTTCTGATTTTCAGAGTGTGAGGTTCGAAAACGATTCATGATCTGGACACGTAATTGATTGAAGCTGCGATTGATGTGTTGGACAATATGAAAGCGGTCAGTTACGATCTCCGCATTTGGAAAGAATGTTTTAAGCAACTGACAATAGCTGGCATTCATGTCCATCACTAGGTACTTGACCTTTAAACGGGCTTTTCTAGGAAAGTGCAGGAAGTATTGAGTTAGTTTGTAAAGTCTGCGATCTTCAAGGATCGTAAATAGCTGATTGGTTGTCCCATCAACACAAATAAAACTCATGGAACCAGAAACAGACTTCATTGATTTGAACTCATCCATACACAACACCGTCGGAAGGAAGTTCATACGTGGCTGGTAATGCTTCGTTGCTTCACGCAAGATCCGTGTCACCGTCCCATCCGAGACGAAGTACTTCTTAGCGATTAGTTTACGTGATTGATTTTCGTACAGTTCTATGAGAATCGCCTGCTTCAGTTCCTTTGTTAGTTGATGATGTTCATCAACTAAGTCCGTTTTCGCAGAAAAGGTCTGCCCACAATCATAGCAGAGAAAACGGGTACGTTTTAATTCTAAAATAGTCAACTTTTCTTTGACTTTCAATATCTGAGTACGTGTCGTATAGGAACCGTTGCGGATAATACGAATCGATCCACAGTGTTCACAATGGGAAGGTGAGTCATCCAATTTTCCTTTAATAAACTGCGCTTGAACGCCTTTATATTCTTTTTCAATCAGCCATTCTTCATCAAAAAATAAATGTTTATCTGTTAATCCGAGTAATTTTCTAGTATGATTATCCATAGAGCGACTCCTTTGGTAGGGTGATGTTTTGGTCGACTAAATTTTACCAAAAGTGAGTCTCTTTTTGAGTTGAAACGAAGAAAAAGTGTTAGTAGAAAATCGCCTTCGATTTTCCACCAACACAAAATATTATAGAACCAACTATTTTAGTAAATAAAAAAGTACTGGAAGTTTTGTGATCAACAATCACATCACAAAAAAGGGTGAAAAAACATTTCTTTTTATAATGCAACTCATTTATTGAAACCTTTTTGAAAAAGTTTATACAAGCTAAATATATCTTTATTAGTTTAAAAAATACAATTAATATGATGAAGATTTATTATATTGATTTAATTTTAACATAATTAAACTAGTTGTTAATACTAATAGTAAGTCAAAAGAAAAGTCTATTAATGTAGTAACACTGATCAGAATTGAGAGACTTGTTACATTATTAGTGTAGAAAGACAAGATTAATATTTTATAAATAATTCCTATTAAATAAATATAAAGTAGGCAACAAATATTTATAATAGTAATTTTTTTAAAAGAAGAGTAGATACCATTATTAAATTTATTTGAGATGAACGATTGTATAATAGGTAAAGTCACAAAGGCTAGCAAGAAACCAAAAGTTGGCTTGAAAATATATGCATATCCACCACCGCTTGCAAATATCGGAAGACCTATTATTCCTAGAATTAAGTAGCTACAGGTTACGATCAGACCGTTTTTCATACCTAATGTAGGATAAATGAGATAAACAGTAATAATCTGTAAAGATAAATAATCAAATAAAGGTAAAGGAATAACAAGTCTAGCTGTAATAATTAACAGCGCCAACATTAATGACATTCGCGCAATCATTTGACTCTTTCTATACATTTAAATGCCACTCCCTAATTAAATTTTGTTTTTCTTTTTCTGATTTCAAAACATACTTTAAATTTTTTAGATAAGGAATTTTACCAATCTGAGGAATACAAGTATTATTAGTAATATATTCAAACAATTCAGTAGAATAATTTCTAGAATCTGTATTATTGTAAATCAATCCCAAAATTTCTATATTCTTGCTTTCTAAAAGATGGATAGTTAGTAAAGTATGATTGATTGAGCCTAAGTAATTATCTACAACTAAGATAATTGGAAGTTTTAATAATTTTACAAAATCTAACATTGTTTCTTTATCGTTGATAGGAGATAAAATTCCACCAGCTAATTCAAATATTTTAGGTCGATTTTCACTTAGTAGAGATTTTGATTGATCTAACAAGGATTGTAAGTCAATTTTTTGATTTGTTAAATTCCCTGCAGTATGTAGTGAGGCTTCGATATCTAATGAATAGAAATTAAAAATGTTTTTTTGAGGTATATCACACTGTTGATAAAAAATAGTATCAAGCTCTTGTCCTGTTTGCATTGGCTTTACAATAATTGGATTAACTGAAAAATAGAGTTTCAGATATTCATAAATTAAAATACTGGCTACTGATTTACCACAATTTGTATCTATTCCACAAATCACCATACTAATATTCATTATAATTCCCCCTCTACGATAAGTTCTAACTCTTTTAATAATTGATAGTCTTCTGTGATATCCGCGCCTTTTTCTGTTAAATAGTTTCCTAAAAATATAGAATCTACAATTAAAATAGCAAATTGCTGAAGACTTCCTAAATGAAATTCTCTACCAGCACTTATTCTAATTTCTGTTTTTGGAAACAATAGTCTAAGCATTATTAGAATTTTTAGACATTTTATTGGGGTTAGTTCATTATATTTTTCAAGTTTGGTTCCTTTAATGGGTAATAAAAAATTTACAGGAATTGAAAAAGGCTCTTGTTCTTTTAATTCAAAAGCTAAATCGACTAATTGTGTATCAGTTTCTCCCATTCCACATATAAAGCCAGAGCAGATATTTATGTCAAAAGCTTTTATTTTTTTTAGCGTATTTAGACGATCGTCATAGGAATGAGTAGTAGTTATATTAGGATAGTTCTCCCTACTAGTATTTAAATTATGATTTAATCTATCAATTCCGCATTTTTTTAAGTATTTTATCTGATTATCTGTGATTAATCCAATAGATAAACAAATCTCGATATCCATAATGCGCTTAATTTCTTTAATTGTTTCGCCGAGATCTAATACTTCTTTTTGAGTAGGTCTAGTTCCACTTAGAGCAATACAAAAAACACTTGAATTATTCTTTTTTGCTATCAATGCTTTACGTATAATCTCATCTTGGGGTAAAAGACTGTATTTTTGAATAGTTGCTTTACTTTTTTTAGATTGGGCGCAGTAACCACAATCTTCATTACATAATCCACTTTTAGCATTTAGAAGTGTATTTAACCTTATTTTATTTTTCATATTTTTAGTTTTAATATATAGGGCTTGCGAATAGTAAAACCAAATATTTTCTTTCGAACTTAAAATTTCTAAACAGTCAGATTTTGTCATTTTTGTATTAATAGTATTCATCATGATAGTAATTCTCCTTATAAATGGTTAACCAATTATATTACATAGGTTGACGAAAGTAAAGGGGAAATTACTAATAATATTTAAAAATTTGTTAACAAAGGATAAACTTATTAGTTTAGGAATACAGTTAAAATGAAAACATTTGGAAAGCTGTATATTCTTTAATTAAAAAATTATGTTAGTTTTATCTTTTCTTTATCAACAGTTACTAGCGTTCAAAAAATTAGTTTTTGCCAATTGTTACCTACCTAAAAAGACATTTATCTAAGAGTTTTAGGAGATGAATATGTCCTTTTTCCCTTAATTAATCATATTTATCAGCTAAAGGTCAAACAGCATTTGATAGAGCATACTTAAACGGAATAATAGAACATTTGCAAAAAATTAAAATGATAATTAATAACGAACGTTCATGTTGAAATTAAGTATTATATGTTTTATTATATACTAGCTATAAAATCTATTACATTTTTATAGTTTATATAAAATGCACGTTCATTTTATTCTTATGCTGTTAAAATAATTTTAGGAATTTAAGGAGGAAAATATGTTTTTTACTGGTAAAGAAAAGAAACTAAAATTTGCTATTAAAAAGAAACACGGAGGCGGTGGAGCAGCATCAGTAATTATCGGATGTATCTTTTTCGGAAGTATTGCGTTTGGTGGGACAACATTAGCTTACGCTGATGAAGTGCATAATAGTACAAATCAGGCTATACAAGATTCTGGTAGTACAATTATTGGAGAAAATGATTCTTCTACCAAATCAACTGAGTATAAAATGATTCATGAAATTGATGGAACTAAAATTAGTAACGGTGAAAATAGTAAAAAACACCTACAAGTTCAGGAACTATACTGGCTGAGGAAGCAATAGAAAGTTCAAATCAAAAAAATTCAAAGACAAGTGAAGTCGAACAGGATCTTCATAAAGATGTATCAGGATCTGAATCAATAAAACAAGTAGAATCTTCTGATTCTATAAAAAAATCTGAAGAATCAGCCGTTAAAACATTAAATCTGGATGATTCACAAGAGAATACTAATTTAATAACTACCAAGGCAGAAAATGATGCGCTATCTACAGTTAATGATGAAAAAGTATTAAATGAAAGTGATAGTACTATCAAATCAATTCCTTCGGAAACAGAGAATGTCGATAATAATAGTAAAAGTGATAATAGGGACTTAGTAGAAAACTCAGTGGAAACTACTAAGGAAATAATGAAAGAGGCTGATAAAACTGAAATAGCTAAAAGGAATGACAATATCTCTGTATTGAATGCTGGAACTGAATCATTTAATGATAGTGATAAAATAAGAAGATCTAAAAGAGATAATGAATCTCCTGTTCCAAGTTTGAGTATTCAAATGCCAGTCACAAAAGAGATTTACGAAAATGATAGTACTATTAAAGGAAAGTCTGAACCAGGAGTAACGATAAAAATTTATAAAAATGGTATTGAACTGGGGTCTATTAAAGCAGACGATGATGGAAATTTTGAATATCCTCTAGAATCACAAGCTAGCAAAAGTGATAACTACTCTTTCGTTGCGGAAAAAGATGGAGCGAAAAGTATAGAGAGCTTTGTAAAAGTAGTAGAAAATAAAGAAATAGTAGGTAATCAACGAGATGCGTATACTCCATATGGATTTGGTATATATAATCGAGGTTTAGTTACTACTGATGATGGAAAGAAACATTATAAAGTTGATATGGAGGGAAATTTAGCATCTGAAGCGTACTTTGATCTTGCAGGCGGAACAATGTACTATATCAATTGATGAAAAATTTGCACCATATGTTGAAAAAATAGTTCTAGATGGTAAAACAATTATTTCTAAAAATCCGTATGAATTGCCCAATAAAACCAATATTTGGTCTTCTGGTATTCTTAGTACAGATAAAAGAGGAGGATTGGTTCGTGCTGCTTTAGTGGGTAGTACTAACGGAACAATAGATATTTATTTTAAAGATGATACTCCTCAAGAAGTTCTCAATAGTGAAATACCTTTCCAAGTTTGGGCTAGATTTAAAGAGAAAAAAGAGGGAGTAAAAAATGATCTAATTTCTGATTTTGATCTAAATATTTTACTTCAAAACAATAAATTAATATTAAGTAAAGATACCTTTTTCAAAGATGAAGATATTGTCAATAATAATGGTCCTAAAATTAGTTCTAATTTTAACTATACCAATAATACTATTGATATTAATTATGGAGTAAATACCGGTAATTATGGCTTAACGATAGGGAAACGTAGTCCTTATAACTTGCATATTAATACAGGGAAAGAATTAAGTGATTTAGTTGATACGATAAAGATTGACAATAAAAATTATGAGTTCGAAAAACTTCCTGATGGTTCGTTAGTGATTAAAGATATATACAAAAAGGGAATTTTAGGTGGTGCATTACTTAATCGCCAAGAGATTACAATCAGTTTAGGATTAATAGCGAAAAAAATCTGGGCGATCTCATTGATTTCAAACAAGAATTATTAAAACTTGATGTATCTATTAGAGATAATACAACCTTTAAGCTAGTAAAAGGATAAGCTACAGAAGCTATCCGTAAAATAGATTCCTCATTCGATACATTTAAACAGGAATTAACGAAATGGATTGAAAAAAGAGATAGTAATCCACAGGAACCTATAACTATTAATTCTGAAGACAATACTTCTATAGTGGATCCTAAAGAGATGGTTGAATTTGCAGTAAAAAATCCAACCATAGAAAATATTAATAAAGTACGTAGTTTGGTTTCTAAAATGTGGCTTTGGGACAAAAACAAATATAATCCAGTTCTTAATGCTGCTGAAGAAGTAAACAGATATCTTTCAACTACGTTAAATGGTTCATCAAATGATGATGGCTTGATATTAAATAATACTCATGCGGCAACTTTCGTTAAATTAATTGATACGGATAAAGATGGGATACTTGATAGATACGAAGCAAACATGGGAATTGGAACCAACTACATAAATGCTGATTCTGATGGTGATGGAAAAAGTGACGGATTTGAAATTTTTAATGATACTGATCCTTTGGTGAGTCCGTACGATTGGTTTGATAAAAATGGAGAAAAAATAAAAATAGTAACCACCGATACTGATACGATAATAGGACAAACTGTCAATGATGGTTCTAGTTTTAATGAAGATATAACGGTATTTGCTCAATGGGAAAAAGAATCTAACCTAGCTGGAGAAGTACATGCTCCACAAGGTCCTATTGAAGAAGGTAAAAGTATTGTTCTAAATAATGTAGTACAGTCCAATAAATCAGGGTCTGTAATTGTAACTGGAGAACTTCCAAAAGGGCTTGTTGGGTTATCTATAAATGAAACAGGTAATCTAATTGGTACTCCACTTATCAATGACTGGATTGATGGAGAAAATAGTCGGGAAGTAAAGATTCCAGTTACAATTAGTAATGGTGTCGAAACGGTTATGGTGGAAGTTCCATTAACGATCCTGCATGATACTCGAGCGGCAGACGCAGTGAAAGCGGCGGAAGACGCAAGCAAAGCTGGAGCAGATAAGAAAGCTGAAGTGGAAACCGACGGTTTAGTGACTCCAGAGGAAAAAGCGGCAGTGGATGGCTTGAATGACACGACTACCGCGAAGAAAGAAGACGCAAGCAAGTTAGTGGATGCCTTGCCAGAAATAAAACAGTCTTCATTTATGCCGTTTGAAAAAATATTTTTGATTACAAATGATTACTCACAGTTTCCTAAAACTGGTGAAAAATCTGATTCTATTTTAACCATTTATGGAGGTTTACTATTCTTAAGTAGTATAGGATTATTAGGAATAAAAAAAAGAAAAAATAATACGAATTAAGTTTGTCTGTATCCTTCTTTAAGAAAGGATAGGTATATAAATTTTATCAATAAAAAGCTGACTATTTGTTAAATAGAGTTGATAAAATGATAATAAAAGATCATCTAATGTAGGATTTCTCTTTTCTACTTTAGATGATCTTTTTATTTAGGCTCTTCGTCAAATCGTGTTGGTGAAGACAAATTTGAATAAAACTTAGTCCGATATGCGGCGCGTTCTGTGCGCCGCATATTTTTTTAGTTTTCAAAGATCAGACCTTGTTGTAAATAGATCCGTGCCCGAAAGTTATAAAAGTTGCGATAACCAAACGCAATTCGTTTAATCAGCTTGATCTTGTTATTCAGCCCCTCAGTGACGCCGTTTGAGTGGGACACCTTAAAGGCATTTGAAATACCCGATTGGTAGCGATGGAAGATCGTGAATTTCTTTTTAAACGACTGAGGTAACGTAGATGAAATTGTTTTAAGGGTTTCTTGAAAGCCTTCCGTACCTCGTTTAACGAAATAATAGCGTAATAATTGACAAAAATGATACGCAGTTCGCAATTCTTCGTTGTAGCTTAACAGCTCATCAACGATTTCTGTTTGACTAATTGGTCGTTTAAACAGTCGATGATAATGCCGTTTGAGTGGCTCCAATGTCGTGGAATCTTTGAGTAAGAGTTTCCAATATCGCTTGAGCCGACGGTACTTCTTCTGATTTTCAGAGTGTGAGGTTCGAAAACGATTCATGATCTGGACACGTAATTGATTGAAGCTGCGATTGATGTGTTGGACAATATGAAAGCGGTCAGTTACGATCTCCGCATTTGGAAAGAATGTTTTAAGCAACTGACAATAGCTGGCATTCATGTCCATCACTAGGTACTTGACCTTTAAACGGGCTTTTCTAGGAAAGTGCAGGAAGTATTGAGTTAGTTTGTAAAGTCTGCGATCTTCAAGGATCGTAAATAGCTGATTGGTTGTCCCATCAACACAAATAAAACTCATGGAACCAGAAACAGACTTCATTGATTTGAACTCATCCATACACAACACCGTCGGAAGGAAGTTCATACGTGGCTGGTAATGCTTCGTTGCTTCACGCAAGATCCGTGTCAC
>NZ_ASWI01000003.1:0-232500 GCF_000407565.1 Enterococcus cecorum DSM 20682 = ATCC 43198
AGAAAATGCGTTCGACTTGCATGTATTAGGCACGCCGCCAGCGTTCGTCCTGAGCCAGGATCAAACTCTCATAAAAAGTATTGATAAGTCATAAATGACTTTAAGCTCAAAATTGATTTTGCTAGCTATTGCTTGCATGTATTTTTCTTTAGTTCGCAACAAACTAAAGACCCTACACATTGGTTGTTTGCATTTATTTGTTCAGTTTTCAAAGGTCTACTGCGTTGCATTGACAACTCCTAAAGTATAACACTCTATATTTCGTTTGTCAACAACTTTTTTCAAATAATTTTCTGAATGTTTTTCAATTCAGCGACTCAATCAATATATCATCTTGAAACTTTTTTGTCAACAAGTTTTTTTATATTTTTTTGAGTGATTTGAAAATTCTTTATTAACTTGAGAAAACCTTTATCAAATCAAGGCTTGTTCTCAAAGACAAGTAATACTATACCAAGATTTCAGCTTTCGGTCAACAAGAAATTTAAACTTTTTTTGTCATTTTTAAAACTTTTGTAAAAACTGGAATATTCACGGTTATCTTTGTTTTATTATTCGCTTTTTAAGAAAAATCAGACTGTTTCTTCTTGAATCAAGTATTTTTCGTTCATCATTTCTATTGGTTTAGCCTAAAAAAAGTAGGTTAACTTTCATCGTTTGGGCCAACCTACTTTCTATACATTAAGCTGTGATTGTTTGATAACGAGGACTTTCAACTACCTCCAACATAAATTGATAAGGATTTAAGGTATCAGAAACGACTAACTCAAAAATTTTGGGCGTGACACCTGAAACCAAGTAGACACCTGCTTCATTTTGGGTAACTAGTTGCTGATTATGGCGACTAGCTACATTCCAAAAAAACAATTTTCGGCAAATGATAACTAGATGAAGCAAATTTTTGTTTGGCACGTTCGAAATTGGTTACTTCATGATTGTCCACACATGCATCAAACTCCATATCAGAAATAATTAATAATTTCGCTGGCAAGGCAGTTTGTGGTAGTTTATGCTCAAGTGCCGTCTGTAAAATCAAATCAAAGACACCTTCTAGATTGGTATTAGCCACTTCATTAAAGGCCGCTAAATATTCCAACTAATCCATAAATGTCTGACCTTTTATTTCGATGAGTTGTGGTTTTCTCGAAAATTCGATGAAATGATTACGGAAAGCTCCTTGATTATGTTGGGCAAAATATAACCCTAAAGATAAAGCGACACTGGCAGGGATAGGATTTTGACAATCGAAATACATTGACCCTGAAGTATCAATAACCGCTAACGTATCCTCAATGGTCTCATAATTTGGTAGTTGTTCCCAAATGGTGTTAAGTAGTTCTTTTTGTGCTACATCGACAGGAACTTTAGGAGCATCCTCCCAAAAATAATGACGAGGTCCAAGTAAATCTAACCCTTGCTGCACTACTTCATAGGGCATCACTTGACTCGTATTCATTTTTTCTGCCCCGTTTTTACCTAGTCTAAATAAGCTTGATAGCGTAATTCATCGTTATGCAAAAAAGCCTTACGATATTTAAACAGCGCACGTGAAGGTTGTTTGGCATAATCAAAGGAATAATCTTGCTCGCGTAAATGATTTTCAATTAAATGTAAGGATTTTCTCATCGCGGATAAACTTTGGCGATATTCTTTATCACTTAATTGGAAGAAACGCGCAATCTTTTTAGCCCGTTTAATCGTTTGTGCATTAGAAGCATTAATCGAAGGCAACCATTTAGCTAATAACGAGATAGCTTCCCCATTAGCTAAACGTTGTTGGTCTGCTTGAAATTGCTCAAACAAACAAGTGAGGGCAGCTTCTTCACAAGGGGTATCCAAACAAGTCAATAAATCATCAAAGCGACATATTCTTTTAATTTCTTGCGCACAGTAGATTCATCAAAAAGCCGTGTATTGGGAAAATGTTGCAAAATTTCATCCAGCTTATCCATTATTTCGGACAAACTTAACCGTGCCTGTTGACTCAAGATAACCATCAGATAAAAGTGCAAGGTAATATCACCTGGCGTAAAACTCTTAGCTTTCCATGCTTGATAAAAAGGATTATGGACAATTTGGCGACTATCGATGCTTATAAATACTTGCTTACCTTCTTTATCCTGATGAAACTGCATATATTCATCCAGCCAGCTAGCTACTCTTCTGCGCTCATCATCATAAGAACGGCTACTTTTTTGCACAAATTCCTCACGACTTTTAAAACCATATACATAAAACTCGCGCATATAGCTACGAATTTTGCTAAAATTTTTTATTAATTCACTATAAGCCATCCGCCAAGCCCCCTTTTTTAATGTCCTCTTTATTTTACTACAAAGCAAGAATTTACAAGCCGCCTCACATTCTTTATACACAACGACGCCTAGAGGTATCAGGGTTTGAATCCTGTACTTCTAGGCGTTGTGTATGATATGTTTATTTTTCGACGTTCTTAAGGGTTGGGAATAATAAGACGTCACGGATTGATTGAGAATCAGTTAGTAACATCACTAGACGGTCGATACCGATTCCTAGGCCTCCGGTTGGTGGAAGACCATGTTCTAGCGCTTCTAGGAAATCTTCATCCACACCATGTGCTTCATCATTACCAGCTGCGCGTTCACGTTCTTGCGCTTCAAAACGTTCTCTTTGGTCAATTGGGTCATTCAATTCCGTAAAGGCATTAGCAAACTCTTTACCCACGATGAACAATTCAAAACGATCAGTAAAGCGAGGATCTTCAGGATTTTTCTTCGCAAGTGGAGAAACAGCCACTGGATGACCATAAACAAAAGTAGGTTGACGTAAAGTATCTTCTACAAATGTTTCAAAGAATTCATTGATAATATGACCGATTTCCATCGCATCAGTAATTTCTACATTATGTTCTTTAGCCAATTGACGAGCTTGTTCAAGTGTCATATCTTGCCAGAAGTCGACACCTGTTTTTTCTTTCACGGCATCTACCATGTGTAAACGTCTAAATGGTGAAGTCAAATCAATCGCTTCTCCATCGTAACTAATTTCAGTCGTACCTAATACTTTTTGAGCAGCATTGCGGATAATGCCTTCTGTTAGGTCCATCACATCTTTATAATCAGTGTAAGCAGTATAAGCTTCTAACATGGTAAATTCAGGGTTATGAGTTGTATCAATCCCTTCATTACGGAACACGCGAGAAATCTCGTATACTTTTTCCATACCGCCGACAATCAAACGTTTTAAGTGTAACTCTAAAGCGATACGTAGGTAAAGGTCCGTATCTAAAGCGTTATGGTGCGTGATAAATGGACGAGCCGCTGCACCACCTGCTTGATTGTGTAAGACTGGTGTTTCAACTTCGATATAGCCTTGAGAATCTAAGTAACGACGGATTTCACTGATGATTTGGCTACGTTTCATAAAGCGGTCGAAACTTTCGCGGTTACTAATCAAATCTAAGTAACGTTGACGATATCTTTGTTCGACATTGGTTAGTCCGTGATATTTATCAGGTAATGGACGCAATGCTTTAGATAGAATTTCAAAAGTTTCTGCCTTGATGGACACTTCACCGGTATTGGTCTTCATAATTTGACCAGTCACACCATAAAAGTCCCCTAAGTCTGCTTGTTTGAATAATTCATAGGCTTCTTCGCCGACTTCATCTTTTCTCACATAGATTTGGATTTGGCCTTCGCGATCTAGTAAATGCGCAAAACCAGCTTTCCCTTTGCCACGTTTGGTCATCATACGACCGGCAACGCTAGCTTTTAAGTTTAAGTCGTGTAATTCTTCTTTTGTTTTGTCATCATAAGCTTCGTGTAATTCTTTTGAGTTATGGGTACGCTCAAAACGTTTACCGAATGGATCAATGCCTTGTTCGATTAGTCGTTCCATTTTTTCACGACGAACCAACATTTGGTCATTCAACTCTTCTTGTCTTTCAATTTCAGTCAAGATATTTTCCTCCGTTTCAAAATTTGCACTCATCCATAATATTGCCAATGAAAGGCGAAAAAATCAAGCGAAATTTAGGAATTGCTTGATTTTTTTCATCTATCTATTATCGCACAACAGGATTTTCCTCCGTTTTTTTCAAGAAGTCATCCAATAATTGAATCATTGTCGCTTTATCTTCCGTTTGGTTAATCGCTGCTTTGACTTTAGCCGCCCGTGGGATGCCTTTTAGATAATAAGCCGCATGTTGACGGAATTCACGTGAAGCAACTTTTTCCCCTTTTAAATCAATTAAACGGTCGAAGTGAATTTTCGCAATATCAATCTTTTCTCGTGGGGTTGGCTCTGGTAATAATTCACCCGTTTCCAAATAATGCACTGTGCGTTTAATCATCCATGGATTACCTAAAGCAGCCCGACCGATCATCACCGCATCGCAGCCGACTTCCTCTAACATTTTCTTTGCATCTTCTGGTGTGCGGACATCGCCATTGCCCATAAATGGAATGTCGATGTTTTCTTTGACTCGACGCAAGATTTCCCAGTTTGCATGACCTTCATACATTTGCACCCGAGTTCGACCATGCATTGCTAAAGCCGCTGCACCCCCTGCTTGAGCCGCTTTGGCATTTTCCACAGCAAATAAATGGGCTTCATCCCAGCCTGTACGCATCTTCACAGTTACGGGTAATTTTACCGCAGAAGATACCGCATCGACCATTTCATAGACTTTATCTGGGTCTAATAACCATTTGGCACCGGCTTCAGCTTTGATTACCTTATTGACCGGGCATCCCATGTTAATGTCGATAATGGCTGCTTTGGTATTTGCTTCAACAAACTGAGCCGCTTCCACCAAACTATCTTTATTGCCACCAAAGATTTGCACGCTTAATGGATATTCACGCTCATCGATGTAAAGCATGTCTAAAGTCTTTTTATTGCGGAAATGAATGCCTTGGTCACTAATCATTTCACACACGACCAGACCGGCCCCTGCTTCTTTGACTGTCACCCGAAATGCCGCATTAGAAATTCCTGCCATCGGTGCCACTACGACTCGATTTTTAATTTCAATATCGCCTATTTTCCAAGTATTTGTCATTTGTTTTCCTCAATTTCTGTGATTAATCCTTGTAAGTCTTGCTCAGAGAAATGATATTTATTCCCGCAAAATGAGCAAACTGTTTCTGCACCATGATCTTCATCTATCATTTCTTGTAATTCTTTGGTCCCTAAAGTAATCAGTGCTGTGGCGAATTTGTCTTTGTTACAATCGCACTTAAAGCAGACTGGTTGGGTTTCAAGATAAAAAATGGTCGTGTCATCCAAAATGGTTTCTAAAATTTGTTCTGGCGTCATCCCACTATCTAAAAGACTAGATACACGTGGCAGGCTGGCTAATTTTTGCTCTAAGCGTGAAATCAGCTCTTCACTTGCACCAGGCATAATTTGTAGCATGAATCCACCAGCGGTTTGAATGGTGTTATCTGGATTTACCAAAACACTTAGTCCAACTGCTGAAGGGATTTGTTCAGAAGAGGCTAGATAATAGGTGAAATCTTCCCCTAGCTCACCAGATACAATAGGTGTTTGACCGGTAAATGGTTCTTTCAAGCCTAAATCTTTAATCACGACAAATGACCCTTGCGTACCCACAGCGCCTCTCACGTCAATCTTACCTTGCGCATTTAATGGTAGGGCAACTTTAGGGTTTTGGATATATCCTTTAACTTCTCCTTTGGCATTTCCATCGACAATGATTGCCCCTGCTGGACCGTCACCTAAGATTTTTACGGTTAATTTATCTTTCCCTTTTAAAGTCGATCCTAAAAGCAAGGTTCCCACTAAGGCACGACCTAAAGCAGCCGATGCCGTATGCCATGTTTCATGTCTGCGTTGCGCTTCAGCCACAGTATCCGTCGCATTTACCGCATAGGCACGTACCACACCATCATAGGCCAGCGCTTTTACTAAATAATCAGCCATCTTTCTCCTCCTTTGGCTCTTTTCACTTTTTCCTCGATACCTAAAGATAATACCGAATTCATGGGAAAAATTCAAATTTAAAGTTTAGATGGAAAAAGACAGCACCCTAAAAATAGGAAACTGCCTGAATACGTGCTAGTGTGGAAAAAATCGTTAAACATACGAATAATCTGCCCCTTGGAGTTGTACTTCTCTAAAACCTTTAAAACTTGCTTCATTTCCTCAATTGGATCAGATTGATGTTGCAAATACTTAGGCTAGCACTTAAGCACCCGCCCAAGTACAACTATTACACCCACGAATGTAAAAACATATAGATGGTCATTATCATCTTCAATCACATCAGCCACTTCAATTGATTATCATTACACAAAAACCAAGTTCTGGTTACTTTATGCGAAATCCTTTATTTTTTTCAGTATTTTTCAAATAGCGCAACGAGTTTATTATAGTTTTTCTAATTGCTTTTCTTGATCCATTTTTGTATAGATCACTGCGAGAATTTGAACCTCTTTTAATGCCTCATCTATTCTAAAATAGATATAGTAATTTTTTACCCTAAGTTTACGAAACCCTAAATCACCCCATTATTGACCTCGCTCTAATTCATCAAAAACATCATCTATTGGATAACTATCCCCTTGGATTGCCTGAGTATAGCCTGTTGCCATCATTGAATTGAAGGTGTCTCCATCCATTTCTTCTCTTATAGGAATAGTCTTAGAAACAGTCAAAGGAAATGGTATCCCTTGTTTTAAAATGATTTGTCTGTAGAACATATCAATAGCACTTGCCCTAGAAATTCCTAGGGTATCCAGTATCTGTTCTGCTTGTTCTTTAATATTTTCTTGTATTCTTACATTAACATTTGCTGTTTTCATTACTGCCATAATACTCACCTTCCTTTAACTTAATTATAAGGATTTGTATCGCATATAGCAACACATATCTTAAAGAAATAAAATCTCTCTATTATCGTACACCGACTCGCTATTATCTACTCCACATCTAATTGCTCTATCTCAGCAACTAGCGAAAGTTCGGGAATGAAAGCTGAACCTTTTCTTAAGGCAGTGACCAAATCCGCTTCATTGCCGTCTGCGTGTTCTGCCTGCTCAAAGGCTTGCTGGACGACATGATAGACTGTGTCGTAGTCTGGTAATTCTTCTTTTCTAATTTGCATAATAACCTCCCATAATTCTAAAAAGCGACCGATTACTTGAACCGGCCGCTTTTTTCTTATTCTTCAGTTGTATCATCTGGTGTGATTGTTAATTCATCATCCGCTTGCGCTTGTTTTTTCGCATCACGTTCTTCTAGGGCACGTTTTGCTTCTTCATAACTTTGCGCTTTTTCACTTGGAAATTCAGATTCATCTTGTGCAGGCATTTTCCCTGTTTCAAACAAGGACTTGATTGCCTTAGCATCTAATGTTTCAAACTCTAATAATTTTTCAGCAATTAATTTATGTTTGTCACGATGCGTTTCGATGATTTCGCGTGCTTTATCATGAGCTTCCATCAAGATACGGCGAACTTCTTGGTCAATTTCATAAGCAATTTGTTCAGAATAAGCTTTAGTTTGACCATAATCACGACCGATAAAGACTTGATGATTACCTTCGTATTGCACAGGTCCAAGCTTGTCACTCATACCATATTCAGTCACCATGCTGCGCGCTAAGGCTGTGGCTTGTTCAAAGTCATTGGAAGCCCCGGTAGATTGAACACCAAAGATAATTTCTTCAGCTGTACGTCCACCTAATAGACCAACAATTTGTTCGAACATATCGTCTTTGGTTAACAACATTTGATCTTCTTTTGGTAAAGCAATCATGTAACCACCGGCGCGTCCACGAGGGATAATCGTTACCTTGTGTACAACACGCGCACGAGAAAGCACTAAACCAACGATGGTATGTCCGGCTTCGTGATAGGCCACCATTTCGCGTTCACGTTTACTAATCACGCGGTCTTTCTTAGCAGGACCAGCAATCACGCGGTCTTCAGCTTCATCAATATCTGAAGCATCAATTTTCGTTTTATTCCGACGGGCAGCCACTAAAGCCGCTTCGTTTAAGACGTTTTCTAAATCAGCCCCGGCAAATCCTGGTGTTTGTTGGGCGATTACTTTCAAGTCGACATCATCAGCCAATGGTTTATTTTTCGCATGGACGCGTAAAATAGCTTCACGACCTTTGACATCGGGACGACCGACTAAAATTTGACGGTCAAAACGGCCTGGACGCAATAACGCTGGATCCAAGACGTCTGAACGGTTGGTAGCAGCAATGACGATTACGCCTTCATTTCCACTGAAACCATCCATTTCAACAAGCAATTGGTTAAGGGTTTGTTCACGTTCATCATGTCCGCCACCCATACCAGCACCACGTTGACGACCCACCGCATCAATTTCATCGATAAAGATAATGGCTGGTGAGTTTTTCTTCGCAGTATCAAATAAATCACGTACACGACTTGCTCCGACCCCGACAAACATTTCTACAAAGTCTGAACCAGAGATAGAGTAAAATGGTACGCCTGCTTCACCGGCAACTGCTTTAGCTAATAAAGTTTTACCGGTTCCTGGGGGTCCTTCTAGTAACACCCCAGCTGGAATACGTGCACCTAATGCTGAGAAGCGACGTGGATCTTTTAAGAATTCCACCACTTCGACTAATTCTTGTTTTTCTTCTTCAGCCCCAGCTACGTCAGAGAAACGCACGCGGTTGGCTTTTTTATCGGCTTCTTTGGCTTTTGATTTACCAAAGTTCATCACGCCACGGCCACCACCGCCACCACCGGCTTGTTGACCCATAATCATGTAGAAGAAGAAAATCATGATGACAAACGGCACCATGCTAATTAAAAATGAAATCCAAACACCACTGCTGGATTCTTCCTTAATGGTTGTATCTACATTATGTGTTGCTGCCAAAGATGTAATTTCACTTAATGTGGAATCATTTGGCAAGACAATCGTTGTAAAACTCGTTGACTTCGTGCTAGTTGAACCTAGAATCGAAAGTCCACTGTTATTACTTACTGTTTGTTCATCTTTGTATTTCCCGCTAATTTTGTAGACGCCATTTGCCGGTTGTACGGAAAATGACTTGATTTTACCGTCTTCTAATTGCTCAGTAAATTTCGAGTAGTCAATCGATGGTGACTGACTGCTACCATTGCCGACAAAGAAGATTAAAATCCCCGCCATTGCAAGAAGCACAAGGATGTAATATAAGGTATTTTTTAACATACCATTATTATTTTTCCTGTTCATCGAGCTCCTCCTTGCCCTTATTTGTCTTTTATTGACCTATATATTTTAACATAAGTATCAATATTTTTTTACTCATTTGTTTGATAAATTTCAGGTTTTAATACCCCAACATAAGGTAGGTTACGATAACGTTCGCAGTAATCTAAACCATAGCCGACCACAAATTCATTCGGCACATCAAAGCCAACATAATCAGCTTCGATATCCACCGCGCGTCCTTCTGGTTTGTCTAAAAGGGTCACAATGGTAATCGAATTTGCTTTACGATATTTGAATAGGTCTACTAAATAAGCCAAAGTACGACCGCTATCAATAATATCTTCCACGATTAACATGTCACGGCCTTCTACATTGGTATCAAGATCTTTCACAATTTTGACCTCACCAGATGACACTAAGGCATTTCCGTAACTTGAAACATCCATAAAGTCGATTTCCACATGGCTATCCATCGCACGAATAATATCAGCCATAAAAGGAACAGCCCCTTTTAAGACACCTACGACTAAAGGATTTTTTCCTGCAAATTTTTCTTGTAATTCCTTACCTAGTTCTTCACAACGAGCGGCGATTTGCTCTTTTGTAATCAATACTTTTTCAATGTCATTCATCAACATGACCTTATCCTCCTTAAATGCTACTCTATGTATCGATAGACCAGTATGTAACGTATTTTATCAGTTTTAGCATCAATACTCAAATAAGAATTCACAAAAGGAAGCAAACTCATGATATTTTTTGACGCATCTAAGACCACAATTGCCTGCATTCTTTGTGCTGTCGGTATCTTTTCGTCAATAAAATACCGCCGAACCTTTTTTGTTAAACTTGTACTTAATGCGATTTTATCCCCAGGTTTTCTCGGGCGTAACGTTAAAACCGGATTTAATTCTGCCAAAAATTCATGGCGAAATTCTGAGAAATGTTTGACTTTTTTGGGAATTTTTTCCTCGCCTGCGACAAATAGCCCCACCCAGCGATGTGCATCAATCATGATTGACTCGCCCACTTTGAGCGTGTAGCAAAAATCTTGACTCGTCACTTTTTCTTTTTGACGCGTAATGATTAGCTTGTCTTGGCTGGCTTGAATTTGCCAATGATTTTCTACCGAGAGTACAAAAGCCGTTCGCTCATCGGCAAGTAGGTCTAACACTTGCGCTACATGGGCTTCTTTTAAGGGAATCTGCGCTTTAAGTGATAAGCGATGAAAAATCCCCTGTAAAGCAAAATAGCGTTTCGCCGGTGTAAGTTGAAAAAAGGGTTCAAGCAAAATCTGATAAGTATCGTACCTTTGTCTGACAAGTGTATCATACCATGTATCTTGCATTTCTTCCAAGATTTCCTGTAAACAGTACAACTGCTCACTCAAACGTGCCACTTGATTTAACGCTTGTGGATTTTCGCCTTTTAGCACTGGCAGTACCTGATGACGCATACGATTACGCGCATAGGCAAGACTTTGATTGGTTTCATCTTCAAAATAGGTTAATTGCTTTTCGTGCGCATAATCATAAAGTGTCTTTTTATCCGTAAATAGTAAAGGACGGCACAATGGCAAGGTAGTCTCAGGAAGCACACTTTTGGCTTTCATACCAGCCAGATTTTGAAAATTACCGTACTTGACTAACTTCATCAGCATGGTTTCCAGTTGGTCATCGCCATGGTGGGCCGTTAATAGACAGGTAAATCCTTGTGCTTTCATCACTTGGGCAAAATAACGATATCTCGCTTTTCTTGCCTGCGCTTCAAGATTTGTGGTCGCTTTTTCTTGCCAATTTGCTGTAAAGAAAGGTAATTGGTGTGTTTGGCAATATTCTTTTATAAAGGCTTGTTCTATCGCTGCACTTTCTCTTAGTTGATGGTTAAAATGCACCACGGCCATTGGGATTTTTGCAAAACATCGCTGCATCAAATCGAGCAAGACCATCGAATCCACACCGCCAGATACAGCAATCAACAAATAATCAGTCGGCTGGAAAAAAGCATTTTTTTGACAATGTTGATAGAATTGTTTAGCTAAATCCATAGCACACCCCTTTCTTTATTTGGCGACATCACTCGGACTTTTCCGACGCTCCGGACAGACCCTAGCTGCTTGGAGCTGACCGACCCGCCTCACATCCTTTTAATCGGCGTTCAGCAGCTAGACATTGTGACATTCGCCCTCCCGCTTGAGAAAATCTCCTTTCATCCGATTTTCTCAGCGGTAGGTAAGCACATAAATTTCTTCGAGGCTTTCCGAGCTACTTCACGACCTTATACAATCTGTGTTCGCCGGGTAGCTCCTGTGTATCTAAGCCGGCCTGTCTGGGAAAATCTTAAAACACGATGGATTTTCCAGACATTCCGGAAAACTTAGCTACTTGGAGCTGATCGACCTGGCTCACATCCTTATAATAAAACGAGCATCAATTAAGTCTCGTATGGAATAATGAGTACTTAACTGATGCTTAGAAATAATAATTTGAATTAGCTACGACGTCCGCCACGTCCACCGCGTTTGCCTTCTGTATTGCGGCGTAAAGAAGCTAGGCGATCATCGCTATCCTTTAAGAATGAACTCATCAGCGCATCGAAGTCTTGCTTAGGTGCATTTTCTTTGCGGCCATTATGATTTTTGTTAAATGGTTTTTTGTGTGAATGTTCCTTCTTTTCTTCTTTTGGCTTGTCAATTGCTTTACGAATGGATAAACCAATCTTCCCATCTTCGCCTATAGCAGTTACCAAAACAGTCACTTCATCGCCAACTTTGAGTACTTCATTAATGTCTTTGACGAAACCATTTGAAACTTCACTAATATGCACTAGGCCGGTTTTTCCCTTTCCCAAATCTACAAAAGCACCAAAATTGGTAATTCCTGATACTTTTCCTGGTAGTTTTGCTCCAACTTCGATTGACATAAAAAAATAGTTCCTCCTAATATAACCCTTGTATATAATTCAACGTGACTTGCACGATGGATCCTTAATCATTTGAATCGCTAGTCTCCGGCAACACATAAACTAGCTCTCCTTCTTTTGTATAAAAATAACGACTTCTTGCAAGCTTACCCACATAGTCATCGTCTTTTAATTGCGCCACTTCTTTTTCTAGAGCAGCCTTTTCTTCCTTCGTCGTTTTATTCTTTTCCTTTGTTTCTTGTGCGTAAGTCTTTAATTCACGCAAACGCATTTGATCTTTGAAAAGCACCACACCTGCACTAGCAAACAAAATAAAGGCAATCGTGAACAGGAGGGTTAAACGACGTCTGCGAAAGATTAACTGTCGCTGTGTATAGTTAGTGCTTGCATGAAATTGTTTGGTTGCATCATTATCCAACATATGTACATTATCTTTTTTTGCCTTTTTCAACACCCTTGCCTCCTATTGATTCTTTCATACTTGTCAATTATACCAATATCTAAAAACAATGTCTAGATAGCTATTTTGAAAGTCAGACAAAAAAAATAGCCTTCCTCTGTTTTTTAGAGAAAGACCATTTTCTTTTAAGCTTCTATCCTTTTTTCAGAAAGAATTTCATACATTTTACTTGCATCTTCTTTTTTTGTAGAATCTTGCAAGGCGAGCACTTTCACTTCGAGCGTTTTATTGCCAAATTGAATTTGCAATACATCGCCTACTTTCAACGTGCTGCTTGATTTGGCTAATTTGCCATTAATTTGAATCCGTCCTTTATCTGCTACTTCCTTGGCAACAGAGCGACGTTTAATAATTCTGGATACTTTTAAAAATTTATCTAATCTCATTTTTTCCCTCGCATCAATACTAAAATTTGTTTTCCTTTTGGTAATAAAAGCCACTCGCGAATCGTCAACAAACGGACTTTTACGGCTGTTACTAAAAATAATGTCGCACCAATTATCACACCGAGAATACATACCGCTAATGAAGCCAACCGTGATAAGTCAGTCGGTAAAAGCTGTAAATAGCCTACTAATCCTACACTCATCACTAATAAACACACACCTAATTTTAGCACAAATTTATCTTCTTTCCAAAATCCATTCACTGCGCGACTCGTCTTTAGCATGAAATAGCCTAAAGCATATCCCAAAGCAAGAATAGTGGAAAGAGTCGCACCATTAATTGAAAAGAAAATGGTGAGCGGATAAGATAAAATCATTTTTAGCACAATCGCACCTACAACAGCATAAAAAGCCAGGCGAAAATGATTTTTGCTTTGTTCAATGGCCTGATAACTCTGAATCATCGACATCATAAAAATCGCAATGGCAAAAATACTTAAAGCGCTACTTCCTAACGCATCTCTAAACAAGGCTTTATTCATTAAAGGTAAGATTAAAATCAGCCCCACTGTAGCCGCACTCGCCAAGGTAGCAATCAACCGCAAATACATCTTGCTAGAACGTAGGTGAGAAAATTCCTTCTCTTGCATCTGATAACGGGTCAGATTAGGAAGAAAACTCGCTGACAAAGCTGTCGAAACGACTAATCCTAATTGTACGAAAGGTTGCCCGCGATCGTAAATGCCTTTTAAATTTTGCGCATCCAGCATGGAAAGTCCCGCCTGATGCAACCCGTTGGCAACTGTAAAGCTATCCACCAACTGAAAGACAATCAATAGTCCGGTATAAAGCGTAAGTAAGCCACCTTCAATTAATAAGCGTGATAACAGATAGCGTTCGGTTCGGAAAAGTTCTTTGATTTGTGCCACAGTCGGCCAAGCAAAGTATAGCCAAGATAACTGTTGCTTTTGATATTTCTTTAAAATGCATAAAGCTATTATCCCACCAACCACTGAGCCTGTCATCGCCCATTGTGCCGTCTGATAGACATCAAAATATCCGTGAGAAAAGCCCAAAGCTGCCAAAATGATGATGAGTACGCGAATCAGCTGCTCATAAACCTGAGAGACCCCACTAGCTAGCATCGCCAATTCACTCTGATAAGCGCCACGATAAATAGAAAGCAACGGTACTAAGAAAAAGGTACAAGCACTCACCATCAATACACCGGTTAACTGTTCATTTCCCATCCACTTGGCAAGCACCGGGCTAAGTAACAGCAAACCAATCGCCATCATAAAAGATAAAATCACCAATAACGGAAAGATTTTCGCAGCTTTTTTCTGTTTTTCTAAATCATTTGAACTTTCCGCTAAAAACCTGGATAAGAATTGCGGAAAACCTGTTAACGCCAAAGTCATTGCTACTCCGTAAAAGGGATAAGCTTGCTGATAGGCATAAAAGCCCAAATCACCCACAAAGTTTTGGAAAGGAACACGATAAACTGCACTTAATATTTTTGATAAAAAGGCCGCAAATGTTAATATAAACGCCCCTTTGAGTAATTGTTTCATACTTTTATCGGACATTGGCTCCTCAATTCTGCACATCTGTTTGTTTTTGTGCGACTTGTTTTTCGTATTTTATGTCACGTAAAGCTTGCATAAATTGATTTAATTCCATCAGCCAGACCATCGCCGGCATTTTTGGTGTCAAGCTTAAAGTGATTTCCATCTTATCTTTGGCTTGGTTCATATTTGCTTTTAATTTGGTAGCCGTTAATGCTTTAAACAAATCTTGCACCACATATTGCTGGGTACCGACTTTGCTCAAGGTAATTTTGACAGCTAGGCCTTGTTTTTTCACAGCTTCTACTAAAGAACGTTCTGCATTCATTTTTAACTCACCGACTGCTAATAAATGCGCGACTTCATCTGGATACTCTCCAAAGCGATCGAGTAAATCATCTTGTAACTCGTCCAGTGCCTCTTGACTATCCAACTCGCGAATCCGTTTATAAATCTCGATTTTTTGCCGTTCATCTTCAATATAGCTCGTTGGTAAGTACGCATCCAAGCCCAAATCAATTTCGACCATCGTTTTTTCCAATTGGGTATTTTTCCCTTGCTTGCGATTGACCGCTTCAGCTAGCATTTGCGAATACATATCAAAACCGACCGAATCGATAAAGCCGTGTTGTTGCGCCCCTAAGAGATTTCCTGCACCACGAATCGATAAGTCACGCATCGCAATCTTAAAGCCAGAACCTAATTCAGTGAAGTCCTTGATTGCTTGGAGTCGTTTTTCGCTGACTTCATTTAAGATTTTTTGCTGCTCATACATAAAGTACGCATAAGCTACACGATTACTACGGCCCACTCGACCACGCAATTGATACAAGGTAGAAAGCCCCATATAATCCGCATTTTCGACAAATAACGTATTAGCATTTGGAATATCGACCCCAGTTTCAATAATCGTCGTCGTGACCAAAATATCGTATTGCCCTTCAATAAAGTCAAATAGCGTATTTTCTAGCTGAACTTCTGTCATCTGTCCATGCGCAAAGGCAATCCGAGCATCAGGAACTAAAGCTTGGAGTTCTGCTACTTTGCTTTCGATACTCTCCACCCGATTATATAGATAAAAGACCTGTCCACCTCGAGCCATCTCACGCATAATGCCTTCACGAATCGCCCCGGCATTATACTCCATCACATAAGTTTGAATAGGATAGCGATTGGCAGGTGGCGTCTCAATCACTGATAAATCACGCACCCCTAACATCGACATATGCAAAGTTCGCGGAATAGGAGTTGCAGTTAAGGTTAATACATCCACTTGGGTACGCAATTGTTTCAAGCGTTCTTTATGACGGACTCCAAAGCGTTGTTCCTCATCAATGACTATCAGACCTAAATCACTAAAAGTCACGTCTTTAGAAAGCAAACGATGGGTGCCAACGATAATGTCAATTTGTCCATGTTTAAGCTGTTCGATGGTTTCGTTTTGTTGCTTTTTGGTTCTAAAACGACTCAGCAAGCCAACATTTACTGGAAATCCTTCAAAACGTTCCAAAATCGTCTCGTAGTGTTGCTGTGCCAAAATCGTAGTAGGCACTAAGAAGGCGACCTGCTTACTTTCTTTAATTGCTTTAAAGGCTGCACGCAAGGCTACTTCTGTCTTACCAAAACCGACATCACCTACCAACAAGCGATCCATTGGTTTAGCTTTTTCCATATCTTTTTTGATTTCAGCGGCACTCTTCAACTGGTCTGGTGTCTCTGAATAAGCAAAAGCATCTTCAAATTCTCGTTGATAGCCATCATCTGGTAGGTACGCATAACCTTTTTGTGCTTCTCGTTTGGCATATAGTTCAATTAAATCATCGGCAATGTCTTCAATCTTTTTGGCTACTTTACGCTTCGTCTTTGTCCATTCGCTGCCACCTAATTTGTTGATCTTAGGTTGCTTAGATTCTGAAGCGACGTATTTTTGAATTAAGTTCAGCTGCGTCACCGGGATAAACAATTTATCATCATTTTGGTACTGAATCGTCATGTAATCTTGGTGAACGCCATCTACTTCCAAAGTCTGCAACCCTAGATACTTCCCGATACCGTGATTGGCATGAACGACATAATCGCCCACTTTTAATTCATTATAGCTCTTTAAGCGTTCAGCATTGGTAATATTTTGACGGCGTGCTCGTTTTTTCGCGACTTTTTGGAAGATTTCACGCTCGCTAATTACAACCAAATGACTCTCTGGCAACTCAAAACCAGCTTGTAATTCAGAAACAATAATCTGACTACGGTTAGTAAAAATCTTCTCTGGTGTGGTTTCTACCGCATAAATTTCGTGCTCTTTAAAGGCTTGCATCAGCTTTTCTTGTTGGGTCGTGCTGCTGACTAAAAAAAGAACGGTTTGTTGTTGGCGTTCAAAGCGGTCTACTTCTGCCTTCAACAAGCCCATTTGTCCAAAGAATTGCTGCATCGGACGGTATTGTACCTGACAAATCGCCTTGAAGCGCAAATTCCCCATTCCTTTTTGAAAAAGGGAGAAAAAGGTAGTTGGCGCCTTGTGTTTGGTTAAGAGGGGTTGAATCTCTCTGAAAAATTCTTGGCTTGAAAAAATGCGCATTTCTTCTAATTTTTGGGCTACCCATTCCATCGTTTCTTGCTCTAACTGACGGGCTGATTCCATTACACGGGCATAGTCATCCACGATAAAATAATGATCATCGCTAAAGTAATCTAAAATCGTGACTTGCTTTTCGTAAAGTAAATCGACATAGTAATGCACGACATCAGTGGCTTCCAAATGGCGCCAGCGTTCCATCAACTCTTGGAAATACTCGGTTAAACGCACTTGATCTTCTTCATGCTTGGTTACGGCCAAACGCTTTTGTAATAACTTCTCTACTTTTTCAATTCCGCGGATAAAATCTTGCGGAAGAAATACATACTCACTCGTCGGCGAAATCAAGACTTCCTCAATCTTTTCAATCGAACGTTGGGTTTCTACATCAAATAAACGTAAAGAATCAATCTCATCATCAAATAATTCGATACGGCATGGATATGTCTGGTCAAGCGGATAAATATCAATAATGCTGCCACGAATACTAAATTCACCCGGTTTGGCTAACATTTGCTCTCTTGTATAGCCCATTAAAGTTAATTTTTGCGTGATAGCTTCTAAATCCAAGGTTGCCCCGATTTTTAAAGCGAGATGACTATCTTGCCAAGTACTTTTTGCTGGCAAAGCTTTTCTTAAACTTGCAACCGGCAAAATATAAATTCCTTTTTGCCCTGAGCTAATCGCATTTAACGTAGCGACACGCTGACTTTTCGCTTCAGGGGACGCAAAAGCCATCTCCGCAGATAATACTTCATCCACTGGGAAAACAAACACTTCATCTATCTGCGTACGTAAATCATCGGCTAACTGGTTGGCATAAAACAAGTTAGGACAGATGATCACAATTGATTTTTTTAGCTGTTGAAATGTATCGATTAAAGCTAAAGTCTTGGCCGAACCTGCTAACCCTAAGACCAGTTGACGCGATAAGCTTTCTTGTAATCCTGCTTGCCAAGACGCAATGGCCGGATCTTTTCCGACGATTCTTGCTAAACTCATTAAAATCCTTCCTTCATATTATTTTTGAAACAGACTTAGCCACTTTTACTTTTTTATCAGTAAAAATGGCTGATGATTAATTAAATTGATTCATGGTTTTCATAAAATCATTGGTCTGGATAAAATATTCCAGAGCTTCGACTGTTTTATCCATCGCTTGGTTGATAACAGGCTGTTCATCCTTATCAAAATTGGTCAATACATGGTGAATGACCGTCTGATTTTGTTTTGGCCGAGCAATTCCGACTTTGATGCGGTTAAAAACTTGACTATTCAGATGTGAAATCACACTTTTGACCCCATTATGACCCCCGGCGCTTCCTTTTTGACGCAGACGAATCTTCCCTAGTGTCAAATCTAAATCATCATAAACAATCACTAACTCTTCTGGATAAATATTGAAATAAGTCATCAACGGTCCAACTGCTTTTCCTGACTCATTCATAAAGGTTTGCGGCTTCACGAGTAGAATCTTTTCCCCATTTTCAAAATACTCGCCGACCAACGCTTGGAAGGCATTCTTTTTAAAGGTTACCTGATGTTTTTTCGCCAATTCATCAATAACCATAAAGCCGACATTATGCTTGGTTTTTTCATATTTTGTTCCCGGATTTCCCAGGCCTACAATCATTTTCATGAATATTTTCCTTTCAAACTAACAAAAAATCTTCATTATCCTACTATTAATTATCAAAAAAATCAATAGTTTGCCTTTTTAGTATATCATACTTCCTAATGATAGCGAATATTTCGTGATTTTTGTTTTCTATTTTTTATGAAAATCATTTACGAAAAACACCAAAACTGAATTTTCTCATCTGTACCACTCTATGAAAATGAAAACATAAAAATGAAAAGAGTGTTTTTTCATTATATGCTAGCAAAATATCATTCTCTATCCTTTTCATCTATCGCAACAAACAATCTTGAACCTTACTTTCAAACACATAAAAATCAAGAAACGACCTTTTTTATCTCCTTTTCCTTCTTGTTCGTGAAGCAACAAACGAAGAATGAGAATTTTTCTCATTTTAGTGTACATTTTCACAATTGAACAAAGCCGATTTAAAGCCAAAGAAAACATTTGCATAAAAACAGTTCGAAATTCTGTTACATTTTTTGAAAAAAGTAATGACAAACCTTCGTGAAAATGGTAGCATATACATAGAAATAAAAATCTTTGGAAGGATTGGTACACAAGATGTCAAACGAAAAGAAACATCAAAAAGTTATTCTAGTTGGAGACGGTGCTGTAGGTTCTAGTTATGCATTTGCGTTAGTTACTCAAAATATTGCTCAAGAAGTTGGGATTGTTGATATTAACAAAGCAAAAACTGAAGGAGATGCCATTGACTTATCTCACGCTTTAGCTTTCACTTCTCCAAAAACAATCTATTCAGCAACTTATGAAGATGCACATGATGCTGATCTTGTAGTCATCACTGCGGGTGCCCCTCAAAAACCAGGTGAAACTCGTTTAGACTTAGTGCACAAAAACTTAAAAATCAACCGTGAAGTCGTAACATCAATCGTTAACTCAGGTTTCGACGGTATTTTCTTAATCGCTGCTAACCCAGTAGATATCTTAACTTACTCAACATGGAAATTCTCAGGTTTCCCAAGAGAACGTGTTATCGGTTCAGGTACTTCATTAGACTCAGCTCGTTTCCGTCAAGCACTTGCTGAATTAGTAGGTGTTGATGCCCGTAACGTTCACGCTTATATCTTAGGTGAACACGGAGATTCAGAATTCCCAGTATGGTCTCATGCAAACGTTGCTGGTTTACAAATTTACGATTGGGTTAAAAGCCATCCTGACATCAACGAAGAAGAAATCGTTGACTTATTCTTCAGCGTTCGTGATGCTGCTTACACAATCATTGAGAAAAAAGGTGCTACTTTCTACGGTATCGCTGTTGCCTTAGCTCGTATCACTAAAGCTATCTTAGATGATGAAAATGCGGTATTACCATTATCTGTTTACATGGACGGCGAATATGGCTTAGAAGATATCTTCATAGGTGCCCCTGCTGTTATCAACGCAAAAGGTATCAAACAAGTAATCGAAATCCCATTAACTGATGGTGAACGTGAACGTATGCATGCTTCTGCTAAACAATTAAAAGAAATCATTGATGAAGCATTTGCTAAATTAGATGCTGAATAAGCACTAAATATAGATAGCACTAAATATAGATAAGTTAAAAAAACGTCTATCTTGATTCTTCAGGATAGGCGTTTTTTATATTTCTAACAAAAAAACACCTACTTATGGAGCAAATACCATAAGTAGGTGCCTATTATTATTTTAGAAAATCACTACTGGTGTACCGACTTCAACCGCATTGTATAGTTGTGCCATCACACTAGGTGGTGTATTCACACAGCCATGAGAACCACGGGTTTTCCATAAATCGCCCCCATAAGCCGGTTGCCAATCAGAATCATGAATACCTACACCAGTCCAATCCACCGGCATCCAGTAACTTACTGGACTTGCGTATTTACTACCATCATCATTGGTACCACGTAAAGTTGCATTACGTTCTTTCTTCCAGATGTAGTCGACTCCCTTAGGTGTAGGGGTCGTTGGTTTTCCTGTGACGACATCCGTTTCAATGACTACAGCGCCATCTTTGTAGTACCACATGTGCTGATTCGTTAAGTCCACTTCGATATAGGTGTTTCCTACAAGTGGTTGACTCGCTTTAGCACTCCCTTTTGTAATTGGTGAGCGTGTGAAGTTTTCCCCAGCTAAAATTTGTTCAGTAAGGGCGGCTGCTTCATCTGCCACTTGAATACTCCAACTTAGCGTTCCTGCAGGTACACTCACTGTGCCACGTTTGGTACTATTAAAACTTGTTGGGTTCGTGCTAGTATTGTATTGATCTGCCAACTGTTGCACATATGCTTGCACTTTTTCTTGATTCAACGTTACTTGTTTATTTTCATAAGTCACCCAATCCGCAATCTGTTCAGTTGGAATTTGGAAAGTGGTGCCATTAATCGAATAATTTGATTGGACTTGAATCACTTTATTTACTGTATTTAATTCTTCTTGTAAGTGCGCATCTTTAGAAGTTACACTTGGTTTTTGAATAAAATCATTTAAACTTACAGATGTCTGACCACTCTTTAAACCTTTTTCAATGGCCTTCATCGCTTGGTCTACATTGAAATTATTTCCTTGAACTTCTGGCGTAATCACAAAACCTGAAGCCTCTCTGGCAATTCCGGCGTCTTGTGTTTGCGTACGCCCTTGATTGACTTGATCTAGCTCAGTCTTTAAGCTATTTAACTGTTGTGTTAACACTTCTTGGTTAAAAGTTGTTTTATTCACAGTGGCTTTCTTACTTGAAAAGAATGATCTACCCCAAGACCAAGGATTTTGCGCCTTTAAGATAGATTCCAAAGTCGCTTTTGAATTTGATTCCATCCCAAAGTCAGACTTCTTGATTTCTTTAAGTACTTGATTGTCTAACTTAATTTGGAAGGATTGATTTTTATGTTGATCATCCACGATTTTTTGTGCTTGCTCTAAGGACATATTGCTAATTTCAACGGCTTCTACCTGGGTATTAGGTAAAAAATGTTTTGAATAATAATTGCTGCCCAGTGCATAACCGCCAACTGCTACAATCCCAACAGCAGCAATGGAGCCAAGGATGAGTTTGGTATTTTTATTTTTTTTATGACGTTTTCTTCTATTTGAAACTTGTGACATATAAACACTCTTCCCCTATTTACTTTCTGTATCAATTATCATACCACATTTTCCCCCAAAAAGTTTTAACATATGCTTAAATTTTATATTTGCTTAAAAGATACGCTGTAAGCCGGTTTTATCAAGTTGATAGATTTTCTCGCAAACCTGCTCTAGAAAATAACGATCATGTGATACCGTCAGCAAGGCGCCGTTATATTGCTGAAGTTGTTGTGTTAAGACTTGGTTGGAAGTTGGCGATAAATTACGCGTTGGTTCGTCTAGCAATAATACATTGGCTTGGGATAAAAGTAGGCCTAAAATCACCAATTTTGCCCTCTGACCTCCAGATAGATAAGCTATAGGGCGCTGCATCTCTTGAACAAAGAACTGCAAACTTCCTAGATAAGTCATCACCGTTGCTTGATCTTGCTTGGTTTGGGACAACAAATATGCGACAGGCGTTTGTGTAGTATCCAACTCTTCAAAATAATTTTGTGGCATATACTTCATTTGGATATCGGTTCGCTTTTGTAGCATTTCAGCGATTTTGTGTAAGAATAGGCTCTTACCAATCCCGTTATTACCCACGATACCTACTTTTTCTTGACCAAAAAATATAAAATCAAGCGGTTCAACCAATATTTTATCTGCAATTTTTAGCTGATCATTTTCTAAGTGAATGAGCGTTTTGCTAGAAGGTACCGCTTGAACAGTCTGCCATTTTAAACCAATTGCTTCTTCTTGTTGCGGCATTTCGGCAAATTGAGCGCGCTCTTTTTCAAACCGTTTTTCACGAGATTTTAAGTTGGCCATTTTTTTCGCTAATAATCGCCCCTTCGTATCCAACTTAGTGGTTCGCAATTGATGTTGGACCTTTTGCTTGACCTGCTGGAGTTGAGCATTACGTTTTTTATCTTCGCTTCGTTGCTTGAGAGCGATTTGCAACTGTTTATCTGCCGCACTTTTTCTTTGTTCAATATAGGTTTGGTAATCTTCTTTGACAAAATGGACGACGGCACGCTGTTGATGCGTAATTTTTTCCAGATGAAGAATACTTGTCGCGGTATTTTTTAATAACACTACATCATGCGAAATATAAAGTATTGCTAAATCACTCGTTCGAATAAAGTGTTCTAACCACTGGATACTTTCATAATCCAAATCATTCGAAGGTTCATCTAATAATAATATATCCGGATGAAGTAATAAAATTTTCATTAGCTGGATTTTTATTTTTTGACCACCAGAAAGTGTACCCATCTTTTGGCTTGAATATAGAAAATCTTGATCCAATTGAAAATCGCTCGCCAACTTTGCTAAATAGGAATAATCAATTTCATTGGCATCTAAATCATGAAATAAGAAATCATAAACACTTAATGGTTCATCTTTGCTAGGTAAAAATTGCGGCAAATACCCAATTTGCTGAAAGGTACATTGATAACTGCCTTGCGCTTCTAAATAATCATTGACTTCAGGACATCGACAAAGCCACTTAAGTAACGATGATTTACCGGTTCCTTCTTCGCCGATAATAGCGACTTTATCCCCCGCATGAACAACGCCCGTTAAGCCATCTACCAAACGAAATTGGTCTTTTTGATGAATTAAGGTTAAGTTTTGAAACTGCAACATAAACATCCCTCCTCGTGTATTTTCTAAACGAATGCATTTTATAACCAAGCTGCTTGGAGCTGATCGAGTCGCTTCACATCCTTAATGCAATCTGTGTTCGCTGGGTAGCTCCGGTGCATCTAAGCCGGCCTGTCTTGGAAAATCTTAATACTCGATGGATTTTCCCGACATTCCGGAAAACTTAGCTGCTTGGAGCTAATCAACCCAGCTCACATCCTTAATATCGGCGTTCAGCAGCTATACATTGTGAAATTCGCCCTCCCGTTTGAGAAAATCTCCTTTCATCCGATTTTCTCAACGGAAGGTAAGCACACGAATTTCTTCATGTCTGAGCGAGCTGCTTCACGACCTAAATCTGTGTTCAGCGACTAGCCACTTCGGCGTATAAGCCAGCTCGTCTGGGAAAGTCTTTACTTCTCGGACTTTCCCGACGTTCTGGACAAACTTATACGCTCGTGGCTGACCGAGTCGCTTCACATCCTTAATGCAAAAAAGATACTTACTTTTGTTATTAAACAACAAGAGTAAGTATCTTTGCATGCAAATATATAGGATGATGACTGCAGCTATTGGGCTTTCCTACTACGATTGCTAAATTTGATGGTGCAAAACTCTATGTTTAATAACGCATCTATCTTGTTTTTAGCAAAAGTAGCCAATGCACAACAGTCCTTTCTTTTTGGAGCAGCTAACTTAGCGCTCGTATTTACGACTTCATTATCACTCAATTCTCATCAAAAGTCAATCTTTTTTTAATCCACGTTTAGCAGCTAGTCATTTTGAAAATTCGCCCAAACGATTGTGAAAGTCTTTAAAACTAACTGATTTTCACATCGGTGGGTACGTACGAATTTTCTCATGTCTGCCCAAGCTGCCGCACATCCTTTTTTTAGTGGTTGCTATTCATTTCAAATGCTTCTTTCATCGCCTTAGTTCCGTGGTCAAAATCGACAATTTTTTTTAATTCACCTTGAATGACGCGTCTGGTTTCCCCACTCATTTCACCACAAGTCACCAGTGTTACCAAGCGTTTCCCTGGCACCACATCTAGTAAATCCACCCGATCAGGAGAAACGCGCTGATTATTAATCGCTTGGTAGACATAAATTTTAGATAAATCTGTCAAATAAATTTTGTCGCCCACTTTCACATGATCAAGCGGCGTAAATAACAAACTTTCATCAAACATTCGATGGGAAGCAAGGCCATAATTTCCCTCGCCCATCTTCTGTTGCTCACTTGTCGTCCCAGCTCCGTAAAGCAAAACTTCATTAGCTAGTCCTTTAAATATCGGCAAATTCACTTTCACACTTGGAATAGCAATCCCACCAATCACCGGTAAATCCTTAGCGCTTACTTGGTTTTTCATAATCGCTTCTAAACTAATCGGCTCGACCTGATCAAAATCAAAAGTTGCCCGAGCTTTTTCATTGGCTTTCACTTGTTTTTTATCTAATTTCGTCACCTGATAGCTGTTGGTTTTTTGATGGAGTAAATATTTTTGAATCGGCTTATTAAAAACTAAAACCAAGCCCACAACTAATAAAATAACTGTCAGGATATTTAGAATCATAGAGACTAGCTTACGTTGTTTCTTTTCCGCCATATCGCACACCTCGCCTTTATTTATAACAAAATTATGCTATAATTTACTTATTCTGTCCAGTAATTCAATTGTAGAAAAGGTGAATAATTTGAAAAAAGGTGTACTCATCATCAATCTTGGGACCCCTAAAAGCCCTGAGGTGAAAGATGTAAAAAAGTATTTAAAGAAATTTTTAAGCGATCCACGAGTGATTCAAATGCCGCGTTGGTTTTGGTTGCCGCTTTTAAATGGTATTATTTTACAGACGCGTCCCAAAAAATCAGCACAATTATATCAACAAATTTATACAGACCAGGGTTTTCCATTGCTTCATTATACGCAAGCGCAAAAAGAACACTTAGCGCAACTCTTACCTAATTATGAGGTCGGGTTTGCTATGAGTTATAGCGATCCAAGTATTGAAGACGCCCTAGATGCAATGTTGGCCAAAGAGGTGACGGACTTGACGATTGTACCGATGTATCCACAATATTCTGGTACCACGGTCGGTTCGGTATTTGATAGCGTGATGAATTATTTTAAAGGGAGCGATAAAATTGTTACTACGCGCTTTATTCGTTCTTATTATGATCATCCCGATTATATTCAGTACTTTGCCGAAAAAATCAAGAACTTCCTGACCCATCATCAGGTAGATGCCATTTTGTTTTCTTACCATGGCTTACCTGAAAGCTATGTACAAAAAGGGGACACCTATCCAGATGAATGTCATAGCACCACGCAAGAAATCATGGCAAAAGTCGGTCCTATTCAGTATTTTGAAAGTTTCCAATCCAAATTTGGTCCCGGAAAATGGCTCACTCCGGCTACTGATGCCCTGATGAAAGAACTACCGACACAAGGCATCAAAAATCTCTTAGTCGTAGCGCCGGGATTTGTCGTGGACTGTCTGGAAACCATTGAAGAACTTGAAGAAGAAAATAAGGCGTACTTTTTACAAGCTGGCGGCCAACATTTTTACTATTTGCCACCCTTTAATGCTGATTCTGATTTCGCCCAATTAGTAGTGAAATTACTATCCTAGCCGCCCTTTTCATGATATAATAAGGGTAAGAAATGGAGGCGATTTTATGTTGTTAGATGTATTAAAAATTGTCGTTGTTGTCTTCGTTTTGGGTGCGCTTGGTTTTAAGGGTCAGTTCTTGACTCGTTGGCTAAGTGACTTAACAGAAAAAAAGTAAATAATCGTATAAAGAGCGACTCAAAATGGAGTGGCTCTTTTTTTTAGAATTCGCTACCAATGTTGATTTACTTTTTTTCATGACGTGCTACAATTAATTATATAAATATTCTGACAATTCAAAGGGTGATTGGTATGCGTCAATTTCTAAGATTCCTAGTATCGATTGGTTTACTTTTTATACTTACAGGCTGCCAAAGTACTGCCAGTAAATCTGCTGAAACTCATGAAAGCACCCAAAAGACAAGTTTAAGTACTGCCCTGAGTAATTCGACAACAACCAGTACGCAACAGGCTACCACGCAAACAATCAGCAAAACGTATCAAAGTCTAAGTGATATTTCTAAAACCTTAACAGAGGAAAAGCAAACGTGGCAATCATTATCCGTTCATTTCAAAAACGAGAATCAGCTAGAAGCCACCTTCATTCCTGAAACTGATTATACGCAAGCAAAAGACGAATGGACCGAAAAATACACGGACCTCAAAGCTATTCCTAAAACGATTACACAAGCAAACCACACCTATCATCTTATCAGAGTACAATTGATCGGCGAAGTATTCGAAGCAACCTTTACCAGCGAAAAATAAATTATAAGCAAACAGGCCAGAAACGACATGAATTCTGACCTGTTTTTTTCATTTATTTTCAAAAGTCCATGTAACACCCTCATCTTGAGAATAAAAGCTTAAGTATTCTGTCTCGCCGGCACTTGTAGATACATGAATGACCAGTTTACCCTCTTGATAAAATGGCATAGAAAGATATTGAAAATCCTCCAATTTCAATCCATAGGTCTTTACTTTTTCTGGCATTTCTTTCACTTGATTAAAGGGAAGAAGCACCTCTGTAAATGTTTTTCCGCCATCTTTGGTCATAAATATTTGAGAATGTGTCTGTGAAGCACCTGTCACACCGATAAAACCAAAGTCACTCGTAAAAAATTCGATCCCTTCTGCCACACCAGCTACTCCAGCAAACGGATTTTCATGTATCGTCTGCCAGTGCGTTCCGCTATCTTCTGTTTTTTCTAGCACATAGTATCTAGATCCGGCTGCTGCATCTGCCACTTTCAAGCGATACCCAATAGATTTCTGTTCAGGAACAAAATAATACACACTACCATCCTGTGAATCTGTAGTCCATGTTTCGCTTTGCTGTGATTGGTTGATTATTTGCTTTTCTTGAGATTGCTCGATTGTATCTGGAGTGATATATTTTGGATTCATAATTAAGCGTAATGGCAAAATATCTTCACGCTGTGGAATAAATAAGGAAACGGCAAAACCTTCGACAGCTCCTCCATTGTTGAGTTTAGCGAGTTCTTCTCTTCCTTTTTCGTCTATGGATTCCAAACCTTCTGCTGTTGTAAATTGGCGTTTCCCAGTGTAAAGAAGGCCATATACATCGGCATCATTTGTAACTGTCAATGGAGAAATTGTTGCCCGAATATCCACCTGATTGAACATTTGAAGTAAGGGCGCAAATGAGGCAGCTTCATCAAAAGTAGTGTTTGCCTTGCCATTCATCTGAATAATGAGCTTTTTAGATTGTGCTTCATCGTAGGAAAGCAAAAAAGTCTGAACCTTTCCCGAAGTATCGCGTCCGTATAAAAAACCATCCACCTTTGTTATGGTGCCATTCTTTTTAAACTGCACAGAAAAATCATCCAGCACATACAATGTGTCTGGTACGTTCATTTTTTTCCTGATATCCTTTAACAAGCCATATACACCATCCTGATAAAGATTACGATGGACGAATTCGACTTGCTTCTCATTTAAGAGTTGCATAATTTTCCAGGAGAGTTGCCCAGGAATCCCTGTATAAGTAATCAAGCCACCAAAAAGCAGCGTAATTGCTAGAAAAGTAATCAGGCGAATCCGACTAAAAGAAGGCCAGTTTCCAAGGCCTCTTAGAATCAACTTTACAAGCAAAAATACAATGAGTATCCCCAAGCAAATCAGTAAAAGAGGCAGTCTACTTCTAAGACCTCCCTTAAAACAAATCTGGTATACTTGATAAAGAACAAACGCATATAGCAACAAAATCAGCCAGTCAACACTTTTTTTCATAAATAAAGACTCCTTGAAATCAACGAATTCACCATAACATCAGATTATTTTCAGATTTAAACTAAATTAGACACAATAATAAGCAAAATAATCTTTACTTAACTATTGTACAATGAAATAGACTGTATAGACTACTCCTAATATTTCTTCATTATTATCTTAACCTTATCTGACAAAGTTCCTATAAGAATTTTGTTGAAAGGTTCATCCAGAAGTTTGATAGTTTTGTGAACAAATGATTACACACCATCTTGAGACTGCCTTAAAAGAACGATGCGACCAAATCATCGAACTATAAAATAAGACCTTATCTCTGACTTTGCTTCAAAGATAAGGTCTTACAGTTTGCTATCTTTTCTTCCATGCACGAAACAACAATACAATTACTACGGCACACAAAGCGCCAGCACCATCTAGCATCACATCTTGGAATAATGGTGTCCGTCCACCAGTTAACATTTGGTGAAACTCATCGCTGGCCGCATAACCCAAAGCCGCAAAAACACTAACCGGGGCACACAGCCAAGCTAAATTTAATTTGGCGCTTAATCCTAAAAATAAACTCCCACCTAAAATAAAGTAAGTGGTAAAGTGCGCAGCTTTGCGAATAAAAAATTCCACAAAATGAAAATAACCCGAATGTGCAATACTCACGGTTGAACCGGCATAATCAAAAGAAATCTTACTCAACCAATCACGTAGCGGCTCGTCTTTTAATAGTTTGGTCAGCAAGGATATTTGAGATTGTTGCTCATAAGTCTGCGATGAACTGTAAAATAAGATTGCCATCATGATTAACGTAATAATAAGATAAAAGTTCCCATTTTTTCTAGATTGTTTAAACATCTTCGCCCTCTACTTCTGTCATTTTTTATGAAGAGGTACTATGCCACTTCTTTTCTTTTTCTAGCTTAACACGAATGACAACTTTTGAATAGTCGGCAGCTTTAAATGTAGAGAGGACTAGGCAAACCGCTCGTGGCTGAGCAAGTCCGTCTGGGAAAGTCTTTACTCTTCGGACTTTCCCGACGTTCTGGACAACCTTATCCGCTCGTGGCTGAACAAGCCGCTTCACAACCTTTATTCATATTTTGCACGTGGGCCGCCGATGTATTTTGGTCGGCTATAAAGGGCAGTTACGTGTGCGCCACCGAGTTCGCGAATGCTTGGGCGAATCGGTACTTGGACGTGTTTGATATGCATGCCAATTGAGGTATCGCCTAAATCGATTCCTGCTTTGGCCACGAGATGCTCCACTTCGACGGGTTCGTTAAAATAGCGAAAAGCAGCCACACTACAAGCACCACCTGCATGTAACTGAGGGACAACGGCAACTTCTTCTAGATTATAACGTTCTTGCGCGGCTCTTTCCACAACCAAGGCACGATTTAAATGTTCACACCCTTGGACTGCTAGAAAAATTTGCTGCTCAGACAAAATCGCAAGTAAAGTTTCAACGACCCATTCTCCAATCTCTTGACTCGAATTTTTGCCAATCACGCCACCAGCAATTTCACTCGTGGAACAACCCAAGACAAAAATATCTCCGGCTTTTAGCTGTGCTTTAGCCAAAACCTCTCGCGTAATCGTCGTTAACTCACAGATTAATTGTTCTTTTTCAATCATTTACTTTACCCCCAGATGTAGCATTTTCTTACTGCGCGAAATAGCTCCATAGCTTAAATAGGTCACACCCATTCCAAATGCCGTCTGAACGATATTTCCTGGAATCGAGGCAATCCCTGCTGGCCATGTATAAAGCAGACTGGTCGCAAAAAAATAACCAACAATCATCCACACACTAGCTAAAAGTAAGCTCCAAACTTTGGCAAAGGGTAGACCACTATGAAAGAGTTGACCGGCAATATATCCTTGAAGTCCATGAATTACAAAAGAAAAAATCATCCACTGTGGATATCCTGATAATAAGTCAATGAGCCCGCCACTTAAACTACCAACAATCAAACCACCTGTGCCACCAAATAAACAAGCACTCAAATAAATACCCACTTCACACAATGTCACAATTCCTTTTGTCGCAGGTATTGGAATAATCACCATCATTGATAAGGCGACGGTCAAAGCTGTCATCATCGCCAATTGTGCTAATCTTTTTACTTTCATTTTCTTCACCTAATTTCCTTTTATTTGCGGCCAAACATTGCCACTTTCCTCTGTGACAAAAAATCCTGATTGAATGGCCTGATACACATATTTTTTAGCTTCCTGACTGGCTCCAAGAAGTGAATGATTTTGTGCCAATGCCCCACACAACGCACTGGATAAACAGCAACCCGCACCATTGATTGTCGCCTGCTTGATTTTGGGTGCCTGTAAAACATGGACCACATCATCCAAAGCCAAAAAATCCACCGCTTGATTGCCTGACAAACGCGCGCCAACTTTCAAGTAAACCGCACACTGAAATCGCGCTTGCAAACGTTGGGCCAAATTCTGCACGCTATCCAGGTCATCGGGAATCTTTTCGTCTAATAATAAACAAGCTTCTGGCAAATTCGGCGTAAGGATAGTCGCAATTGCCAATAAGGGTTGTAAAGCAGCAAGATAGTCTTGATTCGCTTGCTGAAGAGTTTCCTTAAAAGCCAACACCGGATCAATGACAATCGGAATTTTTCCAATAAACGGCTGACAAAATTGATAAACTGCTTTTATTTGTTCAGGATTTGCTAGCAGTCCAATCTTAATGCCCGCCAATCGATTTTGAAAATTTTGCGCAATCGTAGCCAGTTGCATCTCAAAGGTCGCAATATCCATTTCGTGAAAAACAAATTCTCCTTGCTCTATACCAGCCACTAGACTAATCACGCTCAACGAAAAGAAACCATAATGCTCCATCGTTTTCATATCTGTACCAATACCGCCACCGCCGAGCACATCTAGCCCGCCAATGGTTAATAAACATCGCTTCATCCATACACCTCACTTCTTTTCTTTTATTATACCGATTTTTGATGATTCCCCTACAACCAATTGGACGAAAATTTACCCAACCAATTTATAATTTTCCTTTTCCTAGCTTTTTCAAGAAAATAACATTATAATGAGAATGATTTCATAATTGAAAGGATGACTGAAATGAAGTATGCAATCAACTGGGATTTAGAATCAATTTTTGCTGGTGGAAGTAGTTCTGAAAGCTTGCAACAAGAATTACAACAAATCAGCACAAAAATAAAAGAATTCCACCAATTAGTCGACGCTTTTACACCAAATACTGAAAATCAAGTAGAAGCATTGACCGATATTTTAGCAGTTCACGAAGAAATTCAAAAAAGCTTTACCGAATGTGGCTCATTTATCGAAGCTTTAAACTCTGCAAACATTCACGACCAACAAGCCAAATTGTTAACTGGCCAACTTTACAGCAACCTTCCTGCTTTTCAACTAGCCGCAACAATTTTAAATAAGAAATTTGCTAGCTACAGTGAAGAAGATTGGCAAAACTTAATGACACACTTTAGTCAAATTGCTTTCCGACTATCTGAAATGCGCAGAGATGGCCAAGAATTATTAGATGAACAATCTGAAAATATTATCAATACCTTGGCACTAGATGGTCAAAGTGCTTGGAGTCAACACTATGATACCATCGTCGCAAGTATCCAAATTCCATTTAACGGCGAAATGCTTTCAGCTGGTCAAGCCTTCAACACCATGATGTCTAGCCAAGATAAAGCAGTCCGTCAAGAATTATTCGAAAAATGGGAAAAAGCATGGAGCGAAAAAGCAGATATTTTTGCGGACACTTTAAATCACTTGGATGGTTTTCGTTTAAACAACTACAAATTACACGGTGTCGACGATTTCTTGAAACAACCTTTGGAATACAACCGTTTGGATAAAGAAACGCTAGACATGATGTGGGGAACCATTCAAAAAAATAAACAACCAATTATCGACTTCTTAACACGTAAGGCACAATTGTTCGGTAAGGATAAAATGGATTGGCAAGACCAAGATGCACCGATTGTTTTAGGTGATTTTGAAGAACGTCGCTATACTTTTGATCAAGCCGCAGATTTCATCGTGGAAAACTTTAAGAAATTCTCACCTAAAATGTCTGAATTTGCACAAATGGCCTTTGATAAAGCTTGGATTGAAGCAGAAGATCGCCCTGGTAAACGTCCTGGTGGCTATTGTACAAGTCTACCTAAGTCACAAGAATCTCGTATCTTTATGACTTATGGTGAATCAGTCAATGAAGTTTCCACCTTGGCGCACGAATTAGGACATGCTTTCCACAGCCATGTCATGTGGGATTTACCTACTTTGAACCAAGACTATGCGATGAACGTTGCTGAAACGGCAAGTACTTTTGCAGAATTAATCGTGGCAGATGCAACCTTAAAAGAAGCCAAAACGGATGAAGAAAAAATCAACTTGCTAGATGTGAAATTACAAAATGCAATTGCGATGTTTATGAACATTCACGCACGCTTCATCTTTGAAAGCAACTTCTATGCAGCACGTCAAAAAGGCTTGGTAGCAACGGATGAAATTACACGTTTAATGGTCGAAGCACAAAAAGAAGCTTATATCAATGGTTTAGGCAGCTATCACCCACATTTCTGGGCAGCTAAACTACACTTCTTTATCGATGAAGTACCATTTTATAACTTCCCATACACATTTGGTTACTTATTCAGCTTAGGAATTTATGCCAAAGCTAGCCAACATGCAGATGGTTTTGAAGATCAATATATTGCGCTACTTCGTGACACAGCCAGTATGACGACTGAAGAATTAGCGAAAAAACACCTAGATACCGACTTACACCAAGCAACTTTCTGGCAAGCAGGTATCGATATGGTTCTAAAAGATATCGCAACCTTCATGGAATTAACAGAAAAATATATCTAATTTGTTACAGATTAACTGCGCACCCTTTATCTAATTGCTATGGTATAGGGTGTGTTTTGGTAAGGAGGATTTTGATGGAATATATTACCCCAATACTAACTACCCAACGATTAATCTTACGCCCACTCAGTGTTGAGGACGCCCAGGAAATGTTTCATAATTGGGCCAGTGATGCTAAAGTGACAAAATACCTCACTTGGGCGGCTTATCAATACGAGCATGAAGTAAAAGAACGACTCCGATTTAGGGAAAAACGCTACCAAAACAAAGAAATACTGGACTGGGGATTGGTGGTCAAAGAAACAAATACATTAATTGGCACAATCACCGTGGTTGAATATGATGAAAATATTGGCACAATGGAGATTGGTTATGCCATTGGTCGCCCTTGGTGGCATAAAGGATATACGTCAGAAGCATTCAGCCGAGTGATTACCTACTTATTTGAACACTACCCTTGGTTAAACCGTATTGAAGCAAGTCATGACGTGAACAATCCAAATTCCGGTAAAGTAATGCAAAAATGTGGACTACAATTTGAAGGAATTCTGCGACAAAAAGGAAAAAATAACTGTGGAATTGTTGATATTGCGATGTATGCTATCTTACGCAAAGATTATCTGCCACAAAATAATCCATAGCATTGAACAAATCCCCGTTGTAAAATTCGTTCTCTCATCTATATCTTTCTCAACGGAAGATAATCTTCTGAATTTTTTCCTGTCTGATCACACAATTTAAGACCTCATAATGAAAACGCATGACTCATTCATTTCGAGTCATGCGTTTTTGCAACAAAAAAGCCCACTATGAAAGCGGGCTTTTCTCTTATCCTCGATTTTTTTGTTCCAGATAAGCGCGATGTTTTAAACCGAAATAATGTAATTGGTCCAAAATAGGCGCTAATTCTTTACCATGTTCCGTCAAGCAATACTCGACTTTTGGTGGAACAGTTGGGTAAACGACACGCTTAATTAAATCTTCTGCCTCTAATTCGCGCAAATTTTTCGTCAACATTTTCTGCGTAATACCAGGAATCGCTCGTTGTAGGACCGAAAAACGTACGGTCGGATTTTTAAATATTTGCATCAGGATTTTCAATTTCCACTTACCGCTCAAGACTTCCAAACCATCTTCCACACGGCAAGTCATCACATTAAGCGTTTTAGGATTTGCGATTGTTTCTTCGTTCATAGGCCATTCCTTCCAATAGTATCTTTTTGGTAACTAGGGCAATAAAAAGTGCCTACTTCTCAAATGCTTTTTGATGTTCTATAGTGATTATACGAAAAAGAAAAGAAAAGAGGAAATAAAATGATTGAATTAGGAATTTCTACTTTTGGTGAAACAACCCCTATTGAACATACCGGCGAAGTATTATCCCACGATCAACGCATTCGCAATATGATTAAAGAAATCGAGCTTGCCGATCAAGTCGGATTAGACATTTATGCCGTTGGTGAACATCACCGCAAAGATTTTGCCGTCTCTGCTCCTGAAATCATTCTAGCTGCAGGTGCCGTGAATACGAAACATATCAAGCTATCGAGCGCCACCACAAACATTTCGTCCAACGATCCCGTGCGCGTATTTCAAAATTTTGCAACAGTGGACGCTTTATCCAATGGTCGTGCAGAAATCATGCTTGGTCGCGGCTCATTTATCGAATCTTTCCCATTATTTGGTTATAACTTAGAAGATTATGAGGAATTATTCAATGAAAAATTAGCCATGATGCTAGAATTGAACAAAGGTGAAATACTGACATGGAAAGGAGATTTCACGCAAACCGTTGATCATCGGGGAGTCTATCCGCGTCCCGTTAATGGGAAGTTACCATTATGGGTAGCGACAGGCGGCTCACCAGATTCAACATTACGTATCGCAAGTCTAGGCTTACCGATTGTTTATGCGATTATCGGAGGCAATCCAATGCATTTTAAACCATTAATTGATTACTATCATCGCGTGGGGAAAGCTTACCATCATCCTGCTGAAAACTTAAAAGTCGCCGCACATTCTTGGGGATTTGTGAAGGAAAATCATGAGGAGGCCATCGAGCAATATTTCCATCCTACGAAAACTTTAACCGATCAATTGGCTATGGAACGTCCACATTGGCAAGAAATGACGAAAGAACAATACCTACAAGCTGTTTCCGATGAAGGGGCGATGTTTGTCGGTAATGTTGAACATGTCGCGAACAAAATCATTCGTATCATGGAAACCCTTGGACTAGAGCGCTTTATGCTGCATCTGCCGGTTGGTTCGATTCCTCATGAAGATACCATGCACGCGATTAAATTATATGGTGAGGAAGTCGCTCCTCGTGTAAGACACTATTTTGAGAAGAAAATCTAAGAAATAAAATAAAAATTTAGGTCTTCATTTGCATTTTTTCTAAGCTTTTGCGACAATGAAGAAAACAGTTACCATAGGAGTTTATACGATTATTATGAGTAAAATCCATCGTCTCAGTCAAGTGGCTGCCTTTATCTTTTTGTTAGTCGCACTTAGTTCATTTTTACTTGTGTATGCCCCACTTCGCAGTATCGATGGGGATAAGCAAAATCTGATTTTCTGGCTTGATTATGGGCTAATCATTTACCGCATCGGCATCTTCTCTTTGTGCCTAGCTGTATTTAGCCAACTTATCAGCCTGTTAAGCAAAAAAAGTGAAGCAACACAATAAACATGTTGCTTCACTTTTTGTTATCCTTTAAATCTTTTTAGACGTAGGGCATTTAATAATACTGAGACGGAACTAAAACTCATCGCCGCACCTGCTAACATCGGGTTAAGCAACGGGCCACCAAATAAGTGTAACAAGCCCATCGCCACCGGGATGCCTAAAACATTATAAGCAAAAGCCCAGAATAAGTTTTCTTTGATATTGCGCATGGTAGCTTTACTCAAACGTAAGGCTGAAACGACACCATTTAAATCTCCGCGCATCAAAACGATATCGGCAGACTCAATGGCAATATCCGTACCTGTACCTATTGCGATACCAACATTTGCTTGGGCTAAAGCTGGAGCGTCATTAATGCCATCGCCAACCATCGCCACTTTTTTTCCTTGCGCTTGTAATTCTTGAATCACTTGTGACTTTTGATCTGGTAACACTTGGCTAATCACCTGCGTAATGCCAGCTTGTTTGGCAATTGCTTGGGCAGTCTGTTCATTATCACCAGTTAGCATCACGACTTCTAAGCCCATTTTTTGCAAGTCTTGAATCGCTTGAGGACTGCTTGTTTTGACCGGATCACTCACCGCAATAAGTCCAATCAATTCTCCTTGACTTGCGACATACATCACCGTATTGCCCTGGCTAGATAATTGAGCCACTTGAGCTTGCACTGCTTCAATTTCAACATCAAAACTTTGCATGAGTTTTTCATTTCCTAATAGCACTTGTTTTTCATCGACTTTGGCTTGAATCCCTTGACCAGTCACGGTATGCACTTCAAAAGCTTGTCCAAGAGTAATTTGTGCCTCTTTGGCTGCTTGTAAAATGGCTTGAGCTAATGGATGTTCTGAGCGTTTTTCGACACTGGCTGCTAAATAAAGCATTTCTTCAGTTGTGAAATTGGCAAAAGTTTGGATGGCGCGGACTTCTGGTTGACCTTTTGTAATCGTGCCAGTTTTATCAAGGACAATGGTTTGAATTTCTTGAGCGGTTTCTAGTGCTTCCCCATTTTTAAAGAGAACTCCTAGTTGTGCGCCTTTTCCAGTACCGACCATAATTGCTGTAGGAGTCGCTAAGCCTAATGCACATGGACATGCAATGACTAAAACGGAAATCATAATCGTTAAAGCAAACACTAAACCAGAGTGACCAAAAATCAACCAAGCAAGCCCGGCTAAAATGGCCAAGCTCATCACCACGGGAACAAAAATCGCTGAAACTTGATCGGCTAATTTGGCAATCGGTGCCTTGGTGCCTTGTGCTTCTTCGACTAATTGAACGATTTGTGAAAGGGTGGTATCTTCACCGACTTTGGTTGCTGTAAATTGGAAGCTGCCTGTCTTATTGATGGAAGCACCAATAACAGTATCGCCCACTTGTTTTTCTACAGGCATGCTTTCTCCGGTCAACATCGATTCATCCACCGTACTTCGACCTTCTGTAATCACGCCATCGACTGGGATACGTTCTCCTGGTTTGACCAAAATGACATCTCCTACTGCCACTTGTGCGATATCGACTAATTTTTCTTTACCATCTTTCAATACAACTGCTTTTTTCGGTGCTAAAGCTAATAATTCCTTGATAGCTTCCGAAGTTTTGCCTTTACTGATGGCTTCAAACGTTTTACCAAGCGTAATCAACGTCAAAATAACCGCTGCCGACTCATAATATAAATGCATGGCAAATTCCACTTGACCTTGATACACGGCAAATGTACCAACTAAACTATAGATAAAAGCGGCACTCGTTCCTAATGCGACCAAAGAATCCATATTCGGATGTCCCTTAAATAACATCTTAAAACCATTGAGGTAAAAAGAACGACCAAAGTACAGCACTGGCAAAGTTAAAACCAACTGCGCCGTCACAAAAGCAATCGGTGAGGTACTTGGATGAAGAAAACCAGGTAGTGGCAAGCCAACCATGTGTCCCATCGATAAATATAATAAAGGTGCCGTAAAGACGAACGAAAGAACAAATCTACGCCACATTTGTTTAATAGCTGCTTGTTTTTCTTGCGCTAATTTTTCTTCATCGTCTTTTTTTAAGATAAACGCTTGATAGCCTGCTTCTTTGACCGCTCGCATGATTTCATTGGCTGTTAGTTCTTGATGATTATACTCAATATTTAATTTTTCAGTAGCTAAGTTCACATTAGCACTGGCAACCCCGGGTAATTTACGGGTCGCTTGTTCAATTTTAGCCGCACAAGATGCACAGCTCATCCCTTGAATACCAAACACTTCTGTATCACTTGGTTTGACTAGTTCAAAACCAATTCCCTTCACCGCTTGCGCCATATCATCGACATTGACTTGGTTTTGTTCATAATCAACGGTTAGCTTTTCGCTGGCTAAATTCACATTGGCCCTCTTTACTCCCGGCAAGGCTTTAATCGTGCGTTCGACATTTTGCGCACACGAAGCACAGTGCATGCCTTTAATTGGATAAGTTGCCTGACTCATAAACATCCCTCACAATCTATATTTGCTTGCAAACAACTTGCAAGCTATTTCGTCTACATTTGTAATCAACTTATAAGTTTAGTGTACGCAACATTGTCCTTTTCGTCAATCATTTTTGCTTGATTTTTATGAAAAATAGTTATACTGTTTGACAAGCCAAGTGATTCTCATTTGAAAAAATCGCTTACATGTTATACTTAAGCTAGTAGAGGAAGTCAGGCAGGAAAATAGTTGTTATAAGTGCGAAAAATGAAAGGTGTGAGTACAATGATGATGTATACTAATTTAATACCGTTGCTAAGTTTTATATTTGGACTCGTTCCTATCGCTTTACAAGTCGTGATGTGCGTATTACTTTACAAAATCTGGCAGAAAATGAAATAAAAAAATAGGCCCATCTAGCTATAGAAACTAGATGAGCCTTTTATTATTTTGTTTCATTAGACCACTCAAAGCCGTCAAATTGTTCGCCGTCATAATATTTCAGCAATTCTTCATAGCTAAGTAACGAAGAAGTCATCGGTTCTTCTTCTAAATCTTGGGCATATAATTGACGTTGCTCCTCGACATAAGCATAATACTGCTCCATCAAGGCTTTATTGAGTTCGCGCTTGGAGTTGGCTATGTCTTGCATATAGGGGAATTCTTGGATAAATCCTTGATAGACAGGCTTGCCATCTTGAACTTCTACAGGTAATTCGACAATATGTAAATCAATTTCTGAAAAATGTTCGAACATCACTTTCACCTCAAAACCATTATACACAAAACCACTACACAATTATAGACTATGATGGCGTCTTGCTTGGCGTGAAATCGTCGGCACTTCCTTGAGCGCTTGATCTTTGGCCATTAATTTTAATTGATAAGGTTCGTGGAAAAGTTGACCATTCATATAAAAATCGCCACCAGATAAGAATAATCCCACTGGTTTCAATTCCTCCTCCTCGTTTAGGCGAATCATTCCGACTTCAAATAAACGTTGATAACTCGAGCCGATGCGTACTACATATTCTTTTTGTCCGACTTGGGCCAAATCATAAAATGGAAAGAGCGTATTTTTTTCCAATGCATAACCTTGTTGCTGCTTGATAAAGTCCTCAGCAAGTGGCAATTGTTTGGCTTGGATACATTGTTCAACCACTTGATTGACTAGGAGTTGATAATCTTTACCAAAGTGAATCGGTACTTGCATTAAGTCTAATTCGCCGGCAAAAGCATTATTTTTCTTAGAGCTGCTCGTTTGTATATTCAGCGCATCCTCTGGTAAATATTTGGCGAAAAGTTGCGTCACATCGTATTTAGAATTTTTATCCAGAAAATAATAAAAACTATTCAATACGATAAAATAAACCAAAACTAAAAAGACTAAGCTATATAAGAGCATTTGCAGATAGTGTTGATTTAAAAACAAGCCATAAATAATCCGTAAAATATACAAGGTCGGAAAAATACTAAGAATCGTATACGCACGATTTAAATATTTGGGACTGATTTCCAAATAACCTAGAAATTTATGAAAAGAACTAATTAAATCAATTAATAATGTCAATTTCGTTCACCTCTTAGGACTGACTGGCTTCATTAGCATTTGCTTGCGTGTCTGTTTGGGCATTTTCTTGTGTGCTATTTGTCGATTCTTGGGTCTTCTCTTGACTATTTTCCGTTTTTTCTAGGTTTTGATTCGTGTTTGGATTATTGGTATTTTGATTTTGTTTCTCATCTGTTGCGTTATTTTGACTCTCGGTATCTTGACTAGTTACCGTCTGCTCTTTATCAGTTGTTTTGTCCTTTTGTGTTGGGGTACTTTCCGTCGAACTAGTCGTTGTTTGCGTTTTTTCTTCTTTAGTCGCACTCGTTTTTGGCGTGGAAACAACTGTACTCGTAGTCGTTGTACTCGTTGGTGTTTTTACACTTGGTTGACGGTAACTTTCACTATTGATAATTCCCGTTGTGGTTGCAATTAATACCGATAAAGTTAAGACGGCAATAGGTTTTACAATCGGCGCTACTTTCTTCAAAGCCTTTCCCTCTCTTCTTTGATTTCTTATTCTTTATACGCCGATTTGCTGAAACTTTCAATAAGTCCGCCTTAAACTTAGCCAACTTTTAATAGTCTTAAGATTAACTTTACTTTTGTGAATTTTGCATGAAAAAAGCACCGGCGCAATTACCGATGATCTTGAGAACTATATTTTTGTTTTACTTTGTCCGCACTTACAATATGACCCTTTTCATAATCATCCAAGCCTTTTTGAATTTCGCGGTCAAAGGCTTCTTTGGTTAAGGAATCGTAATCTACTGGTTTTTGCGGTAGTTTTATTTCAAATGGGATTCTCTGTTGATTCACCACTTGTTGTAAAAACATGCTTAACGCGGTTGACATTGGAATTTGTAGCTGATCGAGAACTTTTTTAAGCTTCTTCTTTTAATTCGGGCGTTACTCTGGTAAAAATACTAGCTGTTTTTTTGATGATACAGACACACTTATCGCCTCTTTCTTTTCTTCTTACCGTAAATTTAACACAGTAAAAAGCAATCATTTGATAGACAAACGATTGCTTTTTATCATTTATTATGAATAGACTTGTTGAAATTGATAATAGGCACCTAACAAGTTAGCATCATTACGATATTGGCAAGCCACGATTGGAATTTCAACAATACAGCCATTGGGATTGGTAAATAGACTGGTAAATTGTTGATTTATCTTTTCAATCAGGATATCTTGGGCCGAAATCCCGCCTCCGATTGCGATTTTCTCAACATCCAACACGACTTGCAAGTTAAAAATCTGAACGGCTAAGGCTCTAGCAAATTCATCTAAAGCAGCCTCTACCTTTTCATTTCCCGCAGCAAGTAAGGCAAAGATTTCTTCACCTGTATACACTTCTTCTGTCTCAAGATGTTTTTGAACAACAGCTAACAAGCCATCTTTTCCGCCTTGCATAAACCAAAGTTGCTCGGGATCATGGTAGTCCACCATCAAATTAGAAACTTCGCCCGCCGCAAAATGTTTGCCTTGACGTACCTTTTTATTTTGTATAATACACCCGCCAATCGCCGTACCCAAGATTAGAACCATCGCATCTTCTACATCTTGTAAAACGCCATAGCCTACTTCGGCATATCCAGCACATTTGGCATCATTACCTATCCAAACGGGAATGTGATATTTCGCTGATAGCTGGCTGACTAAGGGCAACTCCTGAATATACTCCAACGCCCCACCAGTATAGGCAATTCCCGAATCACTATCAATCGCACCCGGCATACTTATCGCCAAACCATCAAGTGCATGAAACTTTTGAAAAATTTCATCTATTGCTAAAAATAAATTTTCCAAGGTGTCATTTGGTGTAGGTATCTTACCTTTGCCATGCATTTTCAACTGTTCATCAATCATGGCATATTTAATAAAATTACCACCAATATCAAGCGTTAAAACATCCATCTACAAAATCTCTCCATTACTTGCGATGACTTTTTGATACCAGTTAAAGGACTGTTTTTTCTTTCTAGCCAAAGTACCAGTGCCATCATCATTTTTATCTACATAAATGAAACCATAACGTTTACTCATTTGCCCGGTGCTTGCTGAAACCAAATCAATACAGCCCCACGGAGTATACCCCATTAAATCAACACCGTCTTCATCTACAGCTAACTTCATTTGCTCAATATGTGCGCTTAAATAATCCACACGATAATCATCGTAAATCTCGCCATCTGCAGCAATTTCATCATAAGCACCTAACCCATTTTCAACAATAAATAATGGTTTGTGGTAATGATCAGTGAACCAATTTAAAGCATATCGCAAGCCCACTGGATCGACTTGCCATCCCCAATCGCTGGCTTTGACATAAGGGTTTTTAACTAAATCATGGGTTTCATCATAATCATAGTGCACATTTTCTTTTTTATGCGCAATTGCAAAGGACATGTAGTAGCTAAAGCCAATATAATCGACACAACCTTCTTGTAAGACAGCCAAATCTTCTGGCGTCACATCCAAATCAAAGTGCTTGCGTTGCCATAAAGCAGTAATATTTTCTGGATACTTGCCAAAAACATGCACATCCGTATAGAAATAACGTTTTTGCATCGCTTTTTGAGCCATCAAGATATCTTCTGGCTTACAAGTAGCTGGATAAATCGGACACATCGCAATCATACAACCAATTTGAAAATCAGGATTAATCTTTTTCCCTTCTTTCACCGCTAATGCACTAGCCACTAATTCATAATGCGACACTTGATACATCGTTTGTTCACGATTTTCATTTTCTCGATACAAAACACCCGAATTGCCATAAATGCTGCCTTCACTATTATAGTTGGCTTGGTTATTGATTTCATTGAATGTCATCCAATATTTCACTTTATGCTGATAACGTTTAAAACAAGTTATCGCAAATTTTAAAAACAAATCGATTAGCTTACGATCACGCCAACCGCCATATTTTTCAACAAGATGATAAGGCATTTCAAAGTGGCTTAACGTAACGACAGGTTCAATGCCGTATTTCAAACATTCATCAAATAAATCATCATAAAACTGGAGGCCTTTTTCGTTTGGTTGGTCTTCTTCACCCGTTGGATAAATTCGCGTCCAGGCAATCGATGTACGGAAACATTTAAAGCCCATTTGCGCAAATAGTGCCACATCTTCTTTATAGTGATGATAAAAATCAATGGCATCATGGTTTGGATACACTTCATCTGGCAAAATCGTCGCAGTCATCCTTCTTGGCTTTTGTGCTGTTCCTGCCGTTGCTAAATCCATAATGCTTAAACCTTTACCGTCAACATCATATGCTCCTTCTAATTGATGGGCAGCCACCGCACCACCCCAAAGAAAATCTTTTTTAAATGACATTTTTACCTTCACCTTACTCTCTTATTTTTGACCTTTCATATTTGCAATTGCTGCAGCCTTCACGAATGGTAAATAAATAATCGTACTTAAAGCAACACATAAAATACCAATTAACAAGGATAGATAATTCGTACCACCTGAACCTAGGAATGGAATTAAGAACCCTGGAGTCGTCCAACCTACATCAACTGCTACTGGTGGAATAATCTTAAATGCCGCCACGCATAACCAGCCAAAGATATTACAAGCAACTGGAGCCACGATAAATGGAATCAAATAAATTGGGTTCATCACAATTGGTAGACCGAAAATCAGTGGTTCGTTAATATTGAATAAACCAGGCACTGCACCGAGTTTAGCAATTTCCATTTGTTGTTTATCTTTTCTAGCCACTAGGAAAATCGCAATGATCAAGCCTAGCGTAGCCCCAGAACCACCTGTATTTCCGAATGCATCATTAATTCCACTCCAAGTAACAGGGAATGGTGTGCCAATCGTTGTCCCATGTGTGCCATAATAAGCTAAGTTTTTAACCCCCGCTTCAGCAAACATCACTGTACGTAAAGCAGTCATCGTATTTGGTCCATGAATACCTAAGACCCATAAGAATTGTTGGACAATCGTAAAAAGTAAAATGGTGACAATATTGCCGCCAAGTTTTGAGAATGGCGCTTGAATCGCATTGTAAATCATATATTGTAAACCGCCATCGGCAATCATATTGAAAGCAAAGTTTAAAACAGAAGCAGCCACCAACACAATAATAATCGGAATTAACAATGTAAATGATTGCGATACTGCTGGTGGAACGGCATCTGGCATCTTGATACGTAGTTTGTCATTTTTTTGCAAACGTGGTAAAAATTCGCCCACTAATAAACCAATAATTAAAGCAACGAACAAACCTTGTGCCCCTAAAAATCCTGTAGACAATGCTTGGGCGCCATCTTTTGTAGCAACATAAGGAGGATAAATGATAAAGAATACCCCTACAGAAGTGACAGCGGCTAAGACTTTATCGCCTTGATTGGTTTCTGCTAATTTATAAGCCGTTAAAAACACGATAAGAATCGACATAATATTGGCTGTTCCGTTTAAAACCGGAGATAATAATGCTTGATAATCTGCTAAATGAGGGAAAATTGCCCCTAAATGTAATAATTTCGCTATAAATCCATCTGGCGATAAAATCGCATAATTAATCAAAACGATAATCGAACCCGCTAAGGTCATTGGAAAAGCTAAAGTGAATGCATCTCGTACTGCAGCCACATGTCTTTGTCCATTAATTTTGGCAGCTAATGGAACTAATGTCGCTTCCATTTTTTCCTGCATTGAATTCATGAAACTCATAGTGATGCTCCTTAAATATTTTTTCGTTAGGCCCTTCGATAAATAATCGATCATTTTCACCTATTATTATATTGTATCCGTTTACCACTTTGAATACTTCTGATTTCTAAAAACAGAATATCTCACTCTTTGAAAAAAGTAACAAAATTGTCACGAATTGTTACTTTTGGCCTTTCGTAAATAATTGGCTAACTTTTCGATAATATATACCACCGGAATATGAGAAGACATATCAAAAAACTCATCTTCTCTTTGTTCAGGTAAAGAGTAAGATAAAGTCAAATCAGATAAAGCACTCATAGTAGAATGACTATTTGCAGTAATCGTTAATATTGGTACATGATTACTTCTAAAATTCTGAACCAAGCGAACCATTTCGATACTTTCTCCGGAGACGCTAATCGCAATATACAACATATTTTGTGGCAAGGATTGTAAATTATAAAACGGATCATTTAAGCTCAACGCAAATTTATGATTATTGGAAAAACAACGTGCACCATACTGCGCAATTCCTTCATTATTCCCAATTCCGCCAAACAAGACAACATCTGCAGCATCAATCAATTCACTCGCCTCTTGCAATTGTTCCGAAAAGAAATCTGTGTCTAACCTTTGCAAACAGCTAATTATCTCATTAGAAGAATAAGTGAAAGTTTGCGGTACCTTTTGCTCTTTCAAATGCAATTGAAAGGCTTTATAAGACGGAAAGGATAATTTATGAATATAGCGCAAAATACTTGCTGTTGATACACCGATTTCTGCAGCCAAAACTCGAACGCTCATATAGCCTACTTTTTCGCTATTGGCATTTACAAACAAATCGATTTTTCGTTCTGCTTTGGTTAATTCTATTTTTTCTACCATTCATTTCCCTCCAATACAAGCTTTTTGACTGTTTTCCCAATAGACTCAAGTATAAATAAGACCGGCACCTGTGATGTGATATCAAAATACTCTAGACTCCGCTGACGATTGAGATGATAGGTAAAACTCAAATCAGCCAAATGCGCCAAGGTACAATCACTATGATTTGTTAGCGAGATGATGAAGCTATTTGACTGTTTTAAATGTTGGGTTTGATTCAGCGTTTCTTCTGTTTCACCACTTTCTGATAAGACAATCACGGTTGCTTTGGTCCTATTATTTTGAACAATGGGGTAAAACGGATCAACCAAGGCAAAACACATCTTCCCCATATTTGTTACATATCGTGCCCCATATTGTGCCAAAATACCGCTTGTCCCGACGCCAACAAAAATGACGACTTCACTTGCTAATATTTTGAGCGCAGCCTGGTGGACTTTTGCATAAAATTGATCCTTATCCATTTTATAGAAATAATCGAGTATTTCACTGACACTATCAGAGAATTGATAGGTCTCTTTTTTTGCTAAAAATAACTGATAACGAATTTTAAACTCTGTAAAACCATTGCATCCCACTTTTTTACAAAATCGTAAAATCGTACTTGGTGATACATGGATTTCTGTTGCTAGCTGCTTTAGTGTCTTGTGGAGTACAGCTTCTTTTTGCTGTAAAATCGCTTGGTAGACTTCTCTTTCTAGGTTGTTTAATTGCTTAATCTGTTCCACTGAAAACATGCTTATCCCTCCATCGCACTCTAATAATCCTAGTATAGCTCAAAATGTAACAAATCGAAACATTTAACAAAACTAAAAAAAGGATGTCAAGCAATGTACGATTCTTGCCTCACATCCTATTATGATTCATCTATCTTCTAATTGGCAAATACTCGGTTAAATCATAGAACTGTGATTTATCCACTGCATTGGCCCGATATTGCCGATTGATACCCGCCTCATTTGCATAGTGGTTCAATTCGTTAATCAACCCTTCTTCTTGCGGTGTAAAATGTAAACGAGCATCCACTGCGGTTAGATAGATATAGTTGACTAACTTGCTAATGAAGACTGGCGGAGAAGGATTAGTGTCGATTTTTTTGTAAACTTGCAACAGACAATCTGTAATATCTAACCATGATGTCGCTTGTTCTTCCTTCGTATGCGCAATTAGTAAATTATACAACTCATGTACCTTTTCTTTTACAGCTGATACTTCCATAACAAACCCTCCCCTCTTTTACTATACTGTCACTTCGAATTTCTTTGCTCACACATATTTAAGCGTTTACATTTTATCCGCTTAAAAAGGGGAAATTAAAAATTCAGAATTTTCCTACATCCCTATTCTACTCCTATTTGCCTTTTTTCTCAAGCAATAAGCAAAAACTTTCACAATAAAATCATCCCGCAAAAGCAACTAAATTCAACGCATTTACGGGATGTAGATGACTTATTATTTAAATTTTACAGCAGTCCCATATGCGACCACACTTTGCATCTCTTGCATGATTGAGCCGCTATCAAAGCGCATCATAACAACCGCATCGGCACCCATGGCTTTGGCGTTTTCTTTCAAACGTTCAACTGCTACTTCCCGTGATTCTTCTAACATATTAGTGTAGGCTTTGACTTCACCACCGATAAAGCTTTTTAATCCTGCACCAATATCAGAAATCGCGTTTTTCGATTGGGTCGTTAAGCCGAATACTTCCCCAATAATTTCGTATTCTTTTCCTGGAATTCTTTCTGTTGTTGTAACAATCATCTTTATTCTCCCTCTTCTTCTATCTTTTCTTTTACTTCTGGTTGTACTTTTTGTCCTTCAAGTGCTGCAACAATTTCTTGGTTGGCTTGTTTTCTAGACATCGTTTCGTTGATTAAGTTCACTAAATCAAGTCCTGTGGTTTCTTTGATGGTTTCAAAAGTACGTGCCAAACCAGCTTCTCCCATTTGATGAACACCATCGCCAGCTCCAAAGCTAACCACTTTATCGATATTGCTAATTGGCGCGTTGACTTCTTTAGCAATTGCAGGTAAGACTTTGATAAATTCGACTAATACCCCAGCTTCGTTTAATTTTTGTAAAGCTAAGGCCATTTGTTCCTTGCTTTGCGCTTGTGCTTGACCGACTTTGGCAATCTTTTCGGCTTCGGCTTGCCCTAGTTTTTCAATTCTTTTGGCTTCAGCTTCGGCAGCTAATTTGATCTTTTCGGCTTCAGCTTGGGCATAGGCAATTTCTTGAGCTTTTTTCGCTAAGGCATTTTGTTCTACCACATATTTATCGGCTTCAGCTTTTTTACGAAGTGTTGCGGTTAATTCTTTTTCAGTTAATTCGGCTTGTTTTTCTTGAATTTCGATATTCTTTTCTTGTTCAATCAAACGAACCTTCATCTTTTCACCCACAGCCACTTGTTCTGCTTGTGCCACAGCTACTTCTTGTTCTTGTTTATAGTGCGCTTGTTTTAAGGCCATGTTTTTATTCGCTTCAGCAATTTCGGTTTTGCGGCGAATTTCTTCTTGTTGCGCCAATTGTTCATTTTCGGCTTGTTTGATACGAGTTTCGCGCAACGCATTGGATTCTGCAATTTCAGCATTTTTCTTCACTTCGGCAATTTGTGGACGTCCCAGAGCATCTAAATAGCCATTTGGATCACTCACATCTTTAATGGTAAAGGAGACAATTTCTAGACCCATTTTTTGTAAGTCAGTAGATGCCACGGCTTGGACTTGTTCCGCAAAGTCATCACGGTTTTTGTAGATAGCTTCTACGGTCATAGTCCCTAAAATTGCACGTAAATGACCTTCCAATACTTCTTGTGCTTCATCTTCTAATTCAGCGGTTGATTTGCCTAAATATTGTTCAGCGGCTGTTTTAATCGCTTCGGTACTATTGCCCACTTTTACTAAAACGGTCGCACTGGCTTTGATTGGCACGCCTTGTTCGGTATAAACTTCTGGTGTGCCGATTTCTAATTTGTGGGTAAGCAAACTCAATTTATGCGCTTTTTGCACAATTGGAATCACGAAAGTCCCACTGTTTTTTAAAATCTTGATGCCTTCTTTACCTAAAAATGAACCGGTTACAATCAAGGCTTCATCGGGTTTTCCTATACGATAACGGACCATCAAGAAGATCACTAAAGCTAAGACAACGAATACAATCCAAAAAATCGGATTTCCCAAAAAACTAAACATCTACACCACTTCTTTCTTTTTTTAACGCGGATAATTGACGACGAGTGCCCGACCTTCAGCATCAAATTCGACAATCAAGACCTTACTACCAGCCGGAATTTCAAGGTTTGCTTTGATATCTTTTGGACGGAATAATTTGGCAGGAAAAGTCGCACGTGCATGACCACTACCTGTTTCCATTACTTCCCCAATCGAATCCCCTTTAATCTTGACGGTCAATTCACCTAATAAATAATCTTCCTTTGAGAGTGAATTGCTTTGATTGTGGTCGGTCCACTTATTATAAAGATACATAAACGGCGCAAAAATTAGACTAAAAATCAGGTAAAGTCCGATAAGCCCCAAACTAATGATACCTACCCACACCAGAGCTTGCATCAAATCCGGTAAGGTGGCTATTGACTGATTTAACCAATTGATTAGTGCTTGCATTTTGCTCATCCCTTTAAGTTCTATACCTGTATAATAACACTGTTTAATTTTCTGTTCAAGCAAGACAGGAAAAAATCCATCTTAAGACCTAGATGTTAATCCTTATGATGCAAACAATTGAAAGAGATTTATCTACAATTCAAACAATTTATTCAGTCGTAGTAAAAAAACAAATATAGGTAAAAACGCACTTTTTCTTCCTATATGTATAGCACAAAAAAAGACCGCCAATAAAGCGATCTAATGTTGATAATCGATTTGAATCGCAATGCCGTCTGTATCTAGCAATTGAAGTTGGCGGGTGGTTTGATGCTTGATTTGAAACCCTAGCTTAGGGGCGCGACTGGCGATGGCTAAAAGTTCGGCTGCTTGGTCACTTACAAAACTGATTTGAGCGAGTCCGGCTTGCTTGTCTTGATGAACCGCATGACGTCGTTGCCACTGGTTAAACGCTAGATGATGGTGATAACCCCCACTCGCTATCCAGGAAGCCTTGGCATATTGGTGCTTTTCTTGCATATCGAGTAGCGCTTGATAACGTTTGGAACTAGCCAATGCATCACCTACTGCTAAGTGTACATGCCCCATCTTAGTGCCTTGAGGTAAGAAAAAAGGCTCGGGAGCTTGCGAAATCATGTCATAAATCTCTTGAGCGGCTAATTCTTCAGTGACGCCTATAATCCGCCCATCGCTTCTCACATCCCACTGAGTCTTTGGTTTATCGCGATAAATCTCAATCCCATTACCTTCTAAATCATGAAAATACAAAGCTTCACTATAGCCATGGTCCGCCCCACCTTCTAATGCCACCCCACATTGAATTAAATGATGCAAAACTTCAGAGAGTGCAAGCCGTGTCGGTACCAAAATCGCCAAATGATAAAGTCCGGCTGTTTGCTTGTCTTCTTGCGTGGCTTGTTGCAAGATCACTAGTGGCTTCTGATCTGCCTGAATGCCTAATACGATTTGCGCTTTTGTTTTGGACAATACACTTAAGCCGACAATTTCTTGATAAAACTGCGATAGTCTTGGTAAGTCAAGTACATTGAGATAAACGGGACCTAATTGTAACATACCTATTCCTTCTTTCTGCTCTTTACTATAGACCTAAAGCCAACAGATAGGAAGTAGGCACTTTTTTTGCCGTAAGTTTCCCAAAAGATACCTTTGCGAAAACTCAGACTTGTGAAACTTCACTTATTGAAACTTTATGAACTGTGCTATAATGAAACCAAAAAAAGAAAGGGTGGCAGCATGAACTATTTAATTGTCGGCGCGGGACTTTTCGGGGCAACGATGGCACACAAACTCGCTAAAGTTGGGCATCACGTCACCATCATCGAAAAACGCGACCATCTCGCAGGAAATATTTATACCAAAGAAGTAGCGGGTATCCAAGTCCATCAATACGGCGCTCATATTTTTCATACCTCGAATGAAGAAGTTTGGCAATTTGTGAATCAGTTTGCTGAATTTAACCATTTTATCAATTCGCCGTTTGCCTTCAGCCATGGCGAACTCTACTCTCTGCCTTTTAATATGAGCACCTTTTATCAGCTTTGGAAATTAACCAAACCTAAAGAGGTTCAAGCAAAAATCGACGAGCAGCGCCAAGTCCTTCATGGGAAAAAACCGGAAAACTTAGAAGAACAGGCGATTGATTTAGTAGGAACGGATATTTACGAAACGCTGATTAAGGAATATACCGAAAAACAATGGGGCCGTAAATGCAGTGAATTGCCGCCGTTTATCATCAAGCGTCTGCCGGTCAGATTGACTTTTAATAACAACTACTTCAATGATAAATATCAGGGAATCCCGATTGGTGGCTATACGAAAATGGTGGAGAAGATGCTCGATTTACCAAACATTACCGTGCATCTCAAGACAGATTTTTTTGCTAAGAAAGAGGCCTATTTGAACAATTACGATAAAATTATTTTCACCGGAATGATTGATCAGTTTTTTGATTACAGGTACGGTCCTTTAGAGTATCGTTCTTTACGCTTTGAACATGAATTGCTAGATGAAGCCAATTATCAAGGCAATGCGGTCATTAATTATATTGATGCCAAATATCCTTTTACGCGCATCATCGAACATAAGCATTTTGAATTTGGTCAACAGGAAAAAACGGTGATTACCAAAGAATATCCTGCGAATTGGCAAAAAGGCGACGAACCTTATTATCCCGTACAAACACCGGAAAATGCCGCCTTGTATCAAAAATATTGTCAGCTTGCTAAAAATTATCCGAATGTGATTTTTGGTGGGCGTTTGGGTATGTATCAGTACTTTGATATGCATAAAGTCATTGAAGCTGCCTTAAACGTAGCGAAACAAGAATTAGCTCAATAAACCCTTCCCCGCACTTTGAATGAAAGTAGTGGGGATTTTTTATGCGCCAAAAACTTGCTCTGTACTGAAAATTTACCTCTACAGTCCTCCTTGTTTCTTGACATCATTTTTGCTAGAATCTACTCATTCAATCATTTTGAAAAGAGGGGTATTTGTGCCAGTAGGAATTATCGTCAATAGTATTGCCATTTTTCTAGGAGGAATTTGTGGCGGATTATTAGAAGAACGGCTATCAGATCGTTTCAAACAAGAAATCACCCTTATCTTTGGGTTATGTTCGATGGGAATGGGTGTCAGTAGTATTGTCTTAATGAAAAACATGCCCGCTGTGGTATTTGCGGTCATTATCGGAACTGCTGTTGGATTAGCCTTTCATGTAGAGCAACGATTACGAGGCGCAGCAAGTGTGATGCAAAAGCCAATCAGTAAACTAGTCGGTGAGCAAACCCATATGAGTCAAGAAGCTTTTCAAATTCAACTCGTCACCATCATCGTGTTGTTTTGTGCTTCAGGTACTGGGATTTACGGAAGTTTGGATGCAGGGATGACTGGCGACCATACCATATTAATTGCAAAGTCGATTTTAGACTTCTTTACCGCGGCGATTTTTGCTTGTAATCTTGGCTATGTAGTATCCGTGATTGCTTTGCCACAATTTGTCATTTTCTTTTTATTATTCCTTGGTACAAAGCTGATTTTTCCACTAACCAATCCAACAATGATCGCTGATTTCAAAGCAGTGGGCGGCTTTTTAATGTTAGCTACTGGATTTCGCATGGTCAATATCAAACAATTCCCAACCGCTGATATGATTCCTGCGATGGTGTTCGCGATGCCTTTTAGTTATCTCTGGACAGCAATCATTATGCCGATGCTATAATTTAATCAAAAAGTCACTCAGTTTGTGGGCTGAGCGACTTTTTTTATTTCAAAATATTTTCGACTTGTTTTTTTAAGCAAGGCAGCACTTCTTGGTCAAACCAGGGATGTTTTTTCTGCCAAATTTGATTTCTTGGTGAAGGATGGATCAATGGAAAATACGTAGGCAAATAACGCTGATAGTCTTGCACCACTTGTGTTAAGGGAGTGCTTTTTTTGATGCCTAGATATCTTTCCATCGCATAATGTCCGATTAAAAGGGTTAGTTGAATATCCGGCATTTGTTCTAATAGCAGAGGATGCCATTTTTGTGCAAAACCTTTTCTAGGTGGAAGGTCTCCTGATTTACCAGCTCCTGGAAAGTAAAAGTCCATTGGCAAAATCGCAATTTGACCACTTTCATAAAACAGCTCCTCATCTACCCCTAGCCATGCTCTTAAGCGATTCCCGCTCGCATCCGCAAATAATTTTTGACGATCTTGGGCTTTTTGACCAGGTGCCTGTCCTATAATAAGCACTTTAGCTGTAGGGCTCACCTGATATAATGGCGCGATTTGCTGTTGTGTATAAATTTGATTGGCTTCATCTTGCATGATTGATTGTTTAATTGTTTGCATCGACATTCCTCTTTTAAACTAATTTTTTTCGTATAAAGCTCTATTTAATAATTTTTATTATGCAAAAGATGAAAATAAACAGGTTTCAAAAAGACAATCCACTTATTTTCTTAATAGTTTTCAAAACTATTGTAACATGAATTCTTTCAGCGTAGAATTATTCTGTTTTTAACAGTTTATAAAGGCCGGATAGCAATGGAAATGCAAGTATTCTTCCTAATTTTAGGTATCCGTGAATAAAAAATGAAAGCACAACACATACGACCTACTACCAGTACAACAGCAGGTATTCTATTAGCCTTAGGGATTGTTTATGGAGACATTGGTACTAGTCCACTTTATGTAATGAAAGAAATTATCCATGGCAATCAAGGAATTATTAGTCGTCCATTTATCTTTGGCGTTATTTCACTTATTTTTTGGACGGTTACTTTGCTTACCACTGTCAAATATGTATTTCTCGCTTTAAAAGCAGACAATCATGGTGAAGGTGGCATCTTTTCTTTATACACACTCTTACGCAAGCAAAAAAAATGGTTAATCGTTCCGGCTATGATTGGTGGTGCCGCTATTTTAGCAGACGGGATACTAACTCCTGCAGTAACCGTTACTTTAGCCGTTGAAGGGTTAAAAGGACTCCCTATGCTGAGCTCATTTTTTGACCTTCATCAGCAAGGAATTTTATTGATTACACTAGGTATTTTAATATTTTTATTTTTCATTCAACAATTTGGAACAGACATTGTAGGTAAAGCCTTTGGTCCAGTTATGTTATTATGGTTTAGTTTTCTAGGCATATGTGGTTTATTACAAATCAGCCATGATGTTAGTATCTTAACCGCCATTCATCCTAAATATGCCTGGGATTTACTATTCTATCGTCCGGAAAATCATCTGGGTATTTTTATTTTAGGAAGTGTTTTTCTGGCAACGACGGGTGCAGAAGCTTTGTACTCTGATATGGGACATGTTGGTAAAAATAATATTCGGCTAAGTTGGCCTTTTGTTTTCATCTGTTTGCAATTGAACTACATGGGACAAGCAAATTGGATCTTACAACATGCGCAACATTTACAGATGGAAAATCCCTTTTTTGCTATGGTACCTGAACACGCACGCTTAATAGCGATTATTTTAGCAACCCTAGCTGCCATCATTGCTTCACAAGCATTAATTACTGGTTCATTTACTTTAGTTTCTGAAGCAATTAAATTAAAATTACTACCTAAATTACAAATTCGTTATCCTGGAAAAAGTATTGGGCAAATGTATATTCCTACAGTAAATTGGTTGTTATTAATTGGCTGCAGTGGCATTGTTTTAGGATTTCAAACATCTAGTCGCATGGAAGCAGCTTATGGATTAGCCATTACGGTAACAATGTTGATGACTACTATTTTGCTTTACCAATTTTTACTAGTTAAGCACGTGTATAAAGTATTTGCATTCATCGTATTTTTATTTTTCACTAGTATTGAAAGTATTTTCTTACTGGCCAGTCTCGTAAAATTTATTCATGGTGGCTTTGTTGCTGTCTTATTGGCATTATTTATTTTAAGCATCATGTATATCTGGTATCAAAGTAATGAAATTCAAGAACAAAATATTCGTGCAGTCAACCTAAAAGACTATTTACCTCAACTTAAGCAATTAACTACAGATGAGTCTATTCCGACTTATCAAACCAATCTGGTCTTTTTGGTTCCTCAACTGCAAGGTGAAAAAATTGCACAACAATATCTTTACTCTATTCTTGATAAAAAAGTCAAGCGAGCAAAAGTTTATTGGTTCGTCAGTGTTATCGTTACTGATGAGCCGTATACAAAAAAATATGCTATTGATATGATGGGAACTAATTTTGTAGTCAAAGTACAGCTATTTTTAGGGTTCCGCGTGTCTCAGGAAGTCAATATTTACTTACGCCAAATTATCCAAGAGCTAATGGAGCAAAAACGATTACCAGAGCAACCACAAAAATACTCACTCACTCCTGGAAGAAAAGTGGGTGACTTCCGCTTTGTACTCATTCGCGAGGAATTATCTAATTTGACCGCCTTATCACGTTGGCAAAGACAAATCATGCAAACAAGGCTTTTAATCAAAAAGTTTACCGTCGCACCAGAAAAATGGTTTGGTTTACAGTATAGCGATGTGGTTCATGAAACAATTCCATTAAATGTAGGTAAAAAAAGAAAAATTTATCTAGAAGAATGTTTATTTGCTAAAAAAGGATAATTCGCTATTTCTCACCCTAGCAAGGAGCAAAATGAGGTGACCCCCAAAAGTTAGACTTTTTTACGAGACGACTCCGGTCGTCTCGTTTTCATTATGCAGCTAAAAGATGGAGCCTATATTGAACAGGACTCATCCATCCTAACTTTTCTTTTATTCGTTGTTCATTATAATACTTTATAAATCGTTCTATTTCCATTTTTAATTCCTCATAGCTATAGTAAATAACGCCATAGTATATCTCTTGCTTAAGCAGACCGAAGAAATTCTCCATTACGGAATTATCTAGACAGTTGCCCTTTCGAGACATGCTTTGAAATATTCGTTCTTCTTTTAGCCTGTGAGAGTATGCCTTCATCTGGTATGCCCAACCCTGGTCAGAATGGAATGTTCGTCTATAAGGGCAGTCTGAAGTGATTTCAATGGCTTTATCCAAGGCATTCATTACATTCTTTGCTGAAGGTTTCTTATCGATGCTGTAACTTAGTATTTCTCCATTACACATATCCATAAATGGATCTAAATACAGCTTATGCATTGTCATATGTCCTTTGACATCAACTTCATAATACTTAAATTCAGTCGTATCCGTTGTGATTTTTTGATGGGGTATGTGCGTATTAAAGCGTCTGCGAATTCTGTTGGGTGCAATGGTACCAGTCCTGCCCCTATAGGAACTATATTTCCTACTTTTGCGTGTGTAGGATGTCACCTGCAAGCCAAGTTTTTGAACTATTCGCTGAACCTTCTTTTTGTTGATGAGATATCCCTGATTATGAAGCTCTCCATGTATTCTACGATATCCGTAATCCTTATTATTCTTACGGATTTCTTGGATTTTTTCTTCAAGTTCTTTGTCAGGATTTTCTCTATCAAATCGTTTTTGCCAATACATATATGTTGCTTTAGGCATGCCTGTATAAGAGAGAAGGTCTTTTAGTTTGAATTCTCGTCGGAGACTGTTGATGACGAGTGCCGTTCTCTCATTTTTTCCTCGTCCTCTAAACGCAGCCTCCTCAGTTCTTTTAAAAAGGCATTCTCAATTCTCAATTTAAGAAGTTCCTCTTCTAGCTCTTTTACATGTTCTGCACTTGTATCAACAGAAGATTCTTCAACTGGTTTGTTTTGTGTATTGCCATTAGTTGTATTCAATGTTTTCTTTCGTCCCTTCTTGCGTGGTCTTAGGGCATCAGGACCAGCTGCACGAAAGCGACTCACCCAATTTGTGATCATACTTGGATTAGTAATTCCTTCTTGCAGAGCTAAATCTTGATATGAGATTTCACTTGATAAATATAACTCTACTATAGAAAGCTTCTTTTCAAAAGAATAAAAATCTTTTTTTCTAGAACGTTTTAATCCTTCATCACCAAATGCATTGTAATTATCCACCCATAGTTTAACTGTATTATCAGATGGAATGCCGAACTTATTTGCAAGATAAGTATAACCACCTTCGCCATTAAGATAAGCATTTACAACTTGCTTTTTAAACTCAAAAGAATATTTGGACATAAAAATACCGACCTCCAATTGTTAGATTTTATGGTCTAACTTTTTGGGGTCGGTACAAAATTTTCTTGCTAGGGTGCTTTTTTATTTACCCGTGATTGCCCATTGAATCAGTTGTGCCTGTGGTGTGTGTAACTGATAATCCACAATCGTCACACTCGCATTAGGTAGTAAGCCATCTTTACGAAAATCAGCGATACCATTCCCTAATAAACATTGAATTAACAACGTCAAATGAACACCATGACCGGCTATTAGCACATGACCATCTGGAAAACGTCTTGCTAACTCATCAACAACAGCCTTACCACGAGCGAAAACTTCTTCATAAGATTCCATCTGATAATCAGCAGTCGGGAAAGCTTCTGGATGATTACGATAAAGTTGGCGGGTTTCTTTTGGGACGTCTTCAAACGGGATCCCTTCCCAATCGCCAAAATAAAACTCACGCAAACGTTCATCTACCACATATTGATTTGGATTAACAGCTAATTGCAAGGTGGTTTGGGCTCGAAATTGTGGGGAAACATATATCGTATCAAAACGTAAATTAGCAAAAAATGGTCGCAATTTTTTCGTCTGTTCGATGCCTTCTGGTGTTAATGGCGAATCCACACGTCCCCCATTAAAGCGCCGTTGTTCATTAATTTCAGTAATACCATGTCGTAAAAAATAAAATCTTGTCATACTTACACTCTTTTCTTCACTGTTTTTCTTTTATGATACAAGAGTTTGCTTTCATTGACCAGTATTTGCCCCTTTTGAATTGACGTATCGATAAAGTTCGATAGAGAATCTGCCTGCTTTGCCTGGTGCTGAAAATATTCGTTCGCTGCACACCGGACGTTTTGATATGTATCGTAAATAATAAAAAATGCCGTTCTCACGTAATTGCGAGAATGGCATTTTATTTTTAATGAATATTTCCCATTAATTTTTGGATCGGTTTGCGATTGAAGTACAGGATAATTCCGGCAATCACCGCAACCGCACCGACAATCCCGTAATAAGCGGACTCGGTTTGTGGAGTGTAAAAGCGAGCAATTTGCGCATTGATGACTTGTGAAGATGCATCCGCTAATAGCCAAATCGCTAAAGTTTGCGCTTCAAAGGCTTTTGGTGCTAATTTAGTCGTTACGGATAAGCCAACTGGAGATAGGCACATTTCCCCCGCAATCATAATGAAGAAGCTGCCGATTAACCATAATGGACTGACACGACCTTCTACGCCATAAAGCATCCCTGGTAACATTAATAACACAAAAGAAAGGCCGGCTAAGACTAAACCAATTGAGAATTTCACAACGGTTGATGGTTGTTTCTTGCCCATTTTAGACCATAACCACACAAAGAACGGTGTCATTAATACAACGAATAATGGGTTGAGCGTTTGATACCAACTAGCTGGAATGGTAAAGCCAAAGAAGGTTGCTTGGGTTCTTTCACTGGCAAATAAAGCTAAAATCGATGAGCCTTGTTCTTCTAAGGACCAGAAAATAATCGCCGCAAGAAATAGTGGAATATAGGCACGTACCTTTGATTTTTCATCGGCAGTCACTTCATCCGAAACTAACATACGAGTAAAGTAGATAATCGGAATCGCAATACCCACTACGCTGACAAAGTTCACAAAGAAATCAATTGTTAGCACACCTAAAGCATAGGCACCGACAAAAATAACTAAGACAGCTACAATTAATAGCGCAATGGTACGAAATACTTTTTGACGCTCTGTGCCTTCAATTGGATTCGTTGGCTGAGTCGCAATGCCATTTAACGTAGATTTGCCTTGGAAGTAATAAACTAACAGTCCGATAAACATCCCTACCGCAGCAATCCCAAAGCCTAGATGGTAGCTGTAGCCTTGACCAACTGTTCCGACAATAATCGGGGCAAGTAGCGAGCCGATATTAATGCCCATATAAAAAATCGAAAAACCTGCATCGCGGCGTAAATCTTCTTTAGAGTATAAATGTCCAACCATACCTGAAACATTGGCCTTAAGCATCCCGGTACCAATCACGATTAAAATCATGGAAACGAAAAGTCCGATAATTGCTAAAGGCAAGGCTAAGACAATGTGCCCAAGCATGATAAAGACGCCACCATAAAAGACGGTCTTATGCGAACCAAATAATCGGTCTGATAACCAACCACCTAGAATACTAGACATATATACTAACGCACCGTAAACCGACATAATGGCTACGGCTGTTGATTTAGGTAAGCCTAGACCGCCATTCGTCACTTGATCATACATGAAGTACAGTAAAATCGCACGCATCCCATAATATGAAAATCGTTCCCACATTTCCGTAAAGAACAAGGTAGCGAGTCCTCTAGGTTGACCTAAAAAAGTTTTTTCTTCGTTTTGCATCGAAAACCTCCTATACAATAATTATGTACTGACTGAGTAGATTCAGCCAAATAGAAAAAAAGACAATAAATATTTTACTCTTAAATATAGTGTTATGTAACAAAAAGGAGAATATCTTAATTTATCACGACTTTCATCTCAAAAAAAATCCATTATTTTTATTGTATAGACATTTTTATATGAAAGAAAATTATTTTTTATAATAATTCATTCATTTTTATTCGATATTTTTTTAATAATTATTATTCTATATCAACAATTAGTTATTTATTACACTTGTTGTCTTAATAATCTGAAAATTGGAAGCCTTTCGAATATACATAGCATCTGAAATTTTATAAATCGTTGCAAATTTTCCCCAACGTAAATTTTTGGTTGCATAATCGTTGGATAATTTGCCACGAAAATAGCGGAATCGTTGGATGAAAATAGTGTAAATTGACCGAAAATCCTTTATACACCGCAAAAAAATCGTTACACCCGAAAATGCAACGATTTTTTATGATTATTATGAACCTAGCTTTTTACCATCCGATTTTCTCAGCGGAAGGTAACCACACGAATTTCTTCATGTCTAAACGAGCTGGTTCACAACCTTTCCTTCGGCGTGCATCGACTAACCACTTCGACGTATAAGCCAGCCTGGCTCGGAAAGTCTTTATACTTTTTGGACTTTCCAGCCATTCTGGAAACCTTATCCGCTCGTGGCTAACCAAGTCGCTGCACGACCTTTCCTTCATCTATGGCTTTGAGTTGTTGGAAGCGTGCGTTGTTTTGGGCTAGGTCAGCGGGGGTACCAGACATTTCTAGGCGGCCATCTTCAATGAAAATGACGCGATCCATGATTTCGATTCCTTGTAAATGGTGGGTAATCCAAATCACTGTCTTATCTTGCAGCTGACTAAAGAAAGTATCGATTAAGGCTTGTTCAGTTAACGGATCAAGGCCGACAGTTGGTTCATCGAGTAAAACAATCGGAGTATCTTGTAATAAAATACGTGCTAAAGCCATTCGATGACGTTCTCCGCCTGAAAAACGCAAGCCCGCTTCATCCACCATTGTATGTAATCCTTCTGGCAATTGTTCGACTAATTTTTTCAAACCAACTCGTTCTAGCACTTGCCAAACTTCTTCTTCACTCTTATTCATGTTTGCCATACGGACATTATTTAAAATCGTCGTATGGAATAAATAAGGCGCTTGCTGAATGACGCTGATGTAATGACTCATCGCATCACCAAACTGATAAGTCGGCACACCACCAAGCGTTAACAGTCCATTTTGCGGTTTTAAATCCCCACGAATCAAACTAGCCAACGTACTCTTACCTGAGCCACTCTTACCTAAAATCGCAATTTTTTCACCTGGTTCAATCGTTAAGTCCAAACGATCTAAAACAAGATGATGATCATAGCTAAAACTTAAATCCTCCACTTGAATACGCGTATCAGTAACTTCAATGTTTTTTGGCGCTTCATCAGGCGTTTCATCTAGAGCATTTAAACGATTGATGGAATCTTTATAGACATTGCTTTCTTGCATCGCTTCAGGTAACACCACAAAAGCATCCACTACTGGAAAAGCACTTAATACAAAAGCCGCAATCCAGTTCGCTGCGCCCCCATGATTTCCAACAAAACGCTGCGAAGTCCAAACGATTAAACCAATCACGACAAAACTATAAATCAATTGGAATAAGACCTGCACCCGACGATTAAAAAGCCGTTTTTGATCTTGCACTTGATAGAGTTCTTGCTCGACTTGTAAATGCGTATCAACATACTCACTTCCACGTTGACTGAAAATCCAATCTGCAACCCCTAACACATTATCGGTTAAATCCGTATATAGTTCTGTTTTAAGCGTTTTTTCTCTTTCTTGGCGCGCCCCGTTGACCACCACGGACCAAACAGGCAAAACAATGACCAAGATAAAGAGCAACAAGGCTAAATACAAGGCAAAAAAGATAGAGAACACACCGACTGCGATGACGATAAAGGCATATAAAATCAAAGCAATAATCAATGGGAATATCGTGCGCAAATAAAGGTTTTGAATATATTGAATATCTTCCGCTAATAAGCCCAAAATATCTCCCATACGATACTTTTGCTTAAAGACCATCGCATCTTTTTCTAAAGTATGGTACAGTTTGCGGCGAAGTTTAGAGGTCATCTTCAATACCCAGTTATGACTTGTTAAGCGTTCGATATAGCGAAAGACCGGACGACTCACCCCAAAGGCCCGCGTTAAGACAATCGGCACATAAACGAGTAAAATATTTTCCGGTAATGAAGCCGACTTACTAATTAAGTATCCTGAGTTGAACATTAAAGCGCCGGCACTAAAGAACGTACAAAATCCTAAGAAAATTGCCAACATCAAAGGTGCTTTATAACGTTGAAGGTATGGTTTAACCCAGGTATCCTTTTCAAAAGCTTTTAGGATAGGAATTTTAGACATGACGTTCACCTCGCATTTTCTTCGTTAGTTCAAAGAAGGCGCCACGTTTTTCGGTTAATTCGTTAAATGTTCCCGCCTCGACTAATTTTCCTTCTTCTAAGACTAAAATATAATCCATTTGGTGCATCCAGTGCATACGGTGAGTCGCAAAAAAGACCAAACGATTTTCCATTAGCGGTAACATCTGATTCTTTAATTCGACCTCGGTTTCAATATCCAAATGGGCAGTTGGTTCATCTAAAATCAACACTTTGCGATTCTTATCTAAAAAGGCCCGCGCTAAGGCAATTCGCTGTGCTTGACCCCCACTTAGACTCCGTGCGCCTTCACCGATTAAGGTATCCAGGCCATCTGGTAACTGGGCTAATAATTCGCTAAGTCCAGCAACTTCAATGGCTTGCATAATCGCCGCATCATCAGCTTCTGGCGTATAAAAGGCAATATTTTCTCGCAAACTTGCCCGGAAAACATAAGGATTTTGCGGAATATAAATCAACTGCTTTTGCCAATCTTCTTGTTTAAAGCTAGTCGTTTCTTCGCCATTAAAGAGAATTGAGCCTTGCTTAGGTGTTAAAAAGCCACTCATGACATTCATCAGCGTGGACTTCCCTGAACCACTCATCCCAATGACGCCAATTTTTTGGTAGCCACTTACTTGTAAATTCACTGGTTGTAAGCCTGAGCCTTGACCATAATCAAAGGACAGCTCACTTAAATCAAGCGTTGAGGATTCATTCCAAGGAGCAATGGCGATTTGTTCCACTTCATTTTCGGGTAATTCTAAAATTTCGCGAATCGCTGTCATTGCATTTTTTCCATCTAAAGTCGCATGATAATCACTTGAAAAATCTCGAACAGGCAAGAAATATTCTGGCGCTAAGATTAGAACCGTCAATGCTGGGAACAATAAGATTTCCGCATTTAACAAACGTAACCCTAAAAAGACCGCCACAATCGCTACTGATAATGTCGTAAAGAAATCTAAAGCAAAGGTAGACAAAATCGCGATTCGTAATGTAGACATGGTCGCTTTCCGGAATTGTTCACTGGTCTGATAGATGCCTTTTTCATAAGACTTACTCATACCAAACAGTTTCAACGTATCAATTCCCCGCAAAGAGTCAATAAAGTGATTCGACAAAATTTGGAAGGAACGATATTGACGGTCGGCCTTGGCTTGAGCAGCATATCCCAACACAATCATAAAGATAATAATCAATGGGAATACTAAAAGCAAAATCACACCGCTCACCCAGTCATAGTAAAAGACCACCACTAAAATCACCCAAGGCACAATCATCATATTCATCATCTTGGCTAAAATCAGATGAATATAATTTTCGACTTGACTGATACCATCTACGGTCATGGTCGTTACATTTCCCGTACCATGTGCTTGAACCACGGTAGGACCAAGTTTAAAGATTTTTTGCAATAATTGGGTACGTAGCTTTTTGGCTTGTTCTTGCGCATAATTATCTAAAAGTCGTTCACGCAAGTAAGTAATCACATGTCGAGCCATGAAAAATAGGAAAAAACCAAGCACGTAAAGTCCGACTTCTTTAAGTGTGTGACCTTCCCATAGATGAGTAATCGCCGCACTTAACATCCATGCTTGGCCAATGATAAAGATTGCTTGCAAGAAAGCAAATCCTGCAAGCAACCCAAACATTTGTCTAATTTTTTCAAGGCGCATAATTGCCTTATCTATCATTCTTCATACCCCGCTACATCAGCAGTCACACGTTTTCTGAAGATATAGTATGTCCAAGCAAAGTAAGCTAAGACAAATGGTAATAAAGTAATTGCGACAATACTCATAATCTTCAAGGTGTAAGGTGTTGAAGAGGCATTTTTAATCAATAAGTCGAATTTAGAACTGATTGAACTAATCATCACACGTGGGAATAAACCAGTAAATAGTAAAGCCACTAGTGAGACTAAAGTTAAACCACTGGCTAAAAAGGCTGCTAATTCTTTTCCTTTTAAGACCGAAATATTTGCAAAAACCGTTAATAAGACGATTAACACCACTAAAGCTAAAGTTGTTGCAAAGTGTAGTTTAAAGAAGTCTGTTTGTAAGTATAAAAGAATCGCAAATACGACTAAACCTGCGTAAAGCACATAGTATAATACTTTTGCATAATCGCGTGCACGATGACGGATTGGGCCATCTGTTTTTAGCGCGATATAGTTTAAGCCGTGTAAGTAGCAAAGTAAGGTTAAAGCGACCCCACCCACAATAGAGAAAATATTAAAGTAATCTGTAAAGTGAGCAGTCATATTTCCATTGGCATCTAAAGGCATTCCTTGAATCATACTGATAAAGATAATCCCAAAGAAGAATGGCACGATAAAACTACCAATCGTTAATGTCCAGTTCCAGAAATTCTTTTTACTTGGTTCGACTTTGTGACGGAATTCAAATGAAACCCCACGGATGATTAAACCAAATAAAATCGTGAACAATAGTAGGTAATAACCACTGAACAATGAGGCATACCAGAAAGGAAATGACGCAAACATCGCTCCACCAGCAGTTATTAACCAAACTTCATTCCCATCCCAAACTGGGCCGATTGTCGCAACTAATTGATCTCTTTCTTTTTCATTTTTGGCTAATGTATGCATAGACATGCCCACACCATAGTCAAAACCTTCTAAAAAGAAATAACCTGAGAATAACACACCAATTAAGAAGAACCATAAAAGTTGTAAATTATTCATGAACGGCACCTCCTTCAAATGGATCGACCGGACTTTCTACTGCGACTTCTTCTAATTCAGGACCTTTGCGCACTTCTTTGACCACTAAAGCCACCATCACAGCCGCTAATCCTGTAAATAGTAAGAAATAAATCGTATTAGAAATTAATAATGAAGTAGTAGATACATTTGGTGACACACTATCCATGATGGTAAATAAACCATAAACTGTCCATGGATAACGACCTAATTCAGTAATTAACCAACCTGTTGTATTAGCTAAGAATGGCGCAAATGTGGTTAAAGCCATGACCCATACTAACCAACGTTTCTTAAATAAGCTTGGATCTGGTTTTCTTGTCATCACTAGGCCAACGATTGAAACTAAAAGCATCAATACGCCAAAGCCAGCCATCACACGGAAACTCCAGAACAAAGCATTTACTGGTGGGTAGAAGTTCAAATCTTCACCCGTTGATTTTTTGTAAGCTGCTACTTGATCTTTGAAATCTTTTTGGAATTGTTCGTTTAATTCGTTCATCCCTTTGATTTCTTTATTTGGGTTATTGAAAGCTAAAATCCCTAACATGTAAGGCACTTTCACCCCAAAGACTTCTTGTTTTTTTAATTCATCTGCCCAGCCAACGATGGTCCAAGCATTGGTCTTTTCGTAAGCTCCTTCAGTGGCAGCCAATTTCATTGGTTGTGTTTCTACTAAGTCTTTCATTTGTAAGTCCCCAGCAAGTAACACGCCTAATGAACCGACTAAAGCAACGGTTAACCCTATACGAATAGATTTGCGGTAGAAGTCTTTGAATTTGTCTGTAAGATTTTTGTTGCGTAATAATTGGAAAGCCGTTAATCCAGCAACAATAATCCCACCCATCGTAATCGCCGCAGCAATGACGTGTGAGTATTCATACCAAGTTTGTGGGTTTTTAATTAAAGCGAAGAAATCAGTCATTTCCGCGCGACCATTACGTAGTGCATAGCCTGTTGGGTGTTGCATGAACGCGTTGGCAATTAAAATCCACAAGGCAGATAACATCGAACCTAATGTTACCAACCAAATAAAGACTACGTGAAGTTTAGGACTTACTCGCTTCCAAGTAAACATCCATAATCCTAAGAAAGTTGATTCCATAAAGAAAGCTAATAGAGCTTCAACAGCTAGCGGTGCACCGAAAATATCACCAACGAATCGAGAATAATCTGACCAGTTCATCCCGAATTGGAATTCTTGAATAATACCAGTAACGACACCGACCGCAAAGCTTAGAAGAAAAATATTTCCCCAGAATTTAGCCATCTTTTTGTACATTTCGTCCTTTTTAACAACATACAGTGTTTCCATCACAGAAATTACTAAAGCGGTACCGATAGAAAAGGGTACGAAGAAATAGTGAAACACTGTTGTCATCGCAAATTGGAAACGTGCTAATGACACAATATCCATTTCAAATCCTCCAATATAAAATGATTTGCTTGAAAACTTCAAGCAGTGACGAATAAAGCAAATCTCATCATCAGACGGACTTGCTACAAACAAACGGCTTTTCGCTGTACTCACTTATTTCAAACGGCTTATCAGTGAAATCAACAAAAAGTTTGTCCGAGTGATAAAAATAATGAAAATACATTCACTCTATAGCTTTATTGTATACTTTTTTCTTATATTTTCAAAGATTTTATTTCGCACTTTATCATAAGTTTTTATTGAAATATCAAATAAAAAGAACAATTGCTATGTAAAAATTTTATCATTTGACCCATTTTCATAAAAATACAAAACAAAAGATATTTTAATGTACGTTATCTATTTTTTAGTTAGAATAATTATAAATTTTATCAACCTATCAAATTTATCCCCATTTTTCAACTTTATGAAAATTTAAGATAACATTTATTTGTTTTTGAACAGAGATAAACATGTAGATATCAGTATTTAAATAGCAGCCAGGGCCATTCTGATGGGGCTTTTCTTATTAGGAGAGAATTTTTTCTACAATGTCTAGTTATTTCTCAAAAATTTGCTATAATGTGAGTGGAAGCAATCGTCCATTTTTGACGGGCGCATAATTATTTAGGCAAAATAGCCATTCTAACCGTAGCGAAAAAGTTAAGTTAGAGGAATGGCTATTTTTTGATTTATTTTCCATACTTACAAAAAACCAGAGAACAAGTCCCTGGTTTATTTTGATTGATGAAAATGTTGTAAATAGTCTTTCAGTCGCGACAAAAAGCTTTCCGCCATATCTGAAAGGACACGGTCTTTTTGATGAATCGCAATTAACTGACTTTTCGGCGCATTGGCTAGCGGAATCAGTAAAATCCCCTGGGAAGGCCCATCTTCAACCAAGCCAGAGCCAGAACCATAGGCATTTGTTCGTGTTAAGATACCGGTTAATGTCGCACGGTCAGAAGCATGAATGACCTGCACCACCTCTGGAAAATCCAATAAATCCTCTGAAAAATAAGTATAATGGTCACTTTCTTGTGAGAAACGAATTTGCGGATAAGGCATTAAATCATCTAAGGTAATCTCTGCTTTGGTCGCTAAAGGATGATTTTCACCTAAAAAGATATGCGTTTGAAACTCATGCAACACCTCATAAGTCAGTTCACTAGCCTTAAACATTCGCTCTAAAGCCACTTTATTGGAAGCATTCAGATATAAAATGCCTAATTCGCTACGATATTCTTCCACATCTTTAATCACGCTTAAGGTCGTATTTTCGTAAATACGGAAAGATTCACACTCTGGAAAATCCTGAATCATCTCGCTTAGAATAATAGATAAGAAATCATAGTGCTGACTGGCAATCGAAAAATGCTTGGTATGATCGCTTTTCGTGGCGTAACGATTTTCAAGCAACTCCACTTGCGATAAAATTTGTTGCGCATATTGGAAAAAATCGCTACCTTCTTTAGTCAGATAGGCCCCTTGACTCGTGCGTTCAAATAGCTGCACATTTAATTCTTGTTCTAATTCTTTAATCGCATGGGACAGACTCGGTTGCGAAACATAGAGTTTTTTGGCTGCTTCTCGAAAACTCCCATTATTCGCAATCGCCGTCACATAACGCATTTGTTGAATATTCATCCTAAAACCACCTTTTTACCTTCCTTTTTTCCCATTATACCTGTTTATCTGCTCGTTTGTGAACCACTTCTAGACTTTCATTTGATAGCCTTTATCTATCACGCTTCGTAACTCGCGTCTAAGCAAGCTACCCCATAATCTTTATTAATCCGTGTTCACCGAGTAGCTCCTGTGCATCTAAGCCGGCCTGTCTTGGAAAATCTTAAAAAATATGGATTTTCCTGACATTCCGGAAAACTTAGCTTTATCAGTATCAATCAACTAAATACTCGGAAAATTCACCCTCCTGCTTAAGAAAATCTCCTTTCATCCGATTTTCTTAGCAGAAGGTAATACATGAATTTTCTCGTATTTGCCCAAGCTACCTCACATCCTTTATTTCATCGTGACGAATTCTTCGGCGCCGGTTGGGTGGATGGCTACGGTGTTGTCAAAATCGGCTTTGGTTGCGCCCATTTTAATCGCCACCGCAAATCCTTGAAGCATTTCATCAACACCTACGCCAATGCCATGAAGTCCGATAATTTTTTCTTCTTTACCTAAGCAGACTAGTTTCATCACAGATTTTTCGCGGAAGTCGCTTAACGCATAATGCATCGGTGTGAAAGTAGAGCGATACACTTTGATATTTTTGGCACCATATTTTTCAATGGCTGCTTCTTCACTATCGCCAATTGTTGCAATAGCTGGATGCGTGAAAATCACAGTTGGTACTAAATTGTAATCTAAATGGGCATCGGTTTGACCATTGAATAAACGCTCAGACAATCGACGTCCAGCCGCAATTGCCACTGGGGTTAATTCTAGTTTGCCAATCACATCGCCCACCGCAAAAATATGATCCACACTTGTCTTTTGATATTTATCCACTGCAATAAAACCCCGGTCATCCAGCTTGACATCCGTATTTTCCAAACCAATCTTTTCCACATTTGGCACGCGTCCTCCGGCAAACAATACATAATCTGTCGCAATAACCGCACCATTTTCAAAAGTCACTTCATAACCGCTAGCTGTCTTTTCGATTTTGGCTGGTACATGATTGGCCTTAGTCGTAATGCCGCGCGCTTGATATAAATTCACTAAAGATTCGATTATTTGGGTGTCAAACTGGCGCAATGGTCGTGCTTTGCGATACGCCCAAGTCACCTGTGAACCTAAACCATGCATCACACCTGCTAATTCTGCCGCAATATAACCAGCCCCTAAAATCAAAACATGCTTAGGTAACTCCGTCAAAGCAAAGAAATCATCGGAGTTTTTCGCATATTCGCCACCAGGAATTGCTAATGGCATCGGTCTAGCTCCGGTCGCAATCAAAATGTTTTTCCCATAAAATTGTTGGTTGTCCACAGAAATCACATGGTTATCCACAAATTGTGCATAACCGTGGATAACTTCAACTTTATTGCTATCAAGGCCTCTTTGGTACGCACCATGTAGAAATTCAATATAATTCTCACGGTTTTCCACAAGTTTTGCGAAATCAAACTTATCCACATGTGCATAAATGCCGTAGCCCGCCGCTTCTTTTTCCACAGCTTCAATCACATGACTCGCTTGCCACATCACTTTTTTAGGGACACAGCCGACATTCACACAGGTCCCCCCTAGATGACGACCTTCAATCAATAACACTTTGGCGCCACGCATCGCAGCTCGATTCGCAGAGGCAATTCCACCACTCCCGCCACCAATAACAATATAATCATAAGTTGGTATACTCATTTACATCACCTTAAAAAATTATTTTCAACACTTTTTGGTTGAATATTTGCTTTGAGTATAACATAACCACAAAAAATCCCCAAAATATCTGCCATTGGCGAAACAACATTTACAAATTGCATATATTTTTTGCTATTATTTTGTAAATACTATTTGAATTCCACTGTAAACGCTTATCAATTCACACACCTTTTGATACGATAAAGATAAGAAAACAACAAAGGAAGAGGTACTATGTCAAAAATTATTTTTCTCGATGTTGATGGGACTTTAGTCGATTATGATAACACGTTGCCTGAATCTGCCAAACTGGCTATTCAAAAGGCACGGGCAAATGGGCATCTAGTTTACGCATGCACTGGGCGAAGTAAAGCGGAAATGCCCGATTATATTTTAAATATCGGACTGGATGGGATGATTGGGGGCAACGGGGCCTATGTCGAACATGACGGCAAGGTGATTATGCATCAAATGTTGTCTGCCAAAGATGTCCGTGAAATTGTCGATTGGTTGCATGAGCGGCAATTAGAATTTTACATCGAGAGCAATAACGGGCTTTTTGCGAGTGAAAACTTTCGTGAAGTGGCGCGTCCAGTCATGAAAAAATACGCACTGAAAAAAGGAAAAAAGCTAGAAGAAGTAAAAGATCAAGAAGTAGAAGACGTGCTACATGGCGTCGTTTTCGGTGGGGAGCTGTATCGGGATGATGTGAATAAAATCAGCTTTGTCCTCAACTCTTATGAAGACCATGAAGCAAGCAAACAAGCCTTTGCGCATCTAAAAGCTGGCACATGGGGTGGTGTTGGCGAAACAGCCTTGTTTGGTGATTTAGGTGTGAAAGACATTACCAAAGCGCATGCCATTGATATTTTACTTGACCATCTGCACGCTTCAAAGATAGATACGATTGCCTTTGGAGATGCGAAGGTCGATATTCCGATGCTTGAATATTGCCAAGTCGGTGTCGCAATGGGCAATGGTGGCGAAGAAATCAAAGCTATGGCCGATTTTATTACCGATGCAGTAGAAGACGATGGACTTGCCCATGCTTTTGAAAAATTAGGTTTAATCTAACAAAAAAAATGCTCAGCCTTGAAAATGAGGTTGAGCATTTTTTGCCTTAATATTGTGCTTGAATTGTGACTTGATTTTGCTTTAAGCCTGTTTTTTTGAAAAAGTCCTGAATAAAAAGTTGCGAATGTGTATAAGAACTTTCTGCATCTGTTAAGGTCAGTACGTAAAACTTATCATAGGGATTCATCCAGACCCCAAAATTCTTCAAAGCCACGATGTCGATATTGGGTGCATCTGCGGTTAATTCGATTTTGTATTGGCGAATATTATGCATATTGTTGAAATTCATTGCCTGCCTCGATTCTATGGTTTATTTGTTTATATGATAATACTTTCACAAAAAGAAAGCTATTTTCTGAAGTATCAATCAAATAAATCATCATGTTTACCCGTTCTAGTTAACACCAAAGTTATACTTTCTTTCTCTATTTTATAAATCAAAAGCCAATCATCTTCAATATGTAGCTCTCTATATCCTTGCCAATTTCCTTTTAGCGAATGGTCCTTATAGACTGTCTTTAACTTATAAGTATCCTTTGAAATAATGCATTCGACAGCAACTTTAACTTTAGTAATATCATAGTGCTTCTTTTTGTATCTTTTCAAGTCTCTTTTAAATGCAGGAGTTTGCCTAATCTTCATTGATACTCTGCCACCATTCTTCTACACTATCAAACGCTTCTGTATTTCCGCTTTCTACGTCTAACCGTGCTTTGATGTTTTCTAAATCTTTTAGTGTATAGATATATTCAATAATTAAGTCAAGTTCTTCAGCATTGAGACCATTAATCATCCTAGTTAATTCATCCACTTTTGCAGACATTTTCATCGCTCCATTCTTTTAATAAAAAAGCTGATTTCAATTATAATATATCATTCATTGTGATAAAAGTGAATGAATTAGTATGAAACTACAAATGAAAACAGAGATTATTCTTTATTTAGTTTATTCACAAAGAGTTAAAAATGTGTAGCAAGAATATTTCACCTTACTACACATTTTTGAGTTATTTCACGGTTTTCATTAATTTGATGGATTGTTTGAAAGCCGCCAACACACCGCGGTCATTGTAAACAAGAACATTGGCTTTATACATTTTCGCTGATAAGACCATCACCACGGTACTAATCACAATATTTAGCGCTAAACTGATGAAAGCGCCTGGATAGCTGACCACTTCATTGACAATTCTAAGTGGCATCGCAAAACTAGACCAATACGGAATATAAGAAGTAATGGTTAAAATCGGACTTTGCGTGTTGGTAAAGCTAAAGACCAAGCCGCCAAAATAGCCAATCATCGCCAAATACATCACCGGCATAATGGCTTTGGAGGTTTCTTCTGCGCGATTGACAAGAGAGCCTGCCACCGCTGATAAGACCGCATATTGGACAATTCCCGTCAAGACAAACAGCGCCACTAAGACAATATTTAAAAATAAAGTCCAACTAAAATGCGCCCCAAAATCCACACTTGCTAAAAATGGCGCCAGTTGCTCATTATCCTTGAATTGATATAAACCAAACAAAAAGACGGGAATGTAGACAGCCATCTGTGTCAAACCAACCAAGATGACACCCATGATTTTTCCATAATAATGCGTGCTTGCCTTGGTACTCGATAATATAATTTCCATAATCCGACTACCTTTTTCCGTCGCAATTTCTTGGGCGATAATATTGGCATAATTCGCAATAAACAAGAATAAAATAATCGTACAAGCAAATCCGATAATCATCTGAACAGCTGCGCCATCTTCTTGTTTTTTCGTTAATTGGCCTTGATCATTGACGGTCACTTTATTTACCGTAAGTGGCACTTGTTGTTCAAGTTGAGCTAATTGTTGGGCACTTAATCCTAACTTTTGGGCAGAGACTTGGCGTTGGATTTGACTTAACATCATGCGCAATTTTAGCTGCGTACTGGTTTCCACACTATCTTTGGCCAATAATTTTGCTTCGAGGACCTCTTTTGAAGTATCTAAAACCAAGAAGGCATCAATTTTATCTTCTGCCAGTTGCTTTTCACCGGACTTTTCAGATTTCATCGCAATAAACTCGAATTCCTTTGATTGGCTCAAGGCGTTGGCAAGCACCATCTGTTGGTCATACACGCCAATTTTGTCAATGCTAGACGCGTCACTCATAAATTTCCCCATGCCATAATACAAAGCACCAATCACAAGTGGCGCCAAAACCATAATCAAAAAAGCGGCCGAACGTACTTGTTTTTTATAAACATTTAATGCAATAATCCAAAACTTACTCATTTTCCGCACCTGCTTTCATCTTGAAAATCTCTTCTAAGGTTGGTGGCTGCTGAATAAACATCGGAATATAACCGTCTTTAGTCACCATTTGGAAGATTTCTTTTCCCACCTTGGGATCTGATAAATGCAAAATAGTGCGATTAGCTTGATGGGTATCGACTTTGGCCACACCTGGTAAAGTCTCAAAATGATACTCGGTATAATCGCCTTCTAAATATAAACGACTACGACCAAAGGATTCTCTGATTTCATTGACTTTGCCATTTAGGACAGTTTGCCCATTTTTCAGCATAATTAACTGGTCGCAAATTTGCTCGACATTGTCCATATTATGACTTGAAAAAATGACACAAGCATTGGATTGGCGCAATTCGATAATCGCATTTTTCATAATTTGAGCATTTACCGGATCCAAGCCGCTAAATGGTTCATCTAAAATCACTAACTTCGGCTGATGAATTAAGGTCGCAATCAGCTGAATTTTTTGCTGGTTCCCTTTTGAGAGCGTCTGAACTTTATCGGTTTTCTTGCCTTTTACTTGGAATTTTTCGAGCCAGTCGTCAATTTGTGGGGCGATTTCTTTCCTTGATTTGCCCCGTAACTCTGCAAAAAATAATAATTGCTCTTCTATCGTTAACTTCGGATACAATCCACGCTCTTCAGGCAAATAGCCGATGAAATTATAGTCTGCTTCCCCGATTGGATGACCGTTGAATAACACTTCACCTTCATCTGCTTGTAAAAAATCTAAAATCAAGCGGAAAGTCGTGGTTTTCCCTGCACCATTTTGGCCAATTAATCCTAAAATCGAGCCCGGTTCAATGGTAAAGGATAGCTGATCCAACGCTTTGTAATCCCCAAAAGTCTTGGATAAATTTCGTACACTTAACACAGCAAACACCTCTTTAATGAATCATCTTTCAATTTAATTTTTGTTTACGTAACTTCAAATAATAAACTTGGAATATAATATTAAACGTCCCAAATAACGCGGTAACTATCAGTATTGCAAAAAATCCTGTATCGAAAAGTAATTGACCGATAAACGCAAGAAACATCGCAATAATAAAAACGATTTGCATTTTACTAAACGTTGAATAGGCGCTTTGGTAAGTGAGTTCTTTTTCGGCTTCATCACTATAGGATAACCACTGCTCTAAATAATTCATCGAAGTCGGATCAGCCTTACTTTTTTCAGGATAAACCTTAATGGATAAACGATACAACTGGATAACAACATAGTCGGTATAGAAAAAATTGAAAATATATAAAACCGCAATGATAAGATAGATATCTATCTCAATAATTGTATTTAATAAGCACGCACCCAAGATGAAGAAACAGATACTCACAACCACCAAAATCTGACCACGAGCAAACTGTATTTCAAATTTATCTTCTAAAAAATCTAATACCTCTTCCTCTGCTTGGACAATCCTTTGTACAGTCCGCTTCGTTTTTCCATAGTAAATCCCCAACACGATATTCGCAACGATACATCCAAACAAAAAGAGATAAACAGAAACTTGGTGTAAAAATAGTTTGAGCTGATTTAAATCGATATGCCAAAAGCTACGATTCAATCCTCCGATAATTGACCCCCCCAGACCAACTACAGCGCCTAATAAAGCAAATTTCATCGTTTTGCCTACCCATTTCTTCAACACCTTATCCTTTTTCATCTTCGTCATCCTCCTCTAATTGAAAAATGTCTTCTACTTTGACTTGGCAGATCTTAGCAATTTTTAGGGCAAGGGCCACAGAGGGTGAATAGTCACCACGCTCAATGAGACTAATGGTTTGCCTGGATACCCCCGCTAATTTACCAAGCTCGGTTTGATTCAATCCTAAAGAAGAACGATACTCTTTTAAATGGTTAATCAACCCCATCTTTTCCCACCTCGATATTCTTTTTTGAATCATTTTTAACAAATATCCTTGTCATCTACACTCTAACATTGACAACTATTCTTGTCAATTATTTTTGACAAGTTTTTTTGTCATTTTTGGCAAAGGCGCTAGTAAAGGAAGGAAGGTTCGTATTTTTTTCAACCTTTCTCAAAGCAAAAAAACCAGCCTAGCAACTTCACTAGACTGGTGAGATTATTTATTTTGCATAGTCCACAGCACGAGTTTCGCGGATAACCGTAACTTTGATATGACCTGGATAATCCAACTCATCTTCAATTTTCTTACGGATGTCACGAACTAGGCGAACTGCGTCTAAATCTGATATTTCTTCTGGTTTAACCATTACGCGGACTTCACGACCTGCTTGTACAGCAAAACTAGATTCCACTCCTTCAAAACTATTAGAGATGTTTTCTAGATTTTCCAAACGGCGAATGTAGTTTTCTAATGATTCACTACGAGCACCTGGACGGGCAGCAGATAAAGCATCGGCTGCAGCTACTAAAACAGAGATGATAGAAGTTGCTTCGGTATCACCGTGGTGAGAAGCAATGGCATTGACCACCACTTTATTTTCTCGATATTTTGCTGCTAATTCGGCACCAATTTCCACGTGTGAGCCTTCAATTTCATGATCGAGCGCTTTACCGATATCATGTAAAAGACCGGCACGTTTGGCTAATTGGATATCTTCTCCTAGTTCAGCAGCTAAGACGCCTGCTAATTTAGCGACTTCAACTGAGTGATTTAACACATTTTGACCATAACTTGTTCTAAAATGTAGACGACCTAAAATCTTGATTAAATCAGGATGTAGGGTATGTGCACCCACTTCAAAGGCAGCTTGTTCTCCATATTCACGAACTCGTTCATCCATTTCTTTGCGTGATTTTTCGACCATTTCTTCAATACGCGCTGGATGAATACGGCCATCTTGAATGAGTTTTTCAAGTGTCATGCGGGCAATTTCGCGACGAATCGGATCAAATCCGGATAACACCACTGCTTCAGGTGTATCATCAATAATTAAATCAATCCCGGTTAATGTTTCAAGGGTACGAATATTTCGTCCTTCACGACCAATGATGCGACCTTTCATCTCATCATTTGGCAGATTGACCACAGAGACTGTCAATTCTGAAACTTGGTCAGCAGCACAACGTTGGATAGCCAATGAAAGTAAGTTTTTCGCCTTACGATCCGCTTCTTCTTTGGCGCGCTGTTCAGATTCTTTCACCATCATTGTTAACTCATGGCTTAATTCTTCTTCTGTTTGTTTCATGATGACTTGTGCGGCATCTTCTTTAGTTAATTCAGCAATGCGCTGTAATTCTGTTTGTTGTTGTTCAATTAACTTTTCAACTTCTTTTTCTCGCTCATCGATAACGTGTTGTTTTGCTGCAAGTTTTGTTTCCTTGCCTTCTAAAGTGTGCTCACGTTTTTCTAATGAGTCATCTTTGCGATCTAAAAGCTTTTCTCTTTGAAGCAAACGATTTTCTTGTGATTTTAATTCTTGTCTGCTTTCTTTGATTTCGCTTTCAATCTGACTGCGATATTTTTGATTTTCTTCTTTGGCTTCTAATAGAGCTTCTTTTTTCAGAGTTTCAGCTTCTTTATTCGCCGCGTTGATAATCCCAACAGCCGAATTTTGCGCATCAGCAATTTCTTTGGTGTGACGAGTATTCGCAACAAAAATTCCAATCCCTAAACCGACAACCAACCCCACGATGATAGCGAGGAGAATGTAAAGTACCATTGAATCACCTCCATACTATCGTTTTTTAATGTAGTTTTAAATCTTGTTCAGAATAAATGAATCTACTTAGGTGCATAATAATATACACAGTTTTATTCTAATGTTTCCAACTTGGTGTGTCAACTTAAAAATCGCTATTCTATAAACTGGTGCTTTGTTACACAAAAAGACCTCAGATGCCCAAAAAACTTAGGCGATTGAGGTCTTTAACAGTCCATTATTCTAAATCTAATGTTTCTTGTTCGGTTTCTTCTGTCGCTTCAATGGTCGTACCATCACCAATACCATAGGCATCACGAACTTTGACTAAAAGCTCACTGACCATCTCTGGGTGATCTTTCATATAGTTTTTGACATTTTCGCGACCTTGTCCAATTCGCTCACCATTGTACGAATACCAAGCACCACTCTTATCAACTAAATCAACATCGACCGCCATATCTAGTAATTCCCCTTCTTGAGAAATTCCTTCGCCATACATGATGTCAATTTCAGCGACTTTAAATGGTGGCGCCACTTTATTTTTCACGACTTTAATCTTGGTACGGTTACCGACAATATCGCTACCTTGTTTTAATTGTTCAGAACGACGCACTTCTAAACGAACGGTCGCATAGAACTTCAAGGCACGTCCACCAGGTGTGGTTTCTGGATTACCAAACATCACACCGACTTTTTCACGGATTTGGTTGATAAAAATCGCAATAGTCTTAGTCTTATTAATCGTACCAGATAATTTACGTAGGGCTTGAGACATTAAACGGGCTTGTAACCCAACGTGTGTATCCCCCATTTCGCCATCGATTTCGGCACGTGGCACTAAAGCGGCAACTGAGTCAATGACAATAATATCGACCGCGCCACTAGAAACAAGGGCATCAGCAATCTCTAGACCTTGTTCACCGGTATCTGGCTGTGATAAAAGTAATTCGTCAATATTCACGCCTAGCTTTTTGGCATAGGCTGGATCTAAAGCGTGTTCGGCATCGATAAAGGCTGCAGTTCCGCCTTGTTTTTGAACTTCGGCAATCGCATGTAAAGCAACCGTCGTCTTACCAGAACTTTCTGGGCCGTATACTTCAATAATCCGCCCTCTTGGATAACCCCCTACTCCTAAAGCGACATCTAATGCTAGCGAGCCACTTGGTACGGTGGAGATTTGTTGGTCAGCTTTTTCACCAAGCTTCATGATAGAGCCTTTACCAAAGTTTTTTTCTATTTTTTTCAATGCAGCATCTAAGGCTGTTTTACGATCATCGGCCATAATTCTTCCCCTTTCATGAATCCTTCTACTCGATTCAAACTCATTTTTATCATAAACGTTTCTAGGTAAAAATGCAAGCAAAAACGAACAGGTATTCGATTTTGTTTCAAGCTATCTTTAGGCTTGTTATTCAGCTAAAAGCGCGCGATAAACGAGATTTAACCCAAACATGACAGCGGCTTGGCGAATTTCATTACGTCCATGGGGGAACTGTTTGCAATAAGTCTGTACCCCATTTGGTGTCGCCAAAGCCATCCAGACCGTTCCGACTGCTTGGCCTTCTAATTGATCAGGTCCTGCCACGCCACTAAAAGCAATGGCATAATCTGTTTGCGCTTTTTGCTGCATATTTTTAGCCATTAAGGTGACACAAGCTTCACTCACCGTCCCGACTTCTCGTAAATAATCGGCATCAATATCTAATAAGGCCGCCTTCATCTCAAGGGAATAAGTAACCACACCACCTTTAAAGACCTGTGACACCCCCGGATATTGTCCTAAAGTGGAAGCAAAAAGGCCGGCTGTCAAACTCTCAGCCACACTGATTGTCCGATTTTTCTCTTTTAATTGCGCAATCATCGCCTCCGCTAACGAAAAATCATCGCCATAACCATAAAAGTAAGCACCGGCCAAAGCTTGAATTTTCTCCTCTAATTCATCCAGCAACACATCGGCTTCATCTTGGGTAGGGGCATTGGCTGTCAGGCGCAACGTTACTTCATTGGTTTTGGCATAAGGAGCAATCGTTGGGTTAGTCTGATGGTCAATGAAATCAGCTAAAAGCGTGACTAACTGCGATTCGCCAATCCCATAAAAACGCAACACCCGAGAATAGAGTTTCGTATCTTGTGGGTTAATTTCACGCAAAAGTGGCACAACATTTTGACGAAACATCGCCTTTAACTCGCGCGGTGGCCCAGGCAATAATAAATAGTGGGTATGATCGCTATCTTCATAATAAATACCGACCGCTAGACCATTTGGATTGGCAATACCCCGACCATCCTTAAAAGTGAGGGCTTGTAATAAATTATTTTCGGTCATTTCGCGCTTGGTCTTGGCAAAATAATCCATCAAACGTGCATGCCCTGTTGGATCATAGACTAATTCTTGATTGACAAATTTGGCTACGGTTTGCTTGGTTAAATCATCTTGCGTAGGCCCCAACCCACCACAAAGCACGATTAAATCACTCCGACTTTTGGCACGTTCAAGACAGGCCGTCAATCGCTTTTCATTATCTCCGACTGCGACATGATAATAAACATTAATCCCCAAATTGGCTAATTGCTCTGAAAGATAGGCGGCATTAGAATTCACGATTTGCCCCATCAAAATCTCTGTTCCGACTGCAATGATTTCTGCATTCATGCATTTTCACCTCTACTTATTAAATACGAAAAAAAGGCCAGAAAACTTCTGAACCTTTTTTTAATTACATTGAACCTTTAAATACATCCTTGTTTTTGATAAAGTAATCTGCTCCTGAATAAATGGTAAACACTAGACATGCATATAATAAGATTAAGTCTACCGGAATATTCAAAGCCGCAAAAGGAATATTATTCAATAACAAGAAAATAATCGCAAACATCTGCGTTGCGGTCTTAATCTTACCTGGCCACGCTGCTGCCATGACCTCACCGTGTTCTACTAGCAAGAGACGTAAACCAGTCACCGCTAATTCTCGGCACACGATAATCGCCACGACCCAAGCTGGTGCCTTGCCTAACTCGACTAATAAAATGAAGGCTGTCATCACCAACATCTTATCGGCTAGTGGATCGGCAAATTTTCCGAAGTTGGTCACTAAGCCACGCGCTCTGGCAATCTGACCGTCCAGCCAGTCTGTAAAGCTCGCCACCGCAAAAATAATGGCTGCTAATAAATGCGTGATTAATAATGTTTGTCCCATGACTTCGATACTGCCTAAATGAATAGGCGCAGCTAACATAATGATGAATAACGGAATCATAAAAATACGTAAAACCGTTAACTTATTAGGTAAATTCAACACTTACACCGTCTTTCTAAATCCTTATTGGCATCACTTTAATTGATAATTACATTTCCAAATTATACATGAAATGCATGAATTTTTCCATTTTATTTACAAAAATACGTTTAGTGTGCTTGTGTCGTTGTTTGATTGGCTTGAGTGCCTTGATTTTGATAGCTGATGATAAAGTCTAGATTCTTTTTCGTTGCCTTATAAGCAGGGTTCTTGAAATCTAGCTTTTGACTGTTGACTTGAACCTCGACATTGTCACTTGCCCCTAACACAATCGTACCTTGTGTCACTTGATCAGGTAGTGTGTAGGTTTGTTCGACACCGGCTTGCAAAGTGTATTGATATAAATAGCTACCATTGACCATCACCCCTACCCAACAAGGACCATTGACGCCTTTAAATTGGAAGGTAATCGGTGCTTTGGCTTGATTGATAGCCACTTGCGCTTGGGCTGCCGAAAGTTGGGTCACAGACATTTCTAGCTTATTCTTCTCTTCTTTCGTTGTGCTAGTCGTGCTGCTTTCTTTAGTACTTTCACTTGTGCTACTACTTGAAGAAGTGTGACTAGTAGAAGATTTGCTGCTTGCTTGCTTTTCCACACTGCTTGGTGCTTCAATCATCGACGTACTCTTATAATCTTGTAAAGTCGTATAACCTACAATAATCAAGATAACCAAAGCGATACTACCTAATACAATAATCGGAATATAGTCTTTTTGTTTGCCACGACGGCTCATTTGGGTGTGCACCTGTGTTCGGGTACTTTGAACTTCTGCCACTTGTTCACGCTTTGGCAATTCTGGCAACAATTGATCCTCATCGCCATCAAAAGCCGCCACTAATTTCTCACCATTAATCCCTACCGCTTGAGCATATTGACGGATAAAGGTCCGCACATAATAATCTCCTGGCAAGCGGTCAAAGGCACCTTGCTCCAAAGCCTCCAAATAGCGCTTTTGAATCTTGGTCATTTGTTGCAATTCATCTAATGATATCTTTTTATTTAAACGGGCTTCTCTCAATGTTGCACCAATGATTGTTTCCTTACCCACTTACTATCTACCCCAGTCTGTTAAAAATTCTTAGCTCTATTAGAATATCACAAATCACAACATTTTCCTGTAATTTTCCATCAAAAATTTAAACTATTTTCAAAAAATTAAACATTTCGCTTACTGTGTGCCATCGATGTACCAAAAAAGTGACCTCTTTGCAATGAAAGACGCCACTTATATAGCTTATTCTGGAATTAAATCAAAGCGACTAAAACCGGCTTCACAGATAAATTGATCCGCTGCTTGATAAACATCCTCTAATGTAATGCCTTTAATGATGTCTGGCATATCAAACAAGGTCAACTCGCCAAATAAATCTTGGGTAAATTGGTTGGCAATATGCTCTAAAGAATTCAATGATTGGAAATACTTGCCGAGCGTTTTCTTCTTCAATAACGCTAGATTTTCCTCATTCACAGTTGGATCACTGCGATAATTCAAGACGATTTGCTTCACTTCTTGTTCAAAATCGTCTAACTTATCGGTATCCGAAGAAAAGAGCGCACAGTGAAACTCGCGATCTAAGTTAAACTCAAAACCGAATGTATCATCAATAATCCCCTCATTATACAGGCGCAAGAAATTCTCAGAAGTATTGCCCAAAAGCATTTGGAGTAATAGATGGAGCGCACTTCTAAAAATCATTCTTTCTTTAGGATCTTGCGGCAAGTTTTGTGGCAAGCCTTTGATTCCTAACACCGACTTACTGCGATTCACCGGCATTTTTAGCTGGCTGTAAGAGACGACTTCTTCATAGGTTTGCTCAGGAAAGACGCGGACAATCTCTTGAATCGGCGCAAAAGTTTTCGCTTCTTGATTGGCTTTAATCCAAGCGAATGTTTCCTCCACATCAATATTGCCGACCACAAACAAAGTCATATTGCTTGGATGGTAGAAGGTTTGGTAGCACAAATACAAATCATCCGCCGTAATTTGGGCAATACTTTCTTCTGTACCTAAAATATCAATTCCCATTGGATGATTGGCATAAAGGTTGCGCAACATACCATAAAACTGTTGACAATAGACATCATCATCGTACATCTGGATTTCTTGACCAATGATGCCTTTTTCCTTTTCAACCGTCTCAGGGGTAAAATAAGGATCTTGGACAAAATCAAGTAAAGTGTCTAAGTTTTCCTTGATATGATTGGTCGCCGCAAATATATAACTCGTTCTCGTAAAACTCGTAAAGGCATTGGCTGCAGCACCTAGTTGCCCAAATTTTTGGAACACATCACCCTCTTCTTTTTCAAACATCTTATGCTCTAAAAAGTGAGCAATCCCATCTGGTACCTGATGCAATTCTTGACCTTTAAAGCCAAAATGATTATCAATCGAACCATAATTTGTGCTAAATAATCCATACGTCTTATGAAATCCCTCTTTTGGCAAAAGATAAACTTTCAAACCGTTGTCTAAACGTTCATAGTATAAAGTTTCATTAATTTGTTCGTAGCGTTTTTTATGCATGCTTTTCACTTCCTTCTAAGAAAAAGACCGCTTGGAGACGCAGTTTTTTCGCGATTTGTTGTACCTCTTCTTTGGTGACTTGCATGACTTTTTCGATATATTCTTCTGGTGTTTTACGTGTATTTGGCAACCAAGCGTGCATATACTCCATTTCGCTTAACGCCTGGGCATTATCCAGTGAAAGCAAGAGATGGTTTTGAATCATCGCCTTGGTTTGTAGTAAAGCTTGCTGAGAAAAATCTCCTTGGGCTAAAGCGGTTAATTGCTCACTGATTAAATGCATGACTTTTTCCCGATTTTGGCCATCAATTCCGGTCTGCACGGTCACAAGTCCTCTAAAAGAATCGATACTACTTGACGCATAGTAAGCGAGACTCTCTTTTTCACGCACATTCATAAACAATTTCGAATGTGGGAAGCCGCCAAACAAACCATTAAACACCGTTAAGGCATAAACCTCTTCATCTGTGTAGTAAATATCGGTATGATACGCCAAATTCAATTTAGACTGAGTAACATTTTCACGCAAGACTTGTTCAGAAACGACTGGACGGAAATCTTGGTGGTAAAAAATGTCTGGTTGGACGCGTTTGGTTTGACTGAAAGGCCACTTGCTAAATAATTGCGCCATCTCTTCTTGAGTGACATCGCCAACTACGATAATGTCCACTTGATCTTCTGCCATCATTTTTTGATAAGCTTTCATCAAATCGGCATTGCTTGTTTCACGCAAATCTTGGGCCAAACCAAAGCTAGGTACACCTTGATCACTGGAAGTATCAAAATACAACTCTTGTAATTTCAACCCAGCTAAGGCCTGTTTATCCTCTTGCACACTTTCGATATATTCGATTAAATTCGCTTTTTCTAACTCAAAGGTCGCCTCATCAAACAGCCCATCTTTGGTTAATGGCGAAAAAAGCACCTCTTCTAAAAAGTCCACGCCATCTGATAGTAAGCGCTCATCTGAAAGATACTTCCCATTAACTAGACTCATTGCTACATTTAATTGATGTAGATTGCCTTTTTTCGTCACATTCATGCCAAAACTAGCCCCATACATTTGCGCTAACTGGGCACTTAAATCCGTTTGGCGCGGATATTTGGCACTGCTCGTTTCTAACACACTAGTAAGCAAAGTACGCTGACTAGCTAGACGTCTTTCATGCGTGGTCGTAAAACGAATAAAAATACGTACAGTCTTGAATTTTTGTGTCGGAATCACACTTAAAGTAACTCCCTCTTGCAACTCAAGCATAGAACCCCTCCTAAATCGGTTTCTTTTAAATAAAACTATTGCAAAATGATATTTGGATTAATTATAACACATTTTTTATAAAAGCTCGCCTTTTGTGCCTTAAATCTGAAAAAATCTTGTATTTACAAGCCTTATTGATTGCAAATTTCACAAGCATTCTTATATAATATTTTTGTAAAAAATTATTGAAAGAGGTTTGAAAATGAAAGGTATGTTAAAAGAGTTTAAAGAGTTTATGATGAAAGGCGACGTTTTAGACATGGCTGTTGGTATCGTCATTGGGGGTGCCTTCACTGCTATCGTGAAAAACGTGGTTGATGGTTTAATCACACCTTTAGTAGGTTTAGTCGTATCTTTAATCACTGGTACAAAGGATTTTGAAGGTGCCTTATCAGTGCTTGACTGGACTCCTGTTAAGGGTGTAACTTTCCAATTTAGTTTAGTAATTAGTGCAATTATTACATTTATTATTACTGGTTTTGTGTTATTTACTATTGTGAAAGCTGCCAACAAAGCGAAAAGTGCTCGCAAGAAAGAGAAAGAAGAAGTGGTTGCCGATCCAGCACCAACTGCCGAAGATTACCTTGCTGAAATTCGCGATTTATTAAAAGAACAAGCAAAATAATCCAGATAAAAAAACCTAGCCCAATCATTACGGCTAGGTATTTTTTATTACTTTTTACCGTTTGAAGGCAAAATAAAGACATGTCTTACACTTTTTCTGAAGCTAAACGCATATCAATATGTTCAATGCCATCTTCTAAATAAGCATTTGAAATCGCCTCAAAACCAAAACCTTCATAAAATTTCCGCGCATGAGTCTGGGCGCTGATATAGACATCCTCGCCTTTATACTGATACGAACTGTAATCAATCGCCGCACGCATCAATTGCCACCCCACACGCTGATGACGCACTTTTGGATGCACCACGACACGTCCGATTCTAAGTTTCTCGTCTTGATGATAAATCCTAGCATAACCCACCATCTCATCATCTATTCGTAAACAAATATGATAAGCTGACAAATCGTGTTCATCAATATCTTGGTACGGACAGTTTTGCTCGACAATAAAGACTAGATTACGCAAACGATACAGCTCGAATAATTCCATCGTAGTTAAATCACTAAATTTCTTAGCTGTAATATCCATGCGATCCCCCCTCGCCTCTATTATACGGTCTATTGAAACAAATTGCAGTAAAAAAGACTAACCCTATGTAGAATCAGTCTTTCGTGTTACTTGTTACTAAATGGCTGGTAGATACTCTATTTCTACCGTCTTCGTCAAAATATCAGAGTAGCTATAAGACACGCGTTCAAAAGCATTTTCCTCAGGATCTAAATCCACGACAAAAACTGCTGGATAAGTCTGTGTCAAAATCCCTTTACGCTTGCTTTGACGCTTACGACCTATTTGAACGACCACTTGAATCTGGCTACCAATATGTGCTTGAAGATCTTTTTTAATGCTGGCTACCGTTGCTGTCATCGCATTCACCTCGAGCTCCATTGTAACACAAATAGATAAAATAATCAATATTACCACGTTCAAAATCAAATTTCAACTAAGAATGTTAGAAAATGAAAGAGATTTAATGAAGAAAATGATGAATGCGGTTTAACGAATTCCTTGTTGGCAGCTTACGTTAAAAAGGTAGATATTTCATCCACTCACGCAAGAAATTCCCCCGCTGTAGATGAAAGGTCTGTTCCTTTAGCTTTTCGATTACTTTTAGATTGTAGTAAGTCTTAGGAATCTCTAAAAAGGTCTCATAACTATGGCATTTTTGATATACCTTCTCAGAATCCAAATCACGCTTGAGGATGGCTTGCCCGAGATACGCAAAATAGCCGTATTTGATCAGTTTTTTTCGATTAAATTGAGTATCTAATTGACATTTGTTATTTGACAACTGGATACCATTTTGTGATAAATGATCAATGACTTTTGGATTCACCCAGATACTGTAATCTTTATGCGACACTACCGGAATAAGCACTAAATCTCTGGTTATGACTGGAACGGAACAAAAACGTATTTTAAACATCTGGCTAAAAATTTCTTGCTGTTCTTTTCTAGTTAAGTAATAGTCTGCCATAATCAATTGTGTAAAAAATAAATCTATACCTATACGAAGATAACTGACATACTTTTCAGATAGCAACACTGTATAAGATACGCCTTGAATGGATAGCCCAATTACTGCCAGCATTTCCCCATCATCCTCTGGAAACGCACAGCCATTAATATAGAATCCGTTTACAACATTTTCAATGGACACACTTCTTTCAAGCCTATCCATTACCTTTGCCAAAGATAGCTGCTTTTCAACTTTCAATCGTTCATCTTTCATTTTTACCCCTAATATTCATTTGCTAAACTGCCAATCATTATAACGAAAATAGCCGGAGTATTCAATACTTGTGAAACAAACAACTTTTTATTCCATAACAATACAATTCATTAGTAAACGTTGAAAATACCTTGCTAAACTTTTATTATTCTTTTCTAAGGCGCGTAATTCTGTAAATTCTTCAGCAAAACAGTTCCATGCTGTACTTAAATTTTCATAGCTGGCTTGAAATGGTGCTAAATTTTGCATTGATACATATCTTTGAAATAAGCAAATGCGCCATAACAACTGACAACATCGCTCTTTTTGAATAATTCTCAGCGGATAGGTGTCTTCTAAATGGCTTAGTCTCTTTTCCAATTGCTTTTTATTTTGGACGTCAAGTACTAACTGCTCTAAGCCAATGATTTGTTTCAGTAAAAAGACTTTTCCTCTTGGTGATAATTGAAAATTCAAATGATAAGCCTCACTTTGTTCATATATCCGTGTCTCACCAAGTAAAATAGGATTGCTTTCAGGTTTGGAAATTAGAGATATCCATACTCTAAGCCATTCTAACTGGTACCTATCACCTTCTACTTTCACAGAACCTTGATGCTTTAAAGAAATATGAAATGGATGCAACCATGTTTTGAGGTGACCCCCAAAAGTTAGACTTTTTTACGAGACGACTCCGGTCGTCTCGTTTTCATTATGCAGCTAAAAGAATCGCCGCTCAATAATTGAAAGAGTAGTTGAAACGCCAAATTATCAGATAACAAGATCTGAAAAATACACCAAGGATATAAGTCATCATTTCCCTTATAACTGATTCCTTGATCATCTATATCAATCGTGTATGCAATAAGTGTGGCATCACAGCATAAAAAGAATTGTTGAATAGCCTTTTTTCTTATTCCTGTTTCCTTACTGATTTCTTTATAACTTAAATATTGTTTTTGGGGTAAGTGTTGTAAGCTTTCGTATAATTTCAGCCTTTGCTTATTCAAAAAAAATTGAAACATATTTTCCTTATAGCTAAATGATAGCATTCCTTTCAGATATGTTTCCCCTATCTATATAAAAACTAACATTAAAAAAAATTGATAAATCAGAAATATTGAATTATTTTTTATAACAGGTGCCAAAATATCCCGGATACTGTGATATTTTTATTCAAAACGAATCTCTATTTTCTATTTTCAAACCATCTTTTTTTCATTTATGTTTAAATATCCCCTTTTAAATATAAAATAATTTTATTACTAACCTATATATCATAGCGATTTCTTCTTTATAATATTCTTACTATATTTTCTAAAGAGTTTATACATATTTTTTATACAAAATATTCATTTTCTTGATTCACAACAATAATTCAACAAGATTTTAAAGCTGTATTCTCCAACATCAAGATGATTAAATAAATGACTTTTATGACACAATTGATAAATAACATTATCTTTACCTTTACTTAGATAAAACAACCACACCCACAACCTGCTGCTTTTATGTTACAATGAACTTATCTAACATCCGAGGTTATATGTATGAATACAAAAGAAAAAGTTTTATCTTACTTAAAAGCACATGAAGAAATTATCTCTGGTGAAAACTTGGCACAAAAGATTGGCGTGTCTAGAACTGCGATTTGGAAGGCGATCCGTGAATTGGAAAAGCAAGGTTACAATATCGAGCACCAAAAGATGGGCTATCGTTTATTAGCTAGCGATGTCATCGAAACAGCCGCACTGAGTAATCCTTATTTACCCAAAAGTGCAATCTACTATAGTGAAAGTGTAGATTCAACCATGCATCAAGCCAAACAAGCCGCGATAAGTAAGCAAACTGATTTCGCCCTTTTTGTCGCTGAGGAGCAAACACAAGGACACGGCCGCTTTGGACGATCATTCTTTTCACCTAAAGGCCAAATCTATATGAGTCTTTTGCTTTCACCTAACCAACACTTTCAAGAATTGCCACAATATACCGTGCTCTCTGCGGTGGCGGTCAGTCAGGCAATCGAGCAATTAACCGGTCTGCCTACGCAAATCAAGTGGGTAAATGACATCTATATTGAGGGCAAAAAAGTCTGCGGCATCCTAACTGAAGCGATGAGCGATTTTGAAACCCAACGTATTAGTCATGTCATTATCGGTATCGGGCTAAACTTTTGCATTGATCCGAGTCAGATTCCAGTAGAGTTACAGCCTAAGATTTGTGCGTTATATGAAAAAGACCCCGATATTACACGTAATGAGCTGATTCAGTTAATCTGGCAGAATTTCTTTGATTTAATCGCTGCCCTACCTCATCAAGATTATCTCCAAATCTATCGCGAGAAGTCTTATGTCCTAGGTAAAATCGTCCACTTTAGTCAAAATGGGCAAAATTATAGTGGAAAAGCCTGTGCCATTACCGAACAGGGCGAATTAGTCGTCGATTGTAACGGACAGGAAAGGGTACTATCCTCTGGGGAAATTAGCCTCAGCCAAATCGAAAATTAACTTACCAAAAAGCCGCTCACCCAACCATTGGATGAACGGCTTTTTTTTGACTAGAAGAATCGCTTATCATTAAACTTTAGAAGTACGGTGTAAAGACGCACGGAAAATACTTGGCGCCGTCGAATACATGATTAATAGAGCGATTGCGGCCACTGCAGCAGAGGCTAATCCACTTGCCCCATTCATCACTAAAGAGAATAACCATGGCTTCATTCCCCATAAAGCATAGGCACCCCAGAATACCCATCCAGCAACAAAATGCCAGAAGAAGCGCGCACCTGCACCAGCTAAAGTTCCCTTAATAATCGCTAATTTGGCCGTCGCATCTTTATGATCGTGCATCGCTTGCATCAATGGTTCATGATAAAGTCCTGCAAAGCCCGCAAAGGTAAAGGCAATTGGGTATTCAATCAAAGCTTGAACCGGCGTTAAGATATAGGCTGTTCCTGTGACAAAGTACAACATCCCCCATAATAAACCGGCAAATAAGGCTGGTTTGGTGCCCCGTCGTAACGCAAACAAAGTCAAAGGAATTTGCCCCAAACTAATCGTAAAACTACTGCCGATATTCAGCGGTACAAAGTGTAGGACCATCGCCAAAGCCGCCATAATCGTCCCTTCTAACAATATTTCCGTCTTTTTATTCATACAAAAAACTCCTCCTTTAGAATCATCACAATTCACAAAGGAGAAGTTGTCGCTCTTCTCATACTTCACAATTCCTACGCTCGCATAACCGATACAGGTACGAAGGGTTTAGAGTTTCCTCAATCTCAGCCAAATTGGCTCCCCTTTGTGAGTGGATTCTATTTAATTTTTGTTACACCTCTATCATAACACAAAAAATCTAAAGCACAAGTAAAGTGCTTATATTTTTTGTGAAATTTGAAAAATATAAGGCCACTCAGTAACTATAAGGACTGATACTCTTTCACAAAAACTTTTGACTGACAATCCTCACAAATTATTTTTGCCTTTTGATAGGCTAATGCTTTGATGGGCATGTCTTGGGGCACGGTTATCTTAGGTGGAAATTGCCATTTGGTCTAACACACCTCATAAGCTTGGATTTGCTTTTTACAAATATCACAATGAAAAGTCTTCGTTTGTTCTTGATACATACTACCCACTCCTCGTAAGCCATTATTTTGACTATAGTTTAGTACTACAAGATGGTTCGTACAAGATATTTTGCGTTCTTTCATTTTCCTTTTGACTTTAACGCAACCGGTTGCTATAATAAGGACAAATAATACGAAAAGAGGATGAATCATGAAAAAAGGTTTTGTATTTGATTTAGATGGTGTGATTACCGATACTGCAAAATTCCACTATATCGCTTGGAAAGAATTAGGCCATGAATTAGGCATCGAGATTGATTTACAATTTAATGAGCAACTGAAAGGAATCAGTCGCATGGATTCACTTGAACGAATCTTAGTCCATGGTGGTCGCGAAAATGATTTTACTGCGGAACAAAAAGAAGAACTCGCAGCAAAGAAAAATCAACATTATGTGACTTTACTACAAAAATTAACGCCCGAAGATTTATTACTTGGTGTGAAAGACTTTTTAGACCAAGCTCAAGCGCTAGGTATTCCTTGTGCGATTGCTTCAGCTTCTAAAAATGCCCCATTTATCCTAGAAAAATTAGGTGTCATTGATGAATTTGATGCCATTGTCGATCCTGCAACCTTGACAAAAGGCAAACCAGATCCTGAAATCTTTGTCAAAGCGTGTGAATTAATCCATGTGGCTCCAGGTGATGCAATCGGTTTCGAAGATGCACAAGCCGGAATCCAAGGTATCAAAGGAGCGGGCATGTATGCAGTCGGTGTCTCTACCGGTGAAGCCTTAGATGGTGCAGATAAAATCATCACTCACTTTACTGAAATTACGGCAAAAGAATTAAGCGAATTATAAACGCGCATTCCCATGAGACTGTCATGAACAGCTTCATGGGATTTTTATTTGCGGTAGTTTTTCTGTGCGATATTTAGACTATGCATGGCCTCTTGAATCACCAAAAAACGCTCATTGACTTGTTGGAACTATTCACGATTTTGCTTTAACGTAATTCAGGCATTCATCGCCCATCCTCTATAGGTGGGTGATGAATGCCATTCGGTATGAGGGTTACTGTTGGTAACTCGAAGACCGACAATACAGTATACTGTCTTTTCATTTTGTTTTATGTTATAATCAGTATATATTAGAAATGAGTTGATATAAAATGGAATTAGATACAAATAAACATTCAGTCTTTCTTCTTTATTACCATCTTATTTTAGTAACGAAATACCGTAGACAAGTGATTGATGATGAAATATCTGATTATGCTAAAGCTACTTTTGAAAGAATTTCAGAATCGTATCACATTACTTTAGTGGAGTGGAATCACGATAAAGACCATATTCATGTCATGTTCAAAGCTCATCCTAAAACAGAATTGACAAAATTCATCAACGCCTATAAAAGTGCTAGTTCAAGATTGATAAAACGTGATTTTCCAAGAGTCAAACAGTTTCTTTGGAAAGAACAGTTTTGGTCTAAAAGTTTTTGTCTGTTGACGACTGGTGGAGCACCAATTGATGTGATAAAGCAATACATCCAAAATCAAGGAAACAATCATAAATAGAAAGCAGGTGAACTTTGTGGAACGACTAAAATCATACAAATTCAGAATCTATCCAACAAAGGAACAAGAAATCTTCTTTGCCAAGACTTTCGGCTGCGTTCGTAAGGTCTACAATCTAATGCTTGATGATCGAAAAAAAGCATACGAAGAAGTTAAAAATGATTCTTCTAAAAAAATGACTTTTCCAACACCGGCTAAATATAAGAAAGAATTTCCATTTCTGAAAGAAGTCGATAGCCTCGCTTTGGCCAATGCCCAACTTCATTTAGATAAAGCATACAAGAATTTTTTTCGGGATAAATCTGTTGGCTTTCCACGTTTCAAAAGTAAGAAAAATCCTGTTCAGAGTTATACAACGAATAATCAAAAGGGTACCATTGCTTTGATTGATAGTAAATTCATAAAAGTTCCTAAATTGAAATCATTAGTAAAAATTAAGCTTCATAGACAACCAAAAGGGATGATTAAATCTGCTACAATATCACGGCATTCTAGCGGTAAATACTATATTTCTTTGTTGTGTAAAGAAGAAATTAGCGAGTTACCTAAAACTAATTCTGTCATTGGTATCGACTTAGGTATTACAGACTTTGCGATTCTTTCAGATGGACAAAAAATTGATAATCATAAATTCACGTCCAAAATGGAAAAGAAATTAAAACGTGAACAACGCAAGTTATCTAGACGTGCCTTATTAGCTAAGAAAAAAGGTATCCCTTTATCTGAAGCTAAAAATTACCAAAAACAAAAACGCAAAGTAGCTAGATTACATGAAAAAGTAATGAATCAACGTACTGATTTTCTGAATAAGTTAAGTACAGAAATTATCAAAAATCACGATATTATCTGTATTGAAGACTTAAACGTAAAAGGTATGTTGCGTAATCATAAATTAGCAAGAAGTATTTCTGATGTATCTTGGTCTAGCTTTGTGGCTAAGTTGCAATACAAAGCTGACTGGTATGGACGTGAAATCATCAAAGTGAATCAGTGGTTTCCGTCTAGTCAAATTTGTTCAGAATGTGGACATAAAGACGGTAAGAAACCGCTCGATATTCGAGAATGGACTTGCCCTATTTGCCATACTCATCATGACCGAGATATCAACGCTAGTATCAATATACTGACCGAAGGTCTAAGAATACAAACACTAGCTTAGGTACAATCAAAAACCGTAGGAACTACGGGGATAGCTTGGTAAATAAGAGAAACCTCTGTTAGTGAAGAAATAATCTATCAAGTATGCTCTATTCCCAAGAAGCTCCCACTTCAAGCGTTAAGAACTGTTAGGTTTAGCTAAGTGGTGAGTAGTTCACGTAGCGTTTACTATTAGCCAATTTATTCGCATAATGCAAAAAGACTTCAATCTCAGGAATCAATTCGGCTAAGGTGAGCTTCACATCTTGCATATGGTAACGGCGAATCAACTGCTCTTTTTCATCTAGGAATTGCTGATAATGAAGGAGTTGTTGCTCGCTGATATGATTTTTCAAAGTTCCTGAATTGACCGCATAACAGGTTACAAATTGCCGCTTTTGTATATCACAAACAAAAATAATGCTCTCATCTGAGATATAACGTTTCCTATTTTCACAATCACCATTATCCAGAAAGGTCAAGGTATGAATTTGACGGTTAAGCCATTTTTTTAAACCATCTGCCTCAATTGAAAAGCGCTCTTTTGCTCTTTGCTTGAAATGATCAGTCCAAGTATATTCATTTCCATAAGACAAGCCTATGCATTCACCTAACTTTCCTTCATTGATTCTAATAATAGATTCTTCTTTTTCATCATTCGGTCATACGCATTTTTCACCTTTTTCTCTGGAAGCTGCATCATTTGCGCGATTTCTTGGATACTCTTACCTGTCTGTAGCTCTTTAAAAACTGTCAACTCTAATTGTGATAAACTGAGCAATAAAGTCTTTACTAACTCCTTACTGATTACTTCATCTACTGGTGTCTGCTGATTCACAAACCGAACGTTATAATCACTCGTCTCTTCTTCTATGAGATCCCAACTGACTTTATCAATATTACTAGTTCTTTTATAGGCGTTTTGATAACGGAGGACACTATTTAGATGGTTGCGCAAAACCTTATTATAGTAGCTCGCAAAAGTAATATTTAGCTCGTAATTATATGTCCGATATGATTCTACAAAAGCAATCCATGCCTCTTGTTCGATATCCTCCTTATCATAATCCACAAAATAATACTTGCGCCGATAACGATTTAATAAAGGACGAAAACGAGCAAACTGATTGGAAAGCTCGGTATCACTCATTGCTTCGATTTTTTTTAGTGGTTTCAGCATCCTCACACCTTTCCTATCCCCCTCGTCTATCTTAACACATTTTTGAAAACGTTTTTCTCATTTAAGTGTTCAATTTTTGCCAGTAAATCAAAAAATACGAACCTACCACCAAAATCGGCAGTAAATTCGTATTCTAAAATTATTTTAAACTCATTTTTTCTTCGTTTGTTTGCTTAATTCTGCTAGTTTTTGCGCAAGTTGGGCGAGTTGGTCTTCATTCCAAGGTGAGTTGCGGCGGTAATCTTGGTAATGAATTTCTTGTTGGTGCTGATGGATTTGTTTTTCGACCTTTTGTACCGATTTATACAATTCACGGGCCGAAGTTCTCAGCGCGCCTTGTGAGAAGATGACCCACTGTTCCGCTAAGTCACTCGTGGCTACGGTTACTTGCGTTAATAAGTTATTTAATTGACCGGCTGTGCGTTCGATGTAGCTATCTGCGGTCTCGCCTTCTTGAGTGAAAATCACTTCAAGTTGGTATTTTTCATAGCTTTGGGTAATGCCTGGGACGAATTGCGCATCAAAGACCACCATGATTTGAATGCCTTCATATTTGGCATAGTTAGACAAGCGGTTCAGCAAATCTTCGCGGGCTTCTTCTAAACGGTCTTGTTTCTTTAAAACTGCTAATTCTGGCCAAGCACCAATCATATTATACCCATCGACAATCAATAATTGTTTTTTCATCATTTATCCTCGCTTAAAGAAGGCTTCATACATTAATAGACTCGCAGCGACACTAGCATTGAGGCTTTGCACATGACCGGTCATTGGAATCGTCAACATTTGATCGACTTCTTTTTTCAATCCGGGAGCCATCCCCTTGCCTTCATTGCCAATGATTAGTGCTACCGAACCAGAAGCATTCCAATCCCGATAATTCACGCCTTGCATATCGGTCCCAAAAATCCAAAATCCTTGCTCTTTTAATTGGCTGATGGTCTGTTGGAGATTAGTCACGCGGGCGATTGGCACATGTTCGACGGCCCCAGTTGAAGTCTTGACCACAATCGGCGTGATTCCAACAGCGCGGTGTTTCGGAATAATCACACCATCCACGCCAGTCGCATCAGCCGTTCTAAGAATAGAGCCAAAGTTATGCGGATCTTCTAAGCTGTCTAAAATTAAGAAAAATGGATTTTCCTTTGTTTGGTCCAGTAATTGCGCTAAAGAAAGATATTCATAAGGCGTAATAGTTAGTACGACCCCTTGATGGACCGCTTGATTGCTTAGACTATCGAGTTTGGCTTTGGGTACCCATTTGATTGGTAGGTGTTGTGCTGCGGCTAAGTCTTTTAATTGTTGGACCTTTTCGCCTTTGAGACTGTCTTGGATAAATAGCTTGTTGCCACGGCCTTGCTGGATGGCCTCAAGTGTCGCATGCATCCCAAAAACAAATTCATCGCTGGCGAGTCCTTGATTTTCACTTGGTTGGCGTTTTACTTTTTCTGTTCTTTTTTGATATGGATTTCGTTTATTACTTGATTTCGTCATGATTCGCCTCCTATTTCTTTGATACACCATTGGATGAGTTCTTCCATTCGCTCTATTTGCTTGGTTAAATACAGATAGCCCATCAATGCTTCAAACCCCGTCGAGATGCGGTAAGTTAAGATATCGGCATTTTTCGCACTGGTATGACTCTTGCTGTTGCGCCCCCGACGATAGAAATCGACTTCTTTTTCGGTCAACAGTTCAGCATCTAGCATGGCTTGCATCAACTTTGCCTGCGCTTTAGCCGAAACGTATTTAGTCGCAGTATGGTGCAACTGATTGGGACGCGTCTTTCCTTGATTTAATAAGTACTCGCGGATATACACCTCATAAATCGCATCGCCCATATACGCCAAAGCCAGGCCGTTTAATTGTTCAAAATCTTTCATTAGCCTTTTCTCCATCTCGTTCCTTGGGCAGTATCTTCTAAAATAATGCCTTGTGCTTTAAGCAAATCGCGAATTTCATCACTACGAGCAAAGTTGCGTTCTTTACGTGCTTGATTGCGTTCTTCAATTAATTTTTCGATTTCATCATCTAATAATTCTTGGCTAAATTCAATACCAAAAACGCCTAACCATCCTTGTAATTGTTGGATTGCTTGTTGGAGTACTGGTTTTGAAACTTCTTCATTATTCGCATAAACGTTCAACCACTTAGCCAATTCATAGGCCACAGTAATCCCATTTGCGGCATTGAAGTCATCATCCATTTCGGCGACAAATTGTTCTTCTAATTTCGCTAGTTCATCTAAATGAATGGCATCGTTAGCTAGTTCATCTTTAGCATTGTCTAATCTAAATTGCGCATTTTCCAAGGCTGTTTTTAGTTTTTGTAAATTATTTTCTGCTTCTTGTAATGTTTTTTCACTATAGCAGATTGGACGACGGTATTGGGTAGTCGCCATGAAGAAGCGCAGTACTTGTGGATCGATTTCTTGAATAATCTCATGAACCGTCACAAAGTTGCCAAGTGATTTACTCATTTTTTCTTGCGTTTCGCCGACGGTCACAAAGCCATTATGCATCCAATAATTGGCAAAAGGATGACCTGTCTTGGCTTCACTTTGCGCAATTTCATTTTCATGATGCGGAAATTCCAAATCTTGACCGCCCCCGTGAATATCGATGGTATCGCCTAAATGTTTGATCGCCATTACAGAACATTCGATATGCCAACCCGGACGACCTTGCCCCCATGGTGAATCCCAAGAAATTTCGCCTTCTTTGGCTTTTTTCCATAACGCAAAGTCAAGTGGATCTTCTTTTTGGGCTTGTTCACTGCCGGTTCGTTGACTAGCACCGATTTCTAATTCATCGATGGATTGGTCACTTAATTTTCCATAGTCTTTGAATTTGCGTGTGCGGTAATACACATCGCCATTCGATTCATAAGCATAGCCTTTTTCTACCAACACTTGCACAAAATCAATAATATCTTCAATGTGATCCATAACGCGTGGATTCAAGGTCGCTTCTTTGATATTTAGCGCGTGGGTATCGGCTTTGAAGGCATCGATAAAGCGTTGCGCCACTTCAGGTGCAGTGATTTGCATTTCTTTGGCTGCTTTAATAATTTTATCGTCCACATCGGTAAAGTTGGATACATAATTGACTTCATACCCACGATATTCAAAGTAACGGCGAATCGTATCAAAAGCGATACTGCTGCGGGCGTTTCCGATATGGATGTAATTATAAACGGTGGGGCCGCAGACATACATCTTGACCTTACCCGCTTCTAAAGGTTTAAACGTTTCTTTTTGTCTTGTTAATGTGTTATATATTTTAATCATGAGCTACCTTCTTTCCATTTAATCGAACTATTTTGGCTGGTGTACCAACCGCGGTGGCATTGGCTGGAATATCTTGTAAAACGACTGATGAAGCACCGATTTTACTATTCTCACCAATCACGACTGGCCCTAAAATTTGCGCATGGGCAGATATCAATGCGCCATCTTTGACCGTTGGATGTCGTTTCCCACAGTCTTTACCCGTACCGCCAAGTGTGACTCCATGAAAGAGCGTCACATTATCACCGACTTCTGCTGTTTCACCAATCACTACACCCATGCCGTGATCGATAAATACACCTTTGCCAATGACAGCGCCAGGATGAATTTCGATTCCGGTAAAAAATCGCGTCATCTGAGCATGCATACGGGCTAACAGATAAAGATGGTGACGGTATAAGAAGTGTTCCCACCGATGCCAAAATAACGCATGAAATCCTGGATAAGTCAGGACAATTTCTAAAGTAGTGCGCGCAGCAGGATCATTACGCTTGGTTGCGGCAATCGCTTCTTTCATCCATCCCATAGAATCCCTTCTTTCTTTTATTTTTTCAAATATTTTATGTATCTCTTCTTCATGGAACGCGACAACAAACAAGGAACTATAAAATAACGTTCCGCTTGGAGCTGATCGACCCGCTTCACATCCTTATAATTAAATAAGCGTCTTTTAACCGTTTTGTTTGGTTAAAAGACGCTTGTTTGGCGTGGTTCCACTTTTATTCACAGAAATTTTCTGCCTTAAATAGATAACGGTCTATTTTGCCGTTTTTAGTTTGGGCTAAAACCACTCCCAGGTGCATTTCATCTGCTTGTTTGATTGCTTCCACCAACCGCAACCTCTCTTTAAAACGCTACAGATTACTTCGCCTGTTCTTCGTGTTTGAGATTATAAGACTTGATTTAAATGATTTAAGGCTTTTTCTTTACCTAATAAAGCCACAGTGTCTGGTAATTCTGGTCCGTGCATTTGTCCAGAAACAGCGACACGAATTGGCATGAATAAGTTCTTACCTTTGACGCCAGTTTCTTTTTGGACGGCTTTGATAGCTGCGCGAACATTGTCACTTGTTACTTCTTCCATCGCTTCTAATTGTGCTTTGAAGGCGGCTAGGACAGTTGGGACTGTTTCACCTGCTAGCACTTCTTTTGCTGCCTCATCTAAAACAGGATGTTCGATGAAGAATAATTCAGAAACTTCCACGATTTGTGCTGCATAGCTCATTTGTGGTTGATATAAAGCGACTAATTGTTTCACCCAAGCTAAATCTTCAGCTGATAAATCTTCTTTAATGCGGCCAGCTTTTTGCAAGAATGGAACACACATTTCAGTTAAACGGTCAAGATCCATTTTCTTCATGTATTGGTTGTTAATCCATTCTAATTTCTTCGCATCAAAAGCCGCTGGTGACTTACTCAAACGATTTGGATCAAACATTTCGATTAATTGTTCTTGGCTAAAGATTTCGTCTTCGCCCACTGGAGACCAACCTAAAAGCGCGATAAAGTTAAACATCGCTTCTGGTAGGTAACCTAAATCACGATATTGTTCGATAAATTGTAGGATTGTTTCGTCACGTTTACTTAATTTTTTACCGGTTTCGCTATTGATGATGAGTGTCATATGACCGAATTTTGGTGGTTTCCAACCAAATGCTTCGTAAATCATCAATTGTTTTGGTGTGTTGGCAATATGGTCATCGCCACGTAATACATGTGTGATGCCCATCATGTGATCATCGACTGCCACGGCAAAGTTATAAGTTGGCATGCCATCACGTTTTTGAATCACAAAATCGCCACCAACATTGTCTGATTCAAAGACGATTTCACCTTTTACGATATCATCAAAACGGTATTCACGATTTTTTGGTACACGGAAACGAATCACTGGTTTGATACCTTGTGCTTCTTTTTGCGCTTGTTCTTCTGGTGTTAAGTGTGCACAAGTGCCAGCATAGCGAGGGATTTCGCCGCGTGCACGTTGAGCTTCACGTTCAGCTTCTAACTCTTCTTCTGTACAGTAACATTTGTAAGCCAAGTTGCTAGCAAGTAGTTGGTCAATTAAAGGTTGATAGATTTCTTTACGCTCAGATTGACGGTAAGGACCTACTTTCCCTGGTTTTTGAGCAGACTCATCCCAGTTCATTCCTAACCAGTCTAAGTTTTCTAATTGGCTCTTTTCTCCATCCGCGATATTGCGTTTTAAATCTGTGTCTTCAATACGGATAATGAAGTCGCCGCCATTGTGACGTGCATACAGATAGTTAAATAACGCAGTACGAGCATTTCCAATGTGTAGATGCCCAGTTGGACTTGGAGCATATCTTACGCGTATTTTTGACATATTCTGTTCATCCTTTACAAAAATTTTTATACAAGTTTCAATTTAGTATACAGCTAAAATTGTACCCCCAAACGTGAAAATAGTAAAGTGAAAATTATGAGAAATGGCGCTCGTTTTCATGGTTTGGCGCAAGTTTCATGTATAACAATAGATAAGGCTGTCCCTCTTCATCTAGGTCGGTGTGCTTATAGGTTACAAAGCCAAGATGTTCATAAAAACCAATTGCCTGTGGGTTTTGTTCGTTAACGGTTAATTCATTGACGTCAAAGTTTTTTATCGCATACCTTAGCAACTGTTTGCCGATGCCTTGACCGCGCGCATTGACTTGAATAAACAACATTTCCAAACGCTGGTCTGCAACACCAATAAAACCAAGTAGTTCCCCTTTTTCGGATAATGCAATACAAAGATGAGGCACATATTCTACAGCTTGAGGGACATATTATTTAACGTTTTGATTTTCTTCTTCTGTTAAAAAAGTATGCGTGACCTTCACATTTGCCTCCCATAATTGAACAATGGGTTGAAGGTACGTATCACGTTGGTCTAGTTCAAGTATTTGTATGCTCATGATTCCTTTTCATTTTTTGTGATGTCTTAGTTCGTATCGATCGTTTTAATTGTTCCACGTGAAACATTTTAGATAATATAAGCTAGCACAAAAAAGAGAACAGCCAGTAACAGTGCCAAAATAGCTGTTTGCTTCCTGCGTTGTTGCTGAAGTTGGGCCGGCATGTTTTCATTCACGAGTAATGCCAATTGCGTTTGATGGAAAATACCGATGCGCAGGGCTAAGATAAGCGCTAGAACACCTAAATCCAAGAAAAAAACAGCAATTGAAAGAACCTGCGTCAATTGTAGGATGATTAGCAGTACTATCATGCATACATAGCAAAGTTTTTCTATCATGACTAAGACTTCTTTCGTAAAAAATTTTTTATACATATATCCTATCACTTTTCAATACACTTTCTCAACTCACTTTCATTTCATCCGCTGCTTTTCACTGCACTCCGCTGTCTTTTGCTGCACTCCACCACTTTTTGCGCGCGAATAGCCTCACGAATAATCCGAGTATCTTGGCTAGTTTATCTGGAAAAAGCTTATCCACTTATACCTTAAAAAGCTTCCTCACATTCCTAAGCGTAAAAAAAGCTATTTTTCTCCGTTTGATTGAGAGAAAAATAGCTTTTAACAAATACTTATCCAAGCACTTCTTTTAACGTAGGCGCCTTACTATCTTTTTCAGAAATTTGTTCGCGATTTTGTGCATCTATTGGAATTGGCCAACGAATATTTAAAGCTGCATCTAGTGGTGTAAGAGCGACACCCGACATTCCTGGCTGCCATTCGTTGTCAAAGAAATACAAATATTCCGTATCTTCCAAAGCTTGGAATCCATTGCAAACACCTTGAGGGACAAAAACTTGCACACCTGGTTTTAAATCCACTGTCACAACTTCTCTCTTGGTTGGACTATCTAAGCGCGTATCTACATACACACCAAAAGCCGAACCAAAAGCGACAGTAACTAGTTTTGCCATCGCCTCACCATGTAGCCCACGAACAGCCCCTTTTTTCGTTCTAGTTAAATTAATCTGTTGCCAAGAAGAAAGTGTGTTAGGTAAAAAAGTTGTATATAGACTACCACGGTATAATTCGCGTACAGTACCTCGATCATCAGTCACCGTTTTAGAACGAATAATCTTCAAACCAGCAATTTTAGATTCTTCCACCGTACAATCTTTCAATTCAAACATCTAATCAACTCCAAAAATTTTCAAAATCATTTCTTCACTTTAGTTAATGCCGCGTCTTGAATGGGAAGGTTTGGCAAAAATCATGCGTCCAGCTGCCGTTTGTAAAGCAGAAGTTACCACCACTTCTAAGCGTTCATTCATATAATGTTGTCCGTCTTCTACCACGACCATCGTACCATCATCAAGATAAGCGACCCCTTGTTGACGCTCGGTCCCAGCTTTGACCACTTGGACTTCCATCGTTTCTCCTGGAATCACGACAGGTTTGACCGCATTGGCTAATTCATTGATATTCAACACAGGGACATTTTGAAATTCTGAAACTTTATTTAAATTAAAATCATTCGTAACCACGATACCATCCAATAATTTTGCTAGCTTGATTAACTTGCTGTCAACTTCAGAAATCTCTTCAAAATCGCCCTCGTACATCTCAACGGCAATGTCTTCTTCTTTTTGTAAAGCATTTAAAATATCTAAGCCCCGGCGGCCACGCACTCGCTTCAAACTGTCTCCTGAATCCGCAATATATTGTAACTCATATAACACGAAATTAGGAATCAGCAAAACACCTTCTAAAAATCCAGATTTGGCAATATCGTAAATCCGACCATCAATAATCACACTCGTATCTAAAATCTTATACTTGTGGAAATGGTCTTCAATTTTACGATCAAGCATCTGTTGTTCCACTTTGTTTTCAGATTTTTTGGTCTTAATATTGAGTAACTTTTTCCACTCCTCAATTCGCGTCGTTCCGATACGAAAACCAAAATAACCAAAAATCACCATCAAAATAACTGGCATAAAACCTGTTACGAACGGAATATTCCAGTTATAAAGAGGAATGGACAAAATCGCCCCTAAAACCAGACCGATAATCGTACCAAGTGTGCCAAATAATAGGTACATCAGGCTGAATTCGCTCAGTTTCTTTTCAATTTTTTGAATTCCTGTTGCAATGCTGTCGGCTAATAATAATGATAAAATAAAGAAAACAATTGCTCCGATTAAGCCGTTGGTCACATTGTTATTCAACATCATATTCTTATCTTGTTGTAATGCTTGCCAGGCATAAGGTAGTAAGGAAATCCCTAGTGTCGTTCCAGCAAGCACGAATAAAATATTAATAATTCGTCGCTGCATACTTTAATCTCCCTTGTTCAAGTATTTTGCGGACACTCAGCATAAGCCAAGCATCCTTGGTGTAATCTGTGCTTGGTAGCTAGACATTTTGAAAATTCGCCCCGCCGATTGAGAAAATCTTTAATTCTGACTGATTTTCTCATCGGTGGGTATACACGAATTTTCTCATGTCTGACCAAGCTACCTCACATCCTTATTCTTAGCCAAAGACTTTTTTCATCGTTTCAGCCAAAGTAGAAACCCCGATAACTTCAATACCCGCTGGAATTTCTAAATTAGCTAAATTATTTTTAGGTACAAATACCCGTTTAAAGCCTAACTTTTGCACTTCTTTGATGCGTTGTTCGATGGCATTGACGCGTCTGATTTCACCGGTCAAGCCAATTTCACCGATAAAACAATCCGTTGCCTGGGTGCCTTTTTCCTTGTAACTAGAGGCAATACTCACCGCAATAGCTAAATCGATTGCTGGCTCGTTTAGCTTCACACCACCGGCTGCTTTTAAATAGGCATCTTGATTTTGCAATAACATTCCAGCGCGCTTTTCCAAGACCGCCATAATTAAAGATACCCGATTAAAGTCTAGACCTGTCGTGGTACGCTTGGCATTTCCAAACATGGTGGGTGTAATCAACGCTTGAATCTCCACTAATAATGGGCGCGTTCCTTCCATCGTCACCACGATTGCCGAACCAGTCGCTCCTTGCAGACGTTCTTCTAAAAAGACTTGCGAAGGATTGATGACTTCATGCAACCCATCTTCATGCATCTCGAAAATGCCGATTTCATTGGTCGAACCGAAACGATTTTTCACCGCACGTAAAATTCTAAAGGACTGTTGGCGTTCTCCTTCAAAATATAACACGGTATCAACCATGTGTTCTAACATTCTAGGACCTGCTAGTGCCCCTTCTTTTGTCACATGACCAACGATAAAAATGGCAATCTGATTACTCTTAGCAATGCGCATCAACTCAGCGGTGGTTTCGCGAACCTGACTGACACTTCCCGCCACAGAAGAAATGCTTGGCTGAATCATGGTTTGAATCGAATCAATAATCACATAATCAGGCGAAAGTTGTTCGATGGCTTGACGAATGGCCTCCATATCATTTTCCGCATAGACATAAAAGGACTCATGCAAGACCCCTAGACGTTCCGCACGCATCTTGATTTGCTCGGCACTTTCTTCACCTGAGACGTACAAGACTTTCCCGTGGGCTTTGGTTAGCTGCTCGGATACTTGTAATAACAGTGTCGACTTGCCAATACCCGGATCGCCTCCTAGTAAAATCAAGGAACCTGGCACCACGCCGCCACCTAGCACGCGATTCAACTCACCAATTTCTGTTTGGACGCACGGTGTTTTTTTCGGCACCACTTCGGTAATTTTGGTTGGTTGGCTCTTGATTCCGGTAAACGAAACAGCTTGACGGACATCGGTGGTATTTTCGATTTTGACTTCCATCATCGAGTTCCAACTATTACAATTCGGACATTTCCCTAAATAACGTGGGGAAATATAGCCACAATGTTGACACTCAAATTGTGTTTTTGCTTTTTTTGCCACTGAAATCCACCTTTACTCTTGATTAGAAGAACCAAATCCACCGGTGCGCGTACTCATCGTTTCATCTTGGTCGGCTTTTAAAAATGGTAGGAAAATCCCTTGACCGATGCGTTCTCCTTTTTTGATTGTCACATCTGTTACACCAAAATTCACAAATTGAAACATGATATGGCCTTCGTTATCAGGATTGTTATAATAATCTGCATCAATGACCCCCACCCCGTTGGCCAATAACAAAAAGCGCTTCAACGGATTGCTTGAACGATTGGCCAGTTGTAAAAATTCATCTGTTGGCATATAAGCTTTAATCCCTGTTGGCACTAAGGTTGGTTTGAGTGTTTGTTGGGCTTTTTGAGCATCAAATAGTAAGTTTTTAATGGTCATCAAGCCAGCGCCACTTTTCCAAATGCTAGGAATCACTACATCTTCAGCCGCTTCAAAATCATAGCCAGCAGCTTGATGGGTCGCCCGGACTGGTAAATGTAGGCCTTGGTCTTGATACTTTGTGATAATTTCAAATCCTCGCTTGCTAATCGTAAGGACCTCCTTTTAAATAATCATTGAATAAGTATATTTTAACATATCGGCGGCAATTTATCGCTAAAACGCTTCTATTTTTATGGATAATTTTAAATTTGGATAAAATTACTCAAATGAATGGCGCTTTTTTGGATAAAATGACAAGACTAGATTGCAGATTGCTTTTCGATTGTATGACGATTAAAATGGAGAAAAAGACGAAAAAGGAGGGTCAAAATGAATCCAACCGACAAGCTGATGGATAAGTATCATCTTTCTTTGCACGAATCGCAATTTTTACTCAAAAATAATCTTGTCACTTGGATTTATCAGGCTGGAAAGTTTGAAAATCTAAAAGCCACTCCTTTACAAATCAAACAAATCATCAAATATAATCAGGCAAAAGATGTCGCTGTGGATGAAGTCCTCACCATCGTTCATTTAAAACGCGGCTTTGAGTATTTGCTAAAAGCGACGGATGAACCTTTACTGGAAAAAGCAAAAAAAATAAACGCAATTGTTGCTAGTGAAGATGCCTTATTTCCGGGACGAATTCGCAATGGAGGAGTCGAGGTCAGCACATTACAAGGAAAATATATCCCTAAATTGAAAGATGAAGCAACTATCCAATCTGATTTTCAAAAATTATTAGATAGCGATTATTCTATCACCGAAAAAGCCCTACGATTATTTCTGTATATGAGCAAAAATCAAATCTTTTGGGATGGAAATAAAGATGCGCACTGATTTCAGCCAATGCGTTGATGTACAAATATGGCATGGGACTATTATCCATTCCTGAAACTGATTTTATCACTTTCAATAAATATCTATCCAATTACTACCACAGCGACCAGGCTAGTCAAGAAAAAAAGCTGTTTCATTTTATGTATGATCACTGTATCCTTGGCATTGACTACCAATCTTAAACAAACGTATTTAGCAGATTCCTAATTGATTGGGAATCTGCTTTTCTTCAACAATTTGCAAAAAATGCATGACGAACGGGCGATTTTAGCGTAAAATGGATACAATCAATAATAAAGGAAAGATTACGAAATGATTCGAGAAAAGTTAAAAAATAGCAAGCGAATTGTCATTAAGATAGGAACAAGTTCACTGATTTACCCAAATGGCAATATTAATTTATCTAGTATTGATGCGTTGGCCTTTGTCTTAGCTGATTTGAGCAACCAAGGAAAAGAAATCCTCCTCGTCACTTCTGGTGCAATTGGTGTTGGAATGAATCAGTTGCAGTTAAAGACGCGACCTAGCACAATTCCTGAGCAACAAGCCGTCGCCAGTCTCGGGCAAGCCACTTTGATGAACATTTATTCCCAACGTCTCGCAAGTTATGGCAAGTTAGCTGGCCAAGTCTTACTTACACGCGATGTGATTGAATATCCGGAAAGCCGCAAAAATGTTACCAACACCCTGGAACAACTTTTGCAGATGAAGATTATTCCGATTATCAATGAAAATGACACCGTTTCGGTCGATGAATTGGATCACTTGACGAAATTTGGCGATAATGACCAACTGTCTGCCATCGTCGCACAATTAACCCATGCGGACCTATTAGTGATGCTATCAGATATTGATGGTTTTTACTCCGATAATCCAAACACCAATCCTGAAGCTACCTTGCACCACCATATCAGCGAAATCACGCCGGAAATCACCCAGCAAGCCGGTGGCAAAGGCAGTCAATTTGGCACAGGCGGTATGGCAAGTAAACTCAAAGCTGCCAAACGCATTTTGGACCATGATTTAGCCATGGTATTAGCCAACGGAAAACAGCCGAAAATCATTTTTGACATTATTGAGGGTGCACCGATTGGAACACTATTTATGAAAAATAACTAATGAGGAGGAGATTCGATGACAGATATTCAAATGTTAGGACAAACAGCTAAAGCAAGCACCAGTCAACTCAGTCTGCTTTCGACCAAAGAAAAAAATCAAATTTTAAACCAAATGGCTGAGGCACTGGAAGCAAACACCCAAAAAATTATCGCCGCGAACCAAAAAGACTTAGCCAAAGCCGATGATTACGGGATTAAAGAAACGATGAAGGACCGCTTGAGATTAGATGAAGCGCGTATTCAAGAGATGGCTAACGGAATTCGCCAAGTTGCAACTTTACCCGATCCAATTGGCAATGTCGATAAAATGTGGCAAAATGCCGATGAACTCATGATTGGTGCCAAACGCGTGCCCCTAGGTGTGGTCGGCATGATTTATGAATCTCGTCCAAATGTAACAACCGATGCGGCGAGTCTGTGCTTTAAAACAGGCAATGCGGTCATCTTGCGTGGAGGAAAAGAAGCCTTCTACTCTAATCAGTTATTGGTGGAAATTATGCAAGCAGTCTTAGCACAAAACGACATTCATCCTGGGGCGATTCAGTTTGTGGATGATATCTCTCGGGAAGTTGTACAAGAGATGATGCGCCTCAATGACTATCTAGATGTCTTAATTCCACGTGGGGGCGCTGGTCTGATTCAAAACGTGAAAAATCATGCGACGGTCCCTGTAATTGAAACGGGAACTGGGAATAATCACGTCTACATTGATAAAGATGCGAACTTGGAGATGGCGGTGAAGATTACCATGAACGCGAAAACACAACGTCCATCCGTATGTAATGCGATTGAAACTTTACTAGTCCACAAAGACATTGCCTCAGAAGTCTTACCTATGTTGGAAAAAGAATTATTAGCAAAAAATGTCGAAATTCGTGCCGATCAAAAAGCCCTAGCCTATCTCACGCAAGCAAGTGAAGCAACGGAAACGGATTGGGAAACCGAATTTTTGGACTATATTTTAGCCATTAAGGTAGTCGATTCTCTTGAAGAAGCAATCGCCCATATCAACCAATACAACACCAAACACTCTGAAGCTATTGTGACCGAAAATTATAGTGTCGCTCAAAAATTCTTAAATGAAGTCGATGCCGCGGCGGTCTATGTCAATGCCTCTACCCGCTTTACAGATGGCTTTGTCTTTGGTTTTGGTGCAGAAATCGGTATCTCTACGCAAAAACTTCACGCGCGAGGACCCATGGGATTAGACGCACTTACCTCGATTAAATACATCATCTACGGTCAAGATCAAGTGAGAAATTAAGCATAAAAAAGAGGGTTGTCAAAAATTGACAATCCTCTTTTATGTTTTAATCTAAACTTTCTCCGTTTGTGGCAATGACTTGTTTATACCAGTCAAAGGAATCTTTCTTATAGCGTTTCAAACTACCATTGCCACGGTCATCACGGTCTACATAAACAAAGCCATAACGTTTCTTCATTTCACCTGTGCCATTAGAAACTAGGTCAATTGCACTCCACATCGTATATCCAAGCAAATCAACCCCATCGATTTCCACAGCGTCTTTCATTGATTTTAGATTCGCTTTGAGGTAATTGATACGATAATCATCATGTATTTTGCCATCTGGTGTTAATTCATCGCTCCAACCTAAGCCATTTTCTACAATCCATAGTGGTTTATGATATCTGTCCCAAAGTGTATTTAAGGTCAGGCGCAGACAATAAGGATCAATTGTCCAGCCCCAAGCATTGGTTTCTAAATAAGGATTTTTCACCCCATTCATGCCTAGGTTTCCTTCTGCTTGGGCGGTATTTTCATGCGTGGTCACTACATGCGAGCCATAGCAAGAAAAACTCAAGAAGTCTGCGGGATATTTGGCAATAAGTTCATAATCTTCTGGGCAATCCTCTAACACAATGCCTTCGCGCGCATATTTTTTCAAACGGTATTCTGGATAACGTCCGCCCGTTTGCACATCGGCATAGAAAAGTTCATTTTGTTGGGCTTCCATCACTTTAAGCGCGTCTTTTGGATCACAAGTATAGGTATAAATCGCGCTACAAGCCAACATCTGGCCGACTTGCATATTTGGATCGATTTCATGGGCTGCTTTAACGGCTAATGCGGAGGCCACAAATTGATTATGAGCTCCTTGCGCACGATTTTGAGCGGAAGTATCTAACAGGCCACCACCCATATAAGGCGCATGATCCATTGCGTTGATTTCATTAAAGGTTAACCAGTATTTCACGCGTCCTTTGAAGTGATTAAAAAGTGTTTTAGCATATTTTTCAAAAATTGGAATCATCTTTCTATCTGACCAACCATTATAACGAATCACCAAACTTAGTGGGGTTTCGTAGTGTGATAATGTCACCAGCGGCTCCATTCCTAAACGTAAGCAAGTGTCCACCACGCGATCATAAAAGGCTAGTCCGGCTTGGTTGACTTGTTCGTCATCGCCATTTGGGAAAATTCGTGACCAGTTAATAGAGAAACGATAGCATTTAAAGCCCATCTCTGCTAGCAATCCTAAATCTTCTTCTAAATGATGATAAAAGTCGGTTCCTGTGTGGCTTGGATAATAATAGTCATCTAAAATCGTTGGGATGGCATCTTTTGGAAATGCAAATGGCTTGCCCCAAACAAGTGGTGTCGTGCCGGTTTGGCCATCTGCTTTTTTCCAAGTGACTTGTCTAGGTGTGGTATGCGAACCATTAGTCATTACATCAATGGCATTTAGTCCTTTCCCATCTTGGTCATAGCCGCCTTCATATTGGTTGGCTGCCGTGGCCCCACCCCATAAGAAATCTTCTCGTAAACTCATTAGTGAATCACTCCATATCTGTAATCGTTTTCTACTATACTATTTTACCTTTTCTTAGTTTAATAGGTCAAGGGGTTCAATTAAATTTGTTGGGACAAATTTAATTTTTTGGTAGCGTTTTAACAATATTGTGTTATAATTAATGTATAACAAAAGAAAAAAGGCAGGTGTCAAAAAAAAATGGCTCTCAAATATCAAGAAGTCGCTAAGGATTTAGCACATAAAATATTTACTAAAGCGTATACAGATAAGCTACCTAGCGAAGGAGAATTGCTAGAAGAGTATGAAGTAAGCCGTAATACAATTCGTAACGCACTTGGAATTCTTTATAACCAAGGACTTATTAAGCGAATTCAAGGAAGTGGTTACTTTATCACACAACCACTTCACAATAACACGACTATTATGAATATGGCGAATAAATCCGGACATAACCAAATAGGCAATCCTCTTTTTGTTTACTCAAAAGTATTACACTTGGAAGTTATACCTGCAAATGAAGAAATTGCTAAATATCTAAATTGTTCAATGGGTGAGCTTGTATACTATGTCCAACGGCTAAGATATACAGAAAAAGAGTTGATCTGTTTAGAAAATGCCTATTACCTTAAATCAGTTATTCCTTATTTATCAGCTGAAATATGCGAAAAATCGATTTTCCAATTTATATTTCAACATTATAATGTCTCTGTTCAACGTGGAGATGAATACATTTCGATTCATTATATTACTGATGAAGAAGCTGCATTAACTGGTAGCGAATCAGGGCAGGCTACGATTCAGGTAGAGGAAATAAATTACTTAAAAAATGAACAAGCTTTTAACTATTCGATATCCTATTACTTCCAAAAAGAACTATCTATATACTTCCATGTTAGTAACTATTTACATTAATATCTTAACTTCTCGTTTTATAATGAGAAGTTTTTTTATGTAAAAAAAGAGATAGCCCAGATATTGAGCTATCTCTTTTATTATTGAACAAATTCAGCATTATGCTGCAGCTTGTTCTTCTTTGTATAATTTATTGTCATAGAATTTAATGAATGGGAAGTAAACTAAGAAGGCTGCGATACCACAAATTAATGATACAACTAGCGCTTTCCAGTCACCACCTGATCCAATAAATGCACCGATACCAATTGGAGTTGGCCATGGCACTTGCGCAATTGGAGGAGCAATCATTTGTAATTTAATTGCAAAATAACCAATTGTAGCAGCTGTCATTGGTGCCAAGAAGAATGGAATAGCAACAAATGGGTTATACACTACTGGTAACCCAAAAATAATTGGTTCGTTAATATTAAAGAATGAAGGAACTAATGCCGCTTTACCTAACGCACCTAATTGAGCTGATTTTGCAAAGAATGCGATAAAAATACATAATCCTAAAGTAGAACCAGAACCACCCATTACAACGAATGAGTTTTGGAATTCACCAGCAAACGGAATGTGTGCACCTGCTTGGTTTGCTTCCATATTTGATAAAACAATTGGAGTTAATAGTCCAGTTACGATATTTGCACCATGTATCCCTACAATCCATAAAGCATGGATAATAAAGTAAATAACCATTATCCCAATCCAAGTGTTGGTTAAATTAACAACAAATCCAAATGGAATGGCTACTAATTTGAATACATCTGTTTGGAAGAAGACTAAAATTCCTTCAATGAGTATCATCGCAAAAGCAATAAAGAATGTTGGAATCAAGGCGGTAAATGACCGAGAAACCCCTGCTGGAACGGTATCAGGCATTTTTACAATGATATTACGTTTGACACAGAATACATAAATTTTAACAGCAATAATACCCACGATAATTCCTGTAAAGATACCTGTTGAACCTAAGCGAGAGATTGTATTTCCCATTGTTACCCCGTTAATGGTGAAGGCTCCATTCTTTTCATCGACAATTTGTAATAAAGTCATCGTACCATCTTTGAAAATCAATTCTGGAATACACATGAAGAAAGCAAACATTGCAAGTAAAGCCCCTGTTAGAGGGTTCACATCTACTTTTTCTTCATCATGATGAATTTTAGTGTATTCATAGGCGAAAACAATACAAAAATATAATGCCAATATACCCATAGTTGCGGTATTGGCAACCATGTATAGCGAACTTACTTTGAAGAATGTTGCTTCAAAAAATCCACGTAAAAATTCCATTGTATCAGGTAAAATATTCAATACTAAGAACATCGATCCGACAATTGTAAATGGAATTGATGCCATCCCAGCGGCCATCACACCGCGTACGATACGCCACTGACTCATCTTACCCATAGGACCCATTAAGTACTTTTCTAAAAATGCAAAAGCCTTGTTGTTTTCCATAATAAAATCTCCTTTGTAATTTTTATTTTAAAGTTGCTTCATATTCTTTGATGATAGTTAACGCACGATCTTTATTTTGTTCAATCGCATGAATTCTTTTTTCTAAAATGACACACCCAACTAATCCTAAACCAAGCCATAAAATCATCGGTAGCATACCTTTTGCAGACATAAATGGAAATAGTTGGTCAGAAAAAGGCGTCAAATAGCTTAAAATCCCCACAAGATTGACCAAACCTTGAGCGTAATAATAATATTTTGCAAAGGGTAGTCGACTTTCCTTGTGCCAATATTTTTTCACTTGTTCAATTACCACCAAAATCCCTACTAAAAATAGCGTGATTGGTATAATGGCTGTCATTTGATGATAACCAATTAGTAAAAACGCCCAATGCATGTTACTGAAGAAGTAAGCAGCCGTCATGTAGCGAATGAGCAAATAACGATTGAAATACATGGTGTTCAAGCTCGTTTCCTGTCTTCTTTGTTTTAAAGCAATCTTTTCTTGATTAACCATTCTCATACTCCTCCAGTAGCATTTATCATTGTTTACTTCACTAAAAGATAGAAGCAACTTAAAATCTAAAATAAATTTTCGCCATTTGAAGCAATGACTTCTTTATACCAGTTGAAAGATAATTTAGGTGAACGCGCATAAGTACCGTTACCTTCATCGTCTTTATCTACATAAATAAAGCCATAACGTTTACGCATTTCTCCTGTACCGGCTGACACTAAATCGATACAGCCCCAAGGAGTGTAGCCCATCAAATCAACACCATCTTCATCCACGGCTTTGATCATTTCTTTAATATGGGCACCTAAATATTCAATACGATAATCATCATGCACCATACCATCTTCTTCGACCTTATCAATAGCACCAAAACCATTTTCAACAATGAATAATGGCAAATGATACATATCAGTAAACCAATTCAAGCTGTAACGTAAGCCTTGTGGATCAATTTGCCAATCCCATTCACTCGCTTTGACATATGGATTTTTCACTAAGTCTTCTGTTTCAAGGTAGTCAAAGTGTGGATTATTTTTGCGATGACTATCAATCGCAAAGGACATATAATAACTAAATCCAATATAATCAACCGTACCTTCACGTAAGATTTGTTCATCTTCTTTAGTGAAGTCGACCTTGATCCCTTTACGTTCCCAGTATTTCAAAATATGATTTGGATAGAAACCATGGATATGAACATCAGCGAAGTAATAACGTTTTTCCATCGCTTTTTGCGCCATCAAGATATCAGCTGGTTTACATGTAGCTGGATAAATCGGACACATCGCAATCATACAACCGATTTCAAAATTAGGGTTGATTGCTTTACCGGCTTTGACTGCTAATGCTGATGCCACTAACTCATAGTGTGCGGCTTGATACATAATCGCTTCACGATCATCGCCTTCTTTATAAACAATTCCTGAGTTGGTAAATGGGGCGAAATCTTCTTGATAATTTGCTTGGTTATTGATTTCATTAAAAGTCATCCAATATTTCACTTTATCTTTATAGCGTTCAAAACAAACCGTTGCAAAACGAACAAAGAAATCAATGGTCTTGCGGTTCGTAAAGCCACCATATTCTTTGACTAAATGGAATGGCAACTCAAAGTGAGATAAAGTGACGACTGGTTCGATGCCGTGTTTTAAGCATTCATCAAACAAATCATCATAAAATTGTAGACCCGCTTCATTTGGCTCTAACTCATCGCCTTTTGGAAAAATACGTGTCCAAGCAATCGAAGTACGAAAACACTTGAAGCCCATTTCTGCAAATAAGGCGATATCTTCTTTATAGTGATGATAAAAATCAATCGCTTCATGGTTTGGATAATATTTACCTGGTAAGACACCGTCAGTAATTTCACGTGGTACCCCATGACGACCCGCAGTCATCACATCGGCAACGCTCATTCCCTTTCCACCTTCTTGCCAAGCACCTTCTAATTGATGGGCAGCCACCGCACCGCCCCATAAAAAGTTTTCTGGTAATTTTGTCATTACAATTCGCTCCTTAAGCACTTTTTGTAAAACGCTTTCTCATTACACCCATAAGTTTAATTGATTGGTACAAATTAGTCAAGTGCTAATCAATTAAAAAATAAAATTTCATCAAATAATCAGTATTCAAGTGGCTATTATCAAGCTTTATATAATGTGTTTTATTATATTAAAAAAACAGTTTTCATTATTTAGAGGGTTAAAAATAAAATTCACAACACCCAGTACAAAAAAAGAAGCTTCTATTGAAAGAAACTTCCGAAATGGTTTTATTTGCGTTTGAGTTTGAATTTTGTCCATGGTTGAATAAATGGTAGTAAAATTTGCTCTTCTTTAGCGATTTTGCCGACTTTATTTTTACGAGAATCTTCGTGCGCGGTCAAGACAATCTGTAATTCATTCTTGTAACGATCAAAGTCATCATTGCCAATCACGACATCCCCATAAGCAAAAGGCGCTTGATGGTCATGTGCAGGATTAGCCACATCTTTGTAAATGACACGTGGTTGAGAAGAACGGACCGCAAATTCATTGATGTCTCCGCGTCGCACGTGTTGCGGATAATCAATAATTTTTTCTTCAATTGGCGAGATGTCCGGCACTGTTTCAACTGTCAATTCGATTTGATAACGATTGACTTGCGATAAGGCCACTAATTCTTCCTCACTCGCATAAGCATTACCGATAATCACCACATCGATTAAATCAGTCGCAAATAAATGTTTGGCTTGGACGTCAATCGGTAAATCACGGTGCATTTCTAAAGTAGGCAGACCATCATTGACATTCCAAGGGCCTAGATTGCCAACATGACTGGAAACAAACGCTGCGGTCTTAATGCCTTGTGCTTTATAATGACGCGAACAATCGATAAAGAAATCATAACCTAAGCCGGTATTGCGTTGCGGATAGAAGTTATGGCAGCCGTAAATAAATGGGCGATTGGCTTGGTAAGAAAGCATATTTTCCAGTTGTAAGACGTTATTGCTCATATTTAATTCGATATTTAATTGGTATGGATTATACGTCAACATCGCCTCGGTAGCGCTATCAAAACTTTCATCTAAACGGACAATATCTGCGCCTAGTTCCGCAAAAAATCCTAAATCCTGATAAGATATACCAAGCTGAGAGAAAATCGCCGGTGAAACATCCAAACTCACTTCAAAGCCTAACTCTTTGGCATAATGGATAATCGATTGGAACTTCGCCTTGACTGCTTCTTTACCTTCGCTGACTTCTAACATACTCATAAATAGCCGCGTAAAACCTAATTCAGCTGCGCGTTTGAGATATTGGCGGTCTTTTTGGGCATCACTGTGATCTGGATAGATAGAAACTCCTAATTCGCGTTTCAAAATCATACCTCCTAACAAAAAAGGGGACGAAAAATTTGCCCCCTTTTACAATTTGATTTTATTCTGCTAATTTGGCTTTAATTTCAGCTAATTCTTGATGGATAGCCACCACTTCACCAGCTAAATCCTTGAAAGTAATTGCATTCATTAAGTGATCTTGTGAATGGACTGTTAATAAATGCACTTCTACTGGATGACCAGCTGCTTCTTGTGCTAGCATTTCTGTTTGTGAATTATGTGCTTCTACTAAAGCTTCATCAGCTTCTTTTAGCTTTTCTTGTGCTTCGTCAAATTTGCCTTCTTTGGCTGCATAAATCGCTTCAAATGCTAAACTTTTGGCATTCCCACCATTGATAATTAGCCCCATGGTTGCCATTAATTGTTCTTGGTCGCGTTGTTCTTTTGTTTTTTCCTCTGCCATTTTATCCCTCTTTACCTAATTATTTACCCATTAATTCATAGGCTTGAGTAACGACTGCGGCACCATCCATCATACCATATGCACGCATATCGATGACTGCTAAAGGAATATCTGCGCCATTGTTACGGCCAGCTAATTTTTTCTTGAAGTCGTTTTGCATGTAACGAACTTGTGGGCCTAATAATACCACGTCAATTTTCTTTGAATCTAATTCATGATCCGCTTCACTCGCTGAAACGGCAAAAATTTCTGCGTCTTTTCCTTGTTTTTCGGCAGCTTCTTTCATTTTTGTCACTAATAAACTTGTAGACATCCCTGCTGCACAACATAACATAATTGTTTCTTTTGCCATAATAATTCCTCCTACGCACATCTTTCATCTAGATGCAAACGTTTTCTGATTACACAATAGTTATAACATATTGGTACAAATTTTTCAAGTAGGAACAAATAAAAATATCACACACCTTTCATAAAAAATCAGCTACCTACCTTTTACGAGTCTATGATATTTAGTGTTGTTACTCAAATGGAGGATAACACTGAATATCTTTTTTATAATCATAATAATAGAAAAAGACATCTGTTTCCTCTATAATTAAGTCGACCAAAACCATTAAGGAGTAAAACAAGATGTCTTTACTAAATAATATCAAAAAAAACTGTCTAAGTACAACTACTTTTATCAAAAAACTTCTTTCGATTAAAGATGATAATATTACTTTCTCTACTTTTGCGGATGCACTTTCTGAAGAGATAGTACATGGTGTTCCTTCTAAAGTCTTTTCCGGCTTACTCTCATACCCTGAAAATCCATACTGTTGCCCTAAATGTGGCGGAATTGTTTCCGTCATTAAACATACGCCCAAAGCTAGCCTAATTCAAATGATTCCCTATCAAATGGTTCCCACTTATCTTCGTTTATACAAGCAGCGATATCGTTGTAAAGATTGCGATCATACTTTCAGTGCTACTACAAATATCGTTGATGAAAATTGCTACATTTCAAAAGCGTTGAAATTCGCTATTCTTAATGACTTAAAGCAGAAATGTTCTATGACTGATATTGCTAATCGTTACTTCGTTTCCCCTAAAACGGTTGAACGTATCCTAAAGTCCTACACTTATGAGGTGAATCCTTATACCTACCAAAATTACCTGAATGCCTATTGGTTGATGAATTCAAAGGAACGAAAGATTGTAATACAAAATTATGCTATATTTTTAGCGATGGAGAAACTGGGAAAATTATTGATATTCTAAATTATCGTAGGGATTTTGCGATTAAAGACTATTTTCTGCACTTTAACTTGGAGAACCGATGCCGTGTGAAATATGTGGTAATGGATATGAATGCCTCTTATCCTTATGCTATCAAAGAAATATTTCCTAATGCAGAAATAATCATTGATCGTTTCCAGATTGTCCAACAATTGAATCGTGCTTTGAATAATAAACGAATTCAAGTCATGAAAGAACAAAAAAATAAGGAATCTCGTCACTATACGAAATTAAAAAGATATTGGAAATTCGTTTTAACATACGAGGATAATCTGGATTACGTGAAACGTTCACAGTACCCATTATTCGATAAAAAATTCGTCACTCAAACAGAAGTTGTAGATACCTTACTCTCATTTGATGAAGGCTTCAAGCAATGTTACGAGATTTATCAAACGCTGCTCGGACACTTCAAAGACAAGGAATACAACAAATTTTTCAATATTCTCTATAACTTACCTCAAGACTTAGATAAAGATTTTAAAAAGTCAATTAAATACTTAACCAAACAAACGCGCAATGTAAAGAATGCTCTAAAACTGCCTTATTCAAACGGAAAACTAGAAGGTAAAAACAATTTAATCAAAGTTCTTCAACGAGTTTCTTTTGGATTTAGAAACCTTGAAAATATGCGAAGAAGAATCTTTTTATACGAAGAAAATTGGCAAACGAAAAAAACCAAAGAAACGAAAATGTAGAAGAAAAACTGCTTAAAGCCTTTCCTCAATCGCCCACACATGGTAACAGATGGCTTTAACAGCTGTGCAAGGGCTACGCAAGTAGACAAGTCCACCCTTGCACACTTCAGCCACCTGTTCGTACATAAGCGTCGATTGAAAAAAGAAAAGAAAATAAAAAAAAAAGAGAAAGCATTCATAAAATAACTTTCTCTCTAATCGACTTAATTGCCAACAACACTACTTGACAAAGAGCCTCTAAACACCTACTTGTTTTTGATATTCGTTGATTGTATATCCGAACTTTAGCTAAAGTTGTGCCTTAATCAGCGCTAATTCTTTATGCAATTCAACCATTTATTCAGCCAATTCTCTAAAAGTGAGTGCATTCATGAGATGGTCTTGAGAATGGGTAGTTAAAAGATGCACCTCTATTGGATGACCCGCTGCCTCTTGAGTGAGTATTTGGGTTTGTGTTTGGTGTGCATTTAATAATTCTTCATCCGCTTCTTTTAGTTTCTGATACGCTTGTTCAAAATCGCCCTTTTTCGCTGCACAGGTCGCCTCAAAGAATAAACTTTTAGCATTTCCACCATGAATAATGAGGCCCATTTCCGTGGTTAATTGTTCTTGATTTCGCTGTTCTGGCGTCTTTTCTGATGACATGTCGAACCCCTCACTCTCTAAGCAAACGTTTTCTACTATTATGCTTGAAGAATCAATATTTGTTAAGATGGTCCGCCTAAATGAACCGTATGCCATTATACATATTCAGCGTAATCACAAGCAAAACCACCACTTGATACACCTTTCTAACTTGGGCTGTTTTTAGTTGTTTGCTTAAAAACGCTCCGATAATTCCACCTAAAACGGCTGCCGGTATAATATACATTAACATTTTCAAATCAATCCCTATGAAATGGGTAGATACACCAACCGTAATCACCTTGGTTAATTGAGAAAATAAAATGGTACAAATCGAGTAAATCGTCGCCTCTTTTAACGGCATTCCAAACATTAAAATCAACAATGAAACATTAATCGGGCCCCCACCAATACCGAGAAAACTAGCAAGTATACCTAAAGCTAGCCCACAAATGGCAAAACTAAGAAGGGAATGAAACGCAAAATGTTTACTCTGATAAGAATAGAGAAACGCCGCCACCAAAGTAATAATCGTTAAAATAATTTGAATGCCGTTGACGATTGAGTCTGAATGGTAAAATGACTTCATAAAATAAAAACCAAAATTGCCAAGATAACCACCTAAAACAGCCCCTACTGCCAAAGCCATCATTTTCGACCACTTAATTTCAAAACCGTATTTGATTTGACGATAAGTCGAAACCATCGCCATGACTAAAACAGCAAAGCTAGAATAAAAGGAAATAGAAGCGACATCATGGAAATGGAAAAAGTCCATCACCGGTTTAATAATCACACCGCCACCCATCCCAGAGACAGCTCCCACGCTATTGGCTAGGATGATAACTAAAAAATAGATAATTCCTATCATAGGCGGCATCCTTCCAACAGATACAAATACTCATTGATTCGTGGGACAAATTCCTCTAATAACGTTTGATATCCGCAAAATTGATTTTGTTGATCTACATACATCGCCTCATTCAATCGTTTACATCCTCCTCTACACATTTGGTAAAACGGACACGACTCACACATTTTAGGTAAAGTAGCCGTTGGACGAGAACATAAGAATCTCTTGGAAACCTTACTTAAAAACATTTCTTTTAGTCCAATTTCACAAATATTTCCTAAATAATATTCGTCCAAAGCATAAAAATCACAAGGAAAGACACTGCCATCGCCTTCAATCACATATTGGATTTGACAATTCCCTAGCATGCCACAAGCAGTAACTTGATGGCGCACCAATAAATTGATAATGTCATCAAATTGCTTAATTGAGAAATAATGTCCTTTAGTTAATTCTTTTTGCCAGTACGAAAGCATTTCGCGATAAAAACGAGCATATCCTTGAGGGGTTAAAGCGTATGAATTAGGTTCTGTCGCATTGAGTTCTGCTAGACAAGGGATAAACTGGATGTATGAAATCCCTTGTTGCTGGATAAAATCAAAGACTTCTTTGGCGTGGTAGGACAATTCTTCCGTTACCACGCATAAAACATTGTAGGCTATTTCATATTGGTCAAATAATTTTTTTGTCTGTAACACTCGATGAAAAGTCCCATTTTGTTTGGCGTCTAAGCGATTTTTATCATGAAAAGTAGGGGTCCCATCAATAGATAAACCTACCAAAAAGTTGTTTTCTTTGAGAAATTGGCACCATTTTTCATTGATAATCATGCCATTGGTTTGAATGGCATAACTAACATTCACCTTTTTGGTCTGTTGCTCAACACAATGGATGACATGCTTAAAATAATTCAATCCAGCTAAAGTAGGCTCTCCCCCTTGAAAAGCCAAATGGAGTTCATCCCCATCATTTAAGTCTTTAAAGAGATTGGGCACCATTTTTTCAACCGTCTCTTTGGTCATTTTGCCATAAGATTTGACTTCTCTTAAGGAGGAAACATCAGCGTAAAAGCAGTATTTGCACCGAATATTGCATAACGACGAAGCTGGTTTAATCAAAATGGAAATCCGTTTCACGCTGATTCACTCCTTTGTTCGTATGAGTCTCATTCATTCGCTGTGCTTCTGTGTTTTAATGTGGCAGTAATATGCGCCAATGGTACTTGGACTAATTGATTATTCTGCACAAATCCTTCTTCCCGATGCTGCAAAATCTGCACCATATTTTCTTTGAATTCATTTACTAAATAACTAAATTGTTCTATATTTACTAAATTATTTTGTTCAAATGGATCAAGCTGTAAATCAAAGAGTTGATATTCATTTTTTACAGGGTACCAAATAAACTTGTACTTTTCTGTAAGAATAAATTGACTTGAATCTTCCCCAAGACTATGCTCTCCATGAATTTGTTTACGCCAACCTGCATGACAATCAAACAACAGAGATTGCATACTCATTCCATCTGTTTTTGCCTCTTTCTTCAATGCAAGATCCACCAAAGTCGGAAAAATATCTTGTAATTGCACTAATCTGCGTATTTTATGATTCGGCGCTTCGATGAGATTGCCTGGATCATAAATAAACAAGGGAATATGGATACTTCCTTGATAGGGATAGCCTTTTCGGAATAGATAGTGCTCTCCTAGCTGGTCCCCATGGTCAGAAACAAAACAAATAATCGTATTTTTATCATGTCGAAATTCTTTTAAAGCAATCAATAATCGATTAATCTGTTCATCAATATGTGAGACAAGACCGTAATAGCCAGCAAGCATTCTCTTTTGTGCGTCGGGTTTTAGGCATCCCTTTAGCGCTGTAATATCTGGTACGCCTGTAGGTTTTTCTTCCCAATTGCCAATATGCAGATCAATATCTTCTGTTAATCTTTGCATATATTGGTCAAAATAATATTTCGGCGGATTTAAAGGGGCATGTGGTTTTTCAAAAGATAATTTCAAGAAAAATGGGACAGTGGGATCCTTGGTTTTCAAGAAATCAATCGCCTCGCTAACTACCCAATTGGTTGGATGTAAATACTCTTCATGCATCCAAGGTCTTGCCTGCCATGAATTGCAATGCAGCCCATCATCGATCATATCCGCATGAAAACCTAATTCGCTTTTTAAAAATTTCAAGTAATCACTACTATTTTCAAACTGTTCCCCGTATCGCTTATCATACTTGCGATCCACATGCAAATAACCATCATGCAATCGAACATGGTCGAAGCCTAACCGTTTTCTAGAAGGATAGACATGCATTTTTCCTATACATTCCGTTTGATAGCCTTCATTTCTAAAAAATGCAGGTAAAGTATTTTCATAATCCCAATTTACCTCATCTTCATAGCCCACTCTACCAGAATGTTCAGGATTTAATCCAGTTAATAAGCCAACTCTAGCTGGAACACAACTTGGGACGGTAGAATAAGCATTTTCAAAGTTATAACCTTGACTTGCCATCATGTCTAAAGTCGGTGTACTGATGAACTGATCCACACTATTGATAGACAATGCATCTGAACGCATTTGATCGACAACAATAAGCACTACATTTGGTCTACTATCTGACATTAATACCCTCCCTTTCTAAATAAATTATCCGATAGCTAAAATCTTCAAACTATAGCAGATAATTGATAAAATCAAGAAAATCCAAATTACTCGTGTTGAATTTAAGCTCTTCTTTCCTAGCAAATAATAAGCTAATCCTACAAGCGCTATTGGCACAAGCGCTGGCATAATTTTGTCAAGCATATCCGTTTGTAATAAAACGTCTTTTTTACCTATTACAATTTTAAAAGGCACCATTACTTTTACAACTGTCGGTACCAAACCACCAATGACTAACACACCTAACAACGTAGCAGACTCGGTTAAATCTTGAAGCAAGCCACTCATGGTTGAAATCAATTTCTTTCCTTGTTTATAAGCAATTGGTAATTCAAAATAACGTAGGCCTAAAATAATCGCTGCAACGACTAGCCATAGAATAACCCCTAATGGATTCCCTTCTAATCCCATATAGGCAGCTAATGACCCTAAAATTGTAGGAATTACTGCACCGAATAAAGCATCACCAATAGCAGCAAACGGACCCATCATACTTGTCTTTAAGGCAGCTACTGTTTCTTTAGATTCAATTCCTTCTTCTGATTGAATGGCTAGGTCCATACCGATAATAAAAGCGCTGAGGAAAGGACTCGTATTAAAGAATTGTAGCTCCGTTTGCATGATTGCCTTTAACTCATCCTTATCGTCATACATTTTTGCTAAGGCAGGATAAATCGCACGTGCATAAGCTACTGACATCATTCTTTCATAGTTCCATCCTAGTTGTCCACCAAACATATAACGTAGACTCACTTGGCGTAAATCTTGTGGGGTTAATTCATAATTAGATTTCGTCATCGTCAATTTCTCCTTCCACAGCCACAGCTACTGAGTTTTGTAATTTTTCTTGGATCTGGCGTTTTTCTTGTAATTTCTTATAGTAAATAATTGCTAATGCTAAACCAAATAGGGCAATTCCCATCATCGGTACTTGTAAGTAAGCTGCTAATAAATAACCGATAATCAAATATGGTACAAATTTTTTAACTGGCAAGTATCTTAACAAAATGGCAATTCCGACAACCGGTAAGACTGCACCGGCCAATTTTAGTCCACCCATTAACCAATCTGGTGCATAGGTTAAGATGGTTTTCACAACTGCATTACCGAAAATCAATGAAATCCCCACTGGAATCCCTCTTGAAAGTGCAATAGGTAATAAGCTCAGCCAAGCCACGCGATTAATTTTATGAAATTCGCCTTGTTCCACATATTTATCTGCGCGGTGCAAGAAATAGATACCACAAAAACGAGCCAAAATATCTAATTGCACCAATAACAATCCCACTGGCACAGAAATCCCTATCGCAAATTCTAATCCTTTATTACTCACAACTCCTAATGCGGTTCCAATGATTGCGCCTGTACCAAAATCAGGGATAGAAGCACCACCAAAAGTTCCTACACCTAAAACCATCAATTGTAATGTTGCGCCAACTAAAAGCCCTGTTTGAATATCTCCCATGATAATTCCAGCTAAAAATCCTGCAATTGCGGGTTTGCTCAATTGTAAACCGGAAATATATGGATCAATCCCTCCTAACATTGCTAATATTGTTAGCAAGATGATTTGTACTGTGGATATTTCGCTCATCAAAAACTCCTCCTCATTTTTAATTTATTAAGCTTTGTTTGCTTACCACACAATCTTTGCACCCATTAACCTCTTTTTCATGAAGCGTCCAAAAGCCCTATCCCTCATAACTTTTATTAATCACACGCACCATGTTTCCGTTTTCATTTTCATTTTAACTCTATATTTACTAAATTTCAATAGTTTTAGTAAATATATTTAGTCGGGAGATTGCTTGTTTGAACAATTTGAGATTTTTTTGTAGCAACACTTATTTTTTTGATATAATGGAAATGAATACGCTGTAAAGGAGAATCATGATGCCGACAATCAAAGAAATCGCTGAATTAGCCAATGTTTCAAGCAGTACAGTTTCACGCATATTAAACGGGGATGAAAGCATTCAAGTCAGTTTAGAGACCCGAAAAAGAGTTTTAGCTGTTGCCGAAAAACTCAATTATATAGTAAAAAGTAATAAAAATACGAATAATGCTATTGGTACCATCGCCATTACAAATTGGTATACAAAAGAAATTACACTCGCTGATCTCTTTATGCGCTCTATTTTGTGGGGATTGGAAAGTACATTAAAAACTGCCGGATACAAAATTATTCGTTCTGATTTTAATGATTCATTACCGGATGAAAATACTATTGATGGGATTATTGCAGTTGGAGAATATCACGGAAAGAATATGCAACAATTAAGAAATTTAAACAAACCTCTAGTTATCATCAATCAAGATACGCTTTATGAAGATATCAGCTGCGTAACTATTGATTTCAAATATTCGGTGACAAAAATTATTGAATATTTCGAACAAGAAGGTCATGAAAAAATTGGTATGATTGAAGGAAAGAATAAATATAGTTTAAAAAATCACATTATGGATCCACGAGCAAAAACTTTTCGTGACGAGATGAAAAAACGCGGAAAATTAAACGAAGACTATATTTTCTTAGGAGATTTTAGCATTGATAGTGGTTATCAACAAATGATTCAAGCAATCGATACGCTAAAAGAGGATTTGCCTACTGCCTTTTTTATCAATAGCGATACTATGGCCATCGGAGCATTACGAGCATTGAATGAACGACAAATTCCATGTCCAGAACAAGTTCGAATCATTGGCTTTGGTAATGTAGAGGTAGGTAATTATATGACCCCTAAACTTAGTACCGTTGAGTTGAATGCCAGCCAAATGGGGACTTATGGAGCCATTTTGATTCAAAGTATTATGAATGGCCAACAAAATACGCCTGTAAATATCATCACCGGTACAAAATTACTGATTAAAGAAACCTAAAAACGTGTTGCCATACACTTTGGCAACACGCTTTTTTAGAATTTGAAGATTTTTTTGAACACTTTGCGGATGGTTTGTTTCGCATCGCCAAAACGAAAACTCCCTTGAATTTCAATGCTGTGTTTCTTTTGTTGATTTTCTTTTGCCATATTCCAACACTCCTTTTTATAATTTACTTAAATCAATGACCTCATCATACAATCCAGCTAGTTTGGGATTTAAATGATGGGTAATCATAATAACCGTGTGATTAGGCAAGGACAATAGATACCGTTCAATTTGTTCAGCTGTGTCTTTATCTAAATTAGCTGTTGTTTCATCCAATAACAGAATCGGTGTATCCCGCAGTAAAGTCCGAGCTAAAGCCAAGCGTTGTTTTTGTCCACCGGATAGCTCTAATTCACTAGGACCAAGCTGAGTCGCTAATTGTTGAGGTAATTGCGTAGTGACCTGAGCGAATTGCGTCGAGGTTAAGACTTGTTGCAATTGTTGGTGACTAAAATCTTGGAGTAAGGTTAAGTTTTCCTCAATACTCGCTTCAAAGACATAAGGTACCTGGTCAACATAACTAATTTCTTCATGAATTTGATTGGCAGATAGCTGCGCATAATCCACGCCACCAATGGTCAACTTGCCGCTTGTCGGTGAAATCTTACCGGTTAATAAATGAAATAACGTTGATTTGCCTGAACCACTCGCTCCAGTTATAATATATTTTTTCCCTGCTTCAAAGGTCAGACTCAGTCGGTTAAAAATAACATTATCTTCATATGAAAAATCAACATTTTCCAATTGCAAAGTATGATCGGGCAGTTTTTGATTGATTATTTGCTGCTTTTCTTTTCGTTGCAGCGGTTCATACTTTTCAAAAATAGGTTGGACACTGCTAATCATAATCAAACAGTTCGCCAAATTCCCCATTGCATTCATCACGTTGGCACTTAGATTTTCAATAGTCAAAAAAGCGCCAAATGAAATAATGCTGCGAAAAATCAACCAACCACTGTATCCGGTAATCACGATTTGACTAAAAACATTGGCAAATGAACTGAGAAAAGTCGAAAAGGCATGCACTTTTGCCGCACGGACATTCCGTTTGGCTAACTGTAGACTGAATTGTTGCACTTTTTTGGGTAAATAACTTAACGCATTGAGTACATATAACGTGGCATACCCCTGAAATACATTGCTCATCTTGCCGGTAAAATGTTCGTTTTCAACGGTTAACTCTTGGAAACGCTGCATGAGTGGTTTGTTCGCTAATCGTGGTAAGTAAAGGGTGAATAAACTTAAAAGTGCAAAAACAATCATTAAGGAATAATGCATTTTGACTAACACTACAATCGAAAAGAGCAGCATCGTGCAATGTTCAATCATTTGATAGACAGCCGGAAATCCTTGATCGGCTATCATCTGCATATCATTCGTCATCCATGAAACAAAACTCCCTGCACCTTTTGCTTGATTTTGTTGATAGGAGGTTTGTGTCAATTTTTCCGTTAAATGAATGCGCAAATCATTAATCATTTTTTGAATAACATATTCTTGAAACCAACTGTTCCATCCACTTATTGCACAAGCCAAAGTATAAATCACACCTTGCAATAACAAATAAAACAAAAACTGCCGCCAATGTTTTGCAAGCAATTCATTCGTAATCGTTGTTAATAAAACAGCCGAATAAATTTTCAGGCCTGAGGAAGTCACAATCATCAACATAACCAACACATTGAGTCCCTTACGCTGTAAAAAACACCTTTTCATTTCATTCCTCCGTTTCTTTCGTAATCAGTTGAGATATTTTCTATTATACTAAAAAAACAAAAAAAACAAATATTTTGTCTCGTATTCCGACATCAATTACACTCAAGAGTCTTTGGAGAGTATATTTGACGGACACTCGTTTATCTTTTAAACTAAAAAAAAGGAGGAGCTTATGGAAGAATATGGGAAAATACTAAAGAGAATTCGCTTAGAAAAAGGATTGACACAAAAAGAACTTTCAGCAGGTATTCTTTCTAGATCGCACCTTTCTGAATTAGAAAACGGGAACTACTACTGTTTCTTTTGATAAATTTCTGCAACTACTCAGAAGATTAAATGTCAGTTTGCACGAATTTGACCTTTATTTAAAAGAATCCATTTACCAAGAAGATTTCCGGCGAAAGATTAAAATTGAGGCTGCGGTCAATGCACATGATATTGCTGAGATGAAGCGTTTATTGGCAGAATTTCCAATCGTTGATGAAAAAAATGTTCGAATGCGGCATGAAAAACTTTTGCTAGAGGCCCTCATCGAGTATCATCAAAATCACCAAATCATGAATCTCACACGTTACCAAGAAATTTTAGATTATCTGTCTAGAGTATCTGAATGGGGAATGTATGAACTGAATTTACTGGCTAATTTTCTATTTATTTTTGATATGGACACCTTACCTCTTATCACGCAGCAAATCTATAAAAAAGCGAATAAAAAGAATGCTTCAGATGAATATACCTATCTATACTTGCGTCTACTGATTAACTTAAGTGATTTTTATTTAAAGAATTTAGACTATCAAACTTGCCAAGAAATAGCTCAACAAGCGATTGCCATTGCCTATCAAAAAAATAACTTGTTCGAGCTTACTCTGGCAAAAATTCATTTCTACTTAGCTGATATTCTAAAAACACAACAGATTCATCCCAATTTACCCCTTTACTGTCAGTACCTTGAATCCGTTGGTTTGGTAGAATTAAGTCAAATGATTCAAGAGGATATTCATTATTATACAAATATCGCACATAGTAAAAAGAACAATTAGCTGTTGAATAAAAAACGGATAATTGTTCTTTTTAACAATCTTTTATCCCCTCCTCATTTTACTCTTTTTAGTTAGTAAAACCCTTTTTTGCCCATGATATCGACCTCTACTTTGCTTTTCGCTTACTTTTCATTGCAACTTCTTGCATTCATCGATATAATGAATTGACTAAATAAAAAAGTGAGGGAATGCCTTGTTAACAGTAAGTGATGTTAGTTTACATTTTTCAGATCGCAAATTGTTTGATGAAGTGAATATTAAGTTTACCCCGGGGAATTGCTACGGTTTAATCGGTGCCAATGGTGCGGGAAAATCTACCTTTTTAAAAATTTTAGCAGGTGAGTTACAACCTTCAACTGGTGTGGTAACGCTTGGACCAGATGAACGTCTTGCCGTCTTAAAACAAAATCATTTCGACTATGAAGAATATCCAGTGATTGAAACGGTCATCATGGGGCACAAACGTCTCTATGACATTATGAAGGAAAAAGATGCCATTTATATGAAGCCTGATTTTTCTGATGAAGATGGGATTCGTGCAGCAGAATTGGAAGGCGAATTTGCCGAATTAAATGGTTGGGAAGCTGAAATGGAAGCAGCCGTGTTATTGCAAGGGTTGAATATTCCAGATGAACTGCACCATGTAACGATGAGCGAACTAGCGGCTGGGCAAAAAGTGAAAGTCCTCTTGGCTCAAGCGCTATTTGGAAAGCCTGACGTGTTACTATTAGACGAACCGACCAACGGCTTAGATATCCAGTCGATTAGTTGGTTAGAGGAATTTTTAATTAACTTCGAAAATACCGTCATTGTCGTTTCCCATGACCGTCATTTCTTAAATAAAGTCTGCACCCACATGGCGGACCTTGATTTTGGCAAGATTAAGCTATATGTTGGGAACTATGATTTCTGGTTAGAATCTAGCCAATTAGCGGCCAAATTACAAGCCCAACAAAATGCCAAAAAAGAAGAACAAATCAAGGAATTGCAAGAATTTATCGCGCGTTTCAGTGCCAATGCGTCAAAATCAAAACAAGCGACTTCTAGAAAGAAAATGTTGGAAAAAATCACCCTAGAAGATATCCAACCTTCTTCTCGCCGCTATCCATTCGTTGGCTTTAAACCAGAGCGCGAAATCGGGAATGACTTATTGCAAGTGGATAATGTGAGTGTCACTATCGATGGCAAAAAGATTTTAGATAACATTAGCTTTACCCTTAATAAGGATGATAAAGTCGCATTTATTGCCAATAATGATATCACCACCACCACACTATTTAAGGTAATTATGGGTGAAATCACGCCTGATACGGGTTCTGTGCGTTGGGGTGTGACAACTAGCCAAGCGTATTTACCAAAAGATACTACCAAAGAATTCGATAACGAGTTAACCATTGTCGATTGGTTGCGTCAATATGCTAGCAAGGAAGAAGATGACAATACCTTCTTGCGTAGTTTCCTAGGGCGGATGTTATTCTCTGGGGATGAAGTCTTAAAACCAGTCAATGTCTTATCCGGAGGCGAAAAAGTGCGCTGTATGCTTTCGAAGTTGATGTTATCTAAAGCCAATGTTCTCGTGCTAGATGACCCAACCAACCACCTAGATTTAGAGTCCATTACAGCATTAAACGATGGCTTGATGAGTTTTACTGGTTCACTGCTATTTGCTTCTCATGACCATCAATTCATCCAAACCTTGGCGAACCGTATCATCGTCGTCTCTGATAAAGGGGTAGTCGATCGTGCGGAAACAACCTTTGATGAATTTTTAGAAAATGAAACAGTCCAAGCCCAAGTCAAAGAAATGCTCGGACGCAATATTTAACATACTTTAAGCTGGTAAGTTGTTTGCCAGCTTTTTTGACGTTTTTATAGCCAGTTCACCTTTGATTCGTGCTTTTTTTACAACTTTCTCTTAGTTACTTCAAACTTTCTTCACATTCATCGCTTATTATAAAAGCATCCCAAACAAACAACCCTAATATTAAACACTTTTTCATTTTCAAACTCCTTTTTTTAAGCTCCGTCAGTATGTTGCTGGCGGAGTTTGTTTTATTTACAGTAAAATCCCCATCCTATTTAGTTACATCTTGGGCTTTTGCTTTTTTTCAATCTATGCTATCTTGAAGGAAGAATATGTTAGAAATGAGGATTTATTTTGTGAAAACCAGTCGGAATTATCTGAGTTTTGTTGTTGCTTATTTATTTTATTATTTCTCGTTTGCGATTTTTTCTTGCTTGATTGCCGTGTATTTAATGGATAAGGGGTATTCGGCGAGTGAGACTTCGCTAGTCGTTTCAGGTTCTTTTTTGAGTTCGATGATTGCCCAGCCGATTATCGGTTCGTTAAGTGATCGCTTTTCCTTAAAATCGGTCAATAGCGTCACTTTTTTCTTGGCAGCAGTTGGCGGATTGTGTTTTGCTTATGCCGACACGCTGTGGGAATTGATATTGGGCTATAGTTTGGTCTTGGCACTGATTAATGGCAGTAATCCTGTTTTGGAAAAATTCGCCACCATCAGTCCTTTCAAATACGGTTCAATTCGAGTTTGGGGAACAATTGGCTATGCACTGGGCTCGCAGGCGGCAGGTCTAGTCTATGATTGGATTAGTCCGCGCGCAATTTTCTTTACTTTTGTGATAACCATGCTGATTTCCATCGGGGGACTGGCCCTCACTCATCCAGATGACCGCAAGCAAGCTGCTCTGGAAAAGGCCAAGCAAACGGAAGAAAATCATGAAGATAGTCACTTTTTATCGTTATTTAAAAACCGCTTATTTGTACAGTATCTGTTCATTAGTGCAATATTTTATAGCTTGATGAACATGGCCAACACTTATATTCCAGCTATGTTTCAAGCCCGGGGACTAGCCATTCATACAGTGTCTAACATTTTATTTTGGGCGGTTCTGTGTGAAGTGCCGGTAGTCTTTTTCTCTTATTTATTTATGGACCGTTTCAGCAATAAAGTTCTCTTAATCGTGCCCACTTGTATTGTTTTGGCGCAATTTTTAAGTTTCGGGCTAAATCTCTACTTGCCGATTCAAATTTTTTGGACTTTTCTTGCCAAGCATCCTGCGGGTATGGTCGTAGTGATGATGAACTTAAAAGTGGTCGCTACCTTGATTCCGGCCAAACACCAAATGACGGCACTGGCTTTGATTCAAACCGTGCGCAACCTGGCTTCTATTTTTGCCCAAACGATTTTTGGCGTGATTTTAGAACATAGTAATTATCAGGCGATGTTTTCACTTGCAGCCTTAACTTTGAGTGTAGCCTTGGTATTACTCATCTTTTACAAAATCCCCAAGCGTCCAAAAGAAAACATCTTTTCATAACCGCTACTCCGATAAAGTCTGGTACTTTGTCGGAGTTTTTTCTTTTCACATACAACACTTTTTCAGACGAATCAAAGCCATCTATCCATTGGCGCGTAAGGTTTGCAGAGGTTTTTATGACTTGCAACTGTCAAAGAATTTTCCTCTTTACTCAAAAAAAGCAGGTACCGCCTTAATGCACGATACCTGCTTTGATATTTGTATTTGGATAAGTTAAATTTGTGACCAGACGCTTTCTAAGACGTTGGTTTGGGTGCGGTCTGGGCCGACAGAGAAAGTAGAGATGCGCACACCGACTAATTCAGATACGCGGCGGACATAATTACGCGCATTTTCTGGTAAATCGGATAGGCTCTTACAGTTGGTGATATCTTCAGACCAACCTGGTAATTCCTCATAGACTGGTTTGCAGCGTTGTAATTCTTTCAAACTTGCTGGATAATGATAAATCAATTCACCATCTAGTTCATAAGCGGTACAGATTTTCACCGTTTCTAAGCCGCTTAGGACATCAATCGAATTCAAGCAAAGGTTCGTAATACCTGATACGCGTTTAGAATGGCGCATCACAACAGAGTCAAACCAACCGACACGACGCGGACGACCAGTCGTAGTCCCATATTCATGGCCAACTTCACGGATTTGGTGACCAATTTCATCAAATAATTCTGTTGGGAAAGGTCCATCGCCCACACGAGAAGTATAAGCTTTACATACCCCAACGACCTTATTAATTTTAGATGGGCCAACCCCGCTACCAATCGTTACCCCACCAGCAACCGGATTAGAAGACGTAACAAATGGATATGTTCCTTGGTCAATATCTAACATAACCCCTTGCGCTCCTTCAAACAAGACACGTTTACCTTGGTCTAGCGCATCATTTAAAATCACCGAAGTATCGCAGACATATTGTTTGATTTGTTGACCATATTCATAATATTCTTCAAAAATATCTTCAAAGGCAATTGGATCAGCCTCGTACATTTTTTCAAATAAACGATTCTTTTCTGCTAGATTCATGCGCAGACGTTCTTCAAAGATTTCGCGGTCTAATAAATCCGCAATACGAATCCCCACACGAGCCGCTTTATCCATGTAAGCAGGTCCGATGCCTTTAATCGTTGTTCCAATTTTTTTATCGCCTTTTGCTTCTTCTTGTAGGGCATCTAACTGAATGTGATAAGGTAAAATCACGTGCGCACGGTCAGAAATACGTAAATTATCCGTGGTAATATTGCGTTCATGTAAGTAAGCCAATTCCTTCACTAATGATTTCGGATTGACGACCACACCGTTACCAATCACGCTAATCTTATCTTTGTAAAAAATACCAGAGGGAATCAAGTGCAATTTGTAAGTCACACCATTGAACTTAATCGTATGACCGGCATTGTCTCCTCCTTGATAACGGGCAATCACTTCCGCATTTTCACTTAAAAAGTCAGTGATTTTCCCTTTTCCTTCATCTCCCCACTGGGTACCTACAACCACTACAGATGACATATGAATTCCTCCTAAATATGCTAGCAAGTTTGCTTTGAATCCTTCAAAACCTAGCTGTGCCAAAAAAGCACTTCATGTACATTGTAACAAGATTTCAAAGGAGTTGCAACGAAAATTCGAATAATATTTTAAAATTGTTTTGTTTTATGACCAAAAACCGAACATTTATTTTTAAGTCCTCTAAATTTGAATAAAAAGACGAAAAATCAAAAAAATAGATGAACCCTCGCTTGATTTGCCAAGAATTCATCTATTCTGTGCTTATTCAAAAACCGCAAGAACCCCAAAATGGTCGCTGACTACGTTGCCACGATGACCGTCAAAGATGACTTGGTATTGTTCCACGTGAAACTCTTTTGCGACAAAAATAAAGTCGATGCGCAATAAATCATTATTTTCACGCCAACCATCAATTTTTTTCACCACGGTAAATTCACCATAGCGTTCTTTGGCTTGTAAGAAAGTATCTTGCAAATTCAAAGGAGAAGCTAAGATTTGCGCGTGCTCAGAACTTCCCGCCGGATTATTAAAGTCACCCATTAAAATGATTGGTAATGGTGCATTTTCTAAGGCTGCGATTGTCTTTTGCCATTCGTAATCAAAGCCTAGTTCACCCGCCCAGGAATAATGACCGCAGACCACGATGGCACTTTGGGTTTGGGCAATTAAGATTTTACGAGTTAAGTGCTTAACATATTCTTCATTGGAGGTAACGACTTCTTTAGGTGTTTGCGCTTCTTTGGATAAAATCGCCATGCCTTCATCATAAATATCGTAGCCAACGTGGGCATAACTATAGCTCCAATAATAATTCAAGCCTCGTTTACGCAATGCTTGGACGATGAGATAGGCAAAATTATCTTCACGAATAGGATGCTGATTTTCTTGCGGGCAAAAATAGTCATCCGGAATGATTTCTTTGGCGCTGATTAATTGATTGACCTCTTGTAAGGCAATAACATCCGCCTCTTGAGTAGCCAAAAAGTCCACGAGTTGTGCTAACTTTTCCTGAGGCTCTTCTTCCATCCAACTATGGGTATTTAAAGTGATTGCTTTCATAATATATGTCCTCAATTCTTAATAGGTTACGCTAAAAATTATACTAAAAAGACAAAGCAACTGGCTAGTCTAAAAAACTTACCACTTGCTTTGTCCTAGATTATATACTTAATGTTCCAATCGTATTTCCTGCTTGTTGATTGCCTTTTTGGGTAAGTTCGAACGCTTGAATTTTGTCCATATTGGTAAAGACGACAATCATCGTGGCTTTTTTGTCCGCTTGTTGTAACGCTTCTAGATCTACTTGTGCTAAGACTTGTCCGGCTTGTACTTGATCGCCTTCTTTGACTTTAACACTAAATGGTTTGCCTTCAAGACTAACTGTGTCAATTCCCATGTGAACTAAAACTTCGACCCCTTCTTTGGTTTCAATTCCGATAGCGTGTTTGGTAGGAAAGACGCTCTTAATCGTACCATTTACTGGAGAAACGATTGTGCCATCAGTTGGTTCCACCGCAAAACCATCACCCATCATTTTACCTGAAAAGACTGGATCTGCAACTGCTTCAATAGCGATGACTTCTCCGTTGGCCACTGCGACTAAATCCACGCTTTCCCCTGTAGCAGCCGTTTTAGCTTTCGTTTCTTCTTTGGCAGCGACGTTCACTTCAGGAATGTCCATACCTGAGTCTAAAATATCTTGAATATCAGATTTCAATACGTCGGCTTTTGGACCATAAACGGCTTGAACCCCATTATCTTTTACGATTAAGCCCATCGCACCGACTGCTTTCCATTGTTCTTCTTTACCAACTTTGGCATTATCTTTGACTGTTACTCTTAGACGGGTCATACAAGCATCCACATCGACAATATTTGGCTTACCACCAAGCAAGTTGATAATGGCAAAAGCTTGATCATTTCCTTGAACCGCGGCTTTCGTTTCTGAGGCCTCGCTTGCTCCAGTATCTAAGTCGTAATTTCCGTTACGTCCTGGTGTTGCAAAGTTGAATTTCTTGATTAAAAAGTTTGCTAAGAAGTACGTGAATACCCCAAAACCAATGGATACTAAAATAAAGTGAATTAAATCGCCGCCTAGACCTGCTTTGATGGCTAATGGTGTACGAGTGAGTAATTCAATATTCCCAAATGAGTGTACACGTAGCGAAATCAAGTCAGCACTTGCAAAGGCAGCCCCTTGGATAAAGGCATAAACCACATATAGTGGGACAGCCGCAAACATAAACATGAATTCTATAGGTTCAGTTACCCCTGTTAAAAATACCGCTAAGGCAGCTGAAACAAACATTGATTTATACAAATGACGTTTATCTGCATCAACATTACGATACATTGCTAAAGTCATCCCCATCAAAATACCTGTAGAACCAATCATTTGACCTACTTTGAAACGAGCTGGTGTCCAATGGGTTAATACGTATTGATATTGACTCATATCGCCAGCACCTTTTAAGTTCACCAAATCAGTGGCCCAAGCTAACCAAAGTGGATCTTGCCCGAATACTTTTGTGCCTGCTTGTGCGCCAGATAAAATTTCGTAAGTGCCACCTAAGGCTGTGTAGTTGATTGGAATTGTCAACATGTGATGCAAGCCAAATGGTAGCAATAGACGTTCTAAAGTACCGTATAAAAATGGCGCTAAAACGGGTGCTGTATCTTGTGACTGAGCAATCCATAGACCAAAATTGTTAATTCCTGCTTGGATGACTGGCCAAACAAAACTTAAAACAATCGCACAAATCGTTGACCATAAAATTACGACAAATGGAACAAAGCGTTTACCATTGAAGAAAGATAAAGCATCTGGTAATTTACGGTAATTATAGTATTTATTGTAGGCCATCGCTCCGACAAATCCGGCGATAATCCCTACGAATACCCCCATGTTTAAGGCAGGTGCTTCTAATACGCTGGTAAAGAAACCTTTAACCATGATTTTTGTACCGAATAGCGTATGTGTATAGGCTTTTGGATCATTGAGCATTTCACTGGTTACCCCAAAAATCGAACCAGTAATCCGGTTAATCAAGACAAAAGAAATACCAGCCGCAAATGCCCCACCAGCTCTTTCTTTCGCCCAGCTACCACCAATCGCCAAGGCAAATAATAGATGTAAGTTTCCAATAATTGCCCAACCGATGTTTTCAATGACACCACCTGTTGTGACTAAAGCGGCTACATTTGGATTAATTAAAGGAATGGTTTTCCCAATACTAATCATTAAACCTGCAGCTGGCATCACGGCAACGACCACCATCAAGGCCTTACCGAACTTTTGCCAAAACTCAAAACTAAATAATTTTTTCATTTTAGAACCTCTCTTTTTTCTGATTGTCTTTACGCAACCGATTTCGTTAACAAGATTATATACTAGATTTTTTTATTTGTAAACACTTTATTTGTTTATAACATTATGGGTTTGTTTAGCGCAACCGATTTCGCTTTTATTTCACAAATTGAAGATTGGAAGAGATAGAATAGATTTTCTTGATAGTTTACATAAAAAAATCTTGTTATTACATAGAAAAGAGATATGGATGTGCTGCTCATGGAAGAGGAAAGATTCGCCCAATCAAAACGTTCACTTCACAAACGAAAAAATAGCGATTTTTAGGCTAACGGGAGCTTTGGGACTGAATTTTTAAGTTTTCGATAACTTTTGTAAGGGGTTTCTTATGTTAAGGGAGGGCTTTGTTATACTGTAGAAAAAGGATACGGAGGAAAGGTATGCTGAATCGTGAAAACAAGCTGGATTATTATTTGAAGATTGGACTGATCACGCTTTTTGTGGTGTTCTTTCTGACGCATCTCTCTGCGAAGATGGCGATACGTACTGAATTTACTTTTTTTACACTTGATGTTTACCATGCAATAATGATGAATATTGAGCCAACCGATAGACTATATACACCCTCTGATAATCCCTATATTCATTTAAAAAATTATCAAGTGACCTACCATGATGCCAAGCAAGGATATACTGAAGTTTTTCAAGTAAGAAGAGTGGGGTTTATGTATTTTTGTGTGGGTGGTGTTACCGGACCGTAGAAAAAAGCCCAGCATTTCCCATTTTTTTCTTGGGTTGTGCTGGACTTTTTTAGTAATCATCACGTCTGGAGATAGAAGCGAATTTATTATATTCTTTTTTAAATAGTAGCTCTACCGTACCGCGCGCGCCACTACGGTTTTTCTCAATAATGACTTCAATCACGTCGTCAACAGCCTGTTCCTCTTCATTTTTATCTTCTTCGGTGCCTTGACGTTGATAATAATCTTCACGGTATAAAAAGGCTACAATATCGGCATCTTGCTCAATAGAACCCGACTCACGGATATCACTTAATACCGGCCGTTTATCTTGGCGCTGCTCGACACTACGAGAGAGCTGTGAAAGGGCGATAACCGGTACTTTTAATTCTTTGGCTAATTTTTTCAATTGACGAGAGATTTCAGAGACTTCTTGTTGGCGACTTTCTCGACCAGAACCTTCAATCAACTGCAAGTAATCAATCAAAATCAAACCGAGATTCCCTTTTTCCTGTGCTAAACGCCGACATCTTGCTCGAATTTCTGAAACTTTAATCCCAGGCGTATCATCAATAAAAATACTCGTATTCGACAAACTTCCCATCGCCATAATCAAGTTATGCCACTCTTGCTCGGTCAATTGTCCCGTTCGTAAATGACTCGCCTCAATGGTTCCTTCCGCGCACAGCATCCGGTTCACCAAAGACTCGGCCCCCATTTCCAAACTAAAAATAGCCACACTGCGATCGGTCCGCGTACCAATATTTTGCGCAATATTTAGGGCAAAAGCTGTTTTCCCCACCGCCGGACGAGCCGCTAAAATAATCAATTCTTCTGGTTGCAAGCCGGCAGTCATCTTATCAAGCTCCGGATATCCCGTTGGCAGACCAGTGATATCTTCATTTTGTTGGGATAACCTATCAATATGCTCCATGGTGCTATTCAAAACATCACTAATCGCCTGAAATCCTGTACTATTACGCTTTTCCGAGACATTTAAAATTCCTTTTTCGGCCGCCTCGACAATTTCTTCTACACTGCCTTCTTGACTGTAGCCTTCTTTGACAATCTTGGTAGCCGCTTGAATCAATTCCCGTAAAGTCGATTTATCCTTCACGATTTTCGCATAATGCGCCACCCCAGAAGCAGTCGGCGTGACTTGCGATAACTCGGTTAAATAACTAATTCCACCCACATCTTCCAGGGTGTTTTCAGATTCGATTTGTGATTTTAGTGTAATAATATCGATATTTTCGTTGCGATCATTTAAGGCAATCATCGAACGAAAAACAATCTGATGGGCGCGTCGATAGAAATCTTGCGGCTCAATTTGTGCCATCGCTTCGACCAAGGCCTCCGCATCTAGAAAAATGGCACCCAAGACGGCTTGTTCTGCTTCAATATCTTGTGGTGGTACATTTTCTTGCCACATTTCATTCATCAAAAACACCCCTTAAAGATTTATAAAATAACATTAAATTGATTTCCGTTTTGAATTTGTCTCAACTAATAGTATAGCAAAGATTAGCAGGAATTTGTATAAATATGTGAACAAAAAAATCGGCAACGTGAGTACTACTGCCAATTTACAAACATCTTAATAAATTTCCCAGTCTGGATATCGCTTGGCTTGAAAATCTTCTGACGTTGCCAATACTTTCAAGATCAGCGGAGAAGCATTTTGTTCATTTAATTCATTCAACTCTATCCATTCTTCACCTAAAGAATCGTTAGCCTCATTACCGTTAAGATATTTTTCTATTGCTTGATGATTGGCTTTTTCTAACTCAACTTTATATAGGCCAAAAATATGATGGTTGAATTCATCCTCGTTGATTTTTACAAATGAGTCATAGAGCGCACTGTCGTAAATTTGACTCACTTGATAACTAGTTTCCTCGCTCATTTCCCGATAAAGTGTATCTAACAAACTTTCCCCATTTTTACGACTGCCACCAGGTAAATCATAGCGTCCATTATACGGACCTCCATGTTTTTTTTACGCATAGCAATTTGTTATTATGAATACAGACACCGTAAACGCCAAAATGTTCTGAAATCTTCATCTAACGCTCCTTAAACATAAAAAGAGCGCCCATATACAATCGACGCTCCAATTTTTCATTGTATGCTAGATTATTCTTCCACGACATGTACGCGGATTTTCGCTGACACATCATGGTGCAATTTTACTTCCACATTGGTAAAACCTAAAGCACGGATTGGTTGCTTCAAATCGACTTTACGTTTGTCAATCTTGATTTTGTATTGATCAAAGAATGCATCCGTGATTTGTTTAGAAGGAATAGAGCCAAATAAACGGCCATCGCTTCCGGCTTTAGCTTTGATTACGACCACTGTTTCTTCTTTTTCGATAAAAGCTTTTAATTCTTTTGCTTTAGCCAATTCTTCTGCTTCGTGTTTGGCTTGAGCTTTTTGTTTTCCTTTTAATTCCGCCATGTTTTCTTTATTGGCTTCTTTGGCTAATTTGTTCTTAATTAGATAGTTTTGGGCATATCCAGTTGGGACTTCTTTCACATCGCCCTTTTTACCTTTACCCTTCACATCTTCTAGAAAAATAACTTTCATCTGTTTCACTTCCTACTCTATTTCAATTTGCTTAACTTCATTTAAAAGCATTTCTTCAACTTTTTCAAGCGATTCGCCCAAAATTTTCGTCGCAGCATTGGTAAAATGACCGCCGCCACCCAATGCTTCCATAATTTTTTGGACATTGACCTTGCCACTACTGCGCGCGGATATCCCAATAACTTCCTCATCTTGGCGGGTAATCACAAAAGCGGCCTCGACACCAATCATCGAAATCAAGGTATCCGCAGCCTTAGCCGTTGTCACCTTACCATAGATTTTGTTTTCTTTGCCCATCGCATACACAATGCCTGGTGCGATATTTTGGCAAGTGCTGATTAACTCGCTCATTTCTAAATACGAATCCAAATCCGAACTCAATAGATATTGGACTTTGCTTTCATCGGCACCTTGTGATTTTAAGAAGCTGGCAATATCAAAAGTCCGCGCAGAGGAACGGAAGGTAAAATTCTTGGTATCCACGTACATTCCCGCCAACATCATCGTTGCGACAAACTTCGAGATACGTGTTTCATTATTTAATTGGTACTCTAGCAATTCAGCAACCAACTCACTAGCAGAAGATGCAGAGGCTTCAATGTAATTTAATAATGGCTTGGCTGGATATTCTTCGCCCCGACGATGATGGTCAATCACGACAATTTTCTCAAAGGCATCATAAACTTTTTGCGAAATCGACATAGACGGACGATGATAATCCACCATCACTAGCAAGCTTTTGTTATCTAATAATTCTAGTGCTTCTTCGCTGGTAATTAATTGACTGGAAAGTTCGGGATATTGTTCAATTTCTCTCAGTCCGCGCTGCAATTCTGGCGTGACTTCCTCAGGATTAATGATAACCCAACATTTTTTATGAATGAGTTTGGCAAAATAAGCAATCCCAAAGCTCGCTCCCAAGGCATCCATATCCGGGAAACGATGACCCATAACAAAGATTTTATCGTTTTCTAAAAGGACTCGTTTTAGCGCGGTACTCATGGCTTTCGAGCGGACTCTTGTTCTTTTAATCGTCGCATCACTATCGCCCCCGAAAAATTGCGGACGACTCATTGGATCAGCATCCTTCACGACAACTTGATCGCCACCACGAATTAAAGCTAAATCAAGATTATCTTGTGCTACTTCACCGATTTCTTTGAGTGAGGCCTGGCCATACGCAATCCCCATACTCATCGTCAATAACAAGTCACGTTCTCTAGCTTTATTTTTAAAAGTGGCCAAAAGATCAAATTTTTGCGTCTTCATATGGTCAATATCTGCTTCACGAGCAACAAATAAATGACGTTCAGCATTGATTCGACGATAATAGACTTCATGCTCACTCGCCCAATCGGAAATCACCGAAGTAATCAAAGTATTGAGATACGAGCTTTCTTTATCATCTAGTTTATCAATCACATCGTCATAATTATCGATGGAAATTATTCCTATTGCAGTCATTTTTCACCCTCACTCGTACTTAGTGACAATCTTGCTGCTAAGTACGCTTCACTCTTCTTTCCTAATCCTAATGCTATTATTTTACCACACTGCGGCAAATTTTGCACAAAAGATCGGTTAATTGGATTATTTTGTTATTTTTAGTTTATGATTATATTATTTTCACATGAAACAAGAGGCCCCCGAAAAGCGAAGGCCTGATGTGTGTCTATTGTTCTTTTTTACGTTTGAAGAAGATTCCTGCAGACAAACCGATACTTGCAAAACCAGATAATAATAGCGCTTGGTCTGCTTGATTGCCGGTTTTAGGTAATCGCTTAACTGATGCAGCATCGCTTTGCACAGAAGATTGTTCTTTCACTTTTTTGTTTCTTTTTGCTTGAGAACCTAGCTCTTTTTTAGGCTGTTCTTTGACATTGTCTTTGTTTGACTGCTTTTCTTCCTCTTTAGGCAACTCTATTTGCGTACCGCTGTCTGATGTGCTTGGATTGTCTGTTTGCGTACCACTGTCTGACATGCTTGGATTGTCCGTTTGTGTACTGCTGTCTGTGGTTTCAGTTGGCAAAATCAAATGTAGCTTAGTGGTGCGGTCCACTTCATCTGCTGTCTTCAACACTTTAAAGCTCACCTCATCCGCGCTTCCTTCCAACATCGAAAACTTAGCATCGTCTCTAGGATGAGCAAAACTCAAATCAAATCCATCAGATGTTTTTTTAATCATATAGATACCAGATTGACTCAGCGTTACTTTATCCGTTAATTCATATGGTGTATCCGTATATTTTATAACACCATAAGTTTGGCTAGTTTCATCATAAACCACTTGCAAATCATTCTTCTGAACCACAACCTTCACAGTGTCTTTAGCTGCATTTAACGCTTCTTGATCTTGGTTTGGCATCAATACATACGCCAGATTTTCACCATTTTGTTGCGTGGTGTGGGTCACAGTCACAAAGGTATTGGTAACTGGATCGCTTGGTTGACCATAGTTAATTTCACTCCAACTATGCGTCCGTGCTTGTTTTTCAATATCCAAACTTAATGGTGTTAGGAAAGCATAACCGATACGTTGATTTGGATCTGCTGTTTCTAAATAGAAAGTATCTACCGTAGAATTCGTTACTTTATCCGCAGTCATTTCTTCACCATTAACATAAATTTTCGTATTTTTATCAGGCACTAATTTGCGATTCTCAATAGTTGTAACACTCGCATCACTACTTTTATTTTGGATATTGGTCGTCAACATCACGATTTTATCTCCAAAAATAAACCACGCTTTACGGGCAGATAATTCTTCGTTATAGTTCGTAAAATCCATCGCCACAGCCGCATTTTTTTCGTCAAATTTACTTGCTCCCACAAAACGACTTGGCAAATTCACTTGACCTGAACCATCTTCTCTGGCTGTTACTAATTCGGTCGTTCCTGGCATCTTGTAAGGATCCACCGTTGGCCAATAACCTTCACTATAATGCGTTAAATCGTTATTATATAGATAAACCATTCCATCAGATGTATACCAACCATGACGATTTTCGTTATTCATATCTTCATAATTTTGTGTCCGGTCAGAATACATACTAAGCGCAATCGCAAAATGATTTTCTGCATTATTGTAGACAAATTTATCCATATTGTGGAATGAATGTAAAAATGTCTCTGGTTTTACTGCAGGGATTGTATCATCATTTAGCAATTTTTCAAATAACGAAATGTCGGTATAGGATTTTAGATTTTGGTAAGGAACGTAGAAGGTATCTTCCCCTATACGGCCTTTAACCGCTGATAATAAATGCATTTTTTGCGCTTCATCACTCGCTTGGGCAATTCGCACAACTCCTCGTAAGGCCTCAATCGCAGCGGCATGACTTTCCGCACTAGCTCGACTAATCGACCGTCCGCGAGTCATATCCATCAATTCGCCATTAAGAATAATTGGAAAATACGCGCGATCAATCCATTCATACAAAATGGCAGTTTTTTCAGCGGGTAGAGCAAATGAGGTGTTGGCAATCATCGGTAAAATTTGTGAAAAACCATCCATCAATACATTCCCATAGGCTCCCGTATAAGCAACATCTGTATGATCAATAAATGAACCGTCACGATAAAATCCTTGACCTTCTTTCACAAATTCTAGCACCGTCAACAGCCCATCTACCCCTTCTTGGATGCGCGCACTGTCTTGTTTTAATGCACCTGAAAGAATGGTTACTTTACTTAAGTCGGTTTGATTGCCTCCCACTGCCGGTACTGGAATCGTCGTAGTGGAACGAATCACCGTTGGATCAGCTACAAACTTATCAATCGGTTTAATATAACGATTAATTTCTTCTTGTGTGAAGTAGGCATTGGCATAGGCAAGGACATCGACCACTGCTCGCGGCGTGCCAATCTCGTAGTCCCACCAGTTGCCCACGATTTCTTTTTGCTCGTTGTAGACATGTTTATATAAGTATTCCATGCCTTGTTTTAGCTTCACTGCGAGGTCATAATTTTGATAATACTTAGATGATTTGTTATCTAAAACTTGGGCGAATTGCTCTAATCGTCTATAAGTTTTTGTTATATTTGCAGATTTGGTAAAGTCAGTCACATCATCAAAAATGCTTTCACGATTGGCAACATCATCATCCCAATGTGCTAAACTTTCCTCGACTCCGCTTTCGATTTTGGCTAAAAATTCTTGCATATATGGATTGTCGGATTGATAATTTTCATTTCCTAAAGACACGTTCTCCCAGCTATTCAAAATTTGATCATAAATGGTTGCATCATGGTTTTCAACATTTAAGGTGAAGCTGCCAAGTGTTTGCCCCTCTTTAGTAATCGTCACCTTGGTCGAACCGGTTTGCTTAGGCGTAATGATTTGATTACGCACTTCAGCGATTTCTGGATTTTCAACAGTATACGTTGCATCGCTTAGATTGGGTAGATAGTATTTATTTAACCCTAGCTGGATATCTTCCGTTTCGGCTTTAGGGGCATCTTTAGTTTCTTCTTGTGGCTTAATATATTCTTTAAATGTTATATTATCAAAATACGCGGTTCCTGTGCCAGTTTCAAAGAAGATTTCAAGTTTTACCCGACTAACGATTGGATCAAAGGTAACTTGTTGGGTAATAGTCTTCGTGTTTGTTTTGTTCACATAACTTGTCGTAGGAGCATCCACGGTTTTGCCTTCTGGAGTTTTTAGTGTGGCGCCTTTTTCATCCACCGGCAAGAAACGGACACGCACGCCTGCTCCTTCTACATTTTGGGTTTCAACATCATAGCTCACTTCATATTTTTTGCTAGCATCGACTTCTAATACTTGCGCAATCGAGGTTCTAAACGTCTCAGGAGCAGAAATCATTAAACGGCCATCGACCACTGCTAATTGAGCTTTAGACTTGGAAGATGCTGTGATGTTGCTTGGGATCCATGGATTATTCCAGGAAGTTGCTGCCTCAGCTGTCCATGTGCCGGTCTTGGCTTTAGTTTGCGTGAAGTCGCCATTTTTTACCAGATTTTCTGCCACTGGTGTATTCTGCTTTTCTGTTTCGCTCGTTGGTGCTTCCGTAGCTGATGTATTGGCTGGCTCCGAACTAGAGGCTGATGTAGTAGGCGTATTTGCTACTTCAGTCGTTTCATTGGAGGTAGCTGATTCAGAGATTGGTTGCGTTTGATTTGCTGAACCTTCGTTGGCTGTTAAGTGGCTTGTTTCGCTCGGTTGACTATTACTGCTTAATTCACTCGTAGTTGACGTTGGAGCAGTAGAAGTAGCGACCTCCAGATTTGCATGAGTAGTCTCTACACCTTCTGAGGTTGTTGTACTTGTTAATGTAGAACTTTCAGGGCTATTTGCCTCATTTACCGGTTTATCATAAGTCGAAAATTCAGATGTCACTGCCGGTTGCGCATCTGTAGTCCCTTCCTGAGCTAAAACGGTTTGATGAGAATGGACTGCATTTAAAATAGCAAAACCTAGGCATACCGAACACACACCAATACTTAGTTTACGAATAGAAAATCGTCCTCTGGTTTCAAATGGATACTTCATTGCGTTATCTCCTTTTCATAAAATATTTTACAAATAGGAGTATACCAATATGGTTAAGCGTTTTCAAGTGTGAATACTGAAAATAATTTTGCTATTTTATTTTCATTTCAAGTAAACCTGTTTAGTTCTACCATACAAGTTAATATTAAATAACCGTAATATTTTGCAATAAAAGACCTCCATCACTGACCAAGCATGAATGGAAGTCTTTAAAATGGAGAGGAATTATTCACTTAGTTTTTCTACAAATACTTTTGCTCGTCCAACTAGACTTGCTTCATCTAACTGCATCGCGCCGGTAATGACAAATGGATCCAGGAACTTTAAGCCGGTATAATACGAAATGGTTTCTATCGGCTTTAATACTTCATCGACTGTAATATGGAATCTACCTAGTGAAGTATAGTCCCCTTTATCTGCACCAAAACTTACAGACAAGAGCACTTCTTTCCCTTGCAGTGCTTTTCCTGTTGAACCATAAGCCCAGCCGTAAGTCAAATAGAAATCTCTCTTTTTAGCATTTTGTGGTATTCGTTCCAACTATTTTGCAAATTTGAGCATCATTCAGTAAGCTTTTTATCCTTCTGCTAATATTTCACACAAATACGGCACAATTTTTTCACCAGGTAAATCCGCTAAACTTGTCACCCAGCGATAATCCGTATGTTCTTGCGGGTCTAAAGTAATCACTAAATCTTCACTATTTTCCAATAATTGTCCACGATACACCAGGCGCGTAAAAACCTTGTCCTTATCTACATTGCTATCTTCATGAATAATTTGGTCAATAGTAATCTTCAAGCCTACCTCTTCTTGACATTCGCGAATCGCCGCCTGTCTAGGGAGCTCGCCATCTTCCACCGTCCCACCAGGAATGTCCCAATAAGCCGGATAAAAATTTTTCTGACCGCGCTTGATTTCACTGCGTTTGATCAACAAATACTTCTCGTTCTTTTCAATTAAACTATGCGCAATTAGCCGATTTTCCATGTGCATCCCTCGTTTCATTTTTTTCAGTAAGAACGATTATAGCATGATTTTAAGTAAAATGGAGAAACTATCCAAAAAATATAGATGAATTTCTCACATAAGGATTAAATGACCCAAAAACTACCTCAAAAGCGAAAAAAAAACACCTCAGAGCCATTCGAAGTGGTTCTGAGGTGTTTGGGTTTATATTAGTCTTCGTTAACGAATGGAAGTAATCCCATGATACGTGCGCGTTTGATAGCAACTGTTAATTTACGTTGGTTTTTAGCACCAGTACCAGTTACGCGACGAGGTAAGATTTTTCCACGTTCTGAGATAAATCTCTTTAATAATTCAACATCTTTATAATCAACATGTTCAATGTGATTTGCTGCAAGATAGTCTACTTTACGACGTTTACGACCGCCTCTACGTTGTTGTGCCATTCTATTTCCCTCCTTATTACAAAAATTAATTAGAATGGTAAATCATCATCTGAAATGTCAATGCTTGATCCGCCAAGTGGTGTGTTACTTGCATCACGGTCAAAGCCAGGCATTCCACTAAATGGTTGAGATGAAGCTGGCTGATCAAAGCTATTGTTATTATTGTTAAATGGTTGTGAGACATTATTATCAAAGTTTCCGGCAGCTTGACGACGTTGATCGTTGACTGCTTTAGACTCTAATAATTGGAAATTATCGGCAACCACTTCAGTTACGTATACACGTTGACCTTGTTGGTTTTCATAATTTCTCGTTTGAATACGTCCGGTCAAACCAATTAATGTCCCTTTTCTAGCGTAATTTGCTAAGGTTTCAGCTGGTTTACGCCAAATGACACAATTGATAAAGTCCGTTTCTCTTTCTCCATTTTGGCTGGTAAAATTACGGTTCACAGCTAAACTAAAAGTAGCCACCGCAACACCAGAAGAAGTGTAACGTAAATCAGGGTCTCTTGTTAATCTACCTACTAATACAACATTATTAATCAAGGCTATTCATCTCCCATCGTTTTTGTTTCACGTGAAACATTCTTAAGCTTCTTCTTTAACAATCATGTGACGAATGATGTCTTCATTGATTTTAGCAAGACGATCAAATTCGCTAACAGCGCTAGCGCTTGATGGAGAAGATACTTTAACGATGTGATAGATACCTTCGCGGAATCCATTCATTTCATAAGCGAAACGGCGTTTTTCCCAATCTTTAGATTCAAGAACTTCAGCTCCGTTATCTTTTAAGATTGCATCGAAACGTTCGATTAAAGCAGATTTTGCTTCTTCATCAATGTTTGGACGAATAATGTAAAGAATTTCATATTTCGTATTTTCCATTGATATGTTCACCTCCCTATGGACTTTGGCCCTTGTATTGATATCAAGAGCAGAGAGAGCAGACTTAGCTACTCACAATGATTTATTATACACAGATTTTCAAAGAATTGCAAAGGTTTTTCACGCATTTTTTATAAATTACCTTGCTACTTAATAAATACGCGAAAAAGGGACAAAAGCTTTTTTTATTTTAAAAATTTTTTCCTACAAAAAATCTCCATCTAACTTTCTACTATGTTAAAGCTAGATGGAGAAGTTTTACTTGATTTCAAATGTCATCGTGACTGGGTTATGGTCGGAATATTGGAAGTGATTGTCCCAAACTTTGAGGTGATTGACTTGAATATCTTCTGACACGATAAAGCCATCAACCAAATTCACATAGCTATCTTTGGTAAAGGGGCGGTCATTGGCGCGGACGGAAGGAATTTTCGCGGCGACAATATCTTGATTCACCAAGGTAAAACCAGCTGGAAGGTCGGCTTTAGGGAAGGGATGCGTCCAAGTCAGTGTTTGTTTTTTCGTGCCAAACAGACTTGGGGTATCTCCTAATACATCATGATTATAATCACCACCGACAATCACTGCATAGCCTTTTTGCTGATAAAGCTGCATGTATTTGGCTAATTTTTTGATTTGGGCTGCTTGGATGGACTGATCTTTAGTAAAGGCCGACAAATGCACATTGATTAATGCCAGTGGTTTAGGCGTGGTAGCTATTAAGCTAATCGTAAAGGCACGGTCATAATCGGTGAATTTATTCAAATTGGTTTCAATCGGTAATTGATAACGCGTACTATTATGAATCGTTTCGCGACTAAGTGTCAACAAACCACTCTGACTCTTGCCGATGGGTTCGGTAAATGGGTAAAACAAATACGCCGAATCATAGTTTAATGCAAAGGCGGCATTCATTTCGGGCATGGCTTGCATAATTTGCTTTTCTTGAGGAATATGATAAGAACGCGTGGCATCTGAATCTACTTCTTGCAAGAGTACAAAATCGGCTTGGGTTTGCTTGACTTGCTTGATAATCCCCGCAAGATTTTGTGCTACATTTTGCTTACTAAATCCACGTGCATACTTTCCACCATCCATAAAGAAGCTATAATTGTGGGGGTTGGCTGCATATCCAATATTAAAAGTTGTAATTTTATATTTCTTTTTATCGTTATTTTCATTTGTTGCTTCCTGTGCTTGTTCGATTGCTATTTCTTGATTATCTGGCAAGCGATGATAGCTGAAAAAGAGATAAGCTAAATAACTAATAAACACAAATAAAAATAACGAAATTAAAGCGATAAATACACGTAATATTTTCTTTTTCTTCATAAGGTCATCAGATAACTTTCTTGGATTAAATCTTTGAGTAAGGGTTCCTGAACTTTGTGAATATCCAGGCTAATCCAGTATTTTTTGTTCATATGATAGCCAGGATAAAACCCTGTTTGACTGGTCAGGATTTCACGTTCCTCGGGATTGACTTTGACATTGACAATCTCAAGTAGCGAGTCTTTTGGAAAAAATGTCCCATCTTCTGCTAGTCTAAGTTTTTCAGGGGGAATCTTCATGTATAAGGCAAACCATTTTTGATTGCGAGCATGTCTGAATACTAAAAATTCCGGATGTTTGTGAAAGACTCGCTCTCCTTCAATCTCAAACTGCGCTTTTACCCAGGATTGTAACGCTGCTTTTTCCATTTTCAGCCCTTCTTTCTTTCATGAACTTCTTTATTATACGCGAAAAAATCCTTTGAAAGCAATGAATTGAACCTAAATATCCGAAAAATAGGCAATCAAACGCTTCCTGTCTAAGTGCAAGATTACTCGAAAAAAACAAGCAACAACGTAAAAAACTCACAACTTCCTCCAAATCAAGAGTTAGCTGTGAGTTTTCATTGTTTCACGTGGAACTTTTTATTCCGTTTCGTCTGGTTTATCCGTAGCCTCTGAACTTTCAGTATTTGCTTGAGCTTCTGATACATCTTCGTCTTCTTCTGGTTCAACGGTTGCCATGGTTACAACTTTGGTATCTTCTTCCATCTTCATTAGACGCACACCCAAAGTCGCACGGCCGGTTTGTGAGACAGAATCAACGTTAAAGCGGATGATAACCCCTTTATCGGTAATCAATAGGATGTCTTCGCTACTATCAACGGTTGTCAGTCCAGCAAGTGGGCCATTTTTCTCGGTAATATTGGCAGTCTTAATTCCTTTACCACCGCGGCCTTTGACTGGATATTCACTCGCTGCGGTGCGTTTACCATAACCATTTTCGGTAATGACCAGCACTTCTTGGTTATCGCTAATGACTGAACTTCCAACGACATAATCGCCTTCACGCAACTTAATTCCGCGTACCCCAGCAGCCGTACGTCCCATATCACGGACTTGACTTTCTTCAAAGCGGACGGAATAACCATCATGCGTACCAATAATAATTGTATTTTCGCCATTGGTCTCGACAATATTAACCAGTTCATCGCCTTCTTTTAAGCCAATCGCAATCAAACCGTTGCTGCGAATATTTGAAAAGGCAGTCACTTCGGTACGTTTTACCACACCATATTTAGTAGTAAAGAATAGGTAACGACCGGCTGTTGGTTGGCTGCTAACGGGGATAATCGCTTGAATCAACTCATTTGAATCAATACCTAATAAGTTAATCACTGGAATTCCTTTGGCAGCACGACCGTATTCTGGAATTTCGTAACCTTTTGCTTTATAAACTTTTCCTTGGTTAGTAAAGAATAAGAGCGTGTCATGGGTTGAACAAGAGACCAGTGTTTTCACAAAGTCTTCATCGTGGACGCCCATTCCTTGTACCCCTCGACCGCCGCGACGTTGAGCTCTAAATTCACTCTTCGCCAGGCGTTTAATATAACCTTTATTCGTTAATGTAATAACAACTTCTTCTTCTTCAATTAAGTCTTCATCTTCTAAACTCAAGACTTCACCGACTAGTAATTCGGTTCTGCGGTCATCGCCAAAACGCGCACCGATTTCACCTAGTTCTGTTCTGATAATTTCTACGACACGTTCTGGTTTAGCTAAGATATCAGCTAAATCGGCAATCAAAGCAAGTAAATCTTGGTATTCATTTTCAATCTTCTCACGTTCCAAACCGGTCAAACGACGCAAACGCATATCCAAAATCGCTTGGGCTTGACGATCGCTGAAAGCAAAACGTTCAATCATCGTTTGTTTCGCTTCATCATCGGAATTCGAACTACGGATAATATGAATAATTTCATCAATATGATCTAAAGCAATGCGCAAACCTTCTAAGATATGGGCACGGGCTTCAGCTTTTTTCTTTTCAAATTCAGTACGTCTGGTGATGACTTCTTTTTGGAACTCTAGATAATCAACCAAGATGCGTTTTAGACTTAAAATCTTTGGCACCCCGTTTTCGATGGCTAGCATATTAATCCCAAATGAAGATTGCAAGGCAGTGAGTTTGTATAAGTTATTTAAAATCACTGAAGCACTCATATCGCGGCGCACATCGATGACAATTCGCATGCCTTCGCGGTTGGATTCATCGCGCAAATCAGTAATCCCTTCGACGCGTTTGTCACGATGCAATTCAGAAATACGTTCAATTAATTTGGCTTTGTTGACCATATAGGGTAACTCGGTCACTAAGATGCGTTCTTTTCCGTTTGGCATCTGCACGATTTCGACTTTGGCACGAACGGTAATCGTCCCTTTCCCCGTTTCGTAAGCACGGCGGATACCAGATTTGCCCATCACCAAGCCACCCGTTGGAAAGTCTGGCCCAGGTAGGACTTCCATCAATTCGTTGGTCGTCACGTCAGGATTGTCCATTAATAAATTCAACGCCCTGATGACTTCGCGTAAGTTATGCGGTGGAATATTCGTCGCCATCCCCACGGCAATCCCAGTCGTCCCATTGACCAATAAATTTGGAAAACGAGAAGGCAAGACAACGGGTTCTTTTTCACTATCATCATAGTTGCCTTGGAAATCAACAGTGTTTTTATTAATATCACGAATCATTTCCAAAGCGAGTTTACTCATGCGGGCCTCGGTATAACGCATTGCCGCAGCACTATCGCCATCCACCGAGCCAAAGTTTCCATGACCATCGACAAGCATATTCCGATAACTAAATGGTTGCGCCATCCGCACCATTGACTCGTAAATCGCACTATCCCCGTGTGGATGGTATTTACCCATAACATCCCCGACGATACGCGCTGATTTTTTGTGTGGTTTATCTGGCGTCACACCGAGTTCGTTCATTCCATATAAAATACGACGATGCACCGGCTTTAATCCGTCACGAACATCTGGTAAAGCCCGGGCAACGATAACACTCATGGCATAATCAATAAAAGAGGTTTTCATCTCGCTGGCTAGATTGACGTCATGAATATTTTGATTTTTATCTTCCATTTTCGATTCTTCCCTCCTGATTAAATATCTAAGTTCTGTACATAATGCGCATTTTCTTCAATAAAGGCGCGCCGTGGTTCGACTTTATCACCCATCAGCATTTCAAAGATTTGGTCCGCTTCAATCGCATCTTCCACACTCACTCGAAGCATCAAGCGGTTTTCTGGATTCATCGTAGTTTCCCAAAGTTGATGATCATCCATTTCCCCTAGCCCTTTGTAACGTTGAACACTTGGCTTAGGTGTTTGCGGTAAGCTTTCAATCACTTTTTTCAGATTTTCTTCCGCATCTTTCCCTGGCTGAACATAAGTAATATTCTTGCCTTGTTTCACTCCATATAAAGGCGGTTGCGCGATATAAACATAGCCTGCTTCCACCACCGGACGCATATAACGATAAAATAACGTTAATAAAAGTGTACGGATATGGGCGCCATCGACATCGGCATCGGTCATAATCACTAATTTATGATAACGAGCCTTGCTGACATCAAAATCTTCGCCAAACCCAGTCCCCATCGCTGTAAATAACGAACGAATTTCATCATTGGCTAAAATTTTATCCATACTGGCTTTTTCCACGTTTAAAATTTTCCCGCGGATTGGCAAAATAGCTTGGAATTCTCGGTTACGCCCTTGTTTAGCAGAACCACCGGCAGAATCCCCTTCGACAATGAATAATTCGCATTGCTCTGGATCATTGCTTGAACAATCCGCCAATTTACCAGGCAAGTTGCTGATTTCTAGCGCACCCTTGCGACGTGTCATTTCTCGTGCACGTTTGGCTGCCAAGCGCGCTTTGGAAGCTAGTAAGCCCTTTTCGACGATTTGCTTGCCGACCGTTGGATTTTCCATCAAGAATTTCAATAAATGCTCAGAAAATAGACGATCGGTTACAGCTCTAACTTCGGAATTCCCCAATTTTGTTTTGGTTTGACCTTCAAATTGTGGATCGGGATGCTTCACAGAAATCACCGCGGTAATCCCTTCACGCACATCTTCCCCGCTTAAGTTTTCGTCATTTTCTTTCATTAACTTTTGCTTGCGGGCATAATCATTGACCACCCGTGTTAAAGCGGTCTTGAATCCTGACTCGTGCGTGCCCCCTTCATACGTATGGATATTATTCGCAAAACTTAAAAGATTGCTGTGGTAGCCATCCGTATACTGTAAGGAAACTTCAACGGTAATATCTTGCTGCTCGCCTTCCAAATAAATTGGTTCATCAAATAACACGGTCTTATTTTGGTTGAGATATTCGACATAACTCTTTATCCCACCTTCAAAATAATATTCGCGCTTTTCAGGTTCTTCTGGGCGAGTATCTTCAATGGAAATGTGTAAGCCACGATTTAAAAAGGCTAATTCTCTAATACGTGTGGCTAATTTATCAAAATTATATTCCGTCGTTTCGGTAAAGATTTCAGGATCTGGCACGAAATGAACCGTCGTCCCGTGGCGCTCAGTCTCACCGATTACTTTCAAATCATCCACGACATGACCGCGGCGATATTCTTGATAATAAATTTTGCCATCTTTGTAGACTTTGACATCTAAGCTAGTAGACAAGGCATTAACAACGGAAGAACCTACCCCGTGTAGTCCTCCAGATACCTTATATCCGCCGCCGCCGAATTTCCCACCGGCGTGCAAGACAGTAAAGACGGTTTCCACTGCAGGACGGCCTGTTTTTTCTTGAATATCTACAGGAATCCCCCGACCGTCATCAATTACGGTAATACTGTTATCTTTTTCTACGATTACTTGAATATTTGTCGCAAAACCAGCTAGGGCTTCATCGATGGAATTATCCACGATTTCCCAGACCAGGTGATGCAAACCTTCTGAACTGGTTGAGCCGATATACATCCCTGGACGTTTTCTAACAGCTTCCAGGCCTTCTAATACTTGGATTTGGCTGGCATCATATTTTTTTGCTAATTCAGCTAAATCTTTCTTTTCATCTGCCATTTACTCACATTTGACTCTAGAAAAATCTAAAGTCCGCTCCTTTCTTCACTTGCTTTGGTTTGAATTGTTCCATGTGAAACATAATAAATCTCTGGTTCTAATGTCATTTTATCTTTTAAATGATTGAGAGTCGTGGTCGTTAAGAAAGTCTGCACCTTATTTTCAATCGTTTGTAAAAGATGGAGCTGTCTTAAATCATCTAACTCACTCATCACATCATCTAATAACAAAATCGGATATTCCCCTGTTTCTTGATACATCAGGTCAATCTCTGCCAATTTGACACTTAAAGCTGTGGTGCGCTGTTGACCTTGCGAGCCAAAGTTTTGCACGTTTTTGCCATTGATAAAGAATAACAAATCATCACGGTGAGGACCAATTAACGTGCTTTGGCGTTGACGCTCTTTGTCGAGTTGTTCAGCTAACTTAGCTTGGTATTCCGCTTGAATTTGCGCTAAATCCAGCGTATCCAATGATTTCAGCGTGCTATCATAGCGCAAGGTCAAGGTTTCTTTTTCATGACTGATTTTTTGATGCAAACCATTTGCCCAATGCTCCAATTCTTTGGTAAACTGCGCTCTGGTCAACAAAACCTTACTACCATGCGTGATTAATTGTTCGGTCAATATTTCAAAATAAACCGCATCAAATTTCTGATTGATAGCCGCTTGTTTTAAGTATTGATTGCGCTGCTTTAAGATTTTTTGATACTGTTGCAACTCATATAAATAGACCCGATTCATCTGGCCAATCTCCATATCGAGAAACTTGCGGCGAACTTGAGGACTACCCTTGACTAAGGAAAGATCTTCTGGGGCAAATAAAATCACATTCATTTGTCCGATATAGCTGCTTAAAAGTTTTTGTTCAATATGATTGACCTTGCATTTGCGGCCCTTCTTGGTTAAAAATAACTCTAAAGGTATCTGCTGGTGCCCTTTTTTGACCTCACCAAATAAATAAGCCTGATCGCCCTCAAAGGAAATCAACTCTTGTTCGTTGTTGGTACGATGACTTTTGGTAAGCGCCAGGCAATAAATACTTTCTAAAATATTGGTCTTGCCCTGCGCATTATCTCCCAAAAAAATCACTAAATTCTTCTTGAAATCTAGACTTAATTCCTCATAATTGCGAAAATGCTTTAATTGTAGTTTATTCAGAAACATGATCTGCTTCCTCATTTTTCTCAGGTGCGCTGATAAAGAACGTCCCTTCGCTTGTTTCGACCATCATTCCGGCATAAAGTTTGCGGCCACGGCGGTTTTCTAACTCACCATTAACATACACCGCATTTTCCGCCAAATACCATTTAGCCTGTCCGCCACTTGCGATAATATTGGCTTCTTTTAATAGCTGCCCAAGTGTCATAAATTCACTTTGTAAGAAAATTTTTTGTTTCATTTTCATCCTCAATTCTTTTTAAGGCGTACATAGATATTATACCTTTTTTGCGGTCAGAAAACAAATGAATATCCAGTTTTAAACGGTTATTTTTCGATTTCAGCTATTTTAGTACTTTTAAGGTTTTTTGCTTGCTTTAGGCCAAATCTGCTTAAACATAAAACTAGCCGCTCGTACGTTTGGTAAAGCTTTTCTGAAAATAGCCAAAGCATAACAAAAAAGCAGCCGTTTCACCAACAGCTGCCAGGGGAGATTTAGTTATTTAAGCCGATTTCTCTTGCCAATTCTTCTTTGGTCATCCATGCTTGAGTTGCTAGCGTTTCATCTACCATTTGATGCAACTGATGATTAAGCCTTTGTTTTCTTTGTGTAAATTCTTGGACAATTTGTTCGCCACTTTACCCCTCTTTAATAATATCTTTCAAGATTTCGGTGGAAAAATCGAAAAAGTCGTACTCTTCCTGAACAAAAGTATACAAAATCCCATTTTCAACTTTTTTAACATCGAGCATAACACCACTTGGAATATTGAACGATTTTGGAACAGTTACCATAATTGAATTTCCTTGATTTATTGTCTTTGTAAACATATCCCCACTTCTTCCTTGGTTGTTTTTGCTATGTTTATTGTGAACTACTCAAGCTTACTTTGCCACTTTCACCCACCGATTGAAAGCAAAAAAACACGCCAAGCAAGAAACACTTACTTGACGTTACTTTTCATGATTATTTGCCTATCATCAGCAGTTTGTATAAGACCACTGAAAGGATGACACCGATGCCACAAATCAGCATCACAAGCAGATTGGCCGGATTTAAGATAAAGCCAAACACAATCGATCCGACTGGCATAAAGAGAATGGCAATTGTGAAAATAACAGAGTATACTCTTCCCACATATTCGCTATCGACACTCTTTTGAACAATCGTAAAGAACTGGATATTAAACATGGTTAAAAATCCACCCATCAAAGCAAACGGCACCAGTGATAGATAAGCATTTTTGAATACAGCATCTTGTAAAGGTAAAAGTGCAATTGATAAGCCACACAAAACTAAGAATAATAACATTTTATTTTGCGAAACTTCTTTTTTCTTCTCTTTTGAAAGTTTGGTATTCACAGCTGAAAAGACAATCGCTCCAACCGATTCAGCAATTAATGCCGCGCCGAAAAAGTTACTCATCTCTTTTGAAAAATAGTTATTTAAATAAGGCATACTTAAGTTATACCCACTCAAAAAGAAATTCACCATCGCCGAAATAATTAACAGATACATAATCGTTTTGTGCTTGAACATATACTGCAAACCCTCTGTAATTTGCTGGAACACCGACTCTTTTTTCTTTTTTTCTTTGGGTGGTAGTTGAATCACGATTTTATTGGAGATGAAAGCCGAGAACAGAAACGTTGCCGCATTAAACAGGTAAGAAACTTTTAAGCCGAACAACTGCCAGACTAACACACCGATACTTGGCGAGGCAATCGAGAAAATTTCCTTTGCCAGTGTAAAACGTGAAAAGTGCGTCTCAATATAATCTTCGGTAATACTTTCCTTAATCATCGCATTGTAGCTCGGGCTGTTATACGTGGACAAAATCGCCAGTAAAATATTACCAATCAGCATCGCCAAGTACAAATAAGGTGTATCTAAGAATAAAAAGCCAATCAAACAAGTTATCCCACTCAGAAAGTCAGTGACGATCAAGATTTTTTTACGGTTCACTTTATCAGCAAAGGCACCTGCAAATAAATTAAAGACAATCCCAATCATCGTTTCTGAGGACTGATACAAGGACATCAATAACGGTCTACTCGCAAAAACGGAGACCAAAATCATCTTGTTGGCATAATCAAATACCGCATTTCCTACCCTTGAAGTAATACTCGACAGCATGATGCGATTCGAGTTTTGCAAATCCACATTTTTCTGTCTCATTTTTCTCACCCTTTTCTCACTTTTTTAATGTTTAGTAAGTGTAACATTTTTTATTTTTGAATACAAGATAAAATTTACGGAATGATAAAAAAACAGAAAAATACAATATGCTTATATTACTTCATTCATTTAGCTTTATTTGCAAATAATATATATATTCATCCAATGCTTGATTGAAGTCTCTTAAAATAGGGGTGTTTGAGTTAGTAACTTTCAAAACAGCACTTCTAGGTCTTTTAGCTTTTCTTGCAAGTTCTAAACCATTTATTGGTTCAACATCCACATGAATATCTAGTTTATCAAACAATATCTTCGTTGCTTGATACCATGTTTTTGCCTCACCAGAATTAATTACATGATGTATACCCTTCATATCATTAGGACGATTCACAAAAGTTTCAATTACCTTTGCTACATCTTTTGTGTAAGTAAAACAGCATTTTTCATCATCTACAACGTGTAATTTTTTTGTTTAATTGAAGCCTCAATAATTGCATCAAAAAAATTTTTCTTAGATGATTTGCCAACTTCATTTTCACCAAATAGATTCGCCACTCTAAGAATACTTGCTGTAAGACCTTTTTGGATATACTCGGTTACTATTTCTTCCCCTATCTTTTTCGTATAGCCATAAAAATTAATCGGATCTGTTAAATCACTTTCAACATAATATTCTTTTTTTCCTGAAAAAACATAATTTGTTGAAAAGGTAATGAATTGCGCGTTGATTTCCAAGCAGATTTCACATAGCAATCTAATAAAATCTATGTTTAATTTCTTTGCATTTTCTTGTTCTTTTTCATCATCTTCACAGGCATCTACACCATTATAGGCAATTGTATTAATAACCACATTAGGTTTTATTTGTAACAATTTTTCTTTTACTAAATCAAACTGCGTCACATTGCCATCTTCTCTTGTCCATGAAATCAACTCTATTTCAGAGTTAGATGCAAAAGAATATTTTTTTATCATACTTCCTAAATTACCATTTGCTCCAAATAACAATACTTTAATTGACATCGATATATCATCCTCCTTTTTATTAGCTATTCCATCATTTATTGATAATGTCCTTCATCGCCTTAATAACCTCTTTGGAAGAATAAAGCTTATCTGTTAGTTCAGCTTCTTTTTCTGCTTCCTATAACTTAAAGTATACTTCACTTTAAAATTGTAAGTTTTCAAATGCCTCCATACTTAAAACAACCATGTCAACTTTATTCTCCTTTGTCAGAAAAATAGGTTGATTCGTCTCGTGTACAGCATTCATAATATCGTCAAAATCATCATTTAAATCAGTAATAGGTCTATAACAATTCATCTTACATCCTCCTCGTTATTATTTTAACATACTGATGATGATAAATATCCTAATTCTTTTTGTGTTTATTCAACCCTATAAAAAATAACTCCAACTACACGCTTGATGCTTGGCGTAGTTGGGGTTTAGCTTTATTCACTTCTAATCTTGTAGCTGATCGACCCAGCTCACATCCTTCATTGACGGCGCTCAGCAGCTAGACATTGTGAAATTCGCCCTTCCGCTTGAGAAAATCTCCTTTCATCCGATTTTCCAAGCGGGAGGTAAACACACGAATTTCTTCATGTCTAATCAAGCTGCTTCGCGACCTTTTTTAATCTGTGTTCAGCGACTAGCTACTTCGGCGTATAAGCCAGCTCGTCTGGGAAAGTCTTTACTTTTTGGACTTTCCCGACGCTCTGGACAAACTTATCCGCTCGTAGCTTACCGAGTCGCTTCACATCCTTGTTTTAATTCGTGCGGACGGGTGTGATGAGTTGGACGAAGTTGCCGTTGTCCTCTGCTGGTTCTAAGATAAATGGACGGACTGCAGATAGGAAGCGGATCACGATTTGGCTGTCTTTAAACGCGCGTAAGGCAGCTTTCATATATTCTGGATTGAAGGAAATTTCTAGAGGTTCTCCTTCGACTTTTTCATAAGATAGGCGTTCTTCTACCTTCCCTAATTCCGGAGAGCGACCATATAACATCACTCCTTCATTAGTAATTGATAGACGAATAATGCTATAACGACCTTCATTAGATAGCAAAGAAGCGCGTTCAACGGATTGTAAAAATTGTGGTCCGTTAAAAGTAATGCTCGTTTCAAAATTAGTAGGAATCAAGCGACGCGTATCAGGATAATTGCCTTCTAATAAGCGTGAGTAGAATTTCATCGTACTGGTTGTAAACATCACTTGATTATCCATAATGGAAATTTCGACAAATTCTTCATGTTCAGGCAAACTACGAGACAATTCGACTAAGCTCTTACCTGGAATAACCATATCAAAGTTGGCAGCTGCTTCTTCTAATGGAATGACACGTTGGCTTAGGCGATGAGAATCCGTTGCTACAGCTGTTAATTGATTTTCTTCTAAAATAAAATGTACCCCAGTTAAAATTGGGCGTGTTTCTTGGGTTGAGACTGCAAATACGGTTTCGGCTATCACTTGGTTTAATAATGGAATCGGCAATTTCAACGGTGTTGCGCTAGAAACTTCTGGTAATTGTGGATATTCACTCGCACTTAAACCAGCCACCACGAAATTTGCTTCTCCTGAGGTGATGCTGACTTGTTGGTTACTTAATAATTCAATCGTTAACGTATCTTCCGGCAAACGACGCACGATTTCATTAAAGAATCTTGCCTGTATTACAACAGAACCCGTTTGCTCAATTTGCATTTGGGCTTTTTCACTCTCTTTACTTAAAAAGGTTTCAATAGAGACATCCGCATCGCTACCTGTTAAGTAGATACCATCAGGGGTAAGTTCCATTTTGACCCCAGTTAAGATTGGCATGGTTGCTTTTCCTGGGATGGCTCTTAATGCGGTTTGTAATTCTTGCATAAAGATGCTTCTATTTAAGGTTACTTTCATCAGTTGAAAATCCTCTTTTCTATTAATCTGGTACGCTTATTTTATATTATATTAATTAAATATAAAGTAATAGTAGTAGTAGGCTTGTTACTATTGTGGAAAACTAGGTCTAAAACCTTGAGATATAAAGCTTATCTACTGTGGAAAACTTGTGGATAAGCTTTATATCTTGCACACAAATTATCCACATTAGCCATTGAGCGCATTTTTGATTTCGGCGATTTCTTCTTGTAGTTGGGTATTACTGCCAAGAAGCTGCTGAATCTTTTCATGCGCATGGATGACGGTGGTATGATCCTTGCCGCCAAATTCTGCTCCGATTTTTGGTAAAGAATGATCGGTTAATTCGCGGGATAAATACATCGCGATTTGTCTTGGTACGACGATGGTTTTGACACGTTTCTTACCTTTCAAATCCTTAACTTGTACATGATAATACTTCGCCACTTGCTCTTGAATGTCTTGAATCGTTACCTGCGTTAAAGGCTGGCTATTTTTCAGTGCTTTCAAGGCTTCAGCAGCTAAACTGGTGGTGATATCCACATTTTGCATCGTCGCAAAAGCTTGTACCCGCACCAAGGCTCCTTCTAATTCACGGATGTTCGAATCGATTTGACCGGCGATGTAACTAAGGGTATCATCTGGAATTTCTAAGTTTTCGGCCTCGGCTTTAGTACGCAAAATCGCAGTTCTGGTTTCCAAATCCGGCGGCGTAATGTCTACGGATAATCCCCAGGCAAAGCGCGATACCAAACGTTCTGGCAAGGTTGGAATTTCATTTGGCAGACGGTCTGAAGTTAGGACAATCTGCTTGTTATTGCGGTAAAGCTCTTCAAAAGTATTGAAAAACTCTTCTTGGGTGCCCTCTTTATTGACCAAAAATTGAATATCATCGACTAAAAGCAGGTCAACGGTGCGATATTCATTCCGAAATTCTTCCATGCGATTTTTTTGAATAGAATAGATGAAATCGTTGGTGAAATTTTCGCTGCTGACATATTTAATCTTGGCATTTGGGCGTTTTAACAGCATTTGATGGCCAATCGCGTGCATCAAGTGCGTCTTCCCTAAACCGACACCTCCGTAGAAAAACAGCGGATTATAAATCGAACCTGGATCTTCGGCTACGACTAAGGCTGCTGCATGGGCCATCTGGTTGCCTTTCCCGATGACAAAGGTATCAAAGGTGTATTTCGGATTTAGGAGTGTTTTTTGTTTGTTTTGTTCCTTTTTCTCTGCTTTTTGCTGTGCCTCTTGTGTTTTTTGCTGACGTTTTTCATCGGCTGGCAAAAAATTAGGAATGACCTCACTACCATATAATAGATAGCCAGTTTCAACGATTTTTCCCGCTAAATTGTCTTCCCAATATTTTTTATGTAAAGCACTCGGAACTTCAATTAATAGTTCATTACCTTCAAATGAAATAGGATGAGCACTTTCAATCCAGGTGTTGTAACTCACCGTACTCATCTCATCTTTATAAATTTTTTGTAGCTGTGTCCAAAGCTCATTTAAAGAAGGCATGACCAAACCTCCTCACTAAAATTGGGCGCAAAGACCCCGATAAATTGTGGATAACTATACTTTAACATTTTCACGGCAAGTTTTCCACAGTCTAGCGCGAATTTCTATCTTTTTTTCACAGAATTGTAATCTGTGTAAAACTTTATTCGCAAAAGGCACAAAAAGATATCCACAAAAGATAAAACCTTGTGGATATTTTGAGGGATGTAGCGAGTTTCACACAAAGTTATCCTCAATTATGAAGTTAAGGGACGCAAAAGGAAGAGATACTTTTCCACAAAAACTATCCACACCTTGAATAAATTCATCCACACCTGTGACTCTGTGGAAAAGTGGTGGATAAGGCTGGGGATTTTTAGCTTGTGGAAAAAAGTAAATGCACAGAGGATTCACAGTAAATCACGAAAATGTGGATAAACTAGAAGGAATTCGGTTGTCTTCATTTGGTAAGAATGAAAAAACATTTTTTTCTAAGTAAGTAGTGATTTTGAGAAATTTCAAGCGCAAAACTCAAATTTTAGTTGACAAAATGGCGTTTGACTCGTTATACTAAGTTAGTATGTCGTATAAATAGCAGAAAAAGACTCTTTTTTGGAGGTGTAAAATATGAAAAGAACTTATCAACCAAACAAACGTAAACGTCAAAAAGTTCACGGATTCCGTAAACGTATGAGTACTAAAAACGGTCGTCGCGTATTAGCTAGCCGTCGTCGTAAAGGCAGAAAAGTTTTAGCTGCTTAAGCCACTGGATTACACAGTGGTTTTTTTTTTTTGCCCATTTTTACATAAATAGGATGAAGATTGTCTATAAAATATGTTAGAATAGTCAAGTGAGTAAGAAAAAAAGGAATTGATTAGACGAATTATGAGAAAATCGTATCGAGTGAAGAAAGAATCCGAATTTCAAAGGGTTTTTAATCAAGGTGCTTCATTTGCGAATCGTCGCTTTGTGGTTTATTTTATCGAAAAACCAGAGCAGCCTCATTTTCGTGTCGGCCTATCCGTTGGTAAAAAAGTCGGCAATGCGGTCACAAGAAATGCGGTGAAGCGAAAAATTCGTGCGAGTATTTATCAAATGAAAGATCAGTTGAGAAGCGATATCGATTTTATCGTGATTGCCAGGGCAAGTTGTGCGGACTTGCCATCTGCTGAGATTTACTCCAACTTGAAGCATGTGTTAAAACTTGCCAAAATTTATCAAGAAGAAAATAACGCATAAAAAGATGTGTTAAATTGTATGAAGGGTGGAAAAAATTGAGTGAAAAAAAGTAAGCGCATGATATTGCTGTCGAGTCTAGCAGCAATGGTATTATTCCTAAGTGCTTGTGGGACAAGTGAAGTCAGTGTCAATAGTACCGGCATTTGGGACCGTTATATTGTTTATTATTTTGCTAAGGCGATTGAGTTTCTTTCGTTTGGCAATACGGGAATAGGGATTATCATCTTTACCTTGATTATCCGTTTGTTATTATTCCCATTGATGAGTATGCAAATGAAGAGCATGCAAAAAGTTCAAGAATTGCAACCACAGTTAAAAGCACTGCAAGAAAAATATGCGTCTAAAGATATCGAAACGCAAAATAAATTACGTGAAGAAACCTCAAGACTATATTCTGAAAACGGTGCGAATCCTTACCTTGGATGTTTGCCATTAGTCATTCAGTTGCCAATCTTAACGGCATTGTGGCAAGCATTATCACGTGTGCCGGCTTTACAACAAGGCGAATTTTTATGGTTGCATCTCGGACAAAAAGACCCGTACTACATTTTACCAATCTTAGCGGCAGTCTTTACATTTGGTAGTATGTATCTTTCAAGCATGAGCCAAGTGCAGTCCAATCCAAGTATGAAGATTATGACGTATTTCATGCCGTTGATGATTTTGGGAATGGGTGTGAACTTGGCCAGTGGGGTTGCCTTGTACTGGGCGGTTTCCAATGCTTTCCAAGTGGTGCAAACGTTATTGATTAATAATCCATTCAAAATCAAAAAAGAGCGCGAGGAAAAAATTCGTGCTGAACGGGCGAGAAAACGTGCCTTACAAAAAGCGATGAAGAAGAAATTGAAAAAATAAGGAGGCTTTCATATGTCAGTTTATGTAGGAACGACGGTAGATGAAGCAGTTGCAATTGGTTTAAAAGATTTAGGATTAAGCAAAGAGCAAGTAGCCATTGAAGTCATCGATGAAGGGAAAAAAGGCTTTTTAGGAATGGGCCGCAAAAATGCCCAAGTCAAAATCGAGCCAGTTGTGTCTGAAACTACAGAAGAAGTAGTGGTACCAGAAAAAATCATTGAAGAAATCAAAGAAGTCATGACGGAGACTCCAGAAGAAAATGTACAAGAAGAAACTGCAGAAGTAGCCGTTGAAGAAGTTGAGGAAAATGCAGCGCCTAGCCAAGAAATATTGGAAAACGATGGTCTAAGCGATGAAGAAGCCTTGAAAAAAGTGGCAATCTATGTGACAGAAGTAAGTCAAAAATTAGGGGCGCCTGCTTTAGTACGTATGAAACGCGAAGAAGGTGTAGTGATTTTCCAATTAGATACGAAAAAACAAGGGATTTTAATTGGCAAACACGGCAAGACTTTAAATGCGTTACAATATTTGGTGCAAGTTTACGTTCATCGCATTGCTAAAAATAAATTATCTGTTGTTTTAAATGTGGGGGATTATCGTGAAAAACGTCAAGCGATTTTGAAACGTTTGGCTGATCGTACCGCACAACAAGTCAAACGCAGTCAACGTCCAGTTTTCTTAGAGCCAATGCCAGCTTTTGAAAGAAAACAAATTCATGCGGCTTTAAGCAATGTGCCATATGTTCAAACCCATTCAGAAGGCGATGAACCTTATCGTTATCTAGTGGTTGAACCAGTGAAAACTTTATAAAAAAACAATGACGAGTATGTGGCAAAAACCAAACACATACTCGTTTTTTAATAAGGTTGTAAATCGACTTGATCAGCTACGAGCAAAAGGATATCAATCAACTTGGGCAAATACGAGAAAATTCATGTGTTACCTACTGCTTAGAAAATCGGATGAAAGGAGATTTTCTTAAGCAGTAGGGTGAATTTTCCGAGTATTTAGTTGATTGATACCGATAAGGATAAGTTTGTCCAACACGTCGGGAAAGTCCCAAAAGTTAAGACTTTCCCAGACGGGGTGGCTTATACGCCAAAGTAGCTAGTCGATTTACACCGTCAATCAAGGTTGTGAGGCAGCTCGGGAAGCCTTGAAGAAATTATAAATGATAAAGGAACATAGCGATGGTAAAAAAAGTTGTAGTGGCGATTGATTCATATAAAGGTTGTGCGACGAGTGCAGAATTAAATGCAGCGGTCAAACAAGGCATTGCACAATATAATCCGCAAATAAGCGTGACTTGCCAAGCGATTGCCGATGGTGGCGAAGGAAGTATGCAGGCAATTTATGAGGCATTAGGCGGTGAATTCATCCAAGTGGCCACGGTGGATTTATTAAACCGTCCTATCACGGCCAACTATTTATTGAGTCAAGATATCGCGGTAATTGAAGTGGCAGAAGTAGTTGGCATTGATAAAATTACTCCAAGCATGGACACGATTCAACGAGCCAGTACATTTGGCTTGGCGGCATTATTATTAGATGCTTTGAAACGCAAGGTCCGCGAAATCATCATTTGTCTAGGCGGTAGTGGGACTTCTGATGGTGGGATGGGGCTTTTGGCTGGTTTAGGTGTGAAGGGCGCGGATTTGATGGCTTTTTCGCAGCTGGATTTTAGCGAGATGGCAGATTTTAGCCAGGTGCAGCTGACGATTTTATCCGACGTGACCAATCCTTATGCCGGACGTTCGGGTTTTAGTATGATATTTGGTCCGCAAAAAGGGGGCAATCCGACTTATTTGAGTCAACAAGCCCAACAAGCACAAAAGATAGTTGATTTTCTTAAGCAAACAAAAGGCATTGATTTGCAGCAAATTCCTGGGACTGGAGCTGCAGGCGGGCTTGGAGGTGCTTTGGTGATTTTAGGCGGTCAAATTACGCCAGGTTTTCAAAAAATCAGTGAGTTGACGCAATTAGCCACCCACATTGCCGGTGCTGATTTGGTGATTACTGGCGAGGGCAAGATGGATGCACAAACCGCTTTTGGTAAAGTTCCATTTGGTGTGGCACAGATAGCCAAACAATACCAGGTCCCTACGATTGCGCTATGTGGGGCTTTAGGTGAAGATTTGGGGCAAATGTCAGAGGTACTTTTGGCCAGTTTTAGCATCCATTCGCAGTTGGTTCCGTTAGCTCAGGCGATGGATAAAGACTACACCTTAACGCAAATCACTAGACAAGCACAGATGGTTTGTCGGGTATTTTTCAGATAGGTTTGACATTTAAAGGAAAAGTCAGTATATTCATAGGGTAATCATTCTTATCAATGAATGGGCAATTTTTCCATTCAAAAAAGGCAGAGAAAGACCTTATCATACAGGTCGTTCTCTGTTTTTTTATTTTCTCTGATTTCAATGGTGTAAAGCTGTTTGTGTTTTAAAGTGACAGATAAAATGCAGTTATGATATAATATTGAAAACGGTTTTATTTTAGAAAGGGGAAAGTTGCCATGAAAAACAAATCTTTTCGTCATTTTTGTCTATTCTGCTTTTTCAAATCATGATTACGCTGCTCATCTATCGTGTGGTTCAGGAAGATAGACGCTGGTACTACTTTGCGATGATGGGATTATTAGCCGCGCAAATTATTTTGCAATAGTACAAATTCAGTCGTTATATCAAAAATAATGAGGGTGAACTACCACATACCCAAGGGTATGTGGCTTCCATTAAATAGTTTACCAGACTCAGTATATAGAAATATATACTACGATAGTTAAGTCATGACACCTTTGGTTGACGCAACAGACCATTGCTCTGTCATATACGTTTAAGTTAGGTTGGAGTAAGCAAAGCCTTGTGGCGTATATCTAAAAAGCTTAATTATCCTTGTCGAGTTGAGGTCGGAAAAAATTATATGGTAACAATATAGTTTGAGTACGCATTACCTGCTTTTAAGCAGCGTTTTTAAATATTTTTATTTTAAAGGAGTGACTGGTTCATGGTATACGTTTTATCTATCAATAACGAACCTTTAATGCCTTGTAGCAACGTCATCGCGCGTTTATTGTTAAAACAAGGAAAAGCAAAAGTCAAATATCGAGAACCTTTTACGATTAAGTTAACGTACGAAACAACTACTTACACACAACCTTTAACATTAGGTGTTGATACTGGTAGTCAAACATTTGCAACAGCCGTTACAAATGGAAAAGGAAATATTCTTTATACTTCTGAAGTAGTTTTACGTGAAGATAAGAATCATTCAATTAAAAAGAAAATGGATCAACGACGGATGTATCGTCGCAATCGACGAAACCGTAAAACACGTTACCGTAAAGCACGATTCAACAATCGTAAAAACTCAAAACGTAAAAATCGTTTTAGTCCAACAATGACTAGTAAATTACATAGTCATCAAAAAGAAATTGAATTTATTAAAAGCATTTTACCTATTGCAAAGTTAATTCTTGAAACAGGAACATTCGACCCACATTTAATGAAAAATCCTAGTTTGGCGAATCTAAAAGTAAAACCATGGGGTTATCAACAAGGTCCGAATTACGGTTTTGAAAATATGAAAGCACGGATTTTAGCAAGAGATAATCATACTTGTCAAATCTGTAAGAAAAAACCTAAAAATGAACGTTTAGAAGTTCACCATATTATTTTTAGAAGTCAAGGTGGCTCTGACGAAGAAAACAATCTAGTTACAGTTTGTCATAGTTGCCATGTTGAACTGCATAAAGGATTAATTCATCCAAATTTTGAAGGCTCTTTAAAAAATGCTTTGAAATACGCAACGCAGATGAATAGCATTCGTGTACAACTTTTAAAATTATATCCAGATGCGATTGAAACATTTGGGTATGTCACCAAAGCAAATCGTTTAAATTTAGGATTACCTAAAGAACATTATGTAGACGCAGCAGTCATTGCAACTGCTGGAAATCAAGTGAATTTTGCATGTAATCTAATGATTAAACGTTGTATTCCTAAAGGTGATTTTCAACGTACAAAAGGTATTCGTTCAGAAAAAATCATTCCAAAAGGTAAAATTGATGGATTTAAAAAGTATGACAAAGTAAGGTATTTCGGTAATGAATATTTCGTTAAAGGAAGAATGACAACCGGATATATTCAACTAATGAATATTTACGGAGAAAAGATATCCTTTAACCATATGCCGAAAGGCTTTAAAACACCAAAAACAAAAAATTGTCAAAGAATATCTGCTAGAAAAACATGGATAACTACAACCGAACCGCTCATAAAAAATATAGCTTAAACGTGCATTTAATATTCGTAACAAAATATCGTAGAAAAATATTTAATTCGCAAGAATTCAATACAGATTTAAAAAACATAATGCATTTTATAGCGAAAAAATATCATTATAAAATTATTCAAATGGAAACAGATATAGACCATATACATATTTTACTAGAATACAAACCTAAAGACTCCATTTCAAATATTGTAAAAATATTAAAACAACAAAGTACTTATTACTTATGGTTAAAATATAATGATTATTTAAAACAATATTTTTGGAAAAAGAAAATTATTTGGTCTGAAGGATATTTTGCTAGTAGCATTGGTAAAGTGTCACAAAAAACAATAGAAGCATATATCAAAAACCAAGGTTAAAAAATGCAACAGGCCTTACATCCACACACTCAAGAGTGTGTGGTTTTACGGCCGATTTTATAAAACATAAAAATTTAAACCAGAGGAAAACGCCGATTTACAGGGTTCTCCTCTGGTTTTTTAGACATTAACCAATTGTTGTTTGTGTGTATTGTACAATGGTTCCATAGGCAAAAATCTTAATATATTGTTTACCGTCTGGCGTGTTGATGTGGTTGTGGTCAAAGTGGCAGTTGATTACCGCACTGGCACCATATTCATCCGCACGTTTTTTTAATTGTTCCTTGACGCCTGCTAATAAAGCATTTAAGTCCTCGGATTTGTTGAATACATCGCTATCGAAAGTTTCCGTAGCAAAGGCGATATCACGGACAATATAAGGCCGATTGACATTACCAGTAGATAATAAGATATGAGATTCTTCATTCATGAGCAATCCCTCACTTTCCTTGATTTACCTTTATTTTATGACTTTTTGTTCAAATTGACAAGCAACATCTAAGTTTTACAGTTGCGCATTTTAAGGAAACGTCAAAACCTGATGAAATCAAGTTTTTCTCGCATTTTTGTAGATGAAGATTATTGCGTACTTTTTTGAAAAATAAGGAACTTCACCCAAAAGTCTGTCTGATGATTTTTCTAGCCGTTCTTGTAATATGGACTTTAGTAAAATAGCAGCACTTTACAAAAAATAGTTTTCTATCCGTTTTTTTAAGGGCATGCGAAATAAGGCCCTGATATTTGGGCGTTTATTTTTGGCGTTTTGGGACTCTGACCCCAAAGTATGGAAAATTTGTTCTTCAAGAATGACGCGACTTAAGGCATTTTTGCGTGCACTTGTCCCTTGTGACATCAATGCAGAAAAGCGGCTATCTATCAACGGCAAGATTTTAACCAGTCCATATGTGAAATTGATTAAAAAATTCATTCCTTCAATTTCTTCATAGGAGCGAACTTGATAACTTCCAAAAGACCAAAATGTTTTGATTTCATAAAAGTAAGTCTCAATCTTCCAACGCTGTTCATAGTATTCTAATATGCGCCACATTCCCTGAGTCTCAGGCGTAATGGCTTAGAGTTTCTCAGAATCTATCGTAGAAATGAATAATCTTCCACCTTTTTGGTCAGATTTCTTTGTTCGAACGACATAAACTGGGAGAGAAAATAGATGAGTTAGGCAATACGTCATGCCAACCTCATAAGTGCCATCACTATCTGAAAAAGCTATATCTGTACAACTGAATTTCTTTCCGTACTTACGTGGACGCCCGCGCTTACCAGTCTTTTCTGGAAACTCAAATAGCGCGGTATCTTTTCGAATATTGGCGATAAAATCAACGTTCTGATGAAGTTTGACAAAATCTAAAAGCTCTTTTTTGGGATACCAGCTATCACATTCTGCAATAATGTGTTGGCTTGGTTTAAATGCCATTAGGGCAGCGGTAGCCATCTCTTTAGCCAAGTTTAACTTCGATTTACCACCAGGAATGTACATCCGCATGGAAAAAGGGAACATGATGTATTCTACCTGTTTTTTACCCTGGATAGGAAAAGCAATACCTAAAGTGACAAAATCGAGTGCATTCACATAAGCTTTCCCTATATGTAAAGCGTGGTCGTGAAGTACTTTAACATGTGCAAATTTTTTGCCATACTTAGGCTGAAGCGTATCATCGATTAGGAATAGTACAGGATATTGACTGGAAAGCTCTTGAAAGAGATCTATTTCTAACAAGGATTGAAGAACTTTTAATTCAATAATACTGAGCTTTTCTCCAATGACTGACAGTGTATGATAGTAAGTATTCAAGGATTTTCCGTAGTACAGTCGCAAAAACCAATTGTAAAAGGAACGAACAGAAGCAATACCAGCTTAAGTTGATTTATTAACTTGAGAAGGTATTTTTTTCTGAAAAATGATAATGAAAATCAAAATGTTCATTTCTATCAATTTTGAAGTCAAAAAAATAAAGTATAGCCCAGAAATTTGCTCTGTACTTTAAAAAACTGGTTAAATGAAGATGAAATCGCTCCCTTATTTTTAAGTATTGGTGGAATTAAAAGGTACTTTTTAAACAAAAACTACACATAAGAAATAAAAAAAGTATTGCAATGTAATTGCTTTCAGTGTATGCTATATCTATAAACGCGCGTTCATGGGATGTTCATCGTATAAAAAAAGGTGGAAATGAGCGTATCGTTTTTCTTTTTAACAAATCATGAACGCGTGTTTATGAGTTTGAATCAAGCTGCAATATAAGAAGGCAAACTGCAAGACCTTCATTTTAAGGAGAAGTGTTATGGAGAAAATAAGTTTAGGAATAGACATAGGAGGGACGTTCATTAAGTATGCATTAATAGACAAGCAACATCGCATCAAAGAGAAGTGGAAAGTCGAAACGGTTAAGTACAATACAGCCGACGAATTTTACGATTATATATGTTCAAATATAAGAAATGTAGATGAAATTGACAAAATCGGTGTAAGCGCACCCGGCCTTATTGATGAAGATTCGAATGTTAAATCCTATGCTGCTCCTAATGTAGCTATAATGTACGGCACAAATATCAATAATGAAATCAACAAAAGGACAAATAAAAAAGTGTCCGCAATCAATGATGCAAAAGCAGCAGGTTTATGTGAGTTTAAAATTGGAAATGCAAAGGGATACAAATCTTCAGCGTTTTTGATTATAGGTACAGGAACAGGTGGATGCATATGCGACGAAAACGGAGTTGTGTATGGAAAAGATTCGTTTGCGGGGGAATTCCATAATATGCCTTTTGTAAACGCTGAGATAGGCGGCCTTGATAAGATGGGTGATTATGCTTCGATAACCGGATTGGTTAATTTATACAATAAAAAAGTTAATCGGGAGGAGCAGGTTCAGTATGGAAATGAGGTTTGCAAGAAGTACCTAAACGGAAATGAATCAGCTGTGTCTTCAGTAGATGAATGGATAGGAAACATAGTGGCCCAATTAATAGTAATCACCGTTTTTTATAATCCTGAAGTGATATGCATCGGTGGAGGAATATCCGAAGAAAACTGGTTCATCGATAAAGTAAGAGAAACGTATAAGAAAACCTGTAGGGAGTATTTAGAAGCGGATTTTATTACTACCGAAATCAATAGATGCAAGTATAATAACGATGCCAACATACTGGGTGCTGTTATAAAAGCTTCTATCTAAAATACACAATAGTTTTTTTTCAAGAAAGAATGTTTGAAAATAAATTTATATTGAAAACGGAGGATAAGATTCAGTGATATACGAAGAATTAGACAAATTCCAAGATGATTTCCTATGGGGATCGGCATCTGCAGCGTATCAGGTTGAAGGAGCATGGGACAAAGATGGAAAGGGGGAAAGTGTATGGGATGTGTACACCCGCCAACCGGGGACAACATTTAAGAATACAAACGGGAATATCGCGGTCGACCATTACAATAGATACAAAGAAGACGTAGCTTTAATGGCTGAAATGGGATTGAAAGCTTATAGATTCTCAATTGCATGGACACGTATTTATCCCAATGGAAGAAATGAAGTAAATGAAGAAGGCTTAAAATTTTATGAAAACTTGATAGATGAACTTATCGCGAACAATATCCAACCAATCATTACGTTGTACCATTGGGATTTACCTCAACATCTTCAAGATTTGTACGGCGGATGGGAATCAAGAGAAATCATTCATGATTTTAATGAATACTGTGTAACGTTATTCAAGAGATTTGGGAATAAAGTTAAGCACTGGGTATCATTGAATGAACAAAATATATTTGTAACACTAGGTTACGTAACCGCTATGCACCCGCCAGCTGTTAAAGATCAAAAGAGAATGCTTGAGGCGAATCATATAGCGAACTTAGCTAATGCTACCGTAATTGAATCCTTCAAAAAATATGTTCCAGACGGTATGATTGGACCAAGCTTTGCATTTGGACCAGTTTATCCATTCAGTTGCGATCCAAAAGATGTTTTATCCGCAGAAAATGCAGAGGATTTAAATTGCAATTGGTGGCTCGATGTTTATTGCAAAGGTAAATATCCAGTATTCGCTTTTAAATATTACGAAAGACTTGGAATCGCACCCACTATTGAAGATGGAGATCTTGAATTGTTGGAAAGAGTAAAACCAGATTTTATCGGAATAAATTATTACCAAACAAGCACAGTTGCATTCAATCCGCTTGATGGAGTAGGGCAATCTGAAAGTATCAATAACACAGGTAAAAAAGGCACCACTAAAGAAAGTGGATTACCCGGAGTTTATAAAAATGCAAAAAATGCACATCTGGAAACAACAAATTGGGACTGGGCAATTGATCCTACTGGTTTAAGAATTGGACTAAGAAGATTGACCAGCAAATATAATCTTCCAATACTTATTACAGAAAACGGGCTTGGAGAATTCGACAAGCTTGAAGAAGACGACACTGTCAATGATGCTTACAGAATCGATTACTTGAGCGCACATATCAAGGCTTGTAAAGAAGCAATAACAGATGGTGTTGATCTTCTAGGCTACTGCACGTGGTCATTTACAGATTTGTTAAGCTGGTTGAATGGTTATCAAAAACGCTATGGATTTGTGTATGTTGACAGAGATGAAAATGATCAAAAAGATTTGAGAAGAATCAAAAAGAACAGCTTCTATTGGTACAAAAATGTTATTCGCACCAATGGAGAAGAGTTATAAGAATCGTTCACAATCAATGAATATGAAAAAACAAGGAGAGATAGACCATGAAAAAAATTTTACTAGTATGTTCAGCAGGAATGTCCACAAGTTTGCTTGTGAGCAAAATGAGAAACGCCGCAAAGGAAAAAGGAATTGAAGTAGAAATAGATGCCCTTCCAGTTGCAGAGGCAAGTACGGTCGTTGATAATGTCGATATCGTTCTTTTAGGACCACAAGTGCGTTTCCAGAAAGGGAACGTTGAAAAACTTGTAAAAGGCAGAATTCCCGTAGAAGTGATGGACATGCGGCTGTATGGAATGATGAATGGAAAAGCGATTTTAGAAGACGCTTTACAAAAAATAAACTAGGAAAAGAGGTTAAAAAAAATGAGTTTTATGGACAAATTTCAAAGTGCTATAGAAAGATTGTTAGTGCCTTTATCTACAAAGTTGAACGCTCAAAGACACATATGCGCAGTAAGAGATGCTTTTATTTTATCATTCCCATTAACGATGGCAGGATCATTGATGGTGTTATTGAATAATGTTTTCTTGTCACCAGATGGATTCATGTTTAAAATCTTGCAATTCGATAAACTTTTTCCGGGTATTGTTAAATTCCAAGCAGTGTTCGCTCCAGTTGTTAAAGGTTCAGCTGATATTTTCTCGATTTTGATTGTGTTTTTGATAGCCAGAAACCTTGCGAAACTAATGGAAGGCGATGATTTGTTGACAGGTTTGACCGCAATCTCTGTTTATTTCATCATCTATCCTGATTATTTCAATAATGAAGGAGTAAATTATCTAACAAATCAATATATGGGCGCACAAGGGTTGTTTGTAGCAATTTTGGTTGGGCTCTTGGTCGGCGAACTAATGTCTAGATTAGCAAAATCAGATAAGTTAGAAATTAAAATGCCAGAACAAGTACCTTCAGCAGTTGCAAGATCCTTCAAAGTGTTGATCCCGATTATCATCACGACGATTTTCTTCTCCGTCCTCAACTACTTTGTAAAAATGGCTGCACCAGGCGGATTACATGAATTAATTTATAACATCCTTCAAACACCATTGACCAGAATGAGTCAAAGTTTATTCTCAGTGCTTATTTTAGCATTCTTATCTCAATCGCTATGGGCTATGGGAATACACGGACCAAATACGATTGCAGCTATTCGAGATACCATGTTCTCGGAAGCCGGAAACGCAAACCTCTTACATTATGCTGAAAGCGGTACTACATGGGGATCGCCTTATCCGATAACGTACAGTGGTTTAGCTACTGCTTTCGCTGAATATGGCGGTTCAGGAGCGACATTGGGTCTAATCATTGCTATATTGATTTTCTCGAAAAATAAGGAATCGAAAAGTATTGCCAAACTTTCTTTGGCACCCGGTTTGTTCAATATAAACGAAATGGTTATCTTTGGTTTACCGATTGTTCTGAATCCGATTTATATTATTCCATTTATTATTGCGCCACTGGTTAACATTATGATTGGTTATACCGCAGTTATGATTCTTAAGATTATGCCACCGGTAACGATTGGTATTCCTTGGACAACACCAGGACCATTGATGCCTTTCTTGGGTACAGGCGGAAATATCGTCGCACTGTTTGTCGGATTCATCTGTCTTGCGGTGAGTGTATTAATTTACTCGCCGTTTGTAATCGCAGCGAATAAAGCAGCGATTATTGAAGATGAAATGGAGAATGAAATGGAGAATGAAATACAGCAACAAGAAGTAGTAGAAGCGATTTAAAAAAGCTGCATTACGCTGAGAACAAACCGAAAGATTCAAGATAGGAGATTTACACATGGAAGGAATTGAATTAACTGCTTTTAGTATAATCAGTAATGTTGGAATGGCCAAATCATTGGCCGTTGAAGCATTAAGAGATGCCAGAAAAGGAAAGTACAATGAAGCAGAAAAGAAAATGGCTGAAGCATCGGAATATTTTGTGAAAGGCCATCATGCACATACTTCTTTGATACAAAAAGAAGCTGCTGGCGAAAATGTTGAACTTTCGTTAATAATCATGCACGCAGAAGATCAATTGATGTCGACGGAGACAACTAAATTATTAATCGAAGAAATGATAGAAATGTTCAAACAGTTAAACAATAAATAAGTGAACATGAAAGAGAAAATATTAGATGAACTAGAATTGCTTGCTTACTTTACAGGCAGAATCTGATGCTAGCAGCAAAACATAGAGCACCCAGGATGAAATATAATCCTGGGTGCCTTATTTTTAGAACAAAACACTGGGTGGTGGTTTGTTCTGCGATTGAAGGCATTTGCTGATGGTTTCTGCATGAAAGGTATTGCCAAAAGTCTCCTTTTGCTGGAATCTTGAAGCAGGCAGAGTTTTTCGAAAAACAGAAAAAGATTGAAAAAAATGGACAAATAGTATAGTGTTGTAGTATGAACACGAGTTTACGAACGAAAGGAGATGCCTTTATGATGAATAGTACTGAAATTGCAAAAATTGCCGGAGTATCACGCAGTACTGTATCCAGAGTGATAAATAATTATTCAAATGTCTCGGAAGAAACAAGAGAAAAGGTTTTAAGAGTAATTAAGGAACATGAGTATGTGCCACAGGCTTCAGCAAGGATGCTTGCAGGAAGCCAAAATAAGGTGATCGGCTTATTTATTATAGACCTGATACATGAAGAAGCTGGACTAAAAAATAGAATTACCAAAAGTCCGTATTATCTAGAATTTACTAGTTCAGTGATAGAAACAGCAAGTGAGATGGATTACCTGGTTCTTGTCCATATTATACATAGCGTCGCAGGCTATAAAAAAATTAAAGAGAGTTTTTATAATAAGACAATTTCTGGTGGGATTTTCATAGGCCAGAATGACGACGATGAATCGATAAAAACAATCATTGATAGAGGGTATAAAGTTGTGCTGATCGATCAATCAATCAGACCTGAAGATGCCACCTATAACCAGTGCATGATAGTGAATGCGGACAATTACAACGGCGCTTATTGTGCGACAAAATATCTCATAGATAAAAAACATAAACAAATCGCACATATTACAGGCGGTACGGTCAAATTCTCTTCTAAAGACAGGATAAGAGGATACAAAAAAGCATTAGAAGATGCAGGGATAGAAGTAAATAAGAACTTGATTGTAAATAGCGAATTTGTGGAAAATGCTGGATATGAGGCTGCGAAAAAATTACTTAATGGAAATAGTGAGTTTTCGGCTATTTTTGCCAGTAATGATAAGATAGCATTTGGAGCAATCAAAGCTATTCAAGAAAGAGGTCTCAAAGTTCCAGATGACATCTCTGTTATAGGATTTGATGATATTGAATCGTCTAAATATTTTAATCCACCATTGACTTCTATGAAAATGAAGTTAGGAGAAATGGCTGATATCGCCACAAAGTCGATTGTTGCATCGATTGAAGGTGAAACGAAGTCATCTATAAATGTAGTACCTGTCTCATTAGTGGAAAGGGAGAGTTGTGGGATTTTGCAGTAGCAAAACTTGCTGAATTAGTTGGAGCTGATTATTTGATTATTTTGATTGAGGTAGACAATGACTGTGTCTATGTCGACTTGAAAAGTAAAGTACAGCGCCCAAAAATGCTCTGTACTTTAAATCTCAGCAAAAACAGGAATATTTCCCAAACATCTCCTTCTTTGAGTAATTATACAAAAATTATGCAGACTTTCTTTTTTCATGATAAGATAATTTAAAAAGTTTTTAAATGAGGTGACCCCCAAAAGTTAGACTTTTTTACGAGACGACTCCGGTCGTCTCGTTTTCATTATGCAGCTAAAAGATGGAGCCTATATTGAACAGGACTCATCCATCCTAACTTTTCTTTTATTCGTTGTTCATTATAATACTTTATAAATCGTTCTATTTCCATTTTTAATTCCTCATAGCTATGGTAAATAACGCCATAGTATATCTCTTGCTTAAGCAGACCGAAGAAATTCTCCATTACGGAATTATCTAGACAGTTGCCCTTTCGAGACATGCTTTGAAATATTCGTTCTTCTTTTAGCCTGTGAGAGTATGCCTTCATCTGGTATGCCCAACCCTGGTCAGAATGGAATGTTCGTCTATAAGGGCAGTCTGAAGTGATTTCAATGGCTTTATCCAAGGCATTCATTACATTCTTTGCTGAAGGTTTCTTATCGATGCTGTAACTTAGTATTTCTCCATTACACATATCCATAAATGGATCTAAATACAGCTTATGCATTGTCATATGTCCTTTGACATCAACTTCATAATACTTAAATTCAGTCGTATCCGTTGTGATTTTTTGATGGGGTATGTGCGTATTAAAGCGTCTGCGAATTCTGTTGGGTGCAATGGTACCAATCCTGCCCTTATAGGAACTATATTTCCTACTTTTGCGTGTGTAGGATGTCACCTGCAAGCCAAGTTTTTGAACTATTCGCTGAACCTTCTTTTTGTTGATGAGATATCCCTGATTATAAAGCTCTCCATGTATTCTACGATATCCGTAATCCTTATTATTCTTACGGATTTCTTGGATTTTTTCTTCAAGTTCTTTGTCAGGATTTTCTCTATCAAATCGTTTTTGCCAATACATATATGTTGCTTTAGGCATGCCTGTATAAGAGAGAAGGTCTTTTAGTTTGAATTCTCGTCGGAGACTGTTGATGACGAGTGCCTTTCTCTCATTTTTTCCTCGTCCTCTAAACGCAGCCTCCTCAGTTCTTTTAAAAAGGCATTCTCAATTCTCAATGAGGTGACCCCCAAAAGTTAGACTTTTTTACGAGACGACTCCGGTCGTCTCGTTTTCATTATGCAGCTAAAAGATGGAGCCTATATTGAACAGGACTCATCCATCCTAACTTTTCTTTTATTCGTTGTTCATTATAATACTTTATAAATCGTTCTATTTCCATTTTTAATTCCTCATAGCTATGGTAAATAACGCATAGTATATCTCTTGCTTAAGCAGACCGAAGAAATTCTCCATTACGGAATTATCTAGACAGTTGCCCTTTCGAGACATGCTTTGAAATATTCGTTCTTCTTTTAGCCTGTGAGAGTACGCCTTCATCTGGTATGCCCAACCCTGGTCAGAATGGAATGTTCGTCTATAAGGGCAGTCTGAAGTGATTTCAATGGCTTTATCCAAGGCATTCATTACATTCTTTGCTGAAGGTTTCTTATCGATGCTGTAACTTAGTATTTCTCCATTACACATATCCATAAATGGATCTAAATACAGCTTATGCATTGTCATATGTCCTTTGACATCAACTTCATAATACTTAAATTCAGTCGTATCCGTTGTGATTTTTTGATGGGGTATGTGCGTATTAAAGCGTCTGCGAATTCTGTTGGGTGCAATGGTACCAATCCTGCCCTTATAGGAACTATATTTCCTACTTTTGCGTGTGTAGGATGTCACCTGCAAGCCAAGTTTTTGAACTATTCGCTGAACCTTCTTTTTGTTGATGAGATATCCCTGATTATAAAGCTCTCCATGTATTCTACGATATCCGTAATCCTTATTATTCTTACGGATTTCTTGGATTTTTTCTTCAAGTTCTTTGTCAGGATTTTCTCTATCAAATCGTTTTTGCCAATACATATATGTTGCTTTAGGCATGCCTGTATAAGAGAGAAGGTCTTTTAGTTTGAATTCTCGTCGGAGACTGTTGATGACGAGTGCCTTTCTCTCATTTTTTCCTCGTCCTCTAAACGCAGCCTCCTCAGTTCTTTTAAAAAGGCATTCTCAATTCTCAATGAGGTGACCCCCAAAAGTTAGACTTTTTTACGAGACGACTCCGGTCGTCTCGTTTTCATTATGCAGCTAAAAGATGGAGCCTATATTGAACAGGACTCATCCATCCTAACTTTTCTTTTATTCGTTGTTCATTATAATACTTTATAAATCGTTCTATTTCCATTTTTAATTCCTCATAGCTATGGTAAATAACGCATAGTATATCTCTTGCTTAAGCAGACCGAAGAAATTCTCCATTACGGAATTATCTAGACAGTTGCCCTTTCGAGACATGCTTTGAAATATTCGTTCTTCTTTTAGCCTGTGAGAGTACGCCTTCATCTGGTATGCCCAACCCTGGTCAGAATGGAATGTTCGTCTATAAGGGCAGTCTGAAGTGATTTCAATGGCTTTATCCAAGGCATTCATTACATTCTTTGCTGAAGGTTTCTTATCGATGCTGTAACTTAGTATTTCTCCATTACACATATCCATAAATGGATCTAAATACAGCTTATGCATTGTCATATGTCCTTTGACATCAACTTCATAATACTTAAATTCAGTCGTATCCGTTGTGATTTTTTGATGGGGTATGTGCGTATTAAAGCGTCTGCGAATTCTGTTGGGTGCAATGGTACCAATCCTGCCCTTATAGGAACTATATTTCCTACTTTTGCGTGTGTAGGATGTCACCTGCAAGCCAAGTTTTTGAACTATTCGCTGAACCTTCTTTTTGTTGATGAGATATCCCTGATTATAAAGCTCTCCATGTATTCTACGATATCCGTAATCCTTATTATTCTTACGGATTTCTTGGATTTTTTCTTCAAGTTCTTTGTCAGGATTTTCTCTATCAAATCGTTTTTGCCAATACATATATGTTGCTTTAGGCATGCCTGTATAAGAGAGAAGGTCTTTTAGTTTGAATTCTCGTCGGAGACTGTTGATGACGAGTGCCTTTCTCTCATTTTTTCCTCGTCCTCTAAACGCAGCCTCCTCAGTTCTTTTAAAAAGGCATTCTCAATTCTCAATTTAAGAAGTTCCTCTTCTAGCTCTTTTACATGTTCTGCACTTGTATCAACAGAAGATTTTTCAACTGGTTTGTTTTGTGTATTGCCATTAGTTGTATTCAATGTTTTCTTTCGTCCCTTCTTGCGTGGTCTTAGGGCATCAGGACCAGCTGCACGAAAGCGACTCACCCAATTTGTGATCATACTTGGATTAGTAATTCCTTCTTGCAGAGCTAAATCTTGATATGAGATTTCACTTGATAAATATAACTCTACTATAGAAAGCTTCTTTTCAAAAGAATAAAAATCTTTTTTTCTAGAACGTTTTAATCCTTCATCACCAAATGCATTGTAATTATCCACCCATAGTTTAACTTTATTATCAGATGGAATGCCGAACTTATTTGCAAGATAAGTATAACCACCTTCGCCATTAAGATAAGCATTTACAACTTGCTTTTTAAACTCAAAAGAATATTTGGACATAAAAATACCGACCTCCAATTGTTAGATTTTATGGTCTAACTTTTGGGGGTCGGTACAAAACGATTTCTCCTCCTCTTTTTATTATATTGGGGGAGCATATTTTTTTGTAGACTAGGGGATTATAAGTTCAGCCATCAATGTCTAGCTCCCAAGTCCTGACCTAGTGAAAAAAAGATAAATGGAAGATGAGCGTTGCGATCGAATCTATTTTGAAAAAATTACTGGAACCAAAAGTAACCGACCTGAGTTTCAAAAACTCCTACAGGAAATACAGACTGGCGATACGCTAGTAATAACAAAAATGGATCGCTTCGTTCGCAGCACTCAAGATGCATTGAACACAATTAAATTCCTTTTCGAAAAAGGCGTGAAGATTATCGATGATACGCTTCAGCCTAAGTATGGCAAAAAATTTGTACATGTTAAAGTACTTCATGACCACGCTTTACATAATAGTTAGAAATCACCTTCAGAGGTATCATTTTGCTATGAACAGATTCCAACCTTACCGATAAGCATCTTTATTTTTTGCTTTTGTCTTGAATTTTGCCTGAAATTATGATAATCTACAAACGAATTCAATCAGACAGGCAGTCAAAGTGCTCGTCTACCTATTACTTTTCATTTATGAGAAAACAATAGGTGGAGTGGGCACTTTTTTATATTAAGGATGTGAGGCGGGTCGATTAGCTCCAAGCAGCTAAGGTTTCCGGAATGTCAGGAAAATCCATTATGTTTTAAGATTTTCCAAGACAGGCCGGCTTAGATGCACAGGAGCTACCCGCCGAACACAGATTAGTCAAAGGATGTGAAGCGACTCGATCAGCTACGGAGCAAAAGGTTTCTCCAACACCATCGGGAAAGTCCCTAATATCTACCTAGCTGATAGCCTTTTTCACGCGCTTGAGTCTGTTTGATTTAGTAGGTTTGTAGTTGTTTTATCATTAACGGAGGAGAACATGAATCAGATTACCAAAGAATTTGATACGATTGCGGCGATTTCGACAGCACCCGGTGAAGGAGCCATCAGCATGGTGCGCCTAAGTGGGAGCCAAGCGTTAGAGATTGCAGATGAAATATTTGTCGCTGGCAAGAAAAAACTCAGCCAAGTCGACAGCCATACCATTCATTATGGCCATATCTATGACGACAAACGAGAGGGATTTTTAGATGAAGTGATGGTCAGTGTCTTAAAAGCACCGAAAACATTTACTCGCGAAGACATTATCGAAATCAATTGTCATGGTGGGATGGTCGTTACCAATCAAATTTTACAACTGGTTTTACGCAAAGGGGCACGCCTAGCTGAACCAGGTGAATTTACCAAACGCGCTTTTTTAAATGGCCGTATCGATTTATCGCAAGCTGAAGCGGTGATGGACCTTATCCAAGCCAAAACCGACCAATCGATGCAAATGGCCTACCAACAATTAGAAGGACGCTTATCGACTTTAATTAAAAGTTTACGTCAAGAAATTTTGGAAACCTTGGCGCAAGTTGAAGTCAATATCGATTATCCAGAATACGATGATGTAGAAGAGATGACCAGCCAGTTGATGCTAACCACAGCCAAACATATAGAAGAAAAAATCGAACAGCTGCTAAAGACCGCCACGCAAGGAAAAATTTTGCGTGAAGGCTTGCAGACAGCGATTATCGGCCGGCCAAATGTCGGAAAATCCAGTCTATTAAACTATTTATTGGACGAAGAAAAAGCGATTGTCACGGACATTGCTGGAACGACGCGCGATGTCATCGAAGAATATGTCAATGTCAATGGCGTGCCACTGAAACTGATTGATACAGCCGGCATTCGTCAAACAGAAGATGTCGTGGAAAAAATCGGAGTGGAGCGCAGTAAAAAAGCCCTCCAACAAGCCGATTTGGTATTGTTAGTCTTAAATCAAGCTGAAGCACTAACCAAAGAAGATTTAGCGCTATTAGATTTAACCAAACAATCCAAGCGTATCATTTTGCTTAATAAAACAGATTTACCAAGTGCTTTAGACCGTGCGCAATTACAAGAAGTGGCCCAAGACAGTCCAGTTTTTGCGATTTCCGTGGTGGCTCAAGATGGTTTGGAGCAATTAGAAAAAGCCATTAAAGACCTATTTTTCGCCGGTCAAACCCAGTCTAAAGAAGCATCTTATGTCTCCAATACGCGTCATATTTCCCTTTTAGAACAAGCACTAGCCAGTCTAAAAGAAGTGGAAAATGGCATTGATGCAGGGATGCCCGTCGATTTAGTACAAATGGATTTAACCCGTTGTTGGGATCTATTAGGAGAAATCACGGGTGAAAGTGTTCAAGATGAATTAATCACACAATTATTCAGTCAATTCTGTCTAGGAAAATAACAAGAGGTGAACAAATCAATGGAAGAATATCAAGCAGGTTCGTATGATGTCATCGTTGTCGGTGCCGGTCATGCGGGTTGTGAAGCAGCTTTAGCAAGTAGTCGTATGGGAAACAAAACCCTATTAGTTACCATCAATTTAGACATGGTCGCTTTTATGCCATGTAACCCTTCTGTCGGTGGTCCAGCAAAAGGCGTGGTCGTGCGCGAAATCGATGCACTCGGCGGCGAAATGGGAAAAAATATCGACAAAACCTATATCCAAATGCGTATGTTAAACACCGGGAAAGGGCCAGCTGTCCGCGCATTACGAGCACAAGCAGACAAACATGCCTACCACCGCGCGATGAAACATACCATTGAATTAGAAGAAAACCTGACTTTGCGTCAAGGCATCGTCGAACGTTTAATTGTTGAAGATAATGTCTGCAAAGGGGTGGTGACTTCAACAGGTGCGCGATATGATGCCAAAGCGGTGGTCATCACGACTGGTACGGCTTTACGCGGAGAAATTATTATCGGGGAATTAAAATATTCTTCAGGACCAAACAATTCGCAACCATCCATTGGCCTTGCTGATCATTTGAAAGAATTAGGTTTGGAAATTACACGTTTTAAAACCGGAACCCCACCACGCGTCAAATCAAGCACGATTGATTACTCAGTGACTGAAATCCAACCAGGCGATACCACCCCTAACCATTTCAGTTTCACAACGCCAGATAGTGCCTATAAACAAGAACAAGTACCCTGTTGGTTGACCTATACCAATAAACGCACCCACGAAATTATTGAAGAAAACCTACATCGTGCGCCTATGTTTACCGGGATTGTGAAAGGGGTCGGTGCGCGTTACTGTCCATCGATTGAAGATAAGATCGTGCGCTTCAACGACAAACCACGCCACCAACTCTTCCTAGAACCAGAAGGACTCGAAAATGAAGAAGTTTACGTACAAGGCTTTTCTACTTCGCTACCTGAAGATGTCCAATTGAAAATGTTGCACTCAATTGCCGGATTAGAAAAAGCGGAAATGATGCGTACGGGTTATGCCATTGAATATGATGTGGTGGTCCCTCACCAATTGCGCCCAACACTTGAAACGAAAAAAATTGCCAATCTTTTCACCGCTGGCCAAACAAACGGTACCAGTGGTTATGAAGAAGCGGCCGGTCAAGGATTAATTGCCGGCATTAACGCTGCATTGAAAGTCCAAGGCAAAGATCCCTTCGTATTAAGTCGTTCAGATGGTTATATCGGCGTGATGATTGATGATTTAGTCACGAAAGGCACCAACGAACCTTATCGTTTATTGACTTCACGTGCGGAATACCGCTTGATTTTGCGTCACGATAATGCAGATTTGCGCCTAACTGAAATGGGGCATGCAATCGGCTTAGTCAAAGAAGACCAATACCAAGCCTACTTAGCGAAAAAAGCCAATATCGAAGCAGAAATCAAACGTTTAAGTGAAATTCGCTTAAAACCAACTAAAGAAATCAATGAATTTTTAGCCCAAAAGCAAGCAGCGGCCTTAAAAGATGGCGTCTTAGCACTGGATTTCTTACGCCGTCCAGAAGTCAGCTACTTAGAATTAACGCAATTTATTCCAGCAGGTCCTGAGTTAACCAATAAAGAAATCGAACAAGTCGAAATTCAAATCAAATATGAAGGTTATATCAAGAAGGCTTTAGATAAAGTCGAAAAATTAAAACGCATGGAAGCTAAACGTATTCCAGAAAATATCGACTATGATGCGATCAATAGTTTAGCAACTGAAGCCCGTCAAAAATTATCTAAAATTCGTCCAGAAACCATTGCCCAAGCGAGTCGTATCAGCGGCGTCAACCCTTCTGATATCTCTATTTTGATGGTTTATATCGAACAAGGCAAGATTTCTAAAGTGAACGTAGAAGAATCTTGATAGTATTAATAAATGAAATATTGATTACCTAAAACTATTGGTCAGAAAAGCATATATTTTGGTAAATTTTCAGCAACTTCTGCTTGTTTGATTAATTTTAACAAGGATATTTATCGGATTTTATCCGTAAAATAATAACGCATTCTATTGAAATTTTGTTCTCGAATAAAGAGAGTCAAATTTTCTTATAGAATGTGTTTTTTTTTATTCTGTAATAATTTTAAGTGTTTGATTATTATTTAGATAAAAAAAGAGAACAAAAATAAAGAAAAAACATAGGGCGAGTTTTTATAATCAAGTTGGACACTTTTGACAAAAAATAATCATAGTGAAAAATCGTGTATATTTAATTTGACAAAAAAATAATATAAGGAGATTTTTTCACTATGACTGAAGTCAATTTTAACACAAAAATAGCGCGTCAAAGAGGCAAACATTTATCAAAAGAAGAGCGTGAAACGCTCAATGCTTTACTGAAGCAAAGTTATTCTTACAGAAAAATCGCTAAGTATATCGGCGTTTCTCCCCAAACAGTTGTAAATGAAGTGAACCGTGGAACCGTCCGACAAAAAAAGAAAATTAATGGGAAAATAAGCTACTTTAATATCTATGATCCTACATATGCTCATGAACGTTATAAACAAAAGCATCTACTTTGTCATCGTTTGTTTTAGTTTAAACTAGTGTGTAATTCAAAAATCTATATGGAAGGAACAGTATTAAGAATAGAACAGGGTTCTCTACATGATGGTGCTGGTTTACGGACCGTTGTTTATTTAAAGGGCTGCCCATTACGCTGTGCCTGGTGTTCGATTCCCGAATCACAAAGCAAGCAGATTGAAAAAGGATTTGGCCAGACCATGACCGCTGAAGAGGTAATGGATGAGATTGAGAAAGATGCTGTTTTTTACTTTCACTCGGATGGCGGAGTGACCATTAGCGGAGGCGAGGCACTGGTTCAGGCGGATTTTGCTAAAGAAATTTTGCAAAAATCGAAATACATTGGAATCAATACCGTACTGGAAACCAGCTTTTGTGGTGCTTATAATGAAATCCAAAAGGTAGCTCCCTATGTGGATACATTGTTTGTGGATGTAAAAATGTTTACCAGCAAGCTCCACAAACAATGGACCAGCTTAGATAACCAACAAATTTTGAAGAATATTCGTCGCTTTTTAATTGAGTATCCTAACTGCGAAGTGCGAATTCGAGTTCCTGTGGTTCCAGGTATCAATATGAACCTGACCGAGCTGCTGACGATTGCTTGTTTTGTGGCAGATCTTGATCGGTTCGTACCGTTAGAATTACTACCGTACCACCGCTATGGTATGCACGGTTACCAAGCATTGGGACTGGAGTATCCGTTGGCAGACACGCCAGCGTCTTCACCTAAAGAAATGTTTGCATTGGCAGATCAACTGGCTCGCACGGTTCCTCATTTGCCGGTCACAGCTTTAACCAAAACATTTATTATTGAATCCAAGCTTTATCTTATGGATAAATGAAAGACACTCACTAGCTGCAGCCAGCTCAAGAATAGAGCTTTTGCTGAAGTCAGTGAGTGTCTTTTTACGATGTTTTTTCGAAGTTAATTTGTCGAATGAACACTGGCTCAATCGGCACATCTTCACTGTTTGTCGGCTGAGCTGCGATCACTGATACGATTTCTAACCCTTGGTATACCTGTCCAAAAACAGTATAACGACCATCCAGCTCCGGTAGTCCTCCAAGCTCCAAGTATGCTTGCTTTACATTCTGAGGAAGCAAGAGCCTCGGCAGCAGGTCAGCCTGCGCCTTTGTGTTTTGCACAATAAAAAAACTGGTTGCCGTTGGGGTGGGGACCGTGGTCCCCTAAGGCCAAGGCGCCATTAAAATGATAAAGTCCGCGATGCACTTCACCAGCGAAAAAGCCCTCATAGCTGGAAACAGCTTCATCACCAGAACCATCCAAAGCGCCAGCTTGAATAACAAATTCCTTAATGACACGAGCCGAAATATGTGTTGTCATAAACGCCTTGCTCAGCTAGGGAGCGCCAGTTGGCTACAGCTAGGGGAGCTTGGTCAGGAAATAAGCGGAGACGAATTTCACCAGCATCGGTGACCAGCACACAAACTTCTTCCTGCTGCGGTTTTTCTAATTGAAAGAGAGGAAGGTTTGCAACTGAAACGCCTTGATCCTGCCATCAAATATCGAAAATCCGCCACTCGACCTTCGCCTGATCACCAAGGCGAGCCATTCCCAATAAAACGGTATAGGCGGTTTCATCCGCTTGAAAGGTCAATTGCAGCTGTCCTCGTAAATCGTTGTAGTCATCTGGGGCGGCTACTTGATAAAAAAGATGAAACTGCGCATGCAAATATTCCAAAGGCTGATCTTTAAAGGCTGCAAAATAAGCCTGAACTTTTTCCCGCTACAAGCTGTCAGCCACCAAAAAATTTTCCAGTTGTTGTTTTGGAACGGTTGCTAACAAGGATCGGCAAACCGCCTCAATTTCCAATGCATCCCAATGTCGCGCAATTAAATGATGGATGGGTGCCTCTTGATTGTAGTCCCGCAGGTTGCTCATTTTTTCACCACTTTCTTCTATTATATAGGAATCACAAAATCGGCAGCGGCGTCAGGCAGCGTTCTTTTCCTTGAATGACTAGCAACTTTTCTACCTGACAGTCTGCCAACAGCTGACTCATTTTTTTAAAGCCCAGCTGATAATCTTCGGCAACATGAGCATCCGAGCCTAAGGTAAAGAGCTTTCCGCCGACACTTTGATACAAAGGAACGGCATAACGGTAAAGGTCTTCGTTGCCGTATTTCAAGAAGCTCTTGGCATTTAACTCCATCGCCAATTCTCGTTCAACAACCTTTTTGAAAATCGTTAGCAGCTGAGCCTCAAAATGCTCCGCGAATTCTTCCGCTGTGAAGGTGAAGCGGCGTAATCCATAATCAAAGTGAGTCAAAATATCTCCTTCTGGAAAATCCGTCAAGACCTGCAACATCTGATCAAAATATTCCTTGGTAGTTTGAATGGGATCTTTGGTTAAAACCACATCGTCCATATAATCAAAGCGGCCATTTTGATGAATACTTACCAGCTTTAAATCATAGGGATGCTGAGCGAGGTAATCCACGATCCGATCTTCTTGTCCTGGAACAACGCCAATCTCGATACCTCGCAGAAATTTGGTGGAATAGGTTTCTTTTAAAGAGTCCAGTTTGTTTATATAGGCTGGATAATCCGGAATGTCATCTTTTCCGGTAGATGGATTGTTTAAATCAAAGTGATCCGTAGAAACGAAAAACTCCGGCTGATAGGCTAAATAGTTTTCAAATTTTTCCTCTGAATCAAAGGAAAAATACGTGTGGAGATGCTGATCATAATACTGCATAGGGAGCCTCCTTTTTTCTACTACTATACCGCAAAAGCTTTAGAAGGTTAATGGGAATTCGTCGAAATTTACAAACCATACACAACCTTTACATTGTTCATGAAACCTTTTCAAGAAATTGATTCTCTCATTACAAAGCTTTGTTAGAATGGAATTATCGAAAGGGGATAATAATGAATGAAAAAAATTCGTAACATGACTATCGGTTTATTTTGTGCAACAACAGTAAGTATCCTGTTGACAGGCTGCGGCTCAGGTGAAGCAACGAAGCAATCGGCTGCGGCAGACGACTCTTTAGATACGATTATAGAAAAAGCCAAGAAAGAAGGAGAGATTGCCAGCTTGGGAATGCCGGATACTTGGGCAAATTGGGTAGGCACTTGGAACGACCTTGAAAAAGAATACGGCTTAAGTCACGTGGATACGGATATGTCCAGTGCAGAAGAATTGGCCAAGTTTGAATCAGAAGGAAAAAATGGAACCGCCGATATTGGTGATGTCGGTATCAGCTTCGGTCCGTTGGCTGAAAGCAAAGAGTTAACCTTGCCTTATAAGACCAGCTATTGGGAGGAAATTCCGGATTGGGCAAAGGATGATGATGGGGATTGGTTGTTAAGCTATACGGGAACCATTTCCTTTATCACCGATAAAGAGAATGTGAAGCAAGCACCGACTAGCTGGAAGGAGTTACAAGAGGGTGACTATCAAGTTAGCGTGGGGGATGTGACGGTTGCCAACCAAGCACAATTTGCTGTATTGGCTGCGGCGATTGCCAACGGAGGTGACGAAAAGGATATTCAGCCAGGTCTGAATTACTACAAAAAAATGGCAGAAAAAGGCCGTTTGTCCACCGTTGATGCCAGCGTAGCAAATCTTGAAAAAGGTGAAATCGATGTGGCAGTTGTTTGGGACTTCAATGGACTAAATTATCGTGACCAAATTGACTCCGAGCGTTTTGAGGTAACTGTGCCAACAGACGGCTCCATCATTAGCGGGTACACAACCTTAATCAATAAAAATGCCCCTCATCCCAATGCGGCAAAGCTAGCACGGGAATATATTTTATCTGATGAAGGGCAAATCAATTTGGCAAAGGGCTATGCGCGACCTATTCGCAAGGTAGATCTGCCTAAAGAAGTAGCTGAAAAATTACTGCCGGAGGATGCTTATGCAGCGGCGGTGCCAGTTGAAGACAATGAAGCTTGGAACAAGACCTCTGTAGAGCTTCCAGAGCTTTGGCAGGAAGAGGTACTGATTTATGCAAAGTAGACTTGACAAACTGATTGTAGTTATACTAGACGGCTGTCGCTACGACACAGCCGTCGCCCAGCTTGGGTTCATGAATCATTTAGTTGAGCACCAGCAAGCAAGCTTATTGAAGGTAAAAAGTGAGCTGCCCAGCAATTCACGTCCGTTATACGAAGTACTGATGACCGGCGTTCCAGCCTATGAAAATGGCATCTATAGTAATTACCATGCTCAGCGATCTAAAGAGTGGTCGCTGTTTGAATTAGTTAAGGAAGCTGGCGGAAAAACAGGAGCCGCCGCTTACCACTGGTACAGCGAGTTGTACAATCAAGCCCCCTATAATCATTTGGTTGATCGCATCCAGCATCAGGAGGAGCGACTGATTCAGCATGGCATCTTTTATAGTGAGGACACTTACCCTGATTCGCATTTATTTGCGGATGCCCATTATTTAGTGAATCAGTATCAGCCAGACTTTTTGGTCGTACATTCGATGAATATTGATGATGTCGGTCACAAATTTACCGCCGATTCTCATGAATATGCAGCAGCGGTTAATCAGGCGGACAGATTATTGGCTATTTACCTTCCTGAATGGCTGCAAAAAGGTTATCAAGTCGTGGTGACTGCGGATCACGGGATGGATGCGCACGGACTGCATGGCGGCAACTTAGCTGCACATCGTGAAGTTCCTTTTTATTTGATTTCAAATAAACGCCAAAAGCTGAAGGAACAAACTGTACCACAGCTGCTGGCGGCTCCATTGTTTTGCTGGTTATTAGGAATTGCACCGTCAGAGAAAATGCAAGACATTCAAGAATTGATGAGGGGGTGAAAGAGATGAAAAAACGCTTGGTTCTGGTTCCTGCCTCCTTTATCTTCTGTGCATTTTTACTGCTGCCGCTTCTTTTTATGGTTCTGTGCAGCTTGCACAGTGATTTAACTAACCAGTGGACATTGGCCAATTACAGTGATATTTTCAGCAACAAATATTACACACAGGCCTTTGTTAACAGCATACTGATTGCTGTCAGCTCCAGTGTGATTGGGTTAATCGGGACGTTTATTTTATGTTTATGCTTAATGAATCTATCGACTAAATTGCAGGAGAAAATCACCTTTGTTTCCAATTTGGCAGCTAATTTTGCTGGGATTCCGCTGGCATTCTCTTTTATTATTTTGTTGGGGAATGTAGGTGTGCTGAAAATGATTTTGCCATTTCTAGCGGACTTCAATTTGTATTCTTGGTGGGGATTGACCATCACGTATACCTATTTCCAAATTCCGTTAGGGGTCTTGTTTTTGTATCCCAGCATGAAGGAAGTGAAAAAGGAATGGCTGGAGTCCGCACAATTGCTGGGCGCTTCATCAGCGTATGCTTGGTTCAAGGTGGCTTTGCCTTTTTTGCGACCATCGATTGCAAGCACCTTTGTCATCTTATTTGCTAATGGCATGGGGACCTATGAAACAGCGTATGCCCTGACCAGCAGTAATGTAAATCTTTTAACGATTCGAATTGCGGCTTTAGTATCGGGAGATGTGTTCGCCAAGCCTAATTTAGGCAGTGCGTTGGCAGTCGCTTTAGGTGTCCTGCTGGTAACGGCAATGTTGATTATTCAAAAGAAAGGCAAGGTGGTGTAGACGTGAAAAAGTTAGTAAAACCGATTTTGTTCTGCTTTGTCCTGTATTACTTGCTGCCGATTATTGGAACGATTTTGTATGCCAGCTCCACAAAATGGTCAAAATCGCTTTTACCTAGTGATTTTACCTTGCAATGGTTCCAACAGCTGCTGACGGACAGGGAATTTATTGCTGCGGTGGGTCGCTCACTTTTATTAGCAGGTGTGGTCTTGGTGACGATTCTGTTGTTGATGATTCCAACCATTATTTGGATTCATTTGTATTTCCCTCGTTTGAATCGTTGGCTGGAAAAGCTGATCCTGCTGCCGTATGCTTTACCGGGAGTGATTTTGGTAACGGCTTTGCTTCGAACGTATGCTAAAACTGGTATCTCAATGTTTGTAGTGTTGGTAGGTGCATTGTTTATTACGGCGTTGCCGATTGTCTATCTTAGTCTTAACAACCAGATGCGCTTAATTAATCTGAAGGAATTAGTGGATGCAGCAGAAACCTTGGGCGCCCCGATGTCTACGATTATTATCCAGGTGCTGTTTCCCAACATCCGTATCGGTGCGACCCTGGTTTCTCTGATGATTTTTTCTTCGGTTTTTGGGGAGTACATGCTGACGAACCTGTTGATTGGCGGTCGATTTCAGACGGTACGCATCTATATGCTGCGGCGGATGAACGAAAACGGCCATTTGGCTAGCGCTGTGATGGTTTTGTATTTGCTGTTTATGGTGGGAATTGCTTTAACTACCTTTATGCTGACTAATCGACAAAAGCAACAGCTGTACCTTAAGCAGACGAGGGAAGAGAAGCAGTCGAAAAATGAAGCCTTTAAAGGAGTTGTGACGGAAAATGTTTTTAGAAATACATGATCTCAATCTGTTTTTTGATGAAAAACAGATTTTAGCTATTGATGAAATTCAGATTGAAAAGGGTGAGCTGGTTACTTTACTAGGTCCCAGCGGGTGCGGAAAGTCTACGTTGCTGCGCTGTATCACGGGATTGGAACAACCAAAGAGCGGTGAGATTGTGCTGGACAATGAGAATATTGCCGATAAGCCTACGAAGGATCGCAATATCGGCTTTGTTTTTCAACAGTATGCATTGTTTCCAACTATGACTGTTTTTGAAAATGTAGCCTTTGGTTTGAAGGTAAAGAAGCTGAGTCCTGAGGTGATTAAGGAAAAGGTTTTTGAGATGCTGTCATTAGTGGATATGACGGAGCAGGCAGATAAAAATGTCCAGTTTCTTTCTGGCGGTCAACGACAACGGGTGGCACTGGCTCGCTCATTGGTCACTGAGCCGAAAGTCCTGCTGCTGGATGAGCCATTAAGTGCTTTGGATGCCCGAATTAGAAAACAGTTGCAGCGGGATTTGCGCGCTATCCAGCAATCGCTAGGGATGACGATGATTTTTGTGACTCATGACCAAGAAGAGGCGATGCGAATCAGTGATCGGATTTTTGTGATGGAAGCTGGGCGGGTGGCTCAGGTTTCCACCTCGAAGGAATTGTATCAGAATCCTCAGAGCCGATTTGTTGCGGAATTTATCGGCAACTATAATCGTTTCGAATGGTATGAGCTGGATCAGTATACCCACGAGTTTTCCGCTAAGGGCAATCGCTACATTTATTATTTAAGACCGGAGCTGATTCAATTTGAACCGGTTCCTCAGGGGATTAAGATTCCAGTTTTATGGAAGGAATCATTTATTTTAGGCAACATTCAACGGTATGTTTTTCAAACGCTGGAGGGAAAAGAAATTTTAGTGGATCGGTTGAACGATCGGGAAGAGAAAATTAGCGATGCCTTATACATTCAGCTGAAAGATATTCTAGCAATCCCTGTGGAAATTGATACTCAGCATTTTGCACAACAAAGCTAGTGTATAGTCGGCAAACATTTCTGGCTCTTTGTCAAATAGGACTGATAGAGTGATATAAGAACATCTAAGGTAGAATTGATTTTCTGCTTTAGATGTTTTTTTATGCTTAGTAAGTGATCAGATGATTGATTAAGAAAATTCTGGTTCTCATCCTACGAAAGCTTCTAAACCCGTAAGCTACTCGTTTCAATGCTTTGATATGAGTATGCAGATTCTCTATTTTGGCATTTGAGTAAGGCAACTCTAAGGCTAAACGAATACCGGATTCATAGTTTATAAACGCTTTTTTTATATGATGCAGTTCTCTTGGTACCGAATTGGGCATTGTTTTTACAAGCTGAGAGAAGGTGTCCGCTTCTTTGTCATGAATTTCTTGATAGTAAGCATAAGCTATTCGTAGTTCATCAGAAGTAGAAAGTAGACGTTCTACGACTTCACTTTCGGTTAGATAGGCCCAACTAAAATTGCGCCATTTTGTCCATTTGTCATAAACAAGCATGTCCTGTCGTTTAATCAGAAGTCGAGATAAAGTCTTCACTTGTCGATAGTATTTAGCTTGTATTGGATCGTTTCGGTCGAAGATTTTCATGACTCGTAGTCGAATATCTTCAAAACTGCGAATGAGGTGCTTGACGATGTGAAAGCGATCCACAACGAGTTTGGCATGAGGAAAGCACTCTTTTATCAACGAAGCATAAGAGGCGTTCATATCCGTTACGAGTATTTTTACGTTTAAACGTGCACGTCGTTCAAATTGCATAAAATAAGAAACGAGATCTTTCTTCTTACGTGAAGGAAGAATATCCAGTAATTTCCCAGTATCGCCATCCATACAAGAAAAGGAATAGGGACCGACTTGATTTTTCAATGAACGAAATTCATCCACCAATAAACAGCGAGGCAACCAATTCCTTTTCACGTTTGTCATAGGGAGCAGAGAAGCGAGTGTTCGCGAAACGGTTGACCAAGAAACGCCGCAATGTTTAGAAATCGTCGTCATTTCTTGTTTTTCAGTCAATTCTTCCAATATTTTATAATATACTTGTTTGGCGATAAAACAGTTTTTTTCAACAATGTAGGTATTCACCGTAAAATAGGTGTGACAGCCACGACAGAGGGACCGTTGCTTTGCCAAAGCAAGATAAGTCCGTTGATTCGCACACTTATTGAGAAGGATCAGCGATTTTTTCTTTCCGTTCTTAACGATCAGCTCATGTTGATTCAGCTGTTTACACTGAGGACAGCGATGAATCGTTTTAATGAGCGTGGCAAAAACAACGATACTGTTGATTGAATGTATTTTTTTCTTCTCGACATGAGTGATTTGAATGTTTTCATCTTGGATTCCTAGTAATAGTTTGATAAGATGAAGATCAGGCATACAAAACGCTTCTTTGATTGTGTTGTGGTGATTCAATTCTAACGGAGCTTCTGTATGTTTTGTTTTTTTATGATCAAAAGGACCGATAGAATGATTTTTTATCAGTCCTAGAAATTATAGCGCCATAAAAAATATACAGCCCTGTGGTACTTTACCTACAGGGCTGTATATATTTTTTTACTCTCAGCGTGTCTGACTCCGTTTTATTGATTTTAAATGTTATTCGATGACCATTTAACAGGTCAAATTTGATGTTTTTGTCTCTATATGACTCAGTTTGATAATTATTGATAGATCAATTTGGGTCTATATCGAACAAGGAAAAATTGCCAAAATCCAACCAGAAGCGTAATCTATCCTAACTTTCCTCAGCTAGTTTGATGCTAGTTGAGGATTTTTTTATTTTTTTTTTCAAAATTTTTTTGACATTTTCTTTCTTCCATCCGTTATTAAAGATGTAAGACATACGTATGAATTACTCAATAAACAAGCAAAGGATGAAGAAACATGAAAGAATTTATCAACAACAAACTAACTATTTTAGTGAATGATCCTAACCAAGAAAAGGCTATTAGCCAAACTTTTCCAAATGTCGTGGAAACTTATGATGAAACAAAAGCCCAACAATTTGCCCAAGCTTTGGTGAAATTAGCCCCAGCAAATAGCGAAGTTGTCAGCATCATCGAAACCACGCAACGTAAGATTATCGCCAAATAATAACGGCTTAAAGTGAAAGATAAGAAATATTGGAGGAATCAAACATGAAAAAATTATACCTAACTTTTAAAAACGAGAATGGCAAAAAAACAAGCATCACACCGAAAGTCTTTGCGGAAAATTTAGAGGCTGATGTGGTACGCCAAGCAATGAATGAAATGGCTGGACTTGGCATTTTCCATAAAGATGAGTACGGTTTATACGCCAAAGTTGCCGGTGCGCGCTACGTAGAAACTATCGAAACACCATTATTTAGTGTCGATAAATAATTTTTTAGAGAGGCAGTTCAATCTGTCTCTCTTTGTCGTGTTATAATGAAGTCAAAGTATAGGTTATGAGAGGATTGAGAATATGGATACAAAAACAATTTTTGGAGAAAGCTTACTTGCATTAAATAAAACAAAAGATTTAGATAAAATCACAATTTCTGATATTTTAAAGAAGGCTGGTTTTAGTCGTCAAACTTTTTATAATCATTTTGCCGATAAATATGAGCTTATTCAATATGTATACAAGCATATGATTATCCCAAATTTCGATCATTTGTCTGCAGATTTTGATTTTACGGCGAATATGTTGGTTGCTTATCAAAACATGCAAAATCATCGGAAATTTATGCAGCAAGCTTGCCGGTTCAAAGATCAGAATAATTTGCAGGAATATATCTTTTATCACTGCTATAATTTTGACTTAGCTTGGTACCAATTATTGTTTAAAGGTCCGCTCCCAACCGAAGTACTGCTGGCTTGTCAATATCATGCCCACGCTTGCACCCATCTAACACTAGAATGGATAGAAGCCGGCACTTTTGACTACCAAGAAATCGTCGAAAGCATCGCCAACACCCGCAAAGCCAGCCTCAACCCCCTCTTTGAAAAACACAACAAACCAATGCCGTATTAAACTAAGGATGTGAGGTAGCTTGGGCAGACATGAGAAAATTCGTGTTTACCCACCGATGAGAAAATCAGTCAGCTTTAAAGATTTTCACAATCGGCGGGGCGAATTTTCAAAATGTCTAGCTACCGAACACAGATTAAACCAAGGATGTGAAGCGACTCGAACAGCTACAAGCAAAAGGTTATCAATCAACTTGGTCAAATACGAGAAAATTCATGTGTTACTTACTGCTAAGAAAATCGGATGAAAGGAGATTTTCTTAAGCAGGAGGGTGAATTTTCCAAGTATTTAGTTGATTGATACCGAGAAGGATAAGGTTTGTCCAGAACGTCGGGAAAGTATGAGAAGTAAAGACTTTCCCAGATGGATTGCTTAAATGTCCAAAACTTGATTTTTCCGTGAAATTGTCTATTATCTTTGCACTTTTCTTGCGTTATACTAAAGCTATCAAGGACAAAGTGAGGGAAAGATGATGGAAATGAGAAAATTTGGCTTAACAGATTTAATGGTATCGCAAGTTTGTCTTGGTTGTATGGGATTTGGTGAGGCAAATAGTGGGATGCATGCCTGGACGGTGGATTATCCAACTTCTGCGCGCTTAATTCATGAGGCTCAAGGACTAGGAATTAATTTTTTTGATACTGCGATGAGTTATCAAAATGGCACGAGCGAAGAATTTTTAGGGCGTGCTTTGAGAGAAAATAATAGTCGTGAAAAAAGTGTGATTGCGACTAAGTTCATGCCGCAAATACATAGCCAATTGTATCCAGAATTAGCACCAAAAGCTTATATTGAACGCTGTTTGGAAGATAGTCTACGCCGCCTACAAACGGATTATATCGATTTATATATTATGCACGCTTGGGATGAAAGTATTGCGCCTCTTGAATTGATGACGATTTTAGATGGTTTAGTCAAAAGTGGCAAGGTGCGTCATATCGGGGTGTCTAACGCGTTGAGTTGGCAAGTCGCTCAAGCTAATGAAATCGCCAAAGCACATGGGTTGACGCCGTTTGCTTCGATGCAAGGTCATTATAATTTGATTTTTAGAGAAGAAGAACGTGAAATGTTGCCGTACTGCCAAAAAGAAGGAATGGCCTATACACCTTATAGTTCGCTAGCTTCTGGTCGTTTGGCTCGTCTGACTGCTGATTCGAAACGTGCGCAATTAGATACTTATGCCAAAGGAAAATATGAAGCGACTAAAGACCAAGATCAAACAATAATCCAACGAGTCGCGGAATTATCCGAAAAGAAAAATACAAGCATGAGTGCTATTGCTTTGACCTGGTTAATGCAAAAAGGCACCTTTCCAATTATGGGTATCACCAAAGACCGACATTTGACTACCTTGTCACAATTAGAGGGTGTCACCTTAACACCAGAAGAAAGCCAATATTTAGAAGAAAATTACCACGCCCACGACCTAGTAGGAATGATGGCAAAAAGGATGTGAGCCGGGTCGGTTAGCTTTGATGAAAATTGAAATAGATAGACAAAACGAGAACCTCCGAATCAAAAAGAGGTTCTCGTTTTTTTAAATCATAAATAATTGGATTAAAATACCGGATAGAATTAAGATAATCGCACCGCCAAGTCGGTTTCCCATTTGTGCAAAGGCGATGAGTTCCATACGATTGCTAGCAGATAGCACCGCGACATTTCCGGTACCGCCCATACTGTTATTGCACATTCCAGCAGTAATCATGGACTCAACTGGATAAAGACCGAATAATTTGCCGAATAGACCGGCTGCTACGGAGATTACCGTCACACTTACGACACAAAGTACGACAAATTGCCAAGTTAACGCTTGAGCTAAGACATTTAAGTTTAATAAGGCAATCCCAATCGCAGCTAAGACCGCCGCGGTTAAATTTTTGACAATTAGTTGGTTAAACATAACAGCTGACTCTTGATAATAACTAGGAATAAAATTAAAAGCTTTACATATAAAAACAACAATAATCATAAACGCATAAGCATGAACTTTCGGTACAAAATAATTCAAAATACTACCACTTAAGAAAAAGGCGATAGATAAGGCAAGTCCCACGCCCATTTTGGCAATATCTAATTTTGGTGCAGGCTGATTTAAATCAACATCAATCTTCATCAAAATTCCATGGCCATTTTGTTTAGGAAAGTTTTCGCCAATTTTGCTGGTCATAGCCGCAAAAATAATCGCCAGTACATTACATAAAGCAGAAGCCGGAATCAAACGTGAAATCACCGCTGCTGAAGAAGTGTGTAGGCTACCTGCATAAATACTAGAGAGTGGCACGACACCAGCACCGATTCCGCCCGCCATCGCAGGAAAAGCTACATACATCACTGAGTCTTTGAAGCCATTTCCTAAAAGCATGCCCACTAGACCGACAGCAAAAAAGCAACTAACCATTGAAAGAAGGGCAACTGGGATAAAACGTACCGCTGCTTTCACTAATAAATCGCGGTTCATTCCTAAAATACTTCCTGTAATCAAGGCCGCAATATAAAAGTCCAAAAAGCCCATGTGGTTGACAAAATCTTTGGTTAAATCCACCGCACTATCTGGCAAAATATGGAAAGTGGCGATGGCAGCACTAGCAAAGATACAAAAGACCGCACCGCCGCCAAGATATGTTTTGACAATAGGAATTTTGGTCCCTAGAAAATGGAAGAGATTGCCTAATAATACTAAGACGGCTAAGGCACCTAGAATATTATGTGGTAATTTATCTACGCTTAACGCTAAGATTAAAACAAGTAATAAAATAAGATAAACTGGAAGGGAGATGCCAGTAATTTTGACCGACATCCATGATTCAAGTTTGTTTTTTTCACGAGTCAATTCCATCATCTCCACTCCTTATATGTCCAATTCGCGGTATTCAGGAGTCCATTTCATGTCTGCCACGGCTTGTTTGACATCTTTTATTTCTTCGCGGTTTAAGCCTTGATCGACCACGTTTTGCGCCACGATTTCAGCAATTTTTTGGGAGAATTCCGTGATTTTAGCAACTGGTGGTAAAATAGCTGCTCCTGGTTTACTACTATCAACAATTCCTCCTAGGGCACGGCTTGCTTTGGCTAAGATTTCTCCATTGACGCGAGTGGCAGTAGAAGCAATCAATCCAAGTCCTAATCCTGGGTACATTAAGGCATTGTTGGCTTGCCCGATTTGATAAGTCACCCCTTTGTAAGTCACGTCTGCTGCAGGGATACCAGTTCCGACCAACGCACGTCCATCTGTCCAAGCAAGCAAATCAGCGGCTTTAGCTTCAGCCAGTTTGGTTGGATTGGATAATGGGAAGATAATAGGTCTTTTCGTATGTGCAGCCATTTCTTTGACGATACTTTCAGTAAATGTTCCTGGTTGTGTTGAAGTACCAATTAAAATCGTTGGGTGTACAGCTTTCACAATGGCTTCTAGATTGGTTAATTCATCAGCATTTTCAAATTCGCTTCGTTCGCGGACAAAAGCTTTTTGACCAGGTGTTAAATCTTCTGTATCACTAAATAGCAAACCTTGTTTATCCACGAGATAGAAATGTTTGCGCGCTTCTTCTTCACTCAAACCACTTCTTACCATTTCTTCAAAAATCAAATTACAAATCCCTACACCAGCAGTTCCGGCACCAAAATTTAAGATAACTTGGTCTTTTAAGTCTTCTTTAGAGATATTTAACGCACCAAAGATTCCGGCCATTACAACAAGTCCAGTTCCTTGAATATCATCATTGAAGGTGGTTAATTGATCTTGATATTTATCTAGAATTTTTGCGGCATTGCTTCGGCCAAAGTCTTCCCAGTGTAATAAAATTTCAGGGAATAATTTTTCAGTCGTACGCACGAATTTTTCAATAAAAGCATCATATTTTTCACCGTAAATTCTTTCATGACGGTTCCCTAGATATAACGGGTTGTCGAGTAAGGCTTGATTATTCGTACCAGCATCAATAGAAACAGGCAACACTTGGCTAGGATTGATACCAGCGGCGGCCGTGTAGACCATTAATTTTCCAATGGCAATATCGACGCCGTTCACTCCCCAGTCACCCATTCCTAAAATTCCTTCTGCATCTGTGACGACGATTAAGCGAATATCACGACCCGCTGCGGCATTTTTTAATGTAGCTTCGATGTTTTCAGGTTCGTCCACTGATAAGAAGGCGGCATCTTGTGGTTTTAGGAAGATTTCGTTGTATTGTTCGATGGATTCAGCCACCACTGGATCATAAACAACCGGCATAAATTCTACTAAATGTTCATCCATTAAGGCATAGAATAAGGTGCGGTTGGTATTGAATAAGTTCATCAAGAAGATTCGTTTTTCAAGACGTGATTCTTTGCTTAAAAATTGACCATATGCTTGGACTTTTTGTTGTTCCAAGGTTTGGACAGCGCTAGGAAGCATTCCGGTCAAGCCGTATTTTTGGCGTTCTTCTTTGGTAAATGCTGTTCCTTTGTTTAAAAATGGGTTGTTTAAAATTTCAAAACCGTTCATCTTTAGATCCTCCAATAGTTTGTTTTTCTTTACGTGCGCTACTTTACGCTAAAAAATTTGTTATAGTCAAAAGGATGATTTATAATAAATAATATTTATATGAGAGGTACAGACGATGAAATTTAAGGATTTGGAGTATTTTCAGCAGTTAGCGAAATTGAAGAGTTATACGAAGACGGCGGCCTTTTTTCAGGTGAAGCAGCCAACGATTACCTATGCTATCAAGCGTTTGGAAGAGGAAGTACAGACGGAATTGCTTGTGCGAAATCAATCGCATGCACAGATTCAATTGACACCTGCGGGCAAAATTTTAGCCAAACATGCCCAAAATATCTTAAAAGAGCTCGCTTTGGCCAAACTGGAAATCAATCATTTGCAAGAGGTCCAGGTGCGCTTAGGATTACCGCCAATTATCGGTAATTTCTATTTTCCAAAGGTGTCCAAAGCCTTAGCCGCCCAACAATTATTAGCCAAACTAGAGATTTCAAATTCTGGTTCACAGGAGTTGTATCAAGCTTTACTCAAAGGGCAACTGGATTTAGCGATTGTCGGTATGATGAATCCTTTGTATGATGACCAAATAGAGATATTACCGATTGCTCAAAAACAGTTTAAGATTGTTGTGGGGCGCCATCATCCACTCGCTAAACAAAAATCAGTCGCCTTTAGTGAGTTAGTAGAGGAAAAATTCGTGGTGTTAAACGAGCAGTATATTCACCCCAAAGCGATGCAAAAATTAGCCAAACAAGCAGGCTTTACCCCAAAAGTCATTTATCAAAATAGCGATTTGAACATTTTAAAAGGCATGATTAAAGAAGGGGTGGGGATTGGATTTTTAGTGGAAATTGCGGTAGATGAGCAAAAAGATGAGCTGGTATGTCTAGAGATTGCCGATAAAAATCAGCCTTCGTTTCATATTTCCTTGTTATCGCGCAAAAATCAGCCAGCCAGTGTGAGCCAACAAGTCGTACAACAAATTTTAGAAGAAAACTTATTATCGTAAAAACAGCCAACTGATAGTTAAAACTGTCAGCTGGCTGTTTGTGTTTCACGTGGAACATTTAACTGTTACGCGTGCTGAAAAGTTTGCGGTAATTGGTGTGGTGCAAGACTTCCTGCCAATTATCAATGTGGTAAACAAAGGTATCCTGCGACAAAGCCCGCACCAAACTTAACTGAAAATCAATGCCCTGATAGGAAATATTTAGTTTAGGGGCAAATAACAGTGACTCTGCTTGGATAATCAAGTGTTTGGCAATGAAGTATTGAAGCGTCAAGGTCCCATCTGCGGTATGAATTTGTTGGAAAATCGGTACTTTGAGTTGTGCTTCTTCTCGTGTCATTTTCGTTTGGACTAAGCGCGTGCGTTGATAAAAAATATTGACAAACCGTCTAAACAAGCTGATTTGATGGTCATAATATTGCGGCAAATTTTGATTAAAACCATCATAAATATAGCTTAAATACTCGTGATACTGGCTTTTGTTGGTCAAATCCAGATGTACCCCAAAGAGATATTTGTCCCCCAGAGGCACCACTCGCACCACTTCACCCATTAAAGTCAGCGGTTGGTGGTCACGCATTAAGGTAAAGGCCATTTTTTGATTGAGCGCTACGTTAAGCATTTCTTCATTCATAAAAGAAAGACCTGCTTCAGAAATATCATGCGTTTGTGTTTGATAAAGTTGTCCGTTAAGCATAAATTTCAAAGGATAACTTGCTTTAAATCGTTCATAACTACGATAACTTGGGCGTTCCACGAAAAAGAGTAGTGCAAAAGTCAGATTAAATAAGTGACTCAGCAACCAAAAACTAATCACACTACCATAGAAGAGTTCAGTCGGCGTTTTACCAAGATTAAAGCGAATCAAGCCAACTAGCGCGAGTAGCCAAAGTAGAAAATGGGGCCAACCATAAAGAATGTCTTTTTTGCTCGCTTTGGCATTTTTATCGGTCACCTTAAAGCGATGTTCCCCCAGGCCAATCCATTGTTTGAATACCGGAATCGTCAAAAACGGTGCAAGAATGGTTTCCTGAATTTCGCCCCAACGTGGTGTGCTCACTTTGCTAGAGACTTCTTTTAGTGCAAGTTTTTGGAAAATTTGGCAAGGAATCCAAAAATACAACAAAGTCCAAAAGTTAGTATTCACGACTTCCCAACCGAGCAATGTATAACAAATCGGCGCTAAAATAAATACCAATCTCCTTGAAAAACTCCACCAATATAAATAACTATTTAGATAAACAATTTTTTGGCCAAAAGATAAGTTTTTATTCGTGAGTAGATGAATGTTTCGCACACTTTGGACCACCCCTTGAGCCCAGCGCACACGTTGCTTAATCATACTAGGAATGTCAACAGGTGTAAGTCCGCTAGCCATGGGTGAAAGCGTGGATAAATTTTGGTAGCCAGCAATATTCATTCTCGCGCCTAATTCGAAATCTTCCGTAATCGTATCAGTTGGAAATCCGCCCGCTTGCATAATGGCATCACGTGAAAGAACCGTATTCGATCCGGTATAAATCGCCGCACCATGGGCATTGTTTAAAATATTAATTTCCCTTGAGAAAAAGTCTTGCTCATTGGCTACATTTTGTTCGACAAAGAGATTAAATTGGAAAAGGTCCGCATTGTAAAAACTTTGTGGTGTTTGCACAAGGCCCAGCGGTTTGATTTTCTCATCTTGGCTGCGTTTGTACTGATTCTCCACAAAGAAAGGTACTGTTTCAAGTAAAAAATTACTATAAGGAATCATATCCGCATCAAAAGTCGCCACTAAAGGAGAACTAGTCTGACTCAAAGCGTGATTGAGATTTCCGGATTTGGCCTGCTTATTTCCTGTCATCCCGATGTGAGTGATGCCGAATTCCTCTGCCAGTGCTTTGACTTCAGGGCGATTACTATCATCACAAAGATAAATATGTACCTTTTGTTTGTCTGGATACTTCATCTTTACACAGGCATTGACAGTTTTTCTAAGAAGCGCGACATCTTCATTGTGTGTGGCAATCAAGACATCGACATCCGGATAGTCTTTTGCATTGGCCTGTGGTTTGCTTAATTTTTTGGCTTTTTGCTTATTGTAGATTAAAATCATCCCCGTAAAGGTTGAGACTACTTCACACAACCATAGCAAAATCCCAAAGACCAATACCCACCAAGCTTGGTGAAACGGCAAAGTAAAGAGCCCCCGCCAAGCTAAATAAATAACAGAAAACAAAAATGCTAAGGTAAAGATTATACGTTTTGTTAAACTCAAAATATCACCTTCTATCGTTATTGAATATCTATGAATTACAAATTGTTAGTTATCTTAATCACTCAGAATTGTTTGGTTTCGTCCTTGTTCTTTGGCGCGATACAAAGCATGATCTGCCCGATTGAGTGTTTTGAATAGATTTTCGTTTCTTTGTTTAAGCGCAATTCCTTGTGAAAGTGTCACAGTGTATGGAAAATCGGCTTTCTTGTGACAAAACGCAGGTAAATTTTCTTGTAGCTGCACTAAGTTTTCGCATGATTCGCTAAGATTTTTTCCAAAGAGCACAATGACCATTTCTTCGCCGCCAAACCGAAAAATCCGCGCGTTTGAACTTTCGATTTGCCGGAGATAATCCGCCACGAATCTTAACACGCGATCTCCTACCGCATGTCCATAGGTGTCATTGAATTTTTTAAAATAATCAATATCTAAAATACTGATACAACACTCTTCGCCGCTATTTTCCAGGGATAGCAGGAGCTGATTGAGTTTACGGCGGTTTTGCAATTTCGTCAGTGGATCAAAGTTGCTCGCTTGATACACCTCAGATAAATCTTCAATATATAAGCTCATCAAGCCATTGCCAACTACACCAGAAGCTAGTAATATCAAGCAATTCAGGATAATAGTTGGATTCAAACGCCCGAGCATTAAGTGTAGGATTATCGAACTTATGACCATGAAACTCATCGTCAGATTCATCTGATGAAAAATCGACAAACGCTTTTTACTGTACTTGCTAATCAAGGGTAGAGTGCCCATCAAATATAAATAAAAAAACAAATTAACCACGCTCATCAGATTCGATCCAAAGATAAAACGCGTTAATGAAAGGAAAAAGATACTAGCAATGACCACGGACCAATCGAAATAAATACAAGCAAGCGCAATCAAAATAAAGCGAAAATCAAAATGAGTTTGAAACGCTACAATGGAGTACTTCATTATAATCGTGCCAACTAAAACTACCCAAAGACAATAAAAACAGTTTCTTTTGAGCGGTCCAGCCCGTTTTTGGTCTAAATAATCATTCATCCGAAAATATAAGTAAACCGCCAAAGTCAAGATACTAATATTAGCTAGAAGACTATCGAACAAACAAACACCCTCTTTATTTTTAAATACTCTTTCCAACTTTTTATTATACCGCTAAATAGCAACTATCTCCAAACGTTATCTTTCAAACATAACAAAATAATATAAATCGTGAAATTTACTTACCTGTTTTCATCTTGTCTAGATTGTGGTAGTCTATAGGTGGCAAACGATTGCAAGTATTAAAAAAGTATGACCAACAATTCAATAAATAATAGAGAAATTTGAGGTGAAGAGATGCAAAGCCAATATATTTTATCCATCGACCAAGGAACGACGAGTAGTCGGGCCTTATTAATCAATCATCAAGGAGAAGTGATCGCGAGCTCGCAAAAGGAATTTCCCCAGTATTTTCCTAAAGAAGGTTGGGTCGAGCATAATCCGTTAGAAATTTGGCATAGTGTGCAAACCGTGATGGCTGGGGCGTTTATCGAGTCTGGTGTCAAGGCGAGTCAAATTGCGGCCATAGGGATTACCAACCAACGTGAGACGACCATTATTTGGGATAAAAAAACAGGCAAGCCCATCTATCCAGCTGTGGTTTGGCAATCGCGACAATCCAGTCCACTCGCTGATCAATTAAAGCAGCAAGGTTTAGAAGAATGGTTTTATCAAAAGACCGGCCTTCGAATAGATGCTTACTTTTCAGCAACTAAAATTCGCTTTATTTTAGATGCAGTCCCTGGTGCGCAAGAACGAGCAGAAAAGGGCGAATTGCTTTTTGGTACAGTGGATACTTGGTTGGCATGGAATCTTACTGGAGGGGCAATCCATGTTACTGATTATACTAATGCTAGCCGGACGATGTTATTTAATATTCATCAGTTAATTTGGGATAAAGAGATTTTAAAATTACTAAATATCCCAGAATGTATACTGCCGGAAGTCAAAGAAAATTCGACTGTCTATGGCTATACGCAACCTGATGTCTTTTTTGGTTGTAAAGTGCCCATCGCAGCTATGGCCGGGGACCAACAAGCCGCACTTTTTGGCCAACTTGCTTTTGAAGAAGGCATGATAAAAAATACGTATGGGACGGGTTCATTTATTGTGATGAATACCGGTCATACGCCGAAACATTCGGATCATCAGCTGTTAACGACGATTGCCTATGGTTTGAATGGTCAAGTCAATTATGCGCTGGAAGGGAGCATTTTTGTGGCGGGTTCGGCGATTCAATGGCTACGTGATGGTTTGAGAATCATTAAGAGTGCCAAAGAAAGCGAACAGGCCGTTTTGAAAGCTAGTCCAGATGATGAGGTTTATGTCGTGCCGGCTTTTGTTGGGTTAGGAGCACCGTATTGGGATGCCGATGCAAGAGGGGCGATTTTTGGGCTGACTCGGGGGACGACGCGCGAAGATTTAATCAAAGCCACCTTACAATCTGTGGCCTATCAAGTGGTGGATATAATTGATACTATGCAAAAAGACACGCAATTAACCATTCCACAGCTGAAAGTGGATGGTGGGGCAGCTCGGAATCATTATTTGATGCAATTTCAAGCGGATTTATTAGAGATTGAAGTCCAACAAGCCGGCAATTTGGAGACCACTGCTTTAGGTGTGGCTTATCTAGCAGGTTTAGCGGTTGGTTTTTGGCAAAGTGTGGACGAACTCAAAGCCATTCACACCATCGGCGCGACTTTTATCCCACACATGAGCGAACAAGAACGCCACAAACACCTAACCAACTGGCAAAAAGCCATCCAAGCTACCCAAAACTACAAACCAGTAAAATAAGGTTGTAAATTGACTCGGTCAGCTACAAGCGGATTACCCAATGTTGGCTATCATAACTAAAAAATAAAGTAAAGGACACAAAATGGATCCAAAACAAGAAAAAATCATTCAGAAAATCGAACAAAAAATGAAAAATCAATTTGGTGGGGAAAGTAGCGGCCATGATTATTGGCATCTAGTGCGAGTGAAAAATATGGCTCAAAGCATTGCCAAAAAAGAATCCGCCAATCTATTTATTGTGACGTGTGCTGCGTTACTCCATGATGCGATTGATGAAAAATTAGTTTCAGATGTTGCCAAAGCGAAACGCCAATTACAAGAAGAGTTGCTAGAAGTGGGATTGACCGCAGAAGAAATAACATGGATTTTGCAAATTATGCAGGAAATTTCTTTTAAAGGTGGCCATAATTCGCAGACTCCTTCCACTTTGGAGGCAGAAATTGTCCAGGATGCTGACCGTCTTGATGCCATTGGAGCGATTGGGATTGCGCGGACCATGAGTTACTCAGGTTTTCATCACAGACTGATTCACGATCCGCAGAAAGTTCCACGTGAAACATTAACATTAGAAACATATCGCAACGGTCAAGATACTGCGATTATGCATTTTTACGAAAAGTTATTGAAGTTAAAAGATTTGATGAACACCGCGACGGCTAAACAAATGGCTCAACATCGTCATCAATATATGGAAGATTTTTTGACAGAATTCTATGCAGAATGGGATGGCCGATGCTAAAAAATAAAAATAAATAAAGATTTTACTCCTTATTTGCTTATTTAGTTAGTGAGGAGTTTTTTTGTAGCACAATTTCGAAAGGCTAGCTAAAATAAGGACTCAATAAAAGTAACTAAACGAAAAGAGCAAAAAGAAGGATATTCTCTTTGCTCTTTTTGTATGCTAATTGTTGAATACAGACGATACTACTTATTCATTTTCTTCCACGTCATCTATCATTTGTTGGATTTCTTCATCGGTAAGGTCATCTTTAAATGCACTTTTAACAAATTGAAAAATATAACTAGGGGCAGCTTGATTCGCTTTAAATGCAATAATTATATTTCTTGCATTTCGATTTGTTGCTTCTATTCTTCCTTCTTGTCTTCCTTTTTCCTCACCAATTAAGCGTTCATCTAGAAGTCTTGTTTCATAGTCCATCAGTTCTCGCCTCTTTTCTGAATCTTGGTTATAATAATCAATTTCCTTCATTAATTTGCTTGCTAGGGGATTGGTTTGATTTGGCTTTTGGTTCATCACATCGATAATTCCTGCCAAATCATTTGATACTTCACCTTCCGTACCCTTTGAATTAACAAATAGCACATGCTCATGCGTATCTAAGCGTAAATCCCGAATCGTGTCTTCATATTGGTGGAATTGATAGCGGCGTAATCCATGACTAAACGGATCAAATGTACATAATAAAATAACAAAACTTTCTTTCAACATGTGGAAGGTTTGTCCTTTCATTAAGGTTTAATTATCAATTTGTGATTGATAATAGCGTGCACGTCTTCCTAAGTCGCCGGTATTTTCCACCTGCATTTCAATATCATAGTAACGTTCTTGGTCATCTTTAACCACGGCATCAAATCGAACACCGCGAGCGGAGGTTACTGGGGTAATTTCGTGCTGGACCTCTTTATGAACAATGCCGGTAATGTTTAGTTCAGGCAAAATCGCACGGATAATCGCTAAACAATTCTCCTCACTTTTCATAACCCACCCAAAGATAATATCGTTGGTCAATCCAAAATACACTGGATTTTTATTTTCTTTTTTCATGAAAATATCCTTTCTTCTCCACAAATTTATTATACTATAAAACCTTTTCATTGGATATCAAAAGAAGTACGAACAGTCAACTCGCCATTGGACTCAAAAAATCCAAAAATCATCTAGTATAGTATCTGGAGTATAAGTTTTTTGCTGCTACTTATTAAATACGCAAAAAAATCTCAAAAGCGCGAAAAAACCTCCCAAAAATTTTTGGAAGGATTGTTGATTTATTTTCATATCAAATAGTCATTCTGTTCTGTATCACATACAACACTTTTTCAGGTGAATCAAATTCATCTATCCTTTGGCGTGCAAGGGGTACAGCAATTTTTACGGATTGCAACTGTCAAAGATTTTTCAGGTAAAAAAAAGAGGTATACTGGGAAAAGGAAAGCTGTAGACTTATTAGAAAGGTAATTCCTTCATTAATCTAAACCAAAATCACACTGCATCAAAAAGTTGGCAAGCCCACATTTTGTTCCACGTGAAACATTTAGGCAGAGAAATCAATAGAATAGGCATATATTTGCTGGGCCGGTCTTATTAAGTATGACTAGGGAGCGTATTTTGTCGTTGACTAGTTTTAAGATAGAAAAATGCTATAATAGATGAAGGAAAAAGCTAGGTTGTTTTTGCGGATAAAGGTTTACACTTTGGCTGATTTACGGTAAAGTAGTAATTGTTCTGTGAAACAAAAATTCTGTTTCACAAGAGAATCAGTCCTAGTAGAAAAATTGAGGTAAATAGATGAACCCAGAAGAATTTAAAGCAAGTTTGGCGGCAAAGGGAATCGTATTAACACCCGTCCAAGAGCAGCAATTTGCACGATATTTTGCCTTGCTGGTGGAGTGGAACGAAAAGATGAATCTAACCGCCATTACGGAAGAAAAAGAAGTCTATCTCAAGCACTTTTATGATTCGATTATGCTTGGTTTGGCCCTACAATTAGACGAAAATGCCAAATTATGCGATGTCGGCTCAGGAGCGGGTTTTCCAAGTATTCCGTTAAAAATTGTTTTTCCTGAGCTAAAGGTGACGATTGTGGACTCGTTAAATAAACGCATCCAGTTTTTAACGCATTTAGCTGCTGAACTAGGCTTAGAACAGGTGGCGTTTTACCATGATCGGGCGGAAACTTTCGGGCAAAATCCTAAATTCCGCGCACAGTTTGACTATGTGACTGCACGGGCGGTGGCGAGATTGAATGTCTTGAGCGAATTGTGTCTGCCATTAGTGAAAAAACAAGGCTACTTCTATGCACTAAAAGCAGCGAAAAGTGAAGAAGAACTGCAAGAAGCGCAAAAAGCCATTGCCACATTAGGCGGAAAATTTATAGAAGATATCGCCTTTACGTTGCCGGAGTTAAACGATGAGCGTCATATTTTAGTGATTCAAAAGCGCAAAGAAACGCCGAATAAATATCCGCGCAAACCAGGATTACCCAATAAAAAACCGATTCAATAATTTATGGAGGTGCACGAGTTGGTACGCATTATTTCAGTAGCAAATCAAAAAGGAGGCGTCGGTAAGACAACAACGACTGTCAATTTAGGGGCTAGTTTAGCTTATCTTGGCAAAAAAGTATTGTTAGTCGATATCGATGCCCAAGGAAATGCAACAAGCGGCGTGGGTATCAGAAAACCCGACGTCAATGAAGATATTTACGATATTTTAGTCAATGAAGTCGATATTAAAGAGACGATTTTACCAACCAGTCGTGAAAATTTATTTATTGTGCCAGCGACTTTACAATTAGCCGGGGCCGAAATTGAATTGACTTCCATGATGGCGCGTGAGTCTCGTTTGAAATTAGCCTTAGATGAAATTAAAGACGATTACGATTATATTTTGATTGATTGTCCGCCTTCTTTAGGTCATTTAACCATCAACGCTTTTACCGCGAGTGATTCCATTTTGATTCCGGTACAGTGTGAGTATTATGCCTTAGAAGGTTTGAGTCAGTTATTAAATACGGTTCGTTTGGTGCAAAAACATTTCAATCCAGATTTGGCCATTGAAGGGGTCTTGTTGACGATGTTTGATGCCAGAACCAATCTCGGAGCTGAAGTGGTCGAAGAAGTGCGCCGTTACTTCCAGGAAAAAGTGTATGAAACGGTCATTCCGCGAAATGTCAGACTCTCAGAAGCACCAAGTCATGGCTTGAGCATTATCGATTATGATATTCGTTCAAAAGGAGCCGAAGTATATCAAGCTCTAGCAAAGGAAGTGTTAGCGCGTGAAAAATAAAGGCAAAGGTTTAGGACGTGGCATCGATGCGTTATTCCAAGATATTGAAGAAGTCGATGTGAAAAAAGAAGAAGTATTGGACTTACCGCTCAATGAATTGCGACCAAATCCTTATCAACCGCGAAAAACTTTTGATGAGCAGTCGTTAAAAGAATTGGCCAACTCCATCGAACGTTCTGGCGTGTTTCAACCGATTATTGTCCGTCGTTCACAGATTAAAGGGTATGAAATCATTGCCGGAGAACGTCGCTTTAGAGCTTCAAAACTTGCGGGCAAAACGGATATTCCTGCAATTATCCGTGACTTTGACGAAGAGATGATGATGCAAATTGCGGTCTTGGAAAACTTGCAGCGTGAAGATTTAAATCCGCTAGAAGAAGCCGAGGCCTATGATATGCTGATGAAAAACTTGAAATTAACGCAAGCGCAAGTGGCTGAGCGTTTAGGCAAGAGTCGTCCGTATATCGCCAATTATTTGCGCTTGTTATCTTTACCAAAATTAGTCAAAGAAATGGTCCAAGAAGAGCGCCTATCGATGGGACAAGCCCGCACACTACTAGGCTTAAAAGATAAGAGCAATTTATTAAAACTAGCCAACCGTTGCGTCAAAGAAAATCTTACTGTCCGTCAATTGGAAAAACTAGTTTCTGAGATGAATGAAGCCAAAGAGAAGAAAAAAATTCCGCGCTTGATGAAGGAAAAACCGTATTATTTACGTGAAAGTGAAGAGCGTTTGATGGATAAATTTGGCACCAGTGTAGCTATCCAGGAGAAAAACGGCAAAGGTAAAATCGAAATCGAATACCTTTCACAAAATGATTTAACCCGTATTTTAGATATTTTGGATATTCATTTTGATTCATAAAAACAAGGAAGCAATTTGCTAGGCTATTCCTTGATGAAAGTCCGTGAAAAATTAGCGAAAAAAGAAATAGGTGAGGCGTATGTTTGATTTAAATGATATTGTTGAAATGAAAAAACCGCATGCCTGTAAGACGAATCGTTGGCAAATCATTCGCATGGGTGCCGATATCAAAATAAAATGTCTAGGATGCGAGCATATCGTCATGATGCCTAGACGCGAATTTACCAAAAAAATGAAGAAAATATTAGTGAAAGCTGAGGAACAATAAAAATGGCATTAACTGCTGGAATTGTAGGTTTACCAAATGTCGGCAAATCTACTTTATTTAACGCAATTACAAAAGCTGGCGCAGAAGCAGCGAACTATCCTTTTGCGACCATCGATCCTAACGTCGGCATGGTGGAAGTCCCTGATTGGCGTTTGAAACGATTAACAGAATTAGTCAAACCGAAAAAAGAAGTCCCAACCACCTTTGAATTTACCGATATTGCCGGAATTGTAAAAGGAGCAAGTAAAGGAGAAGGACTAGGAAACCAATTTTTAAGCCACATTCGTCAAGTGGATGCGATTTGTCATGTGGTTCGTTGTTTTGATGATGAGAATATTACCCACGTAGAAGGTCGCGTGGATCCAATTGCCGATATCGAAACGATTAATTTAGAGTTGGTGCTAGCGGATTTGGAATCTGTGAACAAACGCTATACTCGTGTGGCCAAAGTAGCGAAAACCAAAGATAAAGATGCCGTTGCTGAATTAGCGGTCTTAGATAAAATCAAACCTGTCTTAGAAGAAGGTAAGTCTGCGCGCAGTGTTGAATTTAGCGAAGAAGAACAAAAAATTGTGAAAGGACTATTCTTATTAACAACTAAACCTGTCTTGTACGTGGCAAACGTGGCAGAAGATGAAGTGGCAGATGGCGAGAACAATCCGTATGTCAAACAAGTGAAGGAATTTGCAGCAAGTGAAAATGCAGAAGTCATCATTGTTTGTGCACGGGCAGAAGAAGAAATTACCGAGTTAGAAGAAGAGGACAAAGCTGAATTTTTAGAAGCGATGGGGATTGAAGAATCAGGCTTAGATCAATTAATTCGTGCAGCCTATGATTTATTAGGTTTAGCGACTTACTTTACAGCCGGTGAGCAAGAAGTCCGTGCTTGGACCTTTAGAAAAGGCATGAAGGCGCCACAATGTGCAGGGATTATCCACTCTGACTTTGAACGAGGCTTTATCCGTGCAGAAACCGTATCATTTGAAGACTTAGATCATTATGGGACGATGCATGCGGCTAAAGAAGCTGGTCGTGTCCGTTTAGAAGGTAAAGATTACGAAGTGCAAGACGGCGATATTATGCTCTTTAGATTTAACGTTTAAAAAAGTTCTATCACAAAGACTAAAATTTTGTTACAATGTAGATAAGAATCCGCTTTACTGACTATTCAGTAATTGGAAAGGGGAACTTGGAAAGTAGATGGAAGTAGAAACACTTAGAGAATATGTTGCACAAAACCGCGAGTTAGAAACACAACTCACCAAGCGTAATCAGCAATATATTTTTGACTTGAAAAAAGCATTAAACGCAGCAAACCTCTCTGAAGAAGAATTAACCGTTGTTTTACATGAGATGTTGCCAGTTTTGGTGCGTGAACAAAAAAGTGGCGTCACTGCGCGTCAATTGTTTGGCACTGTTTCTGAGCGTACAGATGCGATTATTAATAAACCAGCCGAAGAAGCCAAACCAAATAGCCAATCAGTGATGATTTGGTTAGATAATTTCTTATTGTTATTGGGATTATTCGGTCTGTTTATCGGTCTGGTTGCTCAGTTTAGCAAAGGACAAGCCCAACCATATGGCGTGTTGACGTTATTTGGTACGGCAGCAGTTGGGGGCTGGGTCTTCTATCTGATGCACCGTTATGTCTATCAATACCAAATGCCTGGTGCAGATGTGAAAAACCGTCCTCGTGGGGGCAAAGTCATCGCCATTTTAGTAGGAAGCTTCCTACTTTGGTTTGTCGTAATCATGGGAAGTGCCTTGATTCCACAGCCAATCTTAAATCCAATTATCATGATGATTTTAGGGGCCATTGCTTTAGGATTGCGTTTCTATTTGAAGAAGAAATTCAATATCGTCAGCAGCCTATCCAGCCCACGTACTCGTCAAAAATAACTAATTGAAACAATCAACAGCCTACAAACGTCTTTTTTTCAGAGATGTTTGTGGGCTGTTTTTTTTTTTGCAATTTATTACATGCTTTTGTAAAGAGAAAAATAGTATAAGTTGATGCAAGTATAATAAACAAATGCTTGATAAAAATAAAAATATGATTGTTATCATAAAAAAATCATATTATAATAAATTCATAAAAGGAGCGTAGTCAAAAGGATTGATGAAAGCGCATTAAAAATATATTTATAAATATGTGAAAGCTTCAACTAGTAACTATATGTGTCATGATAAATATAGATTATCTTGAAACAACTACTATAGCAATATCCAAAATAATAAAAAATAGAGAATAAAATATTTTTTTAGGAAAGACATTTTTTATCATAGCAAATAGACATCCTTTCTTATTTTCTATCACTTTATCAGATGGACAATACATCCACATTTTTATCTCTAATATGCAAGTGAGGAATTTTTATGGAAGATTTTGGCAAAATATTTAAAAAATACCGAGAATCTAGGCAATTAAAACTCCGTGATATTGCCAGTAAGGAATTATCCACTTCACAAATATCACGCTTTGAAAATGGTGAAAGTGACTTAACGATTACGAAATTCATGCATGCCATCCAATTAATCAATATGCCGATAGATGAATTTATGTATACAGCAAATCATTTTAAACGAGATGAATTGAATGAATTGTTATACAAAATTCAACAATATACAGCAAATAGAGATATTGATAGTTTGAAAAAGATGTTATCAGATGAAGAAAGTGCTACAAGCAATAATCTAACTATGCAAAAAATTAGGATCCTACTCATCAAGATTAGTATCAATGGGTTATCTGGAGAAAAGTTATTTAATGAAGCAGATGTTGAAGATTTAGCAGACTATCTATTTAGTGTAGCGTATTGGGGAAGAAATGAACTACTAATATTTGCTAACTCTATTAAAGTATTTAATAAAATGACAAATTTAACTTTGTTGAGGGAAATGAATCGGCGAACAGATTTTTATAAAGAACTTCCTCAAAATAGAACTTTAATTGCTTCCATGAATGTCAACGCGTATATTTTTTGCGTAGAAAATTCAGAATGGATAGAAGCACAGTATTTTGAACAACAACTTAAGGAAACTTATTTTAAAGAAACAGAAATCTATGAACGTCTTGTATTTATTTATGCTAAAGCGTTCCATGATTATAAAAAGAATAAAGATGAAAAAGCGTTAAGACAATTATACGATGTAATCAAGGCGATGAAACTTGCTGGAAGTGTTCACCTAGCTGAAAATTTTGAGGAACATTTAAATAAGATATTGCAGCTAAATGAGTAAAGGGATTACCTAGTAAGTTTTTGTTTATCCTATATATGCAAGGAGTAGGATATTATGGAGAACTATGGAGAAATTTTTAAAACTTATCGCGAAGCAAGAGGGCTGAGTCTAAAAGATATTGCTGAAAGTGGTTTATCTACTTCACAGTTATCTAGATTTGAAAAAGGAGAAAGCGATTTAACAATAACAAAATTTATTAAGGCTTTACGAAAAATCAAAATGCCCATCAATGAGTTCATGTATACAACAAATGATTTTAAAATAGATGAGATAAATAGATTATGGGTTCAGATACAAACATTATTTATAACTAAAGATATTCATGGCTTACAAAAATTACTAAGTGAGCAACAGGAAATGGAACGAGAAGTTAAAATATTTCAACAGTTGAATACTACCATTATTAAAATATATTTATCGGATTTAACTAAGGAAAAATTATATACTCAAAAAGATATTGATTATATTGTTGATTACCTATTCGTAGTGGATTATTGGGGAGAGTATGAATTGTTGATTTTCTCTAACTTATTATTCGCTTTAAATCATGAAATGAGTATGATGCTGTTAAAAGAAATGAATCGTCGAACGGATTTTTATAAAGAAATCCCAAGTAATAGAAGAATTATTGCTTCCATGAATTTAAATGCTTTCATTACGTGTATTGAACGAAATAAATGGTTAGATGCACATTATTTTGAAAAACAACTAGAAATGACCTTTTTTAAGGAAACAGAAATTTATGAACGTTATTACTTTTATTTTGCCAAACAAATGCTCAGATATAAAAAAGATGGAGAGGATAACGCGATTATCGAAATGAAAAAGATTATTGCTGGATTAAAAATGGTAGATTGTCATAATATTGCCAGTTCATTTGAAGAAGAATTAGCTAAAATGTTGGGTAGTGATAGCTAGATTGCATATATGGGATATATTCTTAGAGAGTTGTAAATAGTATAAAATATTATTAACCTTTCCGGTGGAGAAAAACAAAGAATGTATCTATCAAGGGAACAAAATCATCAATCGCCATTCTTAATTTTAGATGAACCTTTTTCAGCGATGGATGCAGAACAATTAAAAAAAGAGTTGCTTAAAGTACTAAATGATGAAGGAACCGTGTTATTAACTATTCACCAAAACAAAGACTTACTTTCACTTTTTGATCGTGTGTGGTGCTTAAAAAACGGGAAATTTGAAATTGTGAAATAACGAGTCGCAACAGTTTTTTGTAAGGAGAAACTGTTGCGATTTGTTTTTTTAGAAAACGATTGTAATCCAAATGGCGATACGGTATGATGAGAGCATAATAAGAATTGTCTGAAAATACTAACTTGCATATATGGGAAATTTTTAAACGATTCTTCCATCTACGTTAAAGTGAAGAAAACAGAAAAAAGGAGTGTTTTTATGCGGTTATTTCGTTATATACATCGCTGGCGCTTAGGCTTCTTCGTCATGGCAGTTCTCGGCGCCTTTTGGGGGTTAGTTTCGCCCATCGTCATTGACAAAGTGTTAAATACAAATCAGCTAACAGACATGGCTTCGTTATTGAAGTTGACATTATCTGGTCTAGGTGTGTATGTGCTTTTTAATGGTTTGCAGTATCTATCCGATGTAGTAACCTCTGAAGCCACACAAGAAGCTTTGGTCAATATTCGTCGACAATTGGTGCAACGGAAATTATATGCCAATGAAAAAGCAGCCAAATCCGATGCCATTAATCTTTTGAGCCAAGATGTCGAATTTTTCCATGATTACTATGTAGAAGAAGTGTTTAAATTTGTTGCCATGCTACTTAGTTTTTGTGCAGTGTCAGGTTATCTTATCTTACAAAATGTGAAACTCGGTCTACTATTTGTTATTCTTTCTTTATTGCGACCACTGCCACAATTATTGCTAAATAGCTATACGGAAAAAGTCGGTGAAGCGCAAGGGGTTGCCCGTAACGAGGTGATGGCGCAATTGATGGATTTTGTGAAAGGCCGAGGCACCATTTTACATAATCAATCCAATCAAGCGACATTTGCCGATATGAAAACGCAGATTATGGATTATGAAAGTAAACGTGCGAAATACTAATATATCTATAATTTTCTATTTTTCTTTAATGGGATTACCATGTTTTTAGGTCGAGTAGTACCGATTGCCTTATACTTTTTGTTCCCTCACTTTTTTGAAGAAACGAATTTTGCAGCACTCGTGGCGATGTTTATTGCTTCAGGTACGCTAACGAATCCATTACAAACGATGATGTACTCGCTGTTAGCCTTTCAAGAAGCGAAAAGCACGACAGAAAAAGTCTATGCAGTGCTCGATGAAGTCCCAGAAAGCCCACAAACGAATTATGTCGAACAGCTTCAACGTTTGGTCTGTACGGATGTTGCGAAAAGCTTTGATAAAAAATGTATTTTACAGGATTTTAACTATACTTTTGAAGCCGGCAAGCATTATTTAATTCGTGGGGCAAGTGGTAGTGGTAAGAGTACCTTACTCAAGCTCATTAGTAAAGAAGAAACCCTTGATGCAGGGAAGATTGCAGTTTATGATGATTCACAGCACTCCTTTACAGACTTTACGCAAAATGTCGGGATGATTCAGCAAAATCCGTATCTATTCAATGCGACTATCCGCGAAAACCTCAGCCTTGGTCAAAATTTTCAAGAGGAGCAATTGTTAACGCTCTTACAACAAGTCGGATTGGATCAAGAATTTCCTGAAGGTTTAGATTTTCAAGTGGAAGATAATGGGAAAAATGTTTCTGGCGGTCAGCGGGTACGTCTAGAGATTGCACGCTTTTTATTGCGGCAAAAAGATATCCTACTCGCCGATGAAATTACTGCGGCACTCGATCTAGCAAATGCACGTAAAGTCCGTCAACTCTTACTTTCACTACCAATTATGATTATCGAAGTGGCGCATTATGTAGACGATTTAAGTGTATATGATGCAGTGATTGATTGGGAGGTGGCTTAGATGTTTGTCAAAATTATGGGAAAAAAGGTTGTAGCGCTTTTAATACTATTAGGCTTTATTTCAACGCTGTGTATTTTGTGTGAACCTTTGATTTTAAAACGACTTTTCACGCTTGAACACGCACAAGGAATACAGCAAGTCTGGAGTTTTATCCTCTATGGTTTGTGCGTTTATCTTTTACTTTATGCTTTGATGTTAGCGGATAATCTGTTGAGCAATTATTATATGGTCTATCGTACGGGCGAGTTGCGAGTGAAACTGTATCAGCTACTCACGACACGCAAGCATGCCTATACTGAAGACGAGCAAATTGCTATTTTAACGCAAGATGTCGAATTCTTCTTTCAACAATATATGACCATGGCATTATTGGTACTAGTGAGAATACAATTCATTATCGTGTTGTCTGCGTATTTGTTATATCAAAATGTCATTGTAGGTGCGTTATTTATCGTTTGTGCAACACTATCGATTTTTGTTCGTCACGCCTTTGATAAAAAAATTGACGAATTAGGGGGCAAACAATCGACGACTCGTAGTACCTTGCTATCAAAAATCATGGACGCGATGAATGGTCAGCAAACTTTACGCATGAATCAAGCTTTGGATGCTGCTTTTTCACAAGTGAATGACGCAACAGTCGCTTATGAAAATGCGCGAAAAAAAGCGAGTATCATCCGTAAAGGGGCACAATTTGTTTTAGGTTTAGTTGGGTTTATCGCTCAAGTCTTACCATTGTTTATCGGCTTTTATCTTCAAAGTTTGGGTGTTTCTGGTGTAACGATGGCGAGTTTGGTGGCGATGTTTGTAGCGTCTAGATCTTTTGGTACTAGCATAGGTGAAGCGATTGACTGTTATAATCAGCTTAGAGCAAGTAATTCCGTCAAAGATAAATTTGTCGAAATCTTTGCATTAGAAGAGACCCCTCTGATTGTTCATCCAGCTGCAAATGCCTAATTTTCACAATTACAAGTGCAAGATTTAGCGAAAAGTTTTGGCGAACGTACTTTGTTTACGCATTTTTCACACGTCTTTGAACGCGGCAAAAAATATCTCTTAACTGGTCCAAGTGGTTGTGGGAAATCAACCTTCTTTGCGATGCTTTTAGGCGATGAAACGTTGGATGAGGGACAAATTATTTTCCGTGAAAAAAATGGTCAGACAGTGGACAATTTTGCGGCTAATATTGGCTTGATTTCACAAAGCCCGCATTTATTTAATCAGACCATCCGTTACAATTTAGCGTTAGGTTCTGATTTTACCGATGAACAAATGCTAAAAGCACTCGATCAAGTAGGTTTAACTTCGGAGTTTGAAGATATTTTAAATGTAAAAATCGAAAATAACGGTGAAAATATCTCCGGTGGGCAGAAGATTCGCCTAGAGATTGCGCGTTCGTTACTGCGTCAAAAGGAAGTACTTTTAGTTGATGAAGCCACGGCCTCCCTTGACCCAGAAAACGCCAAAAAAGTCCACGAATTGATTTTGAGCTTACCACTAACCATTATCGAAATCGCTCACCACATCGACCAAAAAGCCCACTATGACCAAATTATCGCATTGAAATAAAAGGTTGTGAAGCGACTCGGTCAGCCACGAGCGGATAAGTTTGTTCAGAACGTCGGGAAAGTCCGAGAAGTAAAGACTTTCCCAGACGGGCTGGCTTATACGCCGAAGTGGCTAGTCGCTGAACACCGTGGATAAGGTTGTGAAGCGACTCGGTCAGCCACGAGTGGAGGATTTTTTCAAAGATATTAGAAAGTATCATAAAGCTTATTCAATAAAAATGAAAACACCTGTAAGTTTTGTGCTTGTAGGTGTTTATTTATGTGCTTTTATATTTATAAAAATGAATCAAGATAGTCTAACTGAATCTCATCAAATTTTCATTTTTATATTGACATTGTGAAAAAATTACGATACGCTTAAAACAACAAAAAAGTGATAGTAAAACAGAGAGGAAGAAGCTAAATGTAAGATACGAAACATCGAACTATAACAGGCGAACGGTATTGCTAGCTCGCTTGTCTCATTGAATTGAATAGCCAAAAAAGCTAGAGATGCTAAATTTCGCCTGATCATCTATGATTAAAGGAGAGATTTTTCGTGTTTCGTTCATTTTATCTTTTAGTAACTTCGCAATCGCTAGCTAACTTGGCTGATGTTTTTTTACGCTTAAGTTTGATAGCGGATATTTATTTAGTCACGCATTCTGTGATGGCTACCACCGTCATTCCTGTATTAATTGGTTTAAGTGCTTTTATCGCCAGCTTTTTGGTGCCATTAGTGACCAAAAAATTTCCTATGAATCAAGTGTTGAGTTTTACGCAACTGGCTAAGACGCTACTTTTACTCTTATTGGTCGTTAGTTTAAACATTTGTGCTTATCCTATTGCCATTGTTTACATTTGTATTGTAGGGATTTCGATTTTTGATGGTTTTGCGCAGCCGGTGAGTTCTGCTTTAATTCCGACCTACTTGACGGATTTAGCTAGAGGAAATGCCTTGTTTGCGACCATTAGTGAGATAATTTCGGTTGTCGGCTGGTCCTTAGGTGGTATCTTGTATGGTTATTTGCATCTAATAGGAAGTTTGTGGGTTATTTTTGCGTTGTATTTGTTGGCGAGCATCCTATCCTTTGTTTTGCCTACTGCCCAGTGTGAGGTTATCGAAAATGAGACCAGTTGGCAAAGTGTGACAAAAGGATGGCGCTTCATTTTTACAAACAAGACATTGAGTGTGGTGGTCGGTTGTAATTTGTTCGAAATTTTAGCCAATAGCATTTGGGTTTCCTCAATTATTTTGGTTTTCGTTACGCAGATTTTGCATCAAGATGAGCATTATTGGGGATATATCAACACGACTTATTCACTGGGCATCATTTTAGGTGGTGCTTTGATTTATCGCTATGCTGAAAAGGTGAGTGACAAAAAGTGTAAGAGTATTATTCTGGCGTTACTTTTTGCTGCGAGTATGACGTTGATTGGCTTAGTGAGTGCGAATGTTTGGATTTTTCTTATTTGTTCAGTGGGGATTGGCTTTTTCTCACAATTGAAAGAAATTCCGGAAACCGTCTTACTTCAATCAGCGGTGGCAGAAAATCAGTTGGTCCATCTATATGCTGCCTTAGAAGTGATTAGTACGCTTAGTTTTTCTTTATTTACTCTAGTCATGAGTAGCCTAGCCCAGTATTTTGGCGTTCGTGTTGTATTTATGATTGCTATTTTGGCCTTGGTCGTTGAAGCGTGGATTTATTATCGTAATCAAAATCTTATAAACGAATAGACACAAACACCTGTAAGTTTCGTGCTTGCAGGTGTTTTTGCGCTGTGTCTATGGAAGAATGGTCAGAAAATGAGCGACAAATGATTGATGAAATGAGCGATAAATTCCCCCCAACCTTAGCAATTTGATGAGAATCTAGTCAGAATCCTTGACTTCTCTTGGTTTTTTTGTTATGTTCATCATTAAAAATATCCAAATTTTTATGCCGGACCAATCGCTGAAAATCACGATTGTTTGACATAAAATCAATCAAAAATTTATTAAACGAGGTGTGTGAAGAAATGTCAAATTGGGAGACTAAATTCGCGAAAAAAGGATTAACGTTCGATGATGTTTTGCTTATCCCAGCAGAAAGTCACGTCTTGCCAAATGATGTCGATATGAGCGTGCAACTTGCGAAAAATATTAAGTTGAACATTCCTATTATTAGTGCAAGTATGGATACCGTCACTGATAGCAAAATGGCGATTGCAATGGCGCGTCAAGGTGGATTAGGGGTTATTCACAAAAATATGTCCATCGAAGCTCAAGCAGATGAAGTTCGTAAGGTAAAACGTTCAGAAAGTGGCGTTATCATTGATCCATTCTTCTTAACACCACAAGATTTAGTCAGTGATGCAGAACACTTGATGAGTAAATATCGCATTAGTGGGGTGCCAATTGTTGAAACATTGGAAAACCGCAAATTAGTCGGTATCATTACCAACCGTGACATGCGTTTTGTGACAGATTATTCGATTGCCATTGAACAAGTCATGACGAAAGAAAATCTAGTGACAGCGCCAGTCGGAACTTCACTAAAAGATGCCGAAAAGATTTTACAACAACATAAAATTGAAAAATTACCAATCGTGGACGAAGCAGGTCGTCTAAGTGGTTTAATTACGATTAAAGATATTGAAAAAGTGATTGAATTTCCAAATGCAGCTAAAGATGAACATGGTCGTTTATTAGTGGCCGCAGCTGTTGGGGTTACAAGCGATACCTTTGAGCGTGCCCAAGCGTTGTTACAAGCCGGTGCCGATGCGATTGTAATTGATACTGCGCATGGTCATAGTGCAGGGGTTTTACGCAAGATTAAAGAAATCCGCGAAACTTTCCCTGAAGCGACTTTAATTGCCGGAAATGTAGCGACTGCAGAAGGTACGAAGGCTTTATATGATGCCGGTGTCGATGTTGTCAAAGTCGGAATCGGACCTGGTTCTATTTGTACGACTCGTATCGTTGCGGGTGTCGGTGTGCCACAATTAACAGCGATTTACGATGCGGCTAGTGTGGCTCGTCAATATGGAAAAGCAATCATTGCCGATGGAGGAATCAAGTACTCAGGTGATATCGTGAAAGCTTTAGCTGCTGGTGGTTTTGCGGTGATGCTAGGAAGTATGTTAGCTGGTACCGATGAATCTCCAGGTGAATTCGAAATCTACCAAGGTCGTCGCTTCAAGACTTACCGCGGGATGGGTTCATTAGGGGCGATGGAAAAAGGTTCAAGTGACCGTTACTTCCAAGGTGGCGTGAACGAAGCCAATAAACTTGTCCCAGAAGGAATTGAAGGCCGTGTCGCTTACAAAGGTAGTGTAGCCGACATTATCTTCCAAATGATTGGCGGACTAAAAGCTGGTATGGGTTATGTCGGAGCCGCTAATTTAGAAGCTTTACGTGAAAATGCCCAATTTGTACGTATGAGTGGCAATGGCTTACGCGAATCTCACCCACACGATGTCCAAATCACCAAAGAAGCACCAAACTACTCCGCCGAATTTTAAAACAAAGATGTGAGCCGGGTCGGTCAACTCCAAGCAGCTAAGATCCGAATTGGCAGAAAAGTCCGAAAGGTTAAAGACTTTCCTAGCCAAGGCGGCTTAGATACACAGGAGTTACCCGGCGAACACAGATTAATAAAAGGTTGTGAGCCGGGTCGGTCAGCCACGAGCGGATAGAGCAAATCAAAAAATCCTAGTCTACTTTTTGCATGTAGGCTAGGATTTGTTAGTTTATACAGCACGGGCATCGTCTTGGCTAAAGTATTGCATACGAGGTTTGTCTTGATACTGCAATAGCTGGTCAACCGTAACAAACTCATAGCCCTGTGCCTTTAATTGTTCGATAATCGGGGTGACCGCATCAACGCTAGACTGATAAATATCATGCATCAAAATAATCGAACCAGGCTGTACCGTTTGTAAGACATGTTGCACAATCAGTGGTGTATTTCTTAGCTCCCAGTCACGAGAATCAATATTCCACTGGATGATGGCCTTGTCGATAACCTGTGCACCTTGGCTATTAATCGCACCATATGGCGGACGTAAAATCTTAGGTAGCTGTCCACCTGCTAGATAAATGGACTTATCGGCTTCATGGATATCCGTTTTGATTGCATCTGGAGTCATCAAACGTAAATTATTATGCACATTAGAGTGGTTACCGATTTCATGACCTTCACTTGCGGCCCGTTTCACCACTTCAGGATATTGACGTGCGCTACTTCCTAACATAAAGAAAGTGGCTTTAACTTGTTGGGCTGCTAAAATATCTAACAATTGATTGGTGGTTTGCGCTTTGGGTCCATCATCAAAAGTCAAAGCAACGTACTTTTTATTCGGATCGAGGCCAGGCAGTTGCTCTTGTGTTTGTCCGAGCGCATAATTTTGGTCGATATATGGCAAAACAAGATTAAGTGGCACGTTGACAGTTTTCAAATCGCCAATTTTTTTCGCTAAAGTAATATTTAATTGATTATCCTGAATTTTCATTTTTTGTTCCATATTGAGATTTGGTAAATTCAAGACTTCATCGACGACTTGGTCAGGATTTTTTACCTGTTCGAGAATTTGTTGTTGGACAATAGGTTTAATCGTCAATAAATTTTCTTCACTACCAATGATTTGCTTTGCGCTTGGTATCTGTCCCGTTTCACTTGAAAGCAAAAGCGCACTCTGTTGCAGTGGTTGTTCATGAAATTTTTCCTTGTCTTGATTCCATGTGAAAAATTGGCTAGAGAGCACAATTTTATTCATTTTTGGATTTAAGACATGCTTTTCGATTTTTTTAATCCAAGTTGTACCCGCATCAATTTTATGTTTTTTCTGGAAAGCGACCTTCATCTCTTGGAATTTTTCTTCTATTAAAGGTTGTTCTTTCGTGAATTTTTCATTTTTCGGATGGAAAGTTACGGTGTATAAGCGTTTTTCTTGAACTTTTTCTTCACTAAAATCAGCTATTCGTTGCTGTTTAATCAGTTGTTTTTGAGCCGTTTCAAAGGTATCGACTTTTTGCTGGTCTTTGTTATGCCAGATAAACACGATTAAAAAGGCAATCCCCAGAACAATCAACGCTAAAGGTAAGTGCCACATCCAACCCGTTTTATGCTTTCTATGTTCTAGTTGGACTTCTCGGCGTTGTCTTCTAGAATTTGTCGTTTTTTCATTTGAATTTTCGGCCATTTTCCCAACCCCTTTTTCCCTTCAATTCTGTGAAATAAAAAACTAATTGATTTTTCACTTTCACATATATTCTAAACTTATCATGTTTGAAAGATGAATACAATGGGACTTTAGACTGAAAATTTTTCAAAATATTTTCAATGATAATAACGAATTTTGGATAAGCATAAGCTGTCATCTGACGTATTGGCTAATAAACAATAATAGTTCACTCTGTGAAATATTTTGCTTGCAATTTCCCTTAGAAACCGATATCATAACTACACGTAAAAAGAAGGATGTGACAGAATGCAAGCATCTAAGCAATGGAGGATGATGGGCACGTTTATTGATTTATGGATAGATTCTGATTTAGATTGTGAAAAAATATTCATAAATATAACAGATGAATTATTAGCTTTAAATCAATGCTTTTCAGCCAATCAAGAAACCTCTGAATTAATGCAATTAAATCACTTAGCAGGAGTTTGTCCAGTGGCTGTGAGTCCAGCGCTTTTTTCGTTGATTTCAATTGGCAAGCAGCATAGTTTGGCACAACCTAGCCATTTGAATATTGCTATTGGTCCTTTAGTGAAATTGTGGCGTATTGGTTTTAAACAAGCGAAACTCCCTACACCAACAGAGATTTTTGCGACCTTACCATTGCTCAACAGTGAACAAATCATTTTAGATTCACAACAGCAAACGGTATTTTTAGCACGAAAAGGGATGGAAATTGATTTAGGGGCACTTGCTAAGGGTTACATTGCTGACTATTTAATGGCTAAATTGAAAAAACAATGCCATAGTGCGATGATTAATTTAGGTGGTAACTTTTTAGCTTTTGGTCCTAATCCAAAACGTGAAAATGGCAAATGGTATGTAGGTATTCAACATCCACAAAAGCCACGTCACCAACATTTAGGAATATTAGCAATTGAAAATCAATCTGTAGTCACTTCAGGTATTTATGAGCGTTTTTTGATGGTTGATGGAAAGCGGTATCATCATTTGCTAGATTCGCAAACAGGATTTCCTTTTGAAACGCGGATGGCCAGTTTGACGATTGTTGCAAACCAATCCTTAACCTGTGAAATATGGACAAGTCGTTTGTTTGGTTTACCTATTTCAGAGGCATTAGCAGTGATTGAGCAGCATCCAGAACTTGAAGGAATTATTGTAGATCAAGAAAATCAGGTATATCTTTCTTCAGGATTGAAATCTTTTTACTATCCAAATAGATAAATATTTAAGGAGGCTTTTTTATGAAGTTAATTGGTATTGTAGGAACGAATTCAAAACGTTCAACGAATCGACAATTATTAGAATATATGCAAAAACATTTTGCAAAACAAGCAAGTATCGAGTTGGTAGAAATTAAAGATTTACCGATTTTTAATAAACCTGCCAATCGTAAAGTGCCTGCTAGTGTGTCAGAAATTGCCAAAAAGATTGAAGAAGCGGATGGCGTGATTATTGGGACCCCTGAATACGATCATTCTATTCCAGCGGTGTTAATGAGTGCTTTGGCTTGGTTATCTTATGGGATTCATCCATTATTAAATAAACCTGTGATGATTACTGGTGCCTCTTACGGAACATTAGGATCTTCAAGAGCACAAGCACAGTTACGTCAAATTCTTGATTCACCAGAAATCAATGCGACAATTATGCCTAGTTCAGAATTTCTATTGGCTCATTCATTACAAGCATTTGATGAAAATGGGGATTTAATCGATCTAGATACCATTCATAAGTTAGAAGGCTTGTTTGCTGATTTCCGCTTATTTATAAAAGTGAATGAAAAAATGGTTCATGCCAAAGAAGCTTTGAAAAAAGATGCAGAAAACTTTGATTGGGAAAACTTGTAGAAAAGGTGGTATACTTTCATGAAAAAATTTGTCGGTATTGTCGGTTCGAATGCAGAACTATCATATAATCGTAAGTTATTAGAATTTATTCGTCGTCACTTTAAAACAAAATTTGAATTAGAATTATTGGAAATTGATCAAGTACCAATGTTTAATCAAGATGAAGATTGGCAAGAGAGCTTCCAACTAAGATATCTTTATAATAAAATTACCCGAGCAGATGGTGTGATTATTGCAACTCCTGAACACAATCACACAATTACTGCAGCCTTAAAGAGTGTTTTAGAATGGCTATCTTATAAGGTTCATCCATTTGAAAGTAAACCAGTAATGATTGTGGGGGCTTCTTATTATGATCAAGGAACTTCTCGTGCCCAAGTTCATTTACGAAAAATTTTAGATGCTCCTGGGGTCAATGCATATACTTTACCAGGTAATGAATTCTTATTAGGAAAAGCCAAAGAAGCCTTTGATAACGAGGGGAATATCATTAACGAAGGAACAGTGAATTTTTTAGAAAGTTGTTTAGATAATTTTGTAAAATATGTGGATGTAGTTAGTCATTTAAAAAAACCTAAACCAATTGAACCAGAAGATTTAACTGCTTCTCATCCAATTGCTACTACGATTACTGAAATTGATCCAGATGACCCAGATTGGTTAGAAAAAGCAGCCGAATTAACAGGAGCTGTTTCAGGAGATACTTATGTGAAGTTAGATAATGGCTTATTAACCGTAAATCAATTAAATATGTTTTTAAAAGCTATGCCATTTGAATTAACTTATTCTGATGATAATAATCAATTTTTATACTATAATGCTAGTCATCAAGATCCAGATACTATGTTGGCTAAACGTGTGCCAAGTCAAGTGGGTAATCGACTATCAACAGTTCATAATTCTTTGCCTGCAAATCGGATGAAAAATGTAGAGTGGGTAGTAGGAACTTTACGTAATGGAAACCAAGAATATGTACGGACTATTGTGCCAGGTTCCCCAGAAGGCATTATCAATACGCATAACTATCAAGCGATGTATTATCCAGATGGTTCTTTTGCGGGAATTAATGAAATTGTCTTTAACTTTAAGCCATGGTTAGATTGGTATTTACAAGAAACCGGTCAGTATCTAGCAGGTGGCAAAGTAGCAACAATGCCGTCAGCCGATGCCACTTCTGGAGCGTCACAAGCTGGGGGGCAAGCTGATGCCACTTCTGGAGCATCTGAACATTAAACATGTTATAACTAGTTAGTATTAATTCAAAAAGCGAATAGTCCTCTTAAGAATATAACTTAAGAGGGCTATTCGCTTTATTTTTGTACGTCACAACTTATTTGACGGTGTTCAGCGACTAGCCACTTCGGCGTATAAGCCAGCCCGTCTGGGAAAGTCTTTACTTCTCGGACTTTCCCGACGTTCTGGACAAACTTATCCGCTCGTGGCTGACCGAGTCGCTTCACAACCTTATTCACGGTGTTCGGCAGCTAGACATTGTGAAATTCGCCCTACCACTTGCAAAAATCTCCTTTCATCCGATTTTTGCAGTGGTAGGTAAGCACACGAATTTCTTCATGTCTAATCAAGCTGCCTCACAACCTTATTTGATAACTGTTACGCCGCCCATGTATGGAACTAAGACTTCAGGGATGGTCACGCTACCGTCTTCGTTTTGGTAGTTTTCCAAGATAGCCGCAACCGTACGACCAACAGCTAGCCCTGAACCATTCAATGTGTGGACATATTGCACTTTACCATTTTCATCACGGTAACGAATCATGGCGCGTCTTGCTTGGAAGTCCTCGCAGTTTGAGCAAGAACTGATTTCGCGATACGTATCTTGCGCTGGAATCCATACTTCTAAGTCATAGGTTTTAGCCGCAGAGAATCCCATATCACCAGTTGATAAGGCTACAACACGGTAAGGCAAGTTCAATTTTTGCAAGATATTTTCAGCGTTTTGCGTCATTTTTTCTAATTCATTGTAAGATTCTTCTGGTTTCGTTAATTTCACCATTTCGACTTTGTTAAATTGGTGCAAACGAATCAAACCACGCGTATCACGACCGGCACTACCAGCTTCTGAACGGAAAGAAGGGCTTAAAGCTGTAAAGTAAACAGGTAGATCCGCTTCTTCTAAAATTTCGCCATTATAATAGTTGGTTAATGGCACTTCAGCCGTTGGAATCAAAGTCAAATCCGTGTTGGCTAATTGGAAAACATCTTCCTTAAACTTAGGAAATTGTCCAGTCCCAAACATTGAATGGCTATTTACAATATAAGGGGGGATGACTTCGGTATATCCTTCTTTGCCGTGTTCATCGAGCATAAAGTTGTAAATCGCTCTTTCCAAACGGGCACCTAACCCTTTATAAAAGACAAAACGACTACCAGACACCTTAGCCCCACGTTCAAAGTCTAAAATACCAAGGTTTTCAGCGATTTCCCAATGAGGTTTTGGTTCAAAGTCAAATGCACGCACGCTACCATGACGGCGAACTTCGACATTATCATCTTCATCTTTACCAATTGGTGTACTTTCATGTGGTAAGTTTGGCAAAGTCGTGGCGATGGCGGTTAGTTCTTCGTCGATTTTGGCGATTTGTTCGTCCAAAGCTTTGATTTCTTCACCGACTTTTTTCATTTGCGCAATTTTGTCATCGGCATTTTCTTTATTGCGTTTTAATTGCGCAATTTCACCAGATACGTTATTTCTAAGTTTTTTCAACTCTTCTACTTTGACTAATTCTGCGCGTCGTTTTTCATCTAAAGCGACAAATTCATTGATTTTTGCTTCGTCGACATTGCGGGTAGCTAGTTTTTCTTTAACCATGGCTACATTTTGACGAATCATTTTAATATCTAACATCAAAATCCCTCCAAAAATTTTTTTATCTTCTCATCCACAAAGTCATAGGGGCAGTAAACAAAAAAGCCCTAAAGCATAAGAAAATCTCTTACACTTTAGGACGTAAATTACGCGGTGCCACCTAAATTTAGTATCTACATACTACACTTTGTACAGGATAACGGTTGCGAGCCGTCACAAATTTCTTTGCGAGTCCTATCAGAAAGTGGATTCGCTATCTTCCATACAGTTTTGCACCACCCAACTGCTCTCTAAAAAGGAGTCAATAACTACTAGTCTTTCCAGGAAATCTATTTACGCTTATTGTAGCTTAAATTTTAGATTTTGCAAGTGTTTTGGCAAATTTGTGCAAAAAATAAACGCAGCCACCCAAAAAGAATGACTGCATGTATTTATTTTTTGACTTTCCCTTTTTTAATAGGAAGATGCATGATGAAACTCGTCCACTCTGGGTTGGATTTGGCATAGATATAGCCGCCGTGTAAAGCGATGATACTTTGGGCGATGGCTAACCCTAATCCTGTGCCGCCTGTTTCTTGTGAGCGCGATTCTTCCACCCGATAAAAGCGGTCAAATAGTTGTTCCAGTGATTTTTGTGGAATCATTTGGCCGTTGTTTTTTACCGTAATGATGACTTCCTGACTAATTTGCTCTAGTTCCACGACAATTTGGGTAGCACCTTTACCATATTTTAAAGCATTGGAAATCAGATTATTAAAGACGCGGACAATTTTTTCGGTATCGCCTTCCATCATGATTTGTTTTTGATTGGCCTGTACGATAATCTCGATGCCTTTTTTCGCCGCTTCCAGTTCAAAATCGACGGCTAGCTGCTCGACTAATTGCACCATATCAAAAGTAATGTAGTAAATCGGCACACTAGATTGGCGAACCTTCGTATATTCAAACAAATCTTCCACTAAGGATTTCATCTGTTTGGCTTTCATAAAGGCGGTGTGCGTATATTTCAACAATTCCTCTTCTGAATGATATTGCTTATCTTCTATTAAACCTAAATAGCCAATAATCGAAGTCAGTGGTGTACGAATATCGTGACTTACATTGGTAATCAATTCGTCTTTAGATTGCTCGATTTTGCGCTCTTCTTCAATCGCCATCATGGTACTATCCACAAGACCATTGATACTTTGAATAATCCGATTTAAATCTCCCTTCAGTTCAAAAGGAATCCGATAATCATAGTTCCCTTCAGCGATATAGTGCAACTCACTAATAATATGGCGCAGCTGCATTTGTTTATACCGCCGATGTAGCCGCCAATAGAGCACCAAAGCATCTATCACAAGAAAGATTGGAATCAAAAAGTTGCGGCCACTCCAAAATAGATCATTATCTAAATTTTGCGAGAAGATAAATTTCGTTTCAAAGATAGCGTCTTGCAGATTCGGCGAACTTTTAATGATTGCTGAAAGAATGACCAGTAACGAGACATTTAATAGTAGTAATAAAATGACTGTTACAATTCCCTCGGCAAATAATTCACTGATTTCTTTGGAGGTGAGTACGATTTTTTTATTGTCATGTAAGGTGTTAGCATTCTTATTTTGCATCTATCTTGTACCCTACACCCCAAACAGTTTGGATAATCTTTTCGCCACCAGTGGCTTCTTCAATCTTGTCGCGTAAATGACTGACATGCACCATGACCGTCTTAGCAGAAACAATACTTTCTTGTTTCCAGACACGTTCAAAGATTTCGTCTGCACTAAAGACACGATTCGGATGAGAAGCAAGTAAGTATAAAATGCCAAATTCTAAAGCCGTTAATTGAATTTCTTTGCCGCTAATCGTTTTTACCTCATGAGAATCTCGATTAATTACTAAGGAAGCCACCTCTAAAATTTCAGGTTGGTTGGCCTTGACTTGCATTTTCGTTCTTCTTAATAGAGACTTCACGCGCGCCATAATTTCTAAAGGATTAAATGGCTTAGTGACATAATCATCGGCACCCGCTACAAGCCCTTTGATCTTATCCATATCCGTTGATTTTGCAGTTAACATAATAATCGGAATTTGTGACTCTTTACGTAAAGCTTTCACCACTTGCATACCATCGACTTCAGGCATCATAATATCTAAAATCAAAAGCTCAATATCAGGATTTGTGCGTACCTTACTTAAGGCATCTTTGCCATCATAGGCTTTGACTGGTTCATAGCCTTCATTTTGTAAATAGATACTTAATAGTTCTACAATTTCCTTATCATCATCAGCTACTAAAATTTTCATACAAAAAAGCCTCCTAACATAATATATAGAAGTAAGTAGATTTTACTCACTTATTTTAGACTTATCACTAGCCTTATTTTAGCAAAAATTGGCCCGAAAAGAAAAAAATATCAAGAAATTTACCAAAAAATTTTACTGATAAATCAGGAATATTCGCTAATTATCGAAATAAATAATCAATTTATCGGTTAATGTTCGTTCTTTTCGGTATATTTTTACGTTTTGTAGAAATACGCACGCTTATAAACAACATAAAAGCAAACTTTAAGAAACTTCTATTTTTTAGTTGACGAAGGGCTAGAAACTTGATATACTAGCCAATGTCTTTGAGAGATGATAAAGATAGCTGCTTGATTCAGACAGATTTAGATAACTTTTTTGAAAAAATATTTTAAAAAAGTGTTGACAAAAAAAGATGGATTTGCTATTATAAAAAAGTCGCTGAGACATAAAAATACTTGACAATCGATTGAATCTAGTGTAAGATTTAAGAGTTGTTAGTTAAATAAAGTAGACCTTTGAAAACTGAACAAATAAATGCAAACAACCAATGTGTAGGGTCTTTAACTTTTGAGTTAAAGAAAAATACATGCAAGCAATAGCTAGCAAAATCAATTTTGAGCTTAAAGTCATTTATGACTTATCAATACTTTTTATGAGAGTTTGATCCTGGCTCAGGACGAACGCTGGCGGCGTGCCTAATACATGCAAGTCGAACGCATTTTCTTTCACCGTAGCTTGCTACACCGAAAGAAAATGAGTGGCGAACGGGTGAGTAACACGTGGGTAACCTGCCCATCAGCGGGGGATAACACTTGGAAACAGGTGCTAATACCGCATAATTCCATTTACCGCATGGCAGATGGATGAAAGGCGCTTTTGCGTCACTGATGGATGGACCCGCGGTGCATTAGCTAGTTGGTGGGGTAACGGCCTACCAAGGCTGCGATGCATAGCCGACCTGAGAGGGTGATCGGCCACACTGGGACTGAGACACGGCCCAGACTCCTACGGGAGGCAGCAGTAGGGAATCTTCGGCAATGGACGCAAGTCTGACCGAGCAACGCCGCGTGAGTGAAGAAGGTTTTCGGATCGTAAAACTCTGTTGTTAGAGAAGAACAAGGATGAGAGTGGAAAGTTCATCCCTTGACGGTATCTAACCAGAAAGCCACGGCTAACTACGTGCCAGCAGCCGCGGTAATACGTAGGTGGCAAGCGTTGTCCGGATTTATTGGGCGTAAAGCGAGCGCAGGCGGTCTTTTAAGTCTGATGTGAAAGCCCCCGGCTTAACCGGGGAGGGTCATTGGAAACTGGGAGACTTGAGTTCAGAAGAGGAAAGCGGAATTCCATGTGTAGCGGTGAAATGCGTAGATATATGGAGGAACACCAGTGGCGAAGGCGGCTTTCTGGTCTGTAACTGACGCTGAGGCTCGAAAGCGTGGGGAGCAAACAGGATTAGATACCCTGGTAGTCCACGCCGTAAACGATGAGTGCTAAGTGTTGGAGGGTTTCCGCCCTTCAGTGCTGCAGCAAACGCATTAAGCACTCCGCCTGGGGAGTACGACCGCAAGGTTGAAACTCAAAGGAATTGACGGGGACCCGCACAAGCGGTGGAGCATGTGGTTTAATTCGAAGCAACGCGAAGAACCTTACCAGGTCTTGACATCCTTTGACCATCCTAGAGATAGGATTTTCCCTTCGGGGACAAAGTGACAGGTGGTGCATGGTTGTCGTCAGCTCGTGTCGTGAGATGTTGGGTTAAGTCCCGCAACGAGCGCAACCCTTATTGTTAGTTGCCATCATTCAGTTGGGCACTCTAGCGAGACTGCCGCAGACAATGCGGAGGAAGGTGGGGATGACGTCAAATCATCATGCCCCTTATGACCTGGGCTACACACGTGCTACAATGGAGAGTACAACGAGTCGCAAAGCCGCGAGGCTAAGCCAATCTCTTAAAGCTCTTCTCAGTTCGGATTGTAGGCTGCAACTCGCCTACATGAAGCCGGAATCGCTAGTAATCGCGGATCAGCACGCCGCGGTGAATACGTTCCCGGGTCTTGTACACACCGCCCGTCACACCACGAGAGTTTGTAACACCCAAAGCCGGTGCGGTAACCGCAAGGAGCCAGCCGTCTAAGGTGGGATAGATGATTGGGGTGAAGTCGTAACAAGGTAGCCGTATCGGAAGGTGCGGCTGGATCACCTCCTTTCTAAGGAATAGAACGGAAACTACACAAGTTTGCATTTGTTCAGTTTTGAGAGGTTTACTTCGGGGCCTTAGCTCAGCTGGGAGAGCGCCTGCTTTGCACGCAGGAGGTCAGCGGTTCGATCCCGCTAGGCTCCATTAGTAGAAAGTAATTTCTACTATATGATTTGTTCATTGAAAACTGGATATTGAAAAGTAATACAAAAAAACCGAGAAAACACCGCGTTGAATGAGTTTAAGAAGTTCAATTGCTTTATTATTTAAATGATCTGATCGCACAGATCGAAGGTTAAGTGAATAAGGGCGCACGGTGGATGCCTTGGCACTAGGAGCCGATGAAGGACGGGACTAACACCGATATGCTTCGGGGAGCTGTAAGTAAGCTTTGATCCGGAGATTTCCGAATGGGGGAACCCAGCATCTTTTGTAGGATGTTACCTTTAAGTGAATACATAGCTTATTGGAGGTAGACGCAGAGAACTGAAACATCTAAGTACCTGCAGGAAGAGAAAGAAAATTCGATTCCCTGAGTAGCGGCGAGCGAAACGGGAACAGCCCAAACCAACAAGCTTGCTTGTTGGGGTTGTAGGACTCAAATGTGGTAGTAAGCAAGATAGCCGAATGACTTGGAAAAGTCAGCCAAAGTGGGTGAAAGCCCCGTAGGCAAAATTTTGCGAGCACCTATGAGGATCCTGAGTACGGCGGAACACGAGAAATTCCGTCGGAATCTAGGAGGACCATCTCCTAAGGCTAAATACTCCCTAGTGACCGATAGCGAACCAGTACCGTGAGGGAAAGGTGAAAAGCACCCCGGGAGGGGAGTGAAATAGAACCTGAAACCGTGTGCCTACAACAAGTTAGAGCCCGTTAATGGGTGATAGCGTGCCTTTTGTAGAATGAACCGGCGAGTTACGATTGCATGCGAGGTTA
>NZ_ASWI01000003.1:235000-492500 GCF_000407565.1 Enterococcus cecorum DSM 20682 = ATCC 43198
GTCAGCGGTTCGATCCCGTTAACCTCCATATGAGTCGTTAGCTCAGTTGGTAGAGCATCTGACTTTTAATCAGAGGGTCACAGGTTCGAGCCCTGTACGACTCATACTCATATTTGCGGGTGTGGCGGAATTGGCAGACGCACTAGATTTAGGATCTAGCGCCTAACGGCGTGGGGGTTCAAGTCCCTTCACCCGCATAACTTTAGCCGGCTTAGCTCAGTTGGTAGAGCATCTGATTTGTAATCAGAGGGTCGAGGGTTCAAGTCCTTTAGCCGGCATTTACGCGGAAATAGCTCAGTGGTAGAGCACCACCTTGCCAAGGTGGGGGTCGCGGGTTCGAAACCCGTTTTCCGCTTTACTATTATGCCGGGGTGGCGGAACTGGCAGACGCACAGGACTTAAAATCCTGCGGTGAGTGATCACCGTACCGGTTCGATTCCGGTCCTCGGCATTCTTAGTAATGCGCCCATAGCTCAATTGGATAGAGTGTTTGACTACGGATCAAAAGGTTAGGGGTTCGACTCCTCTTGGGCGCGTAGTCTTTTTAATACCTAAAGATAAATAAAGACTTCGGGAAGTAGCTCAGCTTGGTAGAGCACTTGGTTTGGGACCAAGGGGTCGCAGGTTCGAATCCTGTCTTCCCGATTTATTTTTTGTTCTATTTGTGAAAACTCGAACAAACCTCTAAAATAAATAGCGTGAATCATTCGCAATGTAAATGTAATAGAGAGATTTTGATGATCCTAGAGAATAGGAGAATCAAAATCTCATTTTTTATGATTGGGCGCAGTGGCCGATAAAAAATGAGAGTAGTAAACCCGCCTAATTTTTGGTAAAATGTACTTATAATTGAAATGAGGGGGTTTTCATTTTTTGCAAGGACAACTAAAGAAGGCATTAAGTGGATTTTATTACATTCAACATGAAGGAAACTTATACCAAACACGCGCACGAGGTAATTTTAGAAAACGCAAAGTCAAACCATTAGTGGGTGATTTTGTTGAATTTGAAAGTACGAGTCTAACGGATGGCTACTTACTTGAAATTTTTCCGCGTAAAAATGAGCTTGTTCGTCCGCCTGTGGCTAATGTCGATCAAGTTATCGTGGTGGCGAGTCTAGTCGAACCGGATTTTTCCTATCATTTGCTTGACCGTTTTTTGGTGAGTTTAGAGCAAAAGCAAATTGAGCCGGTGATTTATTTAAGTAAGGTAGATTTACTTGGCGATACGACTTTGCTTGAAGAAATTAAAGCGACTTATCATTTAGCGGGTTATCGGGTGATTATCGGTGATGAAGATGGCTTGAATCAAGTGAAGGCTTTGTTGAAAAATCGTTTGACGGTATTAGCTGGGCAATCAGGGGCCGGTAAGTCGACTTTATTAAATCAATTAGTGCCTGGTCTTGCTTTAGAAACTGGGGAAATCTCAGAAGCGTTAAATCGAGGCAAGCATACAACGCGTCATGTGGAATTAATTGATGTGGCCCAAGGATTGGTAGCTGATACTCCAGGCTTTAGTTCGATTGATTTCTTTGACTTGGAAGTAACTGATTTGCCAAAGATGTTTCCAGAATTTGTGGTTTTACAAGATGCGTGTCGCTTTAGAGAATGTAGCCACACCCACGAGCCAGATTGTGCAGTGAAAGAAGCTTTAGCCGAGGGAAAAATTGCCCAGATTCGGTATGATAATTATTTGTTGTTCTTACAAGAATTGAAAAATCAACGTCCGACTTATCAAAAGAAGAAAAATAAGTAATCACGCAAAACATAGGGGGAATTTCAGATGAAGATTGCACCATCAATTTTAAGTGCTGATTTTGCAAATTTAGAAAAAGACGTCAAAATGGTCGAGGAGTTTGGTGCGGATTATATCCATATTGACGTGATGGATGGTCAGTTTGTGCCAAATATTACGTTTGGTCCGAATGTGGTCAAGGCATTGCGACCAGTGACGAAATTGACTTTGGATGTCCATTTAATGATTGTTGATCCAGAGCGTTATATCGAGGAATTTGCAAATGCGGGTGCGGATATTATTGGCGTTCATGTAGAAGCGACCAACCACATTCATCGCGCATTACAAATGATTAAAGCAAAAGGTGTGAAAGCAGAAGTCGTGCTAAATCCTGGAACCAGCGTCTCAGCGATTGTCCCTGTATTGGATATGGTCGATCAAGTGCTTGTGATGACGGTAAATCCTGGTTTTGGTGGTCAAAGCTTTATCGAATCCACACTGGACAAAATTCGTCAAATTGCCCATTTAAGAGCAGCGAATAACTTAGATTTTGATATTCAAGTGGACGGTGGAATTGTACCTGAAACGGCCAAATTATGTAAAGAAGCTGGGGCCGATGTATTTGTGGCTGGCAGTTATATCTACAATGCGACCGATGTTAAAGCTAGTATCGATGCATTAAAAGAGGCGTTAGAATAGATGAAAGTATTAATCGTTGGCGGGGCTAATCCTAAATGTTGGCCGGCAAATTTATTTGAAGAAGAATACGTAGCTTATATCGGCGTGGATCGTGGCGCACTTTACCTATTGGAGCAAGGAAAGTCACTCGATGCGGCGATTGGTGATTTTGATTCACTGAGTCAAGAAGAATATGAAAAAGTCAAAGCACAGGCAAAGTTTTTGAAACAATCTCCAGCCGAAAAAGATGATACGGACACACAGTTAGGCTTATTATATGCGATTGAACACTTTCCCGATGTGCAATATCGCTTGGCTGGTTTAACGGGAGGACGCTTGGATCACTTCTTGGCCAATTTTTGGATGGTCCTTGAACCACGTTTTACCCCATATGCACGCCAAATTGAGTTAGTCGATGTGCAAAATATCATTGAATATTACTTGCCCGGCAGCTATACGATTGAAAATAAAGCCAATATGCGTTACTTAGCTTATGTTTGTATGACGCCGATGCAGGAATTAACGCTCAATTTAAGCAAATATACCTTAAATAAACAAAAGATTGCCTATCCGATTTCTTATGCAAGTAATGAATTCGTGGGCAAAACGGCGGAATTTAGCTTTAGCGATGGCGTGATGGCTGTTATTTATAGTAAAGATCATAAATAAGACCGAAGAAGGAAGAGGCGAATGGTTTGAGGTGACCCCCAAAAGTTAGACTTTTTTACGAGACGACTCCGGTCGTCTCGTTTTCATTATGCAGCTAAAAGATGGAGCCTATATTGAACAGGACTCATCCATCCTAACTTTTCTTTTATTCGTTGTTCATTATAATACTTTATAAATCGTTCTATTTCCATTTTTAATTCCTCATAGCTATAGTAATTAACGCCATAGTATATCTCTTGCTTAAGCAGACCGAAGAAATTCTCCATTACGGAATTATCTAGACAGTTGCCCTTTCGAGACATGCTTTGAAATATTCGTTCTTCTTTTAGCCTGTGAGAGTATGCCTTCATCTGGTATGCCCAACCCTGGTCAGAATGGAATGTTCGTCTATAAGGGCAGTCTGAAGTGATTTCAATGGCTTTATCCAAGGCATTCATTACATTCTTTGCTGAAGGTTTCTTATCGATGCCGTAACTTAGTATTTCTCCATTACACATATCCATAAATGGATCTAAATACAGCTTATGCATTGTCATATGTCCTTTGACATCAACTTCATAATACTTAAATTCAGTCGTATCCGTTGTGATTTTTTGATGGGGTATGTGCGTATTAAAGCGTCTGCGAATTCTGTTGGGTGCAATGGTACCAGTCCTGCCCCTATAGGAACTATATTTCCTACTTTTGCGTGTGTAGGATGTCACCTGCAAGCCAAGTTTTTGAACTATTCGCTGAACCTTCTTTTTGTTGATGAGATATCCCTGATTATGAAGCTCTCCATGTATTCTACGATATCCGTAATCCTTATTATTCTTACGGATTTCTTGGATTTTTTCTTCAAGTTCTTTGTCAGGATTTTCTCTATCAAATCGTTTTTGCCAATACATATATGTTGCTTTAGGCATGCCTGTATAAGAGAGAAGGTCTTTTAGTTTGAATTCTCGTCGGAGACTGTTGATGACGAGTGCCGTTCTCTCATTTTTTCCTCGTCCTCTAAACGCAGCCTCCTCAGTTCTTTTAAAAAGGCATTCTCAATTCTCAATTTAAGAAGTTCCTCTTCTAGCTCTTTTACATGTTCTGCACTTGTATCAACAGAAGATTCTTCAACTGGTTTGTTTTGTGTATTGCCATTAGTTGTATTCAATGTTTTCTTTCGTCCCTTCTTGCGTGGTCTTAGGGCATCAGGACCAGCTGCACGAAAGCGACTCACCCAATTTGCGATCATACTTGGATTAGTAATTCCTTCTTGCAGAGCTAAATCTTGATATGAGATTTCACTTGATAAATATAACTCTACTATAGAAAGCTTCTTTTCAAAAGAATAAAAATCTTTTTTTCTAGAACGTTTTAATCCTTCATCGCCAAATGCATTGTAATTATCCACCCATAGTTTAACTTTATTATCAGATGGAATGCCGAACTTATTTGCAAGATAAGTATAACCACCTTCGCCATTAAGATAAGCATTTACAACTTGCTTTTTAAACTCAAAAGAATATTTGGACATAAAAATACCGACCTCCAATTGTTAGATTTTATGGTCTAACTTTTTGGGGTCGGTACAGTTGCGTCTTCCTTTTTAATTGCAAAAAAACCATTAAGAGTGTGTAGGATGCTTTTTTTTAGACAAAAATAGTGGTACAATCGTATTTGTTAGTTTATAAGCTAGAGGTGCCTTTGTGAAAAAATATAATTCGAATAAAAATATTATTATCGCTTTGATTATTGTCATTGTGGTTGTGGCAGTCTTGAGTATGACGATTGCGAAAAGAAATACGCAGACTAAAACCAATATCTTACAGTCTACGGTCAATGATACAATTGGTTTAGTCGATAAAGTTCTGACTGCACCTTTTAGATTTTTACACCAAATCACTGAAAATATTAGCGATTTGATGAAAACGTATGAAGAAAATCAACAATTAAAGTCAAAAATCGACCAATATGACAATTTGGTTCAAAAAAATACGAATCAAGAGCGTGAAATTGCGCAGTTGAAAGAAGAACTTGGCTTAAGTGAGACATTGACAAGCTATGAAACCCAAGTAGCCAACGTGATTAGCCGCTCTCCAGATACTTGGCAAGATGTTTTGGTGATTGATAAAGGTGCGAGTGCTGGTATTGAGGTTAATATGGCAGTGATGGCGAAAAAAGGCTTGATCGGACGCGTGCTAGAGGTCAATGCGCATACTTCTAAAGTGGAACTATTGACTTCTGAAAATGAATCAAGCAATCATTTCCCAGTCCGTATCTCTTCTTCTGATGGCGAAGTTTTTGGTATTTTGAAAGATTATGATCAAAAGAAAAACTTGCTGATTGTAGAAGATTTGACCGGAAATGCCAATATCAAAGCAGGCGATGTCGTGCAAACTTCTGGTCTTGGTGGCAATTCACCAGCTGATTTGATGGTAGGTAAAGTGCAAAAAGCTGTGACCGATTCTTATGGTCTAGCCAAGAAAGTTTATGTCAAACCAATGGCTGAAAGTACCGATTTACGTGTGGTAACTATTGTAAAACGTTCCGCAGGGGTGGGTGAATAATGAAAGAAAGAGAATTTCCGCTTTATTTAGCCCCGGTCTTATTTTTATTGATGTTGGTGGACACGCATTTAACCGCCTTTTTATCGAACTTATCAAACTTTCACTATATTTGGAATGTTCATTTAGTCTTGATTGTCTTTTTGTGGGCTGCTTATTCCTTACCAAAAATGCCAACAATCGCGCTGAGTTTTGTCCTAGGTTTATTTTATGATTGTTACTATCTTGGGATTATTGGTATTTATACGGTTTGCTTGACAGTTATGGTATGGCTGTTATACGTCTTTCATGGTGTTATCTATCAAAATTTATACACAATGTTTTTTGCCCTGGTTATTTTTGTGACGGGTTATGAAGTGATATTATTAGTAACTCAAATCCTTTTTAAATTAAGCGCCACGACCTCGGTATTCTTTATTTCGCGTTATCTTGCGCCGACCTTGTTAGTCAATATTATCTTGTTTGCAATTACACTAATTCCATTAAAGAGGCTTTTTAAGTAAGAAGTCTCTTTTTTTTTATTTATCGTATTTGAAATATATTTGTAACATTACTATTATAGGAATGACATCTCACTATGTTAGAATAGCAATTGTCAGAAATAGGACCTTAGACTTAGAAAAGGTCACAAGTGTTAAATACACACACTTAATTGGAGGAATTTATGGTGAAGAAACGTTTATCTTCAGTCGTAATCGTATCTACAGTCTTAGCAGGGACTTTAGTGGCACCAATTGCTACCTTTGCAGACAATTACGATTCTCAAATTGAACAGAAAAACAGTGAAATTAACGACTTGAAATCTAAACAATCAGAAGCACAAGACCAAATTGATCGTTTAGAAACAAGTATTAACAAAATTAACAAAAAAGCAGATGAATTATTAAAGGAACAATCAACTTTACGTGAAGAAACTGTCCAATTACAAAAGGACATCGAAGTTTTAACTGAACGTATCGCTAAACGTGAAGAAGCGATTCGCAATCAAGCACGTGACGTTCAAGTAAACAATCAATCATCTGTTTATGTCAAAGCTTTATTAGATGCCACTTCATTTACTGATGCTTTAGGTCGCTTGAAAGCAATGACTACAATCGTGAATGCGAACAACGATTTAGTGAACCAACAAAAAGCAGATAAAAAAGCAGTAGAAGATAAAAAAGCTGAAAACGAAGCAAAACAAGAAGAAATTGCGAAAAACCAAGCAACTCTTGAAGAACAAAAGGGTACATTAGAAGCAAAACAAGCTGACTTAAATGTATTAAAAGCTTCATTAGCAGAACAACAAGCTACTAAAGAAAGCGAAAAACAAGCCTTGGCTGAACAAAAAGCAGCCTTCGAAGCAGAACAAAAACGTGTGCGTGAACAACAAGCACAAGCCGCAGCAGTTCAACAAGCTGCACAACAAGCACAAGCAAGTGCATCTACTTCATCTAATGCAGCTGCTTCAACAAACAGCAATGCAGGCTCAAGTTCATCTCAAGCAAGTAGCTCAAATAGTGCAAGTTCAAACGCAAGCTCAAGCAATGCTGGCGTATCAAATGTGGTGATTCCTAGCAGACCAGCTCCTGCACCAAGTGGAAATGGTTCAGCTATCGTCGCAGAAGCATACAAACACATTGGTAAACCTTACGTATGGGGCGCTAAAGGACCTAATACATTTGACTGCTCAGGGTTCACTCGCTATGTTTACTTACAAGTAACAGGCCGTGATATCGGTGGTTGGACAGTTCCTCAAGAAGGTGCCGGTGCAATCATCCCAGTTAGCCAAGCACAACCTGGTGACCTTTACTTCTGGGGTTCACGTGGAAGTTCTTACCACGTAGCGATTGCCTTAGGTGGCGGTTCATACATTCATGCACCACAACCAGGCGAATCAGTTAAAGTTGGCTCAGTTGCCTACTTTGCACCAAGCTTTGCCGTTCGCATGTAATCAACATTCAACTGAACATCTCAAGACTCTCACTGATGAAGTGGGGGTCTTTTTTTGGGCTCTAAATCATACAACTTCTTCATACAAGCAACACTTTCCAATCAATTTTTATCTCTTTGTTTTTATATATCTAGTAAAAAAAACTATAATGATAAATATTTTCATATAATAAATAACTGAAAATTTTGTTCATGAAAAGCTTGATTTTTCAATTTATTTCATCCATTTTAAAAATATTGTTTTTATGAAAATTATTTTCGTTAATAAATTTCTTGAAAACATCTTTCTTTTAAAAAAAGATTGTGCTATATTTACGTTGTTAGCGGTTACAAAATTAAATTGAATAGGGGTGATGCGTTATGATTTTAGATACTATTCAGCAAAATTATCATTCATTTACACCTAAAGAGCAGAAAATCGCAACTTATATCATGCAAAAAAAGCATTTAAAAAACATGAACATTACTGAGTTAGCAAACATTTTAAATACTTCCCCTGCTACGATTACACGTTTTTGTAAGAAAATTGATTGTGCCAATTTTGCTGAGATGAAAATTAATTTGGTTGATGAAAGTACACAAGAATCCATAATTAATAAAGATACTATTTTCGATGCTATTCATACTTACTATACAACAGTGATGGATAATACAAATAAATTAGTGAATCCTCAAGATATTGAAGAAACAATAGAGGCAATTATACGTGCGAATAAGATTTATATTTATGGTGTGGGTAGCTCAGGATTAACGGCATTAGAATTTATGCAAAGGTTAATTCGGATGGGGTTTAATGTTTCGTGTTTTACGGATACCCACATGATGCTAATTAGTCAAACCTTACTTACTCCAGATGATTTAGTAATAGGTATTTCTAGTTCTGGGCAAACAGTAGAAATCGTCAATATGTTAGCTAGTGCAAAAAAAGTCGGGGCTAAGACGATTTCGATTACGAGTTTTATTGATAGTCAAATTGTTCGGTATAGTGATATTAGCTTAATTGTGTATAGCAGCAAGTTTGTTAATAATACAAGTTTTGTAAATTCACAATTTGCGATGATGTTCATTGTTGATATTCTGACTATGATCTTACTGGATGATAAAGATTACAATACAATGATGCAAGAAACGATTCAAACAATTTTAGATAGGAAGTGAATGTCGTTTGATTATTAGTAAAGTAGAGAATTTAGGAACGTACCAAAAAGTGAATCCTTATATGAAGGAGTTGCTAGCATTTTTTGAGAATCATGATTGGCGAGAGTTACCTGAAGGAGAAATTCCAATTGCTGGAGATAAAGTATTTGGCAATTGCTTTAATTATGTAGCTGATGGTGTTGCTGGTGATTTTTTTGAAACCCATTACAAATATTTGGATGTTCATTTAGTTGTTGAAAATACTGAAGATATGGCAGTTTCAACAAAAGATTCGACGACAGTTTCCAAAGCATATGATGAAGAAAAAGATATTGAATTTCACCAAGGTCAGGTAGAGCAATTGGTTCATTTAAAACCTGGTGATTGTTTAATTACCTTTCCTGAAGATTTACATCAACCAAAAGTCAGAGTTAATGACAAGGTTGTAAAAAAAGCAGTATTTAAATTGGCAATAAAATAAACAGAAAAGAGGAATTAGATTATGAAAAAGATTGTCAAACTATTATGTACAGTTGGGTTAGCTGCATCAGTATTTGCAATGGCAGGATGTTCTTCTGATGATAAGAAGGACGATTCTCAAAGCTCATCAAAATCTGGTGAATTATCTGGTGACATTGTTATGTGGCACTCCTTCACGCAAGGTCCGCGTTTAGAAAGTATCCAAAAATCTGCGGATGAATTTATGAAAGATCATCCAAAAGTAAAAATTAAAATCGAAACTTTCTCATGGAACGACTTTTATACTAAATGGACGACAGGTTTAGCGAATGGTAATGTCCCTGATATCAGTACTGCTTTACCAAACCAAGTAATGGAAATGATTAATTCAGATGCAATTGTTCCTTTAAATGATACGATTAAAGAAATTGGGCAAGACCGTTTTAATAAAAATGCCTTGGATGAAGCAAAAGTTGGAAAAAATTATTATTCAGTTCCGTTATACTCCCATGCACAAGTTATGTGGGTACGAACTGATTTATTGAAACAACACAATATAGAAGTGCCAAAAACTTGGGATGAATTATTTGAAGCAAGTAAGAAATTAACGGCTGATGGTGTTTATGGCATGTCTGTACCTCTAGGAACGAACGACTTTATGGCAACACGTTTCTTAAACTTCTATGTTCGTAGTGCAGGAGGCAGTCTTTTAACTAAAGATTTGAAAGCGGATTTAACAAGTAAATTAGCGCAAGACGGTATTAAATATTGGGTGAAGATGTACAAAGAAGTATCTCCTAAAGATTCACTAAACTTTAATGTATTGCAACAAGCAACATTGTTCTATCAAGGAAAAACAGCATTTGACTTTAACTCTGGTTTCCATATTGGTGGAGTACAAGCCAATAGTCCACAATTATTAGATTCTATTGATGCTTATCCAATGCCAAAAGTAAAAGACTCTGATAAAGATTACGGTATTGAAACTTCTAATATTCCAATGGTTGTATGGAAAAATTCAAAACATCAAGATGTTGCTAAAGCATTTATGCAATATCTATTTAAAGATAAAAACTATGTAGAATTCTTAAATTCAACACCAGTGGGTATGTTGCCAACTATTAGCGGAATTACAGATCTACCTGAATATAAAGATAATGAAACACGTAAGAAATTTGCTCATGCAGAAGAAGTAATCTTAGAAGCTGCTAAAAAAGGTACTGCAATTGGATATGAAAATGAACCTAGTGTCCAAGCTGGTTTAATGACAAATCAACATATCATCGAGCAAATGTTCCAAGATATTATTTCTAACGGTACTGATCCAATGAAGGCTGCGAAGAGTGCAGAAAAACAATTAAATGATTTGTTTGAAACTGTGGCAGTAAAATAAAAAATTGAGATTGGGGCTTGTTCTTTAAGCCCCGATTCATTTAATAAATATTAAAGAAGGGAGTATGAAAATGGCTAAAGATCGAAATTTAACACGTTGGATATTTGTTTTACCAGCAATGATCATTGTCGGATTACTTTTTATTTATCCGTTTTTTTCAAGTATTTTCTTTAGTTTTACAAATAAAAATTTAATTATGCCGACCTATCGTTTTGTCGGTTTAGATAATTATAAAGCAGTATTATCTGATCCAAATTTTTTCAATGCATTTTTTAATTCAATTAAGTGGACGGTTTTCTCGTTAGCTGGCCAAGTATTTGTTGGATTTATTTTAGCATTGGCATTGCATCGTGTTCGACGTTTTAAGAAATTATATCGTACCCTTTTAATCGTTCCTTGGGCGTTTCCAACGATTGTTATTGCCTTTTCATGGCAGTGGATATTAAATGGTGTTTACGGCTATCTTCCAAATATGATTGTAAAACTTGGCTTGATGGATGCTGCACCACCGTTTTTAACTGATACGACTTGGGCTTTTGTTTGTTTAGTGTTTATCAATATCTGGTTTGGTGCCCCAATGATTATGGTCAACGTACTATCGGCATTGCAAACAGTACCTCAAGAACAGTTTGAAGCCGCCAAAATCGATGGCGCTTCTTCGTGGCAAGTCTTTCGTTATATTACATTTCCACACATCAAAGTTGTTGTCGGTTTGCTAGTCGTATTAAGAACAGTTTGGATTTTTAATAACTTTGATATTATCTATCTAATTACTGGTGGTGGGCCATCTAACGCAACAATGACTCTTCCTATTTTTGCTTATAACTTAGGTTGGGGAACGAAAATGTTAGGTCGTGCATCTGCTGTTACAGTATTACTATTTATTTTCTTATTAGCAGTTTGCTTTATTTACTTTAGTATCATTAGTAAATGGGAAAAGGAGGGACGTAAATAATGAAGAAACGATCAAATATTTTTCTAGATCTTGCTTCTCATCTTTTATTGATTATTGCGACGATTATTGCAATATTCCCGCTTGTTTGGATTTTTATTTCTTCGATTAAAGGAAAAGGGGAACTAACCCAATTTCCAACAAGATTCTGGCCTAAAACATTTACCCTAGATTACTTTACTCATGTAATTAATGATTTGCATTTTATTGTGAATATTAAAAATAGTTTGTTGATTGCTTTATCAACCACTGTTATTGCGATTATCATTTCCGCGATGGCAGCCTATGGGATAGTTCGTTTCTTTCCTAAATTAGGAGCGATTATGTCTCGTTTATTAGTTACAACTTATATTTTCCCACCAATTTTGTTAGCGATTCCATACTCGATTGCAATGGCTAAAGTTGGATTAACAAACAGTTTGATTGGGTTAATGGTTATCTATTTATCATTTAGTGTGCCATATGCAGTATGGTTACTTGTTGGATTCTTTCAAACAGTACCAATCGGCATTGAAGAATCAGCAAGAATAGATGGGGCAAATAAATTTACAATATTTTATAGAATTGTTTTACCAATTGTTGCACCTGGGATTGTTGCTACGGCGATTTATACATTCATCAATGCATGGAATGAATTCTTATACGCATTAATCCTCATTAATGATACCAGTAAGATGACTGTAGCTGTTGCATTAAGATCACTAAATGGTTCAGAAATATTGGATTGGGGAGATATGATGGCTGCTTCAGTAATTGTTGTATTACCATCAGTTATTTTCTTCTCAATTATCCAAAATAAAATTGCTGGTGGCTTATCAGAAGGTTCGGTTAAATAAAAGAAAGGAATACTTATCTATGATTAACAAAATTCATAAGTTTGCTGGTGTCGCTATAATTTCAGGTGTGTTACTTACAGGTCTTTCATATTCTTTTGTTAATACAGATAAAATTGTTTATGCTACTTCAGAATTATCACCAAACTATCAAAGTGGTCCTTATATTTTGAATAATACTGGTATTGATATTAGTGATCAGGTTTTAAATAAAATTCAGGGGGATAATCAAAGTATAGTATTAAATTTTGAATCGAGTAGTCCAAATTCATTACAAGCTATATTTGGTATATCTAATAGTAATAGTGGTTATAGAAACAATTATTTCGATATATTTATGAGAAATTCTGGAGAGATTGGTGTAGAAATACGTGATGCTCAGAAAGGTGTGAATTATCTTTTTGCTCGTCCTGCTTCTTTATGGGGAATTCATAAAGGAAATGCTGTAGAAAACACTGTAGTATTTACTGCAAATGCTACGGAAAAAACATATGAGATGTATGTTGATGGAAAATGTATTTTTTCTAAAAAAGTAGAGGTATTTATCCCTATTAATGGAATTACGGGACAAAATAATGCGATGATAGGCGCAGTAAATCGCGAAGGTTCACAGGCGTTTACAATGAATGGTAAGGTTAATCAACTTCAGATTTTTAATCGAGTGTTGACTTCAAGTGAAATTTCTGAACACTTTTCTAGGGAAAATAAAAAATTAATTTTTCAATCAGGTGATACAACTAATGCAAATTATTTTCGTATACCAACTTTATATACGTTAAATAATGGTAGGGTACTTTCTAGTGTTGATGCACGTTATGGAGGTACGCATGATTCAAGAAGTAAAATTAATATTGCGACTTCTTACAGCGATGATAATGGATTAACGTGGAGCAATCCGATTTTCGCAATGAAGTTTAATGATTATGAAGAACAATTAATTGAATGGCCTAGAGAAGGAAATGCAAAAAATTTACAAATAAGTGGAAGTGCCTCTTTCATTGACTCGGCGATTGTTCAAGATGATAAAGGAAAAGTAGTATTACTGGCAGATGTGATGCCTGCAGGAATAGGTAATAACAATGCTAATCGTTCTGACTCTGGTTTCAAAGAAGTCAATGGAAAATACTACTTGAAGTTAAAGAAAAATGGCGAATCCTCTTATCAATATACTGTTAGAGAAAACGGTGTTGTGTACAATGATTCTACTAATCAACCTACAAATTATCAAGTGAATGAAAAATACGAGGTTTTAGAAAATGGTCATCCGTTAACAGTAGAGCAATATTCGGTGAAATTTGATGCCAATTCAAACTTACAAGAATATCATAATGGTAAGCAGGTACCGATGAATGTATTTTATAAGGATTCTATATTTAAAGTGGTACCTACAAATTATATTGGAATGACATCTAGTTCAGATAGTGGAGAATCTTGGAAAGAGTTCAAATTACTTCCACCTTTTCTAGGAGTTAATCATAACGCAACCTATTTGAGTCCAGGTCAAGGATTAGCTTTAAGTAATAAAAATCGATTAATTTTCGCTACTTATACTAGTGGACAGTTAACATATCTTGTTTCTGATGATGGTGGTAACACATTTACAAAACGTTCAGCACCAGTTCCTTTTACAAATGCAACGGCTGAGGCTCAGATGATAGAACTGAGAGAAGGAGTGATTCGTACATTCTTTAGAACAACAACTGGGAAAATAGCTTATATGACAAGTTATGATAACGGAGATACCTGGTCAGGAGTAAGTTACTTAGATATGATTAGCCAAACTTCATACGGGACTCAAGTATCTGTGATTAAATATTCGCAAAAAATTGATGGTAAAGATGCCGTTATTTTGAGTTCGCCAAATTCAACTGCAGGAAGAAAAGGTGGACAATTATGGGTTGGATTAATTAATGCAGATGATAGTATTGATTGGCGATACCATTATAATGTGGATTTACCAAATTACGGATATTCTTATTCGGCTTTGACGGAGTTGCCTAATCAACATATAGGTTTATTTTTTGAAAAATATGATTCTTGGTCTAGAAATGAACTTCATTTAAGTAACGTTGTACAATATGTAGATTTAGAAATTACTGATTTATTAAAATAAAATTTTCATAATGGAGGAATATAAAAATGACAAAATATGGAGTTGTAGGTACAGGATATTTCGGTGCGGAATTAGCACGCTATATGTCTAAAAATGAGGGAGCAGAAATTACTCTATTGTACGATCCAGAAAATGCAGAAGAAATTGCCAAAGAATTAGGAGCCAAAGTAGCTTCGAGTTTAGATGAATTAGTGAGTAGTCCAGAAGTGGATTGTGTGATAGTTGCAACACCAAATTATTTGCATAAAGAGCCAGTAATTAAAGCAGCTGAGCATGGCAAGCACGTCTTTTGTGAAAAACCAATTGCTTTATCCTATGAAGACTGTCGAGAAATGGTGGATGCATGTAAGAAGAATAATGTAACCTTTATGGCTGGACATGTTATGAACTTCTTTAACGGTGTGCATCATGCAAAAGAGTTGATTAACCAAGGTGTGATTGGCGATGTATTATTCTGTCATACTGCTCGTAATGGTTGGGAAGAAGAACAACCTACTATTTCATGGAAGAAAATTCGTTCAAAATCTGGCGGACACTTGTACCATCATATTCATGAATTAGACTGTGTGCAATTTTTGATGGGTGGTATGCCTGAAAAAGTAACAATGACTGGTGGAAATGTAGCGCATAATGGCGAAAACTTTGGTGATGAAGATGACATGATTTTCATTAATATGGAATTCCCTAATAAACGTTTTGCATTACTTGAATGGGGTTCTGCTTATCGTTGGGGTGAACATTATGTATTAATTCAAGGAACAAAAGGTGCCATTAAGCTTGATATGTTTAATTGTGGGGGAACTTTGAAATTAAATGGTGAAGAAACTCACTTCCTAATTCATGAATCTCAAGAGGAAGACGATGATCGTACAAGAATCTATCATAGTACGGAAATGGATGGGGCGATTGCTTATGGAAAACCAGGTAAACGTACACCATTGTGGTTATCATCCGTAATTGATAAAGAAATGAAATATCTCCATGCAATTATGCAAGGTGCAGCTGTTAGTGAAGAATTTGAGAAATTATTAACTGGTGAAGCTGCTTTAGAAGCAATTGCGACTGCAGATGCTTGTACCCTTTCCATTAACGAAGATCGCAAAGTGCATTTATCAGAAATTGTAAAGTAGAAAATGATAAATAGGAAGAGGGCGTAAAGCGATGGATGAAAAAATAAAAAATATTAAACATCAACTAATTGTATCGTGTCAAGCCTTGGAAGATGAACCATTACATTCTTCATTCATTATGGGAAGAATGGCCCTAGCTGCACAAGAAGGTGGTGCCAAAGGGATAAGAGCAAATAGTGTGGTAGATATTAAAGAAATCCAGAATGTAGTAGATTTACCAATTATTGGCATTATCAAAAGAGATTATGAAGACTCAGATGTTTTTATTACAGCAACCATGAAAGAAATTGATGAGTTAATGAGTGTTCAACCCGAAATTATTGCATTGGATGCCACAAGTAATATCAGACCAAATGGACAGACCTTAGCTGAATTATTTGCACAAATTAAAGCTAAGTATCCAGAACAATTGCTAATGGCGGATTGTTCAACGTACGAAGAGGCTGTTTATGCGGATGAGTTAGGTTTTGATTTCATTGGCACAACACTAGTAGGCTATACGAAACAAAGTAAAGGAGCAAAGATTGAGGCGAATGATTTTGAATTAATTCGTAAAATCTTAGCGAAAGTGAAACATCCGGTGATTGCTGAGGGGAATATCGATACCCCTGAAAAATTTAAAAGAGTTCTTGAGTTAGGGTGTTATAGTGTTGTAGTTGGTTCGATTATCACACGACCACAATTGATTACGAAACGATTTACAAAGGTATTAGAAAACTAGAAAGAAGTAGATAAGATGAGAGATTTAACGAAATATCATGGCGTAATTCCGGCATTTTATGCTTGCTATGACGATGAAGGTGAAATTAGTCCTGAAAGAGTGCAGTCATTAACCAAGTATTTTATTGAAAAAGGTGTTAAAGGAGTTTATGTCAATGGTTCCTCAGGGGAATGTATTTATCAAAGCGTTCAAGATCGCAAAACTGTATTAGAAAATGTAGTCAAAGCAGCGCAAGGAAAATTAACCATTATTGCGCATGTAGCATGTAACAATACCAAGGATAGCCAAGAGTTGGCACGTCATGCAGAAAGTTTGGGCGTAGATGCGATTGCGGCCATTCCTCCGATTTATTTCCGATTACCTGAATATGCGATTGCTAAGTATTGGAATGATATTAGTGATGCAGCACCAAATACGGACTTTATCATTTACAATATCCCACAATTGGCAGGTGTCGCTTTAACACCAAGCTTGTATGAAAAAATGCGCGAAAATCCTAGAGTTATTGGTGTAAAAAATTCATCGATGCCTGTTCAAGATATTCAAACTTTCTGTAAAGCTGGGGATGATTATATTGTCTTTAATGGACCGGATGAACAGTTTATTTCAGGCCGCCTAATTGGTGCACAAGGTGGAATTGGTGGCACTTATGCAGTAATGCCGCAATTATTCTTGCAGTTGGATCATTTCTTAAAGACCAATCAGTGGGAAAAAGCCAAAGCGTTACAAGCTGAAGTCAATGAAATTATCGCACAAATGTGTAGTTGTCATGGCAATATGTATGCAGTGGCTAAAGAAATTTTACGAATCAACGAAAATCTTAATATTGGTTCTGTACGTGCGCCTTTAGCAGAATTAATTCCAGACGATTTATCAAAAGTTCAGGCTTGTGCAGAATATATTAAACAAGTAACGGCAAAATTCATTGATTAAGGTGGCGATGATTCATGTCAACATATCTATGTTTTGATATAGGTGGGACGAATTTAAAATATGCTTTAGTTAACGAATCAGCTGAAATCCTTCAACAGTGGGAGCAACCAACACAAGCCCATTTAGGTGGTCCATTTATTTTACAAACCGTTTGCGATATTATCGAACAGTTAAAACAGGAAAATGAACTAGTTGGTGTGGCAATCTCAACTGCAGGGATGGTGGATCCTAATGAAGGTTCTATCTTTTATGCCGGACCGCAAATTCCTAATTATGCCGGTACTCAATTTAAAAAAGTGATTGAAGAAAAATTTGCGCTACCATGCGAAGTTGAAAATGATGTGAACTGCGCAGGTCTTGCAGAAGGCATTTCAGGTGCAGGTAAAGAGGCAAAGATTTCCTTATGTTTGACGATTGGCACAGGGATTGGCGGCTGTATATTATTAGATAAAAAAGTTTTCCATGGATTCAGTAATAGTGCCTGTGAAGTGGGCTATATGCATCATGGTAAAGTGAGTTTTCAAGATTTAGCCTCTACAACAGCTTTAGTGCAACGAGTATCCCAACTTAAACAAGAAAATATTAGTGAGTGGAATGGTCGAAAAATATTTGAACTTGCAAAATCTGGGGATGTGCAATGTGAAAAGGCTATTCAAGAAATGGTGAATGTTTTATGTGAAGGTATCTCAAATATTTGCTATGTGCTGAATCCACAAGTAGTGATTTTAGGCGGTGGGATTATGTCCCAAGCTGAGTATTTAGAACCATTATTCGCAAAAACGTTGTCTCAATACTTAGTTTCTAGTATTTTAGAAAAAACAACATTGACATTTGCCACACATCAAAATAATGCTGGATTCTTAGGAGCATTTTATCATTTTAAACAAAAACATGAGAAATAACCACCCACCCCCAATCTAAGTGTGTTTAGGTTAGGGGGTGTTTTTTACCAGAAATAGCTGATGTAAAGGCCAAGTGTCATAAATGGAATAAAGGGAATCGGGGCAAATGGTTGATGACAAAGGCAGTATTTCAATAAGAGATACAAAATGCCACTGCCACTCGCTACGACTAAAAGCATGCTGATTTGCTCAAGTGTCAGCCAGGGAAACCATGCACAAGCCAACAATAAATCCCCCTGACCGAGATAATGCTGACTAGAAAAATGTCCCACAATACAAAGCAGTAAAAGCACGATAAAATGCATCCGATAAAAAGTTAATCCAGTACAAAATGCCAGAAACCAAAGCAATCCACTCCCACTAAAAAAAACAAAAGGATCCAATATTAAATAGAGTATATCCGTAAAACTTAAGATAAAGGCACAACTTAACCAGCAAAAGACGAGCAATTTTTGTGAAAAAATAGGCAAATTGGTTATTTTTACGAACATAAAACCAAAGACGACCTCCGCACACAGACTACTCCAGGGGATTTTTGCCTTACAATAACGACAACGAAATCGAAGGAACAAAACAGACACTATAGGCACTAAATCCTTTATTTTTAAGCGCTGATGACAATTTGGACACTGCGAGGGTGGGGCGATGAGTGATTCTCCTTGGGGTAGTCGACAAGCCATACAATAATAAAAGGACCCTAGACATGTACCGACCCCAAAAAGTTAGACCATAAAATCTAACAATTGGAGGTCGGTATTTTTATGTCCAAATATTCTTTTGAGTTTAAAAAGCAAGTTGTAAATGCTTATCTTAATGGCGAAGGTGGTTATACTTATCTTGCAAATAAGTTCGGCATTCCATCTGATAATAAAGTTAAACTATGGGTGGATAATTACAATGCATTTGGCGATGAAGGATTAAAACGTTCTAGAAAAAAAGATTTTTATTCTTTTGAAAAGAAGCTTTCTATAGTAGAGTTATATTTATCAAGTGAAATCTCATATCAAGATTTAGCTCTGCAAGAAGGAATTACTAATCCAAGTATGATCGCAAATTGGGTGAGTCGCTTTCGTGCAGCTGGTCCTGATGCCCTAAGACCACGCAAGAAGGGACGAAAGAAAACATTGAATACAACTAATGGCAATACACAAAACAAACCAGTTGAAGAATCTTCTGTTGATACAAGTGCAGAACATGTAAAAGAGCTAGAAGAGGAACTTCTTAAATTGAGAATTGAGAATGCCTTTTTAAAAGAACTGAGGAGGCTGCGTTTAGAGGACGAGGAAAAAATGAGAGAAAGGCACTCGTCATCAACAGTCTCCGACGAGAATTCAAACTAAAAGACCTTCTCTCTTATACAGGCATGCCTAAAGCAACATATATGTATTGGCAAAAACGATTTGATAGAGAAAATCCTGACAAAGAACTTGAAGAAAAAATCCAAGAAATCCGTAAGAATAATAAGGATTACGGATATCGTAGAATACATGGAGAGCTTCATAATCAGGGATATCTCATCAACAAAAAGAAGGTTCAGCGAATAGTTCAAAAACTTGGCTTGCAGGTGACATCCTACACACGCAAAAGTAGGAAATATAGTTCCTATAAGGGCAGGATTGGTACCATTGCACCCAACAGAATTCGCAGACGCTTTAATACGCACATACCCCATCAAAAAATCACAACGGATACGACTGAATTTAAGTATTATGAAGTTGATGTCAAAGGACATATGACAATGCATAAGCTGTATTTAGATCCATTTATGGATATGTGTAATGGAGAAATACTAAGTTACAGCATCGATAAGAAACCTTCAGCAAAGAATGTAATGAATGCCTTGGATAAAGCCATTGAAATCACTTCAGACTGCCCTTATAGACGAACATTCCATTCTGACCAGGGTTGGGCATACCAGATGAAGGCATACTCTCACAGGCTAAAAGAAGAACGAATATTTCAAAGCATGTCTCGAAAGGGCAACTGTCTAGATAATTCCGTAATGGAGAATTTCTTCGGTCTGCTTAAGAAAGAGATATACTATGGCGTTAATTACTATAGCTATGAGGAATTAAAAATGGAAATAGAACGATTTATAAAGTATTATAATGAACAACGAATAAAAGAAAAGTTAGGATGGATGAGTCCTGTTCAATATAGGCTCCATCTTTTAGCTGCATAATGAAAACGAGACGACCGGAGTCGTCTCGTAAAAAAGTCTAACTTTTGGGGGTCACCTCAACAACTTCCGATAATAAATGCGAACATACAAATCCTCCTTCAAGTAAAAAATGATCCTTCATGAGAATAAATACGCAAAATATTCGAAAAAGCGTTGCTAGATTAAAAAAACTTAATAATTTTAGAAAAATAAACCATTATATTTTACTTTTTTCCTGAAATGGATTATCCTAAATATGTAGTAAAGATTAGGAGGCTTTTATTATGGCAGTAGAAAAAACAAAAAACGTATTAAATCAATTAGTTGCGGACTTGAGCCAATTTTCAACAGTGATTCATCAAGTTCACTGGTACATGCGTGGGCCTGAATTTTTAACTTTACACCCATTAATGGACGAATACATGGATGAAATCAATGCACAGTTAGATGAAGTCGCTGAACGTTTAATCACATTAGGTGGCGCACCTTATTCAACATTGAAAGAATTCGCTGAAAATACAGGTATTAAAGATGAAGTAGGTAGCTATGATTTATCTATTCCAGAACAAATGGAAAAATTAGTCGCTGGTTACCGTTATCTTGCTGACTTATATGAAGAAGGTATTGAAGTGTCTGGTGAAGAAGGCGATGATGTGACACAAGACATGTTCATCGAATTCAAAGGCGCTGTAGAAAAGAAAATCTGGATGGTTCAAGCCAAATTAGGCCGTGCCCCAGAATTAAACTTAACAGAAGGCGTACATCACTAAGATTAGGCATAGAAAATAAAATAAATTTTTTACCGTTATCCAATTTTGGGTAGCGGTATTTTTATTATTTGCTATAATAATGAAAAGTTGGGTATTCAAAGGAGTGAAAAAAGTGCTGCAAAATCAATCTTTATCAAGGTTATTATTGGGTAGAATCTTAACAAATATAGCAGACAGTTTTATAAATATCTTGATTATTTGGTATTTTAATGAACAATATCATTCGCCGGTGTTGCTTTCAGTGGTTTTTGCTGTAACTTCAGGAATCGATGCATTGTCATTTTTACTGGGTCCGTTGGTTGATCACATGAAAGAACGAAGACTATTAATTACTAGTAGTTTATTTCAAGTCATAATTAGTGCGGGCTTGCTAGGAGTGGTGTTAGCTAAGAATCAATTACATAACCATTGGCTAGCAAGCATTTTAGTCGTGGGATTAGCGCTCATTTATCTCTTTTCATCTATTATCTATCCGTTAGAAACCAAAATATTACCCAAAATTGTAGATAAATCACAATTGGTTTCAGCAAATAGCTTATTTCAGCTAGCCTATAAGGTGTTGGATATTTCCTTTAATGCATTGGCTACGTTATTTGTGGCTTGGTTTTCTTTATCAGTGAATTTTCTATTGATTTTCTTTACTTTCTTTCTTGCCACAGTCATGTATCGCTATTTTAAAATCAAAGCAGATACGATAACAAATGTCCAATCCATTGCTACTTATCATGATTATTTTCAAGAATTGCTTTCGGGAGTACGAATCTTAAGAAAAGCACCGCAAGTCTATCATTTATTTTTACCCCTGGCATTTGTTAATTTCTTTTATGCAATATCATTAGTTGCCTTACCGATGTTCTCCAAATTGTACATTTCAAGTTCGTCGATAGGTTATGGGATTGTTCTAATGACGAGTTCCTTAGGTGGGATTGCCGGGGCATTTTTTCTCAATCGTCTCAAACTTGATATTGCTAAACCTGTTCATTTCATTGCTCTCATGTGTTGCTTTCAGGATTGAGCCAAATTGGATTTTCATTTTTGGCACCTATTCAGCCGATAGTCAGTTTGTCCTTGTTTTTCATGAGTAGCTTGACCATGAGTATGATGAATATTGTTTTTGTCACCCTAGAGCAGCAAAGTATTGAATCAGCCTATCTTGGACGCGTATCGATGCTTACTGAAAGTCTGATATCCATTATGATTCCATTAGGGAGTTTGGTAGCTGGATTATTATTAAAATTTGTCCCTATTTTGTTGGTAGAATCCATGGAAGGTTTCGCATTCGTTTTAGCCTGTGGTTACTATCGCTTTATTTATCAAATACCAAAAAACGAACCTACTCGCTGATATTTTCCAGCTGAGGAGGTTCGTTTTCAATTGTCTGAGAATTAAAGTTGCGCTTTGGCTGCGTCAATTTGTTTTTGCACTTGCTCAAAACCAGTACCGCCCAATGAATGACGACGTAAAACCGCGGTGTAAGAATCTAGTTTTTCGTAAATATCTTCTTCAATCAACGGGGTAATCGCTTGGTACGCCTCTAAAGGAATATCTTGCAAATAGTGGCCGTTTTGAATGCATTGTAAGACCAATTTACCAACGATTTCGTGCGCTTGTCTAAATGGCAGTCCTTTGCTTGCTAGATAGTCAGCCAGTTCGGTCGCGTTGGAGAAGTCTTTTTGCGTAGATTCTAGCATCCGTTCCTTATTGACTTTCATTGTCGCAATCATGCCACTCATAATATCTAGACTAGTCAAAATCGTTTCGGTCGTATCAAACATGCCCTCTTTATCCTCTTGCAAATCTTTATTATACGCAAGCGGCAAGCCTTTCATCACGGTCAATAAACCAAATAAATCTCCGTAGACGCGTCCTGTTTTTCCACGAATTAATTCGGCCATATCCGGATTTTTCTTTTGCGGCATAATCGAACTACCCGTTGAAAAAGTATCGGTTAGCTCCACAAATTGATATTCATGACTGCACCATAAAATGATTTCCTCGCAAAAACGGGACAAGTGCATCATTAAAATTGAAGCATTACTTAAAAATTCTAAGATAAAATCACGATCACTCACTGCATCCAAACTATTTTGATACACTTGGGAAAAGCCTAATTCCTTGGCAGAAAATTCGCGGTCAATTGGGAAGGTGGTCCCCGCTAAAGCCGCAGCCCCAAGTGGTGAAATATCTGCACGTTGCATATTTTCAGTAAAGCGTTGTTCATCACGCGTTAACATTTGATAATACGCCATTAAATGATGCCCAAAAGAAATCGGTTGGGCATGCTGAAGGTGAGTGTAACCTGGTGCGATGGTTTCGATGTGTTCTTGCGCTTTTTCAACCAATACTTCACGGAAATGATGGATTTTTGCCACAACTTCAGTCAGTACCTCTTTGAGATAAAGGTGCATATCGGTCGCCACTTGGTCATTACGACTGCGCGCGGTATGTAATTTTCCCGCCACTGGACCAATTTCTTGATGTAAAAAAGTCTCCATATTTAAGTGGATATCTTCATTTTCGATGGTAAAGGTCAATTCATCTTTGGCTAATTTTTCCTGTAAAGTTTTAAGACCTGCGATGATTTGCTCGCCTTCATCTTTCGTTAAAATCCCAGTATGTATCAACATTTTCACATGGGCCAAACTACCAATCAAATCTTGCTTGGCTAATTTTTGGTCAAAAGGAATCGACGCCCCAAAAGCATCAATCCAGGCTTCGTTTTTCCCGTCAAATCGACCGCCCCATAATTTCGCCATTTTCTTCATCCTTTCTAAAAAACAACCCCCACCTGGCATAATACGAGGCAGGGGATAAAATCATTATTTGTCTAAACTTGCTTGTACTTCAGCATGGACTTTACTTGGTAGTCCCCAAAGTTTGATAAATCCAATCGCTGCATGTTGGTCAAAGGTATCGGCTGAAGTGTAAGTCGCTAAGTTTTCGTCATATAAACTATTCGCTGATTTACGTCCTTCTACTATAATATTTCCTTTGAATAATTTCACACGGACTACACCGTTCACATAGGCTTGGGTGCTCTTGATGAAGGCTTTTAAGGCATCGGTTAATGGGTTGAACCATAGTCCGTCATAGATAACTTGTGCTAATTGTTGTTCCACGATTGGTTTGAAGTGGGCCAATTCACGAACAAATACTAAATCTTCTAATTCCTTATGAGCTTTCATTAAAGTTAAGGCAGCAGGACATTCGTAAACTTCACGAGATTTAATCCCAACAAGACGGTTTTCGATATGGTCAATTCTACCTACACCATGCTCACCTGCGATATGGTTTAATTCCATGATTAATTCTGCTAGGCTGTACGCTTTGCCATCTAGAGCGACTGGTTTTCCTTGCTCAAAGGTGATTTCCACCACAGTTGGCGTATCAGGTGTATCTTCTAATTCTTTGGTTAATGCATAAGCCCCTTTTGGTGGAGCAGCCCATGGATCTTCTAACACGCCACATTCACAAGCGCGTCCCCATAAGTTTTGGTCGATTGAATAAGGGTTGTCAAGATTCATTGGGATTGGAATATTGTTTTTCGCTGCGTATTCGATTTCTTCTTCACGCGACCATTTCCATTCACGAACAGGCGCCACGACTTTCAAGTTAGGATCTAAAGACTGAATGGCCACTTCAAAACGTACTTGGTCATTTCCTTTACCTGTACAACCATGTGCTACAGTCGTTGCCCCAACTTGATGTGCTAATTCCACTAATTTTTTTGAAATCAATGGACGAGACAGTGCAGATACTAATGGATAAGAATTTTCATAGAAGGTATTTCCTTGTAAAGCAATCAAGGCAAAATCTTCGGCAAATTCTTCTTTAGCATCGATCGCATAAGATTCTACTGCACCGACTTGTAAGGCTTTTTCTTTAATGGCTTCGATATCTTTTTTCTCACCGACATCTAAACAACAAGCCACTACATCATATCCTGCGTCTGATAACCATTTAATTGAAACAGAGGTGTCTAACCCTCCAGAATAAGCTAAAACTAATTTTTCTTTCATATTCATTTTCTTCCTTTCGTCCTTTAACTTCATCACGCGACTTATCTTAACAAATAAACTTGCAAAAATCAAGTATGAAATTAAATATTTATGCAAAAATGACGGAAAAATAATCGTTTTTTTTGTATAAAATGTTTGAATAAATTTAGGAGGAAGTTATTTATATTCCGCTTACAATGATTGCTTGTTCGCATTTTTATGCATTTTTTGTATAGAAATAATTATTCAAAACCATCTGATAGAAAATGAATGGACAGCAAAATTTTTTTTACTATAATATGATATGGCAAATCTGTTTGTCTTGTCTGGATGCTGTAAAAGGACCTTTCTGAAAAATATTGTTCGTAACAGCTGTTTTTTTCATTTTTTCGTAGACTTTTTGTTGACAAGGCTTGCTTTTACCGGTATTATATTAAATGGTATTGTTTGCCCCACGAGAGCCCCGGAAACTCAAGTGTATGTCAAACATTCAAATCGAATTGGAGGAAAATAAAAGTGCGTACAACATATATGGCCAAAGCTGGCGAAGTAGAACGTAAATGGTATGTCATCGATGCTACTGATGTTCCTTTAGGACGTCTTTCAACTGTAGTAGCTTCAATCTTACGTGGTAAAAATAAACCAACATTCACACCTCATGTGGATACAGGTGATTTTGTAATTGTTATCAATGCTGATCAAGTGAAATTAACTGGTAAAAAAGCAACTGACAAAGTTTATTACCGTCATTCAAACTACCCAGGAGGATTAAAATCAATCACTGCTGGTGAATTACGTGCGAAAAACTCTCGTCGTTTAGTTGAAACTTCTATTAAAGGTATGTTACCTAAGAACACTTTAGGTCGCAAACAAGGCATGAAATTACATGTTTATGCAGGTGCTGAACATCCACATGCTGCGCAACAACCAGAAGTACTAGATATCACTAACTTAATTTAATAGGAGGGAATTTCATTGGCTCAAGCACAATATATCGGCACTGGCCGTCGTAAAAATGCAGTAGCTCGTGTACGTTTGGTACCAGGTACTGGAAAAATTACTGTTAATAAAAAAGATGTTGAAGAATATATTCCACACGCTGACTTGCGTGAAGTAATCAACCAACCATTTGCTGTAACTGAAACAAAAGGCGCTTACGATGTATTCGTAAACGTAAATGGTGGTGGTTACGCTGGACAATCAGGTGCAATCCGTCATGGTATCGCACGTGCATTGTTACAGGTAGATCCTGATTTCCGTTTAGCTTTAAAACGTGCTGGTTTACTTACTCGTGACGCACGTATGGTTGAACGTAAAAAACCAGGTCTTAAGAAAGCTCGTAAAGCTTCACAATTCTCAAAACGTTAATCAAAACCTTATTATACCAACGATTATGGCACCTTTTTGGTGTCAGTTGGTGTTAATTATATTGATAAGTCGTTTAAGAGACTTAAAGCATCAGCATCTTGCTGGTGCTTTTTTTCTGGCATCAGTTCAAGATAATAGTTCTGTGTTGTCAGAATTGAATTGTGTCCAAGCCTACGAGAAATATAATCTAAACTAATATCTTTTGAAAAAAGGAAAGAAGCGTGAGTGTCACGCAAACCATGAAAAGTTGTTTTGCTCAGTCCCAACTGATTGAGTAATTTTTGGAGTTGACCCGCTTGTTTGAATCCATTCCAATCAAAGACATAATCAGTTTTAGTGCTAGCTAATTGAAGTAATGCTTGATAAATATCCTTATTGATTGAAATATCACGTTTAGAGTGTTTGGTCTTGAGTTGTGTATCATCAGTTGTGGGACTAATAGAGCGTTTGATTTTAACTCCATACTCAAAAATATCTTCCTTTTTAATTCCTAGAAGTTCTCCTCGTCTTGCTCCTGTTTCTAATGCGAGGGCAACAAGAATGTTAAATTCATCTTCTGTGTGGCTCAAACAATATTGTCTGAGTTTTTTGAACTCTGTGATAGAGAGTGGAACATTACGTTTAGGCTGTTCTTGACCTTTTGCTTTCAGAAGATGTCCAAAGTCATTGCTAATCAATCCGCGAGCGTAAGCGTATTTCAACGAACCACGAATTTTAAGAACAAGTTCTTTGACAGTCTTTTTAGAATGACTTTCTGCATATTGGTCAATTTTCTTTTGCATGATGAGGTCATCAAGGTGTTTAAGTTGAATTCCATCAAAAAGGCTATCAATTACTACCAGTGTTCGCTTATAGTTGATAAAGGTAGCTTCACGGACATCATTTTTCTTGACTGTGTGAACCCAATTCCGATAAAAATCAGTAAATAGGGTAGAGCGTTCAGCGATATTTTTACCACGCCCTTTTTCAAGCTCCATTTCTAGTGTCCAGAGCTCAGCATCTTTTTTATTGCTGAATGTTTTTGTTTCTCTTTTGTATTGTCCTTTCTTATAGAGTGATACAGTTGCACGGAAAGAGTTTCCACGTTTTGTTATTGTTGCCATTTTATCAGCCTTTCTATAATAAAAATGATTGATAAAATAGACTAGTCACATATAGGATATATGAAAAGTCTGATTTAATCAATCGTTGATGGTTACACACAGTGATTTTCAATAAATTTGATTAAATAAGTTTTTAGATAACGCTCTTGCTTACCAACCATAAAACACTGAAAGTCAGGGTGGCTTCTGATGTATTTATCAAATGATTTAGGGTCAATTCCTAGAAAATCAGAGGCTTGTTGTCGTGTTAGTAGTAGGGGGGTATCATTCATTATCTTCAACCTCCGTATCATACATTTCATTTTGCTGTTGATTACGGTTTGGATTATGCCGTCGTGAATCTAGATACTTAGCGAAGAAATAGGTGCGTTCGATGATTAAACCTAATAAATTGGTGTTGTTTGCTCGTGCATACCAAACCAACTCTTCAAATTCTGTAAAGTCATTTTCCTCGATAATATCAACTACTTCATGGATAAAATCCGAGGAGTTCATCTCCATCAAGAATTTATCCAAATCAAAGCCACAACCGACTTCAATATCCTCAATGTTGTATGGTGTCTTATCTGAATTCTCCGCATGAGTATAGTAATCCAGCAAACCAGTAGGCGACATAACTACTTCTACATGTGCTGGGCCGTTCAGCTTGTCCTTGATTAGTTCAGATACTTGTTTGTAGCTCTTGAGGGAGTCAAAGAAGAAAGCACCGTGCTTGTGCGACTTTTTAAACTCTCCTGTTTGTCTATTAACGTCCTTATCATGCCAAGGACTAAGAATAAAGGGGATATGAAGGTCCTCTAAAATATTCAAGTAGTCCTTTGGTGCGCTTTCCTCATAGAAGAGAAATGTCCATTTGGTTGAGCGTTGTTCTTTTGCCATAGGCAGTTACCTCATTTCTTTTGGTTCTATTACTAAGGAGAAATGACAGGTCAAATGCAAAGTTTTTTGAAAATTTTGTGATTGTTGATTATTGACCTATTGGGGGGTCGTAGTACCCCCAATAGGTCATGATAGAATAGAGCATAGAAAAGGGGGCTGTTTGGCTTTTGCTTAACGCAAGCCACAGCCCCAAGGAATTAACGTTTTTGCCCAGTGAACCATAATTGGTTACGAACTCGAATAGGAGAAGAGAAATAATAGTCGCCGTGTTGGCTAACAATTTCTTCTTTCAGTTGTGCTTCCATCTCTTTTAGGATTTTTTGTCCCTGTTGGTCTCTAGGAACTTTTAGAAATATAACGATGGTATCTTTTCGTATATCAATGATACATTTACGAACAGCACGGTTAAATCCCTTATGGATTGGATTGATAGTGGTAACGGTCTGGTGTTCAAGGTTACTTATTTTCTGTACTCGTTCACGCTGGAAAAGGAAGTGTCTTAATAAAAAGGTATGATAGACAGATTGGCAGTAATTCCAAAGACTGTCTGTTTTCAATCGTTGTATCGTCTCTATCCCAGTTAATAATAAGGCTAGTAGTAGAGAAACAAGAGCGAATCCGTGACAAACAGAACTAATTGTATCAGTAACGTTTTTAAACGTATCCAGATTGACAAATGAGATATTGGTTAATTGAACGGAAAGAAAATTGAACAACCAACCGAAAATAGAACAGATTGGAGCAATAAGTAGTAAGTATAATATGAGATTGAAACTTCTCATGAAGTAGGTTTTAGTGGTCATAGGATACCTCGCTTTGTGTAATAGGTTGGACATAGTAAGGGTAGGACTTGATACGGGTGTTCATTGTCAATAACTTGAATGATTCCTGTCCCATGTCCTGTTGGAATCACAATCCCCTCTGGGTCTAGGTCTGGAAACAAGAATTGAGTGGTCTTCTGATTGATATTTCCGATTTGTAATAATACGTTTAGCTGTTCCCTTACTGAAATGGGAATGGTATTGTGGTCAAAACGCTGGCTTACCAACAAGAGATGGATTTTCGTAGCACGTCCCAATAAAGCAATCTGTGAGAGTAATGAGAAAAAGGCTTCTTTGATGTTTTTATTGACTCCCTCAGATAGGGCTAGGACTTCATCGATGACAATGGTTAAATGAGTAAATTGATGATTGGGGTTATCATATAAGATAGCTTGTCGTTTCTGAATGAGAGTTGCACACTGGCTTAATTGTTCATTGACCTGTGAGACAAAATCTGATTTTGAACGATTTTCGACAGGATGGATAACTGCAATATGATTTTCTCTAGCCCATCGGCTTGGAGTATCAAACTTAGGGTCAATGATTATCAAGTCAGACATATGTTTCAGAACACTTAGGAAGTAAGTGAGAGTGTACGATTTTCCAGAACCCGAATTTCCAGCAATAGCAATATGATTTACTTTTTCAAGATTGAGTTCAAAGTGCTTCATGATAGGGATTTTTCCTTGCGGTAAGCTAGCTGAAAACTTATCTAAATCAGGAATCGCCAAACGTGCTGAAATTCCTTTTTTCCAAGGAAAGAATAGTCCACGTTGAATGTGTAAGTCATCTGTTTCTAACGGGACAAAATAGGTGGCATTTTGTTTTAGAAGCGTATACTGTGGATATAATGAAGCATTGGCAATCAGAAAGATTTTCTTGTACAAGTCATCATCAAGGATATAGGCGCAAGGCAGGCGAGGGACGAAGACAAAGCCGTCTTCTTGGATAATAATATTAAAGGAGTTAGTATAGCTGGTTTCTCCCTGCATTAAAGCCCCAAGAGCCATGTTCAGACTCTGAAGCAAGTAAGATTGCAGGAAAGATTGGTTCAGCATATCACGCGATTGTGAAACCATTATCGAATCTCCTTAAGACCATTAGCTTTGAAGTAAATATTATATTTCACTTCGCAGGCTTGTAGAGTGTCAAATTGAATCATGGATTGAAAAGCTGGAAGAACAATCGTATCTTCAAATTTTACTTGGAAAGGGTCTTGTCCTTCCTGCACAAACCATGCTTTGTAGGCTACGATTTCTCCTGTTGGTTTTCCGTCTTCAAACCGTTGTTGTGGTTCAAGTTCAGTACTAAGAGAGTAAATCGGTTGTTTTTGACTAATGATTTTGTCAGCCAAAGTAGTTGTGTAACCGCCTTTTGTTGTTTTCATTTTGAATGCCATAGGGAAATTCCTCCTTGTTTATAGAAAATAATGTTAATGCGATAGGCTCGGTTTTGGTCATGTGCTGGACTTGGTTGTTAGGTTGTTTACCACGTCCCCATTACTAAGGAGAAATAGTCCTTAAAACACAAAGTTTTTTTGGAAAATTTTTTATTTTTTTGCAAAAAAAATCCAGTGCTACAAAACACCGGATTTTAGGTATTAGCTATAGTCTTCCAATAAAGAAGCTAATTTTCTAATAGCTTTTAGATAATGGGATTTGACGGTCACATCACTCATTTTTTTGTAATGTTCAGAAATACAGCGAGCTGTTACCTTATAGCTACATCCTTGTTCAGCCACCATTTCAACAATTTCACGGTCAATAGGTGCTAAAATTTCTTTAGCTTTATTGACTGCCTGCTCTATTTCTTTTTTTTCAATAGCCTCTTGAGGATTCAAATCAGAACTTGCAACTATTTCATGGAGTTCACGTTGTTTGCCGTAGTTACGAGATATATTCTTTTCAAGGCTTTTTTTATGGTGGTATCGGTCACGACGCTCGGCATTGCTTTGTTCTTGTTGGAGGAGACGGTCAACCTCTTTCCAATTTCCAGTTTCGACGGCTTTTTTAATTTTACGCTCACGGCGTTCGGTAACTTTGTTACTCATAATAGTACTTCCTTTCTTGTCCTTGGACAGAAAGAAACGATATGAGCGAGCATTGGACACCGAGTATGGCAAAAGGCACATCAAATAAACGGTGGAACAATTCTATGCAAGATATGACCTTTATCGCCATATCATCATATTTGTTTCAATCCGTCCGTTTGATGGCCATCAATTGGGACTGTGAAAATTTATTTACAAGTTTCCTTGTATGATGTCAATATAAGCTATTTAATTATGTAAAAATAGTGTAGTTTGATATAATTTAATTGCGTAAATACATAAATAAAGGGAGTAAAAGATGAATGAAGAATTACAGAGTTTTTTCTGCATGAAAGCTTCGGAAAGAATAGGGAAAATTATTACAAGTAGGAAGTTGAGTTTTTTTAAAATTTATCCTGAAAACTCAAATATCATTTCATGGATTGTATCGGGTCGAAGAACCAAAAGAAATCCATACTTGCTTACTGATACGGCCGTTCAAAGAATTAATGAAACTATAAATGGTCAAGAGTTATCAGATGAGGAGAATAAATACGAGTGTAGAGTGATTTCTTGGGGAGACAATGACGAGATAGAAAATTATATTCCTGAAATGATGAGCTTGATTGTTAAGAATCTGACAGATGAACAGCAACTAGTTTTGGATGAAACGTTAAAGGATGATATTTATTTTGCTGAAACCATAGCGTATACAGAGATTTTGAATGAACGTAATGCTTTTTTTTTAGGTGTAGACATGGAGAAACTATATACAGAAGATGTTCCTATGTCTCGATATTTTGCTGAAATAGAAATGCTAAATGCAATTGAGGAAGATTTTAAAAAGGAATTTATCGAGTTTCTTGATTCAACGAAATTCGTCAGGACAAAAGTAAACGGAAAAGATGAATATGTAAACAAGGGGATTACATTTAAAAATCAATTTGGGTGCGATGATATTGTTAATCTATTTTTGAAAGTAGTAAAAGCTCATAAATTACCTATTGAAGAATCGATTGGACATAGGGTATATTCTATTGTTAAAAAAGATATATCTAAGTTAGATTCTTTAATAGAACGTGAATTAATCTATGATACAGTTTATGCACCTTATCGGGAGGATAAAATTTTTAAGACAGAGTTGGAATTTCAGCGCGGTATTATCAAGGCTGGACAAGATTATATAAAGTCTTTAGATGATACACATAGAAGTAGAAATGAAGTTTGGAATACTCTTAGGGAGGAAGGAGAAATATGATATAATTATGTAGCGTGGAAAAATATTTGGCAGATATTTGAAAAAGTTGATGTTGCAGATACACTATTGAAACTATGGTATTGAGTTTATGAAGCAAAATGAAAGAGGTGTAACATATGAAAATTTTAACAATAGATACTTTAATCGCTGCGGCGTGTGATTTTTCACAAAAGATGTCTCGAGAAAACCATATCGAACTGCTAGGGGTTACGGATGGTAAAGCTGTCGGAACTTACGTTGAACATAGATTTAAAGAATACCTTATGAGGGTTTTGAATTTAATTTAGGTAATAGTGCTAAAGGTATCGATTTACCAAGCGTCAATACCGACATAAAAGTAACTTCCATCAGACAACCACAATCTAGTTGTCCTTTTAAATCAGCAAGGCAAAAGATTTTTGGGCTAGGCTATAATTTACTAGTGTTTGTATATGAAAAGATAGATGTTGGCGAAGAATGTCATTTAAATATTATTAATACTACGTTTGTTGACGAAGAGAGAACAGCGGATTTTACATTAACTAGACAAATACTTAATTTATTATCTATCGGAGCGATAAAGGAAGATATTATAGGCCTTCTGGAAGATAAAAGTGTTCCTGGAGATGAGATAGTTTATAATGATTTAGCTGATGAAATAATGGCAAATCCTCCTAGACAAGGTTATTTAACTATCAGTAACGCTTTGCAATGGAGACTTCAATATAAACGAGTTATAAGTTTAAATAACGAAGTTGAAGGAGTGATTAATTTTGATTGGTAAAAGAGAGTTTGGTGATTATCAAACACCTCAAGAATTTTCTGATAGGATTTGTCGCTTTCTTATTGAAGAACGACGAATTAAACCAAGAGTGGTTATTGAACCCACCTGTGGTTTAGGGAATTTTTTAGACAGTAGCTTAAAATTTAATGCTGAACTATATTTAGGTATTGAATTACAACAAGATTACTATAAATTTTGTAAAAAAAGATTTGTTCAAGAAAACATCCAGATTTTTCAAGGGGATATTTTTGAATTTCCCTTGAAAGAACTGTCGGGAGAACAAGATGTCTTGTTGATTGGGAATCCTCCGTGGGTAACAAATAGTACTTTGTCTAGCTTGGATTCTAATAATTTACCTAGTAAATCTAATATTAAATTTTTAAAAGGAATGGATGCCCTGACTGGTGCTAGTAATTTTGATATATGTGAATATATAATTTTACAATTGATAGATGAGTATAAAAAAACGAATACGGTTCTAGCTATGTTATGTAAAACTAATGTAGCTCGTAATGTATTTCAAGAGTTACATAGCCGAAAAATCAACTTTGAGTATTTCGATACCATTCAATTTAACTCTAAGCAAATTTTTGATATTAATGCATCAGCATGCTTAATGGTTATGAAGTTATCTGAACAAGACTATCTCCCTCAAACAAGTAACGTTTTTGAGTTTAAAGAAGAAAATGTAGAACCAATAGGAAAGTATGGTTTCCATGATGGAAAATTTTACAGTAATTTAGAACTGGAATATGATTTTGATGGGGAATCACAGTTTGAATGGCGACAAGGGGTCAAGCATGATAATTCTAAAGTGATGGAATTAAATATTAGTCATGGGAATATGATAAATGGTTTGAAAGAAACGGTTGAAATTGAAAAGGAATTGGTATTTCCACTTATAAAAAGTAGTATGCTAAAGAAACCAATAATTATGGAATCCCCTAAAAAAGTTATTGTTACCCAAAAAAAAGTAAAGGAAGAAACCGATTATATTAAGTATGATTTCCCTAAAACTTGGGAGTACCTCAATAGACATAGAGATTCTTTTGAAAAAAGAAAAAGCTCTATATATAATAATGCTCCCGCATTCTCAATGTTTGGTATAGGAGATTATTCATATTCAAGCTATAAAGTTGGTATTAGTGGATTCTATAAAAAACCTTTGTTTGCTTTGATGTATTCAGAGAATAAAAAGCCTGTGATGATGGATGATACGGGATATTTTTTATCTTTTGATGACTATGATTTTGCTTACGCGGTGATGTTGATTCTTAATTCAGAACCCGTTCAAGAATTTTTAAGGACTATTGCTTTTTTGGATGCTAAACGTCCTTTTACAAAAAAAGTACTGCAGCGGATTGATTTTAGAAAAATTATTGCTTATTTAACGATTGATGATTTAGTGCAGACTGAAATAAACTTAGGTCTGAAACGTTATATAACTGATGAAATTTATCGAAATTTTAAGGACTATATAATAGGAGAGCAGCTATCCTTGTTTTAGTATTTTTAAAAAGTAAAACCACCTCAAATTTAAGGCGGTTGACTAGTCTATTTTAAGGTGTTAATTGGTGTCAATATTATCCAAAGTTATGAATTTTAGTCCGTTTTCAGGGAAGATTCATTTTTGGAAACGTTGATATAAAGGGATTTAGAAGTATTGAGTAGTTATAGTTTTCAATAGAGAAATTATCAATGAATTAATTACAAGATGATAAAGCGATACAAAAATCGTAGTAGATGTATTCCTATGGGGTATGATATACTTAGTGAGAGAGGACATTACATATGCTTATTATTTCATTAATTGAAAATTTATTGATAGAGAAGCTTGGAAATTACTTTAGAGGTATCTTTGGAAAAATGCGACTAAAGTGCTTTACAAAAAGGCTAAAGAATGAAATTGAATATTCAGTATTACAACAATATGGAAATGAAATATATTATCTTGATTTTGATCAATTTTTGATTGAACAGGATGTGCTAAACAAAATTATTAAAAATTTTCTTAATCAGGATATTCTACAATCAAAAACAATAAATCAATCAGTAGATTTTTATATTAATTTGTTTATTGAAAAATATCCTAAATATAAATTATATAATAGTAAAATAAAACAAATTCTTCAAAAATATTTTGAAATTATATTTAGACAACTCAATAAAATAGGGACTCCTGAATCGCAGGCACTGTGTCGGACTATTAGAGAGATTATCGATGGAATAGACAGGCAGTTGCAGCACATAACGTCTATTGTAGATGATAATAATGCGATGTTAAAACAGGTTGTAGATGGTAATTTTAGAATACGTTCTTATATTGAAACCTTGTTAACAACATTAGGTGATTCATTTGATCAGTCCAACTATTTTGAACGTAGTTTATTTCAAGATACCGAAGGTAGTAAGGAAAAAGATTCGTTAGATACCCTTTTACAATACCGTAAAGTTGTATTGAAAGGAGAAGCTGGATTTGGAAAAACATTTGAAATCTTTAAACTGATAAATCAGTTATGTGCAAAATATTCTAATTATCAATTAATTCCTGTATACGTTCCGTTAGTGGAGTACATGGACGGTTTAGGAACATTATTCGAGATTATTCAATCGAAAATGGAGCCTTTTTGTGAAGGAAATTCTAAAGAGGCTATTAATCAGCTATTCGCTAATAATCAATTAGCACTGTTCTTCGATGGTATTGATGATATTATTGATGAGAGAAAGAGATTGAAATTTTTTTCTGAAGTCAATCAATTAATGACACAATATAAACAAAATTTTTTCTTTTTTACCACACGAAATAATCGTTATAAGAATGAGCTTGGGGAAGAAAAGAATTTCTTTCTAACGAATCTTACTGATGGTATGATTCAAAGTGATTTAATTAGACTTGGATGGTATAGTAATCTTCCTAAAGCATATCTTGAATTGTTTAGAAACCCTTTGTTTTATAAGATTGGTAAAACTGTTCTGGCTAATAGACAAAATAAGGAGTTGTTCAATAGAACCCAAATTTTTACAGAGTATTTTGAAAATAATTATCGCTACAAAAATAGTTATTCAGAATTATCCCTACATGAAACATTAAATCTTTTTGGCAAATTTTCTTACGAGCATTTTGATCGGTCTAGTTTTACATACAGTGAAGTAGATAAAATAATAAGTGCTTATCCAGTTTCTACACCAAATAAAAGAAATATAATTGATTATTTTATAAATTTTGGAATTTTTAGTACTTCAGATAGAATTAGTTTTTCTCATAAGCTATTTAAGGAGTTTTGTGCGGCATACTATATTACGAATAACCTAACAGTTTCATCAGATACTGAACTTCTTGAGAAGCTTATCTATAATGAAGAATGGCAAGAGGTAGTCGTTTTTATCTCAGGATTATTTTCTACTATTAATGAACAGGACAATTTTTTAGATTTTGTTCTACAGCATAACCTACCTCTCTATATTGAATGTGTTAATTCTAAAAATGATTTGTTGAGAAATAATGGAATAACTGATTTTTCCATAGAGAATCATGTGGAACGAATTTTATCAGAAATTCATAAAACTTATTCATTTATAGTAGAGAATTATTTTCATCCTATATCAGAGCAGTTTGAACCATTTATAACAGAAAATCAAGTGGATTCTAAAATCGGGATTACTGGAAGTATAGTAGAAAATAGTCTTTATTATTGGTTTGATATCGTAGATAAAAGTGTCCCCGATGTAAAAGTTGTCAGCTCTAATCTACTGAGTCAAGCGCGTCAAGAATATCAGGGTACAATATTTTTTAAAACCACTAGGATGGTTCAGCATATTACAAATTTGGAGTTATCAGGATTTATAGGGGATAGTGGGCGAAAAATTGCAGTAGAGCTTATTAAAAGTAATTTGAAAGATATATTAGAAAAACAATCATTACCAGCAAGTAACTATATTTTATGTGAACTTTTAAAAGAAACCATAGATAGGTTATCTTGGCTTAAAGATATTGATGAAATCTCTTTGATGAGTAAAGAGGTTAGAAAAAGGATAGATGAAGCCCTTGAAGATTGTCCGGAAGTTTTAAACTATACAACATCGGAAGGAGTAGAGTTGTTTAGTTTAAATAAATTGTTATCTATTTTACTACACTCTGGTGTGGATTATAGGAGTTCTATCATACCTGGTCGTGATAGAGAATATTCAGAATCAAATGGCTTAACAATGAGCTTATATTCTACGAAAAGAAAAATAGAAATAGTTGAAACATTTTTTAATTTCGCTGAAGTGAGTTATCTGGAAATGGTGAAATATAACTTTCCTAAAATTTATAGATGTTTTTCAAAGTTTCAAGATATGCCGTACAAATTACTTATCACTTACAAAGATGATGAAAGTAATCCGTGGATAGGATATTATCACGTAGCATATTCAGGAGATAAAAATTTAGTTGAAGTATCTCATAGTGATTCGTTTAAGCATTATGAAAGAGCATATGATGAAATAATACAAAGTTACAATTTGTTAAATAGAGTTCCTAAAGATACTTCTACTCATGAGAGTGCTTTCTCAAATCTTTTATTCTCAAGAAATATTAGTAAAAATACTCCATTAAGTGACTATGTCTATAAAGAGATAAAGAACAGTTTAGAGGAGATTTTCGGAAAATTTTAGTAGATTAGTGTTTATAAAAGTGAGTCTAATTTGAGTGAGCATGGTGACTAAAGAAATTGTAATCTCGAAAATATTTTTGAAGCAGAATGAACTATCAATTTGAGTAAAAGTAAGAAGATTTATTAAATAGGTGTTAGCTTATGAATGATTATGATTTAAAAGATTTTGTAGGAAAGAATTTTGTTGATGAATTACCAGATGATGACTCTAAAATAATGATTCATTTTCATACTATGATACTTGAACTTGGATCAATAATTGCTACACTTGAAATAATAAAAATTGTAAACAATGAGTGGCATGATAGAGTAGTGAAGTCATCTATTAGATATGATATAATACGAAATGTGACATACGAATCTTTGTTTTATAGAGTTGTCTTCGGTATAACTAAAATTTTTGATATCAGAGAAAAAAATGGTATTTTTAAGATTCTATCTAAGTTGAGACATAGTACCAAAGATAGAGCTGTTTTATCAATTTTGAGTACCATTCAAGAGGGTATTGATAAAGAACAAAAAAATATTGATGAAATCAAATTGCTTCGCGACAAACTCTTGGCTCACTTAGATAAAGAGATGGTCTTTTCAACAGAAAGATTAGGCATTGGTATTCTATACTATTATTTTGAGGCGATAGAAATTAAGTCCATATATACAGCTTGTATCGAGTTATATAATACTTTATATGGAGATAATCAGCAACAAGTCGAACTTCCTAAAAGAGAAATAATTTTGAAAAGATTTTTTCTTGAAGAATAACTCGTATTGATTAGTTTTTTTGTCTTCTTATACCGATAAATTTATAAAATACTTGACCTATCATTTTGAATTTGATTAATAAATTATCCATCTATAAGATAAAGTAGGTCAAATTAGTTTGACCTACTGATGACTAGTCTATTTTATGGTGTTAATTGGTGTCAATTTTATCCAAATCAGAGGATTTTAGTCCATTTTCATAGAAGTTTCATTTTCGTAAATGTTGATATAACGGGATTTGTAAGGGGTGAGAATTCTTCGTTTTCAATGGAGAAATTCTCAAAACGTTAATCCTTATTATATCAAGGATTTCACGGCATCATCCGTTTGGATGGTGTCTTTTTTTGGTTGAATTCCTTGAAAATTGGGTCTATTTTACAGACCATTTTCTATATAAACTGTTTTCGAGACTTGGAAAAATCTGTTGTTTTTAAATTTTATTTAATTCTAATGTCTACTATGTTTTTAGCAGTGTTAGGTAATGTAACTGCAATAAATTTGTTATACAATAATGGATTTTGATTTTGGGACGTAAAACATTGTGTTTTATGTGTCTTACGTTTGTTTAATATGTATGGAAAGCCTTTAATAGGTGAATAGAAAATTTATTTTTGTTGAACTAAAAAAGAAGCTAATTCGTATGAACTAGCTTCTTAGCTATCTAAATATAAAGCAAGTTTATTTGCTGTTTCTCTTTTAGCTTTAGTTGTGACGTGAGTATAAATCTTCAAAGTTATATCACTATTAGCATGACCTAGACGATCTTGGACTTCTTTCAATGTTGCTCCTGCCTCGAATAACAATGAACAATGAGTGTGTCTAAAACCGTGGATTGTGATTTCTCGTATTTCTTTATTTTCTTTAACAACAGTTTTCATACAACGATTCAAATAGTCGGGGTCAAATGGTTGGTCTTTTTCATTCTTCATTTGATTCACCGCTTTTCCTTTTTTATTTTTACGAGGATGATTATACCATTTTTGGTTATCTAATAAAATAAAAACAGGAAGAATTTATCTGTTTCTTCCTGTACCTCATTACTTAAAACGTTGTTTTTCCACCTCGTTTGACAGCAGTCGGTTGAATGATACTCAATCCCTCCAGTGGCCAACGAAGTTGTTGGTTACTTAACTGCATGATTTCTTCTGACTTACGCGGCCACCTTAGTTTTCCATCATTAAATCTTTTATACAATAAAATAAATCCATCACCATCCCAATAGAGTGCTTTGAAACGATCAGCTTTTCCACCACAAAATAAGAATATTGCATCATCATACAAGTCCAAATTGTACTCATATTGAATGATACTAGCTAATCCATCAATACTTCTTCGCATATCTGTTTTTCCACATACAATAAAGATATTTTTTACTCTAGTAAAATCAACGAGCATACTATAATTTCTCCAAAATCATTTGTGTTAGTTGTGGGGAGACTCCTTGGAATAGACGTACCTCGGTTCCTGATGAAGTCTTGATATGTGCCCATAGTTTTTGAGAGTTCTTTTTGTGCAGAGCATCAACTTTTTGGTTTTTTTCATTGTCAGTAAGCTTTACAGGTACAATTTGCGATTGAAACATGTAAAAACCTCCTTTAAATTTTTGGTAGATTAATACTACCTAAATTCAAAGGAGGAGGAAAGACCGCTAAGCTATCTAACACTTAACTTGCATTTACCAATTATTTATAATTAAGCTGATTAAAATGAGCAAGCCAACGCCTTAATTGACTTGTCTAAATTGTTGTTTATCTTCCATAGGGTAAACAAACAATTTAGTAGATTCCAGATCAACTTTTGACATAGAAACCTTTGAGATTTGGTTGTTGGTATAGGTTTTATAGTAATAATCACCAGTAGCAGCATTTCCGCAAGAAGAATACATAGTGATATCATGAGTATTTCGATCAGAAGTGGTACAGCCCTGAACAAAAGCGACTGAATCTAAAATGTGGAAGAATTGTGTAACATTGGCTACATCATCTTGCGGACAAACTGAATGTTCTTTAACAAAGGTGGCTTTAACTAATCTAGATGCTGGTGACCAATCACCAGGTAAACCAATCGCACCAAAACCTTCGCCAAAAGGTTTTGCATCCCAATCAGGAGAATAAGAATTGTGAGGTTGTTTGCTACTTAAATGACGATAATTGTGTAAATTCATTAAATGATAATCAAAACTAGGACTATTAGTTAAAACGCCAACAGGATTATCATAAATGACGGTTTTTCCGTCAATAATTTCAACGACAATCGCTTCGTCTTTGTCGGCGATGAGCCAATGTAAAGTAGTGTTCGGTACATTAGGCTTAAAAGGAATATCAACCATATTTAAATTTTTAAGGCCAGCTTTAGTTTCCTTAACAGTTGAGAATTGTGCTAACACCCAAGGCACTAATTCATAAGGAGGAAGATTAAGGGCACCTTCTTTGATTTCATCAGCATATTTAGAAAAGTGTGGGAAATTCAAATTTGCAATGCCTAAGCCTTTTTCGTTAATCGCATCGGCATAAAGTGGATAATTATCTAATACCATAGCTACGCCGATAAAAGCATAGTGTGATTTTTGTGAAGGTTCATTTTTATAGGTGATTTCATAGTTTCTAGGTGTAATAACAATTTCTTCGCCAAAATGGTAATCTAAATCTAAATTTCGTCCAAAGTAAAAATCTCCGTTAACATATCTTAATCCAGTACACATAAATATGATGCACTCCTTTCAAAAAATTATACATTAAGCAGTTTGATCGGCAAATTTATGTTTTTGAATATCGGTAATGAAGAATAATAAACCAGAAAATCCGATAAGTACATAACATAAAATGCTAATCCAAGCTGCAGTAAAGCCAAAGGTATCAACAAAGAAACCAAATACAATATTTCCTAAAGCAAAGCCAACTGCAAAAAAGATACTAAATACACCTAGTATTTGACTGGTGTCTTTCATACCGAAGAGTGTTTGCATCATTACAGCCGGTGCACTCATATAAGAGTAAACATTAAAACCATAAAGGACGGCCCAAGCAAATGCAGAAAAGACTTTAATGCTAGGAATAAAAATACTAGCAATTAGCAAGATAACGGTAACTAGTTGTAAAATAAAGGCTAAAAACATGGCGTTGCGTACACCAATTTTTGAGAATAAGAAACCTCCGCCAACATTTCCAACCAAACAAGCAATGGCAAACGTAGAGCCAATCGTACCAATTAAGGTAGTATTGATATGAATAGAAGCGAAAAAGTTTGCATATTGACTGGAAAGAGCAGAAATAGCTAATCCTATAATTAAATAAAAACAAGATAATGCCCAAAAACTTTTTTGTTGGGTAGTTTTTTTATAGCCGATACCAGTTTGAGTATTAGCAGGATGGGTACCTTGGGGAACAGATTGATTTGTAGAGATTTTTGAGTCTTTAGAAGAATCAGTTGATTGTTTGGCAGCACTAGATTCGATCGGTTGTTTGTTAGGATGGATTAAAAGCACGCCAACAAGTACCCCAACAACCAAGGAAGCCAATGCACACATGAAATAGACTCTATGTAATTCATAATGATTGAGTAGGTTGGTTACGATAGGTTGTAAGAAGAAATTCCCGATAGAACCACCTGCAAAGGCAATTCCCAGTGCGCTAGCTTTAGATTTTTTATCAAACCAAGTAGCGATTAAAAACGGTACCCCTAAACCTGAAAACGTAACAGTTCCTATTTGAGTAATTGCATTTGCTACTAAAAACATCCATAATTTGCTTGAAACTGCGTTTAACATAACTCCAAAAGCAGACAAGATTAATCCACCTAACATTATTAGCTTGACTGGAAATTTACTATACATTTTACCAGCTATTGGTGAAATTAATGATGCTGCTAAAGCGCCAATCATAAAAATATAGCCAACACTTTGGACACTAAAATGATATTCTTTCTCTAAATAGTGAATGAATAATGGAGGGATGTTCTGTGCAATGCCATAAGGAATGGCTTGTAATAGCATACAAGCAAAAATAACTAAATATTTACTACCTTTAGACACATTTGTCATAAATTATCACCTCAATATTTATTTATAAAACATTGATCTCTTAAAAATGATAACAGCCCTCCTTTTTTGTGAATATTTTATTTTTAGAGAATAAAAAATAAAATGATTTATTCAATAATTAAGAGAATCAATGAGATATCAAAAAATAGATAAAAATTGGATAAATGGGGTTTTATTATAGAAAGCGAAGATGTATAAATAATTGCAATAGAAGACTGATTGAAGTCAATCAATCTTCTATTATATTATACAGCCAAATAAAAAAAAAAGCCAAAATAAACCATTGGATTAATAAAAAAATGAATGAATGGAGGGAATATATTCAGAAAGAATATTCTAGAATAGGAATTCTTATAAAAACAGACTATATATAATAAATAATTAACATAACTAGCGAATTTCTTAGGTGTAACAGCATTTTTCATTAATATATCATGTAGCTGCGTAAATTCTTTGACACTTGCAAGTTCTAAAAATCGCTGTAAACCTTGCGCGCCAAAGGATAGACGTAGTTGGTTTGCCTAAAAAGTGTTGTATGTGGTGCAGAACAGAATGACTATTTGATATGAAAATAAATCAACAAGCCTTCCAAAATTTTTGGAAGGTTTTTTCGCGCTTTTGAGGACTTTTCTTCGTATTTAATAAGTAGAGTCAAAAAACTTATTATCCCAATATTATGCTATAAGTTTTTCATATTATTTAAGTGCAAGGGCGATTTGACTGTTCGAACGTTTTTGATATCCAATGAAAGGGTTTTTAGTATAATAAATTTGTGGAGGAAGAAAAGAGATTTTTATGAAAAAAACAAATAAAAAACCGGTGTATTTCGGGCTGACCAACGATATTATCTTTGGTTGGATTATGAAAAGTGAGGAGAACTGTTTAGCGATTATCCGCGCGATTTTACCAGAACTAAACATTACTAGCATTATTCATAAAGAGATCCAACACGATATTACCCCTGTAGCCTCCACTCGCGGTGTTAGATTCGATGCCGTGGTGCAAGATGATCAAAAACGTTATTATGATATTGAAATGCAAGTGGAAAATACCGGCGACTTAGGAAAACGTGCACGCTATTATCAATCACAAATTGATAATGAAACCCTAATGAAAGGACAGACCTTCCATAAGTTAAAAGAAAGTTTTGTTATTTTCTTATGTACATTTGATCCGTTTAGCTATGGATTACGCCGCTACCAATTCTACCAATATGAAGACAGTATTCGAGATTTACGCTTAGATACGCATTCGCATGAGCTATTTATCAATTCGAAGGGGACGAAAGGCGAAATATCAAATGGTTTAGCAGGAATTATCGATGTGATGAATCAAAAGCCAAATCAAGCCAACCCACTAGCAAGCAAATTAATGAAGGAAATTGCTTATTATAACCAAGATTCAGAAAAGAGACGAAAATTGATGGACTATGAAGCAAGACTGCTAGACGAACGCTCAATTGGTGAAGAAAAAGGAAGGCAAGAAGAAAGAAACCGAAATGTAAGAAATATAATTATTGCATTTAAAGCGAATAAAGCTGAGACAAGTTATATTTTTCAATTTCTCAAACTTCGCACTTAAATAAGTGCTTAAATACCTTGATAAATCAATAAAACTTGATATAAATCAATTTTTATATTTCTATGCTCGGTTATACTGGATATAGTAAAGGAGGTAGAAATCATGCAAAAATGGTTATCACATTATCGGAATTGGTTGACAGCAATAACTGGTGTTCTTATTATACTTGCTTTTTCATCCAAATGGGTTTTTAGTAGTGAGCAGGGCGCAGCTTATCTACTGTTTGTAGCTTCATTAGTTGGTGGTTTACCAATTTTTGTTCAAGCCTATCAAGCTCTTAGAGTTAAGGTAATTAGCATAGATCTCTTAGTAACTCTTGCTATTTTAGGGGCATTCGTTATTAAAGAGTTTGAAGAATCAGCTATTGTAGCTTTTCTCTTCTTATTTGGTGCATACTTAGAACAAAGAACATTAGCCAAGACACGTTCTGCGATTAAGAATCTCGTGGAGATGGTACCAGAGACTACTTTTCGTAAACTACACAATGGTGACTTTGAAGAGGTATCAGTTGAAGAAGTTAATGAAGAAGATATTCTTTTAGTAAAAACTGGTGGAAAGATCCCAGTTGACGGTGAAGTGATATTTGGCTCTGGTACTGTAAATGAAGCAAGTATTACGGGCGAATCTATTCCAGTCTCTAAAGGTTTAAGAGATAAAGTTTTTGCTGGCACCATTCTCGAAAATGGCACTATACAAATACGTGCTGAGAAGATTGGGGAAGATACAACTTTTGGGAAAATTATTGAATTAGTAGAAGAAGCACAGGACAGCAAGTCAAAAGCTGAGAGATTTATTGACAAATTTTCAAAATACTATACTCCCTCAGTTTTAGTGTTAGCGATTATTGTTTGGCTTATTAGCCGCAATATTGAGTTAGCCGTTACTATTTTGGTTCTTGGATGTCCTGGTGCACTGGTTATTGGCGTACCAGTTTCAAATGTGTCAGGGATTGGAAATGGCGCACGACATGGTATTTTATTTAAGGGTAGTGATGTCATTACAAACTTTAGTAAAGTTGATACAATGTTATTTGATAAAACAGGAACATTAACTTATGGTAGCCCTCAGGTTGCACAGACAATCTATTATAGCAGTGATAGGAGTCTTGCTGAGAGCTTACTGGCTAGTGTTGAGAGAGAATCAGATCATCCGCTCGCGAAAGCAATTGTGAACCATTACTCAGGTTCTGTAGTAGAGGTGATTGACTCAACAGAGGTCGTTCAAGGTGGGGGAATTGTTGCTCGTATTCAAAATCACCAAGTTCTCGTTGGGAACTCTTATTTGATGAATCAATATAATATTCCTTTCACTAACCAGATGAAGACCGACATAGCAGGGATGGAAGCAGAAGGGAATTCAATTGTCCTAACTGCTATTGATGGACAAATAGCTCTTGTTGTAGGAATTCGCGACCAGATTAGACAAGGGGTCAAGGAGGATTTAGAGACGCTTAAGAATATGGGAGTAAAAAATCTCATTCTATTATCTGGAGATAATCAAGGCACAGTTGATTTAGTTACTAATCAGTTAGGCTTAACCGAGGCTTATGGTCATCTACTACCAGAAGACAAGGCAGAATTTGTGAGAAAACGTCAGGCAAGTGGAGAAATAGTAGCATTTGTCGGAGATGGTATTAATGATAGCCCATCGTTGGCCTTAGCGGATATTGGAATTGCCATGGGAAACGGTACAGATGTTGCTATTGAAACTTCAAATGTTGTTTTGATAAATTCGGATTTTCACAGAATCCCTCATGCGATTGGATTGGCTAAAGCCACACGACGTAATATGATTGAAAATATCTTCATTGCATTGCTAGTCGTAGTAGTTCTTCTTATCAGCGTTCTCTCAAGTTCGTGGATGAATATGGCAATTGGCATGTTTGTTCATGAAGGTAGCATTCTTGTAGTTATTTTGAATGCTATGAGGCTTTTAAAATATAAAAGAAAATAGAAATTCTTGATAAAAATCAATTTTTTATTCTAAATATCGTACTATACTAAAGATATAATAAAGAAAGGAAGTAAAGATGATGAAAAAAGCTATACTACAGCTTGAAACACTGGCTTGTCCAACATGTATGCAAAAAATTGAGGGAGCCATTAAAAGTGTAACAGGTGTCGATAATGAAAGTGTCAAAGTTCTATTCAATGCCAGTAAGGCAAAAGTAAATTTTGACGATAGTATGACAAACATTAATGAAATTGTGAAGGCAGTGCAAGCAATTGGCTATGATGTCCTAAAAGCATCAGAAAAATAATAGGAGGAAGTTACAATGTTAAGACAATTTTTTGAAGCAAACGATGAGATGCTTGATCTATATACAAATGCTATTACAAAAGCTCATGGGAAAAATCATCCAGAAGTCTTTGATGTTCGCAAAGTTTATGAAACAATTCAACATAAAATTAGGGATAATAATTTGGACCTATCAAATGAATTTTCAGAACTAAGAGCTCTTACAAAAGATTATACAATTCCAGATGATGCTTGTGAGACATTTACTAAAACTTATCAGCTATTAAAACAATTTGATGAATTATCTCAAGAATAGATTTTATCAATTAGAAAGAGGCTATCCATGATTCAACATATTTGTGTGACACTTGTACCATTATTTAATTATCTGTCAGAAGATGAACAGATTAAAATTAATAGATTGGCACAACACAAACAATTTAAAAAAAATGAAATTGTTTTTAGACCAGGAGATGAAAATCTGGACATCGTGGCTCTCGGAAGTATGAAAGTATTCCAACTGTCTACAAATGGTGATGAACAGCTTTTACGGGTCGTTGAACCAGGTGGCTATGAGGGTGAGAATCAGTTGTTCGGTATTAAAAATGAATCTCTTTTTGGTAAAACTCTTGAAACAACTGAAATTTGTAGATTAAGTAAACAAGATTTTGATCAGGTAATGCTTAGGAATCCACAAATAGCTCTTAAATTATTTGAATTAAGTGCGCAAAAGATGATTCAAGTAGAGAAGCAGGCCCATATTTTATCTATGGAGCGTGTTGAGGAACGTTTAGCGAACTACCTCTTGGATCTGTCAAAAGCAGCGAACGATTATCGGTTCAGTTTACCTATGAAGATGATTGATATCGCGCGATATATAGGGACTACCCCTGAAACTCTTTCTAGAAAATTTAGATTTCTTGAGGATAATAGATTGATAAAACGTTCAGGTAGAAGAATAATTATTCTTAACAGAGATGGCTTGATTGATTTATGAGGTGAAAAATGTCGTTTGACAAATTAAAGGAATATCTATCCTATCGAGGAGAAAAATATATTAAGCCGGAAAAGGCTGGTAATTATCGCCAGTATATGATGGATTTAAGGGACCTAGCTCGACAGGCCCGGGATGAATTCAGTTTAATCAGTAAATCTTTTGAAGACAGGGTAAAGCCATTTAAAGCAGAGCGTGTTAGTCAATGGATGAATCAATCTCAGCTATGTCGTCCACATTTTTGGTGTTATTTCCGATTGCCTTCCGATGATTTGAATGATTCAGCATTGGCTATTCGTCTTTATGGGGAATCTGATAATTTTGGAATTTCCGTTGAGGTTAGTTTTGTAGAAAGAAGGAGGTCTGAAAACAGTTTAGAGAAACAAAATAAAGTTTTGAATCTTCTTCCTTTTGGAGCTATGTATTATTTTGTACAAAAAAATGGTATAAGTTTCAAAATGGATGCAACAGAAGAAAATCGAAATAATTTACTAAAACAGGTCAAATCAGGTGAGGTTCGTAAGGTCTTGGTTAAACAGGATATTCCAATTGAGACTGACCACTCATTAGAACGGTTAATTGATGATCTATTAAAAAGTTTTGATGAATTACTGCCATTTTATAAGGAAACAAAGAAATAAACTAAAGGATAGTTAGAATGTACCGACCCCCAAAAGTTAGACCATAAAATCTAACAATTGGAGGTCGGTATTTTTATGTCCAAATATTCTTATGAGTTTAAAAAGCAAGTTGTAAATGCTTATCTTAATGGCGAAGGTGGTTATACTTATCTTGCAAATAAGTTCGGCATTCCATCTGTTAATAAAGTTAAACTATGGGTGGATAATTACAATGCATTTGGTGATGAAGGATTAAAACGTTCTAGAAAAAAAGATTTTTATTCTTTTGAAAAGAAGCTTTCTATAGTAGAGTTATATTTATCAAGTGAAATCTCATATCAAGATTTAGCTCTGCAAGAAGGAATTACTAATCCAAGTATGATCACAAATTGGGTGAGTCGCTTTCGTGCAGCTGGTCCTGATGCCCTAAGACCACGCAAGAAGGGACGAAAGAAAACATTGAATACAACTAATGGCAATACACAAAACAAACCAGTTGAAGAATCTTCTGTTGATACAAGTGCAGAACATGTAAAAGAGCTAGAAGAGGAACTTCTTAAATTGAGAATTGAGAATGCCTTTTTAAAAGAACTGAGGAGGCTGCGTTTAGAGGACGAGGAAAAAATGAGAGAACGGCACTCGTCATCAACAGTCTCCGACGAGAATTCAAACTAAAAGACCTTCTCTCTTATACAGGCATGCCTAAAGCAACATATATGTATTGGCAAAAACGATTTGATAGAGAAAATCCTGACAAAGAACTTGAAGAAAAAATCCAAGAAATCCGTAAGAATAATAAGGATTACGGATATCGTAGAATACATGGAGAGCTTCATAATCAGGGATATCTCATCAACAAAAAGAAGGTTCAGCGAATAGTTCAAAAACTTGGCTTGCAGGTGACATCCTACACACGCAAAAGTAGGAAATATAGTTCCTATAAGGGCAGGATTGGTACCATTGCACCCAACAGAATTCGCAGACGCTTTAATACGCACATACCCCATCAAAAAATCACAACGGATACGACTGAATTTAAGTATTATGAAGTTGATGTCAAAGGACATATGACAATGCATAAGCTGTATTTAGATCCATTTATGGATATGTGTAATGGAGAAATACTAAGTTACAGCATCGATAAGAAACCTTCAGCAAAGAATGTAATGAATGCCTTGGATAAAGCCATTGAAATCACTTCAGACTGCCCTTATAGACGAACATTCCATTCTGACCAGGGTTGGGCATACCAGATGAAGGCATACTCTCACAGGCTAAAAGAAGAACGAATATTTCAAAGCATGTCTCGAAAGGGCAACTGTCTAGATAATTCCGTAATGGAGAATTTCTTCGGTCTGCTTAAGCAAGAGATATACTATGGCGTTATTTACTATAGCTATGAGGAATTAAAAATGGAAATAGAACGATTTATAAAGTATTATAATGAACAACGAATAAAAGAAAAGTTAGGATGGATGAGTCCTGTTCAATATAGGCTCCATCTTTTAGCTGCATAATGAAAACGAGACGACCGGAGTCGTCTCGTAAAAAAGTCTAACTTTTGGGGGTCACCTCAGAAGTAACACCTATCCTTTAGTTTATAAAAATTATAGAAAGTCAAATTTATCCCAAAAAGAACGAAATAGTATAATTTTCTTTCCATTTCTATTTATTAATCCTTCTTCTTGAAAAGCTCTTAATTTACGGGATATAGTTTCAGGACTGGTAGCTAGATAGCTGGCTAGTTCTTTCAGTGAGACTGGTATCGTAATGGTCTCTTCAGTCATTACCTCTGAAGGGAGAGAGAGCTGACTGAAGTAGGTAGCTAAACGATCCTCTATTGAATCAATTGCCAGTAGTTGCAGTTGATTCTCAATCTCTAAAGATTTGTAGGCGTTTAATTGAAGTAGTTTGCAGCTTAATTGTGGGTAAAGATTGATTAACTTATTGAAATCTGACTTATATAGGATACATACTTTTGTTTCTTTAATGGCCTCTCCATAAAGAGAATCATTTGAGAGACCAAAGAGATAATTCTCTCCGTCATATTCTCCCTCATTAACAATACGAATAAGCTGTTCCTTACCAGTTTTACTCAGTTTATAGATTCTCATAGCACCAGCTGAAATAATCGATAGCTGCTCTGGATCATCGGGAGAAAAAATAATTTCTCCCTTTTTAAAGGTTTTATGATATAGCAATTCTTGAACCTTACTCTGTTCATCACAAGAAAGATTATTAAAAAGAGGAACCCGATGAACGCAGCCAATTTTTGTCATATTTTTATTCTCCCTTGCATTCTTTTATATTTCTTAAAAAATTAGCTATGGTCAATTTTTTTTAATTAGGGAAGATATATAATCAAATCACTATATGTAGTGTCTGTTTTTATCATCAAATACAGTATATAGGAATTATACATATTAGAAGGGAAAAATACAAGTGATTAGAATATACTATATCAGTCTTAGCGGGAATACGACTAATTTTCTTGAAAGATTAGATCATTATCTCCAGAGGGAACTTCAAGAGAAATTGGATTATGTTAATGTCAAGGATTTAGTAACTCAAACTTCGCACATAAATTGTAGCTATGAACCTTGAAAAATCAGTATCTAGAACCTATTTAGTTGTCAATGATTCTACTTTATGCAGCTCGCAGTTTCGTTTTCAACATAACTGGTAATGTATCCATAAATGCATCTACTAATAGCGTTATTTTTTTATCTGAAAGTTCAGTATAATCTGTAAGTATCGTTCTAAACATCTGTAGCAGCATTTGAAACGCTTGTATCCATGTGATATCCGCCATCTCATCAGAAAAATGTAGAAAAATCTCTCCTAGAGACCGAGTATCACTGGATTCCCTACTCTCTAGCGAAAGCATCATGTATCGTGTAAAAACAACCGCAGTATGCGCAGTCATTGCATCGTAGGATAGGAAGTTACATTCTCTACTTAGGTTAAGATAGCTTTTGCATACCTTGAAGAAAACTTCTATATCCCAGCGTTTTCCATAAATTCGAATGATCTCATTTTCGTCCAAATTTACGTTTGTAGAAATCAAGCAGAGGTATTCTTTTCGTTTGTTACGATTTCGGACATAAACTACTTTAGCAGGAATGATAGCATCATCTTTTACAACTTCAATCGTTACCGAGAGTAAATATCTTGATTTTCCACGTCTCTTTTTGTTCTGGTTACAGATGGAAGCTAGAGACATGGCTTCGCCATTATATCGAAAGAACATCTTTGGAGTTTTCTTTACCATACTAATTATATCATAGCCCATATTTTTTACGGCGTGGAGTGTACTTGGTGATGAAAACCAACTGTAGAAAAGAACGTATTTTGCTGGAATTTCAGCTTTCTTCGCTGCTTCTAGAAGCGTAAGCATTGCATGGGTTCCTTTTTTTATGGACAATTTTCTGCGTTTGTAACCAACAGTTCTTTTATCCATTTCTACTGCTTCATTCATTCAGTTTTTACTATTTTCCGTGGAAAGAAGAACGCTGTTTATCGGTAAGAAAGTGCACCCATCTGACCAACCTAAAGTAAGCATTCGAAATCCGAATGCGTATTTATATTTTGCGTGATCATAGATTTTAGCAAGGAGTTCAACTTTTTTTGAACGGTTACGTTCAAAAAGGGAATCATCAATGATAAGCACATTTACTCGATTTTCAGAGTTCAAAGGGACGATGTCTTCTTTGATGATTCGAGCTGAAAGAAGTGTTGTGAATCGAATCCAGTTAATCTGAATCATTTTCATGAAACGATACACTGTATCTTTTGCAAAAGAAGGCGTGTCTCTACCTGTAAGCATATTCATGTACATGCTTCTGTTAGAAAAAATCAATAAAAACAGATAAAAATTTCTACCACAGGTACACCTTTCTTTTTGTAGGCGTTGGATGCTTTCAGAGCTGAGGAAATATGAAATTTTATAAAAAATTTTTTGATAGATTTTGATAGTTGCTTATCGTTTTGAGTTATTTGTGTTATACTTTTAGTCATAGCATGAACCTCTGGGGGATGTTTTTTTGACTAACTTAATTATATCAAAACCGGATGGTTTCATGCTATTTTTATTGATTTATCAAGGTATTTAAGCACTTATTTAAGTGCGAAGTTTGAGTTACTAATCAAAGGAAACAGTCCCTGTATAGTATATGTCCGCTGAAGTTCATATACTATGCAGGGGTTGTTAATATGTGTGAATTATAGTTCTATAAAAATATTCAGTTGATTTTTTTAATCATTATATCTTTATAAAAATCTTCTACTTTTTCTGTATCTATCATACCTGTGCCGGCAAATTGAGCGTTCGACATACCACAAGCCATTGCATATTTTAAGCAATCAGTAGTGTCTAGATGTTTATCTAACCCATATGCAAATCCACCTACAGAAGAGTCTCCAGATCCTGTGGTACTTACTATTTCAATCTTTGAAATAGTAATGTCATAAATTGTGTTGTCGATTTTTGCAATTCCTCCTTCGCCACCACAAGAAATCAAAATATTTTTAATACCCTTAAATTTTTCAAAATCCAAGTTTTTCAATAATTCATTTTTGGAATTAATGGATTTATTAATTAATTCCGCATATTCATGAATATTAGGTTTGATAAAGTCTGGAAGATATTCTTGTTGAGATAATAAAGTCTTAAGTTTATCACCTGAAATATCTAAAAGAATAGGGATTGTCTTAGATATATTTTCACGAATATATTTAATCATTTGAATGTAAACTGTATTATTTGGATTATTTACTGAACCATTGATTGATATAACGGTTACATTATTCTGCTTACAAAATATTTTTAAATCTTCTAATAATTGTTCAATCTTTTCATCGGAAATATGTGGTCCTGCTTCGACGATTTCAGTATGAGTGTCATTATCGTGCATAATGGTTATGGCGCTACGAGTCTCTTCATCTACTTCAATCATTTCTAAATTAAAAAGTTCTTCAGATTGTAAAGTTTTTCTTACAAAATTTCCCCAATCACCTCCAAGAAATCCAAATAGTGTAACGTTACTTCCTAATAAACTACTTGTTCTGCCAGCATTGATACCTTTTCCACCAATAGATTTGACAGGGGCGGGTACTCTGTTATGTTTTCCGCTGCTAAAAGTTTCAGTGATATAGTTTAAATCGAGTGAGGGATTCATTGTTATAGTAATAATCATCGTATCGGCTCCTTAATAATTTGTGTGAATTTGGAATATTTATTAAATTTTGTTATATCAATAGTATTATCTGTAATAAGTCCGTCAAAATTTGAGAGATTTTCAAATGTATATACATCACTTCTTCCTAGTTTAGAAGCATCTGCCACGATGTATTTTTTTTGAGATTGTCTTAATGCAGCTAACTGTATACCGCCTTCCAAATATTGGGCGGTAGTGACATTATTTTCAAAAACGCCATTTGTCGAGGCAAAAGAATAATTAATATTGATATTTTCAAGAGATTTTTCTGCTGTTGATCCAACAAATTCCTCGGTTATAGGTGAAAATTCACCACCTGTTAGCATTAAGCGATAATTGGTTTTTTCTTTTAAATAAAGAAAAGCAATTAAACTGTTTGTAATGATAAATAGCTCTCTCTTTTTTATGTAAGGTAGAGAGTGGAAAATGGTTGTTCCAGCACCGAGATAAACAGTAGAATTTTCAGTGATAATTGAATTAATAATACTCCCGATATATTTCTTCTGACTGACATTTACATCTATTTTTTCTTTAGTTGAAAGTTCTTTGGCTAAAAAATTAATTTTTTCAACGCCACCGTATAGCCTATTTACTTTTCCTTCTTTATCTAATTCAGAGATATCTCTTCTAATTGTCATTTCAGATACATCGAGGATAGAGGCAATTTCGGAATTTGTTAGATACTCAGATTCATTAACTAATTCTAGGATTCGCTCTTGTCTCTCTTTTTTTAACATGTAGTATTCCCTCCTTTTAAAGATTGTTCGACTTTGTTCAAGTTAATTATATTTATAAATGATAGATATTTCAAGAACTAATTATAATTTTTGAAATTATTTAAATAAAAAATTCGTAAACGCTTGCTTTTTATTTTTTTTTTTGTTAATATGTGTTCGTGGATGTATAATACAAACAAAGTTTAACAAAGAAGGTGTTTGATGATATGGAATTCTATGAAATGTTTAAAGAAGAATTGGTTTCTATAAATGTAGAAGTTGATTCTAAAGAACAATTATTTTCATATGTAGCAAAAAGGTTAAAAGAAGGGAGGTATGTTAAGGATTCTTATTTAGAAGGTATAACAAAAAGAGAGGAGGAATTTCCAACAGGATTAATCACAAAAAATCTAAATATCGCTCTTCCCCATTCTGATCCAGAACACATTAGGGAGCCATTTATATATGTAGTAAGAATTAATAATAATGTGACTGTTAAACAAATGGGTGATAATCAAGAAATGAAAGTCAAGGATTTCTTTTTCCTTGGTATCAAAGAACCTTCTGGACAGGTTGGTGTATTGCAATCATTAATGAATTTATTTATGAATGATGACTTTGTAAAAGAGTATATCGAAGCGCAAAGTCAGGAAGAAATTTTTAATACAATAAAAAAATATTTTAAATAATTGGAGTGATTAGTTATGAAAAAAAGATTAATCGTAGCATGCGGTAGTGGGGTTGCAACCAGTCAAACAATTGCAAGTAAAATTCAAAGTAAGTTTGAAGAAGATGGTATTAACTTTCCAGTAGATGCCGTAGATTATAAATCAATTCAAAATGAATTACCTACAGCAGGAATTTACGTATATGTAGCTCAACCAGATAGTGAAGTATTGGCGAAAGCTGAAGAATTAGGAGTACATGTTTTTCCAGGGATTCCTTTCTTAACAGGAATGGGCATGGATGATATTTATCAACAAATTACTGAATTAGTTAAGTAGGTGAGAACTATGGAAATCTTTCAAAATGTGATTAATTATATCTTAAATTTGGGTTCTGCGATTTTCGTTCCGCTAATTATTATGATTTTAGGATTATTAGCAGGAATGAAATTTAAGAAAGCATTTATGTCAGCGATTACACTAGGTATTGCCTTTAGTGGCATGTCAATGGTTATCAACTATATGGGTAATGCGGTTAGTCCTGCATCTGAAGCACTAGCTAAAAATACAGGCATCCACTTACCAGCACTAGATTTAGGATGGACTGGTGCGGCAAGTATTACATGGTCATGGACATATGCTTTTGTATTTTTCGCTGTTACACTAGGTGTTAATTTCGTTATGTTGATTTTCAACTTAACAAAAACATTGAATGTGGATATGTGGAATGTTTGGGGAAAAGCTTTGACTGCTTATCTTGTATACTATGTTTCTGGTAGCTTAATTGCCGGTTTTGCAGCTGCAGCTATTCAAGTAGTTTTAGAATTGAAGTTAGGGGACATGTTCCAACGACACATTCAAGACTTAACAGGAATTCCGTTAGTTACAGTAACTCACTTTATGACTTCTGCAGCAGTGTTCCTATTCCCATTTAACTGGTTGATGGATAAGATTCCGTTTTTCAATAAACGCGCAGATACAAATGCTTTAAAACAAAAAATTGGTATCTTCTCTGAAAACTCTGTAATGGGATTCATTATTGGTTTAGGATTAGGTTTTGCAGCCGCTTATGGTGTTTCAGGATCATTAAACCTAGCTATTCAAGTTGCAACAGCTCTATCACTATTCCCAATGATTTCTAAGATGTTTATGCAATCATTGTCTCCTCTAGCTGATGCAATGTCAGAATTTATGAAGAAACGTTTCAAAGATCGTGAAGTATATATCGGTTTAGACTGGCCAATCTTAGCTGGACGTTCTGAAGTTTGGGTATGTGCAATTTTAATGGTTCCAGTATTCTTAGGATATGCTGTTATTTTGCCAGGGAACCAAGTATTACCTTTAGCGGGGATCATTAACTACTCAATTGCTGTTGGTGGTTTGCTATTAACTGGTGGTAACTTAGCACGTATGTTAGTTTTAGGTATTATTTCAATGCCAATTTATCTATACGGTGCAACATATTTGGCTCCAATTTTAAGTGGATTAGCAGAAAAAACAGGTGCTGTAGAAGGATTTAAGAAAGGTTCATTAATTACATGGTCATCTATTGAAGGTCCTGAATATCGTATTATGTTTGCTGAAATGTTTAATAAGAATATTTTTGCAATTGTAGGTATGATAGTATTCCTTGTATTGTTCGTATTGTTATATCGTTATATGACATCTATTAAAGTTCCTAGTGAACGTTATGAAGAATTAAAGAAATAAATTAATGAGGTGAGAGAAATGAGTAAAGGAAAGAAATTTGAAGTTGAGAAATTAAAATGGATATTCTTGTTATTCATTTCTCTCTTGATATTTTTAGTTGCTTTATATACTCGTATTTATATATTGAATCTTGTAGTAATTTTGTTGGCGTTCTACATCTATAAAAATGGTGATGCAGTAATGTTTAAAGAGTATAACGAACGGCAAAGAAAGAAAATTGAAGAAGGAAGAGTAATTCGTGAAGCAACTAAGGAAATTATACAAACCAGAAAATTTTTAAATAAAAAGTAGGAGGATGTAAGAATGTCAGATGGTAGAATGATTTTTGAAAGAGAAAGAGAAGATTTAGCACATATTGTGAGAGTGATTTTCCAACGAAAGAATACCAATGTCGCTGGTGGAAACTTTTCATTCAAAACAACTGATAAAGATGGTAAAGAATATATCATTATGACACCAACTATGATGTCTGAAGCATATCTAGGAGAATTATCACCTGCACAGATTCTTGTTGTTGAGCCTCATACCAGAAAAATTATTGATGGTGTAGGTAAATTGACGCGTGAAATTAATATGCACGAAGCAATTTATGATGCTAATCCAGAAATTCGTGCAGTCTTACATGCACATGCTCCAAATGCAATGTTTTGGGCAACTAGTGGATTACCAATGCCTAACTTAACTGAAGCTACTCAAAAAATTGCCGGAGTTCCTGTTATGCCTTTTGAACCAAACTGTTCTGAAGAGTTAGCGGAAATTACTAGCACTTATGTTAAAGAGCATGATTTAAAATTACCTCATATGTTATTACTTGATTCACACGGCGTAATAATTAATGCTGGGGGCGAATCAGGTATAGAAGCAATTCACAAAGCATTACAAATTCTTGATACAGTAGAATGGAATGCAGAAATTGCTTATAAACAATCTATTTTCCAAGCTCTAGGTTTACTTGACGGATTTTATTCTAAAGGTGAAAAAGTAGGAACATTAGAGGATTTAAAAAATAAGAAAATAATTTACAATACTGCTAAAATTGCTGCAGGTGGGGATTAATAGTAAATTAGATATGATAAAATCGATTGAGTGTTTTAATTGATATTCTTTATGTCAATAAGACAAATAAAATATCTAAAAAAATTTCATTAGATGGGACTTGTACCGACCCCAAAAAGTTAGACCATAAAATCTAACAATTGGAGGTCGGTATTTTTATGTCCAAATATTCTTTTGAGTTTAAAAAGCAAGTTGTAAATGCTTATCTTAATGGCGAAGGTGGTTATACTTATCTTGCAAATAAGTTCGGCATTCCATCTGATAATAAAGTTAAACTATGGGTGGATAATTACAATGCATTTGGCGATGAAGGATTAAAACGTTCTAGAAAAAAAGATTTTTATTCTTTTGAAAAGAAGCTTTCTATAGTAGAGTTATATTTATCAAGTGAAATCTCATATCAAGATTTAGCTCTGCAAGAAGGAATTACTAATCCAAGTATGATCACAAATTGGGTGAGTCGCTTTCGTGCAGCTGGTCCTGATGCCCTAAGACCACGCAAGAAGGGACGAAAGAAAACATTGAATACAACTAATGGCAATACACAAAACAAACCAGTTGAAGAATCTTCTGTTGATACAAGTGCAGAACATGTAAAAGAGCTAGAAGAGGAACTTCTTAAATTGAGAATTGAGAATGCCTTTTTAAAAGAACTGAGGAGGCTGCGTTTAGAGGACGAGGAAAAAATGAGAGAAAGGCACTCGTCATCAACAGTCTCCGACGAGAATTCAAACTAAAAGACCTTCTCTCTTATACAGGCATGCCTAAAGCAACATATATGTATTGGCAAAAACGATTTGATAGAGAAAATCCTGACAAAGAACTTGAAGAAAAAATCCAAGAAATCCGTAAGAATAATAAGGATTACGGATATCGTAGAATACATGGAGAGCTTCATAATCAGGGATATCTCATCAACAAAAAGAAGGTTCAGCGAATAGTTCAAAAACTTGGCTTGCAGGTGACATCCTACACACGCAAAAGTAGGAAATATAGTTCCTATAGGGGCAGGACTGGTACCATTGCACCCAACAGAATTCGCAGACGCTTTAATACGCACATACCCCATCAAAAAATCACAACGGATACGACTGAATTTAAGTATTATGAAGTTGATGTCAAAGGACATATGACAATGCATAAGCTGTATTTAGATCCATTTATGGATATGTGTAATGGAGAAATACTAAGTTACGGCATCGATAAGAAACCTTCAGCAAAGAATGTAATGAATGCCTTGGATAAAGCCATTGAAATCACTTCAGACTGCCCTTATAGACGAACATTCCATTCTGACCAGGGTTGGGCATACCAGATGAAGGCATACTCTCACAGGCTAAAAGAAGAACGAATATTTCAAAGCATGTCTCGAAAGGGCAACTGTCTAGATAATTCCGTAATGGAGAATTTCTTCGGTCTGCTTAAGCAAGAGATATACTATGGCGTTATTTACTATAGCTATGAGGAATTAAAAATGGAAATAGAACGATTTATAAAGTATTATAATGAACAACGAATAAAAGAAAAGTTAGGATGGATGAGTCCTGTTCAATATAGGCTCCATCTTTTAGCTGCATAATGAAAACGAGACGACCGGAGTCGTCTCGTAAAAAAGTCTAACTTTTGGGGGTCACCTCAACTGACTCATTAGTCCTTTTTATACAAAAAATCGGAGAAATTGATAATAGGAGTTTCTTCGATTTTTTTTGATATAAAATAATTTGGAAAAAAGCTCCAATAATTTACAAATTGATATATTTTCAAATAAAATTATTTGATTATAGATTAGATAGTAGATAGAAATATAGAATTTCCACTTTTTGCGACAATTTAAATGTCTATTATTTTTTTGAAGAAGCTATATTGTATCTTTTATTAAGTAAACAAAGTGAATTTATGCTAGACAATAATTTGATGAGGGAAGATTCTGGTAAAATAGTGTCAGTAGTTATTCGAGACATACAAATCACATTTTAAAGATATTACTGAAAGAAAAAAACAAAGTTATCAAAAACAAAATTTGTAAAAAATTTATCTGTAATGTCATATGCTGCTAATAAAGTATTGAATGAATTATTAAAAGAAAGCTATATAGAAAAAGTGGGTTAAAGTATTACATCGCTTGAAATAATATTGAATGAGTAAAAATGTAATAGCTACAATTATCCAATTATGAATATAGAGAGAATTACCTTAATAAAAATGGTAAATTCTCTCTTTTTTTATTTTGATTTTTATGCGTTACAAAAATAGAAAAATAGCATGACAAAATCTAGTTTGACTTAAGGTTTTTAATAGCTAAGGATAAGCATATAATGAAATATGTAGGAGGGATAAAATAAAATGAATGAACGGATCCGAGAAATAATTTCTATTTTACTAAAAAATCCTACTATTAAATCTAGTGAGTTGGCTGATAAACTTTCTTTAACCAAGAGACAAGTGAACTATGCCATTACTCAATTTAATCAGGAAATGGCTTTAAATAAGTTATCTGGAATTGTAAGAAAAAATGATGGTACTTTTTTTGTTCCATTAGAAGTTGTTCAAACAATAACAGAAAATTTAATTTCAAATGAACTTTATTCTGACCAAGAAAGAGTTGTCATTATTCTTTATATTTTGACATTAAATAATGAGTATACAAGTGTTCAACATTTTCTGGATTATTTAGAAGTAAGTCGTAGTACATTTACAGAAGATATAAAACGTGCTCAATGGTTAGTAGAAAAATATCGCTTGGAGATTATATATGACCGTACCAATGGATATCATATAGAAGGCTCTGAACATTATTTATTACATTTAATTAGCGACTTGGTAAAACAATATCATCTGATGAATCAAGAAATCTATGAATCAATTTTTGGCAAGGAAGTTACTTTTGAAAATATTATGCATATTATTCATAGTATGGAACAAATGCTACATCTTAGCTATTCGGATGAGTCAATAGAGTACTTAAAGATTTTCTTAATGATATTGATGATTAGAGCAAATAAGAGTGGTAAACAGGATGATTTTTTTAAAGGTGATTTAAAAACTACGCCGGAGTATCGAATGCTATCAATATTATTGATGGAAGACAATCTTGAAATATCCAATGGCTATAAAGAGTGGATGGCTTTAGCATTTTTAACTTCAAATATTTTCGAAAAAAAGACTACTCAAGAATATGATTCAGATGCTGAGTTAAAAGGGTATATACATGAAATGGTAAATAGCTTTGAAGAGCAGACCTTAATAATTGTAGATGATCGGAAAAGTTTCGAACAAAGACTATTGAACCATTTACGCCCAGCTTGTTTCCGGATCAAATATGATTTAAGTTTGGGAACATACTCATTTGAAAACTTAGTAAAAGATTCAAATCATGGAATATTAGTTGAATTAATGAAGGATTTGATTATTCCGATAGAAGATTGGTTAGGCAAAGCTTTTCCAAATGATGAATTAGATTTGTTATCTTACTATTTTGGATATCAATTAATTTCTAATAACCAAATGAGTAACAATCAGCAACCTAGAGCAGTAATAGTCTGTCAGAATGGTGTAGTTGTTTCAAAATTAATGATGGAAAATTTGAAGAAATTATTTCCAGAATTACATTTTATTGCATCTTTATCTAAGAGAGATTTCTACAAATATGAAGAAGATTATGATTTAGTTTTTTCAACGACTCCTTTAAATACAGATATGAACCAGTATATTGTTGATCCGATAATGACCTATAATCAACAAATACAACTACGCTATAATGTATTGAATAAATTAGGGTTGAATAAAGTAGATAGTGATGTAGATAAATTAATCAATACAATTAGGAAATATGCTAACATTGATGATTTATCCCAGTTGAAAGATGAAATAAAAATGTTTTTAATCCAACAAGATGACCAACATTCTATTAACGAAATCGATTCTTTACCATCCTTAACCTATTATTTGAAGCCAAGTTATATTCAAGTGAAAGATAAATGTTCAACGTGGGAAGATGCATTTAGGATTGCTTGTATTCCACTATTAGAAAATCGTGTAGTGACCGAGGAGTTCGTAAAGGATTGCATTAAACAAGCTTCCAATCCAAATTACTCTAGTTATCTTGGGAATGATTCTTGTATCCCGCATACTTCAAAAGAGAATGGCATATTGAAAGATGGCATAAGTTTATTGGTGTTGAAGCAACCGATTATTCTTCCTGATGGTAAGAGAATAAAGTATATTTTTCCACTTTCATTTAGTGATTTAACAAAACATTTAAAAGCAATTAATCAATTAGCCGATTTGTGTAGAGACAGTAAGTTATTACAGGATATATCTGAAAGCTTAAGCGAAAAAGAAATTTATCAACTAATCAGAAAAAATACTTGAGGTGTGTAGAATGAATAACTATCCAAAATATACCATTATTATGAGAGGGTACACATTAGAACAATCTGATGCAATCATTCAAGCTATGGAAGGCTTAGAAGATAAATTTGCTGTGGAAATGACAATGAATACACCAAATTGTGTAGAAAATATTAAACAATTAAGTAAAAAGTACGGTAATAGAAGAATAATTGGCGCAGGAACAGTTCGCACTTTAAAAGATGCAAAAGAAGCAGTTGAGGCAGGTGCTAAGTTCTTGTTAGGTCCACATCAATTTACTCAAGATATTTTTGATTATGCTAAGAAATGCAAAGTTATGACTGTCCCTTCAGCGATGACACCAACAGAAATAAATCAGATGCTTGCAAGCGGTGCAGACATTGTAAAAATATTTCCTGCAGCAGTTGTGACACCAAGATTTTTTAAAGATGTGCAAGCACCTTTAGGAAAAATACCTTTAATGGCTGTTGGAGGGATTTCGGTAAAAAACGCGAAACAATTTTTAGATTATGGAGCTAGTTATTTAGGAATGGGATCGGGGTTATTTGACAAATCAGATATTGAAAATTGTGATATTAATCAATTATCTAACTCATTGAAAACATTTTTAAATACGGTAGAGGAGATGGAATAGTTTATGGACTTAGTTTTGAATGAGCAATTAGTCTTTAGAGATTTAAAAGTAAAAACTCAAGAGGAAGTGTTAGATTGTTTATCTAAAAAGTTGCTCGAGCTAGGATTTGTGAAAGATGAATATGTTGAAGCAATAAAACAAAGAGAAAAAGAATACCCAACAGGTTTGCCGTCAACAGAGCCTGTAGTTGCTATACCTCATGCTAATTATGAGATGGTAGATAAAACAACATTAGCAATAGCAACTTTAAAGGAACCAATATTGTTTGAAAATATGGAAAATCATCAAGAAAAATTACCGGTTCGAATTGTCATTATGATGGCTATTGGTGAACCGCACGGACAGATTGAAATGTTACAAAAAATAGTAGGTATTATCCAAAATCAAGATTTACGAAAAAAATGATAACAGCTTCTAATGATAAAGAACTATTAGATTTATTAGAACAAGCTATTGCCTAAAAGAAAGGATGTTTAATAATGAAAAGAATTTTAGTTGCATGCGGAAATGGAATCGCTACTTCAACAGTTGTAGCAACAAAAGTAAGACAATTTTTAGAAGAACAAGGAATTCAGGCGGAAACAACACAAACGAAATTGATGGAGGTGCCAGGTAAGGTTCAAGGTTATGATTTGCTAGTTACAACTGGTCAATTTGAGGGGCAAACTGGGGATGTTCCAGTGGTTAAAGGAATGCCTATTTTAACGGGAATTGGTGCAGATCAAACCTTACAAGAAATATTAAGTTATTTAAAATAATAAAGGAGTATCAATAATATGAAGTTTATAATGGATATATTCAATTTCTTTATTGCTGCAGGTCCTACTGTAATGCTTCCTGTAATCATTACAATTATTGGCTTGATTTTTGGTTTGAAAATTTCGAAAGCGTTTAAATCCGGGTTGACTCTAGGAATTGGCTTTGCTGGTATCAAATTAATTCTTGACTTTATGACTACTAATGTAGGACGGATTTTGCGGACATTCAAAATAAAAAAGAATGTGGAGGTAACAGACAATGGCAAAATCATTATTTGAGGAACTGGGCGGCAAATACGAAAGGCAAGGGGATTATTTGATACCGTGCTTAACTGTACCCGCCGAAGAAGAACAGGCAATAGGCATCTGGGGGCAACGGCATTTAGATTATCTAAAACAGTACCGTAAAGTTACATACACCAATCTTCTTACAAGCGGCAGGCTAAACGCCTACCTTGCCGACATCAACAGACAGGCACAGGAACGCTTTGAAAGGCTCATAGAGGGTATGAAACAGGCACAGGGCATAACGGAACAGCTAAAGGCAGAAAACGCCTTAGAATGGACAGGATGCCTCAATAACATAAGGGCTTGTGCGAGGGAGATTGTGGAAAAGGAAATTATTTTTGCATAAACAGATGATTAGTGGCAGGGGGAAATCCTGCCGCTTTTTCTGCTTTAGTTTGTCAGCTTGACAAATAAAGGGTTAAGGAATATAATCCTGAGTTTTACAGTTATTTAATTATAAAACGCCCCTAATGCTTGATACATAAGCTTTTAGGGGCGTTTCTTACTTTATTCTATTTTCGTACTTTTTTCTGAGTTAACCACTCTAGAAAATTTTTTTATATATTTTTGCGATAATATCTTTCTAGCCACTTGGAATCCAAAAATATCCATCAATTCATCAACTAAATCAGTTCGGTCAAAAGCAGGAGTATAGTTTGAACCTTCAAGATAAACGATATTCATTTGACGTAAGGTTGTAATGATTTGCTCTGGACTATATTTTTCTGACAAATAATGTTTTTCAAGAATTCTATAAACAAGAAGAGCGATAAAGCAGGTTAATAGATGCCCGTTGATTGATTCTTCTTTTCTAACATACATAGGTCTGGTTCGAAATTCACTTTTCATAATTCGAAAACTTTCTTCGATTTCCCATCTTTGACGGTTAGCTTGAATGATGATACCGATATTTTTATCTTCTAAATCAGTCGTCACTACGTAGAATCCATCTAACTTTGCTTCATTTTTAATTTTTTCTGTATCTAATTGAATGACCTTGTTAGAGGCGATTTCTCCATCCTCAGTAGTTGTGGTCGTTTTTATATAATAGCTAGGCTGTCTTTGATTTTTACGATCTAACTTGCTTGGATTTTCAATAAATTTAAGAGCACGATCAATTTTTTTCTGACGAATATGTTCGTGATAAGCTTTCTGACGAAAGCTGAACGATACAATATAACGTTCTTCAAGAGAATATTTATCTTTGGCTACGTCAGATTTTTTTGTTGTCTTTTCCCATCTTTCTTTGTAAAAAATCAAATCATAAACATTTCGTTCCGTACCGTCAATATTTATTTTATAATGTTTCAAATCAGTTTCGGCATTTTCTGCGGCGTTCATGATATCCTGTAAATTGAATTTCTCTCTAGAGCCGCTAATTCTCCAACCTGAAGGATCAATAGCCCATTCCTGTAGTGATTTTTTTAATTTCTTGATAGGTTGTGTCACAATATAGGCATGATTGTTTTTCATGTTATTATACACTTTATTTTCCCAACCATTTAATCCAGCATCCGCAACGACAATGAACTTTTTCAACTGAAAATCTTCTTCAATTTTTTGTTCTAATTTGCGTAACGTAGGCTGCTCATTCATATTCCCTGCGAAAGCATAGTCCGCTAAAGGTATCCCATTACCATCCATAAACAACCCATATTGAACAATTGGATTGGGACGATGTTCTTTGCTAAAACCATATAATCTAAATTCATCTGGTTCTTCTGTTTCAAAGTAAAAATTTGTACAATCGTAGTATAAAACATTAGTATTGCGCGGATATAATTTTGTAGATCCTTGATATAATGCATTTTCAATCGTATATCGTTCTTGATACAAAATATGAAGTGCCCGATACACATCTTCCAATTGATAAGTAGATTGATGTAAAAAACGTTTTTTGTATTCAAAGGTTGCGCGTTTTGAACAAGGTTCAATAATACGTGTACAAACTAAATCACATAAGATATCAAAAAGATTAAATTGTATTTTGTATCGAGTTTGAATTTCTTGACATATACGCTTTAGCCCTAGAGAACAAAGAATATCCTTGATATACAAATATCCAACATTGTAAATTCTGGTTTCATCTTTTTCTATTAAATCCTTTTGAGCAACTTCAATAAGCATTTTACCATTTTCTGCCTTCAGTTGTTGTTTTCGCTCTTCGATATAATCTTTCAAATGATTGACAACTACTTCTCTGTCTGTAGTTTGATATTTTTCCATCAATGAATTTAAAGAACCTAGAGCCTCCACAACAAATGTAGAGCGTTTATTGGTTTCAGGATGAGTATAATCATCAATAATTGAAAACGACTCTGAATATTTAGATTTTGTTGATTTTAAACGCATTCCCATAGTAATCACCCAACTCTATTATACCATAAAGTACGAAAAAGTACGAGTGTAAAATTGAAAAAATTTGACAAAAAAATAGCTTTATACCAAGGCATAGAGCGAAAATATTTCAATTCAACTGTAAAACTCCCGGGATTATTTGATACCGTGCTTAACTGTACCCGCCGAAGAAGAACAGGCAATAGGCATCTGGGGGCAACGGCATTTAGATTATCTAAAACAGTACCGTAAAGTTACATACACCAATCTTCTTACAAGCGGCAGGCTAAACGCCTACCTTGCCGACATCAACAGACAGGCACAGGAACGCTTTGAAAGGCTCATAGAGGGTATGAAACAGGCACAGGGCATAACGGAACAGCTAAAGGCAGAAAACGCCTTAGAATGGACAGGATGCCTCAATAACATAAGGGCTTGTGCGAGGGAGATTGTGGAAAAGGAAATTATTTTTGCATAAACAGATGATTAGTGGCAGGGGGAAATCCTGCCGCTTTTTCTGCTTTAGTTTGTCAGCTTGACAAATAAAGGGTTAAGGAATATAATTAGATTCAGTATTATACAAGGAGTTAATAAATATGCGGCAAGGTATTCTTAAATAAACTGTCAATTTGATAGTGGGAACAAAAAGTAGCAGTCCCGTTTCACTTTTAATATGGGGCTTAGTTTTTTGTACCCAGTTTAAGAATACTTTTATCATGTAATTTTATATGCCCGAAAACATATAAGTGTTTTGGGGCTATTGGAGTTATTTACCCAGTGATAGGAGTATTTATCACTGGGTATTTTTATGCCCTTTTTTGGGTGTTGATAGGAGGAAAATCACATGAAAATAATTAACTTAGGCATTCTGGCTCACGTTGACGCAGGAAAGACAACATTAACGGAAAGTTTATTGTATACCAGTGGTGCAATTGCAGAACTAGGGAGCGTAGATGAAGGCACAACAAGGACAGATACAATGAATTTGGAGCGTCAAAGGGGAATCACTATCCAGACAGCAGTGACATCTTTTCAGTGGGAGGATGTAAAAGTCAACATTATAGATACGCCAGGCCATATGGATTTTTTGGCGGAAGTATACCGTTCTTTATCCGTATTAGACGGAGCAGTATTATTAGTTTCTGCAAAGGATGGCATACAGGCACAGACCCGTATACTGTTTCATGCACTACAGATAATGAAGATTCCGACAATTTTTTTCATCAATAAAATTGACCAAGAGGGGATTGATTTGCCAATGGTATATCGGGAAATGAAAGCAAAGCTTTCTTCGGAAATTATAGTGAAGCAAAAGGTTGGGCAGCATCCCCATATAAATGTAACGGACAATGACGATATGGAACAGTGGGATGCGGTAATTATGGGAAACGATGAACTATTAGAGAAATATATGTCAGGGAAACCGTTTAAAATGTCAGAACTGGAACAGGAAGAAAACAGGAGATTCCAAAACGGAACGTTATTTCCCGTTTATCACGGAAGCGCTAAAAACAATCTGGGGATTCGGCAGCTTATAGAAGTAATTGCCAGTAAATTTTATTCATCAACGCCTGAAGGTCAATCTGAACTATGCGGGCAGGTTTTTAAGATTGAATATTCAGAGAAAAGGCGGCGTTTTGTTTATGTGCGTATATATAGCGGAACATTGCATTTGAGGGATGTTATTAGAATATCTGAAAAAGAGAAAATAAAAATCACAGAGATGTGTGTTCCGACAAACGGTGAATTATATTCATCCGATACAGCCTGCTCTGGTGATATTGTAATTTTACCAAATGATGTTTTGCAGCTAAACAGTATTTTGGGGAACGAAATACTGTTGCCGCAGAGAAAATTTATTGAAAATCCTCTCCCTATGCTCCAAACAACGATTGCAGTAAAGAAATCTGAACAGCGGGAAATATTGCTTGGGGCACTTACAGAAATTTCAGATGGCGACCCTCTTTTAAAATATTATGTGGATACTACAACGCATGAGATTATACTTTCTTTTTTGGGGAATGTGCAGATGGAAGTCATTTGTGCCATCCTTGAGGAAAAATATCATGTGGAGGCAGAAATAAAAGAGCCTACTGTTATATATATGGAAAGACCGCTTAGAAAAGCAGAATATACCATCCACATAGAAGTCCCGCCAAATCCTTTCTGGGCTTCTGTCGGGTTGTCCATAGAGCCGCTCCCTATTGGAAGCGGAGTGCAGTATGAAAGCAGAGTTTCACTTGGATATTTAAATCAATCGTTCCAAAATGCGGTTATGGAGGGGGTTCTTTATGGCTGCGAGCAGGGGCTGTATGGATGGAAAGTGACAGACTGTAAAATCTGTTTTGAATATGGATTGTATTATAGTCCTGTAAGTACCCCCGCAGACTTTCGGCTGCTTTCCCCTATCGTATTGGAGCAGGCTTTAAAAAAAGCAGGGACAGAACTATTAGAGCCATATCTCCACTTTGAAATTTATGCACCGCAGGAATATCTCTCACGGGCGTATCATGATGCTCCAAGGTATTGTGCAGATATTGTAAGTACTCAGATAAAGAATGACGAGGTCATTCTGAAAGGAGAAATCCCTGCTAGATGTATTCAAGAATACAGGAACGATTTAACTTATTTCACAAATGGGCAGGGAGTCTGCTTGACAGAGTTAAAAGGATACCAGCCAGCTATTGGTAAATTTATTTGCCAACCCCGCCGCCCGAATAGCCGTATAGATAAGGTTCGGCATATGTTCCACAAGTTAGCTTAACAGCTTGCAAAAGTCATATAAAATGAGATTTGAAAGGATTAGAGACTAATTATGATGAAATGCGAATGGATATTGTGTCCTGTTTGTGGGAGCAAAACCCGTAATAAAATTAGGAAGGACACTGTTTTGGAGAATTATCCCCTTTATTGTCCAAAATGCAGACAAGAAAGATTGATTAAAGTTGACAACTTGAAGATAACTGTCATCAAAGAGCCAGACGCTTAAGACGCAGAGCCGATGAAATTGTGGAACAATTCACGAATCATCGGCTCTTTTTGTTTCGTATTTGAAAGAACAAACTCACCAAATAAAAAAAACGATATTCGGGTGGGTTATTTTGTTATACCCTAAATTACCCTCTGAATTTGTTTTTAAATTTGGAGGGATTTTTTTATGTCCTTTTTTCGGGCAGTTATCTATCTGCTCATACGAAGCAAAATTTATCAATACATAGCATATCAGAGAACGGCAGGAAACCAGTTAAAAAAATTTCTGCCAGTGCAACGGTACTTCTCACCTTGAAAGTAGAAGTACAATCTCCATACAATAGAATTACTATTTCCTATAACCGTAAAGGTCACAGAGCCTTTGCGGTTTTTCTTTTGTCGATTTTTGTTGGAAAGTGCCGTAGGGCTGTTTCTGATATGCGGTGTCGTTCTCCGCCTCTCCATCTGGATTTTTTACATTTCAAAAATTCAGATGGGAGGTATTTATGGTGAAATATGCACCAAGAAAGGTATATATCAGAGAAAGTGGCGGCTATGTGGAATTATCCTACACGGAGTTCTGCCGTTGCAGGGAATCCGACCAGACCTATATGGACAAGCTGTTTATCCCCATTCAAGGCTGTCTGCTTGAAGTCGTGAGGGAGCAATACACAGACTTCTACCGTGACAAGGAACGGTGGCGTTATCTGCAAAAATTAGATACAAAGAATAGACTGCTATCTCTCGACGGATTTACGGACAGCGAGGGGAATCCTCTGGACTTTATCACTGATGAAGCGGTGGACATTGCAGAAACCGTTGTCAATGCGGTCATGGTGGACAGGCTGAAAGCCGCCCTGCCTTTGCTGTCGGATAGTGAACAGGAGCTGATACAGGCAATCTTTTTTGACGGACTTTCCGAGCGTGAAGTCGGGGCGAGGTTGGGCATAACCCAGAGCGTTGTAAACAAACGCAAAGCCAGAATCCTAATAAAACTAAGAAAGATAATAGAAAATTAAAATTTAAGGCGTTCAGCCCCCTTGTTTTTTCCTTTGGGAAGATGAGGGGGCTTTTCTCTGCCCTCTCAATCAATTCTGATTGGAGGAAGTAAGAATGGCATACAACCACGGACGGGAGGACAGGAAATGGCGTATCTGGAAAGAAGCGGAGGAAAAGCTGCTGCGTGAGTGCGGCGTTGATGAAGCGACCATTGAGCAGATACGCATGGCGGACAGGGCAGACTTCAATTCCAACAGGCGGTTTTACCGATGGACGAATGACGTTGCGGAATATCTTGAGGACATGGCAGGCAGGGAGCGGCAGGCGGAAGTGGGTACGGTTGCGGAGTTACTGGAAGAGATTGAGAGCGAAAATCTCTATCAAGTATTAGTCACGGTGGACGGGCGTACCTTGAAAATCGTCCTGCTGAAAATGCAGGGGTATTCCACAAAGGAGATTGCCCCGCTTGTGCATTTGACGACTGGTGCCATCTATGCGAGGTTAGACCATCTGCGGAAGAAGCTGCGGAAAATTTTATAGCTTCTAAAACAGCCTGCCATCCTGCGGGCTACTGGGTGAGGGATGGAAATCCCCTCACTCATTTTTTGCAGGAGGACAACAGGATGGCATACAGGGTTAAGGCATACACGCTTCGGGAGGAATCCACGGAAAGCGGCACAAGGTATTTTATCAGCTTTAAGGACGGGCAGGGCAAATCCCACGAGTTGGAAGTGTCGGAACAGTTCTTTATGGAGTTTCGGCAGATGGAGCGCAGGAACAGGAATCTTTTCTAATGGGACGAGCGGCACAGGGAGTTTAACGAGGTATGGGACGAAACCCTTTACAGACGGGCGTTGCGTGTGCCTAAGAGCCTTGATGAACGCATGGTTGAGGAAGAACGGAATGAAACGCTCTATAAGGCGGTTGGGAGCCTTCCAGAGATACAAAGGCGGCGTTTCCTGCTCTACTACGAGTATGAGTTCAATTTTTACCAAATCGCCGCTATGGAGCATTGCACCGCTTCGGCAATACAGAAATCTGTTGCGATTGCAAAGGAGAAAGTAAAGGCGGAAATTGAAGAAATATCTCCAACCGTGACCGACACCGCCCGAAAAAGAAATCTGTTTTTTATTTGTGTGGGATTGGCGGCATTACATACTCTCACTTTTTTCCGTGGGAGTAAATCTATTTTTAAGGAGGTCAACGCCTATGTGCAACGAAAACAAAGACACCGCCCGAAAGGAGGAAAGCCATGCAGAAGTTACAGACAGTCAACGCCGAAACGCTCCTTTATGAACCGCTTGAGAAACCATCCTTTGTGGTGGACAGCCTTATCCCGACAGGCTTATCGCTGTTCTGCGGCTCACAGAAGATAGGCAAAAGCTGGCTCATGCTGAAGCTATGCTTATGCGTGTCGCAGGGAATCCCTTTATGGGATATGCCGACAATGGAGGGCGATGTGCTTTACCTCTGCCTTGAGGACACGTTCTGCCGCATACAGGACAGGTTATTTCGTTTGACGGACGAAGCAAGCGGGCGGCTCCACTTTGCCGTGGCAAGCTGCAAGCTGTCAGACGGTCTTATCGTGCAGCTTGAAGATTATCTGAAAGATTACCCAGACAGCAGGCTCATTGTCATTGATACCTTGCAGAAAGTCCGTACAGCTTCAAAAGACAATGCCTATGCAAGCGACTATGGGGACATCTCCCTCATCAAAGACTTTGCCGACAGGCACTCTCTGGCGGTCATTGTCGTACACCACATCCGAAAGCAGAATGACAGCGACGTGTTCAACAAGGTGTCTGGGACGACAGGATTAACGGGGAGTGCGGACGCTACCTTTGTTCTGGAAAAGGAGAAACGTGCGTCTGACACCGCCAAGCTGTATGTGACGGGCAGGGACACGCCTTATCAGGAATACACGCTGCGTTTCCGTGATTGCCGTTGGGAGCTTGTGGAGCGGAAAACGCAGGAGCAGCTTGCGAAAGAAACGATACCAGATGTCCTTTTTCGGTTGGTGGATTTTATGAGGGATAAGGAAGAATGGATAGGCACGGCAACGGAACTGTTAGCCGCTATGGGGGAAACGGAAACCATACCCACGGTGATTACGAAATGGCTGAATGAATACCGCACCACATTTTTAAGCGAGAACCGTATCTGCTACCAGTACAGCCGCAGGAAAGACGGCAGGCGGATTGCCCTTGCAAGGAGGGCGGGTGACAGCGGTGATGGTGGTGACAGCGATATTAGGATACCCCCCTGTTACTGTCATTGACGCTTAAAGCCATGTAAAGCTGGCGGCTCTGCCCTGCGGGTGACAGCAGTGACGGTGGTGACAGTGATTTTAGGATACCCTGCCGCTGTCATCCCTACGGGAGAACACCCCGTAAACGCAAAATGCAGGCGTGAGATTTACTCGCCCTTTTCGGTCGTGTAAAACCACCCCTGCGGTCAGAAAAATCATTCCGATTTTTCCGACTGCGTTTACAGGGTGTAACACACTACACTTTGCCCTGCAAAGTCGTGTGCCAGACGTTCCCTCTGGACTCCCTTAAGGCAGGGCTGTGCCCTGCTATCCTACGCCTTACGGCTTCGGATAAAAGAATGGCGGCATGACGGTGACGGCTCTTGCGAGGGGGGTATCCCAAAAACACCGTCATCATCGACATGACCGTCATGCAGGGGGTGAGGGTGACAGTTGCGGCAGTCGGCAGGGGGTATCCCAAAACTGCTGTCACCACCGTCACCGCTGTCACCCCAAAGGACGGTCACCCGCCGAAAGAAAGGAGGAATCCGCCTATGCCTTATGCAATCCTGCGTTTCCAGAAACGAAAAGCGGGCGGCGTTGCGGCTTGTGAACGCCACAACGAGCGGAAGAAAGAAGCCTACAAAAGCAACCCAGATATAGATATGGAACGCTCTAAAAACAATTACCATCTCATAGCACCACCAAAGTACACCTACAAGAAAGAGATTAACCGCATGGTAGCCGAAGCGGGGTGCAGGACAAGGAAAGACAGCGTGATGATGGTGGAAACGCTCATCACAGCTTCACCAGAATTTATGAACCAGTTACCGCCCGAAGAACAAAAAGCGTATTTCCAGACGGCTCTTGACTTCATTTCGGAGCGTGTTGGAAAGCAGAATATCCTCTCCGCTGTCGTCCATATGGACGAGAGAACGCCCCATATGCACCTCTGCTTTGTGCCGATTACGCCAGACAATAAGCTGTCAGCGAAAGCTATCTTAGGCAACCAGAAATCATTATCCGAGTGGCAGACCGCCTACCATGAGCGGATGTCCTCACGGTGGAATCAGCTTGAACGGGGGCAGTCCTCAATGGAAACCAAGCGGAAACACGTCCCCACATGGCTCTATAAATTAGGCGGCAGGCTTGATAAACAGTATGAAGAAATCGTGTCTGCCCTATCCGACATCAACGCCTTTAACGCAGGGAAGAAAAGGGATAAAGCGTTAGATTTACTCTCTGCATGGCTGCCAGACGTGGAGAAATTCTCTAAGGAAATCGGGAAACAGCAGGCGTATATCGACAGTTTGAAAGAGAGAATTGGGCAGGAATCAGACTATGCGGGGCGTATGCGTGATGAAAAGTACGAGCAGGAACTAAAGGTGCAGAAAGCGAATCAGAAGATATTTGAATTGCAGAGAACCAACGAGCAGATGGGGCGGCTGCTGTCAAAAATACCGCCCGAAGTGTTGGAAGAATTGCAGAAAAATCATAGAAGCAGAGCGAAAGAAAGGTAGATATGTGAATGAAGAAACAGGATTTTAAGGTGTTAAAGACCAAAGACTTGTACCCGTTCCCCGACAATCCGTTTCATGTGGCAGAAGATGAAACACTGTCAGAGTTAGCGGAAAGCATCAAGGAATTTGGCATTGTCACGCCGATAATCACACGCCCGAAAGAGGACGGGGACGGTTATGAAGTGATTGCAGGACAGCGGCGTGTCCGTGCTTCTGAACTTGCAGGGATAAATACCGTGCCTGCGTTTGTCCTGCCCTTAGACCGTGACCGAGCCATCATCACCCTTGTAGACAGCAATTTGCAGCGTGAGAATATCCTGCCATCGGAGCGGGCGTTTGCTTACAAGATGAAATCCGAAGCCATGAAGCGGCAGGGTTTCCGCACAGACTTAACCTCGTCACAAGTTGTGACGAAGTTGCGGACGGACGACAAGGTGGCACAGGGCTTCGGCGTGGGCAGGATGACCGTGCAGCGTTTTATCCGCCTGACGGAACTGATACCGCCGATTTTGCAGATGGTGGACGAGGGGAAAATCGCCCTCACGCCTGCGGTGGAACTGTCCTTCTTGAAGAAAGACGAGCAGGAAAACCTCTTTGCCACGATGGAGAGCGAAGAAGCAACGCCCTCACTCTCACAGGCACAGCGGATGAAACAGTTAAGCCAGAGCGGGCGGCTTGACATGGATACGATATTTGCGATTATGACGGAGGAAAAGGGCAACCAGAAAGAAACCTTGAAAATCAACACAAGCAAGCTGAAAAAATACTTTCCGAAGAACACAACGCCGAAGCAGATGGAGGAAACCATCATCAAACTTTTGGAGCGTGAGTTGCAGAGGAAACGCAACCGTGACAGCCGCTAATCTTCTTTTTTCGGGAAGTAAATACAGAGAGTTGAGGTATGGAGAATGAGAGAAATCCAGTATGAAATCGTAAAGGAAATCGCAGTATTGTCTACGGGCGACAGTGGCTACACAAAGGAAATCAATCTCATTTCATGGAATGGGAAAGAGCCGAAGTATGACATCCGCAGCTTTTCCCCGAACCGTGAAAAGTGCGGCAAGGGAATCACGCTGAACGCTGATGAAGCGGCGGCACTCCTTAAAGCATTACAGAAAGAATTAAACAGCGAGGATTAATGGTATCTGATTGGCAGGGCGGGGACATTTCCAAACTCTTCCCTGCCCTGTCTGGAAAGGAAGATTTAAGTATGGGCGAGGATAAGAAAGCAGATAAAAAGAGAAAGCGTATCGTGCCAAAAGCACCAGTGCAGATGATAATCAGCCGTGAATATGTCGGCACACAGACCGTTACAGAAGCGTTTGTCCCGATTATCTCCGAGGATATTCGGAAGAAGATTGCCGAGGGCGACACCTTCGACAATGAGGGGCTGTCCGCTTAGAATGTACGCAATGGGACATGAAAACAGATAGGACAGATACGGAGGTTTTACAGTATGGCAGGAATCAAAGAAGAAAAGAAAATCTATTTAGTCGGCATTTATTGCCGCTTATCTAAAGACGATGGTACGGATAACGAGAGTGCGAGCATTGCGACACAGAAATCCATCCTCACGGATTATGTGAAAAAGCAGGGATGGCACATAGCAAAAACGTATGTGGACGATGGTTATTCTGGTACAAATTTCCAAAGACCAAGTTTCCAGAATATGATAAAAGACATTGAAAGCGGTCTGATAAACTGCGTGATTACGAAAGATTTATCCCGTCTGGGGAGAAACTATCTTGATTGTGGGTTATATCTGGAAGTTTTCTTCCCAGAGCATAACGTGAGGTATATAGCGGTCAATGACGGCGTAGATACCTTGAATAAATCTGCTATGGACATCACGCCTTTCCGCAACATTTTAAACGAAATGTATGCCGCTGACATATCTGTTAAGATAAAATCGGCATATCGGGCGAGGTTTCAACAGGGGAAATTCATGGGAACTACCGCCCCTTATGGCTATATCAAAGACCCTGCCGACCACAACCATCTGCTGATAGATGATAAAGTGGCACATGTTGTAAAAGAGATATTCGACCTTGCATTAAAAGGGAATGGAGTTGCCAAAATTTGCAGACATCTTAATAAACAGCATATCCTACGCCCTGCCGCTTATGCGGCGGAGCGTGGCGAAACAGGCTTTGAACGTCATTTTGAGGGGAACGAGGACAAACGCTATATTTGGAGTGGGAACAGCGTGAGGAGCATTTTAAGAAGCCCGATATATGCGGGAAATCTTGTAGGCTACAAACGGATTGCCGCCAATATGAAAAGCAAGAAACGCCCCTCTAAGCTGCCCGAAGAATGGGAAGTGATACCCAATACCCATGAGGGAATAGTCACGCAGGAGGAATTTGATATTGTCCAACAGCTTATTACAAGTCGTAGGCTTCCACAGAACAAGGGAGGATTTGTAAATATTTTTGCAGGCGTTATCAAGTGTGTGGACTGCGGATGTGCTCTGCGGGCAATGAACGTACACAGGAGGAAACGCCCAGAGATTATCGACTGTGTACAGTATTCATGTAATAATTATGCAAGAAACGGAAGAAGCGAGTGTAGTGCCCACAATATAGAAGCAAGGGATTTATTCAATGCCGTTCTTGCCGACATCAACTGTTTTGCGGATATGGCAGTGAATGATGAAAAGGCGGTCAGGGCCATAGAAAAGCGGCTCACGGAAACAGACCAGAGCAGGGCGAAAGCATTAGAGAAAGAACGTAAGAAGCTGAACAAACGCCTTGCGGAACTGGACAGGCTGTTTTCCTCTCTCTACGAGGATAAGGTCATGGAGCGTATTACCGAGCGGAATTTTGAGATGATGTCGGGGAAATACCAGAAAGAGCAGCTTGAAATTGAAGCAAGGCTGAAAGAGGTGACGGAAACTCTTAATGAAAGCTACGAGAAATCACGGGGAATCCGTGACTTCCTCGCCCTTATCCGAAATTATCAAGGCTTAAAAGAACTGGATGCAACAGTTATAAACGCACTCATAGACAAGATACTTGTTTCGGAGCGTGAGAAGATGGCAGACGGAACAGTGAAGCAGGAAATCAAGATTTACTATAAATTCATCGGCTTTGTCGATGAATTACATATCATACCTACAAAACGGTGGGCAGCAATGCCCGCTAAAAATTGTACGGTGTGCGGCGTTGAATATGTCCCGGGCTCTGGTGCATCAAGGTATTGTCCTGCTTGTGCCAAGAAGATACGGAGGGAGAAATCAAACGAGAGCAAACGCAGGAGCAGAGAACAGAAAAGGATAGCATGTATGAACTGTCCGCAAAAAATGACCGACTAACGTTGGACCAGCAGCTAAAGCAATGGTTGATCGTACAGGAGTTCACTTAGATGCATTGGATGTTGGTTGGGGATCTATTGCAGCTGTTACTTGGGCTTCACCAATTATTGCTATTTTAATTTTTGCTATTCTGATTGTGAACATTATTTTGCTTGTACTAAAACGTACTCAGACATTAGATGTTGATATTTGGAATTACCATCATATGGCTATAGTTGGTGTAATGGTTTATTTTGTCACAAAAAATGTTTTACTTGGTGTGGGAGCATCTATTGTGATGGCTATTATTACCTTTAAACTTTCTGATTGGTCACAACCATTAGTAGAAGATTTCTTTGGTATACCAGGAGTTTCTTTGCCAACAGTTTCAGCTTTGTCTTCATTAGTGATTGCATGGCCGATGAATTGGCTTTTGGATAAAATTCCACTATTTAGAAAATCAAAATTTACGATTAAAGATGCTCAAAAATATTTAGGCTTCTTTGGAGATTCAATGATTATGGGATTAATTATTGGAATCGCCATTGGTGCATTAGCTGGATATGATATCAAACAAATTCTACAATTAGGTGTAAGTATGTCAGCTGTATTGGTATTGATTCCTAAAATGACTTCATTATTCATGGAAGGATTGATGCCTATTTCAGATTCTGCTCAAAAATGGTCTCAAAATAAATTTAAAGGCCGTCGTTTATTCGTTGGTTTGGATGCAGCAGTTGTAGTTGGTAATCCAGATGTAATTACTACTGCATTGATTATTATTCCACTTACAATTGCACTGGCATTAGTATTACCTGGAAACCGTGTATTACCATTTGCTGATTTAGCTGTAGTACCATTCAGAGTTGCCATGGTAGTTGCATTAACTAGAGGTAATTTATTGAAAAATATTGTTATTGGTTTAGTAGTTACAGCATCATTGTTATGGTGTGGATCTGCTACTTCTCCTGTTTTAACAGCAATTGCTAAGTCTGTAGGTATTAATTTAGGAACAAGTGCAGTATTAATTTCTTCATTCGCTTCTACTTCAATGATTCAAAGTTACTTGGTATTCATTGCATTTACTTTTAAACCGTTGATTAGTATCCCTATTTTATTAGTTGCATTTGCAGCGGCATGGTTCTATTTTGAAAAGGTAAAAAAAGTTAATGGTGAAAGTGAATTGGAAAATGCGTAAATGAGAGGATGAAATATTTTGAAGATATCAGATATAACTGTTTATAAAGTAAAACCACGTTGGATTTTTGTGAAGATTTCAACTGATGAAGGAATCGAAGGCTGGGGAGAAATGATTTCCGGTACTAAAACAGAAACTGTAGTAGCCGGTGCTTATGAGATTGGTAATCGCCTAATTGGTCGTAATCCTTTTGAAATTGAGCGACTATTCCAGGAAATGCATCGTTCATTCTTTAGAGGTGGTCCAATTAATGGGACAATTGTTTCAGGATTAGAGATGGCACTATGGGATATAAAAGGAAAGGCATTCGGTGTGCCAGTTTGGGAACTTCTTGGTGGTGCCGCTAGAGATAAAATTAAAGTTTATTCTTGGATTGGTGGAGATCGTCCAAATGAAGTTGCAGAACAAGCACAAGATCGATTTGATAGAGGTTTTTCAGCGGTAAAAATGAACGCTACTTCTGAATTACATTATATTGATTCTTATGAAAAAGTAGAAGAAGTGGTTGAACGAGTAGCTTCTATTCGTGAAAGATTAGGAGACAAAATGGATATTGGTGTAGATTTCCATGGTCGTGTGCATAAACCAATGGCAAAGGTTTTAGCAAAAGCTTTGGAACCATACCATCCAATGTTTTTAGAAGAAGTTGTGTTGCCTGAAAATGAAGAATATTTTAAAGAAGTTGCAAGTGTTGTTTCTACACCTTTAGCAACAGGAGAAAGATTATATACACGTTGGCAATATAAAAATATCTTTAAACAAGGTAGTATTGATATTTTACAGCCAGACGTTGCATTATGCGGAGGAATATTAGAAACTAGAAAGATTGCGGCAATGGCTGAAGCTTATGATATGGCGGTAGCACCTCATGCACCGTATGGCCCAGTTGCATTAGCCGCTACTTTACAGGTAGATGCTTGTACTCCTAATGTCTTTATTCAAGAACAAAGTTTAGGAATCCATTATAACAAAGGTTTTGACTTGTTAGATTTCATTAAAAATAAAGAAATTTTCCAATATAAAGACGGATATGTTGATCTTCCAAGTAAGCCAGGATTAGGTTTGGAAATGGATGAAGATAAAATTAAAGAGATTGCTCAAGAAGGTTTAGTTTGGACGAACCCTCAATGGAAAAACTATGATGGTACAATCGCAGAGTGGTAGAGTTAATTTTAGGAGAGATGATATATGTTTGAAATGTGGATTATTATTATCGCTTTAATAAGTTGGTGTATGCTTCATTTGAATAATCAACGTTCAATCATTATCTATGCACCGTTCAATGTGGTAAAAATATTATTGGCAGTAGTTGTCAGTGTTGCTTTACTTGTTTTTTTCTGGAACACAGATATAAATAACGATATTAGGATTACACTAATTGCTAGTTTGTTAGTTGTAATTTCAATGTTAAAAGAAGGAATCAGTCAGAATAAAGTAGTAAAGTTAGGTTTACTCTCCGAAAGCCTACAAAACATTGAATCAATTGAAATTGAAGAAGAAACAGACTATTGTCGGGTGCAATTTAATAAAAGTGCTAAAAATAGTTATGTATTAAATTTGAATTGCTCAAAATCTGAACTTTTACATTTCCTATCAAGTTCTTCGTTTCGAGGTAATATCATTCAAAAAATAAATCGGTGATAGAATAACGCCCCCCTTGCAGCTAGCTTCGTGCATATAGCCGGCTGCAGGGGTGTTTTTTTATACTTCTAATAACTGATTAATGGTTTCAGCGGTCTTTTTGAGGTTTTCTTCTAATTGTGCGAGGCCTTTGTGTAGTTGGACCAGAACATCCAATAGCCGTAATTAATTGACCAATTTGATACAGCCCAGTTGCTATAATGACTAGTCTTTTTCAAATTTAAGCAGGGATTTGCGCAGCTTGTGTTTGAAAACGTTTTAAATAAATTGTATAATAAAATACAAGGAAAAGATATTGATGAAAGAAGGTAGGGTCATGGCTCGTTCAAATCAATCATGGGATGAATTTTTCCAAGATGCCTTTATTAAATGGGCACACTCGCTTTTGAATAACGAAAAAGCCAAAATGATTGCCTTTTGGTCTGAATATAGTGAACTCGAAAAAGTATTGCTACAGCTAAAAGATAACATGAATTTATTATATGAACATTTTCCACAGTACTATGAAAAAGTTTATGGCAAAACAGTCAAGGATCCCGTCAGAAAAACATTCAAACAGATGCAAGAAATTTGTTCAAAAGCAGCAGGCCTCAATCCTTTAAAAAATCCGACTGTTGATCAATCCATTAAAAGAATGGTGAAGGCTGGGCAGGATAGTCTGTATAAAATATATATTCCTTTGATTTTTGAACATTCAATATTTGATGATGCTGATCCGCTGTACTTTGTATGGTTGGATTCCTTGCTTGAAGCGCAGCAAATTCCGTTCCAATTCGTGCTAGATGAATATTTTGGGATGTATCGAATGGATGATTTTAGAGATGATTTGATTGCACAAGGAAAGTTACAGCAACTGGAAAAAGAAGCGCATGGACCGATTTTTTATCATCCCGACTTTGATGAGCTATTTCGCGATAATAAAATCAATTACTATTTAAAAAGTATGGCATCAAATGTGGTACATGATATGGATGTTGACGATATGGAAAATGTTTTATCCAAAGCACCTCAGATTCACTATCCTGATGTGGTGGCCAGTATCCTGAATCATTTGAATGAAGAAGTGTTATATATACCACCGGAATTTAACGTGGACATCCCCTTAGCTATTGAGCGCTTAGTCAGTTATATGAGTAGATATTTAGCAAAACAAGCTAGAGAACATCAGCTGCTTTTGGATTATAAAAAAATGATTCGTGAATACGCTGAGTTAGATCAGTGTATTGCATTTTCGCGTTATATCCAAACTAAGGATGATTTTACTCATTTCTTTCAAGAATTCTATCATGCGATTGGTGGCGTGATATCCGTTGCGATTGAAGAAGGTGGTCTAAGAAATCGTTTTGTTAAAGATAATCAGCCGGAATCATCTGAAGACTATGAAATTTTACTGACAACGTTATGTGAAATGCTCACGACAGAATTATTCAGTCAGGTGATTTTGGATTTGATTCACGAAGATTTGCTGAAAGTCGAATGTGTTTTTGAAGATGATGACGAATGAAAAATACCGCTCCTAGATAGATTTTCTAGGTGCGGTGTTTTTTACTGTAATTGTGATTGTAATTTCCGCTTCTTCGTCTGAATTTCTTGGCCAATCGTGGTGTCTTTGATCAGTGTGCGCTTGGCTACTTTGTCTACCACACGTTTGATAGCGGTCATATCCGTTTGTTGGTTAAACAGATAATCCGTGCTGATAAATGGCTGATGTGTCACAATTTGAAAACCATAGGAGTTATTTAATAGCGAATAACCTGCGATTCCGGTTTGCTTTTGATAAGCCTTGGATAATCCACCATCAATCACAAATAAATGGCCGTCCCCTCTAATTGGAGATTCGCCTTTAGTTGTTTTAACAGGCGTATGTCCATTAATAATTCTGGAAAACTCGGGATTTAAACCAAATGCTTCCAAAATAAGCTGACAAACTTTTGCAGAATCGCGATATTGATAATAGGCATTTTTGCGTTCGAGATGCGTCTTTTTATCCTTAATGAAGTAACGTTCGAAAGTGGTCATTTTATGTTTGCCAAAAAGTGGTGAGAACGGTCCGCACCAAGCATACCAACTCAAATCTGTCGCAAAATCTTCATGGGTGTCAAAATTTCGGAAACTTTCCTTTAAGTTTTTTTCAAAAAAGTCTAGCAATGCCGCACCTTGATAGCTATCATTACCCACAGTAAAATTGATGAGTTCGCCTGATTGCGCCAGCGGAATACAGCCGTGATAGAGTAGATGCTGATTATAAATCAAATACATGCTGCCGTGCTTCATCAAAAATTCCATATGTTTCTTCATTTTTAAGGAGTGTTGGAAAGAATACATCAAGCTCTCTAGTACTGCTTGCTCGGCCTCAGTTAATTGCAAAGGTTGCTTAGGATTGACTGTTTGAAAGCAGGGATTTTCTATTTTGTAAGTCTGTCCGTCGATGTCTATCGTGTTATTTTCATAATCAATTTTAGATAACACATCATACATATCCATTTTAAGTTCTGGTCTGCGGTGAACAATTTGGCCTTCTAGTTTAAACTGCATGATACTCAACGCTTGATGGACTTGTTCTAAAATGAGTTGATCAGCATCTAGCTTTCCTTTGGGGGTAAAAACAGGATTGGCGTGATAAGTCTTTTCCGCAAATAAAAAGAGAGGTCGCAAATTGATGCCATAAGCTTTTTCGATATCATAAAGGTATTGATAACGCGTCGCAATCCTTAATAAATGGCAAAGACAAGCCGCATTACCCGCATAAGCCCCCATCCATAACAAATCATGATTTCCCCATTGAATATCCACAGAAGGTAAGTGACAAATCCGCTCCATAACCAAATCTGCCTCTTTCCCTCGGTCAAAAATATCTCCTACAATATGAATGTGGTCGATGATTAAATTTTGGATAACAGGAGCCACTTTTAATATAAAAGGAATGGCCTCGTCTAATTCAATTAAATAATGAATCATATTCTTAAAATAATCTGCTTGATCACTGTATTGTAAATCGGTATAGATAAATTCTTCTAAGATATAGGCGTATTCTTCAGGGAATTTTTTACGCACTTTGGAACGCGTATACTTCGTTGAGACAAAACCAAGCAAAGTGATGAGCTGACGGATGACGCGCTCTTGGTAGTCTTTGTTATAAAATGGATAGTGTCGGGGATATTGGATAGCTTCTTCGGGATAGGCGATGAGTAGTGTGAGTTGGTTAATCTCGCTTTCATTGAGTTGGTCTTTAAAGCATTCGGTAATTTTTAGTTTGAGATTTCCCGCACAACTTCTTAATATATAGTCAAAAGCGGCGAATTCACCGTGAATATCACTTAAGTATAATTCGGTGCCTTTAGGTAAGTTTAAGATGGCTTCTAAGTTGATTAGCTCAGTTAAGATAGCTTGGTTTTTCATAACGTTCCTCCAATAATAAAATCACAGTCTGCAGAGGTGAAAGGCAAACTGTGATTTTATTTTTTTATCAATTATAGTTGATCCATAATCGTAAAGGCGGTTTCCTCAATCGATTTTTCAGTGACATCAAGGACTGGAATACCAAGCTTTTCGAATAATTCATTGGCATACTTGATTTCCGCTTTAATTCGGTCAATATCACAGTAGTTGGCATCTTGATTTAAGCCCAGTGCTTGTAGGCGATTTTGACGGATTTTAACCAAAGCTTCGGGTGCACAAGTTAAGCCAAACATTTTTTCTTTTGGCAGTGTATGAATCATTTCAGGGACAGGCACTTCAGGAATTAATGGAAGGTTGGCTGCTTTGATGGCTTTGTTGGCCAAATACATCGATAAAGGCGTTTTGCTTGTTCTAGAAATTCCTAAAAGCACGACATCTGCATCGATAAATCCATGTGGGTCTTTGCCGTCATCGTATTTCACTGCAAATTCGATGGCACTGATACGGTTAAAGTAGTTGCTATTTAATGTGTGGACAGTTCCTGGTTTTTGGATAGGATCGATGCCCGTTTTTGCATGGATGGCTTCAAAAAATGGGTGCATCAAATCAATGTAAGGAATGCTCGTTCTTTGTGCGAAATGACGAGCAGCTTGGGCTAATTCTGCATTTACTAAAGTGCTGACCACAATCGCTTTATCATGAACAGCATCTCTTAAGATAGATAGCAGATGTTCTTCACTGTTCACAAATGGAAAACGATAATTATTCGCAACTTCAAGGTCTGGATATTGTGCTAATACGGCAGAAATCAGCTTTTGTGAGGTTTCTCCGATTGAATCTGAAATAGTGTAGATGGTTACTTTTTTAGTCATGTGCTTTGTTCCTCTTTTCCTTTATCGATTCAGTTCTGTCGCTTTGGCTTGTTCGACAATATAAGCTAAAATACGACTTTTTGTTATTTTACCAATAATTTTACGACTGTTTTCTTGGTCCACAACGGCCAGTGCTTCAGTGTCGTGTTGAATCATGAGTTGAGCGACTTCTAAAATATTCATTTCAGGCGTCACAGTAACTACATTAGCTAGTCGCGTCATGCAGACAGCAACCGGCGTTTGGTCATTGCTTGTGGTGAGCGATCCACGCAATAGGTCTTTTTGATTTAATGTGCCAATCAGTAGTTTTTGTTCATCGACAACAAAAATTGCGCGCACATTATACATAAATAGATTGGTAATCGCCTCACGAATGGGTGTGCTCTGTTCAATCAATAAAGGCGGAACCATCAATTCAGAAATCGCAGTATGAAAAGTTTCATCAAATAAAAATGGTTCAATTTGACTGCCAGCGTAGGTATAACCAATTTTTGGAGCCGCTTGCAAAATACCGGCCAAAGTTAAAAACGAGAGGTCGCTGCGCAAAGTAGCTCGGGAAATGCCTAGTTCTTCAGCAATTTTTTCGCCGCTTAAAGGTTGTTGGGCCTTCACGATGTCTAGGATTTGCTGTTGACGAGGACTCAGTTCCATAAGATCCCTTCTTCCATATATGTGTCATATTGATTATATTATAGCACATATAAAACAAAATACAAGCATAATATTAAATGAACGTGCGGCATATTTAGATGTGAAAAAAATATATACGTCATAATACATATTAGAATAAACATAAATCGATAGTGGGTGATAAATTTTTTCTATATCTCAGACTTTTACAACATTTGTCGAGTTTTGTTGTTTGCATTTCTAAATTTTTTTGGCTAAACTAAGAACGTAATCAAGAAATGAAAGGAATTAACAACTTATGAAAAACATTTTATTTATCGTTGGTTCATTACGTGAAGGTTCATTTAACCATCAATTAGCCGCTAAAGCAGAACAAGCATTAGCAGGTAAAGCAAACGTTACATATTTAGACTATAAAGAAGTACCTGTGTTCAACCAAGACTTAGAAACACCTGTGCTACCATCTGTTGCCAAAGTTCGTGAAGCAATCCAAGCAGCTGATGCAATCTGGATTTTCTCACCAATTTACAACTTTGCCATCCCTGGATCAGTTAAAAACTTATTAGACTGGGCAAGCCGTGCATTAGATTTATCTGATCCAACTGGCCCTTCAGCATTACAAGACAAAGTGGTTACTGTTTCTTCAGTAGCAAACGGCGGACATGATCAATTATTCGCTGCCTACCAAGCATTATTACCATTCATCCGTACACAAGTGGTTGGTGATTTCACTGGCACACGCGTAAACGACGAAGCTTGGGGAACTGGTGAATTAGTCTTAACTGACGAAGCACAAGCAAGCTTAGAAAAACAAGCAGAACAATTATTAGCTGCTTTATAATTTCAAGATTTTTAGACAGGCATCCTTTTTCACTAGAGGGTGCTTGTTTTTTTGCGTTTTAGGAAAAGAGTTTGACAATTGAAAGTGAGGAGCCGCAACTTTTTTATGAAACATTTGGTATCGTTACGTTAAAGGGTTGTGCGAATAGAGGGTTTAAGGTGTATGATCAAAATGAACAGTATGAAGGTCGCTTTACTTTATTTGAACGTTTTGTAGACATAAAGACTGATTTGCGAATGATTGAATGTCTTTGTGAAAGAAGAGTAATTAAGCGTTATTATATTCATTATGACTTGATGGGTATCATGCATTTTATGTCACGTTTTCAAAAGGCACAAGTGGACCCAGATAAATATGTATTTATGATTTCTCCAATCTCTGAGCCATATCGGGTACAAGATTTTATGTCTCATTGGTATACACCTGTAGAGCGAGATAAATTTGTCGAATGGCTAGATAATGATGCATATGATTTTGAAGTGGATTATGATGAAGTTTGCGCCCGCCGCTTTTTGAAGAAGATGGTAGAAGCTACAGATGAACAATCGCAAGCAAATGATTACGTACTAAAAGCCTATTATGTAGAAAAAGAAAATACGCTTAGTGCTGATTTGTATTATCAGGGTAAACTAGCTACGGATGAAGATTTTCAGAGATTATACGAAAATCCGGCTTTGGTGAATCATGTCATCATAGAATATCAAGATGTCCAAACTGCTGAAAGAGTAGAAATTGCAACAAATGGACAGTATGTTGTATTTTCGCTCGTACGTAGGTTGTTACTTGCTTGTATAACAAAGATAAAATTTAGCTTTAGATTTTTAGACCACGAGTTAAATTTCTATAGATAAAAAACCCACCCAACTAGGCTTAGATGCTTAGCTGGGTGGGATTTGGTTTATCATTAAATAATTTCGAATTGTACATCGATATTGTTGCGAGTTGCTTTTGAGTAAGGACATACTTGATGAGCCGCTGCGACTAATTCTTCTGCTTTTTCTTTTGTTGCCCCTTCAAGATGAACTTCTAAAGTCACGGCTACGCTGAATCCTTCTACCTCATCAGACATTAAGGATACACGCGCACTCACTTCGCTTGGGTAAGTTTCGCCGGCGTTTTCCATTACTAAGCCTAATGCACCGTTGAAGCAAGCACTGTATGCTGCTGCGAATAATTGTTCTGGGTTGGTTGCATTTTCGACACGTTTACCTGGAGCTGTTGTTTTAAAGGCAAAAGAGCGATCTGGTGAAAAGACTTCTCCTTCGCGTCCACCGATACTAGTTACTTTTGTTTCGTAAATTTTCTTCATGATTGAGCCCTCCTAAGGTTTGAGTAAGTGTTTGTAGTTGTTGCATCAAAGAAAAATAATACGTTTCATCCGACGTCAAATCACTTAAACAATGCCCGACCGTTTGCAGCAAGTCCTCTTTCACCTCCTTGGCTTTTGGCGTTAGAGAAATCAATACGCGACGTTCATCATGAAAATCTCGTGTGCGCATCACATATTCTCTTGCTTCTAGGCGTTTGATTAAAGGGGTCAGCGTCCCACTATCCAAAGACAAAATCTCACCCAATTCTGAAACGCTTAAATGGTCTTTTTCATACAAAGCTAATAGCGTTAAGTATTGCGGATAGGTTAATTCAAAGGGCGCTAAAATCTTACTATATAGGCGATTGAATTCTTTTTGTGCTTGATATAAAGCAAAACACAGTTGATCTTTGACAATTGGTTGGATCATATTCTTTTCCTTTCACATTTACATTGTACACAATTTAATTTCACAAAGCGAATTATTTGCTCAACTATTTTTTCATGATGAGTTGGATGGCTTGGTTGATTTTTGCTTCTCTTTCTTCAGGGTTTTCGCATTCTTCTTCTAAACATTTACGAAAATTCTCAGCCACTAAAAGTCCCATCACACGGTCAATACTAGAACGTGCGGCACTAAGTTGAGTAACGATATCGATACATTCTTTTTCTTCTTCAATCATCTTCAACACACCACGAATTTGGCCTTCAGCTCTTTTTAGGCGATGGGTTAGTTTGGTTTTATCGGATACAGGCATGGTTTCACCTCATTTCAATCTATATACCATACTAGGTACTATACTGAAAAAGTAAAAAATTGTCCAGTCTCATTCAAAATGATTGACAAAAGGTTGGTTATCGATTATAAATACCCTATGAGGTATAAAAAGAAAGGAGCAAAAAAGCTATGTTTCATTGGTTTGTCCAAGTACCAAATGTTTCTACAAGTGAATTAAAAAGTCAGTTAAATCAAGATATTGTCCTATTAGATGTGCGTACACCGTCTGAATACCGCAGTGGGCATATCAGAGGCGCCAAAAATGTACCGCTCAATCGCATCTCACAATATGAGGCAAAAGGCAAGCAACCGCATTATATCATTTGCCAATCGGGGATGCGCAGTAAGCAAGCAGCAAAAATATTAGCGAAAAAAGGGCTTCAAGTTTTTAATGTCAAAGGCGGCATGAATGCTTGGACAGATCGCGTGATAGGGGGAAAATAACGTGAAAAAAGTCATTATTGTCGGTGGAGTCGCAGGGGGTATGTCTTGTGCTACTCGGTTAAGAAGGTTAATGGAAGAAGCAGAAATCACTGTTTTTGAAAAGGGGCCGTATGTCTCTTTTGCTAATTGTGGCTTACCCTACCATGTATCTGGAGAAATCGAAAATCGCGAGCAACTTTTAGTACAAACTGCGGATAATTTAAAGAAACGTTTTGCCATCGATGTCCGGCCCAATCATGAAGTCTTAGTCATTGATCGTAAGGCTAAGACCGTTACAGTAAAAAATCAGGAGCAAGTATTTACCCAAGATTATGATGTGTTGGTATTGTCGCCAGGTGCTAAGCCGGTGGTGCCGAACTTTCCAGGTTTAGCTGAGGCACAAAATGTATTTACTGTCCGTAGCGTGCCAGATATTGATCGGATTATGGCGCATTTGCAACAACAAGCCATCCAACATGTGACCGTGGTAGGGGCGGGTTTTATCGGTTTGGAAATGGTTGAAAATCTTGCCAAACGCCAATTACAAGTGACATTAATTGAGAAAGCTCCTCAAGTATTACCTGCTTTAGATCCGGAAATGTCAACTTTTGTAGAAGAAGAATTAGTTAAAAATGGCGTGAATGTACTGACCAATCAAGGTGTAGCTGGTTTTAGCGAAAAGGGTCGAGAAGTCGTGTTAGAAGATGGTCAAGTGTTGGCTAGCGATTTGACGATTTTAGCGATTGGCGTCCAACCAGAGTCACGTTTGGCAAAAGAGGCCGGCTTGACGCTAGGGCTGCGCGAAGCTATCGTGGTCGATGAAAATTACCGCACCTCAGATCCCGATATTTACGCGATTGGCGATGCGATTTTAGTCACACAACACACTTCTAAGGAACAAACCTTGATTTCACTAGCTTCTCCTGCGAATCGTCAAGGGCGGCAAGTGGCGGATATCATTGCTGGGCTTCCACGGAAAAATAAAGGCAGTCTAGGTACCGCAATTGTTCGTACGTTTACGATGACAGCGGCCTTTACCGGATTAAATGAGCGTACCTTAAAACGTCTAGGAAAAAACTATCAAGTCGTGCATACGTTAGGCAAACATCATGCCAGCTATTATCCGGCCGCAACCGATATCTTATTGAAATTACTATTTGATCCTAAGACAGGTGAAATCTTTGGAGCCCAAGCAGTTGGAGAAAATGGAGTTGATAAGCGAATCGATGTTTTAGCCACAGCGATTAAAGCAGGACTGACGGTAGAAGATTTACCAGAACTCGAATTGACCTATGCACCGCCATTTGGTTCAGCAAAAGATCCAGTGAATATGATTGGTTATGCTGCTTTGAATCTAATGGAAGGTTTGAGCGAAAATGTGCAGTGGTATGATTTGGCAAATGAGCTAAAAAATGGAGCGAAAATATTAGATGTGCGCAATCCTGCTGAACTAGCAAATGGTAAGTTTACCAATGCGTTATCTATCCCGTTAGATGAATTGCGCGCACGATTGGTTGAACTAGATAAAAATCAGGCGTATATTGTAAGTTGTCATAGTGGTCAACGCAGTTATTTGGCTGAGCGTATCTTGAAACAACACGGCTTTAAGGTCAAAAACTTGGATGGCGCTTATTATTTGTATTCACATGTCAACAAATAGTCACTATCTAAAGACTGCTATTCACCAAAAAATTCACATAGAACTAAAGGAGATAAAATAGATGTACGAAACCATTGATATTCACAAATTTAAAGAACTATTAGGCAAAGAAAGAATAAATTTAATTGATGTGCGTGAAGAAGACGAGTTTATGTTTGGTCACCTGCCACAAGCGGAAAACATGCCTTTGAGTCGTTTCTTAGATTTTGTAGAAGAACTATACGAAGGCGAAACTTATTATGTGATCTGTCATTCTGGTGCACGTTCTGCTAATGCCTGTGCGTTTTTGGCCAGCCAAGGCTATCACGTGGTCAATGTTGAAGGCGGTATGGCAGCGTTATAAAATATCATAATCGAATCCTATAAACAACACTTCAATGAGATTATTCACAAATAAAAGTGCGACTATTCAGAGCATTTTTCTATTCTTTTGCACAAAACTTCGGTATAATTAAGATAAGAAAATTTGTTGTTTGAGTCGACAATTTGCGGCTCAATTTGGCTTAATTTCGGAGGATGTGTAAACAAATGGAATTTATTGGTATTTTATGTTTGATTTTAGTGACGACTTCGCTGGCAGCACACATTTGTCGTCGGATAGGTGTTCCTGGAGTGGTTGGGCAATTATTGGTTGGCCTAATTGTGGGAGCAGGTGGACTGAATCTCATTCATTCATCAGAGTTGATTCATATCTTTTCTGAAATCGGGGTTATTTTGTTAATGTTCTTAGCCGGTTTGGAAAGTGATATTGAGCTTTTGAAGAAATATTTTAAACCAGGAATGCTAGTAGCTGTCTTCGGGGTGATTTTCCCCTTGTTACTAGGAGCGGGGGGCGGATTTATCTTCAAATCAACAGCAACAGAGGCCTTTTTCTTTGGGGTTGTGCTCGCGGCGACTTCGGTGAGTATTTCAGTTGAAGTATTAAAAGAACTTCACGCGGTAAATACTAAAGAAGGTTCCACAATTTTAGGGGCTTCGGTGGTAGACGATATTTTAATTGTTTTGGTGTTGAGTATTAGTTTGACTTTCCTTGGGGCGAATCAAGGAAATGGCGGTTCTTTAGGATTAACTTTATTAAAAGAACTCATCTACTTTGGCTTGATTTTCCTTTTGGTTCGTTGGATCGCGCCATACTTAATGAAATTATCAGAAAGAATTTACACCACCGCTTCAGTCATCATCATGTCGTTGATTATTTGCTTGGGCATGTCCTATGTGGCTGATTTGGTTGGTTTAAGTTCAGTGATTGGGGCATTCTTTGCAGGGATTGCAGTTGGCCAAACAAAGGTAAAAGAAAAAGTATTTCTTAATGTTGAAGCGATTGGCTATGCGATTTTTATCCCAGTATTCTTTGTCAATATTGGCTTAGAGGTAGAACTAGCAAGTATTATCAAGCAATTCCCGTTTATTACATTATTTGTCCTAATTGCGGTCATTTCTAAATTATTTGGTGGCTATCTTGGTTCAAAAATGGCCGGATTTTCCAATAATAGTGCTTGGATGGTCGGAGCAGGGATGATTTCACGTGGAGAGATTGCGCTGATTGTCTTACAAATCGGTCAAACAGGCGGCTTAATTCCTGAAAAATATTTCGCGCCAATGGTCATTACGATTTTAATCAGTACCTTGGTGTCGCCATTGATTTTGAAATTCTTTGCGAAAAAAGTCTTAAAACATGCATGAACATTTGCACGGTAGTCTATAGATTTAGGCTGCCGTGTTTATTTTTTTGCTATTATGTTTTACAAGGTAGCCAAAGTGTAGTATGATTAGCTTGTAATGCAAGATAGTGGGTGAGAAAATGACAGGAAAAATTGATTCGCAGCTATTAAAAGGTGTGCTAACTGGCTGTATTTTGCAATTATTAACGCAAGAAGAACTCTATGGCTATACTTTGAGTGAGCGTTTGGCGGACAATGGCTTCAGTGAGATTTCCAATGGAACGATTTATCCCTTATTACTTTCGATGGAGAAAAAAGGTTGGATCACAGGACAAATGCGTGAATCAGAATCTGGTCCCAAACGCAAATATTATTCGGTCACGCCAGACGGACAAGCAGAGTTACTTCATTTCAAAAACCAGTGGCAGTTACTCAAGCAAAATGTCAATCAAGTGATGAGAGGTGCAGAAGATGAGTAATCTAATCAAAGAAAATGCAAACTTACAAAAACAACTCCAAGGTGCCAATAAGCAATACTATGAGGATTTGCTAGTATATGTGCGTCTGAATAGTATAGGCAAAAATGAACGTCAGACGGAAGAAATGTTGCTTGGTATTTTGCAAGATATTTTAGAAGCGCAACAAAATGGGGTGTCCGCTCAAGATTATTTCGGAAAAGATCCCCAACCGATTGCCGATGAATTGCTCAAACAGCTTCCAAATGATGCAAAACAAATGGTTAAAATCAGTCTATTAGCGGTACTGACCTATTTTGCGGTAGTATTTATCGGAAGTTATTTTGTATCCCTTTTTCAACCAGGTACGCCACAGCTAATAGATGTTGGCGAGTACGTGATTTGTAGTATATGTGCCGGTATTTCGGCCTTTGTCATTCTGTGGTTAATGGGAAAAAACTATGGTCAGAAAAATAGTTGGAAAATGTTATTTACAATAGGTGGGATATTTGTTATCAACTGTCTTTTGTTTATTTTCATTCGTACGCCTTGGGTTATTCCACTTTCTCGTTGGATGGCAACTTTACTCGCAATGATTTTAGCGGCAAGTGTTTATCTTCTGGGTAGGGAGAAAAATTAACATTTCGGAGGTGACCATGGCAAAAAAGAAACGTAAAAAATTTTGTGTACGTGTCCGCTGCTTGAATGGGAGAAGTTATCAGTTTCCTCTACCGAATGATTTGCAAAAGGCGATGTGGCAATATAAGGTTGAAAATCCTACTAATTGGTTTGATTTATTATCACAAGCATTGATTAATATTCCGACAAAAGAATATTGCGAAAACTACCAGCCGCCAATGACCGTCGCTTTAGTGGAAAAAATATTTATCACTGCAAATTATGAACATGTCGCCACTCGTGGACAATTTGTGACTAAGGATAATTGGCAAAGAAATGATTTGTCCCGTCATTGGAATAATATTCGCTTTTTACAACATGATTATCCGCTGATGACGAAATTGCGCATTTTCTTGGCCTATCTGATATGGATGACAAAGTTGCATATATGCCGAATAAAATAGAATAACAAATAAAACCAGTACGTAGATTTTATTTTCTACGTGCTGGTTTTTGACTCTTTATTTAACGTCCACCTTTGGGATACAGGCAGTGGGTCGCCTCCTTTAACTTCTAAATAAATTTTATCATCAAAGCTATTTGAGGTCAAAAAGAAATCATTGTGTAGTGAGATGATTGGAATTCGTCGAGTTATTCAAATAACTTATATTGATTGCGGTGAAAAAGATTTAAAGGAATAAAAAAATATCACAAAAAACTTATTATTGGGATAAAGAGTTTATAATCAATCATTCATATGTCTAAGTTAAAAAATTATCACTTATTAACCGCTGATGAAATCCGTGATTGAAATGCGGAATTGACGAAGACTATAGTTGTCTTTTTATAAACATCAGATGAATAATTAATTGAAAATACTTATTTCCGTCATTTTAGGATTTTTTTAAAGAAAATGTTTACAAAATCACCTATAAATGGTATGATGATTTCGGAAGCGGTTACAGACTTTCTTACTATTTAGGAGGAACATACTGTGAACGAAAAAAGTGAAAAAGCGATTGTTAATGAACATGTCACCTACAATAGAGCGAAGTTATGGCAAATTATTTTGTTTGCTTTTAATAATTCGTCTACCAATATTTATTTAGTAGCCTTTAGTTTTATTACGTACTTTTCAACTGGTATCTTAGGGTTAGCAGCTATCTTTGTCAGCCAATTAATGGGTTATATCCGTATTTTTGATGGTTTTATTGACCCGGCTATTGGGATATTAATCGATAAGACAGATACAAAATTCGGAAAATATCGTCCTATCTTGGTGTTAGGGAATGTCATCACTGCGCTATCATTTGTTTTCTTATTTAATATTCATCATTTTGGTAAAGGGATGACGATGCCATTATTTGTTATTGCCCTAATTATCCATAAGATTGGGTATTCTTTACAACAAACCATTACAAAAGCCGGACAAGCTGCCTTAACAAACGATCCTGAACAACGTCCATTGTTTAATATTTTTGATGGTATCATGAGTGCAATTATATTTTCAGGTAGTCAAATTGTCATTTCAGGCTATTTAGTTCCTAAACACCAAGGATTTACGGAGGGGTTCTTCAAAGAATTAATCACTTTGGTAATTAGTATTTCAGCAGTTTTAGCTATTTTAGCCATTATTGGAATTTGGCAAAAGGATAATAAGAAATATTTTGGTTTAGGAGAAGAAAAGACGCAAAAAACGACGATGAAAGATTACTGGAAAGTACTAAAAGGGAATCGTCCATTGCAAGTATTGTCTTTATCAGCAGCCTTTGTTAAGTTTAATTCTACCATTTTGGGCGATTCTGTTGTTACCGTAATGTTATTTGGTATTTTGTTCGGTAACTATGCTTTATCTGGTGCAATTGCCGCTTTGATGGTTATTCCTAACATATTAGTAACGACTTTTAGTGCAAGTTATGCTCGTAAGAAAGGATTGCGTAGTGCTTATATTCTTTCATTACAAGTGGGTACGATTGCGATGATTGCGATGGGGGGCTTACTCTACTTTGGCCAACCAGGTAGTGTGAATTTGAAATCAATGAGTTTATATGCGGTGCTATTTTTAGTTTTATACGCAATTGGTCGTTACTTCAGTACTACACCATCTAGCTTAGTATTAACAATGGGGGCTGATATTTCTGACTATGAAACCTCTGTATCTGGTCGGTATATTTCAGGGATGATTGGGACGATTTTCTCTTTAACAGACTCTGTGGCATCTTCATTTGTACCAATGGTTGTCGGATGGGTCTTAGCAGGAATTGGATTTGCCCATGAATACCCTACTGTTAAAACACCTCTATCTGGGGATTTAAAATTTGCGACAATTCTATTATTTGCGATTATCCCAGTCGTTTTGTCCTTACTCGCTTTATTCTTAATGCGCTTTTATAAATTAGACCGAGAAACAATGGTCCAAATTCAAGAAAAAATTCATGTGATGAAAGCTGCAAAAGACGTAGAACGTGTACGAGATATCGCAAAGAACGTTCCTCTTTCTGATATGAATTATGTAGATATTTCTAAGTATCCAGTGCAAGAAGAAAACGAAGATAAATAATAATTTAGTATGAGAGGGTGTGACTGATTCTGTTGCATCCTTTTTCAATAATGAGAGGAGAATATATTATGTTATATCCAAAGAATACAAAAACTAGAACAAGTATCGACTTAAATGGTGTTTGGAATTTTCAATTAGGGGAACATTTTGCAGAAAAAAGGCTAGAGGGTAAAGAAGTGATGGTTGTACCTTCGTCATTTAATGATGTGATTGTCGATAATGATAAGCGAAATTATATTGGCGATTTTTGGTATGAACGTCAAATAGCCGTTCCCGATGTTGATGAAAATCAAGAGCTCGTTTTGCGATTTGGCTCAGTGACGCATCGGGCAACGGTATATGTGGAAGGATACCAAATTGGTGAACATATTGGGGGCTTCACTCCGTTTGAATGTGTGATTCCTGCTAAACTTTACGATGGGAAGAGCCATTTACGTGTGACCATCCAAGCAAATAATAAACTTGATTTTTCGACCCTTCCAGTGGGAAATTATGTAGAGGAGAAACAAGTGGATGGGACCATTCGAAGCAAGGTTTATGAAAATTTTGACTTCTTTAACTATGCGGGGATACATCGACCAGTGAAATTAATCATCAGACCAAAAACGCATTTACAAGACATTACGATTTTTAGTGATTTATCAGATGATTTATCGGAGGCTACTGTTCATTTTGAGTATCAAATTGAGGGAGATTACGATGAGTTGAAGATTGATATTATCGATGAAATGGGACAAGTAGTAGCTGAAATGGAAAATAATCAAGCAATCATTTCTGATGTGCATCTTTGGGAAGTTTTGAATGCATACTTGTATACTGCACGAATTCACATAATCAAATCAGGGAAGACGATTGATTGTTATGAAGAAGAGTTTGGTATACGAAAAGTTCGAGTAGCTAATGGACAATTTTTGATTAATGAAAAGCCATTTTATTTTAAAGGATTTGGAAAGCATGAGGATACTTATATTAACGGAAGAGGTCTAAATGAAGCAGCAAATTTAATGGATTTAAATTTATTAAAAGAAATTGGGGCAAATTCATTTAGAACTTCGCATTATCCTTATTCAGAAGAAATGATGCGTTTAGCAGATCGGCTAGGGATTGTTGTGATTGATGAGGTGCCAGCTGTTGGTTTATTCCAAAACTTTAATGCAGCATTGGATTTGATGAATCAAACTACGGCTAAGGGGAATACTTGGGATAATATGGAAACGCATCAAGCACATGAACAAGTGATTCGCGAATTGGTCGCTCGCGATAAAAACTATGCTTGTGTGGTCATGTGGGTTGTAGCTAACGAACCAGCCTCTCATGAAAAAGGTGCTAAAGACTATTTTGAGCCTTTAATAAAACTTTATAAAACTTTGGATCCGCAACAACGTCCAGTAACGTTAGTGAATATTATGAATGCAGGGCCTCACGAAGATGAAGTAGCAGACTTACTAGATGTTCTTTGTTTGAATCGTTACTATGGATGGTATAAAAATCATGGAGATTTAGCAAAAGCTGAAGTTGGCTTACGAGAAGAATTGTTAGCGTGGCAGAAAAAATATCCAGAAAAGCCAATCGTGATGACTGAATATGGTGCGGATACTTTACCAGGTTTGCATTCGATGTGGGAGATTCCCTATACTGAAGAATATCAGATGGGTTACTATGAAATGAGTCATAAAGTTTTTGATGAAATTTCTCATCTAGTAGGAGAGCAAGTTTGGAATTTCGCTGATTTTGAAACTAATGTGATGTTAATACGAGTGAAAGGCAACCATAAAGGATTGTTTTCTAGAAATCGAGAACCTAAGCAAGTGGTGCGCAGTTTTAAAAAACGTTGGACGGAGATTCCTAACTATGGCTATAAACAATAAAAGGGTTACATGATATAATAGTCCTATAATTAGAAATGAGGGTGGATTATTATGTCAAAATCATTAGTAGAGCAAACAACTGACCGCCTATTAGATTTAATTAAGGAAAAAGACTATCAAGTAGGCGATAAGCTAATGAATGAGTATGAGTTAGCTGAAGCATTGGATGTCAGTCGTAGTACCATCCGCGAAGCTGTTCGTAGTTTAGCTACTCGCAATGTTTTAGAAGTAAGACAGGGATCCGGTACCTATATAAGCCCCAAAAAAGGTGTATCAGAAGATCCGTTGGGTTTTTCGCTTGTCAAAGATGTAGCTAAATTGACCGCTGATTTGTTTGAATTACGTTATTTATTAGAACCTAGAATTGCGGAATTAGTGGCGAAACGTGCAACTGCAGAAGAAGTGGCACAACTAGAAAAGATTGTTTTTGAAATTGAGTCGGCAATTGAACGGGAAGATCCTAAACATTTAGAACTAGATGTCGAGTTTCACTCAATGTTAGCGCGAATGAGTGGAAATATTGCAATGGATAATTTGCTGCCGGTCATTAATCAGTCTATTCATTTGATTAATGCGAATTACACAACACGTAAGATGAAAAGTGATACCCTTCATTCTCATCGTCGCATTTTAAAAGCCATCCAAGAAAAAGATCCTGTTACTGCGTATGATGAAATGATGTTTCACATGCTTTCGGTTAAGAATAATGCATTTTCATCTGATGAATATTTATAAAAAGAGCGGAAAAAGAGAAAATTCGCTCTTTTTTTGCCTAATTCATTGACAAATCATCTGATGAATTGTATAGTTAAATTGTAAATCGCTTCCAATGAAAATAAAACAAAGAGAAAGGACGGTCCGCATGACTTTTAACGATGAAAACTTTATGTTGAAAAATGAACCTGCAAAAAGGCTCTATCAAAAAGTCAAAGATCAACCTATTTTTGATTTTCACTGTCATTTGAGTCCAAAAGAAATTTATGAAGATCAAGTATTTGAAGATATTGTTGATTTATGGCTAGGAGGAGATCATTATAAGTGGCGTTTGATGCGAGCATATGGCGTTCCTGAAAAAGAGATTACCGGCCCTAGTGATAAATTAACCAAATTCAAAGCCTGGGCGAAAACAGTCAGTCATGCTTATGGCAATCCACTTTATCACTGGAGTCACTTGGAGTTAAAAAATGTTTTTGGCATCACTGATTTATTAACAGAAGAAAATGCTGAAGAGATGTATCACAAGTTAAATCAGATTATTCATGACAAGAAATTGAGTCCAAGAAAATTAATCCAAATGAGCAAGGTGAATTTTATTGGAACAACAGACCATCCACTAGACGATTTAGTGTGGCATGAAAAAATCATGCAAGATATAGATTTTCATGTTGAAGTTGCACCGACTTTCAGGCCTGATGAAGTTTTTGTTGAGCATACCAATTTTAATGAATTTATTTCGCGACTAGCTGAGGTAACCAACCAGAAGATTCATAGTTTTAGCGATGTCTTGTCTGCTTTAGAAGAACGCGTGAAATACTTTGTTGAACATGGGTGTAAAGCGAGCGATATTAGTTTTGGAGAAGTGGTATTTGAAAAGGTCAGTCAAGTACAATGTGACGAAATTCTAAAAAAACGTTTGGCCAATCAGTATTTAACGCTATTAGAAGTGAGACAGTGGCAAAGTGCAATATTTAAAGAGCTATGCCGTTTATATCATCAATATGGTTTAGTCACTCAAGTTCATTTTGGTGCCCTTCGCAATAATCATACGCAATTATATTCTAAGATTGGTCCAGATTGTGGCGTTGATTCGATGGGGGAACAAATGTATTTGACACAGAATCTAAATCTATTATTAGATGATTACGCTCGAAGCAATCAGTTACCTAAGATGATTTGGTATAATTTAAATCCGATTTATAATATCCCGCTAGCCAATACTTTAGCGAATTTCCAAGTGAATAATCATGGTATAAAAAGTCAATTGCAATATGGGGCGGCTTGGTGGTTTGCGGATACAAAATTAGGCATGATAAATCAAATGGAGACACTTGCAGAACAAGGGATGCTCGCAAACTTTGTCGGGATGTTAACAGATTCAAGAAGTTTCTTGTCCTATCAACGTCATGATTATTTTAGAAGAATTTTATGTACACTTGTTGGTACTTGGATTGAAGAAGAGGAAGTGCCAGCAGATTTTGAAAAATTAGGTCAGTTTGTAGCCGATATTTGTTATGATAATGCGCTACATTTTTTCAAGGGGGAAGTTTAGAATGCAGATGACATTTAGATGGTATGGTAAAGATGATCCAGTAACGCTAGAAAATATTCGCCAAATACCTGGAATGGAAGGAATTGTTTCGGCGATTTATGATATTCCAGTCGGCGAAGTTTGGCCACAAGAGAGAATCCATACTTTAAAAGAAGAAGTGGAATCTCATGGGCTAAAATTATCAGTGATTGAAAGTGTACCCGTTCATGAAGATATTAAATTAGGCCGTCCGACACGTGAACGCTTGATTGATAATTATAAGCAAACGATTCGCAATCTTGCAGCGGAAGATATTCGAATTATTTGTTATAACTTTATGCCCGTATTTGACTGGACTAGAACTGATTTGAATTATGAATATCCAGATGGTTCACATGCTTTGATTTTTGATGAAGAAGTATCGAAAAAGATGGATCCGGTCAATGGTGAGTTGGCTTTACCAGGTTGGGATGCTAGTTATACCAAAGAAGAAATGGCTGCAGTGATTGATGCTTATAAAGAAGTGGACGAAGAAAAGCTTTGGGAAAACTTGGCATACTTTATTAACGAAATCATTCCAGTAGCTGAAGAAGTTGGGGTAGAGATGGCGATTCATCCCGATGATCCTCCTTATTCAATTTTTGGCTTACCACGGATAATCACTGATTTAGATGCAGTGAAACGTTTCTTGGATTTATATGATAGCAAAGCAAATGGTGTGACTTTATGTGTGGGTTCGTTTGCTTCTGATCCTAAAAATAATCCCATTGAAATTTTACGATACGCTCTTTCAAGAAATCGGGTGAACTTTATGCACGCTAGAAATATTCGCCTAGGACAGGGTAAATCTTTCAAAGAGTGTGCGCATCCATCAAAATATGGCTCCATTGATATGTATGAAGTGATTAAAGCCTTATACGAATATCGCTTTACAGGGCCAATTCGTCCAGACCACGGTCGGATGATTTGGGGTGAAACCGGTCGTCCAGGATATGGTTTATATGACCGTGCTTTAGGTGCAACTTATCTATATGGTTTGTATGAAGCTATAGTAAAAGAAAACGAGGAGGAAAAAGAATGGGAAAAGTAATTGAATTTAAGGATAAGGTAGTGGTCATTACAGGAGCTGGGGGTGTCATTTGCGGTTACTTGGCTAAAGAGTTCGCTAAAGCTGGTGCCAAGGTTGCTTTACTAGACTTAAATGAAGCCGCTGCCCAAAAATATGTGGATGAAATTACAGCTGAAGATGGAGTAGCTAAAGCCTATCAAGCCAATGTATTAGACAAAGCAAATTTAGAAGCTGTAAAGGAGGCTGTGTTAGCTGACTTTGGTGCAATAGATATATTAATTAATGGCGCAGGAGGAAATAATCCAAAGGCTACAACTGATAATGAATTTCATGAATTGGATTTACCAGCTGAAACCAAGACATTCTTTGACTTAGATAAATCAGGGATCGAATTTGTTTTTAATTTAAACTATCTTGGAACCCTTTTACCAACTCAAGTTTTTGCCAAAGAAATGGTTGGAAGAAAAGGTGCGAATATTATCAATATTTCTAGTATGAATGCTTTCACGCCGCTTACGAAAATTCCAGCTTATTCCGGAGCAAAGGCCGCAATTAGCAACTTTACCCAATGGTTAGCCGTTCATTTTTCAAAAGTTGGCATCCGTTGTAATGCAATTGCGCCGGGTTTTTTAGTGACCAATCAAAATCGAGGATTGTTATTTGATGAGTCTGGCGAACCAACGGCACGTGCGCATAAGATTTTGATGAATACGCCAATGAATCGTTTTGGAGAAGCAGAAGAATTAGTCGGAGGTGTTTTCTTCTTAGCTGATGAATCGATGGCAAGTTTTGTTAATGGTGTGATTTTGCCAATTGATGGTGGATTTGCGGCATATTCAGGGGTGTAATAGATGACAGGAAAGTTTGTATTTTGTATTGATTCAGATGGCTGTGTAATGGATACCATGACTTATAAACACCAATTGTTTTTTGGACCTTTAGCAGTAGATGTTTTTGAAGTGAAAAATCGTGAGGCCTTCTTACAAGAGTGGGACCGGGTGAATCTATTTTCTAGAACACGCGGCGTGAATCGTTTCGTAGGACTAGTGATGGGTTTAGAATATGCTGGGGTAAAGAATATCGAAAATTTAAAAGCTTGGGTAGAACATACACCTCAATTGTCTAATGCTAGCCTAGAAGCACAAATTGCGCAAAATCCAAGTGAAGATTTAAAAAAAGCCTTAGTTTGGTCTAATGCAGTCAACCAACATATTCATGATTACAAAGGCGATACTCATACTTTTGAAAGCGTTCCAGAAAGTTTAAAAAAATTGCATCAGCTTGGAAAAATTTGGATTGTTAGTTCAGCAAATAAAGAAGCCGTACAATCAGAATGGCAAGAACACGGCTTGATGCATTATGTGGATGTCTTATTTTGTCAAGATAAAGGAAAGAAAGAAGATGCCTTGGCACAACTATTGACTGAAGGCTACACACATTCAGAAATACTGATGATAGGCGATTCTCCAGGAGATTTAAAAGCTGCTGAAGTGAATCAAGTAGGCTTTTATCCGATTTTAGTTGGTAAAGAAAAGCAATCCTGGACGCGTTTAGCCGAACAAGTAGCTAGTGATTTTGTGAATCAAGCATTATCAAAAGAAGATTATCAAAGTTATGCAGATGAATTTTGGCATAATTTGGATTAGGAGGGATATTTTTGACACATTTAGTTGATTTGACAAAAAAGCCTTATAACTTGAGTGAAGAGGATGTTCAATGGGTAGAAAAGACAATTAGTCAAATGTCTTTAGACGAAAAGATTGGTCAACTTTTTGTAAATATGGGTTCTAGTCGTAGTGAAGAATATTTAACCGATATGGTGCAAAACTATCATATTGCGGCAGTTCGCTATAATCCTGCAAAAGCTAGTGAAGTCTATGACCAAAATTATATTTTACAAACCAAAAGCAAAATTCCTTTGTTAATTGCAGCTAATACCGAAGCTGGAGGAAATGGTGCTTGTGTCGATGGTACAGAGGTTGGCAAAGAGATTAAAATTGGGGCTACAAACGATGTGCGCTATGCTTATGAAATGGGACGAGTGTCTGGGGTAGAAGCTTCAGCAATTGGTTGTAACTGGTCTTTTGCACCGATTGTAGATTTGAACCGTAACTGGCGTAATCCGATTATTTCTAGTCGTTCTTGGAGTAAAGATGTAGATACGGTTTTACAAATGAGTTTGGCTTATATGAAAGGCATTCAAGAAAGTGGAATATTACCTGCAGCGAAGCATTTTCCAGGAGATGGAGTGGATGAACGTGATCAACATTTATCTTTTTCTGTAAATAGCTATTCTACTGAAGAATGGGATAATACGTATGGAAAAATTTACCAAGGTTTAATTGATGCAGGCCTTCCTTCAATTATGGCAGGGCACATTCAATTGCCAAGCTATGAACAGTATTTTCATCCGGAACTGACAGATGAAGACGCGCTTCCAGCAACTCTTTCAAAGCCTCTGTTGGATGAATTATTGCGCGGAAAATTAGGTTTTAACGGTCTAGTTGTAACAGATGCGTCCCATATGTTGGGGATGTCCTCGATTATGTCGCGACGTGAAGTATTGCCAACTGCAATTGAAGCAGGATGTGACTTATTCTTATTCTTTAATGATCCGGATGAAGATATGGCTTATATGAAAGAAGGTTATCTGAATGGATTGTTGTCTGAAGAACGCTTACATGATGCTCTTCGTCGTTCCTTAGGATTGAAGGCAAAATTAGGACTTCATAAGAAAGTAAAGGAAGAAATTTTGCCACCAAAACAAGAAGCGATGTCCAAAATTGGTTTACCGGATAATAGGGCAATTTTTAGAGAAGTAGCAGATAAATCAATTACATTAGTCAAAGATAAACAAAAAAATATTTTTCCAATTAGCCCTCAACGCTATCCACGAGTACTATTGGTTCCGGTGAAAGGGATTGAAGGCGGATTTGGTGCTCTAATTAATGCAGGGAAACCCAAGGCAATTGAATTATTTAAAGAACTATTAGAAGAAAAAGGATTTCAGGTTACCATTTGGCAAGATATCGAAACGAAAATAAAAAATATGCCACCGGAAGAACAACGTCAAGCGCTAAGCAATGTCTATGCACAAAAACGTCCAATCGCTGACTTAACAGATAACTATGATTTGATTATGAATGTAGCAGACATTAATACGGGAGCTACGACCCAACGAATCATTTGGCCGGCCTCCAAGGGAACACCAGACATTCCATTTTATGTACATGAAGTCCCAACTATCTTTATCTCACTGCAATGCCCTTATCATTTAGCCGATGTGCCACAAGTGGGGACTTACATCAATGCTTATGACGGAAACTTAGTCACTTTAGAAGAACTACTAAAGAAATTAATGGGAGAATCAACTTTTAAAGGAACTGATCCGGTAGATGCTTACTGTGGATTAAAAGATACGTATATTTGGCGTGGAAAATAACAAGTCTTAATTAAGTTGTAATAATAATAGTATGCTAAAGCAGGTTGTACAATTGTCAGCCTGCTTTTGTACGCTTTATTGATTATAAGAATCTTCTTAGATAGCCGTAAATAGATAGAAGGTTGAGGATTTTCTTGTAACCTTTAGTAGAATTTGTACAATAGAAGTAAGAAGAATTCAGATATGGAGGAATGTAATTGAGCAAGCAAAATAAGTACTATTTAGGGGTGGATATTGGGACTACTTCGACCAAGGCGGTTCTTTTTGGTCAGAGGGGTCAGATGGGCAAGACGTTTCAAAAAAGTTATCCATTAATAACCGATTTGACGGGAAAAGCGGAACAAAATCCGTATGAAATCTTACAAGCGGTGAAGGAAGTGATGGGTGCGGCCTTCCATTCAGCTAAAGAAAACAAGCAAACAATCATAGGTGTTGGGTTTTCTGCTGCAATGCATAGTTTGTTGTGTCTAGATGAAAATCGCCACGTGCTCCATCCACTAATTACTTGGGCCGATACACGTGCGCAAAAACAAGTCGAAGCGCTAGGCAAAAGAGCAGATATTTCAGAGATTTGTGCTAGAACAGGTGTACCTAACCATCCGATGACGCCTCTGAGTAAAGTGTGTTATTTACGCGAGGAGCATCCGACACTTTTTGCTCAAACTCGTTATTTTGTGGGCATCAAAGAATATGTTCTCGGTCAGCTGACCAATCATTGGATGGTCGATGAATCGCTGGCAGCAAGTACAGGCTATTATCATCTGCAAAATCATGATTGGGATGAAGAACTGTTATCTTTAGCAAGTATTAACCGCAAACAATTGTCCGAAATTGTGCCTAGCACAACGCAACTATCTTTAAGTGAGGCGATGCTTGCTGAGTGGCAGTTAGCAGAAAGTCCGCAAATCATCGTGGGAGCGAGCGATGGGGTGTTATCCAATCTTGGTATTCAAGAATCTTTGACCAATCAGTTAGTCATTACCGTGGGCACGAGTGGCGCTGTCCGCAAAATCATTGAAACCAAAACACCTCAAGCAAGTCAGGGCCTCTTTTTATATCCGTTAGCCCAAGATTTCTTTGTCGAAGGAGGCGCGGTGAATAATGGTGGCGTGATTTTTCAATGGTTAAAAGAACAATTTTTTGCTGGTAAAGATTATCCGAGTTTATTACAAAAAATGACGAAAGTACCTGCTGGAAGTCATGGTTTGCTTGTTTTACCACATTTCTTTGGAGAACGTGCCCCCTATTTTCAAGCAAACCTTCGTGGAAATATCTTAGGTTTAAATCACAATCATACCAAAGAAGATATTTTGAAAGCCACGATGGAAGGCATTATTTTGAACTTGCGGCAAATTGTGCAGCGCTTAGATGATAAATATGGACCTTCTAAGCAGATTTGTCTAACGGGAGGGATGACGAATAATACAGTGATTCCTCAGCTTTTTGCGGACATTTGTCAAAAGGAGATTGTCGTGATGGATTGTCCGGAAAGTTCCTGTAAAGGGGCGGCGATGTTGGCGATGAAAGCTTGCGACAAGTTAACGGCTTTCCCAGCTTTGCCAAATTCTACGCACATCTACACCCCAGATGAGACTTGCGCAGCTATTTATAATCAACTTGACCAGCTATTTTCACAGGCGGTCCCTCAAATTTTGTCTATCAACCAACAGCTCACTCACTTCCAGCAACATTTCTCTTAAATCTTAAAGGCTTTTCCACGGGAGAAGTCTTTTTTTGTCTGCTCTTTTTTTGGTGAAAAGTGTATAATGAGAAAGTAGAAGAGTGATGAGAGAGGAAATTGGCAAAATGGAATTGACGAATAAAATCAATCGGAATTATCATAAATTTAATGAGTCTGAAAAGCAAATTATTCATTATTTAAAATCGCGTCATTTTCAAATAAAAGAGATGAATGCTCAGAGTTTAGCTAAGGAAAGCTTTGTATCTAGAACGACAATTTTCCGTTTTTTAAAGAAACTCGATATTGATAGTTTTGCAGAATTTAAATATTTGTTAGCTAAAGAAAATAGTCAGCCAGTAAAAGAAAATTCACAAATATTTGATGTTATTTCAGGTTATCATAATTACATTGATCAAGTATATACAAAACTAAAATTAAAGCCGATTATTTCTTTATTGAAACAGTCACAGACGCTCTATCTTTTTGGTACTGGCAACGAGCAAAAATTAGAAGTGGAATATATGCGCCAGTTATTTACTTCGATTGGCAAAAAAGTAATCGTTATTTTTGATTTAGGTGAATTTGACTATGCAAAGGGATTATTTCAACCAGAGGATTTATTTATTTTGTTGTCATATAAAGGTGATTCGCCAGAGTGTGTACAGATGATTAATGAAGCAAAAGTATCAAATATCCAAACATTAGCCATTACTAGAACTTCTCATAATTTAATGAGTCAGGTGGCCCATCATCAACTTTATGTGCCTACTGAATCCATCAATACCGCAACCAGACTAACTTATGAAATTTCGACCACTTTCTATTTTCTAATTGATCAGTTATTCTTAGGTTGTCTAGAAAGTTGAGGAAAAGAGATGCGAATACAAGATAGAATTCAAAAACATAAAGCAAAACTGACAAGTACCGATTGGATGATTTATGACTATCTGGATAAAAATCAAAAGGAACTTCCTGAATGGACAATGGAACGGATTGCTCAAGATTTGCACATTTCGACAACTACGCTCTTTCGCTTTTGCTCCAAATTGGAAATATCAGGCTTTTCAGAGTTAAAGGCAATCATAAAAAATGAATCACAAGCCATCTTAACGCAAGCAGATATTTCGCTGAATTACCATCAAGTCGTTGATTATATTTACGAATATGACACGCAAGAACTCTTTTTTCGGATGAATAGTAGTAAAAAGATATATATTTACGCCGATGGAGAAGTAGAACTTAGAGTAGCCAAGGAAATTCAGCGTATTTTTCAGCAAAGTAATTTTCAAATATATTTATTGCCCAATGAACTCGCCCTTACTTCAAGTCTAAAACAGTTGACCGATGAGCTTCTTTGGATTATCAAGTTGAGTGATGATGGTCAATTTCCTCTTGCACTGTATACTAATCATAAAGATATTTATAAAATTTTGCTGGCTCCGGCTCAAAAAGTAAATGTGGTTTTCGACGAATTGCTTTTTATCCCTAATGTGTATCGGAAAGAATTTAAGATGATTACCCCCTATATTTTAGCTTGCGAAATTCTTTATTTAAAATTGCATTTAGCTTAATTGGAGAATCCTAATTTGTTAGGGTTCTTTTTTGTGTCATTTTTTCATTTTGCGTAAAATCGTCTACTTTTGGTAACGTTTTTAGAAAAATCCTTCAATCCTTTGAAAACGTTAAACTTCCAAATTATAATGTGTTCATAAGATGAAAACGATATCGGAAAAGAAAATCTTAGAAATATATGAAGTAGTTAAAAGGAGCGAAATGATTTGAAAGAATGGTGGCAGTCAGAAATCATTTATCAGATTTATCCTCGGAGTTTTCAAGATAGTAATCAAGATGGTATTGGGGATATTCAAGGAATTATTCAACGACTAGATTATTTACATGAATTGGGGATTACTACAATTTGGATTAGCCCAATATTTGAGTCACCGATGGCAGATAATGGTTATGATATTTCGAATTATTTTGGGATTGCTAGTGAATTTGGGACAATGGAGGATTTTAAGGAGTTAGTTTTAGAAGCTAAAAAAAGACAAATTAAAATATTGCTTGATTTAGTAGTCAATCATACCTCAGACGAACATCCTTGGTTTCAACAAGCTTTAGCAAATCCACAGAGTAAATATCGTGATTACTATATCTTTAAAGCGGGGAAAAAACGTCCAAATAATTGGCGTTCAATTTTTGGAGGGAGCGTTTGGGAAAAATTACCTAACGAAGATATGTTTTACTACCATACTTTCCATAAAAAGCAACCTGATTTAAATTGGGAAAATCCGCAATTACGATCAGAAATTCATCAAATGATTATCCAATGGTTGCAAATGGGCATCGCAGGTTTTCGCGTGGACGCCATCACATTTATCAAGAAAGATTTATCCTTCAAAAGTATTGAGCCTGATGGTGTAGATGGATTAGCGAAATGTACAAAGGTCAGTCGTAATCAGCCAGGTATCGAGGTCTTCTTAAAAGAGTTACAAGAGAAATGCTTTCAACCATTCAAAGCAGTAACAGTAGCTGAAGCGCCGGGAGTCAACTATGATGAATTGGATCAATTTATCGGAAAAGACGGCTTTTTCTCCATGATTTTTGACTTTAAGGCAGCTGATTTAGATGTGAAGAGTGGCAGTGAATGGTTTAAGCCAGTTCAGTGGCAATTAAAAGATTTATACCAAAAAATTGAGAATTCACAATTAGCGATTCAAAAAGTAGGTTGGGGAGCACCGTTTATTGAAAATCATGATCAAAATCGGGCAACAAGTAAGTATCTAAAAGAGCACGCAACCAACCCTGCTGCTCAAAAAGCTTTGGCGTTAATGTATTTTTACTTATATGGAACATCGTTTATTTATCAAGGTCAAGAGATTGGGATGATTAATTTTCAACGTCATCATCTACAAGAATTTGACGATATTTCTTCCATTGATCAGTATCATCGAGGTATCCAGGAAGGGTTAACACCGGCGGAATCATTAGCGGTTATTAATTATCGTAGCCGTGATAATGCGCGAACACCGATGCAGTGGACGGATGAAACTTATGTTGGTTTTTCATCTGTTCGTCCGTGGTTAGCGATTACAGAACAATCAGCTATTCGTAATGTGGAAGCGCAGATGAAGGATGAGACAAGTTTATGGTATTTTTACAAAAAAATAATTGCTGTGAAAAAAATGCCTGAATATGCGACACTAACATTTGGAAAAATTGACTTTTTACCGCGCATGAATGAAGGAGTATTGCTATATCGACGTTACACAGAAGAAAAGTCTTTTTTAATTGTAAGTAATTTAACAAATAAAGAACAAATTATTCAATTAGATAAGCCGATTAAAGAATTGATTCTTAATAACGACGTCGGTTTTGAATTAATCGGAAAAGAATTGAAATTATCACCTTTTGCAGCTTTAGTATTACAGGAGGAAATTTAAAATGGTAGAAAATAAATATCAACATATTGCTGAAGAAATCATCAAAATTGTGGGTAAAGAGAATATCTTATCAGCGACTCATTGTGCGACACGGTTACGCTTAGTAGTAAAAGATCACGAAAAAATTGATACCAAAGCGATAGAAAATGTAGATGAAGTGAAGGGAACCTTTTTTAATAGTGGACAATATCAAATCATTTTAGGAACCGGAATTGTTAATAAAGTTTTTGAAGAAGTTGAAAAATTAGGCATCAAATCAGTGGATAAGGCAACTCAAGATAGTTATGTGAAATCACAAGAAAAAGGGATGAAAGCTTTGATGCGTACACTGGGTGATATCTTTGTACCAATTGTTCCCGTTATCGCAGCAACCGGTCTTTTCTTAGGGATAAAAGGGGTTATTTTTAATGATAATATTTTGGGACTATTTGGTTTATCGACGGCTATTTTCCCGGATTATTTAAATCAGTTAGTGAGTGTACTGACAGATACTGCTTTTGCCTTTTTACCAGCTTTAATCACGATGTCTGCTTTTAGAGTGTTTGGTGGCACGCCGATGATTGGGCTAGTTTTAGGTTTAATGCTTGTTTCACCTATTTTGCCTAATGCCTATTCAGTAGCTTCTGGTGATGTAAAACCAATTATGGTAGCGGGGGTCTTACCAGTGATGGGGGCACAAGGTTCGGTTGTTACAGCTATTTTGACTGGATTCTTAGGTGCAAAGTTAGAACGTAAATTACGCAAAGTCATGCCTAATTCTTTAGATTTGATTTTGACACCTTTTGTGACCGTATTAGTTATGATTATAGTTGCTTTGCTAGGTTTTGCGCCTATTGTTCACTGGTTAGAAACAGGGCTAATCGCTTTAACAAAAGGTTTAATGAACTTACCTTTTGGGATTGGTGGTTTCTTTGTTGGAGCGACTTATCCATTGGCAGTTATCACAGGGCTTCATCATATGTATGTTGTGATTGAAACCTCGTTATTGGCAAATACTGGATTTAACCAATTAATCACATTGTGTGCGATGTATGGCTTTGCGAATTTAGGATCATGTTTGGCTTTTTACACTTCTACCAAGCAGCATCGTGTCCGTCAAACGGTAATGGGAGCGTTTATGTCACAGTTGTTTGGAGTGAGTGAACCAGTCTTATTCGGGTTGCATTTACGTTATAATTTGAAACCGCTATATGTTATGCTTTTCTCATCCGGCTTAGGTGCAGCATTACTTTCAATCTTCCATATTTGTTCTAATTCATATGGACTAGCGGTATTACCTTCATATTTGATGTATATCTATCAAGGTTATCAAATTCTAGTTTACTTTATCATATCAGTAATAACCGTAGTAGTTTGTTATACATTAACCAAATTATCTGCAATTCCAGATGAAATTAAACAAGTTGATTCTAGTGAAAACTAATCAAATAACCTTTGCCAAAAATAGTTAAGAGCCTGTTTTTGGCAAAATACCTTATAGCTTCCTTCCTTTCGCTATGAGGTAGCTAAAATCGTTTCTATGTTGAGAGATATTTTCTTAGCATAGAAACGTTTTTTTGATTATAAACCCCGATAAATCAACTTTTAACTCAAAAATTTGCTTTTTAACCTTGGGAAAGTTAAAAGTAAAAAAATTGAGTTAAAAAGAAAAATACACGGAAATTGGTTGGCAAATCATTCCGTGTGTTTATGTTTTGAATACGTTTAGACACCTAACTTTTGCTTTAAGGCATCGGTTAAGGTTTGCGAAAAATTAATATTCTCTTTTTCAGCAAGAATATTTAACCATTCAGGAATAGAGGTATTTTTACGTACGATTTTTGCATGATTTTTCCGACGATATTCATTTAAATCAAGCGAGATCATTACGACAAAATCCTCATCACTTTTAAGGTGAATGTCTTTTGGTGAACTGGCTGGGGGTATTTGCGTTCGTTCATATAAGGCTAAACCTAATGCTGATTGTGCCATGATTACATCTTCTGGGATGTCTTCACCAAAAGTAATCGCTTCTGCTACATCAGGGAAAGTTACATTATATGTGTTGTTTTCAGGACTAAAAATTGCAGGATAAACAATGATTGGGCTTTTTCCATAAAAAATCACTCCTCATAAAAAATGCGATTATTGCTTAATGCCAGCTTATTTCCAAATACTTTTTACTGTACAAATTGGAAATGTCTTTTCGATTACCGTTCTATTTGTAAAAGGATTGTAGAACTTTATATGACTGCCATTTTAATCAATTTTAAAAAATCCGGTCCTCTTCAGTATTTTCACAAGTTCTCTCACTTTTTTGTCACTATACTTCCCTTCATTCATCATACGCAAAATTACGCAAATGTTCAATTTTTTGTGCTCATATATTGATTACGCAGAATCATTCAAAAAGCGTTTTTCAGAAATGAATATGTATCAGAATTTTTACAGAATATTCGCAGATTAGCCTAATTTTTTACAGATTAGCAATGGTAATAGATAAGCTTGGCAAAAGAATACCAAAAATCATTTTTGTCACATATATTTGACACTCATTAAGAAACACGTTATACTATAAATGTCACATATAAATGACAATAGAGGGGATTAGGATGAATCGCGTCAAACAATATCGTCAAACAGCCGGCTTCTCTCAAGCAAAATTGGCTGAGCAAGTCGGTGTAGCTAGACAGACGATCAATTTAATCGAAAATGATAAATATAATCCGTCGCTTGATTTGTGTATACGTCTAGCAAAAACATTACAGACGGACTTAAATGCATTGTTTTGGGAAGGCGAAGTAGATGAAGAAGTGGAATAGTTTAACGTTAAATCAACAAAAAGAAGTCTTAATTTGTACGAATATATTTTTGTTTTTTACCCTGTTTGGCGTTATTTTTATTGCTTTGAAAATGTCCATTTACCTCATTTTTTGGACTTTTTACTTAGCCATTTTGGGATTGTTGGATTATGCTTATTTGATTTATCGCAAAAAGGCTATTTTTAATAAAATCACGATGATTAAAGAGCTGCTAGATATTCCACTGACAGAGATGAGAATGGTTATTCAAGGGACTCGGTTTGATTTGATGAATTGGGATTATAAAAATACCCCTATTTCACGTAAAAACTTGTTTAGATTGGAAGAGTATATGGAAGATCGCTATTTTCTTGCATTTCATGAACGATATCAAAAAGAGGTCGCTGAACAAAAATTAGCGGAGAGGCAAGCGGCGGAAAATGGTCTAGCGGGGATTGTTGAATAAGAATAAGTAAGGATTCTTTCAAATAAAGATAGACGATTCATGGTAAATGGATTCCGTTAATAGGCTTTAGCTAAAGTATGGAAAACAATCATGAAGGCAATTTTTAAGAAGGTGAAGTAGATGAAACATAAAGAAACATGGATGGAAAAAATGATTAAACGATTTTACGGCATTTCGGGAGTACTGGACGAATATCGGTTGCAGGAAATCAGACGTATCGGAAATAACGCTTTTATCTTTTTGTTCTATTATATCCTGCTGTCAAACGTTTTCGCAGTCATATTAATGGGCAGAGTTGGTGCCGAAACGTTATTATTTGGTCTTTGTGTGATTAATGCCTTAGTGACGGCAGGAGGAGTTGGTGGCTACGTGCTTTATCAAATCCATAAGCTAGAGTTGGCACAAATCGAAGTCACAGAAGAGCAACGCATACCAATGCAAAGGAAATATGCTGTCAGATATGCTTTATCTGGTATTTGTTTTGGCGTGCTGATGACAATTTTTAATGGCTTGCAATCCAATCAAGGTTTTGTCACTGAGGTGTTTTCACTAAAGAGTTTGGTCCTATTTGTATTTGAGGTGGTTTTCTTTGGTGGCAGTATGTATCTTCTTATTCGCTATCGGATGAAAAAAATAAGAAATGAGGAATAAGCAATGAAAAAAAGTGCGCGTTGGACAAGACAACAGAAAATAGATGGATTAATCGATGTTATTTTTATGCTGATTTTTCTTCTTTGCCTAATGCTATTAAAATATTTGGGCATCTCAACTTCTTTTTTATGGCCAATTCTTCTTTTTCCGTGGATGATTAATGGAACGCTTAGAAGAAAAAGAATGTTTCGTGAAGTGACTGTGATTATGGAACTTTTGGATATTCCGGTTGCTGAATTGCGAAAGGTGTTAGGTTTTGGAAGCTATGACTTGACAGAATGGGATGAAAAGAGAACGTTAATCTCACTTCCGAATTTGTATCGGTTGGTTGATTATGTGGAAGAACGTTATTTTCTAGCCTTTCATGAACATTATAATAAAGAAGCAGCTGCAAAGAAATTAGCTGAAAAGCATGCGGCGGTAGTTTCAGAATAAAAAGAAAATTTGACTGGTAGTTGAGTTTCAACTGCCAGTTTTTGCATATCTGGGATAGATACTTATAATCGTCCCATTATAGGAAAAGTATCTTAGGTTTTTATTTGATATTAATGTTATAACAAGTTATAATTTTAGTATCAGATTTTATATGATTGGAGTGAATTGGATGGAAGAGATGAAAGTTAGAAAGATTGGTAATAGTGTAGGGGTCATTTTGCCGAAAGAATTTGGTTTACATCCGGGAGATATTTTAAGTTATCGTCGAGAGAATCATTTATTAATCATTGATACGAGTTTAGCAGCACTCGAGCATGATCGTGAACTGATTGAAGAAAGTTTTGCAGATTTTAAAAAAGGATTAGTAGTTTCAGAAGAGTCACTCAAGATGAAATTTGGTAAATATGGGTGGCAATAGATGGGAGAATTTCAAATAGTTTATTCAGAAGGATTTTCAATAAGCTTAGAGCAGATTATCTTTCAATGGGAAAATGAATTAGGAATTTCTCAGGAAAAAATTCAGCAGTTTGTAACTTCGATACAGCGCTCATTAAACTTAGCTGCTGTTTTTCCACAAATGTATGAAGAAGTTTCAGATATTTATCATTTTAACCAACCTACTTATCGGATTGTTATCGGCAAGAGTTATGCATTGTTTTATCGTATAAGTGAGGTAAAAAAAGAAATCTATGTTGGACGTATATTTCAAACAAAACAATTCAAAGTACGATTTTAGCATTTGACTGGTAGTTGATTTTCAGCTGCCAGTTTTTTGCATATCTGGGACAAATAAATATCCGTAAATAAAAAATGTCATATAGTGGAATTCAAACGTAAACTGGATTATTCCATGCTATACTCTAGCTAAGAATAATTGGAAGAGAGGGTTGCATATGTTTGACACAACTGAGATGGGGGTATTGTTTAAAAAGTTTAGATTATCCAAAAAATTAACGTTAAAAGATGTGGCGGGGGATTTTTTATCGGTTTCTTTTCTTTCTAAATTTGAACGGGGCGAATCAGAAATCTCCTTGTCGCGCTTCTTACTCTTGCTTGAAAGGTTGGATGTGAGCATTGAGGAATTCTATGGTATTTTAGCTAATGAACGAGCTACTGCTACTGAGAAACTATTAGATAAGGTCAGCTCAGCGTTTTATCAAGGAAATTCTTTTGCGCTAGAGAAATTTTATCAAGCCGAAATGAAAAAATATGAGGAAAGCAAACAAAAAACTTTTCTATACAATGCAATTATGATTGAGTCCTTTTTGGTCAATCTCACCAATCAACCTATAGCAAATGAAAAAATGATGGCAATTTCTGATTACCTCTTTTCAATTGAACAGTGGGGCAAGCGTGAATTAATTATTTTTGGCAATAGTTTGACTGCGTTAAATGATAAAGTGATCGAGGCTTTAGCGCGTGAAATTCTCTTTAAGACCACGCTTTTTGGAAGTAATGAAGCAAATCAAAAGGCCAGAATAGAGCTGTTAATCAATATTGTGGCCATTTTTTTAGAAAGAGATTTATTGGATTTAGCAAAGAATTACTTAGAACTTCTACAACAACTGAGGATTCCGGAAACAGCACTTTATGATCGCATGGAATATCAATTTGTTTTGGGAATCTACTTATTTAAGTCGGGTAAAAAAGAACAAGGAAAGCAAAAAATGATGGCAGTTTTAGCTACCCTCAAAACATTAGAAGCTGAAAATTTAAGATTAGCTCATGAGCGTGTTTATGAGGAATTAATCAATTCCACTATATGACAATTTTTAAACAATCTGTTAAACATACCTTACACTAAGCCTATGGAAGATTAACTTCTATAGGTTTATTTTAGTGGAGGTCAAGGATTATGAAAAAATATCTATTCGCCTATAAATTTGAAAATCTAGTATTGATGCTACTTTTGGCATTGCAGTCAGCTAATCTCGTATTGGCATCAGTCATGCTGTCTGTGATGACCGATGCATTGGTGAAAAAAGATTTTTATGGCTTTCTCTTCTGGATAGGGTGTAATTTGGCGACATACTTAGGCTATTTGTTGCTGATTTATGTGTGTACCGTTTTTCAGACATGGTTAATACAGAAGATGAGTATCTTGATTCGCAATGATTATTTGCAAAAAATGCAGCAGGCACCTTTTCAAAGTTTTAAGCAAAAGGATCAAGGAGAGCACTTGTCGATTTTAAACAATGATATTCAAATTATTGAACAATCAGGATTTGCAAGTTTTTACAGTTTGCTATCAACGGTTTTTACCACGCTTTTTTCAATTGTAGCGTTATTAAATTTTGATTATCGGATTGTTGTTTTGACAATTGGGTTAACGTTAGCGCTGACTTATTTACCACAACCGTTTGCTAAGAGGATGGAGCGTGTGATGGGCGATTTTTCTATAGCGAATGAAGGCTTTGTGGCGGCAATGACCGATCAATTAGCGGGGTATTCGACGTTATATTATGCTAGTCAAAAGCAAGTAATTAGTCAACAGTTTTTGAAAATCATGCGTCACTTCATGGCTGAAAAGATGAAATTTACCAAAAAAAGTACCGCAATTGAAGTTGTGATGGCACTCTTTTCAATTATCGGTCAAGTTGGCGTGTTATTGCTGACGGGTTTGCTCATTGCGTTAGGCCAAATTTCGATTGGGGCGATTTCTTCGGTGGGACAAATTGCGGGAAATATTTTTAATTCACTAACGACTTTTAATCAGTTGCGTGTCTCGATGGCATCAGTACGGCCGATATTTCAAAAGTTTCATTCAGAAAGCCAGGTACAACGTCGTGAATTTACCGGAAACTTCAAGCAAATTCAATTGGAAAAAGTGGGTTATCAGTTTGGCAACCATGCTGTATTTACCAATTTATCTTTAAACTTGGAACGTGGGAAGAAATATGCCATTGTTGGGCAGTCTGGCAGTGGCAAATCAACTTTACTTGCATTACTATTAGGGAATTTACGCGATTATCACGGCAAAATCTTTTATAACGAGACGGATTTACAGACGTTAGATGAAAATAGTCTGCTAAAAAGAATCAACTTTGTGGGCAATCAGACGCATATTTTTCAGGATACTTTGCGAAACAATTTAACTTTGTGGGATGAAAAAAAATAACAGATGAGCAGTTGATTTACCTGTTAGAACAAATGAATTTAACCGATTTTCAAAATAAGTTAGCTGAATCAATCAATGAACATTCACTTTCAACTGGGCAAAAACAGCGCATTGGTCTCATTCGTGCCTTGTTGCATCCGCGTGAGATTTTGATTTTAGATGAAGCTTTAGCCAATTTAGATCAGCAAAATGCCCAGAAAATTGAGCAACTGTTCTTGCAACAATCGGATTTAACCTATCTAACCATTACCCATCATCTAACACCTGAACGTACAGGCTGCTTTGATGAAGTCGTGTGTTTGGAAGCGTGAAAAAGGATAAACTGTGGTAAAATGGCGATAGAAATGAGGGATGATGGATAAAAAAATAGAGATTTTAAATTTTGAAAAAGAAGCGGCATTAAAATATCTGCAAGAAACAATCGATGCCAATTATTTGGAAATGAAGAAAGGTAACTATTATACGCTAGATGAATTGGAGCAAGCATTGTTCTATGATACACCTCACAACACGCGCGACTAGGCAAGCAGGCGTCCTCTATGTTAAAATGGACAACAAAGAGTCTAAAGAGATAGGTGAGGCCGATGGAAATTTACGAAAAAGCCCCAGCGAAGATTAATCTTGGACTGGACGTATTATACAAAAGAGCAGATGACTATCATGAGCTTAAGATGGTAATGGCTAGCGTGGATTTGGCTGACCATTTGAAGATTGAGTCCTTGCCAACTGATGAGATTATTGTCACAAGTAATAAAGCCTTTTTGCCGGTCGATAAGCGCAATAATGTCTATCAAGCCGCAGAAATTTTAAAGAAACGTTATCAGATTCAAAAAGGGGTCAAAATCACGATTGAAAAACGCATTCCGGTAGCAGCTGGTTTGGGCGGTGGTAGTAGTGATTGTGCCGCAGCCTTACGTGGATTGAATCGTTTGTGGGACTTAGGATTATCCATGGATGAGTTAATCGAAATCGGCATGCAAGTGGGTACCGATGTGCCGTTTTGTTTGCATGGGACGACCGCAAAAATCAGTGGTAAAGGCGAAATTGTGGAACCCATTGTCTCGATGCCGCAGTGTTGGGTGGTTTTGGTCAAGCCTAGAATCAGTGTATCGACCCGCAAAATCTTTCAAATCGTGGATGCGACCCAGCTTGAGCATGTGCCGATTGATGATTTGATTGCCGCGATTGAAGCCCAAGATTATCAGGCGATGATTGCAAATATGGGCAATAATTTGGAAAGTGTGACGATTCAAAAATATCCTGTTGTGCAAAAAATGAAAGATAAAATGTTGAAATTTGGTGCCGATGTGGCGATGATGAGTGGCAGTGGTCCGACTGTCTTTGCTTTATGTCAGAAATATTCGCGTGCCCAAAGAATCTACAATGCCCTCAAAGGTTTCTGTGAAGAAGTTTATCTTGTGCGGACCTTACCATAATTAAAAAGAGAAAATTTTGTTTGACGACAAGGTTTTCTCTTTTTTTTGCGTATTTATTAAGTAGAGGTGATGTCGATGCTTTTGGCGATGAATGAACAGCAAATCATGACTTATGCGCATCAAGCAAAGCGCAGTCAACATTATTTTTGTCCCGCTTGTAAGCAGCAAGTTCAGTTAAAACGAGGCAAGCATAAAATTGCTCATTTTGCCCATTTCAAACACCAGGCTTGTGAGAGTTTTAGTGAAGGAGAGACGGCCGAGCATTTACGCGCCAAAAATCAGCTTTATCAATGGTTGTTACAGCAAAATTTGCCCGTACAGATGGAGGCTTATTTGCCACAATTAAAGCAGCGACCGGATCTTTTAGTAGGAAAAATTGCCATAGAAATGCAGTGTTCACCATTATCTACTACACGTTTTCAGGAGCGTAATCAAGGCTATTTTTCTGAAAATTATCATCCCTGGTGGCTAGTGGGACGCAAATTGCAGCCTAAAAAACATCAATTACATCCTTTGATGAAGGCGATGATTTGTCGTGGTAGAAAACAAACGGCTTTTCAATTTTATGGATTGGATGAAAAGCGCAATGTCCTTTTATACTATAGTAATCTTCGTTGGCATTATCGTCGTGGGTATTTTTATGATTGCAAAGAGCTTCCTTTGGCTGATTTAAAGTTGAAGTCAGTGTTTCAATTGCAGTTACCACCTGTACAGCCTTTTTCGTGGACGGTGAAAGAATATCAGTTTTATTTGCAAGATCAGTTGTTTCATCGGCAGCAACATATCATGGATTTACAAGAATTTTGTTATCTTCATCAGCACAATCTTCTCGCTTTACCTGGTTGGTGCTATTTATCAAGTCCTTATCACGTCTTGTTTGAGCATGATTTGTTGATTTTACGGATGTTGTATTTACAGACAGACAACTATCCGTCTTGGCTGAAAGCATTAAAAAACTTTTCTTTTACTTGGGATTATCCGTTTTTGAATCAAGCAGAAATATTAGAGGAAATCTTTATCGAATGTGAAAAATTAAGTGCAAACCTTTTTTCAAATGAGAGAGATGTGTTATAATACTTAGAGATGATTAAAATTTAATTATACGAGGTGTTTGTATGTCAGAAACAAAACAATTACCATTACGTTCTGAAGTACCAGAAGAATTAACTTGGGACTTATCTGTCATTTTTAAAGACGATGCAGCCTTTGAAGAAGCATTTGCCGCATTGAATGATCGTTTGGCAGAAGTAGGCAACTATCAAGGAACACTAGCCAATGGTGCCAAAGCCTTTTTAGCTGCTTTAGAATATTGCTTAGATGTGATGCGTCAATTAGAAACGCTTTATGTTTATTCTCATTTACGCAATGACCAAGACACTACCAATGCGACAGATCAAGCCTTGCATTCACGTGCCAATGCCTTAGTTGCTAAAGCTAGTGAAGCCATTGCCTGGTTTGAACCGGAAGTATTGTCTTTAGAGGATGCAAAAATTTGGGGTTATTTCGATGAATTACCAGAATTAAGTCTTTATCGCCATTATATCCAACAAATCGTGGACAATCGCGAACACATTTTACCAGCTGAGCAAGAAGCATTATTAGCTGGTGCCGGTGAAATTTTTGGCGCTGCAGCAGATACTTTCTCTGTTTTAAACAATGCTGACCTAGAATTTCCGGTGATTGAAGATGAAAAAGGCGAAAAAGTCCAATTATCTCATGGCGTATATGGTCAATTATTAGAAAGCACTGATCGTCGTGTACGTAAAGATGCCTTTGAAGGTTTATATAAAGTGTACCAACAATTTGCGCGTACCTTTGCATCCACTTTAAGTACCAATGTGAAACGCCATAACTATGCTGCAAAAGTACGTCATTTTGAATCTGCCCGTCAAGCAGCATTAAGTGGCAATCATATTCCTGAAAGTGTGTACGAAACTTTAGTCAGCGTGGTTAATGAAAACTTACCATTGTTACACCGCTACATGGCTTTGCGCAAACGTTTATTAAACTTAGATGAAATGCACATGTACGATGTCTACACACCACTTTTAGGTGAAAGTTCATTGAAATATACTTATGAAGAAGCCACCAAAGAAGCCTTCAAAGCATTAGAACCAATGGGCGAGGAATACTTAGCTGTGGTGAAAGAAGCTTTTGAAAACCGCTGGATTGATGTGGTGGAAAATAAAGGTAAACGCAGTGGGGCTTATTCATCAGGTTGCTATGATACCAATCCATACATCTTGTTAAACTGGCATGACACCCTAGACCAATTATTTACTTTGGTTCATGAAATGGGCCACTCTGTTCATAGTTACTTCACACGCAAAAATCAACCATATGTATACGGTGATTACTCGATTTTCTTAGCTGAAATTGCGTCTACAACGAATGAAAATATCTTAACTGAATATTTATTAGAAACACAAAAAGATCCTAAAGTGCGTGCCTTTGTCTTAAATCATTATCTAGATGGCTTTAAGGCAACTGTTTTCCGTCAAACCCAATTTGCAGAATTTGAACACTTTATTCATGTGGAAGATGCAAAAGGTACCCCATTAACTGCTGAATTCTTAAATGATTATTATGGCAACTTGAACAAACGCTACTATGGCGATGCAGTAACAAGTGATCCACAAATCAGCTATGAATGGTCACGTATCCCTCACTTCTACTACAATTATTATGTTTATCAATATGCAACTGGCTTTAGTGCTGCCTCTGCCTTAGCGAAGAAGATTCTAAGCAAGGAAGAAAATGCCTTAGAAAACTACTTGAACTATCTAAAAGCTGGTAATAGTGACTACCCAATCGAAGTCATGAAAAAAGCCGGCGTAGATATGACTAAAGCAGATTATCTAAAAGAAGCCATGCAAGTCTTCGCACAACGCCTAGACGAACTAGAAGCACTAGTAAGTGAGCTAGAAAAGTAAAATTAAGGTCGTGAAGCAGCTTGGTAAGACATGAAGAAATTCGTGTGCTTACCTTCCATTGAGAAAATCGGATGAAAGGAGATTTTCTCAAGTGGGAGGGCGAATTTCACAATGTCTAGCTGCTGAACGCCGATTAAAACCAAAGATGTGATCCGGGTCTTTGCAAAAGGCCGTCTATTAAGCTCGTGAAGTAAATCAAAAAACAAGCAGTCCGTGATTGTTGGACTGCTTGTTTTTTGTTTTTAAGATAAAAAGGTTTGTATGAGAAATTGGCCGAAACTAAATCCATGTTTGAGCGGAAAGACCATCCCAGAGTAAAACAAGAGAATCGTGTAAAAGAAATCAACCACGACGGAAATTCTTTGATAGCGAATGGTCAGCCAAATCACGAGTTGATACAAGGCGAAAAATAAAATGCCGCAAAATAGTGCAATCCATAAACTACCTAATTGTACGGGAATACTTACTGGTGAAATAAAGGCTGCACAAAGTAAAAATAAAAGCGCGGAGTAGGTAAAATAAATGACTGCTCGCTTAGCATAAACTTGAAAGACGCCTTGACTGGAAAGCTCGATATACTTGATTTGATCGGTGCGGATTTCATATTCTAATTCTTCATTGGCTAAAACAATCATATTGGTAAAGGCAAAGAAGAGTAGATATAAAAAGAGATTCACCTCAGGATTTCCTTTTAAAATCAGTAAGGTCCCGCATAAAAAGATGACTAAATACAGTCCATCTGAGAAGCTGTCAAAGCCATAGCGTTTTTTATTATAGATAAAGCGCAGGAATTCATTATACATTGAAAATCGCTCCCTTCTTTTTTGCGTGTGAAAAGAGGGCATAAAAGACGAGTAGGCCAATCACCCAATAAATAATTGCGTATAGACTAAGAATGCTCGCTGTAGCCAAATTGGGTTGTAGAATAAAGCTACGTAAATACTGATAAGGAAACAAATAAGTAAGGACGAGATTGGTAGACTGCGTTAAAATCCCGGTAAAAAAGAGCATAAAATACGAAATTAACCCTGTAACACTTGAAGTGCGACTATATAAAAGGCTAAATCCGGCAAATCCTAAGCCCATTCCATACAGACCAAAGATAACCACAAAGCAAAGTAGAAAAATCAGGAGGCTACCTGCAACGCCATGATTAAACGGTACTTTCATAACGAAGGCAATCAATAAGAATAGTGGAATCGCCTTTACCAAATCAATCAGCATCTGCACAATAATCTTTAACAACAAGACACTAACCAAGCTTTTGCGACTTTGAATCACGCTGATGAGAGTGCGATCATAGACTTCATCTTCTACAAAAAACGTTGGATGCGTGATACTGTGGGTGGCAAAATACCAAGTAAATAGCAAGAAAAAGAGTGCTTCAACAGATTGGTGGCCCGTAAAATAATCTAAATAACCCGAAACCATAATCACGATTGAGAGATTAGCAAAAAGCAAGTTCAATTTAAATTGGCCCATTTCTTGCAACTGGCGGAAAAATTCACGCGTTAAATCACTTAAACTCATGCAATCACCTCGTATAAAATGTCATCCATATCCTGCAATTCAACCTTAAAACTCAAGACTTTAAAGTTGCGTAAAATCTCATCTTTTTGCGTTTCTTCTTTACAAGTAAACTGGATCGTTTCTTGCGTTTCTTCAAAGTGAAGTTCAGGAAATTTTGCTTGCAAGGCTGATTTGCTTTCTAATGGACAGGTGAAATGATAACTCAACCAATCTTGCTCACGACCAAATAATTGTGTAAATGATCCATCCTTGGTGAGTTTGCCTTGGTTCATAATTAAGATCCGACTGGCAAAATCTTTGGTGAAGGTAAAATCATGGGTCGTCATAATGATGGTCAGGTCGCGCTTTTGCTGGATTTTGGCTAACGTTTCTCCTAATCTACGCTTGCTGACTACATCTAAGCCATTCGTTGGTTCGTCCAAGCAGAGAATTTCTGGTTGGCATAAAAGCGCAATAATTAAGGAGAGTTTTTGGCGGTTCCCTTGAGAAAGCTCAGAGACCAAGGTGTTTTGATACGGAGTGAAATCAAACCATTCGAAATAGTCTAACATTTCTTGTTGCACTTGTTTGACAGAGAGTTGGTTTAGTTTCAAAAAATAGTGGATATTTTGCAGGGCAGTCAAATAGTCATAATAGCCACGTCCGCTTTCTAAGACGAATTTGACTTTTTGGTGGATATGACGGTCGGTATTTGCCAGACCATCGACGAAAATCGTGCCCTGATCTTGATTAAATAACCCAGAAATGAGTTTGATTAAAGTAGACTTCCCGGCACCATTCATCCCCATGACTGCCACAGTTTCCCCTTTGTGAATGGTTAATTGTTCAATAGTCAATACTTCTTTGTGATGAAAGCTTTTCACCACCTTGTTTATTTCAATCATTTTTAACTCCTAATTATTTTTTATGTCACGGATAAATTGCTTACACTTTATGCTATTAATTGATAAGACTTATCCTTTTTTTGATAGTATCATGAAAAAGTTTACCGTAAAAATTTTTTACATATATGAAAATCTATAAGAATAAGAAACGTTATAAATGTTTGTTTAAATGCTCAATAAAATTTTCAGCTAAGTTCTCGCTATCGACAAATTGAAATAATTCAATACATTTTTTCATTTCGAGTAAGGCTTTTTGATCTTGAAATTTCTTAAACTTGTAAAAATTTTTTGCATATTTAAATACAAGTCTTTCGTATATTTCTGCTTCTTGAAAGTAGGCAAGTTCCAACTGCTTTTCAAAATATTGAGCGTCTATCCATTCTTCAAACTCAATACAGTAGATATAAGCATTCACATTCATAGAAGCAATAATTCGGCGATATTTTGGAATGTTTGTATATAAATCTGTTCGGCGGTTCATCTCTTTTAGCAGAATCATTCTTGTTTGGTGATTCATTGCTTTCATAGAATTAGAAAAAAGTAAGAGTTCATACATTCCCCAGTCATCAATAGAAAGAAGATAGTCGGATAAATAACGGATATCTTCTTCAGTGTAAAGTTTTTCACCGGATAAATCATACAAGCATATTTGGATGAGAATATTGGATAATTTTTTATTTTTATCAGTTATATTCTGTTGTGTATACAGCAATTTTTTTTAAAGATTTATCATTCCTTGTGATGGAGTACTCGTTAATTTTTAGTAACAATTCACTCAAAGGGGACATTTTATAGTTATTAACAGCATACATAAATTCTTCAAGCAACATATTTAATTCATTTAAAGAATATAGAAACTTAGATATTGTTAAATCGGAAGTTCCATTTTCAAACCTAGATAATTGAGCCATCGATAGGGATTCATTGGCAATATTTTTAAGCGTTAAATGTCTAGATTCTCTAAATTTTTTGAAATATTTTCCTAAATTATTCATTGAGTAACCTCGTTTGCATATATGAAAATTTTAAAGGTAAGATGATAACAATGATATCTGTGAATTTTCTTTATTTCATAGGCGTGATTCAAGTTGAGGCAGGCTTCTTTTAATCGTTCTTTCATTTAATTATATAGTAATGTTAATAAATGAACAATACAAAAAACAGACGCACCTAATTTATTGGCACGCCTGTTCAAGGAGTTAAAAATGAAAAAGTGTTTATAAGGGTTGTTGTTATTGGGATACTTATATACTAATAGAGAAATATGAAGAAACTTTGAATAAATCTTTAGGAATGTGTAAAAACTAACTTATAGTTGATATTTCTTCTTTTGTGTATGCAACAGCTGCTTCATTTGGATCGATATCTTCAAGTAGATTCTTATAAAATGAATCAATAATAACTTCACCATCTTCGTTGATTAGGTCTTCATTTCGTAGTTGGTAAATATAGCGAAGGACTAATTCGGTTTCTCGTTCATCTAACGCTGCTACAACATTTGCTAGTTGTTCTTTCTTAGTCATCCTTTAGCACACCCTTTTATATTTCTCAGATTTATTATACTGTTTTCTTAACAAATAGGATAGCGATAAACAAAAAATGGGCCTAAACGACTAAAAGCTAAACAGCACGTGGCCATTTAGCTTTCAATACAAGGAGTTAAAAATGAAAAAGTGTTTATATAGGGTTGTTTATTGGGATACTTAAATCATAAAGCAGAAGTGTGAAGAAACTTTGAACAAAAAGTAAAAAAAGTTTCAAAAAAATCTAGGCCATTTTCCTTGACGCTTGCGAAACTATCTGATAAATTAAGGAATGCTGGATAAATCGGAATATTACGATTTACATTCCGATTTAGATTTACAACCTAAGGAAAGGACTAATAAATAATAAATGAAGCGAATTGTAGCTGTTATTACATTAATATTTACGATAGGGCTTTTGGCTGGTTGTCAAAATCAGGAAAAAGCGAGTCAATCAGAAAATCAAAAAGTTCAAGTCATGGCGACGTTTTATCCGATGTATGCTTTTTCTAAGGCGGTAGTAGGTGATACGGGTGAGGTAAAGCTACTGATTCCTGCGGGGACAGAACCGCATGACTATGAGCCAAGTGCCAGAGATATTGCAAAGTTAAATGAAGCGGGCTTGGTCGTGTATAATAGTAGTCATTTTGAGACGTGGATGACTGATGTGAAGCAAAATATTGACGCCAAGCACACGCAACTTGTGGAAGCTAGCACCGGTATTCAGTTACTAAGTGGTGAAGAAGAACATGAGCATCATGCGGAAGAGACATATGAACACGATCATGACCATGGTGATGTCAATCCTCATGTTTGGCTCGATCCGGTCTTAGCACAAAAAGAAGTGACCAATATTCAAAAAGCATTAAGCAAGCGATATCCGAAGTATCAAGCAACCTTTAAGAAAAATGCTCAAGCCTATATCAAAAAACTACAAGCTTTGGATCAACAATACCGCGAGGCTGCACAAAAAGCGACGAATAAAACGTTTGTCGTACAACATGATGCCTTTGTTTATTTAGCGAAACGTTATGGATTAGAGCAAGTGGCGGTTACTGGGCTTTCTCCAGAGGAAGAGCCTACACCAAGTCGTTTAGTTGAGTTGAAAAAATATATTCAAAAAGAGCAGATTCATGTGATTTACTTTGAAGAAAATGCCTCAGCCAAAGTAGCAAAAACCCTAGCCAAAGAAACTGGGGTACGCTTACTAGTCTTAAATCCGCTCGAAAGTTTAACCAAAGATCAATTGGCAGATGGCGAGGATTATCTCAGCGTGATGCAAGCAAATTTACAAGCTTTACAACAAACCTTGAATGAAAAGTAGGTGAAAAGATGCGCTATATTGAAGTCGAAAATTTGAGCTTTTATTATGATGAAGAGCCAGTCTTAACCGGGATAAATTATCATGTTGATGCGGGCGAATTTGTTACTTTAACCGGGGAAAATGGTGCGGCAAAATCGACCTTGGTGAAGGCGACATTGGGCTTATTAAAACCAAAGACAGGCACAGTGAAGATAGCAAAAGAAAATATCGAGGGCAAGAAACTCAGTGTGGGCTATATTCCGCAGCAAATTGCCTCGTTTAACGTTGGTTTTCCAAGTACGGTTTTGGAATTGGTGCAGTCAGGGCGTTTTCCTAAAGATCGTTGGTTCAAACGTTTAACAGACCGTGATCACGAGCATGTGAAAAAAGCTTTGGATGCAGTAGGAATGTGGGAGATGCGCCATAAAAAAATCGGCGAGCTCTCTGGTGGACAAAAGCAGCGAATCAGCCTCGCGCGTGTGTTTGCGACTGATCCAGATCTTTTCATTTTGGATGAGCCAACGACTGGGATGGATGAAAAATCGCGCAATAATTTTTATAAGTTATTACGACATAGTGCCCATCAACACCAAAAAGCGATTTTGATGATTACCCATGATCATGAAGAAATCAAAAATTATGCAGACCGCCAAATTCATTTGGTGCGAAAGGAGGATTCCCCATGGCGTTGCTTTCATATGAATTCATGAGACGAGCCTTTTTAGCGGCGATTTTTATCTCAGGTATTGCACCGATGTTAGGGGTATTCTTAGTTTTACGCCGTCAATCTTTAATGGCCGATACTTTATCACATGTCTCATTAGCGGGGGTGGCACTGGGCTTTTTCCTTAATTTGAGTCCAAATGTAACGACTTTGCTGATTGTGATTTTAGCAGCGATTTTACTGGAATATTTGCGCAGTATGTTTCATAGTTATTCCGAGATTTCGGTGGCTATTTTAATGTCGGGTGGACTAGCCTTAGCACTTGTTTTGATGAAATTAAGTGGCGGTAATTCCTCAACAAGTATTCAGTCTTACTTATTTGGTTCGATTGTGACGATTACCAATAGCCAAGTGTGGTTTTTAGGCATTTTATTCGTCGTGATTTTCTTGAGTTTCTTGCGTTTTCGCCGACCAATGTATATTTTAACCTTTGATGAAGCCACGGCCCATGTCGATGGGTTGCCGGTGCGCTTAATGTCGATGTGTTTTAATATTTTAACTGGAGTGGCGATTGCGATTATGATTCCGATTGCTGGCGCGTTATTGGTTTCAGCAATTATGGTTTTACCGGCAGCGACAAGTTTACGAGTGGGTAAAGGCTTTAACCAAGTGATTTATTTGAGTATGTTTATCGGCTTGGTGGGAATGCTTAGTGGTTTAACGAGTTCCTTTTACTTGGATACCCCACCGGGAGCGACGATTACACTTGTGTATATTGCGATTTTCTTGTTGGCTAATGTGGTGCGCATCCTAGTTATTCAAGCAAAACGAAAATAAGTGAGAACTAAATGATGGACAGTCTTCTAAATAAGAGGACTGTTTTTTGCTGCAAACTAGGAATGATTTTTGTCAATCATTCTCTTTCATTCGTTTTTTTACGTTGATTTAGATAATTTTACGAACATTTTTCGATAATTTATGCAAAAACTCTCGCAAAACTCGTATTTTTTGATTATAATGGAAAGGAAAATATTTGAAAAACTTAAAATTAAGAACAAATAGCTTTTGAGGGGAGAAGAATCTATGAAAATTCGTCGGAGTGAACGCTTGATTGACATGACTAACTATTTATTGTCACATCCACATGAATTGATTTCGCTAAGTTTATTCGCAAAAAGATATGAATCTGCCAAGTCATCTATTAGTGAAGATTTAGGTATTGTGAAAAAGACCTTTAAAGAGCGCGGTATAGGCTTGTTAGAAACTTTGCCAGGTGCTGCAGGTGGTGTGGTGTTTATCCCGGTGATGGAAGAAAAAGAAGCGTATGAGTATGTGCACAAATTAGCCGAACGTTTATCTGAGCAAGACCGTTTATTACCAGGTGGCTATGTGTATTTATCTGATCTTTTGGGCGAGCCCGAATTATTACGCCAAGTGGGTCGCATTATCGCTTCAAAATATTTAGATAAAGAAATCGATGCTGTAATGACGGTTGCGACAAAAGGGGTTCCTATTGCTCAAGCGGTATCTTATTATTTAAATGTACCGTTTGTGATTGTGCGTCGTGATTCTAAGATTACAGAGGGTTCAACAGTTAGCGTGAATTATGTTTCAGGCTCATCAGAACGTATCGAAAAAATGGAATTATCTAAGCGCAGTTTACGTCGTGGCTCACGCGTGTTAGTGGTAGATGATTTCATGAAAGGCGGCGGTACAGTAAATGGGATGAAGAGCTTGATTGAAGAGTTCGAAGCAGAATTAGTCGGCATTACCGTCTTTGCTGAAGGAAATTTCAAAGGTAAACGTGTGATTGATGAGTATAATTCCTTATTATTTGTTAAAGATGTCAATACGCAAGATAAGACCATCTCTGTTGTACCAGGGAATTACTTTAAAGAATACGAAGAAAAATTGAATTAGAATAGAGGAATTATTTTGGAAAATCGTTATGTAATTATTATGGCTGCTGGTAAGGGTACCCGCATGAAATCAAAATTATACAAGGTACTACATCCGGTATGTGGTAAAGCCATGGTGGATCACGTGTTAACGCAAGTTGAAAAATTACAACCTGCGCAAATTATTACGATTGTGGGTCATGGTGCTGAAATGGTCCAAGAACGTTTAGGCGGTCGTAGTCAATATGCCTTACAAGCCGAACAACTAGGAACAGGTCATGCGGTGATGCAAGCCAAAGAAGCGCTAGAAGGCAAAAAAGGTACAACTTTAGTCATTAGTGGGGATACACCGCTATTAACGAGTGCGACTTTACAACAATTATTTGACTATCATGAGCAAAATCAAGCCGCAGTGACTGTATTAACTGCGCATGCGGACAATCCAACTGGGTATGGACGCATTATCCGCAATGAAGCTGGCGATGTACAAAAAATCGTGGAACAAAAAGATGCTAATTCACAAGAAGCCGCAGTCCAAGAAATCAATACCGGAACTTATTGCTTCGATAATGAATTGTTATTTGAAGCCCTAAGCCAAATCACAACGGACAATGCGCAAGGTGAATATTATTTAACTGATGCCTTAGAAATTTTGAAAAATGCTGGCAATAAAGTGGCCGCTTATCAAACGGATGACTTTGAAGAATCACTAGGGGTTAATGATCGTGTGGCACTTGAAACAGCTAATCAAATCATGCGCAAACGAATTAACCGTCAACATATGATTAATGGGGTTACTTTTGTCGATGCAGCAAATACTTATATTGAAGCAGACGTTACAATTGGTTCAGATACGGTGATAGAAGCAGGCGTTATCTTAAAAGGTCAAACTAAGATTGGTCAAGATTGCTATATCACAGCGCATAGTGAAATTGTCGATAGCGTGATTGAAGATGGCGTGACCATTAAACATTCTGTCGTGGAAGAAAGTATTGTTCGCACAGGTGCAGATGTCGGTCCATTTGCGCATCTACGTCCAAAAGCAGATATCGGTGTGAATGCTCATGTCGGTAACTTTGTGGAAGTGAAGAAAGCAACGATTGGTAAAGATACTAAAGTAGGACATTTGACTTATGTCGGCGATGCAACTTTAGGCGAAAACATCAATGTCGGTTGCGGGACGATTTTTGCTAATTATGATGGTAAGAATAAACATCACAGTACAATCGGCGACAATAGCTTTATTGGCTCAGGCACGATTATTGTTTCACCAGTGAATATGGAGAAAAACAGTGCCACGGCTGCAGGTTCAACCATTACCCAAGACATTAGCGAGCACACCATGGCCATTGCCCGCGCCCGCCAAGTCAACAAAGAAAACCTAGCCAAAAAACTACCATATTTTGAATAAAGGATGTGAAGCAGCTTGGGAAGCCTCGAAGAAATTCGTTTGCTTACCTTCCGCTGAGAAAATCAGATGAAAGGAGATTTTCACAGTGGAAGGGCGAATTTCACAATGTCTAGCTGCTGAACACCGTGAATAAGGATGTGAGGCGACTAGCCAAATAGCAAAAGTTACGTGCTGTTTGGCTAGTTATTTTTTTCTTAATCAGAAATCAAAAGTGCGATTTCTGATAGTTTGCTGAGAGGAAAGCTCTAATTGTTCGCCTATTTAATATTTTAATGAAAAAATCGCCAAAAAACCTTGATTTATGTGCAAAAAATGACTACTATTTTATTTGGAAGAATACGTAAATGTAGTAGTCATTCTGTTTTGTAAAAAAGAAAGTGGAGGTTCTCATGTCAAACCAATATTCTGATCCAAAGTTGAAAATTTTTGCTTTAAATTCTAATCGTCCTTTAGCTGAAAAAATTGCTGAAGCTGCAGGTGTAGAATTAGGAAAATGTACAGTGAAACAATTTAGCGATGGAGAAATTCAAGTAAATATCGAGGAAAGTATCCGTGGGGCACACGTCTATGTTGTTCAATCAACTAGTTCACCCGTTAATGACAACTTAATGGAACTATTAATCATGATTGATGCGCTAAAACGTGCCAGTGCGAAAACAATTAACGTGGTGATGCCTTATTATGGTTATGCTCGTCAAGACCGTAAAGCGCGCTCTCGTGAACCAATTACTGCTAAATTAGTAGCCAATATGTTACAAACAGCTGGTGCCACAAGAATGGTTACCCTTGACTTGCACGCAGCTCAAATTCAAGGTTTCTTTGATATTCCAGTCGATCATTTGATGGGCGCACCATTAATTGCTAACTACTTCTTAGAAAAAGGAATTGTCGGCGATGATGTCGTTGTTGTTTCGCCAGACCATGGTGGGGTGACACGTGCTCGTAAATTAGCTGAATTCTTAAAATCACCAATTGCTATTATTGACAAACGCCGTCCAAGAGCAAATGTGGCTGAAGTAATGAATATTATCGGTCAAGTGGAAGGAAAAGTATGTGTCTTGATTGACGATATGATTGATACAGCCGGTACAATTACCTTAGCTGCCAATGCCTTAAAAGAAGCCGGTGCGAAGAGTGTGTATGCTTCATGTACTCACCCAGTGCTTTCAGGTCCTGCCTTGGAACGTATTCAAGACTCAGCGATTGAACGTCTAGTGGTAACAGATTCTATCAACTTACCAGAAGAACGTAAAATTGATAAAATTGATGAAATCAGCGTGGGCGAATTAGTCGCTGAAGCCATCAAACGTATTCATGAGAACAAACCAGTTAGTCCATTGTTTGAATCAAAACAACCAATGAAATAAAAGTGAGTCCCCTGCACCTGTTGCGGGGGATTTTTTATTATTTGTGAAAAAATTTGGAATGATATATAGTTGAGATGAATAAAAGCTTTTTCAAAGTAGCTGAAAGGCACAGAATAGGGTGATAATATGGATGAAAAATTGATGCAAGCATGGCAATTATTTTCTGAAGGACAAGTCGCACAAGCAAAGAAATTAGTAGCAGCCGATTTTAATTTACTCACTTGTGAAGATGACCAGTTACTCAATTTTATCGGGTATGTGACATTAGCTGAGCAAGATTATGAGGGCGCCATCCAAATCTATCAGCGGTTACTCACAGTTGCTAAAAATCAGCCCGATAGCGAATTAGAGCATATTGCCTGGCATCAACTAGCGATGGTGTACCGTGAAAGCAAGCAATATGAGCAAGCATTAATCTTAATTGAAAAAGAGCGTACCATTATTGATCATTATTTTGCCGATGATTCATTGAAAAAAGCAGTCAATGATTATGAACAAGGATATTTACGATTGAAATTGGGCGATGCGATTACTGCTAAAAAATGGCTGGAAAATAGCTTGCAAGAGTCATTATTAACGGATGATGAGGTCGCAAAAGCATGTAGTTATCGCGGTTTAGGTGAGATTACCTTAGCGCTAAAAGATAAGCAACAAGCAAAAAAATATTTCCAAAAAGCTTATGAATATTTTGCCAAAGTAGATGAAAGGCAAGGAATGAAAGAAGTTCAAAATTTTTTAGCTCAACTTGCCACAACCATTCCCAAGACGGATAATTAATTTGTAATAAGATGGTAGAATGAATTTGATGAAAAGAAGAGGAGGATGCCAGGAATGAAAGCGGTTAAAACTATTCTGCATTGGTTTTTTTGATTTTAATTGGTTTAGTTGGTGGAATGGGCGGCGATCTTAAAGATTTTCAATAAGATAAAGGAAGGTGAGCAGCATGGCTAGTATCCTATGGTTAAAATTTTTGTTTATGATTCCCAGCTTTTTAATGTATTTAGTCGCATTTGTCAGCTATAAAGTACGAGAACAATTAAGAATCCCCTTAATTGTCAAAATTTTGTTAGGCTTACTAGTCATTCTAGCCACACTTTGGATTGTCTATGTTGCACACTTCGGCGTAAATAGCTAAAAGGATGTGAAGCGACGCGGTCAGCTACAAGCGGATAAGTTTGTCCAGAACGTCGGGAAAGTCCGAGAAGTAAAGACTTTCCCAGACGGGCTGGCTTATACGCCGAAGTAGCTAGTCGCTGAACACAGATTAGAAAAAGGTCGTAAGAAGGGTCGATTAGCTCCAAGCAAAAGGTTATCAATCAACTTGGGAAAATACGAGAAAATTCATGTGTTACCTACTGCTTAGAAAATCGGATGAAAGGAGATTTTCTTAAGCGGTAGGGTGAATTTTCCGAGTATTTAGTTGATTGATACCGAGAAAGATAAGGTTGTCCGGAATGTCAGGAAAATCAATCGTATGTTGAGATTTTCCTAGACAGTCCGGCTTAGATGCACAGGAGCTACCCTTCGAACGCCGAGTATAAAGGTCGCAAAGCAGCTTGGGAAGCCTCGAAGAAATTCGTGTGTTACCTACCGCTGAGAAAATTGCTGATTCATAAGTAGTAAAAATGATGACTTCTTACTTCCTAAGTGGGGAGTCTTTTTCTTTGACAAAATTTCACTTTACATGTAAAGTGTTAATCAAGAGGTGAGGAACATAAAAAAATTACCCTTAGCCGTTTTGGTTTGGCTGCGGATGGCTCGACTGACCGCACGCATGAATCAACAATCTAATGAATTTTTACAACAAGATGGGTTAACTGCAGCTCAATTTGAAGTCTTAGTGTTAATCGAACGCTATCAACCCATCAGCCAACAACAACTAGCCAATCAATTAACTGTCACGCAAGGTGGGATTTCGCGGTTATTACAGCGGATGCAACAAGCAGGACTCATTGAAAAGAAGGCTTGCGGAAAGGAAAAACATATTTTCTTATCTGCTTTAGGACAAGAAAAATTAAGTCAAGTTTATGAAAAACAAGTGACTAATCAAGCTAAGATGTTTGATTCATTAACTAAAGACGAATTACAAACACTCTTTCAATTATTAACAAAATTAAGTCAAGAAAAGATAGAGGAGCGATGAATGATGCAAAATACCGGCATTCACCATGTATCAGTTTTAGTAAGAAGTGCAAAAAAAGCTTATGATTTCTATACGAATATTTTAGGCCTAAAGATGTTTTTAAAGACCGTCAATCAAGATGATCCAACCATGTATCACTTATTTTTTTGTGATCAAGAAGCACGGGAAGGGACCGAGTTTACTGTTTTTGAGATGAGTCATTTTCGTGATAATCAATTTGGTACCAATGCGATTGAACGGGTGATGTTTTTGGTGCCATCAGTGGACTCGCTTTACTTTTGGCAAGAACGCTTAGAGAAAATGGGGGTCTTACATTATGGTATCGAGACTTTCCGCAATCAAGAAATTTTGCGTTTTGAAGATTTTGACGGCATGAAGTTAGGGTTGATGGTGGCTAAAGATGCCTCGATTGCTAAAGGAACGCCACATCCAGAAATTCCTGATGAACATTTGATTTTTGGAATGGGGGCAGTCTTCCTACGAGTTCGTTATTTAGAAGCAAGTTTAGACATGTTGACCACCCGCCTAGGATTTACCCAAGAAGAGCCAATCGATTATTTTAATCACACCTTAATTCCTTTACATATCCATAATTTGTGGCAGCACGAAATATACTTAATTGAAGATAAAGACAATAAGCGCGAACGACTAGGCGTAGGAGGTATGCACCATATTGCTTTTGGGGTCGATAATGAAGCAACTTTGGCAGCTTTTGCACAATACTTAGATGAAGAAAATATCCACCACTCTGGAATTGTGAATCGTGAATTTTTCCAATCTTTATATTATCGTGAACCAAATAGTATTTTATATGAAATTGCAACTCCGCCAATTGATCGCGTGCCATATTTACAAACGCCACAAGCGACTTTTGATGAGTATGAATTAATTTTACCAAGCTTTTTAGAAGACCAACGCGCAACGATTGAACGTGATTTAGCACAACAAGAAAGATAAGAAAAGAGGCGAGTTTGATGCGTTATCTTAATAATCGTGGAAGGAATCAACGACTTTTTGTCACTTTTCATGGCACTGGAGGCAACTTATATAGTTTGTATTTTTTAACAGAGGAACTAGATGCTAAAGCGGGTGTCCTTAGTTTTTTAGGTGATAAGGGAGTAGGGGTGAATCGCCGCTATTTCAATCCTTTGGTCAATCAAGAATTGGACCGCGAAGATTTTACGCACCAAGTTTCGCGATTTTTACAACTTTGGGATAGCTTAGAGATTACAGCAAGTGAAATTGTGGCAATCGGCTATTCAAATGGCGCGAATTTCTTGCAAGGGATTTTAAGCCAACGTCCAGATTTTGCGGATCAAGCGATATTATTGCATCCGAGCGATTTTCAACTTGATTTCACGCCTTCAAGTAAACCAAAACGCCTATTAGTGACAGCAGGAAGCCTAGATACCTTGGTGTCACCTGGCGCAAGTATGCAGCTCGTTAAAAGATTACAAAGTGCTTTTCCAGATACACAGTTAGAACTGTTGGATGGAGGACATGGAGTCAGTGATGCTGAAATTGAAAAAGTCAAAAAATGGTTAAATGCATAAGAAAATAAGAGAGTTTGCCATCATGGGTAAGCTCTCTTTTTTTGAGGGTAATTATCAGAAAATTCTTGAACATAACAAAAAAACGGTTACTATAATAGTGAGAGCTCAATAAAAATGAGGTGATTTGGATGAAGCGTAAATGGTTAGGGTTAGTTCTGTTTGTCATTGGGATGATTAGTTTCGGTTGTGGACAAAAACAAGCCAATGAAAGGATTCAAGCAACCGATCAACAAGGCGTGTACACTGTGCAACTGCAAGAAAAGGAAGGATTTGTCGTCAAGGTTGAGGATAAGAAGGCTGTAGAGATTGCTAAAGATAAATATCCGACTGCCATGAAATTACAATTGAATATCAAAGTAGATAAGAATGGTTATGAAATAAAGCTTAAGGATAAGAAAAGCGATATTGGTGCCACCTCACGTCTAAAACTGGATAAATCGTATCAGTATGCGGCGTTTGTAGCTAATAAGGATCAGTTCCCAGAAAAATTAGGCAGTATGATTTTTACCAATGATGAAAAAATTTATCGAAAAGCACAAAAATCGGTGGCCAAGCTTTCTGATTCACAAGCAGCTCAGGCAAAAATTTTTAGTGTGACAACGAAATAAAAAAATGTCCATCCTATTTTACATGAGTAGGGTGGACATTGTGTTTACAGATATAATTCTTCGGCATCTAATTCCCATTTATTTTGTTTTGGATAGTAAGTGAGCGTACCGACAAAATCCTTAGACTTAATGGTTTGTTGGCTTAGCTTCAAACCGGCTTCCTCTGCGGCATAAAGAGGAATTTCAAAAGATTTATTGGTAACTTTAGCTTTTGGAAAGTAAAAAACTAGACCGTCTTTTAATAATTCACGTAAATCTTTGACCAAATCAATGGGTAAAGTCGGTACTTCAATTGGTTTGCGTTTGAAGAAAGGGCGTTGATCATTTAATTCTTGGTAAATAATCCAAGTAATTTGTTTGGCCAAAATGCGATAAAATTCTTCAATATAACGATAATAAACCCGCAATAGGTCATCACCTAAATCGAAGTAGACGAAATTGTTTTGTAATTTATAGAAAAAAGGTGAATGAAGGTGTGTTTTCATATGACCAAGATAGAGTAGCTCGGAAATTTCTAAGGCGGAAAGTTCTTTAATCATGGTTAGGTCAGTAAAATCAATCCAACGCACATCTTGATTGTTACGGCGTTTAGACATGTTTTGTAAAAATTGTTCGACCGCAAAACTACCTTTTATGACTTTTAAGTTCGTATGGTTTTCAAATTCACCATCAAGACTAGCTGGGTTCAGTAAAAGGAGATTATTCGGACGATGAATCAGACCTCGTTGGAAATCTTTAGCTTGGATGCCGCGACTCAAAACGACATTGCTAGTGGTATCCATATGTACAAAAATTGGTGAATTCATCTGACAAACTCCTTTCCTAGTCTGTTTTCATTCTACAATAAAGTAAGGGAAAATAATCATTTCTTTTCTTTTAAAAATATATTACAAAAGATTATCATTAATCGTTTTCATGGAAAATCATTTTCTTTCATTTACATTTTCAACAACAATACCTACCCAAAATGAAAATTTCGCTTTCAAACCAATTTCATAGTATAATAAAAACGCAAACAAACAAAAAAAGCGAATATAATATATAGGAGCGTGATGCGGGTCGGTTAATCCCCTGCAAACGCGGACTAATAGAGGCTATCACTCAGCTCAATCAGACGCGCTTAGATTTGAGTGGTGTGCCTAAAAAATGAAAAAATTGAAGGAGGAAGAGCGATGGCAGATTCATTTTCATTTGAGATTGTCGAACACATTGCCGTATTATCAGAAAATGCAAAAGGATGGAAGAAAGAACTGAATTTGGTGAGTTGGAATGGACGACCACCGAAATTTGACCTACGTGATTGGGATAGCGAACACGCAAAAATGGGCAAGGGAATTACTTTGACAAATGAAGAACTAGCCGCTTTAAAATCGACTTTAGAACAAATGCAGGTGTAAATGATGAAGAGTATGACAGGTTTTGGAAAAGCCAGTGTGGAAGATGAGGTTTATCGTGTAAATATTGAAATCAAGAGTGTGAATCATCGGTTTTTAGATGTGCAATTAAAGCTGCCAACGGGGATGAGTGCTTTTGATTTAGCGATTAGAAAGCAAGTTAGTCAAAAATTGAGTCGTGGTCGGGTCGAATTAATTTGTAAATTAGAGGAATTGCAGGCTAGCTCAAAAAAAGCTAAGGTAAATCATGAATTATTTACCCAAGTGATGGCGCAATTGCCGGAAATTTCACCAGAAAATTTGATTAGTCAATTATTACTTCGTGAAGAATTTATCGAAGTAACCAATCAAGAAATTGCGACAGAGCGTTTGCAAGGTTTGGTTCTTAGTGCTTTAGACCAAGCTTTAGATCAATTAGTGGCAAAAAGAGCGCAAGAAGGTGAGCAAATTTACCAAGTTTTACAGCAGCAAGGTCAAGAAGCAGCCGCCGTCTTAACGCAATTAGTCGCTTTTCAAGATATTTATGAAAAAGAATATCAAGAGCGCTATACAAAGAAATTACAAGATTACTTAGGCGGTGTGGTGGATCAAGATCGCCTTTTAACAGAATTAGCCATTTTATTAGAAAAAGGCGATATCCACGAAGAGATGGACCGCTTGAATATTCATCTACAGACCTATGCCGCTACCTTGCAAAAAAAGGTGCCTATAGGAAGAGAGCTAGACTTTTTAGTGCAAGAAATGAATCGTGAAGTCAATACCATCGGATCTAAGACGAGTCATGTCACCTTAAAAGGCTATGTCATCCAATTAAAGACAATCTTAGAAAAAATCCGCGAACAAATTCAAAACGTAGAGTAAAAAATTAACGCAAAAAAAAGAATGCATAGTTTTTTCCTATAAACTTTCTCATATACGGAATTTATTCTTGAAACTTTTCAAAAAAAAGTGCAAAATGAAATGTAAACAATATAAGTTTGAAAGGACCCATTATGACAGAGCGAGGATTACTTATTGTATTATCCGGTCCATCCGGTGTGGGGAAGGGCACGGTACGAAAAGCTATTTTTGAAAGTAGCGATAATGACTTCCAATATTCAATTTCCATGACGACGAGAAACATGCGTAAAGGAGAAGAAGAAGGTGTCGATTATTTCTTTAGGACAAAAGAAGAGTTCGAAGCCTTGATTGAAGCAGGCGAGATGTTAGAATATGCTGAATATGTCGGCAATTACTATGGTACACCACTTTCTTATGTAGAAGAGACTTTAGCAAAGGGTAAGGATGTCTTTTTAGAGATTGAAGTCCAAGGTGCCCGTCAAGTCAAAGAAAAGGTGCCAGATGGGGTATTTATCTTCTTAACGCCGCCAGATTTGGAAGAATTACGTTCGAGAATTGTCAATCGTGGAACCGATCATGCCGATGTGATTGATCAACGAATGAAAGTAGCGAAAGAAGAGATTGAAATGATGGCTTTATATGACTATGCCGTGGTGAATGATGAAGTACCAAAAGCCGTGAAACGTATCAAAGAGATTATCGCTAGCGAACATTTTCGTGTCGATCGCGTAATTGATAAATATAGAAAAATGATAGAGGAGTTGTAAAAATTATGATGTTAAAACCATCGATTGACTCACTATTAAACCGGGTCAATTCTAAGTATTCATTAGTTATTTTAGCTAGTAAACGTGCACACGAACTAGATGCAGGAGCCCAAGGAACTTTAGACCATTTTGATTCTGTAAAAAGTGTAGGGAAAGCTTTGGAAGAAATTGATGCCTTAACTGTGATTAACGATCCCAATCCTGAGTTGAAGCGTCAAAGACAAAAAATGGAAGAAGAACAACGCAAAGCTCAAAAAGAAGCCGAGCAACGTGAATTAGAAGAAAAAGTTGCCACAGATAAATGATGATGTTAGCCGATATAGAGCCTTGAAAGCAATCTCTATGTCGGTTTTTCATTAGTTGAAATGTTTTAGAAAGCAGGTGAGTAGATGCTTATTGCTCAAGTGATTGTCGATGTGCTGACTATGCAGACAGACCAGCCGTATAGCTATCTGATTCCGGAAAATTTAAGCGATGTCGTTAGTGTCGGGATGCGAGTGGAGGTACCTTTTGGCAATGGAAATCGTCATATTCAAGGCTTTGTCCTCGCAATTGAACAAGTCCATCCAGAAAAAATGACTCAAGACAAAATCGAATTAAAGCCATTGATTCGCTGTTTAGACCTACAGCCCGTACTGAATGATGAATTACTACAACTAGCGGATTACATGAAAGAAACGACTTTTGCTTTTAAGATTACTTGTTTACAGACGATGCTTCCTGCGTTACTAAAGGCTAGTTATGATAAGCAATTCCGCCTATTAAATCCAAAGGCTAAAGTTGCGCCCTACTTTCAGGAAAGTGCCGTCTTATCATTTGCCGAGGCAGAAGAAAAGCAATTATTAGCCGAATTGAAAAAAGCAGTCCAAGCAGAAGAAGTGCGTTTAGAATATTTGGTTAAAAACAAGAATCAAGTTAAGACGATTCGCTATGTTCGTCCGCTATTAAGTAAAGAAGACTATGAGCAATTGCAACTACAACAAAGTAAAACAGCGGTGAGAAAGCAAGAATTATTGCAACAATTAGCGACTTTAGCTTATCTGCCAGTGAAATATTATACTGAGCGCAAAATTTCTACAAGTGTCTTGAATCAAGCACAAGAGCAAGGTTGGTTAGCCTTTGAAGAAGTGGAGGCCTATCGTGATCCTTTTGCTAATCAGACTTTCGAAAAGACCGCACATCTTGCTTTAAATGAGTCGCAACAATACGCCTGCGATATGATTTTACAAGCCAACCAAGCAAAAGAAGCCAAGACTTTCCTACTTGAGGGGATTACCGGTAGTGGAAAAACTGAGGTCTACTTACAAATTATTGATAAAGTCTTGAAAAATGGGCAAACAGCGATGATGCTCGTGCCAGAAATTTCCCTAACGCCACAGATGGTTGAGCGTTTTAAGGGGCGCTTTGGAGATTTGGTTGCGGTGTTGCATAGCGGGCTTTCTCAAGGTGAAAAATATGATGAATGGCGCAAAATTGAACGCAAAGAGGCCCAAGTCGTCGTCGGTGCGCGTTCGGCAGTTTTTGCTCCGCTAGAAAATATCGGTGTGATTATTATCGATGAAGAGCATGAGTCAAGTTATAAACAAGATGAGGCACCGCGCTATCATGCGAGAGATATTGCCATTTGGCGTGGGCAGTTTCATCATTGTCCGATTGTCCTAGGAAGTGCTACTCCATCATTGGAATCCAGAGCCCGCGCCCAAAAGAATGTCTATCAACTCTTAACCTTGCCTAAACGTGCGAATCCCAATGCCAAACTACCGCAAGTAGAAATTGTTGATATGAAAAATGAGGCTAAAAATCCTAAGACCCAGACTTTCTCACAAATATTACAAGATAAAATTGCTGACCGCCTAGCAAAAAAAGAACAGATTGTCTTACTATTGAATCGTCGGGGTTACTCTTCTTTTGTGATGTGTCGGGAGTGTGGGTATGTGCTGCCTTGTCCGAACTGTGATATTTCCCTGACTTTGCATATGGATGTCAAGAAGATGCGCTGTCATTATTGTGGCCATGAAGAAGCGATTCCACATACATGTCCGATGTGTGGTAGTCGAAAAATTCGTTATTATGGCACAGGGACGCAAAAAATTGAAGAAGAAGCGCTAGAGTTGTTTCCTGAAGCGAGAATTATTCGGATGGATGTCGATACCACCCGGAAAAAAGGGGCACATGAACGTTTGTTGAAGGCTTTTGGTGAGAAAAAAGCAGATATTTTGTTAGGTACACAGATGATTGCCAAAGGACTGGATTTTCCGGATATTACTTTAGTGGGGGTCTTAAATGCAGATACTTCACTTAATTTACCGGATTTTCGCTCGAGTGAACGGACTTTCCAACTATTAACACAGGTCAGTGGTCGGGCAGGTCGTGCGCATAAGGCTGGCGAAGTGGTGATTCAAACCTTTAACCCAGAGCATCACGCCATTACACTTGCACAAAGTCAAAATTATGAACAATTTTACTTACAAGAAATGTTTATCCGGCACCAAGGCGGCTATCCACCCTATTATTTCACAGTGAAAATCACTTGTACGCATGAAGTGGAACAAGTCGCTGCCAAGATGAGTTTTGCTATCTATAATCAGTTGAAAAAACATTTGAGTCCGCAAGCTGTTTTTTTAGGTCCGAGTCCTAGTGCAATTATGCGGGTGAAAAATAAATATTATTATCAGATGATTATTAAATATAAACACGAACCACACCTATCAGCTTTACTGAAAGATATACTGATGAAAACACAAGCTGAGCAAAGAAAAGGCTTGTTTGTCTCGATTGACCATGAGCCATTGAATTATATTTAAACGGAGGAATAGATGTTATTAAATATTGTTGAAGTTCCAAATGAGATTTTAAGAAAAGAAACCAAAGACGTGCAGCAAATCACGCCTGAATTACTCACCCTTTTAGATAATATGTACGAAACCATGGTCGCAAGTGATGGTGTTGGGATTGCCGCGCCGCAAGTTGGCTCAGATTTGAAAGTGGCCATTGTGGAAGTAGAAGAAGGCGATAAATTTGAGTTAATTAATCCAGAAATTATCGAACAATCCGGAGAAGACATCGATGTGGAAGGTTGTTTGAGTATCCCGCATTTCTATGGTACAGTCAAGCGTGCAGATTATGTAAAGGTCCGTTTTTATGACCGTCTTGGCGATGAATACGAAGTCGAAGCGGAGGGCTTTTTAGCGCGTGCGTTCCAACATGAGATTGATCATTTACACGGAATTTTATTTACGGATCATTTAATTGAAGAAATCAAAGAAGAAGACTTAGAAAGCTATTATGAATCAAGAGAAAATGAGGAGTGACAAGATGACAAAAGTAGTATTTATGGGCACCCCAGCTTTTTCAGTGCCAATTTTACAAGGATTAGTAGAAGCGGGGTATGAAGTTTTAGCCGTGGTCACCCAACCGGATCGACCAGTAGGCAGAAAAAAACAAATTCAATTTCCACCCGTTAAACAAGCGGCTTTAGATTTACATTTACCTGTGTATCAACCAGAAAAAATCAGCCAATCTGAAGAATTAGACGAAATTATCGCTTTAAACCCAGATGTGATTGTGACCGCAGCTTTTGGTCAGTTTTTACCCGAAAAATTATTGCAAGTGCCACGATTTGGTGCGGTAAATGTCCATGCTTCTCTTTTACCGGCTTATCGTGGGGGCGCTCCTGTTCATTATGCGATTATTGATGGTCAAAAAGAAACGGGTGTCACCATTATGGAAATGATTAAAAAAATGGACGCCGGTGGCATTTATGCCCAAAGTAAGTTACCTATTACGCCACAAGATGATGTAGGTACGATGTTTGAAAAGTTAAGCCTATTAGGACGTGATTTATTATTAGAAACGTTGCCTAAAATTTTGGATGGCTTAAAACCAACTCCTCAAGAAAAAGCACGCGTCACTTTTTCTCCTAATATCACCCGTGAACAAGAAGAAATCGACTGGCAAAAGACTGCCCAACAAATTGATTGCCAAATTCGTGGAATGCATCCATGGCCGGTCGCATTTACCACTTATCAAGGCAAGCGGATGAAGATTTATCGCGCGACTGTTCTTGAGGAAACGACGACGCAAGCACCGGGTACGATTATCGAGAAATCTAAAAAACGTCTAGTGATTGCTTGTGGTCAACAAACGACCTTAGCGATTGACGAATTACAAATTGCGGGTAAGGCGAAACAAACGATTCAAGATTTTCTAAATGGCGTCGGTCAACACGTACAAGTCGGTGAGAAAGTAGGCCTGCATGAGTAAACGTAAAATTCCTAGTAAAATCAAGCATTCGGTACGGTTCGTGACCTTAGATAGCTTATTAAAAGTGAAAAAAGGGGGCGCGTACTCGAATTTATTGGTTGCACAAGCCATTGAAAGAAATCAGTTAAATCCCCAAGATGCTAAATTATATACAGAAATGCTTTACGGGACGATTGCGCGTAGAATGCTGTTAGATTATCAACTGGCGCCTTTTATCCAAAAAGCGAAAAAAGTCGATGATTGGGTATTGGCATTATTAGAAATGTCTTTATATCAATTAAATTATTTGGATAAAGTGCCAAGCCATGCGATTTTCAATGAAGCGGTGGAGATTGCTAAGGTGAAGGGAAATCCTGGGATCGCCAAATTTGTCAATGGCGTCTTGCGTAATATTCAACGACAAGGCGTCCCAACTGTTGAACAAATTCAAGATCCAATAGAGCGTTTAAGTGTGAAAATCAGTATGCCGAAGTGGCTCGTGGAAAAGTTGGTCGCACAAATTGGCATAGAAGAAACCGAAAAATTAGGCTTATCTTTATTTGAACCAAGTCATGTTTCTGCTCGAGTGAATCCGGCTTTGATTAGTCGTACCCAAGCTATTGAGCAGTTAGCTACAGAAGGCATTGAAGCGCGCGAAAGTACGGTGGCACCAGATGGCATTGTGGCGCAAAAAGGCTTTCTAGCAGGGAGTACGTTGTTTAAGCAAGGTGCTATGACCATTCAAGATGAAAGCTCGATGTTGGTGGCCCGTGCATTAGAAGTTCAAGGCAATAGTCAGGTCTTGGATGCATGTGCGGCTCCAGGTGGTAAGACCACGCATATTGCGAGCTTTTTAGATCAAGCAGCCGGCGGAAAAGTCACGGCTTTAGATATCCATGATCATAAAATTAAGCTCATCCAAGAAAATGCCGCGCGTCTACATGTAGATGAGGTTGTACATGCAGTCAAAATGGATGCCAAAACCATTCATGAGCATTTTAAACCTAATAGCTTTGATCGTATTTTAGTGGATGCACCTTGCTCTGGCCTTGGTTTAATGCGCCGAAAACCAGATATTAAGTACCAAAAAACGGTTGAAGATTTTAAACAATTGCCAAAAATTCAATTACAAATACTAAAAAGTGCCGCAAGTGTGTTAAAATCAAAGGGAAGATTAGTCTATAGCACTTGTACAATTGCACCGGAAGAAAATCAAGGGGTAGTGATGCAATTTTTACAGGAGAATCCAGACTTTTCACTGGTAGCGCCTGAAATTTTTGCCCATTTACCTCAAAGTGTGCACAATCAAATGTTGACGATTTATCCACATCAGTATCAAACAGACGGCTTTTTTATTGCAGTCTTAGAGAAAAAATAGGAAAATCGCGTGACAAGTGACGATTTTAAAGAGGTGAGAGCGATGGAAATTCGTTTTTTAAGTGACGTCGGTAAAAAGCGTAATACCAATCAGGATTATGCAGATGTCTATTACAATCAAGCTAATTATCCTTTAGCAATTTTGGCTGATGGGATGGGGGGCCATCAAGCAGGCGATGTCGCTAGCAAAAAAGCCGTAGAAGAGCTCGGGGCTGCCTGGCAAGCAAGTGAAATCACTGATCCAGAAAAATGCGCGCAATGGTTGATTCAACAAATTCAAATCGAAAACCAAGCTATTTTTGAAATGGGTGCTGGCGCTGTCGAATTAGCTGGGATGGGGACGACAATTGTTGCTGTAGCCATTTTCGAAGATCAATTTACGATTGCCCATGTAGGAGATAGTCGTATTTATCTTTTACGTTCAGGCAAATTACAGCAATTAACTGAGGACCACTCGCTAGTTAATGAATTGGTCAAATCAGGAGAAATTACCCAAGAACAAGCAGCCAATCATCCGCGTAAAAATGTCTTATTGCGCTCAGTCGGTATGCCCGGTATGGTCGAAGTGGATGTTGCCAGTTTTTATTTACAGTCTAGAGATTATCTCGTGCTTTGTTCAGATGGCTTGACGAATATGGTCAGTGATGCCGAAATCGCCAATACCATACTTTTTGCTGAAAACTTAGAAGAAGCCTTGCAATCATTAGTTCAAAAAGCCAACGATGCGGGTGGTTTAGACAATATTACAGCCGTAGTTATTTCTTTAGGAGGTGAAAGGGATGCCGACTGAAATCGGGAAAAAGTTTAATGGTCGCTACTTGATTTTAGGCAATATCGGTAGCGGGGGTATGGCCAATGTCTTTTTAGCCCGTGATTTGATTTTGGACCGCGAAGTAGCGATTAAAGTGTTGCGTTATGACTTTTTAAATGATCAATCAGCTATCCGTCGTTTCCAAAGAGAGATGCTTGCTTCCACAGAGTTAGTCCATCCAAATATTGTGACGGTCTATGATGCAGGTCAAGAAGGCGAAACGCAATTTTTAGTGATGGAATACGTGAAGGGGATGGATTTGAAGCGTTATATCCAGACGCAGTATCCAATTCCTTATGGCCGTATTGTGGATATTATGCAACAGATTTTGTCTGCGGTAGCCTTGGCCCATCAGCATCGGATTATTCACCGCGATTTAAAACCACAAAATATCTTAATCGATGAATCTGGTACGGTGAAGATTACGGACTTTGGGATTGCGGTGGCGTTATCTGAAACTTCCATTACCCAAACCAATAGTATGTTAGGTTCAGTGCATTACCTTTCTCCTGAACAAGCGAGAGGAAGTATGGCTACGAACCAATCAGATATTTATGCAATTGGGATTATCTTGTATGAAATGTTGACAGGAAAAGTGCCGTTTGACGGTGAATCTGCGGTAACGATTGCGCTGAAGCATTTTCAAGAAGAGATTCCATCTGTGCGCTTATATGATCGTCATGTGCCGCAATCTTTGGAAAATGTCGTCTTAAAAGCCACAGCGAAAGATCCTATCGACCGTTATCAAAGTGCAGAGGAAATGAGCGCTGATTTGGCTACAGCATTGGATCCAAGTCGCTTAAATGAACCTGCCTGGCATCCAGCAAATCATGTCGAAGAAACCAAGGTCCTACCAAATCTAACAGAACAAATGCCAAGTGTGGCACCAGCGGTAGAAGTCACAACGCCGCCAGAAAAAGATATCGAGGAAAAACCAAAGCCGGCGAAAAAGAAAAATAAAGACCAAAAGCCTAAGAGTAAGAAAAAATGGTTATTTTTAGGTATCGTAGCCATTTTAGTCGTGGGGATTGCAGCCATTGCCTTTAGTGTTTTAGGTGGCGGTAAAAATGAGATTAGCGTGCCAGATGTCAGCAATCTATCCGAATCCGCCGCAAGAAGCAAGTTACAAGAAGCTGGATTAAAAGCAGCTGGGCAAACGGAAGAAATCACCAGTGATAAAATACCAGAAGGCAAAGTAGTCAAGACAAATCCTGAAGCCAAAGCGATTGTGCAAAAGGGCCGCGAAGTTGTGCTTTATATCAGTACCGGTGGACGCAAGATTAAGATGAAAGACTACACCGATATGGAGTATAAAGAGGCGGTTGAAGCACTGGTAAAACTTGATTTTAAAGAAAGCAAGATTAAGAAAAAAGAAGAATACAGTGATACGGTTGAAAAAGGGAAGATTATCTCACAAACGCCTGAAGCGAACAGTGAAGTGACGCCAGATAAGACTTCGGTTAAATTTGTAGTCAGCAAAGGGGCCAAACCAATCAAGATTAGCGATTATGTTGGCATGACGATAAATGAAGCCTTACTTGATTTGGCGAATAATGGTATCAATGAATCACAAGTCGAACCAACCCAACAAGAAAGTGATAAAGAAGCTGGCACGATTTTAAGTCAAACACCTTCTGCTGGTTCTAGTGTGACACCAGGTAATACGATGATTTATTTTGTGGTTAGCTCAGGACCAAATGAAGTCAGTGTTCCTGATTTTACGGGAATGAGTAAATCAGAAGCCCAAAACGCCGCTAAAGAAGCAGGTTTGACAGCTAACTTTGAAGAAGATTATGATAACCAAGTCCCAGCTGGCCAAGTCATTCGCTCTAATCCTAGTGCAGGTGAAAAAGTGAAGAAAAATAGTAGCGTGACTGTGACACTTTCTAAAGGTAGCAACTTAAGTAATTTCACTGTGGATGTCGTTGCAAACTTCACAGGTGGCGAAAATGATAGCAACGGCCAAACCATCACCATCTGGCTAAAAGATGCTAGCACCGGTGATGTGAGAAAACAAGTCCAATCCTTTATCGTGGATTCGTCCAGTAATTATAAACGAGTGAGTGTCGATGTTTCAGTCGCTCACGGTGGTACAGCAACCATCTATGCCCAAAGAGATAACGGTAAAGAAGTCTCAATGGTTGTCTCTAAAGCGACCACTATCCAAGTACCATAAAAATATAGCCTAGCTAGACATCAAACGTTTAGCTAGGATTTTTTTACATCTTAAGCCGTATCGTGTTGTCTCAATCTTCTTGGTATAATGAGGAAAAGACGGAAAGGAATGAAAAAATGAAAAAGTTAGTCATGGTCAGTGTGTTAGGTATCGGCTTAGTATTACTAGGTGCCTGTGGGAATAAACAATTTTTTGATACGACTTATACGTTTAACTACGCGATGGTCAAATTAGTAGATGGCACGATAAAAAAGGCAAGGTAGCCACGTGGGATGATTATGAAGGAGAGCAATTACAAATCAAATTTGAGGAGGGCACGACTGTACTTGTAAATTCAACTAATGCGGTGCTATCCGTTAATCCAATTAAATAACAAAAAATCGCCTGTGTTTGTTGCGATACAGACGGTTTTATTTGATTTTTTAGTTTATCAGCAAGTTAGCTGTAGCCTCGCTAAAAATAATAAAGCCCTTTTGATACATAATAGTTGCAACATTTGAGTGTTTCGACTATCATGTTTTTATCAACTGATAAATTTATTAGTTGATAAAAATTGAAAAATGAGGTGTAAGTATGTTTTTAGCAATCAATGAAATGAAACATTCAAAGTTACGCTATGCTCTCGTGATTGGCGTAGTTTTTTTAATTGCTTATTTAGTCTTTTTCTTAACCGGTCTAGCCTATGGATTGGCGCAAGAAAATCGTACAGCAGTAGATAAATGGCAGGCAGATCGTATTTTATTATCCGACGAGGCTAATGGAAAGCTAAATATGTCGATGTTAACGATGGATGATTATGAATCAGTGAAAGCAGAGGATAAAGCGGCATTGGCACAGTTTCCTGGCATTGTGTATCAAAAAGGAAAGAAGAACCAACAAATCAATGTCAGCTTTTTTGGCATAGAAGCAGATGAATTTTTGGCGCCTAATTTGGTGAAAGGGCGCATGTTCAAAAATACTGGTGAAGTAGTAGTTAATGATAGTCTAGCAAAAGAAGATGGACTGCAAGTGGGAGATCAGTTAAAAGTGGCTGGTAGTAAACAAACGTTAAAGATTGTTGGTTTTACCGATGAAGCGATGTATAATGTAGCACCTGTCATTTATATGAGTCTGGCTGATTTTCAAGAAATTCGTTTTAATCAGATTTTACCTAAAGAGGCACAAAAGATTAATGCGATTGTACTGAGAGAAAAACCAAAACAAGTAGCAAATCATCTAGAAGAAATAAAAATCAGTGACTTTATTGATGACTTACCTGGTTATCGCGCACAAAATTTAACCTTTGCCTTTATGATTGGCTTTTTAATTGTTATCGCGGCGATTGTGATTGGCATTTTCATCTATATTTTAACGATGCAAAAACAGGCCATTTTCGGCGTGATGAAAGCCCAAGGTATTTCGAATTTCTTCATTGCTCGTAGCGTATTTGTACAGACGGCGATTTTAGCTTTTGTCGGTATTGTCTTAGGCTTAGCGCTGACCTATTTGAGTTCGCTTGTCTTGCCTGCTGCGGTACCTTTTGCCATTTTCTGGGGCTTATATCTCGCAGTTAGTGTCGGCATGTGGGTGATTGCCATTTTAAGTGCGGTCTTTTCTGTCAGCACAGTAGTAAAAATCGATCCATTACAAGCAATCAGTTAGGAGGATTTATTGATGCAAGCAATAGAATTTAGAAATGTCCGTAAAGAATATCAAGACGGTTCACAAATCATTCAAGCACTCAAACCAACGAATTTGGTGATTAACAAGGGCGAATTTGTTGCAATTGTCGGTCCATCTGGTTCAGGAAAAAGCACGTTTTTAACTTTAGCAGGAGGCTTACTAACGCCGAGCGAAGGTGAAATTTTGGTGAATAATCAGCCATTTAGTCAAGTAGCAGAGAAAAAGCGAGCGCAATTACGTTTTAAAGAAATTGGATTCATTCTACAAAGCTCTAACTTGATTCCGTTTTTGACGATTGAAGACCAAATGCGTTTGGTAGATAAAATTACGCATCAACCACGACCACAATTGGTACAGGAATTGTTTGAGCAACTATCTATTCAACATTTAGCAAAAAAATATCCGGAAAACTTATCCGGTGGGGAACGTCAGCGAGTCGCCATTGCCAGAGCGCTGTATAATGATCCGACAATTATCTTAGCCGACGAACCGACAGCAAGTCTAGATTCTGCCCGTGCCTTTGAGGTGGTGGAACTATTAGCGAAAGAAACCAAGCTGAAAAATAAAGCAACGATTATGGTTACGCATGATATTCGTATGACTAAGTATTGCGACCGTATTTTTGAAATGAAAGATGGCGTACTAACAGAAAAATTAGCGTAACAATTGTATTTTTTGTTTTAGTGATAAAGTGAGCATGAGGAAGTGATAAACATGAATCGTGCAAAAAAACTATTAAAATCAGAGACGTTCAATGAGGAAAAAGAAGTTAAGTCTAAGTTGCAAACCTATCGAATTATAGCGCTAGTTTTAGCAGTCTTTAGCTTTATCTGTTACATATTATACCGTCAATTAGATGCTCAAGTATTCGGAATTATCGCGACTGTTGGTGTATTAGTATTTTGGCTAGATTGTTACTTATGGGCTTTTAAAGGATTTGTGTCAGAGCGTGGTAAAAAGACGGGTTTGCTCATTTGGCATGAAAAATATCCTACAGGGTGGGGAGCAAGTTTCAATCCATATACTGTAGTAGGGGAAATTTGTTGGTTACTGATGGCATTTCCTTTTTTTAAAATATTAGTGGATTTTATCTATTGAATCTAACAAGCTAGCTTCAAATTAGGGCTAGCTTTTTTCTTTGCATTTAATCAAAATAAGTGAATATTTCCCTGGAAAAATGCTAAAATAGAAGTAAAGAGATAGAAAGAAGGTTAGAAATGAGGGAGGATTTACGTGAGACAATTTTAGCTTCGTCTGCGGAATTGTTTTTATCACAGGGATTTAAGGCAACTTCAACTCGCCAAATTGCCCAAAAAGTCGGGATTACTCAGCCTAATTTATATTATCATTTTCCGAATAAAGAAGAATTGTACGTCGCTGTTGTGGAGCATATTTCCCAACAATTAGCCACTGAGTTGAATTTATTAGCTGCCAAAGATTTACCACTAAAAGAAAAATTAGTGGAGATGGCCAGTTTCTTACAAAAGGAATACCACTTTGATTTTGCACAGATGTTAAAGGATATTCATAATGAGTTGCCTAGAGAATCGATGGTACGCTTATTAATGGTTTGGCAAGAGAGTTATCAAGCGCCATTTATCAAGGTATTAACGAGTGGAAAAGAGCCTTTACGTCAGGGGTTAAATGAAGAAGTCTTGGTCACGCAGCTCTTTACATTATTGGCGAGTTATACGATGGTTCGTCCCACTGGGCATGCGAAAAAGCAAGTTCCACTCGAGCAGGTCATTGATTTATTTTTATATGGGGCTATCAAGCGTTAGATAGGAGCAAAGGCGAGTTTTTTGCTAATTATGTAAATTTTCTGTATAATTAAGGTCAATATTAGTCAAGGAAGGTGGATGAGATGAGCAATCAGAATACCTCGGATTTAATCGAAGCCTATTTAAAGAAGTTTTTAGAAGAACAAGCCGCTATTGAGATTCGCCGTGCGGAAATGGCTCACTTGTTTGATTGCGTACCTTCACAGATTAATTATGTGATTAATACACGTTTCACCATTCAGCAAGGATATAACGTCATCAGCAAACGTGGTGGTGGAGGCTATATCCGCATTGAAAAGGTACAAATCAGCAATCACCAAGCCTTTTTAGCTAGTTTGGATCAATTATTTGAGGATTATTTATCAGAAAATGATGCCAAGGCGATGATTCAAAAATTATACGAGGAAGATTTATTAACGCAGCGTGAAGGCAATCTTTTGTCATCATTATTTTCAAAACAAGGGATTAATCACCCCGATGATCAACGAATTCGCGCACAGTTAATGCATGCGTTATTACAGCGTTTAAGTTATGAAAATTAAGCTAGATAGCTAGAGATATGAAGGGGGCATGAAAAATGGAGGATTTATTTACACCTAAAGCAAAAGAAGTCTTGATGTTAGCGCAAGAAGAAGCAAAATACTTCAAACATCAAACAATTGGCTCAGAGCATCTATTATTAGCTTTAGTGGTGGAAAAAGAAGGTATTGCGGGAAAAACTTTGCGTGAAATGAATATTCAAGAAAATGATATCCGTGAAGAAATCGAACATTACACCGGTTTTGGCATGGTGAAGCATTATCCTGATAACTACTTCTTACCTTATTCGCCACGAGTGAAACAAATTATCGCTTATGCCAATGATGAAGCCAAACGTTCTGGTGCTGAAAAAATCGGGACGGAGCATTTACTTTTAGGTTTATTACGCGATGAAGAAATTTTAGCTTCACGCATTATGCTCAATTTAGGGCTTAGTTTGTCAAGAATGCGTCAATTATTGAAGAAGAAAATGGGTCAAGAACCTACACGCAATCAAATGCAAACACCTAATCGTCGTAAGCAACCAACCCAAGCAAAACAAGAAACTATGGAAGGTACCCCAACGTTGGATGCCTTGGCTCGTGACTTAACCCGTCAAGCCATCGAACAACGCTTAGATCCAGTGGTTGGCCGGAATAAAGAGGTCCGCCGCTTAGTGCAAATTTTAAGCCGACGTACAAAAAATAATCCTGTACTTGTTGGGGAACCTGGTGTTGGAAAAACGGCAATTGTGGAAGGTTTGGCGCAACGCATTATTCATGGTCAAGTGCCAGAAGATATGTTGCATAAACGCGTGATGATGCTAGATATGGGTTCTTTAGTCGCTGGTACGAAATTTAGAGGCGAATTTGAAGAACGTTTGAAGAAAATCATTGACGAAATCTACAATGATGGTCATATTATTCTCTTTATTGATGAAATTCATACCTTGATTGGTGCGGGAAGTGCAGAAGGTTCTGTGGATGCATCCAATATTTTAAAACCAGCCCTTGCCCGTGGCGAAATCCAATTAATCGGTGCGACCACCCTGAATGAATATCAAAAATATGTGGAAAAAGACAGTGCTTTAGAACGTCGCTTAGCCAAAGTGCAAGTCGATGAACCTAGTCAAGAAGAAGCCGTTCAGATTTTACAAGGCTTGCGTCCACGCTATGAAGAACACCATGGATTGAGAATTTCCGATGAAGCGATTGAAGCAGCTGTAACGATGTCGGTGCGCTATATTCATTCTCGTCAATTGCCAGATAAAGCCATTGATTTGATTGATGAATCAGCAGCTAAGGTCCGCTTAGATGCTAGCAACAAGCCTTCAAAGGTTGCTGATTTACAAAATGAATTGGTTCGGGTCAATGCAGAAAAAGAAGAAGCCATTTATAATCAAGCGTTTGAACAAGCAGCTCAATTGCGTTTAGAAGAGCGGAAAATTGCTGAAAAATTAGCACAAGCCCAACAAAAACAAATCGAAAATCAAGAGTTGCAAGTGGTGAGTGCCGAAGATGTGGCTGAAGTTGTGTCACAATGGACCGGTGTGCCTGTGCAACAAATCGCTAAGAAAGAAAGTCAACGTTTGATGGATCTAGAAAAAATCTTGCATCAACGAGTCGTCGGTCAAGATAAAGCAGTCGTAGCGGTGTCTAGAGCTATTCGCCGTGCAAGAAGTGGCTTAAAAGATCCAAACCGTCCAATTGGTTCTTTCATGTTCTTAGGGCCAACTGGGGTAGGGAAGACGGAATTAGCCAAAGCCTTAGCCCAAGCGATGTTCGGTAGTGAAGATGCGTTAATTCGGGTAGATATGTCTGAATTCATGGAGAAATACTCGACTTCACGCTTGATTGGTTCGCCTCCAGGGTATGTAGGTTATGAAGAAGGCGGACAGTTAACAGAAAAAGTACGGACCAAACCTTATTCTGTTATCTTGTTAGATGAAGTAGAAAAAGCCCATCCAGATATCTTTAACATCTTATTACAAGTTTTGGATGATGGTTACTTAACCGATGCCAAGGGACGCAAAGTTGATTTTAGAAATACGATTTTGATTATGACTTCTAACTTAGGTGCAACGCAATTACGCGAAGAAAAGAGTGTCGGTTTCAATGCGGTGGACCAAAGCAAAGACCAAAGAGCGATGGAAAAACGTATTTTAGAAGAATTGAAGAAAGCATATCGTCCAGAGTTCTTGAACCGTATCGATGAAACTGTGGTCTTTAATTCATTAGATGCGAGCGAAATTCATGAAATTGTGAAAATCATGAGTCGTCAAATTGTCGCACGTATGGCAGAACAAGGCATTCAATTGAAGATTACGCCAAGTGCCATTGATGTCATCGGTAAAGCCGGCTTTGATCCAGAATACGGTGCACGGCCAATTCGTCGGGCATTGCAACGTGAAATTGAAGATAAGCTAAGTGAAGCGTTGATTTCTGGCCAAGTTCAATTAGGCGATGCAGTGACAATCGGTGCTTCTAAAGGCAATATCACTTTGACTGTCAAGAATAGCAAAACCCAACCGCTTGAACTTGTCGGTAGTGGTAAATAAGATAGATTTTCAGCAGACTGGGGTCATTGTGCTCTGGTCTGTTTTTGAAGTTGTTTTAAAAAGAAGGGCTTGCTTTTTAATGATTTCGTGTTAAGTATCACAAAATCGGTGGATTCGCTCAGATAGGTTTGATACGATAAAAATATCAATTGTGAAATATTTTTTTAACGAGAAAGTTTTTTAATCCTTTAGAATCATCCTATTTTTAATCGTTGTTATCTTTCAAGAAATAACATAAGTATCAATAAAAAGTCGGCGCCGTTTCATTGCACAAACACTGAATTAATGATACAGTAAATAGTGCTTGTTACATATAAATTTGAATTATGACAAAGAATTGAGGTTTTTTGATGATTAATATTGTCGCAACGGTAGAATCTTTGGCCCAAGCTGAGCAATTATTACCGTATGTAGATACTATCTTTTTTGGTGAAGAACGTTTTGGCCTACGCTTGCCAGCCAGCTTTACCAGAGAAGAACAAAAACAATTAGTAGACTTAGCCCATCAGCACGGCAAAAAAGCGATGATTGCGGTAAACGGGATTATGCATCCGGAAAAGATGAAAGAAATCCCTGAATACTTGGCTTTTCTACGTTCAATCAATGTAGATGTGATTTCCCTTGGCGACCCTGGGATTATCTATGTGATGCGCAAAAATCCAGAATTGACCGTACCTTTTATTTATGATGGGGAAACATTGGTTACGAGTGCGCGTCAAATTAACTTCTGGGCGAAAAAAGGCGCATTAGGAGCTGTCCTTGCCCGCGAAGTGCCTTTTGAAGAGATGAAAGTGATGTCTCAAGAGCTACAAGTCCCCGCAGAAGTTTTAGTCTATGGCGCGACTTGCATCCATCAATCCTTACGTCCGCTTTTACAAAATTACTATAACTTTACGCAACAAAAAGAATCGGTGAAAAAAGAGCGCGGACTATTCTTAAGTGAACCAAAAAAAGAAGAAACCCATTATTCGATTTACGAAGATAGCCATGGCACGCATATTTTTGCTGATAAAGATATTCAATTGATGAATGAATTAACAGATTTAGTGGCCTATCATTTTACGACTTGGAAATTAGACGGTATCTATTGCCCTGGAGAAGGCTTTGTGGCGATTGCGAAGGCTTTTGATACGGCCAGAAAAGCCATTGAAGCGAACAATTTTACCGATGAATTGCAAGCACAACTTGTCGCTACGATTGAGGCAAATCATCCTGTCAATCGCGAATTAACGACTGGTTTTTACTATATCGAACCAGATGCTATTAAATAAGGAGAGACTATCATGACTGTTCAATATAAACGACCCGAGATTCTAGCACCAGCTGGGACACTCGAAAAATTAAAAACAGCCATCCATTATGGGGCAGACGCTGTATATATTGGTGGAAATGCCTATGGATTGCGTTCACGTGCGGGTAATTTTACCTATGAAGAAATGAAAGAAGGCGTGGAGTTTGCCAAGGCGCACAATGCCAAAGTCTATGTGGCGGCTAATATGGTCACGCACGAAGCCAACCAAGCAGGGGCTGGTGAATTTTTCCGTGAATTGCGTGATGTGGGGATTTCTGCGGTTATCGTTTCAGACCCGGCTTTAATCGAAATTTGTATTACTGAAGCACCAGGATTGCCTGTTCATTTATCCACACAAGCTTCAGCCACCAACTTTGAAACCTTAGAATTTTGGAAAGAAGAAGGTTTAGAGCGTGTGGTATTAGCGCGTGAAGTTTCTATGGAAGAGGTCGCAACGATTCGCCAAAATACGGATATCGAGATTGAAGCCTTTATTCATGGGGCGATGTGTATCTCTTATTCAGGGCGTTGTACATTGTCTAACCATATGTCCATGCGTGATGCCAATCGTGGCGGTTGCTCACAATCTTGTCGTTGGAAATATGACTTATATGACATGCCATTCGGAACTGAACGTCGCAGCTTGGTGAAAAATGGGGCAGTTGCGGAAGAGTTTTCGATGAGTGCCGTAGATATGTCGATGATTGAACATTTGCCAGACTTGATTAAAAATGGTGTAGATAGTTTCAAGATTGAAGGCCGTATGAAGTCTATTCACTATGTCTCAACGGTATGTAATGTTTATCGTGCAGCCGTGGATAGCTTTATGGCAGATCCAGAAAATTATGTCTGCAAACAAGAGTGGATTGATGAACTATGGAAAGTGGCGCAACGTGAATTAGCGACTGGTTTTTACTATCATATCCCAACAGAAAATGAACAATTATTTGGTCCACGTCGTAAAATTCCAGAATATAAATTTATTGGTGAAGTAATTAGCTATGATGAAGAGACCAAAATTGCGACCATTCGCCAAAGAAATCACTTTAGCGTAGGCGATGAAATCGAGATTTATGGACCTGGCTTCCATCATTTCCATCAAAGTGTAGAATGGATGAAAAATGAAGAGGGCGAAATGATTGATCGTGCACCAAATCCGATGATGCTCTTAACAATGCCGGTTGCTGAACCAGTCAAACCAGGCGATATGTTACGAAAGAAAAAAGAAGAAAAGGTTAGAGAGAAAAAAGTCGCTCAAGCCTAATGAATACCAATAAACTTAGACCAGAGACGGATAGTGTTTCTGGTCTGTTTTTTTGAATCAAAGGAAGTGGTCAATCGAGTTGAATAGTAATGTCGTTTGCGTTACAATTGTACATGAAGGAGGGATAGTCGATGGTCAAAAATGCGACATTAAATTTAAGAGTGGATGCTTCAGTTAAGGAAAAAGCAGAAAGTGTATTGTCTAAATTAGGGATACCGATGTCTACTGCAATAGATATGTATTTGAATCAAATCGCACTGACAGGAGGAATCCCTTTTAAAGTTGCCTTGCCTCATGCACCAGAAACTATCGATATGGGGAGATTAAGTAAAGAAGAAATTTCTGACTTATTGCAAGCAGGAATGAACGATGTGCTTGCAGGAAGAGTTTGTGATGCAAAAGATGCCTTTGAAGATTTTGAAAAGAAGTAGAGATTGTACTTGTCAATCATTTTATGGTTAAAATTATCCAACTTAGACCAGAGACGGATAGTGTTTTTGGTCTGTTTTTAGTATAATGAATTTGTTATCTAAAAGGAGGCGTAAAAAATGGAAAATATTAAAAATCCAATTATTCGCTATTTATTGGCTATATTATTGTTTATCGGATTATTTCTTTTGGATCAGATTGCTTTTGTCTTTCCAATTATCGGAAAGCAAATATCGGATAATCAATCATTTGTATTAGCAATTGGTGTTTTATTGATGGGGATAGTTGTGAGTGTTGCCTGCTATCTTGCTAGAAAGAATGGTTCGCTAAAGCCACTGCGTCAAACGATTACGAAACAAAACTGGAAATTTATTTTAGGGATGTTTGCCTTAACCTATATTTCGCAACTCGCTTTACAATTAATCTTTCAGTTTCTAGGCATTTCTGGTAATACAGTTAATCAACAGGTAATCGAGCAATCTATGAATAGTCTGCCACGTTGGTATATGGGACTGATGATTTTGATTGTGGCACCAATAGTAGAAGAATTTTTTTGTCGCTCGCTAGTGTTTCAGACGATTCGTAATAAAAAAGTGGCATTTATTGTAGCAATGCTGATCTTTACACTGTTACATGTGCAAACGCTCGAATGGAATGTACTGATTTACTTAGTGATGAGTTTGATTTTGACCGCTACCTATGCACGTCACGAAAACTTAAATGAAAGTATAACCGTTCATTTCTTAAATAATTTAATCGGTTTTGTGGCATTGTTAGTGATGTAAGAAATAATGTAGAGAAGAATCCTATCATTTGGGGTTCTTCTTTTTGCTATTTGTAATAAACGTTTTTTTTGTTACAATAATTTTGAGAAAATAATTAGAGAGTGGAGGGGTAAAATTGTTGTGGATGGTAGTATTTGGTGTATTTTACATTTTTATCTCACAAAAATATCAAACGCCATATGTGGATTTGGCTTGCTTTTTACTTGTGAGTGTGGCGAGCTTGTATGGTGGATTTAATATGGTAGCTATAGGTGTTTTGCTATGGTTGAGTGCGGGATTAAGTTGTTATCGTTTCTACATATGGGCTAAGCGTTTCGATAAACAAAAACAGCCCTCTCTGCCGGTAAGATGGGAATATCTAATCATGTCCACGGTTGCTTTTCAATTGGCCTATTTAGAAAAAGACGTATTCAAGACATTGCCGTTATTTGTGTTAGCTTTAGTGATTGTGGTAGAAATTTTATTAATGATTTTATATTTTTACGCTTGGTTTAAAGATTCTCGTTTCCTACCGCGTGAAAAAATAATTGTTTCAGAGGTAATTACCCTCAGTGGCGTATTTTTCTATTTGATTAGTTATACCTCCGTTTGCGAGACATATATAGGCTTGATATTATGGTTACTACTTGTCATTCATTGGTTTGTGATGAGAGAATCATAGTGCTATAAAAAACCTTTTATGGTTATCCTAAGTAATAAATAATCGCACAAATGTTTCATCAACAATTGTGCGATTTCTTTCTAATTGAAATATCCAACTTACTTTTTTCCTCGAATCCATTCAAAAAACCAAGTAAGATCATTTGTCAATAACATCATAACTATTTTCCCCCTACTAGTTCTTGATATGACTAGTTTAGCAACTTCTTTATTTTTGACTAGAAGGAGTTTGCTCAACAACATTAAATCTGTGGTGAATGACAGTTAAGATAAATACTAAAGGAAAATTTCAGCAATAACAGTTCCTTGTTTATAAAATAAATTGAATTGATTATCGTATTTTTTAGCAATATCTTTGACATTTCTTAGTCCCAATCCATGATTAAATGTATCATGTTTAGAGGTAACAATTGTGTTGTTCTCAATTTTAATTGGATGATTCACGGGATTGACTATACTTAGATAAGGACGACATTTGGTAAATTCACTGACTGTAATTTCAATCCACCGCTGATTTACGGGCATTTTCTCGGCTGATTCTAAGGCGTTTTTGAATAAATTGTAGAAAACGACACCTAAATCATAAGAATCGGTTTCTAGTTCAAGTGGTAAATGCCCGTTAATTGTTACATCGATTCCTTTACTTTTGGCTTGATCCAATAAATTTTTTAATAAAGAATCTATAATCAAATTACCAGTATATTTTTTTTGATTTTCGAGTAACGAGTATTCGTTCATTTTTTTTAGATAATCCTTTAGAGCAGTATAGTCCTGCTTTTCGATAAGTGTGTTTAAGATAATCATATGCGCTTGGTAGTCATGCCGGAATTTTCTGAGTTGCGTATCTTGTTTGATTTTATTTTTTAAATATTCCTGCTGCATTTGATAAAATTTATCTTGTAATCTTTGTTTTTCCTCTAATAAGTGCCGATTTGTATTTAAGAATGCTTGGTAAACAACTAAATATAGGAGTAACAGACAAGCAATAGAAGTGCAACTACCAATAACTACGAATGTTCTTGAATTGTCAAAATGAATAGCAACATATTGCCAAGCGCTGAGAATGGCGAGCGTTGCAAAGACTGTTGTGTAGAAAATAATATATTGTCTAATCGTCAATTCAATAGGATTGTTGTTGAATTTTTTACGATAATATAAAATACTAAGCAAAATAGCAAGTGTACAGATATTTACAAGTAGAAAAGAATAAAAATCACTATAAATTAAATGAATGATTTTTCCGTTTATTAAAATTCCTTCAAACATCAATAGAGTTACTGAAATAGCTGAAGTTGCTAGGTAGATAAACGGATAGATTGCTAGGGCACGTTTGCGATTGGGTGGTTCAACTAATAGATGAATTAATGAAAAAAGTAATATACATAAGGGCTCTTTATAAATTGGCGGTAAAGTATCAAGAAAAAGGAAATAAATAGCTATCATGCCACCTGTTACCAGTAACCATTTAGTTATATTTTTAGAAAAAGAAAAGCCCTCTAGAATTTGATACCCTAATAAACAAGCACTACCATCGAAAAATATTCTTAATAAGTCCCATAAAAAGGGAATTAAATGCTTCTCCATACCAAATCTCTCCTAAATGTAAAATAAGCTTCTTTTAATTTTGGATAGAATCTTCGCCCTACAGGAATGGTTTCTTGGTTAGATAAGCTAGCTGAGGTTACAGTAATTTTTTCCGACTGTATTAATGAAATAATATACGATTTATGGCATCTGATGAAAGGTAGTTCTACAAATTTTTGTTCTAAATCTTTTATTCGACTTAAAATCAGAAAATTGTCTTTTTTATTTACTAAGTGTACTTCGATATAGCGATCATCTACTTTGAAGTACACAAATTCATCTATAGAATGACGATGAATAACATTAAAGATATCGGTAAATTCAAGCACTTTTTCTTTTTCAGTGATTTGCAGGTATTGTTGAATTTTCTTCTCTAAGTCAAAATCATTCGTAGGTTTGTTTAAAAAGCCTAATGTTTTTGTACCAAAGGCCTCATATATATGTTCTTGATGGTTTGTAGTAAAGACGATATATCGTACTAATTTTTGATTGCTTAACTTATCTTTTAATGTGAGTCCGTCCATTTCTGGCATATCAATGTCTAAAAATAGCATATCAATGGAGGTGGAATGAGGTTTAGTTATGTAATTAAGGACTTCTTGTCCATTATTAAATTTTAATATAGTTACATCAATTTTCATTTTTTTGCATAGAGAATATAATTGTTCTTCTAATGTTTCTTGAAAAAGTCGTTCGTCATCGCAGATTGCAAAAATCATTCGAATCACCTCGCTAATAGCTGTACATATTTATTATAATACTTGTAATTAACTTGCACAATAATAATTTAATCAGGCTTTAATTTTCAATGATTTAATTTGGCTTTAATTTTTTTCAAATCTTTCTATTTTCCAATGATAATAGATGTTTAACTAGTGATGCCAGATTTTTTATAGTCAAACAACTGTTACATCTTCTTGTTTTAAGTATCTAACCAATCAATATCTCTATTTTCATGATATTTGTACCTAACTTATACACTGTAATACAATCTTTTTAGAATAAATTATTATTTAGATTATTGAGAGATATGACACAGGTAGTGACATCAATATTTTATGTAAAGATTCTATCTGACAGTTATTATTAGAAAAAGAACCCCTTGCTTCTCAATCTACCATTTCTCGCTTTTTAGATTGTTTTACCGAAAAGAATATTGAAGAACTACAAAAGTGAATCAAGATTTACTTGATAAAGTGCATCTTTTCATGAAGACAGTGATTTTATTATCACCCATACAGACATTTTTTGATGCCGAGAACAAGCAAATTACAACGTCCATTACCAAATATACGGTCCCCACATTCGTTGATTTTGGTTGTGTAACTGGATATTATCTGAAATTACAGTTATGTGCAGAAAATCACTATACTTCTAACGGTGTAGGTGGATTTATCAAACCCTTGCTTGTCCATTATTTGACAATAGTCTCAAATCAGGAACTGGAGATAGTGTATTCGCTACACTAAAACTGTATAAAATTTGTGAAGAAGCCGAGGCACAATACATCAACTGTTTAAAAAATAATACATGCTTAACGCAACTTGATGCAGAAAAACACCTATGATAAACATTGTCCAGGATAAAATAGAAGTCCACTATTTCTCAGTATAATACCAATTTAATAGAAAATTTTGAGAAGTTTATTTTAATGTCACTAAAAAATTAATATAGTAGACGTAATAAGCAAATTTTATTAGACTTGTTGTTCAGCCTATATTTACTGTTGTTCGCGACAAAAATTATTGAAACCAGAAAAACATGAGTATATAGTGTAATTGCAAGGTATTAGAGGTGTTTTGAGTGTGCTATAGATTCACTAATCCATGACATTCCTTTTGATTTTGGAAATAAATATGTGGGAGGTGGAGGAAATCAATATTCATTTTACATTCCTTGATAATGCGGTTTCATATAATTGTTTTCAGTGTAGAGGACAATGTTGTTTTTTAAAAAATAATTTATTGCTGACTAAAAAAAGCTCATCAAAGTTTATTAGAAATAATGAAAATCATGATGATGTTGTTAAAATGTTATTTGATTTTTCGCAAACATTAGAATCAAATTATACATTGTTGAATTGTGGGAGAAATTGTTGGTTTCACACAGATGATGGATGTGAAATTACTTGTTATGGGTTGGATAAGCCGTTGACATGTCAATTATATCCGTTGAAGATTAAAAAAATAAAAAATTGGTATATAGTATCTTTTCATCCTTGTCCAAGGTTTGAATATAAAAATGATTCTCCAACAGCTATAAATCAAGAAGATTGCTTGCCGATACTTCATGAGTATATTCGTTCTAAAGTGCCCATAACCACTTTAGACACGGGTGTTTCCAAAAATAGGTTGGAATTTGAATTAGATTATCAAAAAATGTTTAAAAACAGGATGAAATACAGGCTTTTGAATTGTAAAGCTTCTATAATAGATGAGTATTTGATGTTTTACTTGGAGTTTAGATGGGATAAGTTTTCTATGGAATTAACACCATCGCAATCTGATACGCTATTTGTAATTTTTAAAGAAACATTTTATAAAAATATGGATAGACTAAAGCTTTTTAATCGTACCAATCAATATATCATTTTACGTAATGAATTTAGCAAAGATGTACGAAATAAACACAAGTTGAGACTGTTGAAATAGGTTAGAAGATTCCTATGTAAAAATCTTAAAAATGCTTGAGGAGGTCTTTGATATGGAGACAGCGTTAGAGGAAATTAAACTTATTGAGAAAGTAGAAGAAATGGAAAGAAAAACGGAAATTTTAGAAATTGTTCCTACGTCAGTTTCGGAAATTGTGGATTCAATGAAGGGAAGATGTCCCCCAAGTATTAGTGGACTTGTAGAAATTGAACAAGATTTATAAAGCAACCTCGGTGTATTTATATTGGTGATATAGATACACCTTTGTTGCTTTTGAAATATAAAGTGATCTATACTTATTCGAGTTTAAGTATTTTTGAAAATTATCAAAAATTTATGCAATATATTTTTTATTTACATAAATTCAGTTTGAAGAATAATAACTATATTGATATTTTTTGTTTTTTTACTAACGTTAGTTGGAGGCTGATGTAGTAGTTATGTGTAGAAGTATATCTGTTTTTTTTAACGATTACAGTAAAACGGGGATAATGCTTGATAATTCCGAAAAAAAGGCATATGTAATAAAAAAATCTCATCTATTATCAATTGAATATTTACTGAGACATACGGATACCGTTGGATATGATATTCCAAAATCTTTGAAATCTGTATTATCATTTTTTAAGTCTAGGAATATTGTTATAAATAGAAAAACGGTTAAGCTGATTCAATTTTATTCGAAAATACCGTTGAGAACGGTTCAATTAGAGATAACGAATAGGTGTAATTTGAGGTGTAAACATTGTTATATACCAAGTTATACAGATGATTTAGAAGTAGAAGATATTTTAAAAATTATAGATGAATCAGAAAGATTAGGTGTTATGAATTTTTGTATCACAGGTGGAGAACCTTTGCTTCATACTGATATTGAAAAAATTTTAATTTATTTACTCCAGACAGGTATGAATATTACAATTTTTTCAAATTTAATTAACTTAAATGATAATATTAAACGTATTATTGTTTTAAGTGATAGAATCAGCTTCAAAGTAAGTTTGGATGGAGGCACTCCAGAGGTTCATGATTATATTAGAGGTAAAGGCTCATTCAAAAAAACATACAACAATATATTGTGGTTAAAAAAAATGGGTGTACCAGTTGAGGTAAATGTGGTTTTAAATAGTGCGAATATTTCTGAAATTGATGCATTAGAGTCTTTATCTCGGAAACTGGATATCCGTTTTCGTTATGATAAATTTATCCCGTTTGAACGAGGTGATGAATTACAGTTACCTGATGAGGTGTATATTGATAATATGCTAAGAATAGAAAGTGTGGACTTTAGCAAATTAAAGCAACATAAAAAAATTAATACTAGTTGTTTTTATTGTGAAGCTGGTAACTCATATGTGTATATAAATAACGAGGGATATGTTACTTTTTGTCCTACGTTATCGTCTAATAAATTTTCTGGTGGAAATGTTAGGAGTCAAAGTTTGAAAGAAATTTGGGAAAGTTCAACTTTTTTTAAAAGAATAAGGAATATTCGTTGTAAGTATTTTGAGGAGTGTAAATTAAATTATATTTGTAATGGCGGTTGTAGAAGCAGAGCAGAGTCGTATAGAGGTAATATTGATGATCCAGACATATTAGAGTGTAAAATGGCGTTTTGTTTAACAGGAATTACTCCGCCGAGTTTTAGGGAGATTTTAGAGTGAAAAATATTTTGTTAATTGATTATGATGCTTCAAGTAAGATTCCGGGGTGTCGATTTGCTATACAAAAGTTTTATGAGCAACATATAATGAAAGGAATTTTGAAGTTAAATTTGATTACTGTTAAGTTCAATAACTTACCAAACTCAGAAGTTAATTTTAGATACATGAATGAATTGATTTTTAATAATGATATTAGTTTAGCTATTGGTGGAGATCATTCTATAACTTACACTTTAAGTAAAAGTATAATGACAAATAAATCACTATTAATCATATTTGATGCACATTTGGATTATTTTCCTAATCATACTAGTGAAATCTGTAACTGGAACTTTATTGAAGAACTATTAGATGAATACGAATATATTATTGTTCTAGGATATAGAAATATATATCATGAGTGTGCGAAACATGAAAAAATATACTTGTTCAGTAGCAGTGATTTAGAGTATAATAGCCGATACGTAAAAGAAAGTATAAGTAAGTTAATAGAAAGAACGAACGATATATACTTGTCTGTTGATATGGATGTGGTATCACCTGCTGAATTTGATTCAGTTTCTTTTCCTATTATTGGAGGGATAAATTTTACTTGTTTATTATATTTTATCGAATGGATATTTAGTGTCGGTCAGATATTGTTTTGTGATATTGTTGAATATAATCCTTTAGTGGGAGGAGATAATGCAATCATGTTTTATCAATTTGTGACTCGTTTATTGAAAATTCAAGAAGGAAATCTAAAGGATGATGAAAAATAAAAATGCAACGATTATTTATGCGAATCGTTTTATTTCGCTGATTGCTGAATATGGTTATACGATATTGATTAACATTTATTTATCGAGAATTTCTGTGCGTTTTGTGATGTATTTTTGGGCGGTGAAGCTACTAGCCAGCCTAGTCGCAGCTAAAGTCAAAAATTATTTGCCACAAAGCAATAGTCGAATGGTGCTATTTTCTCTGGAAGTGACGAAAGCGCTCTTGTTGATATTACTTGCTTTCTACTTTGAATCACTGGTACTGTTTTTACTCGTTTTTCTTTTAGAGATATGCAATACGTTGTTTTCTAGCAAGTTGTATGCGACGGTTCCCAATTTAATTGCTAGTAATAATTTAATTCGGTTTAATTCAGTGTATACAAGTATTGGTTCGCTCTCTTATTTTTTAGCGCCGATGATTGTTGGGGTTAATCTCATGCATCATCAGCATTATCTATTTGTCTTATATGCTTTGCTAGTATTAATTGGTTCGATAGGCTTGTTATTTATGCATATCCAAATGAATGAGGACAAAAAGACTAAACAAGCAGAGAAAGTCAGACATAATTATCAATTTATGAGTATTATGAGACATCCGACTGCTTTTTTGATGATGATGGTGATAGGTTTGCTAAGTTCAATAGGGGTACTTTTTGATACGTATGAAGTGAGGTATCTTATCCAAGGAATAGGACTGAGCGAGCAGCAATATTCTTTTTCGCTCTCATTTTTAGCTGGTTGTTTTTTGGTGACGAGTGTGTTGTTGAGTTTTAAAAAAGAGTTTAAATCACCTAAAAATGTATTCTTAATAGGAATGTTTATTTATATTTTGTATTTGATTCTGTTTTCGTTTGCTAAAAGCTATTTTCAGGTTTTATTTAGTTACATTTTACTTGCGGTTGGACAAACGATTGCTGGTCTTGTGCAAAATGTTTATGTACAACAAAGTTTACCTGATGAAGAGATTCAAAATTACATGGTGTGGGATGAAGTTTTAAGTCGGAGTATTTCGGGGGGCTTTGTTTTGGCAGTGGGAGTATTTTCACCTGATGTCACTGCGCTTTTTGTTGTATTCCAAAGTTTTAGTTTGGTTGCAATGGGAATGTTCCTTATTTTTCTTTTAGTGAGTATAAGTTTGAAAAAGAAGACGTAAATTTTTGCGCATATTCTAGAATATTTTTACAGAGTCATATTAGTTAAAAACCGAGAAACTTTTCTGTGGAAGTTCTCGGTTTTTTTACTTTTCTAGAATATAAGTGTAAAAACTTTGTGATTTCATCATTTTCTAGAATATAAGTGTAAAAACTTTGTGATTTCATCATTTTCTAGAGTATAGGTGGGAAAACTTTTGGATTTATTCGCACATAGGGATGAAAAATCAATGTTGAGAATAAAAATGAAAAATTTCATGAAAGCTTGACAAATAGGCTAGAATTGTCTACAATATATAGATGCAAAAACTATCAAAAAGTATTATCAGTAGGAACGAAATATTGTCCGTTTCGGCTGTAGCATAAGGAAAACAAAAGTAGAACAGGGATTTGAACACTTTCTATTTTTGATTTTTTTTTGCCTTAAAGCCGCAAAAAATACGATTTGTTACCTAAGTTTAATGTTTGTAACAAAAAAGTAATATTGGTTGGTAGCTATTTTGAAAGATTTTTGAAGGGGTGAAGAGCTTGGCTGGACACGTAGTAAAATACGGAAAGCACCGCGAACGTAGAAGTTTCGCACGTATCAGTGAAGTATTGGAATTACCGAATTTGATTGAGATTCAAACAGATTCTTATCAATGGTTCTTAGATGAAGGACTAAGAGAAATGTTTGAAGATATTTTACCGATTGAAGATTTCAACGGCAATTTATCTCTAGAATTCGTAGATTATGAGTTGAAGACACCTAAGTATGATGTAGATGAAGCACGTGCACACGATGCAAACTATTCTGCACCATTACATGTAACATTACGTTTGACAAATAGAGAAACTGGCGAAATCAAGTCACAAGAAGTATTCTTTGGCGATTTCCCATTAATGACTGAACAAGGAACCTTTATCATCAACGGGGCAGAACGTGTTATCGTTTCACAATTAGTCCGTTCTCCGGGTGTGTACTTCCATGGGAAAGTAGATAAGAATGGTAAAGAAGGTTTCGGTTCAACTGTCATTCCTAACCGTGGCGCATGGTTAGAAATGGAAACAGATAGCAAAGATATTTCTTATGTACGTATTGACCGTACCCGTAAGATTCCATTGACAGTGTTAGTTCGTGCGTTAGGTTTTGGTTCGGATGATACGATTTTTGAAATTTTTGGAGATAGCGAATCATTACGTAACACCATCGAAAAAGATTTACATAAAAATGCGAGTGATTCACGTACAGAAGAAGGCTTGAAAGATATTTACGAGCGTTTACGTCCGGGTGAACCCAAGACAGCCGACAGCTCAAGAAATCTTTTAAATGCGCGTTTCTTTGATCCAAAACGTTATGACCTTGCTGCAGTAGGTCGCTACAAAGTGAATAAGAAATTAGACTTAAAAACACGTCTTTTAAACTTAACTTTAGCTGAAACTTTAGTAGATCCTGAAACCGGTGAAATTCTAGTTGAAAAAGGCACAGTCTTAACACACCAAGTGATTGATAGCATTGCTGAACAATTAGAAAACGGCTTGAATAGTGTTACTTACTATCCTTCAGAAGATGGGGTTGTCACTGAGCCGATGACTGTTCAAGTAATCAAAGTCTTTTCACCAAAAGATCCAGAACGTGAAATTAATATTATTGGCAATGGCTACTTACCAAGCGATGTGCGCACGATTCGTCCTGCAGATATTATCGCAAGTATGAGTTATTTCTTAAACTTAATGGAAGGTATCGGTAAAGTGGATGACATCGACCACTTAGGAAATCGTCGAATCCGTTCAGTTGGAGAATTATTACAAAATCAATTCCGTATCGGATTAGCGCGTATGGAACGTGTGGTACGTGAACGCATGTCAATTCAAGACACTGAAACATTAACACCACAACAATTAATCAATATCCGTCCAGTAGTTGCAAGTATCAAAGAATTCTTTGGTTCTTCTCAATTATCACAATTCATGGACCAAACCAACCCGCTAAGTGAGTTAGCCCACAAACGTCGTCTATCTGCGTTAGGGCCTGGTGGTTTGACGCGTGATCGTGCCGGATATGAAGTTCGTGACGTTCACTACTCTCACTATGGTCGTATGTGTCCGATTGAAACGCCTGAAGGTCCAAATATCGGGTTGATCAACAGTTTAGCGACTTATGCGAAAGTGAATAAATATGGCTTTATCGAAACACCATATCGTCGTGTAGACCGTGAAACAGGACGCGTAACTGATCAAATTGATTATCTAACTGCTGACATCGAAGACCATTATGTTGTGGCCCAAGCAAACAGTAAGTTAAACGAAGATGGTACGTTTGCTGAACCTGTTGTCATGGCACGTGCAACAAGTGAAAATATCGAAGTTGCTGTTGAAAAAGTGGACTACATGGACGTATCTCCTAAACAAGTAGTTGCCGTGGCGACTGCATGTATCCCATTCTTAGAAAACGATGACTCTAACCGTGCTTTGATGGGGGCCAACATGCAACGTCAAGCAGTGCCTTTGATTAATCCTAAAGCACCATGGGTTGGTACTGGTATGGAATACAAATCAGCACATGACTCTGGAGCAGCTTTATTATGTAAACACGATGGTATCGTTGAATACGTGGATGCAAGTGAAATTCGCGTTCGCCGTGAAGATGGTACCTTAGATAAATATAAAGTAACGAAATTCCGTCGTTCAAACTCAGGAACAAGTTACAACCAACGTCCATTAGTTCAATTGCATGAACGCGTGGCTAAAGGCGATATTTTAGCAGACGGTCCATCAATGGAAGGTGGAGAATTAGCTTTAGGTCAAAACGTGTTAGTTGCCTTCATGACATGGGAAGGTTACAACTATGAAGATGCGGTTATCATGAGCCGTCGTTTAGTAAAAGATGATGTGTATACTTCTGTGCATATTGAAGAATACGAATCAGAAGCACGTGATACCAAATTGGGACCTGAAGAAATCACTCGCGAAATTCCAAACGTGGGTGAAGATGCCTTGAAGAACCTTGATGAAATGGGTATTATCCGCATCGGGGCAGAAGTAAAAGACGGGGACTTATTAGTAGGTAAAGTGACACCAAAAGGAGTGACTGAATTATCTGCAGAAGAACGTCTATTACATGCAATCTTCGGTGAAAAAGCGCGTGAAGTTCGTGATACTTCTCTTCGTGTTCCTCATGGCGGTGGCGGTATTGTCCACGATGTGAAGATCTTTACACGTGAAGCTGGCGATGAATTATCACCAGGCGTAAATATGTTAGTACGTGTTTATATTGTTCAAAAACGTAAAATCCATGAAGGGGATAAAATGGCCGGTCGTCACGGTAATAAAGGGGTTGTTTCCCGTATTATGCCAGAAGAAGATATGCCATTCTTACCAGACGGAACACCAGTGGATATCATGTTGAATCCATTAGGGGTGCCATCACGTATGAACATCGGACAAGTATTAGAATTACACTTAGGTATGGCTGCGCGTGCCCTTGGTATTCATGTTGCAACACCTGTATTTGATGGTGCGAGCGATGAAGATGTATGGGCAACGGTTCGTGAAGCTGATTTAGCTAAAGATGCTAAAACAATCCTTTACGACGGACGTACAGGGGAACCATTCGATGGCCGTATTTCTGTCGGTGTCATGTATATGATCAAATTAGCCCATATGGTTGATGACAAACTACATGCCCGTTCAATTGGACCATACTCATTAGTTACCCAACAACCACTTGGAGGTAAAGCTCAATTTGGTGGACAACGTTTCGGGGAAATGGAAGTATGGGCACTGGAAGCTTATGGTGCTGCTTATACCTTACAAGAAATCTTAACTTACAAGTCAGATGATGTTGTCGGACGTGTGAAAACTTACGAAGCCATCGTGAAAGGTGAACCAATTCCAAAACCAGGTGTGCCAGAATCATTCCGCGTATTAGTCAAAGAATTACAATCTCTTGGTTTAGATATGCGCGTATTAGACATTGACGATCAAGAAATTGAATTACGTGACATGGATGATGACGATGATCTAATTACCGTTGATGCTTTAACAAAATATGCTGAAAAACAAAAAGCCCAACAAGAAGCACAACGCAAAGCTGAAGAAGAAGCTTTAGCCGCTATTCAAGCCGAAGAAGAGGACAACGACGAAGCCTAAAATCGTGCTTGTCAAAAGTATAAATGAATGATAAGTAGTGGCAGAAGGGATGATTTTCTGCCCGCTTATCTTGCTGTATAAAATCGAGTGAAAAAAGGAAATGGAGGGAACCCCTTTTGATCGATGTAAATAATTTCGAAAGTATGCAAATAGGTTTGGCTTCTCCCGAGAAAATCAGAAGCTGGTCTTTTGGTGAAGTAAAAAAACCAGAAACCATTAACTATCGTACCTTAAAGCCTGAACGCGAAGGCTTGTTTGATGAACGTATTTTCGGTCCTACAAAAGACTGGGAATGTGCTTGTGGTAAATATAAGAGAATCCGCTACAAAGGGATTACTTGTGACCGTTGTGGGGTAGAAGTAACTCGTTCTAAAGTGCGCCGCGAACGTATGGGCCACATCGAATTAGCCGCTCCTGTATCACATATTTGGTACTTCAAAGGGATTCCATCACGTATGGGATTAGTCCTAGATATGAGCCCTCGTGCATTAGAAGAAATCATCTATTTTGCTTCTTATGTCGTAATCGATCCAGGTAACACAAGCTTAGAGAAAAAACAATTATTAACAGAACGTGAATACCGTGAAAAACGTGAACAATACGGCCAAGAATTTACGGCTGCGATGGGTGCTGAAGCGGTGAAACAATTATTAGAAGGTGTCGATTTAGAAGCAGAAGTTGCTGAATTAAAAGAAGAATTAAAAACAGCTTCTGGTCAAAAACGTACACGCGCGATCCGTCGTTTGGATATTTTAGAAGCATTCCGGTCTTCTGGTAATAAACCAAGCTGGATGGTGATGGATGTTATTCCAGTTATCCCACCTGATTTACGTCCAATGGTTCAATTAGAAGGTGGCCGTTTTGCGACTTCTGACTTGAATGACTTATATCGTCGTGTGATTAACCGTAATAATCGTTTGAAACGTTTATTAGACTTAAATGCACCAAGTATCATCGTTCAAAACGAAAAACGTATGTTACAAGAAGCGGTGGATGCCTTAATTGACAATGGTCGTCGTGGCCGTCCAGTAACAGGTCCAGGTAACCGTCCATTGAAATCTCTATCACACATGTTGAAAGGGAAACAAGGTCGCTTCCGTCAAAACTTATTAGGTAAACGTGTTGACTACTCTGGACGTTCAGTTATCGTAGTTGGACCATTCTTGAAGATGTATCAATGTGGTTTACCAAAAGAAATGGCGATTGAATTATTCAAACCATTCGTCATGCATGAATTAGTGAAACGCGAATTAGCTTCAAATATTAAAAATGCTAAACGCAAAATTGAACGTCAAGAAGATGATGTTTGGGATGTATTGGAAGATGTAATTAAAGAACACCCAGTACTACTTAACCGCGCACCTACCTTGCACCGTCTAGGTATCCAAGCCTTTGAACCAGTCTTAGTGGAAGGCCGTGCGATTCGTTTGCACCCATTAGTATGTGAAGCCTACAATGCGGACTTTGACGGGGACCAAATGGCGGTTCACGTACCATTGAATGAAGAAGCTCAAGCCGAAGCAAGAATATTGATGTTAGCGGCTCAAAACATCTTGAACCCTAAAGATGGTAAACCAGTCGTAACTCCTTCTCAAGATATGGTCTTAGGTAACTACTACTTAACCATGGAAGAAGCTGGTCGTGAAGGTGAAGGTATGATCTTCCGCGATATGGACGAAGCGGTAACTGCATGGCGCAATGGCTATGTGCACCTACATTCTCGTATCGCTGTGAATCCAAATACCTTAGGGGACAAACCATTTACTGAAGAACAAAAATCTAAGTTAATGGTAACGACTGTTGGTAAGATTATCTTTAACTCAATCATGCCACAAGAATTCCCTTACTTAAACGAACCAAGTAGCTTTAACTTAACCGTCCAAACACCAGATAAATACTTTGTTGCACCTGGTACGGACATTAAAGCGTTAATTGCGGGTCAAGAATTAGTTGCCCCATTCAAGAAGAAAGACTTAGGAAATATTATCGCTGAAGTCTTCAAACGTTTCAAAGTCACTGAAACTTCTCACATGCTAGATAGAATGAAAGACTTAGGTTACAAACATTCTACTTTAGCGGGTATTACTGTAGGGATTGCCGATATCATGGTCTTACACGAAAAACATGATATTATTGAAAATGCCCACAAACAAGTCGACAATATTACGCGTACTTTCCGTCGTGGTTTGATTACGGATGAAGAAAGATATGAGCGTGTTATCGGTGTTTGGAATGATGCCAAAGACCAAATTCAAAAGAAACTGATGGAAGGTTTGGATTCTAAAAACCCAATCTTCATGATGTCAGATTCTGGAGCTCGTGGTAACATCTCTAACTTTACACAGCTTGCCGGAATGCGTGGTTTGATGGCCGCTCCAAATGGTCGAATCATGGAATTGCCAATCATCTCTAACTTTCGTGAAGGACTATCTGTCTTGGAAATGTTCATCTCTACTCACGGGGCTCGTAAAGGAATGACCGATACTGCCTTGAAGACTGCCGACTCAGGTTACTTAACTCGTCGTTTGGTTGACGTGGCACAAGATGTCATTATTCGTGAAGATGATTGTGGTACTGACCGCGGTTTAGTTATCCGTGCGATTAAAGAAGGTAACGAAAACATTGAATCTCTTGAAGAACGCATGATTGGTCGTTATACTCGTAAATCTGTTATCAATCCAAATACTGGTGAAGTAATCATTGGTTCAAATGAATTGATTACCGAAGATATTGCCAAACAAATCGTGGATGCAGGGATTGAAGAAGTAACGATTCGTTCAGTATTTACATGTAATACACGTCACGGGGTATGTAAACACTGTTATGGACGCAACTTGGCTACTGGTAGTGAAGTTGAAGTCGGTGAAGCAGTCGGTACAATCGCTGCGCAATCAATCGGTGAACCTGGTACTCAGTTAACCATGCGTACTTTCCATACCGGTGGGGTTGCCGGAGATGATATCACTCAAGGTCTTCCTCGTGTCCAAGAAATTTTCGAAGCACGTAATCCTAAAGGACAAGCCGTGATCACTGAAGTAACTGGTGAAGTCATTGAGATTAATGAAGAAGCTTCAACTCGTACTAAAGAAGTTACAATTAAAGGTAAAACCGATACTCGTACTTATACTGTTCCATTTACTGCGCGTATGAAAGTGGCTCAAGGCGACATCGTACACCGTGGTCAACCATTAACAGAAGGTTCAATTGATCCTAAACAATTACTTCAAGTTCGCGATGTATTATCTGTTGAAACTTACCTATTGCGCGAAGTACAACGTGTATACCGTATGCAAGGGGTAGAAATCGGGGATAAACATATCGAAGTAATGGTTCGTCAAATGTTACGTAAAGTCCGTGTAATGGATCCAGGTGACACAAACATCTTACCAGGTACTTTAATGGATATTGCTGACTTTAAAGACCAAAACTACGAAACAATCGTAAACGGTGGTGTGCCAGCAACTTCTCGTCCAGTATTGCTAGGTATTACGAAAGCATCCTTGGAAACAAACAGCTTCTTATCTGCTGCTTCCTTCCAAGAAACAACTCGTGTGTTAACAGATGCTGCTATCCGCGGTAAGAAAGATCCATTGCTAGGATTGAAGGAAAATGTTATCATCGGTAAGATTATTCCTGCAGGTACTGGTATGGCTCGTTACCGCAATATGGAACCAAAAGAAGCAACTTTAACGAGCGAAAACGTGTATAGCATTTCTGATGTAGAAGCACAACTAGCTGCCGAAGATGCTTTAAACAATAACGATTTACTATAATCAATCATAGAACAAAAGGCTCAGGAGCAATTCCTGGGCTTTTTGTGTATCCTGAAAAAGGTCATCAACTTAGAAGATTCAGTCGTAAGCCTCAGGAAATATAGTAAGTAAACGGTTAAAATGAAACTAGCAAAAGAATTCAGGATGTGAGTCGGGGAATCTAAAGGATGTGGTTTGCATGGACTCAAATTTCAAAAACCATTTTATTGCTGGGTCGGTTGAAGTGGTGTTGCATGTCATTGTAGAAGGAATCGTCTGGTTGCTAGAAAGTCTAAGTTAAAACAAAAAGTCTATCCACCTCGTATTTAAATGTGGGATAGACTTTTTTGATTTGAGAAATGAATGGTTACTCGGTAATAAATTTATAAAAGGTAATATCCGCTTTTCCGGCTTGTTTGGTATGCTTATAGGTTTTGGTGTCAAGTCCGCCAATTTCAAAGCCACAAGCAAGATAAAAGCGGCAGGCATCTAGATTATTATCTTGTGCGATGACCGTTAAGCCTTTATAACCTGCACCTATCGCATATTGATAGGCTGCCTGGATAAGCTGTTTGCCGATTCCTTTGCCACGTAAGGCTTGCTTTACTTTTAAATCAGATACATAGCAGCAAGGACCAAATCCTGGTGTTAGGATAGCCAAGCCGACACAGGTTTGCTCTTCGTAAGCGCCGAGAAAGATAGTATCCTTTTTCATTTCCTCATACTGATAGTTTTCATCGGGAAAGGTCATTTCAGTGATTTGTTCAGGAGAAAAGTATATTTCCTCGTGGTGCCGTCCTGTTTCATCATAGCGAATCTTCATCTTACCGCGCAGTAAAAACGGCTCATTTTCTAGGTTAATATCTTGCGCATGGGTTTCCTCAATCAATCGAATGTCCATGATTATCCTTCTTTCACTTTATTTTTCTTTCATTCTAGCATATGGATGACAAGATACAGCGGAATTTAGTAAAAAATCCTTTTTTCGCTTGCCTTAAAGTTAGGTTTAAGGTGTATGATAGTTTTTGTACAATAATACATAAAAGGATTGATGAAACATGATTCTTGAAAAAATTACTGATGCCAAAGATTTAAAACAATTAAATCGGGCGCAACTACATACTTTAGTCGATGAAGCGCGCACTGCTTTATTGAACAAAATTAGTCAACACGGCGGTCACAATGGGCCAAATTTAGGCGTGGTCGAAATGACTGTGGCTTTACATCGTGTGTTCAATTCACCGGTGGATAAGTTGGTTTTTGATATTTCACACCAAACTTATATCCACAAGATGTTAACGGGTCGTGCCCAAGCCTTTTTAGATCCTGCGCATTTTGATGATGTGTCTGGCTATACCAACCCGAAAGAAAGCGAACATGACTTATTCACCGTGGGGCATACTTCGACTTCGCTGGCTTTAGCTAATGGGATTGCGGTGGCCCGTGATTTAAAGCAAGAAAATTACAATGTTGTGGCGTTAATTGGCGATGGTTCATTGTCTGGTGGATTAGCCTTTGAAGGATTGAATAATATCGCCGAACAAAACAGCAATATCATCGTGATTGTAAACGATAATGACCAATCAATTGCGGATAACTTCGGTGGGCTATATCGTAATTTAAAAGCTTTGCGCGAATCAAATGGTCAAGCGAAAGATAATTTCTTTCAATCACTGGGCTTTGAATATCATTATTTAGACGAAGGCAATGATTTAGATGCTTTAATCGACTTGTTTGAATCGGTCAAAGATGTGGATCACCCTGTGTTGTTACATGTGCATACGGTGAAGGGAAAGGGCTTCAAGTTCGCAGAAGAAAATCGTGAAAAATTCCATGCAGGTGGTCCATTTAGTCTTGAAACCGGTGAATATGTCAAACGTGGCACTGGGGCGAAAACTTACAGCAATCTCACCACAGAATTTTTGTGGGATAAAATGCAAAAGGATAAAACAGTGGTCGCAGTGAATGCAGGTACTCCGATGATGCTATTTAATCCTGAACAACGCAAACAATTAGGCAAACAATTTATTGATGTCGGTATTGCCGAACAACAAGCAGCAACCATGACGGCAGGATTGGCTAAAAATGGCACTAAACCAGTCTGGGCTGTATATTCAACCTTTATGCAAAGAAGCTATGACCAAATATCCCATGACTTAGCCTTAAATGATTTACCGGGCACGATTTTGGTGTACAGTGCTTCGGTGAATGGTATGAATGATGAAAGCCACCTAGGGATTTTTGATATTCCATTTTTAAGTCATATTCCAAACCTAGTTTATCTTGCACCAACGAATCAAGAAGAATATTTGGCAATGCTAGACTGGTCCTTGGAACAAACCCATCATCCAATAGCCATTCGTGTGCCAGTGGGGCCATTACGCAGCACAGGAAAAGCAGATACGACGGATTACAATCAACTTTATCAAAATGAAGTCGTCCAAGCAGGAAGCAAGGTCGCTGTAATGGGTGTCGGTAATTTCTTTGGTTTAGCGGAAGAAGTCATCGCCGCACTAGCTAAGGAAAATATCCAAGCAACCTTGATTAATCCTAAATTTATCTCTGGTGTGGATGAAAAATTATTAACGGAATTAGCCAATAATCATCAACTAGTGGTGACGTTAGAAGATGGCATTACGGATGGCGGCTATGGTCAAACAATCGCAAGCTTTTTAGGCAATACCGATGTGAAGGTGCAAAATTACGGTTTAGATAAAGCTTTCCATGACCGTTATGTAGCCAGTGAATTATTAGCTGAAAATGGTATCACGGTGGAAAATATTGTGAAAAATATTTTAGCAGTGGTCAAATAATCGATGACAAAGGAAGGGTGGATGAGCTGCCCTTCTTTTTTGTGGTTTAAAGGAATTTCCTTGCAAAACGTTGGTATTTTCTTTATCATAAGTTTAGCAACAAAAGTTAGATAATTTAATGGAAAGATTTGAAAATGAAAAAAGTATTGAGTATTATCGTCCCTAGTTATAATTCCCAGGATTATTTAAAGCGTTGTGTGGAATCTTTGCTTATTGGGGGCAGTCGGGTTGAAATTTTAATCGTCAATGATGGGTCAAAAGATAACACCGGCAAGATTGCGGATGACTATCAAGCGCAATACCCAGAGATTGTACGAGCGATTCATCAAGAAAATGGTGGGCATGGTGAGGCAGTCAATACGGGCATCAAGCATGCGAAAGGTGAGTATGTGAAAGTCGTGGATAGCGATGACTGGGTGGATCCAGATGCTTATGAAAAGATTTTAGACTGTTTAGCTAGTTTCACTGAGCCGATTGATTTATTGATTAGTAATTACGTTTATGAAAAACAAGGGGCCAAACGTAAGAAAGTCATCGAATATACGTCCTTTTTACCAACGAATCAAGTATTTAGCTGGGAGGCGACCAAGCGTTTTCCAGTGGGTAAGTATTTATTGATGCATTCGGTGATTTATCGTCGGCAATTATTGTTATCGCAGCATTTAGTTTTACCTAAGCATACTTTTTATGTGGATAATTTGTATGTTTTTGAGCCACTACCCGCTGTGAAGAAAATGTATTATTTAGATGTTGATTTTTATCGCTATTATATTGGGCGCGAGGATCAGTCTGTCAATGAGCAAGTGATGATCAAGCGTATTGACCAACAACTGTATATTAATCGCCGGATGATTGCTTTTTTTGCGCAACATCCAACGACTGATAAGAATTTGCAAGCCTATATGTTTAAGTATGCTGAGATTATTACGATGATTTCGTCGGTGTTATTGATTAAAGAAGGCAGTCAGGAAAGTTTGGCCAAGAAACGCGAATTATGGCAATATATCCGCAAGCAAGATGTGAAGCTTTATCGCAAGTTGCGCCGTGGCTTCTTTGGTTTTGGTGTGCATTTACCAGGTAAGTCTGGCCGCATCATAGTGATAGGTTTTTATCGTTTGGTGCATAAATTATATGGTTTTAATTAACAAAGGGGCATCTGTCTGAGCTAGGCAGGTGTCTTTTTCTGCCATAGTATCGTCTTTGAGATTTTGTTAAAATAAATACATAAAATCTTGTAATGTTTTTGACTATCAAACGTCTCTTAAGTGAAAGGAGGGCGATGACGATGGATCGAAAAATAGTTGAAGAAAGTTATCTTGCGTTTTCGCCTTCTTTGTATTTGTATGCGCTATCACTAACGAAAGATGAAAGAAAAGCAGAACAGTTAGTTAGTGAGGCCTATTATAAGATTCTTTGTCAAACGCATGCCCCTGATCAGATGAAATTTTGGTTGTTACGTGTAGTGAAGACAAGTTTTATCGATCAATATCGGAAAAAGCAATATCGACAGTCAGTAGATTTAGCGACCCAGCAGATTACTTTTACGGAAAGCTTCGAACGTAAAGGATTCCAAATTCCAATTACAGATGAAGATGTTGCGGATTTAGCAAAAGGAACAGTGGATTATATCAGCTTTTCATACTATATGTCAAATACGGTTGATAGCACCAAACAAGGCGATGCAAGTCAAGTGTTTAACGACGGAAGTAGCTATTCAGTGAAAAATCCATATATCAAAGAGTCTGACTGGGGCTGGGCGATTGATCCAGAAGGTTTACGCTATGCTTTGAATGCTTTTTATGAACGCTATGAAAAACCATTATTCATTGTGGAAAACGGCTTTGGTGCCATTGATGTGAAAAATGAAGATAATACAATTCATGATGATTATCGTATTGCGTATTTAGCGAGTCATATTAAAGAAATGGAAAAGCCATTGAAATTGACGGTGTAGAATTGATGGGCTATACCCCATGGGGCTGCATTGATTGTGTATCCTTTACGACAGGAAAAATGAAGAAACGTTATGGTTTTATTTATGTTAATCGTGATAATGAAGGAAATGGTACACTTGAACGCTTTAAGAAAGATTCTTATCCATGGTATCAACGTGTGATTGCGACCAATGGATCAGAAGTATAAAGAGTTTGTGATAAAAGATACGGAGTTGCTGGATTTTGAGGGCTGCGTATCTTTTTATTGCCTTTAAAACTTCTATTTGATAGTCTTTTTAGCGAGTATGTCCACTTGATAAGGTGAAAACGCTTGTGAAAAAACACGCAATAAGTTATAATAAATGCATAAGAAACAATCTCAAGCAGAGGTTTGTTGAACTTTTGAGCGCAAGGCGAGCTTCATGCGAGACGGTTATTTCTTTACTACTTTTTAAAAATGCCGATGGGAATTGCTTCTCATCGGCATTTGTATGTTTATCGTAAACGTCTAGCCATGACTTTGTGTAAAGCCGTAGCAATGGTGGTATAAACGGCAATTTCGCCAATAACTGGTAAAGCAAACGGTAAGGTCCCGGCAATTAAGGCAGCTTTGACGCTCATGCCAGCAATGAATGGTAAGCATAGCCATAATGAACCAAGCACTAAATAAATCATCGCGGCACAGACGTTGGCTACAAAGATATTGATCCAAGTTTTTTGACGATTACGCAAGAAAAGAGCGGCTAGTACAGCGTAAACGAAAAAGGATGGAAGGTAGCCACCACTTGGCGTTAAGAAGGCAGCGATCCCACCATGAGCCCCAGCGAATACTGGTAAACCTAGTGCTCCTAAGGCTAAGTAAGCTAAAATGGTTGCCCCGGCCCAAGGTAAAGGTAATAAGGTACCAATCATACCCACGCCTAAGGGTTGCAAGGTTAAAGGAATCATCGGTAATGGCAAGACGATTTGAGCGCAGATAATTAATAAGGCTAATAAAATAGCAGAAAAAGCTAGATAAAAAGTGCGATTTGGACTTTTCATTTGATTCACTCCTAAATTGTATGATTTTGTTGTTTAATCGTTTTTGAGTATAGCACAGAGTATAAATAAACTACAACAGTTACGCTTGTGACATAAGTTATTTGTGTTTGTTGTATATAGTAGTTATTTATTATATTATCAATAAATGATTACGCTTAAAGTTTTTGAGTTGTGAAGTGTGTCGGTTATTTATATTTGGTGTTTGAAGTACAGATCGGACGACTGTTTGAATAAAGTTTTCACAAATTTAATGTTTGGGATACGTTTGCTTGCCTGTTTCTTTTTGGTATAATAGGAAAAAAGACAGAGAAGTGGTGTTACAATGAAGAAAAATAAACGGTTTATCGGATTTGTGAGTGTGCTAATTGCTTTAATTATTCTTGTGCCGGTAATTGGTCTATTTGTGATGACCTCTCCTGAAAAAAAGGTAGAGCAAACAACGCCGACATCCACGCATGTTAGTAAAGTCAAAAAGAATCAAAAGCCAAAGACGACGAAAACGAGTGAGACTACGCCAGCTGTTGTCAAAGAAGCACAACCTCAGTCAACCGTAGATACGCCTACTAATAATCAAACGACTACGACTTCGAGCACAACGACTGTCAATCAAGGCCAAAATGCTTCCAACCAAAATAGTCAAGCAACGCCAAGTACGCCAACGCCTAGTGCTACGCCAAAATTTACTGCCCAAGAAGCAATTGCCGTGGCGCAAAGTTACTATGATCGGACGGGACTTTCACCTAGCAATATGCATTTTGATATTGAGGATACGCATCAAGTGTTAGTCGGTAGCGATGGCAAGACGTATTGGCATGTGATTGGCTTTGTCGATGGCAGTCCTTACATGGCTTATGATATCGCCGTTGATAATGGCACGATTCATGATGGTGTGCTTTATGCGCAAGGTCAAGGAAATTTTGTGCCTGCAGAATAACTGAGACTGCGAGTTTTAGTTTTTCGTTCGCTTTTGATAAAGGGTGGCGGCATTGAAAGAGAGTGTGTTCATCATCCATTCAATGATTGGCCCATAGGAAAATGTGGCGATGACAGTACCGATGCCTAAAGGTCCACCTATTAAAAGTGCCAGAATAAATAAAGTCCCGTAAACGAGTGTGAGCGACCATCCATAGCTTAAATGGAACCACTCGCTAACAGATAAAGTCAAAATATCGGAAGTTTGGTAGCCGTAATTGAGCGGAATGTAAAAAGCCAATGACCAACAAATCAATAGCGTTCCACTGATGAGATAAAAGATTTGCCAGAATAACCCTTGTGGTGTCCCTAAAAAATGGTTTATCCACTTTTCTGACAAATCAATGGCTGGTCCGATACCAAAAGAAAAAAGAAATGAACCGACATGAATCAGTTTTCGATTGAGAAAGAAAAAAAGTAGGAAGATGAATCCCTCAAAATATAAAGCTGTCTGTCCTAGACTTAGACCTGTGATTTGAGCTAAGGCGATTTCGAGCATGGTGACTGGATCTGCGCCTAAATTCGCACGGACAAAAAGCGCAACCCCTAAGCCACAAACAAAGACAGCTGGTAGAATGAGAGAACTTTTTATGACAGCTTTCATGGTCTAACTTCCTTTCTGTTTTTTATCATTATAACAAAATTTGTATTATTTGAAAGCGATGTGCGTAGACTAAAAGACGAGGTGATTTGATGGAAATAGAAGAATTAGTTGCAAAAGTCAATCAGTTTCGTGATGCGCGTGATTGGCGGCAATATCATAATGAAAAAGACTTAGCGATTTCGATTTCATTGGAGGCGAATGAATTACTCGAGCTCTTCCAATGGCAAGATAGTACGAAGGTTGTCCAAACCAAGCAAGAACGCTTAAAAGAAGAGCTAGCAGATGTCTTAATCTATTCTCTAATGATGGCGGATAATTTGCAGTTTGATGTGGGGCAAATCATTGAAGAAAAATTAGCTAAAAATGCCCAGAAGTATCCCGTCGAAACGGCACGGGGCTCAAATAAAAAATATACTGAACTCTAAAAAAGTCCTGAACCGTTGTGTATACTGCGATTCAGGACTTTTGACTATAATGGATAGACTTCAAATGGACGTGGTGTAAAGGATGCGAATAATTCTTGATATACCAATTGGACTTGTTGATGAATAAAGGTATCCTCTAATACTTCTTTAGCATAGTACATAATTTGGTATTCTACGTCAAAAGCTTGGGCCACTACTTGGGAAAGCTGTACTTGGTTACGTAGATAGAAATCGCGTCGACGTTTACGCAGAGTTGCTTCTTCTTGGTTATTAGCGGTATTGAGTGATTCGATTTCAATTAAAATACAACGATGCTTTTCTAAAGTTGGCAATAGTTCATTGAGTAATTGACTGCCAATTCCTTGGTTACGCGCAGTTTTAACGACAGCATAGTAATCTAGCAAGTAGGCGTCGATATTTTCAGCCTTAAAGTCCGCAAAATAGGCATAAGCAAGCATTTTATCTTCTTGAAATAGTCCGTAGCATTCATAGCGATGGTGGTCATAAAAATCCAAAATAATCGCTAAAGGCTTGACTTCATCTTCTGGAAAATCAGTGACTAAGTGTTGGTTATACGTATCAATAATCTCTTCTCTTGTTAGTTTGCGAATCATAAATTTCTCCTATTTTTTCATTACATTTATCCCTACCATATAACAAGTCATTTTTAAAGGCAAGTTAGAGGCTAAGTATTTGCTGCATTTTCATTTAACTGTAATAAATGTTAAAATATTTTTAAGAGGAGGGATGAAGGTGCGAGCCATCATTTTTGATTTAGATGATACTTTATATGACCCAATGCAGCCGTTTAATCAGGCCTATCAAAAGCATCTACCACAGATGGCTGCTACGGTTTCGGTGAACCAATTTTATTTAAAAAGCCGGGCAATCAGTGATGCTTTGTTTGAAAAGCAGCAGTTAGGACAAATTGATATCAATGAGGTACGCAAAATTCGTATTATCGAGGCGGCCAAAGCTTTTGGTTATGAGGTAACGGAAGATTTGGCGATGGCGTTTCAGGATACTTATGCATATTATCAAGGGCACTTAACGCTGCTGGAGGGCTATGCGGCATTTTTTAAAAAGTGTCAAGAACAAGGCATCTTTTTAGGGGTGATTACGAATGGACCAGGTGATTTACAACGAAAAAAACTCCATAGTCTTCAGTTGGATCAGTATATTCCTGAAAAGTATTGGTTAATCTCAGGAGAAGTTGATTTAATGAAACCTCAACGCGAAATTTTTGAATATTACCAAAAAGTGCATCAGTTGGATCGAGCTATCTATGTCGGAGATTCGTTTGAAAATGATGTTGTCGGGGCGAATCAGGTGAACTGGCCAGTGTATTGGTTCAATCATCGCCAGCGCCAAAAGCCAGCTAATCATGCAACTTTTAAGTATCAAGAAGTTAGTCATTTAGCGGAACTATTAACGGCTTTACAACAAAAATTAGGGATATAAAAAACAGTGTCCGCCATTTCTACATGAGGATTGGTTAGACACTGTTTTGTTTATTTATCATGTTCAAGAATAAAGCGATACGTATCCCCACATGCGCGACCATCGTATTTCATTTGGTCTAACGAGGTAATGCATTCACGAAATAGAATGAACTTTTCGATAATCAGGTAGTTCACAGGGATATTAGTGAGACGTTCAAAAAAAGAATGTTCTTTTGCTTTTACATATTCGTTGGTTGCTTTATAGGCGATTCCATCTAGTTCGCCATCTTTATAGACGAGAATCCGCATGTTCATCATCCTTCCATAGTAGGTTTTCAGATTGTTCAAAAGTAAACTTCAAGTACGCCAGCATTTGTTGGGAAACTTTTTATTTACATTAACACAAAATTTCCTAAAAGCCACTTAATTTCAAGACTTGTCTATTTACACCAGTTATTTACCTTATTATAATAAGTATTAGAAATTACTTTTAAAAAGATTAATTTTGAGGGATTAGAATGAATAAATTTAAAGAGATTTTTGCCGATTTAGAACAAAAAATTTTAAATGGCGTTTATCCAGCAAATACTTTATTGCCTAGCGAAAGTCAAATGATGGAAAAATATCATGTCTCTCGGGAAACGGTACGAAAGGCATTGAGTCTCTTGCGTAATGCGGGCTATATCCAGAAAAAGCAAGGAAAAGGCTCGATTGTTTTAGACTTACACCGCTTTGATTTTCCAATTTCAGGCTTGACGAGCTTTAAAGAACTACAAGATAAATTCAATATGGAGAGTCAAACCGAGGTCATTTCAATTAAAAAAATTGCGGTTTCTCCTGATTTAAGTGAAAAGACAGGTTGGCCCGTTGCTGCTGAGGTGTGGAAATTGGTTCGTCGCCGCTTAATCAATGGCGACCCTTCCATTATTGATATTGATTATCTAGATGCTTCGATTATTCCAAGCCTACCTAAAGAGCGTGTGGCTGAATCAATTTATCGTTATTTTGAAGAAGATTTAGGCTTGGAGATTTCCTATGCGCAAAAGGAAATTACAGTAGATACAGCCTCCAAAGAAATTCGCGATTTATTAAATTTAACACTAGATGATCGCCATGTGGTCGCGGTTCGGAGTTTGGTTTATCTGTATGATATGCGTTGTTTTGAGTATACCGAATCGATTCACCGTTTAGACAAGTTCCGTTTTGTGGACTTTGCGCGTCGAACTAAGACTCAAAAATAGGTAATTGCTGTTCTGTTTTGAAAGAAATGAAGGGATGAAGATGGCAGAACAAAAGATGAAACAAAATGTGAAAGATGCGAAGGTCAAAACCTACATGTATTGGATGATGGGACTATTAGTCGTGCTTATTGGTATTGCGGTATTATTACCCATCCTACCAGCTGATGCACCCATTTGGTTAGGAAAAATGGTAACGGTCACTTTGATGTTACTTACCGAAGTGATTTTAGTGATGGCCTATAAGTTAGCCAGATACTACTATCAAGGGATTTTTGATAAGGACGCGCCTCTTTTTGTACCGAAAGCAATCGGTATTGGCTTTACAATTAATCCTTATCATCGCCTAGGTAAATATATTTGGTTTGGTCTCATGCTTGCCATTTTCTTGATGATGTTGCCGGCGTTATTTTAGCTTGTTACTTGCACCAATCTGAACTTTTTGGATTGGTGTTTTTGTATGGAAAAATGCTATAAAAACAAATATTATATAACGTTCGTGTACGAAATTTGTATTCGCATTCAATGGTTTAATTATTCCTGAAAATATTGATAAGACAATGCCTGCAAATTGTTCAAATTTAAAGCAAATATATTTCCAATATAACATAGTTGTGCTAAAATAATGACAGGTAAATTCGTTTTGGGGAGAGCTTATCTAAAATTTTATGTGAGGAAATAAAAAGTGAATAAGGAAAAGAGTCAATTACAAGTGCTGGTTTTTTGTGCGTTGGCCATTGGCGTAAATGTCGTTTTAGGCTCAGTGGTGACTTATACGCATGTGCCATTGCTTTTTTTAGATGCGATTGGCACGATTTTTGTTGCGGTGAATTTTCCATTGCGTTATGGTTTGTTAACAGGGCTTGGGACGAATGTTGTCTTAGCTGTGATTCATAGACCGCTAGCCTTACCTTTTGGCTTGGTTAGTTTGACCATTGCTTTGGTTGCACACCTTGCATCCAGAAGAGGTTTTGGTTATAAACAAGCGATATTAACGGGGATTTTCATTGCCTTTTTTGGATCTTTCGTCAGTGCTGCCGTGCGTTTAGTATTGTACGATGGATTTAATGGTACGACGAGAACATTAACCGATGCCTTGGTTTTTACCATGCGAGTAGGTGGTCTTAGTCGCTACTTCTCAGCTTATACTGGAGCCTTTTCAGATGGTATCATTGACAAAATATTATCTTGCTTGCTTGTTTCTTGGTTGAGTGAGTCACAAACAGTAAGACGTCTTTTTTCAAATTTAAGGGTCAGTAGATAGACGTGCATGCCTTCTTACTCATAGCGGTAGGAAGGTTTTTTGTTGCAGAGCATCTATTAAGTTAAATGAGTTTTCGTTCAGCTAATAAGTGTTTTTTTAGACACAGATTGTTACAATTTGTAAAATCCTTTAAATAGATGTAACCAAAGATAATTTCAAGTAATGCTTATCATGAAAACTTAGCGAGGACAACATATTTACTTAACCTATGAAATCAAAATTTGTACTATCATAGTATTCGTGAATCAAAGCTTATTCGGCAAATGAGTTGAATAGCGAAATCAGAGGATATTGTGAAAGGACAGATGAGATGATTCAAAAAAACTTAAAATTAATTTCACTTACAACAGTTTTAGCAGGCTTGCTATTCTTTAGTACACCATTCAATGCAAATGCGGATGAAAAGAAAGATACGACATCCGATGAAGCCATTACGAAAAAAGCTTTATTAGTCATCAATGGTTTTGAAGAAGATGGCAAGACAAAGATTCCAACTGGTCAAGCGCGTGTGGAGTACTTAAAAGCACAAGATTATGATCCACAAAAAGTGCAAGATAAGGTAAATGAAATCTTGCTAGGTGAAGTAGAGGCTGCAAATGTGACAACTAATACCACAAGTCAAACAACTGCACCTGCTGCATCAACAAATACTACAAATACGCAAGCACAAAGCACGACTACTTATACAGGTACGAGTTCAAGTGCCAAAGAATGGATTGCCCAAAAAGAATCAGGTGGTAGCTATACAGCGCAAAATGGTCGCTACTATGGTCGTTATCAATTAGATTCTAGTTACTTAAATGGCGATTATTCACCTGAAAACCAAGAGCGTGTGGCGGATAACTATGTCGCAAATCGTTATGGTTCATGGGAAAATGCGCAACAATTCTGGTTAACACATGGTTGGTATTAAAATTTGAATAAATAAAAAAGAGGTTTTTCCTAAAATGATAGGAAAGGCCTCTTTTTTTGCGTGCCGATGAACGTTCATTATCCTAAGACGCGTCATAAATCATAATTGACATATACCTTATTTTTTTCGTTTTGCTTGGTCTACATCTGCACCAAGCAATTCATTCTATTTGCTAAAAATCAACAAAAATTATCAAATAAATTCGAGCGTACTCCTAAGTATAAGACCTAAAATAGCTGATTTAAACAAAAAAAGAACTGCTCGCAATGGAACAGTTCTCTTTTGTTCGTATTATAACGCGATTAATTCATCCATGTTTAATTCATCTAAAGTATGCACGGTGCGGTCTGCTTGGTCTAATGGTTCGCCAGCTAGAATGCCGATTGCATACATACCACAAGCTTTAATACCCGCGATGCCAGCTTGTGCATCTTCAAATCCAATGGCTTCTTCTGGTTTGATGCCGATGCTTTCTGCGGCTTTGACGAAGATTTCTGGATCTGGTTTGCCTTTAGTTAAAGTAGCAGGATCGACAATCGCGTCAAATAAATCAATGACTCCTAATTTTTCTAAGATGAATGGAGCATTTTTAGAAGCTGAGGCAATCGCACATGGCATATTTTTTTCTTTCGCTTCTAATAAAAATGCTTTGACACCAGGTAATAGGTCCGCTGGGGTTAAGTTTTGTAATAATTGGACATACGCTTCATTCTTTTCAGCGGCTAAAGCTTCTTTTTGTTCTTGTGTATATTTATCTTGTTGGTTGCCGTGAGCTAGGATACGTTCAAGTGAATCCATGCGGCTAATTCCTTTTAATTGTTCATTGAATTTTAAGTCGATTTCAATGCCTAATTTATCAGCAAGTGCCTTCCATGCTTCGTAGTGGTATTTGGCAGTATCGGTAATGACGCCATCTAAATCAAATACAAAACCTTTCATGATTTATCCCTCGTTTTCTATATTTATTAAAGTAGACTCAGGTAAGTAGCAACCTACCTGAGTAAATGGTTAGTAGTTCACAGTAACAGCTTGGCCTTTAGGTAATTTCACTAGTTGAGAACCTACATAGCATTGACTGTCTTTATTGGCAGTCAGTGTAATTTCTTTCTTTGTTACCAATACTTGATAGTCGATACCGCGGATAGTGATGTTAAAGGCGATATCATCCCATTGTGCTGGTAAGTTTGGATTGAAGTGTAATTCGCTTAGACGGATATCCATACCAGCAAAAGTTGTCAATGGGATGAATAAAGTCGCAGCCATTACCCCAGCGTGGATTCCCTCAGCAGTGGTTCCTCCTTGGATATCGCGGTAATCAGAATTTAGCGCTTCTTGGTAAAGTTTCCAAGCAAGGTCATTTTCACCAATCATTGCACCTAATTGCGCATGAACGATACGTGATAGAGTAGAACCGTGTGAAGTACGTGCTAAGTAGTAGTCTAAGTTACGTTTCACATAATCTTCAGGCACTTGGTAGTTCAAATCTTTCAGAATGTTATCAACCGTTTCTTTAGAGAAGTTATAGTAAATCATCAAACTATCCGCTTGTTTTGCAACTTTATAGCTATCAGCGGATTTGCCTTCAGCGTTTAAGATGCGGTCCATACGGTAAATGTTGCCGTATTTTTCACGGTAATGATCCCAATCAATTTCTTCTAGTTTGAAGTAATCTTGGTATTGAGCGATGATACCGTTTTGATCAATTTCAAGAGCTAGTTGATGACGGATTTCTCCCATATGTGCAATTAATTCATCGTTTACCCCTGTTTTTGCTTGAACATTTGCAAAAATTTCAGCTGGTAATTGTTTTTGAAGGCTAGCGATTTGTTCGAATAACCAAACAACCATCATATTAGTGTAAGCGTTGTTCTTCAAGCCGCCTTTTTCAGCATTTGGATAAGATTCGTGGAATTCATCTGGTCCCATCACACCTTCAATGGAGTAACGATTTAAGCTTTCATCCCAAACAGAGATACTTTCCCAGAAGTGGACGATTTCTAACATTAATTCTAGACCATATTTTTCCATAAAGTCTAAGTCTTGCGTATTGTTGAAATATTGCCATACGTTATAAGCGATGGCCAATGATACATGACGTTGGCGACGGCTGTGGTCTTCTTTCCATTCGCCGCTGATTGGGTTCAAGTGTAAAAATTGTGATTGTTCATCGCCATATAGCCCTGCTTGCCAAGGGAACATCGCACCTTGATAACCTTCTTTTTGGGCATCTTTTTTCGCAGCAGCAAGACGACGATAACGATACATTAATAGTTCGCGTGCTGTTTCAGGAAAGTGGACGATATAAAATGGTAAAATGAATAATTCATCCCAGAAAATATGACCACGATATGCTTCACCGTGTAACCCGCGAGCAGTCACAGAAGCATCTAATCCCTTATTTCCATTTGGACTAGCTGAAGCCAAGATATGGAAAGTATGAAGATTAAGCATGCGTTGAGACATATAATCGCCATGAATGGTAATTGCGGCTTTGTCCCATAGTTTTTGCCAAGCTTGAGCAGATTTTTCGTAAGCTTCTTCAAAAGTATCAAAGCTTAATACGTCTAAATCAATAGTTGTGATTGCTTCTTCTGGACGATTTTGATAGACAGCCACGGCTTTAGTGAAGGTATAAGTTTGTCCTTCGTTAGCGGCAATCACTAGTTTTTGGAAGACTTTTTGTTCCGTTGTTTCATTGACTAAGTTTGTTAAATCTTCTTCACTGGTTAATTGTGCTGCTTGTGTAATGGTGATTTGTGATTGTTTGGTTTTAGCCACTAAGACAGCATTGTTTGCTTTTGCTTGTGTATTGACGACATCTAAGTGTTCGCGGTTTAAGCTACGGTATCTTGCTACGTTATAGTTATAGACGCTACCATCGATTTCGCTAACAAAAGTGACTTCACCGCTAAAGTTTAATGGCGTAAAGCTAAAACGTACATAGTATTCATGGACATTTTCCATGCTCGCAATTTTTTCAGTTGTGCATGCGATTTGTTTGTCACCGACAGATAAAATGGCTTTAGCTGTAAATAATCCAGTTTTTAAGTTTAGTTGACGTTTGAAATAAGTAACGTTTTCTTTGGTGATTGCTACCTTTTGTCCGTCAATGATAAGATACATTTTTTGTGCATTTGGCGCATTTACGAAATCTTCATTGACCACATCATGACCGCTAACCTTTGAAGTAGCTGCATCATATAGACTGGCTAAATAAGTAGCTGGGTAAGTGTCATCAGAAATTTCCATCTCAGGGGTTGTACCACGTAAGCCCATAAAACCATTACCCACTGTTAATAATGATTCGATGGAGTATTCATCTTTACCTGGTGTGAATCCATAGTAGGCAAGTTGGAAAAGATTGTCTTTTGCTTTTGCTTCAAAGTTTTCTGCATCGCTAAAGACAAAAGGTACATTGTAAGTTTCACTAATCCATTGAGCGACAGGCATGATTCCAAAGTTAGTAGGGACTAAGTATTCGTCACAACCAGTCACATAACCACCTTCAAAGTCAGCAGCATCTAAAATTGTTTTTAACGCATCTAGATTTTCTGCCAAGTTATCAATGGTGTGGACTTGGTTGTCTGGTAGAGTAATTGTTGCTTTGTGGCCATCCATTAAGATTGCTACGAGTTTCATAAAGGGTCCTCCTGCTTATTGTGCTTTTTGTAGATTCAACTACTTTTCTTCCTGTATATACAAGATGATTATAAATGATTTTGCTTGGATAGACAAGTAAAAATCTTCAAAGTTTATCAATTTTAGAAACCGTTACCTTTGCTTATATTACAAATGATGAAAGTATGCTCGCTAAATAAAATACGTATAAATTTAATGTAAAGTAGGCTATACAAGTTAAACGTAAAAGACAAAATAAAAAAGCATCCGAAAATATCGGTATGCTTGAAGTGACAATCGAGTCTAAATGAAGGTTTTTCTATAGATTTAGTGTAACTATTCCTTGGCTGCTTGTTGCCAGGCGTTTTTTTGAAACGTAATATCAGGTACAAAAGGATTAGCGATTTTAGAAGAAATGAGGATACTGCCATTTTTCGTTTTGTAACTGAGATATCCAACACCAGCATCAACAGCCCATTGTTTAGGATGGATAAGGTTATTGAGTTACCTAAAAAAACTGCAAATATCCGAGTGACATTTGCAGTTTCTATTTTATAAGCCAATATATGGGGCAGGGTTCACGAAACCACGCCAGTTTGGAGTTGTTGCAATACCAAAATGGAGATGCACACCAGTAGAATTACCAGTTGTTCCCATGAGCCCAATTGTTTGGCCCGCACTGACAGAACCACCACCGACAACGATACTGCTTAAGTGCAGATAGTAAGAGTAATAACCATCGCCATGATTGATGATGATATAGTTTCCTGCAGAAGGATCATACCCACTGCTTGCGATACTCCCACTTCTAGAAGCAAAGACCGGGGTGCCATAGCTTCCAGTCAAGTCAATCCCGTCGTGTTGGGTACCAGAAAAACCAGTTGGATCTTGACGAGAACCAAATCCACTAGAAACATTTAAAGATGCTAGTGGCGCATTCCAACCACTACTTGAAGCCGGTACACTTTGAACCACACTGGCTGAAGCGTTACTTTGATTACTTGTCGGTGCACTTGTTTGTGTAGTTGTTTGTTGGGCAGCATGTTGCGCGGCTTCTTGTTGGGCACGGGCAGCTGCTTCTTGTTCAGCTTTTAATTTTTCGGCTGCTTCTTGTCTAGCTTTTTCGGCCGCTTCTTTTTGTTTGATAAATTCATCTTTCTTCGCTTGTTCACTTGCTAAAGAGGCATTTAATTCATTTTGCTTCACATTTAAATCAAGTTTGGCGTTGACTAATTGTTCATTGGTCTTTTGTAAATCAGCAATACTATCATTAATTGTTTGTAAATTTTGTTCTGCTTGTTCTTTAGTCTTTTGTAACTCTCTTTGATCCGCTTCTTGTTGGGCTAATAGATTTTGATTGGCTTGCACAAAAGTAAAGATGGCAAATGATTTATTGACCAAATCGCCAACAGACTTTGCTTCTAATAAAGCAGAAAGCATGGTGTCGCTCTTTTGATTTAATTGCGTACTGCGTGCCAAGTCTCGAATCTTTTCGCTACGTTTTTCGATCTTTTCTTGTAACTCAACTGATTTTTTCGTAAGTTCATTGACTTTGACTTCAGCCTCATTCTTTTGTGCTAAAGTTTCATCATATTTTGTTTGATACCTATTGATATTTTTATTTAATTGTTCGACTTCTTGGGCTAATTTCTTTTGATCAGCCTGCAAGTTTTCGATTTTTTTCGTTTGGTTTTGAATATTTTCATCGATGGTCTCTGCTAAAGCTAGAGGAGTCACGAAAAAGTTTAAGATTAGTAAACCACTTAATAGTAGCTTTTTGTTCATATAATAAACTCCAATCTGATAATTGCTAAATCAACTATAAAATAATTGGACGGTAAAAGCAAATTAAGTCTATGTTACAAAATGAATCGTATTTTAGCTGAAATAAATAATCTTCATCTACTTGTCTTAAACCTACAACCAGAGACTGATTTTTCGTGTGGTATTCTGATTTTCCTACAGTTTCTACTAGGGGTATAGTATAATATAACTGTTGATTGCCATTGAAACAATCAGAAATATGATTGTCATTTTTATTAGATTAGGGGTGTATGAAATGAATGAAGTAGCAAACAGAATCAAAAAAATACGGACATGGAATATGGTGGCTTTAGTATTGACAGCTATTGGTGCAGTTGTTAGTTTAGTGACCTTGCCTAGTAGTCTATTTCCCAAACGCGAAAATTTTGAAGTCTTAGGAAAAAAAGGGATGGAATTATACAATCAAGTGAGTAGTACCTCATACAAAGTTGCGATTATCTTTGGTGTCGTGATGACGGTATTATTTGTGGTTTTATATTTTATTGCTTCTCGTCAATTGAGCCAAGATAAAGTATCAAGCAAGCTAATCTATTTTGCGAGTTTAGGTTATTTTGTCTTGAATTTAGTGATTGGTACATTTTTAAAGGGTGCATCAAGTGCAAATGAATTAACGAGTCAGCTAGGATCAATCGGTGTGGTCGTTACAGTTGTTAGCATGGTTGCACCATTATTGTTATATATTCCGCAAATTATGTGTTTAGTGCATATCTTTGCCATCGAAAAAATTGAAGAAAAAGCATAAAGTGAGGGAATTTGAGTGAAAAGATTAAAACGTAAGACACAACTCCGCCTGACATTGGTTTTTGCGATTGTGTGTGTGGTAGCTATTGTCGGAGTTGTTTGGGCTACTTTGAATGGTTCGAAAAAAGAGGAACAAAAAGGCGATTATCAAGTTGTCAAAATAGAAAAGTCAGCACCGCTATTATTTAACGGTGTTGCGCAACCAAAAGAAAGTCGGACTTTTACTTTAGATCCTACATTAGGAACGATTGAAACGATTCATGTCCAAAATAATCAACAAGTGAAAGCCGGAGATGTGTTAGCAACATACAAAAATCAAACCATTGAAGAACAAGTAAGTCAGCAAGAACAAGCTTTAAATAAATTAAACTTGGCTGTATCTAATGCGCAAAGTGGTTATAATAGCGCGGTTAATAAGAAAAATCAATTGGCTGATCAATACAATCAATTGAATAAATCGGTACAAGCCTTGCAAGCAGCCAATGATCCATCAGCAGCAGAAGTAGTTGCACAAATGGCTCAAATTAAAGAAGCTTATGATGCCGCAGGAGACGCAGTAGAGCAAGCTAAACAAGGTGTCGATAGTGCAAATCTAGAATATAGTGATGCGCAAAAAGCCATTGCCCAGTTAAAAGAGAAAGTGAATACTAAGGTGACGGCGCCGTTTGATGGCATTGTCTATGTAGATCAAAATGGTAAAATCCAAGCGAATGTGCCATATGCGACTTTAGTTTCGCCAGGTACCGTAGTTCAAGCTAGTGTGACAGAATATGATTACAATAAAATCAAACAAGGCCAAAAAGTAGAAGTCATGCCAGCTAATGATGAACGCAAAATTGCAGGAACGATTATCAATATTTCGACTTTACCTGAATCAGCAAGTGCCACACCATCCTTGAGTGCAGCGGTCTCAGGTGGTAGTAGTAATAGTAGTAGTTCCACTTCAAGTTATGCCTTTACGGTAGAAACAGCTGAAGAAATTCATAATGGTTTTAGTGTGCAAGTGGCCATTCATTTTAATCAAATAACTGTGCCAAAAGAAGTCGTGGTTGCGCGCGATGGTAAGCAATATGTGTATACCTATAAGGATGGAAAAGCACATCTAACTGAAGTGACGGTGAAAGACCAAGGTGCTAATTACTTAGTTGAAAAAGGCTTAGCGATGGGTGATAAATATATTTTGAATCCCGATAAAAAATTAAAGGATAATCAGGAAGTGGCGGTGTTTGAATGATAGATTTAATTCATATCAACAAATACTATAAAAATGATGAAGAATCCTTGCATGTCCTAAAAGATGTGAACTTGCATATTGAACAAGGTGAAATGGTCGCTGTCATGGGTCCGTCTGGTTCAGGAAAATCAACATTGATTAATTTATTGGGCTTTATTGACCGAAAATTTGAAGGAACGTACCTATTTGAAGGGGAATCTTTAGTTGGGACGAATGATGACCGACTATCAAAAGTGCGCAATCAAACAGTGGGCTTTGTCTTTCAGAATTTTAGTTTGATTGAAAATAATACGGTCTATGAAAATGTGGAATTGCCTTTACTTTATGGGGGCTATAATTTTTCCCAAACAAGAGAAAAGGTCATGGCAGCTTTGAAACGAGTTGGCTTGGAAGGTAAGGAAGATAAGTATCCTAAACAATTATCCGGTGGACAACAACAACGTGTCGCTATTGCTAGATCTATCATAAATAATCCAAAATTTATTATTGCCGATGAACCAACTGGCGCACTCGATACACATACCTCCACGGAAATTATGGAATTATTTGCGGAATTAAATGCAAAAGACGATGCGACCATTATTTTGGTTACCCATGATCCAGAAGTTGTCCCTTATTGCCATCGTTTAATTAAAATTCGCGATGGGGCAATTATTGCAGATGAGGCGGTGAAATCATGAACTTTTATGTGAATTTTCGTTCGGCCTTTAAAGCAATTAATAATAATCGCAAACGCAGTATTTTAACGATGATTGGGATTATTATCGGAGTTAGTGCGGTGATTGCAATTTTGGCGATAGGTCGTAGCTATGAGCGTCAAACCATTGAAAGTCTAACCAAGAGCGATAATGGAAAGATTCAAGCTCAAATCTTATTCAACCCAAATGACGAGTCTTTTTATGAAACGAATAGACCCGCCTTTCAAAGTAGTGATTTAGAGCTTGTTCGTCAAGTTTCAGGTGTTGAGAGTGCCGAATTTGAAAAGCAAGAAACCAATAGTACAAGTTTTAGTGCATTGATAAAAAATAAAAATCAATCCATTGAAGCCAAATTGGTGAAACAAACTAACAGTGATGTCCTTGCGGGGCGCAATCTGTCTAAAGCGGATAATTTGAATCGCAGTCGAGTCGCTGTGGTCAATGAAGAGTTAGCGAAGGATTTGTATGGCACTCCTGAAAATGCCTTGAATCGCGGCGTTTTGATTTCTGGACAAAATTACGCCATAGTCGGTGTATATGGTGGTACAGAAATGAGTGATGAAGAAGCGCAAATGGCCAGTATGTTTGGTGAGATGAGCAGTTATCAAGTTCAAATTCCTAAAAAAGCGTATGAATATTACTTGATTAAGGGTGATGACGCAAGCTACAGTATTCTCGTCACGATGAAAAAGGGCACACGACCAGATGAAGTGACCAATAAAGTACTTGATAAACTGAAAAAATCAGGTAGTATGCGTCAACAAGGTAGTTATCGTTCGTTTGATACGGCGATTTTAAGTAAGGGTATCGGGAAAGTGTTAAGTACGATTACTTACTTTATTACTGCCGTGGCGGGTATTTCATTGTTTATCGCCGGTGTTGGTGTGATGAATATGATGTATATTTCAGTTTCTGAACGGACCAAAGAAATCGGTATTCGTCGAGCATTAGGCGCAACCCAACGCTCCATTATGATTCAGTTTTTAATTGAAGGAGTGTTATTGACGTTTACTGGTGGCGTAATTGGTTACTTTATCGGAATGATTTTAGCTTATGGCATTGGCTCTTTGATGAAGATACATGTTACGGTTGATTTGTTTACAATTGTCGTGGCAGTCGGCGTGTCTACGTTGATTGGTTTAATTTTCTCAGTCATGCCAGCAAGAGAAGCTGCTAAAAAAGATTTAATTGATATCTTACGTTAATGAATAAAAAAATAGACGCACTACTTCAAATAGTGCGTCTATTTTAGTGCGGTTAATTTTCTTCGTCTATTTTTGCGCCTCTTAGGTACCAAATGGCAGTTTTGATAAGAATGAAAAGAAGCATGAATACAGCACCGATAAAGGGAATTCATGAATCTTTGGTTTTATAATAATCGTGAATGATTGTTATTAAGAGATAAGCTAGCCACATTCGACTACCGATACCGCTAAACCAAACTTTCCAGAAAAAATACTTTAAACCATGTTTCATTTTGGCCACGCACCTTTCATTCAGCTAAGCGTTCATTCGTGTAAAATCGTGCATTTAAGTTAATTAACCTGATGAATTTGTTGGGTATCAATCATCGGATAATTAAAAAGGGTGTGACTTTGCAAATCGACTTTTGACATCGACACGCAATTGATTTGATTATTGCGGTAGGTTTTATAGTAATAATTGCCACTTTCAGGATGTCCACAAGAAGCATACATCGTTAAGTCATGGGTTCCTCTTGGTGAAGTGGTTACACCCTCAACAAAAGCCACCGAATCTAAAATATGGAAAAATTGAGTGACATTGCTAATTTCATCTTTTTCGCTGATAGAATGTTCATTTACAAATGCAGCTTTGACGAAACGAGAAGCCGGGGACCAATCGCCAGGTAAACCAATTGTGCCAAACCCTTCGCCAAATGGAGGCATATCAAAAGGTTGGTTGGTAGGTTGCTTGTCACTCAGGTTAGCATAGTGGGCTAGATTCATCAAATGATAATCAATACTTGGACTATTGGTTAAGACATTGGCTGGATTGTCGGTAATTTTGACTTTTCCTTGAATCACTTCAATCACAGCAGCTTGTTTTTTATCCGCAACGAACCAGTGTAAGGTTGTGTTTGGCATTTGTACATTAAATGGAATATCAATGACATTTAAATTGTGAAAAGCCGTTTTTACTTCGGCGACGGATTGGCAATTTGCTAGGGCGTAAAGCATCAATTCATAAGGTGCTAAATTTAATTGGCCTTCTTGAACTTCCGTGGCATATTCGGCAAAATGGGGGAAGTTTAGATTAGCGATTCCTAGCCCAGCCTCATTGATCGCATCGGCATAAAGCGGATAATCCTCAACGACTACAGCGACTCCGATAAAGGCATAATGATTGGTAATGCTTTTTTCGTGTTTGAATTTGATTTCGTAGTTCTTAGGGGTAATCATAATTGACTGTCCAAAAGTATAATCCAAATCGAGATTGCGACCAAAGTAAAAACTATCATTCATATAACGTAATCCAGTACACATTTACAAAATCTTCTTTATGATTAATATTGTCTATTTAATAAATCCATTGTTAATTGATGGATGTTATCTTTTGCGATGCCATCAGGTAATTTTTTGATATCTTCTAGTGCTTTTTTTGTAATTTTTTGAGCGATGACTTTGGCTTGTTCGACGCCACCATATTGCACCACGAGTTTGGCTACTTCTTCAATTTCTGCCAGGGTGATTTGATTTTTCTTATTCAAATATGGCACGAAAATTTCTGGGTATTGATCTTTTACTAAAATCAAGGGTAAGGTATAAATTCCTTGGCCTAAGTCTTCCAAAATCGGTTTTTTCAAAGTCGCTTTATCTGCGGTATAATCTAAAATATCATCATAGATTTGGAAGGCTAAACCGATATTTCTGCCAATACGACTAGCTAAGCGCACCACCTGTGGAGAACAGCCGCTGAAATAGGCACCTTCTTTACAAGCTAAGTAGAATAATTCAGCCGTTTTTCCGTTGATGCTGCGAAGATAATCCGTAAATTTTTCATCAATATTAAAGCGGATGGTCATTTGATTGAGCTCGCCCATGAGTATGCGTCTCATTGTTCTGGCGTTATAAGCTAAGTATTCAGATCCATTCATCACGCTAATAAGTGTTTCGAAAAACTTGGTAAAGAGTACATCACCTGCATATACCGCGATGTCTTTGCCGAATTGTGCTTGGACCGTAATCGCGCCACGACGCAAAGGTGAGTCATCGATAATGTCATCATGAATTAAAGTCGCCATATGTAGCATCTCTAAAGAAGCGGCGATTTTTGTCATTTTTTCCTCATCGTGGTTGGGATTTAGTTCGGCAAATAGTAGACAAAGTGCTGGGCGCAACAACTTGCCACCAGAGCGAGCAAAATCTACTAGTGTTTTTGAAATGATTTCGTTATTGATTGCTACATTTTCTTCCAAATATGAGCAAACAGCTTGGAGTTTATTTTGAATCGTGGGATAATTATTCCAGTAACTTATCATGATAATTCCTCGCAAATTAATTTATAACTTTATTGTACCTTAAATTGCTTAGAATAGGAAATATCAAAGCTTAAAAAATTAAAGGAAGTGAAAATGTGTCTTTAAAAGTGTTTTTGGAGCTTGTAGAATTTAAAGCGAAAACTGCAAGTGTCTTACCGTTTTTTATAGGACTCGCATACAGTTATTATCATTATCATACATTGCATATTGGTTTGGTATTTATTTATTTTGTGGCGATGTTTTTATTTAATATGGCGGTGGATATTTTGGATAATTATAATGACTATCACCACGCCACCGATGTTCATGATTATAAGCACAAAACAAATATTATAGGTAGAGAAAATCTGTCATTGAAGTTAGTCTTTCGTATCATGATGAGCTTAATTATTGTTTCGGCTTTGATGGGAATAGGTTTGTCAATGATTGTTGGTTGGCCGTTGTTGGTGATGGGGGTGTATTGCTATTTGGTCGGCATATTTTATTCATCAGGTCCGCGTCCATTATCAAGTTTACCTTTAGGCGAATTTTTCTCTGGCTTTACGATGGGCTTTATGATTTCACTCATTTGTGTTTATTTAAATGCTTATGATCAGTTCGTTTGGAATTTTAGCACCATTGGCTCGATTTTTCTGATTTCATTACCAAATACATTATGGATTGCTAATTTAATGCTGGCCAATAATATTTGCGATTTAGAAGAAGACGAGAAAAATAATCGTTACACCATTGTTCATTATCTTGGGAAACAGCACGCATTGAAAGTTTTTGTAAACATGAATCGCTTAGCTTATTTGTCTATTGTTGCGACAGTTGCTTTACATTTAGCGCCTGTGATGACTTTATTAAGTTTAGTAAGTCTACCTTTTGTTTGGCAGGAAACACAAAAATTACTCGCCGTTCAAGTGAAGAGTCAAACGTTTATTTGTGCGGTAAAAATTTTAGCAGTAGGTTCATTTGTTCATGTACTGAGTTTTGCTTTAGGGATTTTATTACAATAATATAGTAAAAAAAGTCGCGGTTACGTTGAGAGTAATTGCGACTTTTTTAGATAGAATTTGGTTTTATGCTTAGGCTGCAAACCAGATTGTTAAGTTTGCTAAACCGTTTGCACCATAAGTAGCATCACAGCTTTGGAAAGTTATCGCTGCACCTTGAGAAGTAAGTAAGTTAAATGCATTTTCATCGTTAGCAACACCAGATAATACTTTAAAGACTGTGTAAGTTTGACCATCAATGGTAATTTTTGAACCTACACCTAATTCTCGAATTGTACCACCTGCCATACCAGCACGTTCGATTAAGTAGTGGTTTGGCATTTCACTCCAACGATAGATATTACCATCTGCTGGGACATAACCTGAACCAGAGAACCAAGCGATTGGATAGTGGTGACCATTAAAGTTAAAACCACTTGTATCAACTTGAGGGGCAGGTGTTGTTTGAGCAGGTGTACTTTGTTGAACCGGCGCACTTTGTTGAGGAACAGCGGCTTGATTGGTGTTTGGTGTATTATTTATAGAAGTTGTTTCAGTTACTTCATTTGTTTGTGTAGTTGCAGCATTTTGATTATCATTTGACGTTTGTTCTGTTGCAGTGTTTTGTACTTGGACTTTGGTTTCGGCAACTTTTTGACTAGCTTTTTGTTGTGCCTCTTTTTGTTTCTTAGTAGCAGTTTCTTGCGCTTTGGCTAATGTCTTTGTAACGGTCTTTGATTCACGAACATCATTAATCGTTTCACCTAAAGCATTTGCCTGTTGATCAAAGGCAACTAGTTTAGTAGGTTCACTTGCTTGAGCTGCTAAATTTTGGACTTGTGGTGCTACAAATAGACCGCCTGCAACTAATAATGTACCAACAACAGATAATTGAACGAATTTCTTTGATAATTTTTTCATAAATATCTCCCTCTATACTCTTACTTATTTACGAGTATCCCCAATAATGTAAACTAACTATGTAAACATGTAAAGTTTACATATCATTTCTTTCCCTATAGTATCGGTTATTTCAATAAAAAAAATCAAGCATTTTTCTCAATAATAACACTACAAAAAACGCTATAAATCAACATTTGTGTAGATGAATAGATAACTAGAAGTCGATAAAAACGAGTTTTGTGATGTTATGATTAGGTTTACATATACGTTGACATATAGGGGTTGACAAGTTTACATATGGATAAAAATGGTTTGGGTATGATTATCAAATGTAAAGCTGTAAAGGGGGAAATTAACAAACAAAAAAACTCGAAAGAATAAACTTTCGAGTTTTTTGATTTTGTATAGATGTTTTAGATTAGATAGAATGAATCGCGATGAAGCAACCTTTATCGTAACGGTAACGAATTTCAGATAGTTCAAATGGACGACTATCGCTAAATGTTACAACTTGTTCGATTTCTAGGACTGGATCAAATAATTGGCAATCAAGATATTTTTGATCATATCTGTCAGACATATCTGCTTTAATCTTGCGGATGGCTGAACCAATTTCAAAACCAGTTTCATTTTCAATATATTGATATAAAGATTTCTCAAGGACTGCAGTGTTCAATTCTGGTAGTGCAGCAACTGGAATGACCGTATATTCAATTCTGAATGGTTGACCATCAAGATAACGTACACGAATGATATCATATACACTGTCGATAGGTCGGATAGCTAGTTTTTCACATTCTTCATCTTCTGGATTACGAACGTGGAAAGAAATAACTTTACTAGTTACCGTTTGATTGGCATTGACTTTTTGTGATAAACCTAGGCATTCGTTTGAGTTTGAATCTAGATTTGAATTTGTTTCGTCTAAAGTTTTAACGAAAGTACCAACACCTTTTTTAGAAGCGATATATCCTTCAAGTGTTAAGACGTTTAAAGCTTTCTGAACGGTTACACGGCTAGTATCATAAAAATCAGCCAATTCTGTTTGTTTTGGTAATTTTTCACCAGGTTTGAAAGTTCCGCGTTGAATTTTATACATAATATCATTTGCAATTTTTCTATATCCACCAGTTTTTGTCATAATCCGCACGTCCTTTCCTCGTGATGTATACCAAATAAGTAAACTTTGTAAACTTCTATTGATTAAGATAGATAACAAAAATAAGTTGTAAATATTTTAATATACTATGACAAATGTAGATAACGTTCTCAATTACGCCATTTCTCTTTACATGTATACAATATACTTTTTCCAAACAAAAAGCAATTGTTATGCATTTGGTATGCTAACGTTTAATTAATAATAACATAAGTAATGTTTAAAAAGGGCGGTTATTTTAAAATGAATTTTGTTTTTCTTAATAATAACTGTTACATTTAGAAATTATACCTTTTGTTGTTAGAAAATCCTTATAAATAAACATTTATATTGGGGTTTTTTATGTTTTTTGAATTTTAAATAACCAAATTACGTTGGTTTTCATAAATGCGAATGATAGATTTTTTGACTTTATTTCATTTTAAATCGAAAAAGTGAACATATAAGGGGTTCTTTTTATGCATATGATAATGAATAAAATAATCGTCAAAGAAAAATAAAAATAGGTCCATTTTGAGTAAAATAGTTTATAAGAATCTTGTAATATTAACGTTTTTTACGGCTTTCAAGATTTTTTGATTTTTCATTAAATGATTTTGTTCAGTATGTGCATTTTTCCACAAGAATGAAACTAGATTATATTTATAATTAATCTAAATAAAAATAATAAGAAATAAAATAAAACATCCTATTTTGTTGGCATGCTAGAAAAAAGTTTACATACAGGACAAAATGAATCCTGTATTCACAAGAGGAGAAAATAGATTATAATAGGTATAGTTTATAGAAAGTAGGAAATTGATTCATGGATAAGGAATTCAGCTTAAAAAGACTATTTTGGGCTACATTTACTTTGAGTGCTTTTACCTTTGGTGGTGGGTATGTCATCGTCATGCTAATGAAGCAAAGATTTGTTCAAAAATATGGTTGGTTAACTGAAAATGAGATGCTTGATTTTGTGGCGATTGCTCAAAGTGCGCCGGGAGCTATGGCAATTAATGGGGCAATCTTGGTAGGTTACAAGCTAGCCGGAGTAATTGGGGTATTGGTAACGGTAGTAGCTACTGTTTTACCGCCGCTAGGAATTATCACGATTTTAGCCTACCTTTACAATGTATTTATCAAAATTGTTTGGGTTCAATATTTACTTTCTGGCATGCAAGTAGCTGTGGGTGCTTTAATTTTACAAGTCGTTTTGGATATGTTACTACCTATTATTAGGAAAAAACAAGGAACTGCGATTTTGATCTTTTTAATGGTGTTTGGTGCGAGTCTTTTATTCCATGTTAGTTCGGTTTATTTGATTTTAGCTTGCTTGGCTTATGGTATCATTCAAACATGGCGTGGGGTGAGTCGATGATTTATTTACAGTTATGGTGGAGTTTTGTAAAAGTAGGCCTATTCAGTTTTGGTGGTGGATATGCAGCTTTACCTTTGATTCAGCAAGAAGTTTATGCCCATCATTGGCTTCAGACGACCGAACTAAATCATTTAATTACTTTATCACAAATGACACCTGGTCCAATCGCGATTAATGCGGCGACTTTTGTGGGCGTTAAAAGTGCTGGAATTACCGGGGCGATTGTGGCAACGCTAGGATGTGTAACGCCCTCTTGTATCATTGTAAGTATCATTGCCTACTATTATATGCGTTATCAAAATTTAACGATTGTCCAAAATGTTTTGCAAACTTTAAGACCCGCTGTGATTGCCTTGATTTTGGTTTCAGGATTAGAAATTTTGCGTAATAGTTTTTACGGGAATCATATGGACAACTGGTTTTCACTGGATAGCTCCAAAATTGTTCTATTTATTGTAGCACTTCTTTTATTAAGAAAGCTAAAGAGCCGGCCAATCTTAGTAATGGTTGTCATAGGGGGATTAAACATTTTTTATCAAATGTTACTTAATTGATTACTATATGAATAAAAATTTTGTGAAATAATAATTATATTAGTGTAAATACATAAAGATGAATGCTAGTCTAGTATAAGGCTGGCATTTTTTTATTTTGTGCCATCTCTGGAACTGATGTCACAAACATTGGCACACTTCTTTGTGTCAAACATGTATTTAGATGTTTTTGAAAGCGGTAATTTATTGGATTAAGATAAAAATGTAAACAATTACAAGAACTTTTGTGGGGTGTGCAGAACCATCCCACACAGATTAAGAGGAGGAAGTTAAAAATGGAAGCAAACGTGCAGCAAAAGAGTTTAAAAGCAAGAGTGCAACGTTTCGGTAGTTTTCTTTCAGGAATGGTCATGCCAAATATTGGGGCCTTTATTGCTTGGGGTGTAATTACTGCTCTGTTTATTCCAACTGGCTGGTGGCCAAATAAAGAATTAAACAATTTAGTTTCACCAATGATTACTTATTTATTGCCATTATTAATCGGTTATACTGGTGGACATACTGTTCATGGCCAACGTGGTGCAGTTGTTGGGGCAATTGCAACAATGGGTGTCTTAGTCGGATCTTCAGTACCAATGTTTATTGGGGCGATGGTGATGGGTCCTTTAGGTGGCTGGTGTATCAAGAAATTTGATGATGCTTTCCAAGATAAAATTGCTGCTGGATTTGAAATGTTAGTCAACAACTTTTCAGCTGGTTTGATTGGATTTGTACTTTCGATTCTAGGATATCTAGGAATTGGTCCAGTCGTTCAATCATTGACCAATGCGATGGCTAGCGGTGTAGATGCGATTATTAATGCACATTTATTACCATTAGCAAATATCTTCATTGATCCTGCGAAAATTTTATTCTTAAACAATGCCATTAACCACGGTATTTTAACACCACTTGGTACGGAACAATCCTTACAAACTGGTAAATCTATTCTATTCTTATTAGAAACCAATCCTGGTCCTGGTTTAGGTGTGTTATTAGCCTTCATGATTTTTGGTAAAGGTTATGCCAAATCATCTGCGCCAGGTGCGATTATCATTCAATTCTTAGGTGGTATTCATGAAATTTACTTCCCATATGTCATGATGAAACCATTATTATTCTTAGCTGTTATAGCTGGTGTGGTATCAGGTACATTTACTTTCCAATTATTAGGTGCTGGTTTACGTGCTGCTGCTTCACCTGGTTCAATCATTGCTGTTTTAGGAATGACTCCAAAAGGTGGATATCTTCCAGTCATTGCTGGGGTAGCCGTCGCAACAGCAAGTAAATAAAAATGTAACGAACCGCTTGAAAGATTTTCAGGCGGTTTTTTGTCAAATGAAGTTTTGAATAATACTTAATACATCTGTCCAAGTGAGAATGTCACAGGTTTCAACTGCTTGTAAATTTCGATGTTGATAGTCGATGGAACGGATTTGATGAGTCACGATTTGTCCAGTAATATTTTTCTAGTGGTAATCTTCATGTAAAATACCTTGCTTTCTAACATGTCATTAAATTGAATTTGACATACGTTGTGATAAAACGCAAATAAAATGATTTTTTGTACAATTGGTCTAGACAAATATGGGGCTTGGTGTTAAAATTGGTATGTACCAATAAGAAGAGGAAAGAGTGAGAAAGATGAAAGTAGTAAAAGTAACCAATGCAAATGAAGGTGGACAAAAAGCCTTTGAATTATTAAAAGATTGTCTAGCACAAGGAAAGAAAACTTTTGGTCTAGCAACAGGGGGTACACCAGAAACCTTGTATCAAGAAATGGTCAAAAGTGATTTAGACTTTTCGGATTGCGTTTCAGTCAATTTAGATGAATATGTGGGCTTAGGTGGCGAAAATGAGCAAAGTTATCGTTACTATATGAATGATCACTTATTTAATCACAAACCTTTTAAAGAAACCTTCGTACCAAATGGATTAGCTGAAGATTTAGTGGCTGAATGTGCGCGCTATGATGAAGTGATTGCGACTCATCCAATTGATTTTCAAGTTTTAGGAATTGGTGAAAATGGCCATATCGGCTTTAATGAACCAGGTACGAGTTTTGATGTGACAACTCATGTGGTAGACTTAACGCCATCAACGATTTCAGCCAACCAGCGCTATTTTGCAAGCCGTGAAGAAGTACCAACGCAAGCGCTATCTATGGGAATTAAATCCATTATGCAAAGTAAGCAAATTGTTCTTTTAGCTTTTGGTGAGAAGAAAGCTGATGCCATCAAAAAAATGGTAGAAGGACCAGTAACACCCGATGTACCAGCAAGTGTCTTACAAAACCATCCAAATGTAACGGTGATTGTGGACAAAGAGGCTGCAAGTAAATTAAATTAAAAAAATGATTGAAGCCGAAAAAGTGGAGTTCTTCCCATTTTTTTTGGCTTTTTTGTTTTAATCTCATCATTGAATGAATAATACGGATTTACTTTGTCTTACCCTTGTTTTTTTATAATTGAAAATGTTAAAATGAGATAAAGCGGTTTCGATTTATAAAAAAAGGAGATGAAAAAGATGAACTATCCGTTATTGGCGCATAAAATGCCAGAAAGAATCAAGAAGGTTTGGTTGTGGACTTGGTTAGTAGAAACAATCGTCGCTCTTTTGCTAGGTGGTGTTGCATTTTTAATCTATCATTTTATTTGGCATAATCAATGGTTATTTTATGGTTTGTTGGTGTATTTGACAGTGGTTATCGTAAAATCAATTGTAGATTTGGTCTTAATTCCTTATCGTTATACTTTTCATCGTTATGAATTGGCGAGTGAAGATTTAGCTTTTCAGGAAGGGTTTATTTTCCGTTCGACGACTTATGTACCTTTAAATCGTATCCAACATATTGAAACGGAGCAAGGTCCCTTCTTACGTCATGAAAACTTGATGGAGTTGGTGATTCATACTGCAGCGACGAAGCATAAAATTTTAGGTTTGGATGTCGATGAAGCCCAACAACTTCGCGCGCAAATTATCGAGATGGTAAGGCAGGCGAAAGAAGATGTCTAAGAAAAATCATTATTCAAAACTGTATTTACTTTTTGCGCCTATTCGTTCTTTAGTCAAATTGATTTGGCAAATTGTTCTCCTGTTTGTATTAAGTAGTTTTTTGGGTAAGGATCGTGATTACTTATCTAATCCTCATTTTTGGCTATATGTCTCATTAGCTTCTTTAGGGATTTTTGCTTTAGCTGTAGGTTATCATATAGCTTGTTACTTAACGCAAACGTATGAACTGACAGAGGATGCCTTGATTTTTCGCAAAGGTATTTTTGTCAAACAAGAAATCATTGTTCCTTATGAACGAATGCAAACAATCAAGAAAAATCAATGGTTTTATATGGTGCCGTTTGGATTGATTCGTTTGATGGTCGAAACAGCTGCACACTCCGGAAAAGAAGCAGAAGTTGATTTGCCAATGGTGCCGTATGCCTTATATGATGAATTGCAAGCAAGACGCCGTAATGAAACGCTGCTGAAACCTAAAGAAAAAGTGCAACAAGCAGACTTTGCACTATCTTCTAAGGATTTGCTGATATTTGCTTTAACCGAATTGACCTTGTTAGCGCCAGTTTTCTTGATGTTGGGTGCTTTGGAATTTATCCCAGATAGTTTGCAAGATCGCTTATTAGGTAATTTTAGCCATATGATTATTCTTGCGGCGGTGGGCTTCTTTTGCATCGCTTATCTGCTTTGTGCCATCTATATGATTTTAAAAACGGTGCTTAAATATGCCGATTTCCAAATTTTTCAGGAAAGTACTGGGGCTTTGCGAATTGAATATGGATTGATTGAACAAAAGTCGCAAGTGATTCCAATGAGCAAAATTCAAGGTGTGCGTATCAAGCAAAATATTTTTCGCCTATTTTTAGGGTTGGTCAGTGTGGACTTACTGATTGCAGGTGGTCAAGAAAAACAAGAAGGTGAAAAAGAATCCTTAACTACCCATCCGATACTAATTCCCGTAACAAAGGTTAGTGAAGTGGAGGGTTATTTGACACATTTTTTACCCGATTTTGATTTTCAGGTGGCCTTAAAAGAAATGCAGCAATTGCGGTTATGGTATTTTAGCCGTTTTAAATTTTTTGTCATCGCAATTCCGATTGGGGCGTATTTCTTCTTCCATTTTGCGATTTGGCAGTTAGCTTTAGCGATTGTCTTGTTAGCCACACTTTCATTAGGGTATGCCTATTACCAAAGTAAATCCCAAGCGTACGGGATGAATGAGCACTTTATTGTTTTTCGCGATGTTCGTTTGTTGGAGCGTGTCCAAACGATTTTGCCACGAAAAAATATTCAAAGCTTAGAAATGCGGACTTCTCGTTGGCTGTATCCTAAACAATTAGGCCATTGTAAGTTGAATGTGAAAGCAGGCGATGATGATTTTCATACGGAATTGAATTATTTACCGCTTGATGATATTGAACAGATGATACATTTTTATCGAAAAAACGCTTAGCTTAGGTGATCAAATGGATGAATTAGAAAAATTATGGCATCAATATCGTACAGAAATGACGTTTAATGTGGGTGTGCTACCGGAAAGTTTAAATCAACAGGGGACTGTTTTGACTTTTGCACCTAAATCGACAGTGTGTTTGCGAGGTAGTTTTCCAGAATATATTTACTTTGTATTATCAGGAGAAGCGGTAGGGCTAAGAGAGTATATCAATGGGCAAGAATACAGTTATTTCCAGTTAAATGCTGAAAATGGTGTCGTGGGGTTATTGGAAGTACTGGCCCATAAAAAGCATCATATTGCGACAGTGGTGGCAAAAACAGAATTGCAAGTGTTGCGTCTGCCTGCTAGTACGGTCTATCGTATCTTACAAAATGATTTGCCCCTTTTACGTAAGTGTTTAGCATGGTTGGCTCAAGATTTTTACGCTCGTTCTGGCAATGATGGACTCTTTTATTATTCCAAAGCGATTGATCGGGTGCGCTTCTTTTTGGCTAGCTTCTATGAAAAGCATCACCGTAGCAAAGAGCGGCTATTGATTCCGGTATCTTATCAGGAAATCGCGAAGCAGTTAGGTTTGAGTGAGCGTACAGTCGGCCGAAGTATCCAAACTTTAAAGCAAGGCGCAGAAATCACGGTTGATAAGAAGAAAATTTATTTGTCCAATCAACAATATATGCAACTCTTAACTAAAATTGAAATTGATTGAGAAAAGATGAGTTTTCGGGCTCATCTTTTTTGATTAGAATTTACTAATCTAACTTTTAAAACCGAATATTTTTGCTATAATCTCTAACAATATACATTTTTTAAAGAGTGATTTTGATGGAAAAAGCATTATTACAACGTGTTCCAAAAGTAGAGTTACATTGTCATTTAGATGGTTCGATTTCGATGGCTTGTTTAGAGAAAATGGCGAAAAAAGATGGCTATCCCCTGGAAAATTTAGCTAAGGTTCATGCGCCTAAAAAATGTCAAAACTTACAGGCATATTTAGATAGTTTTGATGCGGTATTGCCATTACTACAAAGCGAAGAAAACTTAACAATGGCCGCCTACGATTTAGTTGAGCAAGTGAGTAGAGAGAATGTTCGTTATCTAGAAATACGTTTTGCACCACTTTTACATACCCATCAAGGCTTAAGTGTGTCTCAAATTCTCGATGCTGTATGTCTGGGGATTGAGCAAGGCATGCAAGATTATGAGGTGGAAGTGAATTTGATTATTTCAGCCATGCGTCATCATAGCAATGAACGCAATCTTGATCTTGTAGAAAAGGTCTGTTCGATGCAACAAGCGCGTGTGGTTGGCTTTGATTATGCAGGTGATGAGCGAGATGATTTAGGCGAGCGTGGAGAAGTTGTCGCTTTGGCTAAGAATAAGCAATTGCAAATTACCTTACATGCTGGTGAATGTGGGTGTGCCCATCACGTGGTTGAAGCGATTCATCTTGGAGCGACTCGAATTGGCCATGGTGTAGCGATTAAAGATGACTTAAAAGCTTTAGATTTGTGTGTCCAAAAAGGCACTTTATTAGAGATTTGTCCAACGAGTAATCTGCAGACTAGTGCAGTCGATACCCTCGAAAATTATCCTTATCCGCTCTTTGTGGAGAAAAAAGTGAAATTTTGCGTCAATACTGATAATCGCACCGTTTCGAATACAAGTTTAATAAATGAGTATGCTTTATTAAATCAATATTTTGGTTTTGATTTGTCTATGATGCAAAAAACAAATATAGATGCGATTCAGGCGAGTTTCGCTCATCCAACGACAAAAGAACGAATTTGCCGTGAATTAAAGCAAAAATATCAGGAATTGATGCACGAAAATAATTAAATACCAAATGTAATCCTTTTCAAATCAGGACAATTGACCTTTTCTATACAATTCGAGTTGAATATACTATAATTGAAAGATGTTGGAAAGGAGCAAGCCCTGATGTTGAAAAATATTCAAGTTTCTCAGTTAGTAAAGATTATTGTAGGAACATTACTTGTCGCTTTAGGAATTACGTTAATGATTACGAGCCAATTAGGGGTGGATACCTTAAGTGTTGCCCTATTTGGTATAATGAATTTTATTCCGTGGAAATTTGGCTACTTAACATTAACTTTTAATTTAATTATTTTAGCTTTTGCCCTATTTTTTGATCGCCAACAAGTTGGACTTGGTAGTTTTGCGAATGCCTTTGGGGTAGGCTTAACCGTAAATGCTTTGACGCCCATTTTAACAGCCAATGAATTTTTAACTAGTCATACGTATTTAACGATGATTTTAGGAATTGTCGTTTATGGATTAGGTGTAGGAATTTATGTTGCTGGTAATCTCGGTTCGGCTGCGATAGAGTGTTTGACCATGATGATTGTGAAGGCTACAAAATTCCCATTGCGTTATGTGCGGATTAGCTTAGATGCTTTAATGGTTGTCATCGGATTACTCTTAGGTAGTCAAAGCTTTGGCATCGGCACGATTATTTGTGTCATCACTACTGGTTTCATTATGGAGCGTGTGTTGATATTCTTTGAGAGATTAGAGCAAAAAGCCCAAGATAGTTTGATTTCTCAAGTTAAATAATAGATAAGTCAAAAAGAAGTCTTGATGATTATCTGCATCGATAGCTATCAAGACTTTTTGCGTATTTTGACATAAAAAAATCTAGCCCATAAAAACGAGCTAGATTTATGTAACAATCATATTAAGCTTTGTTGATGTATTCAGTAACATCAAATTTGAATTTCTTACCTTCAGAAATATCTTCAATTAATTGTTGAACTAATTCGATTAATTCTTCACGAGTTAATGTGATGATACCAGCTAATAACATAGTAATTAAGCCGTTAACCACAATCCATGCTTCTAAATGTAATAATTCGAAGTCTTCTTTAGGTAATTTGCTAAAACGACGACTTTGCTTAGATAATTCCTTATAGAACTCTACGGAATATTCATACATGATAGGTCCGCCGCCTTTTGGATCAACAAATAAGGCTTTGAATAATTTAGGTTTTTTCAAGGCGAACTCAACATAGTGAACAGGAGCATCTACAATCAAATCACCTGTGATTGGTTGACTCATAAATTTACGGGTTAAATCTGTTTCAATTTTTTGTAACAGTGTACGCTTTAAGTCTTCCATGTTCTTAAACTCAAGATAGATTGGCTGCGTAGAAATGCCCATCTTCTTGGCTACGTTACGGGCAGTAAACTTTTCAAAACCACTCTCTAAAACAACTTCATGTGCCGCTTTCAATATCTGATCTTTCGTATAAACTTTACGACGCATAACATTCACCCCTTATGCTCTTTTCTATATTTTAACTCAAAACATAATAATTTGTAAAGCGAAAACATAAATAAATTGGTTATTTAAATGAATAAAAAAATTGAATTATAGTATTTTTATCCCCTAAAAATGAACAAGTTGATTATTTTGGAATTGGTTACAAATAACTACCTAAATTTTTGGGGGATGGATGTTTGATAATATAATATTTTATAAAAATAAACCTTAAATAATAAAAGCGAAAGAATAAGATAATTATTTTTTTGACACGAAAAAATAATTATCTTATTTCAGTCCATAATAGTAGAATGAAATCTAAATATTGAAAGTACACATTTCACTGTGTATAATTTGAAAATTATTGATATTTTTTAATGTTTTTTAATATAGCATCCATTTATTTTATTCAGTCTTTGGAGTAGGTGCGATGCCTTTTAATAATACTTCTGTCCAATCTTCAGTAAACGGCAAGGCTTCCTGATAGATTTCTGGATGGGAGAAACCATTAACCATTGCCTGCGTATAAAGTAGTAAAAATTCATCACTGTATTTTTCGTCAATCGCACCTTCTTTGCGTCCTTGTTGCAATAATTTCTTCATTACTCCAAAAGATTCTTGCGTATAATCATTCATTTTTTGAGCCAGTTTTTGGTCGTTTGTTTGGGTATAATAGCGCATTAAATCTAGGTAAAATTGTTGTTCGGTTTGAGCAATCGTATCGACTTTTAGTTGGGTTAATGCCATAAAAGTTTCATTGAAGCTTTTGTTTTTAGCGAGGATGACTTCACTTTTTTGCTTCATTTGATTTAAATAGTAGAAAAAAGTTTCTTGGATGAGGTTTTCCTTGGTTTCAAAATACTTAAAAATGGTGGCTTTAGAAATGGCAGTGGCTTCCACAATTTTTTGAACGGTTAGATTATTAATGCCATTTGGATGATTCATAATTTCTAAAGCTGTTTGTAAAATTTGTTCTCTTTTTTTGGCACTACGCCTTTCAAATCCATTCATTACGATTATCCTTTCCGTCATTTTCTCTATTCAATTATAGCTAAAAAACTAGAATTTGTGAACTGTATTAACGAAATAAGTTCAAATCATATTGACAAGTCAATGCTAGATGTTTATTATTGAACTGAAATTATATTTTTAGTTCAAAAAAGGAGGTGTTTGAAATGGAACCTATTGTAAAAATTGCCCAATTATCCAAAAATTTTGGGAAAACGGTCGCATTAAAAGAAGTCAGTTTTGAAGTTTATCCAGGAGAGGTTGTCGGTTTTATCGGACCAAATTGCGCAGGAAAGTCCACGACCATTCGGATTATGTTGGGATTATTGAAAAAATCTGGTGGTACAGTCACGTTATTTGGTAAGAATGCCTGGCAAGATTCTTTAGCTATTCACGAATCCATCGCTTATGTTCCAGGAGATTTAGCTTTATGGGAGAACTTAACAGGCGGGCAGACGATTGACTTATTGATGAAATTACATGGTAAAGGAAATCAAGCAAAAAAAGAGGAGCTTGTCCAAAAATTTCAGCTAGACTTATCCAAAAAGGTCAAGAGTTATTCAAAAGGAAACCGGCAAAAAGTCGCCTTAATTGCGGCTTTGGCGGTAGATTGTGAGCTTTACATTTTAGATGAACCAACGAGCGGTTTAGATCCTTTAATGGAGAGCGTCTTTCAAGATGAAGTGGCACGCCTCAAAGCAGAGCGAAAGGCCGTCTTGCTATCCTCGCATATCTTGAGTGAAGTGGAACGTTTGGCAGATCGTGTCGTCATTATTCAAGAGGGACGTGTCGTGGAAAGCGGTACATTAGAGCAATTACGCCATTTAACACGCAGTACGGTCCATTTAGCCTTAAAAGAAAATATCGCAGCGTTAGCAAATTTAAGCTTCATTCATGATTGGACGCAAACTGCTCAAAATCAAGCGACCTTTTCGATTGATTATCAGGCCTTAGATGATTTGCTAAAAGAATTAAGTCGCTATCAGGTGCAGAAGTTAGAAATCTTACCACCAACACTAGAAGAATTATTCATGCGTCATTATCAAGTGGAAAAGTAAGGAGGGAGTTCAGTGGATAATAAATTTACCCAAACCTTTGCCTTATTACGTTTTCAATTGCGCCAAAAATGGTTGTGGCTTTCACTTTGGTTGCTTGGATTAACGGCTTTTGCTAGTGGGTATGTCCCTGCTTTTGAAAAAATTGCAGAAGACCAAGGGAAAGTAGGTTTATTTGTTACGATGCAAAACCCTGCTATGACGGCAATTTTCGGGCCATTACCGGTTGATGTAGCGAACAATTATACAGTTGGGGTAATGTATGGACATGAAATGACACTTTTTATCGCTGTCGTCACCATGATGATTGCTGGTAGCTTTATGATTGAGCAGACAAGAAAGACAGAAGAAAATGGTCAGCTAGAAATTCTGAAATCTCTTAGAATTGGTGCTAGGGCTTATAGTATGGCGGCTATTTTACTGGTCTTAATGCATACGATTTTAATGGTCGTACTGATTAGTGGGCTTTTAGTCTCTTATCATGTTCAAACAGTAGATGTTGCTGGCAGTGTGTATTTTGCTAGTTCTATCGGTTTGGCAAGCTTATTGGGTGCAAGTCTCGCTTATGTCTGTGCCCAAATCTTTCCGACCAGTTCACAGGCACGCGGCATTTTCTTTAGTCTTGTCGGTTTGCTTTATTTATTAAGGGCTAGTACCGATGTCAGCAATCTCGATTTTTCTAAAATCAATCCGCTTGCTTGGACTTATTTAGGTCAACCTTTCCTTCGTAATAATTTGAACTACACCTCAGCGTTACTCGTACTCACTTTGGTTTTATTCCTCGTAGGTATGAAACTAGAGAGTCAGCGTGATTTAGGAGCCAGTCTGTTAGCGGCGCGCAAAGGAAAAACACAAGCAAAAGGCTATTTAACGACACCTTTAGGATTTATCTTTTATCTGAATAAAGGAACAATCATTGCTTGGTTAATAGCGGACGTGATGATCGCTTTAATGTATGGTTCGATTTACGGGGATATTGATACTTTTGTGAGCAGCAATGAATTAATCAGCCAAATGTTTACCAATGATGCTTCTAGTTTAATTGATTCTTTCACTTCTTTAGTTATGGTTGTTATGACGGCCATTGGATTAGTGATGCCTTTAGTCGTGGTGCGTAAAGTGCATACGGAAGAAGGCAAATCGCGCTTAGGCTATCTCGTGGTGCATCGAGTAAGTCGCGGCAAAATCTACTTATCTACTTTATTTTTATCGTTGGTGTTTGGTCTACTGGCTATTGCACTGAATGGGGCGAGTCTAGGGATAGCTGCGGTAAGTTCGATGAAGGAAGAGAATTATGATTTTGTATGGACCTGCTTAAAAGCGGCGATGAATCAATGGCCTTTAGTGTGTCTATTTGTTGGTTTGATGTTGTTGAGTTTAAGTTTACCTGCCATTTTTGGTTGGCTCGTCTATGGCTTATTAGGCTATAGTTTTTGTATAACCTATTTTGCAGCCTTGTTAGATTTGCCAAAATGGTTGGTGCATACGTCGCTATTTGATCCATTAGCCAAGATGCCAATGGAAAAATTTGCTACGGTACCATTCGTTGGCTTAAGCGTTGCTGGCATAGTGGCGATGTTGATTGGCTGGTGGCTATTTATGCACAAAGAAATCAAAGTATAGAAAAAAACGCCATCTTAGTGTAAAAGCTAAGGTGGTTTTTTGTGCCAAATTTGCTTGATGTTCATTGAGAAAAAGGTCACAATCTGATTTTAGATTATGCTATAATGGTTTCAAAATGATTGATAAGGAGGGGTTTGATGAATTTAGGAATGGCAACCGAAACATTGGAATTTAAAAAGTCGACTTCAGAAATCAAAGAAGCGATTCAATCTATTGGTGCAAAACTATAAGATGTCAGGTGTTCGCTATGAGTTTCAAAAGAAGAAAACAGGTTTTGTCGTTTGCTTTTACCGTAATAAGATGAGTACTGTTCATGACGCTTATGATATGCTAGAAGATGGAGATAAAAAGCCGATAAAAAATCATCAGGCTTATTCGAAAAATGATAGATTAACGATAGAACAAGAAAGAATCGCCAAAATTATCGACTATATCAATGTACACGGAGAAATTACGAATAGAGAAGCAAGAGAACTATTAGGTTTGGCCGATTCTACTACAAAGCGATTTTTACGACAAATGGTAGCGCAGTCCTTGCTAGTGGTTTAAGGAACACGCAAAATGACTAGATATCGATTAGCATCAAAGAATGAATAGGTTGGAAAGGAATCAATATGGGAACAACACATAAAAAAGACAATCAACGTTATTATAATCCAATTCGAAAAGCAATATTAAATTACAAAATGATTGAACCAGGAGAAAAAGTTGCGATTGGCTTATCTGGAGGAAAAGATAGTACGACACTACTTTATTTGCTAGATACGATTAAAAAACAGCAGCGTCTAGGCTTTGATTTTGATATTCATCCAATGGTTTTAGATATGGGGATGGATATGGATTTAACCCCGCTTAAGGAATTTTGTGCCTCTTTAGGGTACGAATTAGATATTGTACCGACTGATATTGCCAAGATTGTATTTGATATCAGACAAGAGAAGAATCCATGCTCTTTATGTGCGAATTTGCGCCGCGGAATTCTTTATCAAACGGCTAAAGAGCGCGGCTGTAGCAAGGTTGCACTTGGTCACCACTTAGATGATGCGATTGAAACTTTTATGATGAATTGGTTATTCCACGGTGAATTTCGTAGTTTTGAACCGATAACTTATCTCACACGCAGCGAGGTTTCGATTATCCGTCCAATGTTATATGTAGAAGAAACTGCCATTAAGCATTTTGTGCAACGTGAAGGGCTACCGGTGATTTTTAACCCGTGTCCTGCCGATAAAAAGACCAAACGAGAAGAGATGAAGCAATTGGTCAGTCGTTTAAGTGAGACTTATCCAGAAGTACGTCAAAAATTCTTAAAAGGGATGGAAACGGGCACTTACGAAAACTTTTGGACACCAAAGCTAGTGGATGCTCCAAATAAAAATGTAAACGTTACTGAGAGTGAAAGTGACCCCCACTGCCAGTGCCACTAATAAAAAAACATGAATATTGGAGGAAAAGAGATGGATATTTCAAAATTAACCATAGAAGATAAGGCACAAATTTCTGGGGAGTATTTTCTAAATTATAGTTTTAATCGTTACGAAAATCAGCTGATAGATCTTGAAACACTTTCGTCTGGGCTGGACTTTTTTGATTTCAACCTGACAGGAGAAGAAACAATCCCGCAAAGAGCGAATAAAGTGGCCCAATTACTCGATTATTTGAAAGATACACCGGAAGTACAAGAGGATGACTTTGTAGAGACTTTTCCGTATTATGAAAATGCCGATGAATTACAAGAAGCGATGGAAGACCTGCTTCAGTTCCGTTTTTTATTAAAAGAAGATGATGAAAGGCTTTATGAATTGATATTGAATGAAACGGACTTTCGTGAATCCTTGGAATTTGCAGAAGTTGGTGATTATGCTACCTTTTTTCAATCTTGTAGCAAGTGATATAGAATTAGCGCTTTATATCAATTATTTGACGAAAATCTATCAAGCTGTACGTGAACAACAAATTTCAAGCGCGATTCATGATTTTGATGAGTTGCCAATTGTGACGCAACGCTTAATTCAAAAAATGGATGCTGGAATTTTGTCGCAACAAGCCCTCCGTATGATGGATTTAGCTCTTGCTCGTTTGGAACCAGAGATTAGTGAAGCCTTAGCCGAAAATATAGAGAGTTATTTAGCATCTAGTGATAAAGAGAATATCCTAGAGATTATAGATGCTATGGATGAAGAGGAACTAAGTCAAGCTTTGGATGCAATGAGTGATGACGATGTGGATGATATACTTATGGCGATGATAGATGATTTATCGAATGAAGACTATGACATGTATAACTATATCTTTAAAATCTATCCTAAAGGTTTTGGGCGCCAAGTATATCGAATCATTCAAATGGTAGGAAATTAATCATTAGAAGATTTGTTAGTGACCTTTTTAGATTCGATGAAATTTGATTTTACACACCTTTATCGCTTTGAAGTGGATGGTTTATCTTATGAACGAAGCGAGGAATATATGGATGTGTTTTCTGAATTGGGTTCTGAAACGACCTTGGATTCCTTGGTATTGGAAGAAAATGAAGTGTTTGAAGCCATTTATGATTTTGATGCTTATTGGCGATTTGTTTTTAAGGTTCAAAAGATGGAAGAAATTAAAGATGAACAAGATTAGTGGCCAACTAAAGTGCTAAAAGAAACAGGCTACATTGAACAATATCCGGAATATTGAAAAAGAGAGGGTTCCTGAAATGGATATTTTGGGACCTTCTTTTTATGGTGTCCAGATTTAAAATGAGAATAAAATGATATTGTGATATTTACTTTATCATTTTTTTGGTATATTTTAATTATCATTCGTTTTTTTTTAGGAGGGAAAGATAATTGAAATTTAGTCATTACACAGCTAATTTTAAGCACCTGATTTTAGGTCGCTCTGTAAGAAATATTGCTGATAGTTTTTATCTAGTAGCACTATCTTTAGGATTAGTGGCCGTCTATCACATTGATGCTGTAAATTTGTCCTTATTTACGTTAGTTGGAATGTTGCCGAATTTGTTTGCTTTTTTATACGGAACCTACCTACATCAATTGAAAAAAGATAGGGCTTGGTTGCTGACTTTTCAAACAGCACAGTTATTTATCATGTTATTGATTATTGCAACCCTTTATTTTAACGGATCGATTTACTTGATGTATGGTTTGAATTTTCTATTTAGTTTGACTACCAGTTTGTTAAATACGATTCAGATGAAAGTCATACCAGCTACTTTAGATAATAATGATGAATTGATTAACGCTTCAATTGATATTCAATATGTCGCAAGTAATGTGATTGATATTATCAGTAACTTTATTGCTTCGGTATTACTAACCTTTTTATCGTATTTATTGCTGATGGATTTAAGTATCCCATTCTTTATTGGGGCGATTTACTTTATGTTCCGATTGAAGATTAAGGATGCCTATTTTGCTAATGAAAACAAGGCTGATGAGAAATCAGAAGAGCAGCGCATTCGTACCAAACAATCTTTACAGGAATTCTTTAGTGAAAAACGAGCTTCCTTCATTATTTGCACAGAAGCTATCTTGAGTGGAGGCACCGATCTTTTACTCACGCTAGCGCCACTGTACTTGTTAGCAGAAAAGATCCCGTTGACTTATCTAGGGATTGTCATTGCTACCAGACGTGCAGCCGATTTATTAGGCGCCATGGCAGCTCCTAAAATCAAAATGAATCCTTATCATTTCTTCAGCGTGGACTATATGATTTCTGGACTGGCGCTATTACTGATTTTCATTGTACCCCAACCATTACTGAAATTAGTCTGCCTATTCGTTGCCTTCTTTGTTATTGGTATTTCTGGTAATATATTTGAAAAGATGGTTTACGAAGCATATGATCATTCGAAAATGGCTTTGGTTTTTTCAGTGATTTCTAGTTTGTATACCGCTTTTGGTATTATTTTCTTATTAGTTCCTACCGTATATGATAATATCACGGTATTAGGTATTGTTATCAATGTAGCTACCATTTTTGTTGGTATCTGGTTGTGGATTCGAAATCAGGTGACAAAAAAGCGTTGAAATGAATTTAGATAGGAATGTTTAGGATGAAATCAGTAATGTATGATTTACGTAAGCTTATAGGGTTACAGTTCATTTTTTCAACATTATGGACATTAACTAATGTATGTTTGCCTTACATGAATATGCTTTTGTTTAATCACGTGAGCCATCTCACGTTAAAATTAGTTATCTTTTTGTGTATTGGTTATTTCAGTCTTATTTTGGCAAATTCTTTTTTTCAAGATAAGTATCAATCTTTAGAATGGAAGATATCTGCAGAATTTCGGCGAATCATGCAAACTAGGATTTTTCGTAAAATTCTATCGCAGTCTAATCGAAACTATCAAAGTCATAGTCAATCAGGCTATCTAGCTATTTTTACTAATAATATTGAAGTGCTAGATGAAGAATACTTAAGTCCATTCATCGACATGTTGCGAGCTATGATTGAAATTATTTTCTACACAGGTGCTTTAATTCTATTTGTCGATTGGAAAATTGCAGTAGTGGTTCTATTGGCTTCATTATTTGCCTCGGTATTGCCGAAATATACGGCAGAAAAATTATCAACTTTACGAAAAAATCAATTAGAAGCCTATGAACAATATGTCAAACAATTGAGTACATTTTTAAAAGGCAAGTCGCTATTTACACCGTTTACTTTTTTGAATTTAACTAAGCGTCATGATTATTATGCAGAAAGCAACCAAAGTAGTTTATATGATTACGGACGTTTTAAGACCTTTGCAAATGTAATGAGTGGTTTAGCAATGTTTATTGTCAATTTTTTGGCCTTTGTGATGGTGGCAGTGATTTTATATCGTAAAGAATTATCTGTAGGTGCAGCGGTGGCCACTTTTTCTTATGTTACCAACTTTGTCTATCCCATTCGATATATTCTAACGGATGTGAATGCCTTACACGCTTCCAAAAAAGCACGTCAGGAAATGGAAAATTGGTTGCAAGCAGAAGAAATGAGCATTAGAAATCAGACAAAATATCCATTTGAAAGCCTAGAAATTTGTGATTTAAATTTACAAACGCCAGAAGGTAAGCAGTTATTCCAACATTTAAATTTAAAACTACTGGCAGGAGAAAAGATTGCATTAGTTGGTCCAAATGCTAGTGGTAAATCCACATTATTGCAATACATTTATCAACGAGAGTCATCTGCTGCGATTATTTGGAATCAAGGCAAGGTTCAGGAAGGTGAAATAGATGATTTTGTTGAATATATGGGGCAAGAATCCGTAGTGTTTGAAGATACTGTAGCCAATAATTTAACCTTGTTTGGCAGTTATCCGCTAAAAAAGGAGCTATTGGCCTATCTTCCTTCAGACTTTGATGAAAATAGCTACTTATCTCCAGAAACAATGAGTGGTGGAGAAAAACAAATGATTGCGCTATTACGTGCGTTACATGCCAATAAAGGTTTGCTGCTTTTGGATGAACCTTTTGCGGCACTAAGTCAAGAAATGTCCGAAAAATATACAAATTTATTATTACAACAAAAAGACCTGACTATCTTAATGATTACGCATGATAAGCGAGTGAATTATTTAGAACAGTTTCAACAAATATGGCAAGTAGAGCGTCAGAATATCAAAATAATTGTAGACGAGAAAAATTGAATGAAAATGAGAAAATTCAGAAAATTCTATTGACAAGAATCCATGAAAAGAATAGCCTTTTATTAAGGAATGTGGTTTTACTGACTACATTTCTAAAGGTGGTGAAAGCAATGAACAATACATTTAACACTCAAATTTTTTAATAAAGAGAGGTTATTTGTATGATAAAAAAATTAATTTCAAGAAAAGTTTTTGTTGTCTATTTTATATTCATTGCACTTACTTGGTTAGAAGCGGTGGTAAATCCGTGGTTAGTGAGTCGAATTGTTGAGCTCTTTCAACAACGTCAACTACATCTATTGTGGCAAGCCCTTGTTTTTGGGGTGATTGGCAATTTGCTGATATTAATCGGACTTACTGGGAAACGTTACTACTTCGCCAAATTGATAGCTGAATTTTCCTATCATTTAAAACAAAAGATCACCCAACATTTTTTGTATGGTCAACAAATAGAGAATGATGCATTTTTGGCGGATATCGAAAAAGATGTTCCACAATTAGAAGAAACCTATGTCGAACCACTAGTGATTGTTATGGCTTCTCTAGGATTTACCAGTATCTCCATTATCTATGCACTAGTTACCAATTTTTATCTAGGCTTAGTTTTTGTTTTCTTCTATGCAATTCCGGCAATTTTTGCTAGGTTTGGTGGAAAACAACTTGATGATTTATCACAAGCGAAGATGCAGGCGAACCAACGCTATCTCCAATCGTTAACGGATGTGCTAAAAGGTATTCGAGTCATTCGGAATTATGGCGTACAAACTTTTTTTGAAACGAGATTAACGGCTAAATTATCAACAAGTACCGAAGAAAATTTAAAGTTTGAAAAGAAACGCTCACTAAACAGTTTTGTTATCAATGGGTTGGACACTTTTTGTTCGTTAATCCCTATTATTATTGGTGGGGTGATGTGTTATTATCAACAACTCTCTCCAGCACAATTTGTAGCCATTTATCTTGTCAGTTATAATATTGGCTATCAGTTTCAAGAATTAGCTTATTTTTTAAATACGTTACAGGGAAGCAAGGGACTGCGTGAAAAGTATGCGCCCATTCTAGAAGAAGTTAGTCCAAGTGAAAAGAAGACCGTGGATACATTATTTCCAATTACTTTTGAAGATGTTTCTTTTTCCTATGAACACAAGCCAATCTTAAAGCATTTTTCATGTGAGATTCGTCAAGGCGAAAAAGTAGTGATTATTGGTGAAAGTGGTGTAGGAAAAACGACTTTGCTAGATTTGCTGTTTGGGGATTTAAAGCCGACTTCAGGTAAAATTCTTTTTGCAGGTCAAGAACTATCACCAGCACAAAGAAAACAACTCATCGGCTATGTATTACAAGATAATTATTGCTTTAGTGAGTTAACGATGGCTGAAAATATTGCTTTATCTGCTGATTTTAAAGTGGAAAGTGTGCATCAACTTTTACAAAAAGTACAATTAAATAAGGAATATGATCAACTGCCAACACTATCTGGTGGTGAGCGACAAAGAATGGAAATTGCGCGTATGTTGTATCATGAAAAAAATATGATTTTAGCTGATGAAGTGAAGGCTAATTTAGATGCGCAGACGATGGCAAAAATTGATGAATTACTTTTTGCACTTCCACAAACAATCGTTGAAGTTCGGCATCATTATTCCAAGACAGATTTAGAACGTTATGATCAAGTAATTCAATTAAGTTAACAATAAATAAATATCCCAGCTAGATTCATGTAGGTCTAGCCGGGATTTTTTGTGCTTTGAAAATTTAAAATACAGGTTGGAAGGAAATAGTCAGGGTATCACCAACATCTTTTTGAAGTTCTTCACGAATATCTTTGCGGACGCCGAGAATATAACAGACACTGCCATCCGGATTTTTTACCCCCCATATTGACAATGCTACCTTCATAATAGACCGTTTCAAAATAGACTCTGACCTTTAAGCGACCTTTGCCGAAGTATTCTTTAATATTGACGGGCACGCGGACATAAGCGCCCCCTTTGCCCACTTCAGACGCTTCAATCACACTGGTAAATTGATAAGCGGCTTCTTGTGGAGAAAAGTGAGTATAATTTGTGAAATCTTGTATTGAATCCATTATCACATCTTTTCAAGCTAATCTTGACGCAGAATTTTTTCCATTTTTTTGCCTTTTGCGAGTTCATCAATTAATTTATCTAAATATCGAATTTGTTGCATCAATGGGTTTTCGATATCTTCTACACGATAGCCACAGCTGACGCCCTTAATAAGTTTTGCGTTAGGATTGATTTGTGGGGCTTCTTGAAAGAAAGTTTGATAATCGACTTTATTTTCTAATTGTTGCGCAAGTTGTTCTGGTGTGTAGCCTGTTAACCAACAAATAATTTCATCGACCTCTGCCTGGGTGCGGTTTTTGCGCTCAGCTTTTTGAACAAGTAGAGGATAGACACTGGCAAAATTCATCTTATAGACACGTTCCATATTTGTAGCCATTTATAATTCCTCCTATTTGACTACGCTATATTCATCAATTGTCTTGCCATTTTCATCTTTTAAGACTAGCCAGCTGTTTGTTCCGGCAAAGTATAGAAAATGTCCGACCTCATTGACGCTTTTTAAGATAATATCTTCAGTTGTGACATTATCCTTGATTTTATCCGCTTGTTCTTGACGCAAGGTTAAAGCGAATCGCGCACCAAAGCCAAGTGAACCATCTTTATTTAATGCGCTTCAGGCATTAAAGTCGCACCCGCTAAAATACGAAATTCATTGCGCTTTTGCCAGTAGACTGTGGCTTTACTATTGAAATCATCAACATAAAAAGGAATTGTTGCGAACTCTTTTTTAAAACGATGTTGGGCTTTTTGACCAGGGCGTTTTGGTTTGGCATCAAATTGAATCGCAAAAGGTCGTAAAATAGCTGTGATTTGTTCCACGATTGGCTGGTATTCTTTTTGATAATGCGCTGGAATGGCATATTCGCCTTTGAAAAATTCATTGGCAATGACTCGTCTAAAAATCTCCATTTCTCCCTCTTGAAGTTGGATAGCTAGGCAACGGTGCATTTCTTCTGGTAGTGCTTCGGTCATCAAGTGCCACTTACCTTTTTTATCGGTATACAGTTGAACCACATCTGCTTGTACAGCTTCAAAAATGGGTAAAAATTGGATAGTCAATTGCTGATTGGGGGTTTGAATTTGGGCTGTGCTTTCTTGAATTTTTAGTGTTAATTCCATCGATTTCCTCCAAAGGTCATTTTCTTTTATATTATCAAGTTTTATCTTATAATGCATGAAAAATACTTAGGTGTCTTGACTTTTAAAAATTTTTTACATTAGAATATAAGAAATAAGTTTTGTTGGTTATCTATTTGAGGAGTGATTGGATGAAAAATCAAAAGGATGCACGTGCGTTGTTGGTCTTTTCAATGGCGATTTTTGGAACATTAGGGTTATTTGTCCGTAATATTCAGCTATCTTCAGAGGCCTTGGCGTTTTATCGAGCTGTTTTAGCAGCGGTGTTAATTGGCGGCTTTTTATTCGTTACTAAGCAAAAAATCCAGGTGAAACAGTTCAAAAAAGAGTTGCCAATCCTACTTTTATCTGGGGTGGCGATGGGTTTTAACTGGATTTTACTTTTTGAAGCGTATAAGTATACTACGGTTTCGATAGCGACTTTAAGTTATTACTTTGCACCGGTATTGGTTACGCTTGCCTGCCCATTATTGTTTAAAGAAAAGATGACGGCGAAAAATTGGCTTTGTTTTATCATGTCGACATTAGGAATTGTGTTGATAACAGGAATAGGTGATTTTAGTCAAGGGAAGTCCAATATTGTAGGGATTCTTTTTGGATTAGGTGCTGCTTGCTTTTACGCGACAGTTATATTGCTTAATAAGTTTATCAAAAATGTAGGCGGTATCCAGCGAACCTTCTTACAATTTTTATCGGCAATTTTGATTTTAATCCCTTATGTTGGCTTTACGAGTGGGTTTTCACTAGGCCAGTTAACTACAATAGGATGGATTTGCCTTTTAATTGTTGGTTTAGTACATACGGGAGTGACCTATTGTTTTTACTTTTCAGCGTTAAAAGAGCTTCCTGGACAAAAAGCAGCGATACTAAGCTATATTGATCCTTTAGTGGCCGTTTGCATCTCTGTCTTTATCCTTGGTGAACCATTAACACTTTTACAATTTGTTGGAGGAGCTTTGATTTTAGGTTTCACACTATGGAATGAATTATAAAAAATACGGCGCAGATATTTGAATTCTGCGCCGTATTTGTATAGAGATTATTTTTGCATTTGATCTACTAGTTGTTCTAAACCAGTTAAGGATTGGTAACCATAACCGAATAGATAGTTATAATCTACCGCATAGATTTGTTTGTTTTTAATTGCCTTCATACTTTGTAGCTTAGGATTTTTTAATAGGGCATCGATGACTTCTTGACCACTGATACTTCCTGGAATACTTGACCAGTCACCGACAATTAAGACATCTGGATCGGTTTGAATTAAGGTTTCTTCACTTACATCGCCTTTTTGGTCTTTAAACACATTATCCATCTTAATCATTTTAAACATATCGTTAAAGAACGCTTCGTCATGAGCAGCATAAACGACCACTTGACTAGGATCAGACATGTGTAGGTAAGCAAAGGTCTGCGTTTTTTGGTCTTTTACTTTAGCTTCTAGTTTTGCTTGACGGGCTTTAATTTCTTTGCTGAAAGATTTGGCTTTGTCTTCTACATTAAAGATTTTACCAAGATTTTCGATATCTGAATAAATAGAATCAAAAGTTGCACCGGTGATAGATGATTCTAAGACATAAGTTGGAATACCCATTTCATTTAGTGAATCGACCGTACCGACACCCCAGTCTTGGTTATCAAATAGCCCACCACGCCCATAGACTAAATCTGGATCAACACTTAGCGCGGTTTCTTTGCTGATATAGCTGTTTCCTAGGTCTTTGAGTTCTTTAAATTCTTTGGCGACACTTTCATCGGCTACCCCAAAAGTGGCACCAACGCCGGCAATATTATCTTTGAGTCCAAGATGTAGTAAAAGTTCGGCAGCTGGACGGGTATTGGCCAAGACTTTTTTAGGTTTCGCTTGATAGGTTTCTTCTTTTTTGGTCCATTTGCTGCTACCTTCTGCTTTGGTGACATTTTCAATAGTAAGTGGATAATGCGCTTCAGATTTTGTTTCTTGTTTTGATTGAGTATTGCCGCAAGCAGCTAGTAAAAATGTCGCTGTAGTTAGCGCAAGTAAGGTTAATTTTTTCATGTTTTTCTCCTTCCATATGACCTTATTGACGGTGTTCGGCAGCTAGACATTGTGAAATTCGCCCTCCCGAATGAGAAAATCTTCTTTCATCCGATTTTCTCATCGGAAGGTAAGCACACGAATTTCTTCATGTCTTACTGAGCTGCCTCACAACCTTATTTATAATAATAGAATCCTAATTGTTGGGTGATTGGGTTTTGATAGATTTTGCATTTGACACCATAAACTTCCTCAATTAAGTCTTCGGTCAAGATTTCTTTGGGCTTCCCGTTTGAAAGAACGTATCCTTGTTTTAAGACGTAGAGTTCATCGCAATAACGGCAGGCATCTTCCAAACTGTGTAAAGCAGCTAAAATTCCAATGCCTAGATTTTTGACAATTTCCATGATTTCCAACTGATAACGAATATCCAAGTGGTTACAAGGTTCGTCTAAAATCATGAAATGCGGGTCTTGTGCGATGGCTCTAGCAAGAATCACCCGCTGTTTTTCACCGCCTGATAGCGAAAGAAAACTACGATCTTGATAGTCTAACAAATTGGTCGTTTTTAAAGCGTGCTCTACAATTTGTAAATCTTGTTTATTTTCTTGTTCTAAAAGTCGCTTATGGGGAGTACGTCCAAGCATAACCATTTGCTTAACGGTTAAATCAAAACTAAGTTCGTTGAATTGGCTCACCACACTTAAATTTTGGGCAACCTTTTTTTCAGAACTATGCAATATATTGAGTTCATCTAAGTAGATTTCGCCGCTGTCTGGTTTGAGTGTTTTATAGATGGTTTTCAGTAAGGTTGATTTTCCACTACCATTCGCTCCGATTAACCCGACAAATTGACCGTCTTTAGTCTTTAAAGAAATATCATCTAAGAGGGTGCGTTGTTTCATGCTTAAATTCAAGTGTTCAATGGATAATTTCATAAGCTACCCTCCAAAGTTGTATTGTTTCTTCAAAATAATGTAAATGAAAATCGGCGAACCAATCATGGCGGTGATGATGCCGATGGGTAATTCGACACCCTTTAAGATAGAACGGGCTAAAACATCTGCCCAAATCATAAACAGACTGCCAGATAAAGCGGATAATGGCATTAATAGGCGATGATCTGAACCGGTAATTCCACGGACAATATGTGGAATAATCAGACCTACAAAGCCAATCATTCCTGAGTTCGCGACAATAATACTGGTTAAAAGTGCCGCTAAAATCATGTAGACTTTACGATAAAAACTTAGCTTAATTCCTAATGTGGTCGCAACTTCATCGCCAAGTAACATTGCATTTAAGATTCGTGCTTGTAAGATAAAAAAGAGCGCTAAGCCACAGACAATGAGACTGACTAAAGGTAATTTTTGCCAACTTGCACTGGCTAAACTACCCATGGTCCAAAAGGTAACGGTCTTCATGCCTTCCGCGTTATTAGCGAGATAGATGATGAGATTTGACAAAGCACTACATAAGGAACTAATAATCATCCCTGAGAGTACGAGTTTTGTGGAAGTCATTTTTGAACCGACACTTGCCAAGAGTAAGACAAAGATGCTGGCGAAAATAGCTCCGATAAAGGCCCCAAATGCTAAGCCAAATTGAAAGACCAACGCCCCACCACCAAAACCAACCAAAATCGCAAAGGTAGCGCCTAGTGATGAACCAGAAGAAATACCTAAAATATAGGGATCGGCCAATGGATTTTGGACGACAGCTTGCATCACCGCGCCACTAATTGCGAGTCCCATCCCTACAAAGATAGCTAAGAGTGTTCTAGGTGCTCGGACAAACCAAATAATATTTTGATCGGCCAATGAAAGTTGTTCGACATTTCCTAGATGCCCGTTGGAAAGCTTATATAATAAGATTTGATAGACCTCACTGACTCTGATATCGGCTTGTCCCTGGGTGAGTGCAAAGCCAACAGATAAGATAATCAGAGCTAGAAAAACAATCCCAAGTGCCCCAAAAACGAAGCGATGGGTAGTTTTTTTCATCTATATCGCCTCCTTGTTGGCAAAAAGTGCTTGATTACGAGTATGGAATTTCTCATTATGGGAAGAAACCATTTCAAAACTGGCGGCTGATTCATCGAGATATTGTTTGATTTGATTAACTGCATGTACGCTGTCATTAAAAGCACCGGCGAGTAGATTCACTTTGCTAGGATAATATTGGATATCGCCTGTCGCAAAAATGCCCTTTTCACTGGTGATGCTTGGTTGTTGGCAGTCCAGTGCATACTCGTTATGTCGTTTCAAATCAAAAGAACAGCTTTCAAAAAGACTGCCATCGTGTTCATAACCGTGTTGAATCAGTAAATAATCCGCAGAAAGGGTGTGAACGGCGCATTTTACTTGGAGTTTTTGCCCCAGCTCACGAATTTCTTCAATTGTATCGCAATAGTAAACGGGAATGCCTAGTTCAGACAGCTTGCGTACTTGACTTTCATGCCCTTTAAGTTTTTCTCCACGATAGGATACTTTAACTTTGGCACCAAATTCATGGGCTTCAATCGCGTAATCCACCGCACTATTGCCTCCACCAGAAACTAATAATTCTTTTCCTTTGATTAGATTTGGATCTGGAAAATGATAAAAGATTTTGTCCTGGACGGCTTTTGTTAGTGAGACGGTTAATTTCTTTGGCGTATAGATTCCTCCGCCAATCGCCAGTAAAACGGTTTTTGCTTTCAGGGGAGTAGCTTGATTGCTATGTAAAAGGAAAGTATCCTCAACTTTCTCGATTTTGTTAATTTTTGTATTTAAGTAGATATCGGGCTGGAAAGTTCTGGCTTGCTCGATTAAGTGTTTTTGAATTTGTTTGCCTTTGCTTGGAGGGAGTGCACCTACATCCCAAACCATTTTTTCAGGGTAGAAGCTTAACTTGCCACCTAGATGATCTAAAGCTTCAACTAAGGCAATTTTCATATCACGCAAACCAGCATAAAAACTAGCGTAGAGACCAGCTGGACCACCACCGATAATCACACAATCATAGGTAGGTTGCATTATATCTTTTCCTTTCGAATAAGGTAGGTTTATATTGTTTATTTGTGAATATTTTTGCAATTGATAATCATTCTCATTTAATTGAGATTATTATAAAAAAATCTATTTTATTTGTAAACCAGTTGCCAACAAATAAGAATCATTCTAAATTAAAGAAGAGGTCGTGAAGTAGCTTGGAAAGCCTAGAAGAAATTGCAGTGCTTACCTCCCACTGAGAAAATCGGATGAAAGGAGATTTTCACAAGTGGGAGGGCGAATTTCACAATGTCTAGCTGCTGAACGCCGTAGATCAAAGATGTGAGCCGGGTCGACCAGCTCCAAGCAGCTAAGGTTGTCTGGAATGGCAGGGAAATCCGCTATGTGTTAAGATTTCCCTAGACAGGCCGGATTAGATGCAAGTAGCAAAAAATTAAAGATAAAAAAAGGAAGTGGTATGAGGTTGAGGTGACCCCCAAAAGTTAGACTTTTTTACGAGACGACTCCGGTCGTCTCGTTTTCATTATGCAGCTAAAAGATGGAGCCTATATTGAACAGGACTCATCCATCCTAACTTTTCTTTTATTCGTTGTTCATTATAATACTTTATAAATCGTTCTATTTCCATTTTTAATTCCTCATAGCTATAGTAATTAACGCCATAGTATATCTCTTGCTTAAGCAGACCGAAGAAATTCTCCATTACGGAATTATCTAGACAGTTGCCCTTTCGAGACATGCTTTGAAATATTCGTTCTTCTTTTAGCCTGTGAGAGTATGCCTTCATCTGGTATGCCCAACCCTGGTCAGAATGGAATGTTCGTCTATAAGGGCAGTCTGAAGTGATTTCAATGGCTTTATCCAAGGCATTCATTACATTCTTTGCTGAAGGTTTCTTATCGATACCGTAACTTAGTATTTCTCCATTACACATATCCATAAATGGATCTAAATACAGCTTATGCATTGTCATATGTCCTTTGACATCAACTTCATAATACTTAAATTCAGTCGTATCCGTTGTGATTTTTTGATGGGGTATGTGCGTATTAAAGCGTCTGCGAATTCTGTTGGGTGCAATGGTACCAGTCCTGCCCCTATAGGAACTATATTTCCTACTTTTGCGTGTGTAGGATGTCACCTGCAAGCCAAGTTTTTGAACTATTCGCTGAACCTTCTTTTTGTTGATGAGATATCCCTGATTATGAAGCTCTCCATGTATTCTACGATATCCGTAATCCTTATTATTCTTACGGATTTCTTGGATTTTTTCTTCAAGTTCTTTGTCAGGATTTTCTCTATCAAATCGTTTTTGCCAATACATATATGTTGCTTTAGGCATGCCTGTATAAGAGAGAAGGTCTTTTAGTTTGAATTCTCGTCGGAGACTGTTGATGACGAGTGCCGTTCTCTCATTTTTTCCTCGTCCTCTAAACGCAGCCTCCTCAGTTCTTTTAAAAAGGCATTCTCAATTCTCAATTTAAGAAGTTCCTCTTCTAGCTCTTTTACATGTTCTGCACTTGTATCAACAGAAGATTCTTCAACTGGTTTGTTTTGTGTATTGCCATTAGTTGTATTCAATGTTTTCTTTCGTCCCTTCTTGCGTGGTCTTAGGGCATCAGGACCAGCTGCACGAAAGCGACTCACCCAATTTGCGATCATACTTGGATTAGTAATTCCTTCTTGCAGAGCTAAATCTTGATATGAGATTTCACTTGATAAATATAACTCTACTATAGAAAGCTTCTTTTCAAAAGAATAAAAATCTTTTTTTCTAGAACGTTTTAATCCTTCATCGCCAAATGCATTGTAATTATCCACCCATAGTTTAACTTTATTAACAGATGGAATGCCGAACTTATTTGCAAGATAAGTATAACCACCTTCGCCATTAAGATAAGCATTTACAACTTGCTTTTTAAACTCAAAAGAATATTTGGACATAAAAATACCGACCTCCAATTGTTAGATTTTATGGTCTAACTTTTGGGGGTCGGTACAGTATGTGATGAAAACTTTATTTGTTGGTGATTTACATTTACAACAGGCGCTGATTTTGCCTAAGGTAGCAAAAGTGGTGGCGCAAGAAAAGATTGAACGCGTGATTTTTACTGGTGATTATGTTGATGCTTATGGTCAAAAGAACAATTCAACATTATTTTTATCAGCTTTGGACTTATTAAAAGACTTTAAGGAAGAACATCTGAAAAAAGGAATTGAAGTTATCAATTTGGTAGGCAATCACGATGCGCCTTATATGATTGATCGACGCAACCACTATACTTCAGAAGATCCTGAATTAATCCTAGCAATCAAACAGCGACTTTATGGTTTAGGGTTGCAGGTTGCTTTTCAGTTAGATGATTATCTTGTGAGTCATGCAGGTTTTAATCAAGATTTTGAGGTAGAGGATTGGAACTTTGAGACGATGACAGAGGAAGAACATAAAACAAAATTGTACGAATATCAGACACATGTGGGTTATATCCGGCGCGGACGATTTCCATATGGTTCGCCAATTTGGTCTGACTTCATGGAAACGACCCTGCATACAAACCCTAAATATCCTACGCAAGTAGTCGGTCATACACCGCAAAAAGCCATTCAATTAGGAAATATTATTGGAATTGATACTTTTTTGAATAATTATATATCTGAACAAGGGTGGCAATTGATTGGGAATGGTGATTTATTGTGCTATGAGGAAGGTCAGTTTAAAGTGATTCCGACTGATTGGCCAAGTAAAGCAACGATAAAAGGACTAGAAAAGCTATTTTGGCCAGGAGAGTGAGACTAGATGATTCTAACTCAAGAAATATTAGAGATATTAAAGCAATACACGAGCGCAATTACTAGTATGGATACCAAAAAAGAACTTCAAGAAAAAACGCTTAACTGTAAGGAAATAACTGCATATTTAAGCGCTAAGTATGGTAAAGAGATTACTTATAAACGAGTGATTCGCTCCATGAAACATTTATTAGAAAGTGAAGCTCTTTTACCTAACTCTCAACAAATAATTGGTATAATCGGAGCAAAAAAGCGAAAAAGATATTATTATAAAAATAGTATTAGTGATGTGGAGTTAAAGTATCTCATTGATTGTGTGATGCATTCAAAAATATTCCGTAAAGAGCAGGCCAGTAGTTTAGCTAGAAGACTCCAAGCCCTTTCAAATCGTAATGTAGTGAAATTAACCCCTTATGTGAATGATAGTTTTGGTGAACAACGATTTTTCTTGACGCATAATGTGCTGGAAAATGTGATGAAAATTCAAGAGGCAATTGATAAAAGACAGTATATTGCGTATGACTGGCATGTATATGAGTCTGATGGAAAGCATATTGTTTTGCGGGAGATGGGACGTAAAATAATCAAGCCATATTTCTTATTATTAAATGATCATCGCTACTTTGCATTTGGTCGCCATAAAGATATGAATGAAATCTATACGCATAGTGTGGATTTGATGGACAATATAGAATTAATTTCCCCTAGAGACGTTCAGGATAAGGGAAAAGACCCGGTAGCTAGAATCAATCGTGGAAAATATATCTTAAATCATCCGTACATGATGGCAGGAGAAGTCAAACGTTATCGCTTAAAAGTGCAAAGAGAATATTTTTCCAGATTAGTTGACAGCTTCTCTCATGAAATTGAAATCATTCCAGGAACTTTAACCGATACAGAAGTGGAAGTGTATATCAAATCTTCAAAGTTGGGACTACGTTATTGGTTGTTGCAACATTATCAAGTGGCGGAGTTAATTGAGTGTAAAGATCAGGAGTTATTAGCCGATTTATCAGAAGCTGTCGAAAAATTATATAAAAGATATCATTTAAAAGCCTAAAAATCGAAATTTTTTTTCGATTTTAGGCTTTTAATGACCGTTTTGGGCATTGAAAATCAGTACAATATAAGTATCAAAGCGCTTTGAAATAATTAATTGGAGAAATGGCATGGGAAAAGATACAACCAGACCAAAAGCGATTGATTTAATTGTTTCAAATGAGATAAAAAAATATTTAAAAAATAATTCTTCTATGGACAAGCCCGCAAAAAAGAAAGCGGTTTATGAAGGGGTTGCTAGGAATAATAGCCAAATTAGTCAGAAGATGGTTCGGGTGACATTAGATAATCTTTTGCAATATGAAGATTATGTAAGTCGAAAAAATAAAGATTTGCGAACGATTCATTCTACAAAAGGTGATAGTTTGGAAGAGATGAAGACCGACCTTTACTACTTGCCTACTATTTTAGATGAAGAATTACAGGTTTTTATTGATTTACTAGCCGCATCCCCATTATTTACAAAGAAGCAAAAAGATGATTTGATTTTGAAATTAAAATTAGCATTGAACGATGAACTAGTAGAGATTAAACCTCATTCTGTGCAAACGTTATTTACTGAAAGTGCAGTTAAAACAAGTTTAATTAAAAATATAGCACAAATCCGTTTGGCGATGGAAAATAAAAGAGCCATAGATTTCACATTTTGTGGGTATGAATTTTATGGGAAAGAAACGCGGTTAATCCTGAAGAACCAACGAGAAATCACGCAAGCGCAACCCCAGCAGTCTATTTAAAAGATGGCTATTATTATGTAGAAGTCAAATTTTCGGATTCGAATAACAAATATAATTACCGTGTTGAACTGATGAAAGATATTCAGATAACTAAAACTACCTATACAATCGATCATTCGAATTTTGACAATCTTAAAGCCAATCGCAGTGACTATTATCCATTAATGATGGGCGGAAAAGTGGAAAATTATATTTTGCGTATTAAAAAGGAAGATTTGACCCGTTTAATTCGTCTGTTTAATAGTGTAGTTCGTTTATATACAAAGGAAAAAGAGTATTATGATGTTGAAATACGCGCCACCAAAGAAGGGATGTTACGCTGTTTGCTACTCAGTCCTGATATTGTGCAAGCCTTTGTGATTCCTGAAAGAGGACAAAAACAAATGAAAAATAAAATTCAAAATTTATTGGATGATTTGAAAGTAGAGATAAATAAAGTGCAAAAAAGTTTTTTTGATAACGAAAACAATCTCTTCATTGAGCCGAAATGACGTATAGGGGCATTTTGGTTTGGTATAAATAAGTGTGTAAGGTGATTACATAAATGATACATAAAGAAGGCGTTAGTATGAAAGGTGTAGCTTAATTGTAAGAACGGACGAATGCAGTTGTCGAAGTCGTACCATGAAAAGTTGGTTAAGTAGAGAAAATTCATAAGCCATGTTGCGAGGATTAAGATTGTTTGGATAAAATTCTTTATTTGGAGATGATAGTTATGCTAAAAGTAGAAGATTTCCTAGATACAAGACTATATAAAGAGTATAAAGATACTTATGTAGTGGATAAAATGCTAAAAAATTATTTTAAAGGTCAGGTTCCTGATGGCATAAAAGTCCCTGCTAGAGTTCAGTCTGTACCTTTAAAATCATATGAGGATGTTTATAAATGGGATATAAATAATTTTCAAGAAATTCTTGCATTAAAATCATTGCCTGGCGTAACCGAAGAGGATTTATGGGCGATTGCTTATGACGTATACATTGATCCGGATGGTTATGATATAAGAGAACAGAGTGGTGTAGCCTGTTCAGCAGATGCCTTACTTTCCTTCAAGAGAATCTATACAATGTACGGCTATACAGAAAATATGATAGCCGAGTATGAAAAATATCGTAAATATCCAATTTTTCATTTCCCAAAAGAGAAAAACGGTATTAATATGTCGCGCGCTGCTGTTTTTGGTGACCGCATCGATTCCACTTTATTAGATTTGAAAGTTTATTATGAAAATGGAAAAAATGCGGAGGAATGCCGTTTGAAAAATGCCTTTAAATTACACAATACCGCTTTATTTTTGAACACTTTCGAAAGTTTTGCTGAATTAGTTGATTGGTTAGGTGTTAGAGGTAGTTTTGTGAATGAGCAGGATGAAGTGTTTGATTTGGAAAATGGAAACGCTAGCATTCTGACAAATTATCATCCAGAATCAGACTGGAAGTGGTCGGATAATTATTATAAACATGTAAAAAGTGCGATAGATAAATATATGGAGCTGAAAGTAAAGAATAACTAACTCGTTTGAAAATCAAAAGCAAGTTGTGGGTTAATCTATTTATTATGGTAGAAGTCAAATGCCTAGATTCGAATAAAAAGCTTCATTACTGTATTAAATGGATGAAAAATATTCTGATGTTCACGAATCATTTTCATTTTAGTATTGATTGTTTTGACTAAACGGTGTATTTATGAAGTAGACATTTGAATCATCCTTTCTGGAAGTGTTATTTTGTCAACTTTATTCTACTAGAAAGCGAGGGTGTTCAAATGCTTTTTTGCTTTTTGAAATATCAATACTTTTAAGTGAAATTTAGATAAAACTTTTTGAGTTAACAAAAATAGTCTAAAAGTATTCATTAGGCTATTTTTTTACTATTCATGGCGTTAATATAGGAGGTTTATAATGCAACAAACTTTTGATTATTATCTTACTTTGAATGAAAGTATGGATTTTGAAACGATGAAGAGTATTCATCATGAAATTTTGTCACAAGCCGATACACAGGATGAGGACTTTCAATGGATTTGGAACGACTGTATTCATTATGCAATTGAATACAGTTATATTCGTTCGCAATGGTCTTTCATGTCTAAAGAGGAAAAGCAAAATATCGATGCTTCTCGAACAAGTCTGCACAATAACTTGATCGGTTGTTTCTTAAGTTTAGAGCGCTTATTTGAGCAATCGGGATGGCAATCTGAGAGGTGGACGGAGCAATTATTTTTACAACAAAAAATTGAAAAAAGAACAAAAGAAGATGTTCAATCGCATCGTCAACGTATTGGGAATTTCTCGAATTATTTAGCTTTTGTTTATACATTAAACAGTAGATAAAAAACAAAAAACGGTGCTAAAATACCCACAAATGACCAAATTAGGCATTTCGCTAATGTAAGATGAGTCTTGTAAGTGAGAGATAACTGCTTGACTTACAGGAATCTTACAAAGGGGCTGATGTTTGATGAAAGGTACTGTAGAAAAAGGCGTAAAAGAAGAAGTAGCGATGACTTGGGTATGTATGAGCGCGATTGCTAATATGAACCATATCCAACTTAATTATCGTGAATATGAATTGGATAGAGTAGAAGCTTATCGTGACATTTATGATGAACAACGCTTTCACTCCGCTTTAATTACCCTTTCTCCTTATTCTGCGACTCAGGAAGCAAAGAAAAATATGAAACTTGGCAAAATGTATCGCTATTTAAGAATGTTTAGTTCTGGAAATACTCAAGTAAAACATGATCAATTACAAGAAAACCAAGTCGTATTTCCAACTGTGATACAACAAAAAGCAAATGAATCTGACTTGCTTTACTATGATTACTTTGTGCGTGTATTTGAATTAGCAATGAAAAATGAAGTGAAATATTTGGTGTTAGATATTTCAAAATACAAAATCGTAAACGTACAAGCCTTTGTTAAAGAAGTTTTCCAAGTGGTTAAAGCCTTTAAAAATGATTTTGATAGTATTACTTTTGCTTTAGATGAAACTGTTCAAAATACACAAGTATACTTAGCCTTAAAATCAGAATTAGATCCTTTTGTTTTTAAAGATTAACTCAATTTAGTTCTCTCCCTTGTGAAGATGGCAAGGGAGAGGCGATGTAAATCAAAGCTTAGGAGGAAATTTCGATGAGTACCAATCCATTATCTGTCCAAAAAAGTGTGAAGCGATATTTGAATGGGCGCCAATTACCTTTCGAAACGGTTGTGAGTGAAAGTGGCGCTTGTTTAGTTGTGAGTTTACTTGATTGTGAAAGTTGCCCTGGCAAATTGCTTGGAGTTGATTTTTATTTTCATAATAATTGTATGGAGATTAAAGTACACTATTCCGCTACTGCCACGAAATGGATAAGAGAAAGAAAAAATCATTTAGCCGGTCTTTATCGCTTATTAAACTATATCAATGCGATGGTCTGGATGCCAACAAATGATGGAAAACAAGGAGAAATCTATCCATATAGTTACTTTTATACCCCACGTTTTACCATTACAGAAGATGGCGGCTATGATTTGTGTTGTACTTCTCTCGTTGATTATGATGTGTTTGAGCTAGCTCCACTTGCGACGCTCGATTATTTCACTGCTGTTGTTCCGGCGTATTTTGATGAATTGTCGTTACCAATTTTCTCGTTATTGCTAGAAAAAGTAACAGTAGAACAAGCAATACAAATGATTCGTGATAAAAATTTATAATTTGTGAGGTGCGGTATGGATAATTTGCTGTCTTATGTGATGCAAGGAAAATATCAAGGAGATACCCTTCACTTGATACCAGGGGATAAACACCCCCAATCGTTTGGCAATCCTTTATTTAAAGGTGCACAATTAAAAGGTCCGGTATTTATTTTGGATCAAGAACAAGTGGATAATCGCTTTTTGAAACTAGATACGATTTCCAAGCGTCATGGGGATAATTTTTACTTACAAGCCGAATATGATGTGAGTTATTCTTCCGTGGTGGAGTCGATTGTGTCTTGTTTTGTTGAAAGTATGGTAGCAGATGAGGATTTTCCTTGCCTGACTTATCGTTTTGAAAAAGTGATTCCTAAAGTCAATGCCCAACCTATCACTGGAACTTCTGCACCCAATTATGTCCGTGCCGGCTGTTTAGAAAGTGTGCTGACCGACCGTAGTGTCATGGCCTTTGAGAAATATTTGGTCAAGTATGATGAATTTGAGCAAGCGATTAAAAATAAAAGTGACAATCAAGCCATTTTGTCAAGTATGATTGCCTTTTTTACACGCTATGGTTTAACAGTGCAAGAAGCTAAAGCGTTTATTGTTAAACAAGCAGCCTTTGATTTGTTGTTGGGAAATGAAGATCGTAAAGGTAATAGTACGAATTTTGTTTTCTTAGTTGGTTTTGAAAGTGTTCAACCCTACAATATGGATTTTGGGCGCTGCTTGCGGATTCCTGATTGGAAAGAGCAAATGGAACAAGCCATGCAACGATTCCAAGGGACTGCTGAGTGGCAAGAAATTATTTTAGATTTTAAAGATCAAATCAAACAATCTCATCAGCTCGGCATTTTGGGTAATGATTCTTATGCGAAAAATATTGACTTTCTGTTTGAGCATGGATTTCAACCTTTTCAAATTGACTTTGGATTGTTACAAGAAAAATTAAAGCATTGTGTGGCACGTATTCAAACTTTAGAACCAAAACTAGCCACTTTTGCTCAAGCCAAGGCAGATTTATTATTAGCATTGTTAGCCGACAAAGATGCGAAACGTTTGTGGGAGGAAATGCGATGAGAATTATCTTTAAAGTAAGCCAACAAGCAATATTAAGCTTGCAACTAGAGAGTGGGCAGGCAGAATTTTCTGAAGTCACTATCTTGAATCGTCTGTTGGTAGCGGCTTGTTATCCAGCGATACTAGACAGCAATCATCAAGTAGGGGCTTTGGTGGAGCTGTTAAAACTATACACGGGATTATCCGGTAATTTATCGATTTATGACTTGGCAACGACTTTTGAGTATTGTATTCCTTATGTGGAGTTACAACCAAATTTGATGATTGAATTTCAAGACAATTAAGTGAAAGTTCATGTATTTATCGTTCAAAAAAAGCAAATCAGCTAGGTAAGCGTAATTGAGCCTACCTAGCTGATTGTTGTTTTATTTAGTGACGCGGTGATAAACTTCGCCATGTAATGCTGCATAATCTAGATTGATGCTTGATTGCGTGAAGAAGGAGGTGATGGCTTCTTCTTTTGCTTTTTGATTGTCATAAGTAAGGTTAAACTTCTATCAGCACTTTCAAAATTAATGAAAGAAAATGATATAATAAGTGTTGAGGTGAGCGTGATGGGAAAAATTTATGCATTAAGTGATATTCATGGTTGTTTATCACCGTTAAAGGAAGCGTTGACATTGATAACTCTAAAGCCGGAAGATAGGGTGGTTTTTTTAGGGGATTATGTGGATCGTGGACGGCATTCTTGTCAGGTGCTGCAAACAATTATGGACTTTGAGACGCGTCATCCTGGCCAAGTAACCGTGCTATTAGGTAATCATGATGAATGGTTTTGTGATTGGCTATTTGAACCGGAAAATGCCTATATCGGATATGCGATGAATATGGGAATTGAGACGATTGAAAGCTTTTTTACTGAGCATAACTTTCAAGCTATCTTAAATAGTCAAGGCGATGCACCAAATATCCATGTACGTTTACAAGCAATTGAAGAAAAATTACGGGAAAATCTTTTAAACGCTCCTGAGAATCAAAAATTATTGACTTGGTTGAAACGTAAATATCAGTTTCCGCGTTATGTTGAAACGCCTACGCAAATTTTTGTTCATGCGGGAGTGGATGAAGAAGCCGGGGAGTACTGGAAATCAGCAACGGCTCCAGAAATTTTTACTTGCAAGTATCCATTTACGACGGGAAAATTTTACAAGACGATTATTTGCGGTCATTTTCGTTCGTCCTTCGTTGCAGGAGATGAGGGATATCTGGGTCGGGTATATTTCGACCAAGCCAGTCATTATTTTATCGATGGTTATGTGAATAAGAGTGGCAAAGTGCCCGTTTTAGTCTATGACACGCAGAGTAAACAGTATACCTCTTTTGAAAAAATAGCTGATACTTGGCATGAATATCGACTAAATGAGCGATCGAATTAGGAAAGGAAAGAGCGTCTATGAATCAGTTTGAAGCAACCAACAAACGTATTGAAATTTTTGAAGATACCTATCATTTTTATCAACAAAATCCATTTTTACGTCAAGCTGTTCAAGAAAGTCTTGCCAGACAATTTTTTGTACCAGCCAATCAAGTGTTAGTCAAGGATAATCAGCTACGGTATAGCCAAAAAGCGTTAATCGTACTATCCGATAAACGGGCATTCCAAGCGGCGATGCAATATCCTGATAAGAAAGTTGCCGTACTAAATTTTGCTTCAGCGACGAATCCAGGCGGCGGTGTTGTCGGTGGCAGTAATGCACAAGAGGAATGTCTATGTCGGACGAGTACACTTTATGCGAATTTGACCGACCAAGGGATGATGCGGGCGTTTTATCAAGCGCATCGGCATAAATTGCAGATTGGTCACATGGATTTTACCTATAATGATGACTTGATTTATACCCCTGATGTCGTGATTTTTAAGTCAGATACAGCTTTTCCGACCACTTTGCCTGAACATCACTGGCAAAAAGTGGATGTCATTACGTGTGCAGCACCGAATCTGAATCATGTCCGTCAAATGATTTCACCAGATGAATTAGCGCAAATTCATGAAAATCGTTGTCGCAAAATTTTAGCGGTAGCCCAAGCACAGAAGGTAGAAGTTGTAATCCTAGGTGCGTTTGGTTGTGGCGCCTTTGGAAATCCTCCAGAAATTGTCGCAAAAGGGATGATACGTGCGATTCAAGATTTTTCTAATGCTTTTCAAACGATTGAATTTGCGATTTATTGTCCACCGTATGACCAAAGAAATCAAATCGCTTTTCAAAAGGTTTTGAGTCAGATGTAAGCTAAATGTGGAGGGATAAGGATGAAGTTTTTTATTGCAGATTTACATTTTTGCCATGAATCAATTATTGAAATGAGCCATAGACCTTTTGCAAATTTAGCCGAGATGCATGAAACGATGATTAGACGTTGGAATCGTGTCGTGCGGCCAAAAGATGAGGTTTTTATTGTTGGTGATTTTTTATATAAAGGAAGTGCGCAAGAAGCCAATGAATTATTGCGGCGCTTGAGAGGTAGAAAGTATCTGATTCGCGGTAATCATGAGAAATATTTAAATCAGCCAGAATTTGACACTGCACTTTTTGAATGGGTGAAGGACTACCATACTTTCAAAGAAAATAAGCAACAATACGTCCTGTTTCATTACCCAATTTTAGAGTGGGAGGGATATTTTCGCGACAGTATCTTAATTTACGGTCATGTGCATAACAATAATTCAGCGTACTTTGCGAAAACACTAGGTCCGAATGCTGTGAATGTAGGAGCGGATATGTTAGATTTTACACCGATTAGTCAGACACAAATTTTGGAATTGGTAGCTAAACGCAAATAAGAACAATAAGAAAAGCCAGCTAGTTGTATGTGTTTTACACCTAGCTGGTTGTTTTGCTTTTAGCTTCACGAATATTTTTTTCGTTTAATTCCAAAATCCGAATACGCATTTCTAACTCTTCTTTCACATAATTAGCTACTAATGCCACAAATGGTTCAGTATCTCCTGTTCGTTGTGTGTTGGCGAGAGTTTCCATATAAATTTGTCTAGATTTTTTGTCTGGCTGAATATTTGTGATTGGAAAACCATTGCTTGTCAGCGCAAATTCCATTAAAAGTCTGGCTGTCCGACCATTACCATCAGTGAATGGATGGATACTCACAAATTTTTGATGAAGTAAGGCTGCATATTCAACTGGATGTAAGGTAGGTGCGATTTCTTGTGCCCAATAGATTAAGTTGGCCATCTCTTGACGAATCAGGTAAGGATCTGTGTAATGTACGCCGACTACACCATACGGATAAGCAGCATTTAGTCGATACATTCCTGCTAATTCAACTTTATCCGCGGATTTGATCGTTACGAGTTGATTGATTTTTTGGATGATTTCTTCGTTTAAGGGCACCTGTCCTAAGGCTAGTTCGTAAACAAAATCAAAAGCTTTTCCTAAATCAAGCGTTTCTAAAATTTCTTTGACAGGTGTAGCATGTATCGTAGCACCTGTTTCTAAGATGGCTGCTGTTTCATATTTGTCCAAGGTACCACCTTCGAGCGCATTAGAAGACCAAACGTGTTCAATCTTTTTTTCGCGTTCAATTGCTTCAACTTGCCCTTTTGTCAGTGGACGAAATTGATCCATTTTACATTTTAAAGCATCTAATTCACGAAAATCCATGGCACACCTCTTGCATTTGTTGTTTATTTGTATTCTATCATGTTTTGAGTTTGATGAGAAATAAAAACTAGCTACTTTTCTTTGTAGCTAGTTTATTGATTGATTATTCCATTAAGTCAACGAGTAAGTCGCCAAATTCTTGAGTGGAAAGTAGCGTGGCCTCTTTCATCGCTTGGGCAAAATCACTGGTGACCGTTTTATTGCGAATGGCATGTTCAATCGCACAAATAATCCGATGACTCGCTGCCTGCCAACCGACATAATCAAGCATCATGCAAGCAGATAAGAGTAGCGAACATGGATTGGCTTTTCCTTGACCGGCGATATCGGGTGCTGTGCCATGAGTCGCTTCAAAAATCGCGTGTCCGGTGTGATAATTGATATTTCCACCTGGTGCAATGCCGATGCCACCGACTTGAGCAGCTAAGGCATCAGAAATATAATCACCATTTAAGTTACAAGTAGCAATGACATCATATTTTTCTGGATAAAGTAAGATTTGTTGTAAGAAATTATCTGCAATCACATCCTTAATGATCAATTTGCCAGCTTTTTGGGCATCGTTAAGGGCTTTTTGAGCAGCTTCTTTGCCTTCTTCTTTTGCAATTTTTTCAAAAGTCTGCATGGTAAAGCATACATTGGTATATTTTTCCTCTGCTAAATCATAGCCCCACTTTTTGAAATGTCCCTCGGTAAACTTCATGATATTACCTTTATGCACTAAGGTGACAGATTTTCGCTTATTCGCTAATGCATAGTCAATCGCAGCGGCAATCAGACGTTGGCTTCCTTCTTTGGATACGGGTTTGATTCCAATCGATGAAGTTTGTGGGAAACGAATTTTTTGGACACCAAATTGTGTTTTTAACACTTCGATTAATTGTGTCGTTTCTGCTTGACCAGCGAGAAACTCGATGCCTGCATAGACATCTTCAGTATTTTCGCGGAAGATGACCATATCTGTTTTTTCGGGATGTTTTAAAGGACTAGGAACGCCGGAAAAATAGCGAACAGGACGCACACAAGCAAATAAATCAAGCGTTTGGCGCAAGGTCACATTTAATGAGCGAAATCCTTCGCCAATAGGTGTCATTAAGGGACCTTTTAAAGCAAGTTTCGCTTCTTGAATCGTTGCTAATGTTTCATCAGGAAGATAGGTGCCGAATTTTTCAAAAGCCGTTTGTCCAGCATAAATTTCTTGCCACTGAATGGTTTTTTGTCCGTGATAGGGTTTATAAATGGCAGTATCAATGACTTTTTTGGAAGCTTGCCAAATTTCTGGACCGATGCCATCTCCTTGAATAAAAGGGACAGTTAATTGATTGGGTACTTGTAGTTGTCCGTCTTTGATTGATAAATAACTCATCTTCTGACCTCTTTTCTTATTTCGTTGCTTGTTTTCTAATAATCATTGGTAAGATTCCGCCGTTTTGGTAGTATCGCAAATCAGCTGGAGAATCAAACCGCAATTTTGTGGTAAAGGTAATGGTTTTTCCGTCTTTATTTTGTGCAGTCACAGTAATAGTTTGATTGATTTGTGGCTTTTCAGGGAAATCAATACAAAAGACTTCTTCACCGGTTAAGCCAAGACTTTGAGCGGTTTCTTGATTGGTGTATTCAAGTGGGATTAAGCCCATCATTACAAGGTTCGAGCGGTGAATTCGTTCAAAACTTTCAGCAATGACCGCCTTCACTCCAAGTAATTGTGTTCCTTTGGCCGCCCAGTCACGTGAAGAACCCATGCCGTAATCTTTCCCCGCTAAGATAATCGTCCCGATGTTTTGCTTTTGGTAGTTCATCGCCGCATCATACATACTCATCACTTCATCAGTAGGTAAGAAACGTGTGAAACCACCGCTAATTTCTGGTACAAGTTGGTTTTGTAAGCGAATATTAGCCAAAGTTCCGCGCATCATCACTTCATGGTGACCACGTCTTGAACCAAAGGAGTTAAAATCGCGGTATGGCACATTTCGGCTACTTAAATATTTTCCAGCTGTTGAATCTAAACCGATGCTACCGGCTGGCGAAATATGGTCGGTTGTGACAGAATCGCCTAATTTGGCTAACACTCTGAGATTATCTAAAGCAGCATGACTAGGTAAATCAGCACTTAAATCTTCAAAGAATGGTGGATTGGCGATGTAGGTTGAATTTTCATCCCAGGCATAACAATCACTGCTTGTCGTTTGGATTTCATTCCAACGTTCATTGGCATCAAATAAATGTGCATAGGCCGCTTTAAAGGCTTCTTTTGAGACGTATTTTTGAATATAGCTTTCGACTTCTTCACTACTTGGCCAAATGTCTTTTAAGTAGACTGGCTTGCCTTCTTTATCCGTACCCAGGCTTTCTTTGGTTAAATCCTTGCGCACCGTTCCACAAATGGCATAAGCGACAACTAATGGTGGAGAAGCGAGATAGTTGGCTTTAATTAATGGATGAATCCGCCCTTCAAAGTTGCGGTTACCAGAAAGTACGGCACTTGCTAGGAGCTGGCTGTCTGTCACTGCTTGAGTAACTTCTTCATCTAATGGACCAGAATTTCCGATACAAGTAGTGCATCCATAGCCTACGAGATAGAATCCTAATTGCTCAAAATAGGGAAGTAAACCACTTGCCTTTAGATAGCTTGTTACTACTTTAGAGCCAGGTGCGAGAGAAGTTTTGACATATTTAGGGACAGTTAATCCTTTTTCAACGGCTTTTTTAGCTAATAGTCCAGCAGTCATTAAAACGGATGGATTACTTGTGTTGGTACAGCTAGTAATCGCCGCAAGTAATAAATCACCAGTCTTTAAGGTATCCGTTGTGCCATCTTGCCAATGAATCGTGGTTTGTTTGGTTAATTCTTCTTCAGGTAAACCAAAGCCTTTAGGACCACTTGGCGCAGTGACAGATTGAGTGAAATTTTGGGCGACTTGGGATAGGCTGATACGATCTTGTGGACGTTTTGGCCCAGCAAGAGAAGGTTCGATTTGACTTAAATCAATTTCGATAACCTTGGTATAAGTTGCTTCTTGCTCTTCATCATAGAATAGTTGGTTGGCTTTGGCATAGGCTTCTACTTGGGCAATCAATTCAGGCGTTCTGCCGGTTAAAGCTAAATAGTCTAAAGTTTCTTGGTCAATTGGACAGTAGCCGCAAGTTGCTCCGTATTCAGGTGCCATATTTGCTAAAGTGGCGCGGTCAGCAAGGCTTAATTGATGGTAGCTTGGTCCGAAATATTCGACAAATTTCCCAACGACTTTTTCATTACGCAAAGTTTCAGTAACAAAAAGGGCTAGGTCAGTGGCGGTTGTGCCCGTCGCGAGTTGACCAGTAAAACGGACGCCAATGACTTCAGGCGTAGGAAAATAAGAAGCTTCTCCTAAAATAGCGGCTTCAGCTTCAATCCCACCAACACCCCAGCCGAGCACACCTAAACCATTAATCATCGTGGTATGTGAGTCGGTTCCTTGAAGGGTATCTGGGAATAGCAGACCTTCTTTTTCGATGACAACAGGGGATAGTGATTCAATATTGACCTGATGAATAATCCCAGTTTCAGGAGGGACGACATCGAAGTTTTCAAAAGATCCTTGTGCCCATTTTAAAAATTGATAACGTTCCATATTGCGTTCAAATTCGCGCTCAGTATTTAAGGTGATGGCTTGCGGATTACCAAAAGCATCGACTTGAACAGAGTGGTCGACAACTAAAGTAACAGGAATTTCAGGATTGATTTCTTTAGCTGAACCACCTAATTTGAGCATCGCATCACGCATTGCTGCAAGGTCGACAACTGCGGGTACGCCGGTAAAATCTTGCAAAACGACCCGCTCTACTTTAAATGGAATCACCCCTGTAGGATTTTTCGCATCATAGTGAATCAAATATTTTAACGCTTCTTCGGTGATTTCTTCGTTTTGATGGCGTGCGACACTTTCTAATAAGATACGTATAGCATATGGAAGTTTGTGGATATTTTCTTGATAATGTTCGGCAATTTTAACTAAGTCAATATAATGGAAAGGTTGTTGATTTACAATTAATTGGCTTTTAAAGGTCATAGCATTCGTCCTTTCTGTGATAAAAATACGTTATAACTAGCATAATTATACGATTTTCAGAAAACTTTGTAAACTTTTTTTATTAAAATTATTTCATTTTCTCATTATCGTGTTATAATGATATTCAAATGGAATTACCCGAATATTATGAAGAAAGAAGGGGTTTAGTGATGACGAATGCCAAAAATAAAGAAAAATATGTGAATAAGCTATCATTGTTATGTCAGGAAAATGATAAGATAGAAATGCAACTTTATACAAAATATCAAGTAAAAAGAGGCTTGCGTGACGAAAATGGGAAAGGTGTCTTAGCAGGCTTAACGACGATTTCCACAATTTATCCAGACAAGAAAGTCAACGGAGAAGTGGTTTCTGAGCGCGGTGAGTTGCGTTATCGTGGAATAGATATCAATGAACTGGTAGAAGGTTTTGTTTCACAGAATCGGTATGGATTTGAAGAAGTTGCATATTTATTGCTTTTTGGTAACCTTCCAAGCGCATCGGAGTTGAAGCAGTTTAAAGCAGAATTGAATGCCAGACGAACTTTGCCTACAAATTTTGTACGAGATGTCATCATGAAGGCTCCCTCTGCTAATATTATGAATTCCTTGGCGCGTAGTATTTTAACTTTGGCTAGCTATGATGAAAAGGCGGATGATATCTCAATTGAAAATGTCTTAGATCAATCCTTGATGTTGATTAGTGTTTTTCCGATGATTGGGATTTATGCTTATCATGCGTACAATCACTACGACCAAGGTGAAAGTATGTATATTCATAATCCAAAAGGTGATTTGAGTACAGCGGAAGTCATTTTGAAAATGTTGCGTCCTGACCAAAAATATACCAAGCAAGAAGCTCAGACTTTAGATATGGCTCTGGTCTTGCATATGGAACACGGGGGCGGGAATAATTCTACTTTTACAACGCGGGTAGTTACCTCGAGTGGGACTGATACGTATTCAACGATTGCGGCGGCTTTAGGTTCATTAAAGGGACCAAAACATGGGGGTGCCAATATTAAAGTAACGAAGATGATGGCAGATATGAAAGAACATTTACCCAAAGATTATACCGAAGAAGATGTTCGTAATTATTTAACGGCAGTCTTGAATAAACAAGCTTTCGATCATAAAGGGTTGATTTATGGGATGGGGCATGCAATCTATTCAAATAATGATCCCCGGGCGTCCATCTTCAAACGCTATGTATCAAAATTAGCCGAAGAAAAAGGGAGTGCAGCATCAAAGGAATTTGAGCTCTATTCCATGGTGGAACGGATTGCGCCAGAAGTGATTGCCCAAAAACGTAAAATTTATAAAGGAGTTAGTGCGAATATCGACTTTTTTAGTGGATTTGTATACGATATGCTTGGTTTGCCGCAGGAACTTTATACGCCGATTTTTGCGATTGCGCGAATTGTTGGCTGGTCAGCACACCGAATTGAAGAATTAGTCAATACACAAAAGATTATTCGTCCTGCTTATATGGAAGTGACGGAAGATATCGAATATGTAGATTTAGACGAAAGATAAGGAAATAGACAAATGGACCTTTAAGCGAGGTTTGTTTGTCTATTCCTATTTTTTTAAAACAAAAAAGCCATCCAGTAAAAACTGAATGACTTTTTGTAAACTTGATAGAAAATCTTAAAGTTTTTTGTTGTAGAATTCGACAACTAGTGATTCGTCGATTTCTGGGTATAATTCGTCACGTTCTGGTAAACGAGTTAATGAACCAGCTAATTTTTCTTCGTCAAAGCTTACAAATGCTGGACGTCCAACAGTAGCTTCAACAGCATCTTTAATTACTGATACGTTTTGAGATTTTTCACGAATGCTGATGACTTGACCCACTTCAACATGGTATGAAGGGATATCAACGCGTTTGCCATCTACTAAGATGTGGCCGTGGTTAACTAATTGACGTGCTTGACGACGAGTAGTTGCAAGACCTAAACGGTAAACAACGTTATCTAAGCGTTGTTCTAGTAAGATCATGAAGTTAACCCCGTGTTTACCTTCGCGGATTTTGCTAGCTTTCACGAATAAGTTACGGAATTGACGTTCATTCATTCCGTACATGTGACGTAATTTTTGTTTTTCAGCCATTTGTTGACCGTATTCAGAACGAGCGCCACGGCTTGATGGTCCATGTTGACCTGGTGCGTATGGGCGACGTGCTAATTCTTTACCTGTACCTGATAATGAGATACCTAAACGGCGTGAGATTTTCCATGATGGTCCTGTGTAACGAGACATTTAAAAATTCCTCCAATGTATGAAATATAGTATATCGTTGGAGTAAAATAATCCGTTTGAAAAATTCATAGTTCATGTAGTTTATTCTTCAATCTTCACCTTTGCAGCCGCGGTTACTCAATTGAACTTAACTCTAAGCGATAAACTAGGGATGGTCTATTATCTTTCTGCTGCATTATTTTACACAAAGCACATTATAGCTGATTGAACAAGCGCTTGTCAACTGAAATTGCATGTTTACGATTAAAAAGAAAACTAAAAGTAAAAGCCATCCTAATATAAAGTTAGAAAAAATAGACAGTGAAAATATTTCTGAAAAAATGTGATATTTTTCATTGAATGTCCTTTACAAATGTCCATTGCATTATTAGAATAAGAATGATGTTGATAGAAGGCGTCAGATGAAAATTTAAGGAGTGAAAAGATGAATCCAGTATCCCCATTATTTGAGAAGATTGATTCTTCTATTGAAAAGAAATTAGACCTAATCGAAAGTAGTTATGTACGCTATGCTGTGCGTGCGATGTTAGCTTGTTTATTCTTGACATTAGGGACAGCCATTGCCTTTGCAGTAGCCATGAAAGGTGACGAAATGGTTCATGGTCTAGGTAAGTTCTTATACGCTTTTATGTTCAGTTGGTCACTGGTTATGATTTTGTATATGAACGCTGAATTAGGAACTTCAAACATGCTTTATGCCACTGTTGGTGTGTTCCGTAAGAAAATGACCGTTGCTAAAGCTTTGAAATTATTATTTACCTGTGTGTTTTTTAACTTAGTCGGTGGTATTATTTTTGCCTTTTTCGTATCTTTAACCGGTCCTTTCCAAAACTTAGCGCCAGATAACTATATGTATGCTGGGATTGCGGCTAAATTAGCAAAACCAACTTTACAAATACTAGCAGAAGCGATGTTTGCCAATATTGTCGTAAATACTTCAGTTATTGTCAGCTTACGTATGAAAGATGATGCGGGTAAAGTTCCTGCGATTATCTTCATTATCTTTATCTTCGCATTCTTAGGTTATGAACACGTGATTGCTAACTTCCCAGCCTTCTCTTTAGCATTCTTTGCTTCAGGTGGTAATATTCCTGGCATGGACGTGGCACATATCGTTCACAATCTAGTTTTTGCTTTCATCGGTAACTATATCGGTGGTGGCTTGGTAATTGGTTTAGTCTATGCTTGGCTAAACAGCTCAAAATCAAAATATGTGGATTAATCATTTTCCCGTTGCTTATTTGTAAAGGTAAGTAGCGGGATTTTTTGCGTATTGTGTATAGTGTGGCGATTTTTAACTTTATTCATATTGATATTTGCCAGAATGCGAAAATTTTAGTAAAGTAGACGCATACATAAAAGTTGGGGGATAGTGTGAAGATGAACCGAAAATTAATTGCATTTGATATTGATGGGACAATATTAGATAAGAATTTACAAGTGTTGCCTAGTACACGGATGGCGATTGAAAGTTTGCGAGCTCAAGGGCATTATGTGACATTGGCGACTGGTCGTTCACGTGTATTGGCCAAACCAGTGATTGATGCACTTGATTTTGAAAACTATATTTTATGTAATGGTGCGGCGGCCTTTAAAGATAATAAGCAAATTCATAAACAACTCTTACCGATGGATTCGCTAAAAGCCTTAAAAGAAGAGGTAGTACCTTTAGGAATTGATGTGGCTTTAGTAGGTTTAGATGAAACAAAGCGGATTACTTCTTTAAATTTACCTAAAATGACCGATGCGATGGAGTCATTTGGATCAACTTTACCAAATTTAGATCCACAATTTGCCAAAGAGGAAGATGTTTATGCGGGATTGGCTTTTTATTCAGCGAAACATGAAGGTCGTTTTGATGAAAAATATCAAGATTTACGTTTTGTTCGTTGGCACCCAAATTGTGTGGATGTCCTAACGCAAGGAATTTCTAAAGCAGCGACGATTTTGCAAGTGGCCAATGATTTAGATATTCAGCAAGAAGACATCATTTGTTTTGGAGATGGCATGAATGACCGTGAAATGCTATCGATGGCTGGTGTTGGTGTGGCGATGGGAAATGCCAATGCTGAAGTGCAAAAACATGCAGATTTAGTTACCCAAGATCATAATTCAGATGGCATTTATCATGCATTAAATAAATTAGGGTTAATCACTGCATAAAAATATTCAAAAAATGGAGGTGTCAGAAGGTGGATGCCTCTTTTTTTTGTATGGGAAATTTTGCTTAATTTTCTTTCCTAGCTTATAATAAAGAAATGAGATTAATTAGAGAAGAGGAAAAATTTTGAGGTTATTATTTATTGGGGATGTTGTGGGATCTTTAGGACGAAATACGGTCAGTGATTACTTGCCAAAATTAAAGAAAAAATATCGTCCACAAGTAACAATTGTGAATGGTGAAAATGCAGCAAGTGGTCGTGGTATCACCGAAAAAATCTATAAGAAATTTTTGCAAGATGGGGCGGATGTGATTACACTAGGGAACCATGCTTGGGATAACCGGGGGATTTTCGAATTTATCGAGGATGCTAAGAGAATGGTGCGACCAGCGAATTTTCCAACAGGTGTGCCGGGTGTTGGCGTGGTCTTTGTGAAGGTTAACCAACAAGAATTAGCGGTAGTGAATCTGCAAGGACGCTCATTTATGGTGGATTTAGATGATCCTTTCCGCAAAATAGAAGAATTATTAGCCCAAATTCAAAAGCGTACTCCTTATATTTTTGTCGATTTTCATGCAGAGACAACGAGCGAAAAACAAGCGATGGGATGGTTTTTAGATGGTAGAGTATCAGCTGTGGTCGGGACGCATACCCATGTACAAACCAATGATGCCCGGATTTTGCCTAAAGGAACTGCTTATTTAACCGATGTTGGCATGACTGGTCCTTATGATGGTATTTTAGGAATGAAAAAAGAAGCGGTGATCGAAAAATTCTTAACTAGCTTGCCACAACGTTTTGAAGTGGTGGAAAAAGGACGTTTTATTTTATCTGCTTGTGTCATTGATGTGGATGATAAGACAGGTCAAGCAACCCGAATTTTTCCGATTCAAATCAGTGAAGACCGCCCATTTAGCGAAAATGATTAGATAGGATGAAATGATGACATATCTAGAGGAAGAACAACAAATTCAACAAACCCTTGAACAGATTAAACAATTGCTACAGGAAAATGAAACAATTCGTCATTTTAAACAAATTCAAGCAAAAGTAAATCAACATCAAGGCCTGAAAGATTTAGAAGAAGAAATAAAAAATTTACAAAAGCAAGTCGTTCAGTTTGAGCACTATGGGAAAGAAAATGCCAAACGAGAAGCGCTCAAACGTCTAGACGAGGCAAATGAACGTTATAAGAATCATCCGTTAGTCGTCAGTTATCGTGAAAAGTTAATTGAGGCCGATGATTTATTACAATATTTGACGAATAAAATTCAATATCAAGTGAATCAACAACTTGAACAGGAAGGAAAACAGTGATGCCACAAAAGACAAAACATACCCCGATGATGGAACAATATTTTCAAATCAAGGCGCAATATCCAGATGCGTTTTTGTTCTATCGTTTAGGTGATTTTTATGAAATGTTTTATGAGGATGCTAAAAAAGCGGCTCAAATTTTAGAGTTAACCTTAACCAGTCGTAATAAAAATGCCGAAGATCCAATTCCAATGTGTGGCGTTCCTTATCATGCAGCGAGTGGCTATATTGATACTTTGGTAGAGCAAGGCTATAAAGTGGCGATTTGTGAACAAGTAGAAGATCCTAAGCTAACTAAAGGCATGGTGAAAAGAGAAGTGGTGCAATTAGTTACTCCGGGTACTGTGATGGATGGCAAGTCATTAGCTGCGAAAGAAAATAATTTTTTAACGGCTTTAAGTTATCAAGCGGGCCAATTTGGTTTTAGTTATGTCGATTTGTCTACAGGTGAATTAAAAACTACAGTGCTTGCAGATGAAGAAAGTGTGTTAAATGAAGCTTCGATTTTACAGACAAAAGAAATTGTTTATACGACAGAAATTCCTGAAAAGTTGACGCAAACTTTAAAACAACGCCTTGCTTTAGTAATTTCTTTTCAATTAGAAGCAAATGAAAATGCAGAACTAAGCTTTTTAACGAATCAACTACAGTCAGATATCGAAAAAACGGTAACCAATCATTTATTAGCCTATTTGTCAGAAACACAAAAACGCAGCTTAAATCATATCCAACAGGCGCAAAGTTATCAAGTCGACCATTATTTGAAAATGGATTATTATTCGAAGTTCAATTTGGAATTAAGTCAAGCGATTCGTACGGGCAAAAAGCAAGGCACTTTACTATGGTTGTTAGATGAAACGAAAACCGCCATGGGTGCACGTCTTTTAAAACAGTGGTTAGACCGTCCATTAATTCAAGAAAAGCAAATCTTAAGTCGTCAGGAAATGGTGGCTTCTTTGATTACGTCCTTTTTTGAACGGGAAGATATCATTCAAGGTTTAACAAAAGTATATGATTTAGAACGCTTGGCAGGAAAGGTATCTTTTGGAAGTGTTAATGCGCGTGATTTATTACAATTAAAACAATCGCTGGCACAAATCCCTTATCTTAGACAGATTTTAATGGGTATTGATCAAGGTCAGTGGCAAGTGCTTTTACAAGATTTAAATCCGATGAATGATTTGGTGGATTTGATTGAGCAAGCGATTGATGAAGAGGCGCCTTTACAATTAAATGAAGGTAATCTCATCAAAACGGGCTATAATGAACAGCTAGATGAATACCGTTTGGCGATGAAAAATGGGAAACAATGGTTAGCCGAATTAGAAGCCAAAGAACGTGAATTAACCGGCGTAAAAAATCTAAAAATCGGCTATAATCGCGTCTTTGGATACTATATTGAAATTACCAAGGCCAATCTTGCTAATTTGGATACTTCACGTTTTGATCGTAAGCAAACTTTGGCGAATGCGGAACGTTTTATTACGCCTGAATTGAAAAAGTTAGAAGAATTAATCTTAGGGGCGCAAGAAAAATCTACTGAGCTAGAATATCAGTTATTTATCGGGATTCGTGAGCAGGTAAAAGGCAAAATTAGTGAATTACAAACTCTAGCAAAAGCCGTGGCTACGTTAGACTGCTTGCTAGCCTTTGCAATTGTGAGTGAACGATATGGCTACGTGCGTCCAGTGCTTAGTCAAGACCATGAGTTGAAAATTATTGATGGTCGGCACCCAGTTGTTGAAAAAGTATTAGGTGCTCAAACCTATATTCCTAACTCGATTGAAATGCCAAAAGAGACGACCATGCTGCTAATTACAGGGCCAAATATGTCTGGTAAGAGTACGTATATGCGTCAACTTGCCTTAAGTGTGGTCATGACGCAGATGGGGTGTTTTGTACCGGCTAAGGAAGCGACATTGCCTATTTTTGATCGTATTTTCACGCGTATTGGGGCTAGTGATGATTTAATTGCCGGTCAAAGTACATTTATGGTGGAAATGATGGAAGCCAATCAAGCATTGCGTTATGCAGGTGTGAATAGTCTAGTTTTATTTGATGAATTGGGCCGCGGAACTGCTACTTTTGACGGGATGGCTTTGGCACAGGCGATTATTGAATATTTGCAAAATCATGTCCAAGCAAAGACACTCTTTTCAACCCATTATCATGAATTAACTGCCTTAGAAAGCCAATTGCCTGGTTTGGTGAATATTCATGTTGGTGCAACGGAAAAAGATGGAGAAGTCATATTCCTTCATAAGATGATGAAAGGTCCGGCTGATAAAAGTTATGGCATACACGTTGGTAAGTTAGCAGGTTTGCCAGAAAGCTTAATTGAACGTGCGGATCAGATTTTGACCAAACTAGAAAATCAAGAAGAAAAACAAGTCGCACAAGTCGTCAGCCAAAGTAAGGAAGAAGAAATCAATGTGGCGGCTACGGTTAAGGAAAATCAAAGTACACCAGCTGTTGAGCAATTATCATTATTTAGTGAAATGACACCAGCTGAAGAAAAAGTACTGGCAGCGATTAAGTCGATGGATTTGGCAAACTTAAAGCCAATGGATGTCTTCTTTACGATAAATGAATTAAAACGTGAATTGGAAAAGGAATAATGAAGTAAGTTTTGTGAATTGAGGTGAGAACATGGGAAAAATCCAAGAACTTTCTGAACAGTTAGCTAACCAAATCGCGGCTGGAGAAGTTGTGGAACGTCCAGCTTCGGTCGTGAAGGAACTATTGGAAAATGCGATTGATGCACATAGTCATAAGATTGAAATTTTTATTGAAGAGGCTGGCCTAAAAACGATTCAGATTATTGACGATGGTGAGGGGATTGCGCCAGATGATATGGTGAATGCCTTTAAGCGTCATGCAACGAGTAAAATCCACAGCCGTGATGATTTGTTTCGTATTCGCACGTTAGGTTTTCGCGGCGAGGCATTACCTAGTATTGCTTCGGTGTCTAAAGTGGTTATCGAAAGTGCGCAAGAAAATGCTGCTGAGGGGAGTTACCTTGAATTAGATGGTGGCAAAGTGGTCGTTGAAAAGCCAGGTTCTTTGCGTAAAGGAACCAATATTAAGGTGTCGGACTTATTCTATAATACCCCCGCTCGCTTGAAGTATGTGAAATCTTTGCAGACAGAATTAGCCAATATTATGGATGTGGTGAATCGTCTAGCTTTAAGTCATCCGGATATTGCCTTTTCTTTGGTTCATGATGGTCATCAGCTCACGAAAACAAATGGCAGTGGCGATTTAAAGCAGACCATTGCCGGTATTTATGGGCTGCAAAATGCCAAAAAGATGTTAGCGATTCAAGCAGAAAACCTAGATTTTAAGATTAGTGGTTACGTGTCTTTGCCTGAGTTAACCCGTGCAGGTAGAAGTTATATTACCACCTTAATTAATGGACGTTATATCAAAAATCATGGGTTAAATAAGGCGATTACGAATGGTTATGGCTCGAAGTTGATGATTGGCCGTTTTCCAATTGCGGTCATCGAGATTCAAACTGATCCGTTATTGGTGGATGTGAATGTTCATCCAACCAAGCAAGAAGTCCGCCTCTCTAAGGAAGAAGAGCTCTTTTCATTGGTAAGTAAAGCAATCAATGATAAGTTGCGCGAACAAGTCTTGATTCCTAATGTCGGTGCGAATCTCGATTTTAAACAAAAAGTCAATCCAAAAGAACAAGTCAAACCAACACAATTAAACCTAGATTTATCACCTGCTGTGGAGAAAAAAGGTGGAAAGTTGCAGTTTGATAGTCAGAAGAATCAGTTTTACTTAGAGCCAACCCTCGATTCTGGGGAAAACACAGCGCCCACGAGTGAAAATGTGGATAATTCTGTGGATAATCTTGTGGATGAATGTGGAAAAAGAACGGATGATTTTGACAACCTTGTTAAAAATCTTGAAAATTCAATATTAGCTAGTCAAGAAGAAACACTTGACGAACAAATATTCGAAACTGAAAATGTGGATAACTTGGTACGCGAATTGCCAGAAAGTGATCCATTTGAGCCAACAGAGAGTCTTCATGAGGATTTAGATGCCAAACAAGTTTATGCCTTGTTAAAGCAAAATGAAACGCCAAGTGAGCATGAAGCCTTTCCATATTTAGAATATTTTGGTCAAATGCATGGGACGTACCTTTTTGCCCAGTCAGACCGCGGGTTATACATTATTGACCAACATGCGGCCCAAGAGCGAATAAAATACGAATATTATCGGGAAAAAATTGGTGAAGTGGATGAACATTTACAAGAATTACTCATTCCGATTGTTTTGGATTATCCGAATAGTGATTATCTAAAATTAAAAGAGAAAAAAGATGTGCTAGTCAGTGTCGGTATTCAATTGGAAGATTTTGGGCAAAATAGTTTTATCGTGCGTGCCCATCCTACTTGGTATCCTAAAGGGCAAGAAGAAACAATTATTCGCGAAATGATTGATATAGTATTAATTAACGGTTCGGTGACGGTGAAAGATTTTAGAGCAGCAACGGCGATTATGATGAGTTGTAAACGTTCGATTAAAGCTAACCATCATTTAAGTGACATCCAAGCCAGAACCTTACTGACTGATTTAGCTAAATGCGAAAATCCATATAATTGTCCACATGGGCGCCCAGTACTCATTCATTTTACCAATAAAGATTTAGAAAAGATGTTTAAACGTATTCAAGATCCACATTAGAAAGGAAATAAAATGCAATATATACTCGCTTCACAATCACCTAGAAGAAAAGAATTACTAGCAAGAGTGGTTGCAGACTTTCAAACTGTACCTGCAGATATTGATGAAACACCTTATCCTAGTGAACAACCAATTGATTATGTACAACGGATGGCGATTCAAAAAGCAGCGACTATTTTAAAATACTATCCCGAAGCTGTGGTTATTGGTAGTGATACTTCAGTTGTCTGTCAAAATCAAATTTTAGGGAAACCTCAAGATAAAAATGATGCCAAATCCATGTTGGAAATGCTTAGCGGACAAACACATGAAGTCTACACAGCTGTCAGCATTCAATCAAAAGATAAGGTAGTAAACTTTATCAGCAAAGCAGCGGTGACTTTTTATCCATTGACAGAGGAAGAAATCGCACAATATCTATTAGATGATGAATATAAAGACAAAGCCGGTGCCTATGCCGTTCAGGGAGTAGCAAGTAAGTTTATTCAATCTATTGAAGGAGATTATTATGCAATTGTCGGTCTACCAGTAGCCGCTTTGTATCAAACCTTGAAACAATTTTAGTTAAAAAAGCCTGAATACCTTTTGTTCTATCAAGGTATTTGGGTTTATTTTTTGTTAGGAAACGTTTTTATAACTTTTTTTAGAAAAATCCCTTGACGCATTATTTGAATCGTGATATTCTAACAAAGTCGCTGAAATCAAACGGCTAAATAAAATAAACTTTCAATACGTTTTAAAGTTTTTAAAAATTAAGCTTGACAATGAATTGAACGTTTGTTATGATATGAAAGTCGCTGATTTAACGAGTGACAACTTAAAAATATTTCAAAAAAGTTCTTGACAAATTATTGAGATTTGAGTATGATATAAGAGTTGTTACTAAACGACAAAGTAGACCTTTGAAAACTGAACAAATAAATGCAAACAACCAATGTGTAGGGTCTTTAGTTTATTGCGAACTAAAGAAAAATACATGCAAGCAATAGCTAGCAAAATCAATTTTGAGCTTAAAGTCATTTATGACTTATCAATACTTTTTTTATGAGAGTTTGATCCTGGCTCAGGACGAACGCTGGCGGCGTGCCTAATACATGCAAGTCGAACGCATTTTCTTTCACCGTAGCTTGCTACACCGGAAGAAAATGAGTGGCGAACGGGTGAGTAACACGTGGGTAACCTGCCCATCAGCGGGGGATAACACTTGGAAACAGGTGCTAATACCGCATAATTCCATTTACCGCATGGTAGATGGATGAAAGGCGCTTTTGCGTCACTGATGGATGGACCCGCGGTGCATTAGCTAGTTGGTGGGGTAACGGCCTACCAAGGCTGCGATGCATAGCCGACCTGAGAGGGTGATCGGCCACACTGGGACTGAGACACGGCCCAGACTCCTACGGGAGGCAGCAGTAGGGAATCTTCGGCAATGGACGCAAGTCTGACCGAGCAACGCCGCGTGAGTGAAGAAGGTTTTCGGATCGTAAAACTCTGTTGTTAGAGAAGAACAAGGATGAGAGTGGAAAGTTCATCCCTTGACGGTATCTAACCAGAAAGCCACGGCTAACTACGTGCCAGCAGCCGCGGTAATACGTAGGTGGCAAGCGTTGTCCGGATTTATTGGGCGTAAAGCGAGCGCAGGCGGTCTTTTAAGTCTGATGTGAAAGCCCCCGGCTTAACCGGGGAGGGTCATTGGAAACTGGGAGACTTGAGTGCAGAAGAGGAAAGCGGAATTCCATGTGTAGCGGTGAAATGCGTAGATATATGGAGGAACACCAGTGGCGAAGGCGGCTTTCTGGTCTGTAACTGACGCTGAGGCTCGAAAGCGTGGGGAGCAAACAGGAT
>NZ_ASWI01000003.1:497500-1060610 GCF_000407565.1 Enterococcus cecorum DSM 20682 = ATCC 43198
CGTTGATAATGGCAATATATGCTAAAAAGTACAATTGCAGTCATGCTGATTCCTGTACCTAAGAATAACCCTGGTGGATAATACGTCAAGGTTAGTGTGTGTTTGCCTTTTTTGACGGGTATCGTAATTAATGCATTTTTAAAGGCTTTTATTGGTACTTTTTTCCCATCAATTTTGGCTTGCCAACCTTTATCATAAGCTAAGGTAGTAAAGAGAACTTGATCTTCTTTTGCTTCAAAGGTCGCAGTCGCTTGGTTTTTATTCACTTGGAAAGCTACTTCATTTTGTCTTAGTACATTGATGGCTTGCTGATAAGCGTTGGTATCAAGTAGTAGTACTTTAGGTGTTAGGAAGGATAGCTTTTGATTCCCATTTAGGCTGATTGTGAATTGAAAAGTAGTATCCTGATTAAAGTAGCCTAAATTATAATATTGACCATTAATATCGATTTGACTTTCATAGCTTGAATGAGCTGTTGTTACTGTTGCGCTACTTGCATCCAATTGCGAGAAGTCAAAAGGAAACAGACTGACATAAGCTTGGGTATTTGCTGGAATAAATACTTGATAAGTAATTTTTTGTTCTTGGTCCGGATTTTGTTGAATATAGGTAGTAATATTGCCATTCTCATCAATTTTAGTGTTGGTTTGTTGCACTAAAGAGACTATAGTAAATTTAAAATATTCCTGGTTTTGTCGTGATAAGGCATTGAATAGATTTTTCTGGCTAGCTAGGTTATCGAATTGAGGTTGTTGGACTTTATAGATATCTTTGGGCGCAAGTAGACCTAATTCAAGGGCATTATGATTTTCATATAGTTGATAATCTCCTACTTTTTGCTTTTGGCTAAAGCCGTACTTTTCCACTGGTTGCGTAGATAAGTTGTACTTGATATCAAAAAGGCTATCCATCAATAGGGTATTGTTTGGGTAACGTAAATTAAGATTGGTGCCACGTGACCGAAATCCGAGTTGATTTAAATAGCTAGAAGCGTGACGATTACGCATAGATGAAAATAAGCCAATCCCAGCATAGTTATAATGAAAAGCATCATTCACCGAGACAGGATCGAGATTTTCTAGACGATAAAAATCTTGATTATGCTGTTTTGTATAACCAACCAATGCCGAAATAGCTGGATAAGGATCTGTATATAGTGAACGTGAAGCATAGACCCAATCATTGCGAATCCCTAAAATTAAGTAATAGGAATTGATAGACATTTCGCCAAATGCTATGACAAGTAAAACAAGCGAAAATATTTTTTTAGAAAAGTGATTCCGATAAATAAAAAGAATCATGTAAATCGTAAGGACAATTGCAGTTATCCATGCTGAAGAAGGCGTAAGAAAAAGATATTCTTTTTCAGCTTTTCCAAAATAGGCAATCGCAAATAAAAGTAGCCAAAATAAGCATGTATAGGATAATGTTATTCTTGAATAGTGATAGATATCCGTGAGGCCAAACCCTGCTAAATAAACGACAATAAATGAGAATAAAAAGGCAAAACGAAATAAAAACATATTAGGGGCGTGCATACCTTGCCAAAACAAATTTAAAGGTTCTAAATAAAAGCTTGCTATCAGTATGGCAATTAAAACGGTATAAGCAATTTTTTCTTTAAGTAAAAAACGTTTATTAAGATAATATAAGGTTAAGCAAATTAGACTCAGTAGCCCTACAAAAATAAAGGGAATAGAGCCGTATTTTGTCGTATCATAGACACCAATAAAATTTTTGACTAGTAAATCGAGTGTTGCGGTATCTTCGGTTTTCCATTGGGAGATTTTTGTGAGCGATTCACCGTTTGTCTTTAAGTCAATGAGCGTGGGCAATAAGATAAACATAGAAGCGCAGCCACTACAAATTCCCGTCATGAAAAATGGGATAATGGAGGCTTTGGTTTGTCTGAAATTTGCAACAAGTTGAACAAAAAAGAACATTACAGAGAATACACCAATCATAAAACCAAAATAAAAACTTGTGCAAAATAAAAGAAAATAACTGATAAATAATAAGCCAACTTTTTGTTTAGCGATGAGTCGTTGAATACCTAAAATCACTAATGGTAGATAAATAAAAGCATCGAGCCACATGATTAATTCTGATTGTGCAACAGCAAAAGATAAAAGTGAATAACAAGTGACCAAAGCAAGTCGCAGTGTGTCTGTTAGTTTGGGATAAGTTGACTTGGCTAGTACCCCAAAACTTAAACCCATCATGCCAAATTTGACTAAAGTTAAGAAGTATAGGGCATCAGGCATCAGTTGATTTGGGAAAAAGAGCACCAAAGGAGTAAAAATTCCTCCCAAATAATAGGCAGCTAGTGAAAGATAGTTTAAGCCAAGTGCGGCATTAAAGGTGTAAAAAATACTTTGTTTGCCCAGTAAGACTTGTTGAAAACTAGCATGAAAGTTGGAAAATTGGGCAAAAGCATCACTGGCTAAAATACTACGATCACTTCCAGGATAGATACCATTTAAAAGATAGACAAGTGCCATGATAGCTACTGGTATGAAAAAGCTAGCGAGTAAATAAGTTTTATGTTGTTTTATATATTGCTTCATGAATGAATAACCTCAGTATAAAGATAGTGTAAAAACATTGTACCATAAAAATGGGCAAAAAAAAGAAGCCACAACTAAATGCAGCTTCGTCATTTCGTTTATTAATTAAACTCGCTCAACTTTTCCAGATTTCCGGGAGTTTTACAGTTGAATTGAAATATTTTCGCTCTATGCCTTGGTATAAAGCTATTTTTTTGTCAAATTTTTTCAATTTTACACTCGTACTTTTTCGTACTTTATGGTATAATAGAGTTGGGTGATTACTATGGGAATGCGTTTAAAATCAACAAAATCTAAATATTCAGAGTCGTTTTCAATTATTGATGATTATACTCATCCTGAAACCAATAAACGCTCTACATTTGTTGTGGAGGCTCTAGGTTCTTTAAATTCATTGATGGAAAAATATCAAACTACAGACAGAGAAGTAGTTGTCAATCATTTGAAAGATTATATCGAAGAGCGAAAACAACAACTGAAGGCAGAAAATGGTAAAATGCTTATTGAAGTTGCTCAAAAGGATTTAATAGAAAAAGATGAAACCAGAATTTACAATGTTGGATATTTGTATATCAAGGATATTCTTTGTTCTCTAGGGCTAAAGCGTATATGTCAAGAAATTCAAACTCGATACAAAATACAATTTAATCTTTTTGATATCTTATGTGATTTAGTTTGTACACGTATTATTGAACCTTGTTCAAAACGCGCAACCTTTGAATACAAAAAACGTTTTTTACATCAATCTACTTATCAATTGGAAGATGTGTATCGGGCACTTCATATTTTGTATCAAGAACGATATACGATTGAAAATGCATTATATCAAGGATCTACAAAATTATATCCGCGCAATACTAATGTTTTATACTACGATTGTACAAATTTTTACTTTGAAACAGAAGAACCAGATGAATTTAGATTATATGGTTTTAGCAAAGAACATCGTCCCAATCCAATTGTTCAATATGGGTTGTTTATGGATGGTAATGGGATACCTTTAGCGGACTATGCTTTCGCAGGGAATATGAATGAGCAGCCTACGTTACGCAAATTAGAACAAAAAATTGAAGAAGATTTTCAGTTGAAAAAGTTCATTGTCGTTGCGGATGCTGGATTAAATGGTTGGGAAAATAAAGTGTATAATAACATGAAAAACAATCATGCCTATATTGTGACACAACCTATCAAGAAATTAAAAAAATCACTACAGGAATGGGCTATTGATCCTTCAGGTTGGAGAATTAGCGGCTCTAGAGAGAAATTCAATTTACAGGATATCATGAACGCCGCAGAAAATGCCGAAACTGATTTGAAACATTATAAAATAAATATTGACGGTACGGAACGAAATGTTTATGATTTGATTTTTTACAAAGAAAGATGGGAAAAGACAACAAAAAAATCTGACGTAGCCAAAGATAAATATTCTCTTGAAGAACGTTATATTGTATCGTTCAGCTTTCGTCAGAAAGCTTATCACGAACATATTCGTCAGAAAAAAATTGATCGTGCTCTTAAATTTATTGAAAATCCAAGCAAGTTAGATCGTAAAAATCAAAGACAGCCTAGCTATTATATAAAAACGACCACAACTACTGAGGATGGAGAAATCGCCTCTAACAAGGTCATTCAATTAGATACAGAAAAAATTAAAAATGAAGCAAAGTTAGATGGATTCTACGTAGTGACGACTGATTTAGAAGATAAAAATATCGGTATCATCATTCAAGCTAACCGTCAAAGATGGGAAATCGAAGAAAGTTTTCGAATTATGAAAAGTGAATTTCGAACCAGACCTATGTATGTTAGAAAAGAAGAATCAATCAACGGGCATCTATTAACCTGCTTTATCGCTCTTCTTGTTTATAGAATTCTTGAAAAACATTATTTGTCAGAAAAATATAGTCCAGAGCAAATCATTACAACCTTACGTCAAATGAATATCGTTTATCTTGAAGGTTCAAACTATACTCCTGCTTTTGACCGAACTGATTTAGTTGATGAATTGATGGATATTTTTGGATTCCAAGTGGCTAGAAAGATATTATCGCAAAAATATATAAAAAAATTTTCTAGAGTGGTTAACTCAGAAAAAAGTACGAAAATAGAATAAAGTAAGAAACGCCCCTAAAAGCTTATGTATCAAGCATTAGGGGCGTTTTATAATTAAATAACTGTAAAACTCAGGAGTGTAAAAACATTGTACCATAAAAATGGGCAAAAAAAAGAAGCCACAACTAAATGCAGCTTCGTCATTTCGTTTATTAATTAAACTCGCTCAACTTTTCCAGATTTCAAAGCACGAGTTGATACCCAAACTTTTTGAGGTTTGCCATCAATTAATACACGAACTTTTTGTAAGTTAGGTTTAACTGTACGTTTTGTAGCGTTCATTGCGTGTGAACGGTTATTTCCACTTTTAGTTTTACGACCTGTAAAGTAGCAAACTTTTGCCATGTGTTTTTCCTCCTTTGCCTTGATGTGGGAGCGATTATTTTCGTCTCATACCAAATTAATTTATCATATACTGAAAAAAAAGGCAAGAGATATTTTAGAATTCATTGACATTTTTTCTTAAACATTGTAAATTAAACAAGGTTAGAGGGATTCATTGAGCTATCCCTTTTCATAAGATAGTAGCTATGATAAAATAAACTTATTGAATAAAAATAAGGTCCAGATGAAGGAGGATTTCTGATGGCTGTAAAAATGATGACGCAAAATGGCTTAATCGAAATGTCTAATGATGTAATCGCAACAGTAGTAGGTGGCGCGGCTACAGATGTATTTGGGATTGTCGGTATGGCTAGTAAAAAGCAAATTAAAGATAATATTGATGAAATTTTACGAAAAGAGAACTACTCAAAAGGTGTGGTTGTCCGTCAAGAAGAAAATGGCGTGGCAGTAGATGTGTACACAATCGTTAGTTATGGAACAAAGATTTCTGAAGTTTCTCGCAATGTCCAAGAAAAAGTGAAATATAATCTTGAAACAATGCTTGGTGTAACTGCAAACTCAGTCAATGTTTTTGTTCAAGGTGTCCGTGTCTTACCAGAATAAACTAGCGGATAATTTTTAATGAGGAGGATTTTTTTCAAGTGGTGGTAAATAAGATTAGCGCTAGTCAGTTCCAAGAAATGGTACAAGCTGGGGCAACACGATTACAAGCAAATGCAGAATATGTCAATTCTTTAAATGTCTTTCCAGTTCCTGATGGTGATACTGGGACAAATATGAGCTTAACAATGACTTCTGGGGCAAAAGCTGTGAGTGATTCAGCTAGTGAGCATGTCGGTGAGTTAGCAAAATGCTTATCTAAAGGCTTACTAATGGGTGCTCGTGGGAATTCTGGAGTGATTTTATCACAATTATTCCGTGGATTTGGTAAAGCAATGATTGATTTTGAGAGCTTAGATGCCAAACAATTAGCAGCGGCCTTTACCAATGGTGTGAATACAGCCTACAAAGCTGTGATGAAGCCGGTTGAAGGAACGATTTTAACTGTTGCACGTGTCGGCGCTGAATTTGGTGAACGTAAAGCAAAAGAAAGTGACGATTGCGTTGAAGTCATGCAAGCAGTGGTAAATGGTGCGAAAAAAGCTTTAGCCAAGACTCCTGATTTATTGCCAGTCTTAAAAGAAGTAGGCGTAGTAGACAGTGGTGGTCAAGGATTATTATTTGTTTATGAAGGCTTTTTAAATGCTTTAACTGGTAATTTTGAAGAAGATGAACAGTTTACGTTAACATTGGCTTCTATGGATCAAATGGTTCACGCAGAACATGAGCGCTCGGTGCAAGGTCAATTAGCCACTGAAGATATCAAGTTTGGTTACTGTACAGAAATTATGGTGAAAATCGGGGAAGGCCCAACTGTAGATAGTGAATTTGACTATGATACTTTCCGTAATTATTTAAATGAACTTGGAGATTCTTTATTAGTGGTGAATGATGATGAAATTATCAAAGTTCACGTGCACACAGAACATCCTGGTGAAGTGATGAATTATGGTCAAAAATTTGGTTCATTGATTAAAGTCAAAGTAGACAATATGCGTTTACAACATGAAACAATTTTAGAGCATGACCAACAACAAGCGACCCCCCAAGCAAAACCAAAAATTCCATTTGGCGTCATTGCAATTGCGGCAGGTGAAGGCTTGAAAGAATTATTTACAAGTCTAGGTGTTCATTATGTCATCAGTGGTGGTCAAACGATGAATCCAAGTACCCAAGATATTATGGATGCTATCGAAGCCATCAATGCGGAACAAGTGATTATCTTACCAAATAATAAAAATATCTTTATGGCGGCTGAACAAGCGGCTGAAGTAGCTGAAATTCCAGTTGCAGTCGTACCAAGTAGAACGATTTCTCAAGGAATGACTGCTTTACTAGCCTTTAATCCAGAAGCTACCTTAAATGAAAATAAAGAACAAATGACTGAGATGCTTGAAAATGTCGTGAGTGGTTCGGTAACTCATGCGATTCGTGATACAAGTATTGATGGTATCGAGATTACAAAGGGCGATTTCTTAGGGATGGTAGATGGCAAGATTGTCGTTTCTAAACCACAGATTTTAGCTGTATGTATGGATACTTTACAAGCCATGATGGATGAAGATACAGAAATTATCACGATTATCATTGGTGAAGAAGGTAGCGAATCTCAAGCAAAAGAAATTGAGGCTGGATTATTAGCAATCAATGATGAACTTGAAATTGAAATCCATCAAGGAGATCAACCAGTTTATCCATATCTATTCTCAGCAGAATAAAGTATAAATGGTGGAGAGTGTGGGAAAACCTGCACTCTTTTTTTATATAAGGTGGTGTGAGATGAATTTACAAGATCCAGTAACAGCTTTAAGTGGCGTGGGGGAAAAACGCGCTGAGACCTTAGCCACTTTAGGGATTGAAACAATTGAAGATTTATTAAGCTACTATCCTTTTCGCTATGAAGATATTCAGGAACGCCAAATTCAAGAGATTAATGATCAAGAAAAGGTAACATTAAAAGGTTTGGTGGTCTCGCCAGCGGTATTAAATCGTTTTGGTTATAAGAAATCCAAACTTTCTTTTCGTTTGATGCAGGAAAATGATGTGTTTATGGTTAGTTTCTTTAATCAGCCCTATTTAAAGGATAAAGTCGTGGTTGGTGAAGAAATTGCTATTTATGGACGCTGGGATGCCAAACGCCAGACACTAAATGGCATGAAAATTTTGAGCAGTAGTAGTCAAAATGAAGGTTTTTCGCCGATTTATCACGTCAATAAATCCATTAGACAAACAACGCTGATTCAATTAATTAAGCAAGCTTTTGAACAATATTATGGCTATATCGAGGAGAATTTACCGCAAAATCTCGTTGATAAGTATCGTTTATTTGCTAGAAATGAAGCGATGTGGGCGATGCATTTTCCAAAAACAATGGAAGATCATCATCAAGCCAAACGCAGAGTGATTTTTGAAGAATTCTTTATTTTTCAGATGAAGATTCAAGGACTAAAGACAAAGGAAAAAGCGGAGAAAAACGGGCTCAGCATTCCTTATGATATCCAAAAATTAAAGGCCTTTATTGCGAGTCTGCCATTTGAATTAACGAATGCGCAAAAGAAAGTGACTAATGAGATTTGCAAAGATTTGTTAAGCCCTAAGCATATGCAACGTCTTTTGCAAGGAGATGTAGGGAGTGGGAAAACTATTGTGGCGGCGATTGTGCTCTATGCCGCAACCACTGCAGGCTTTCAAGGCGCATTGATGGTGCCTACCGAAATCTTAGCGCAACAGCATTACCAATCATTGGCTGAATTATTGCGTCCTTTTGAAGTGAATGTCGCACTTTTGACAGGATCGACCAAAACCAAAGAACGCCAGCAAATATTAACTGACTTGAAATCTGGAGAGTTAGATATCATCATTGGGACTCATGCCTTGATACAAGATGAAGTTGATTTTGCGCATCTAGGGTTGGTTATTACAGACGAGCAGCATCGATTTGGGGTAAATCAGCGTAAAGTTTTGCGTGAAAAAGGCTATAAACCAGATGTTTTATTCATGACCGCCACGCCGATTCCTAGAACTTTGGCCATTACCGCCTATGGAGAGATGGATGTATCAATTATTGATGAGATGCCAGCTGGTCGCATTCCAATTGTGACGCGTTGGGTGCTTCCTAAACAGCTCGACCAAGTATTGAAATGGGGGCAAACTGAACTTGCAAGCCACCATCAAATGTATGTCATCTGCCCGCTCATTGAAGAATCAGAAAGTTTAGATGTGGAAAATGCGCAAAAAATTTATGAGCAGCTACGGGATTATTATGCCCCTGATTATCAAGTGGGACTCTTACATGGACGGATGAAAAATGATGAAAAAGATGCGGTCATGCAAGCTTTTAAAGAAAATCAGTTACAAGTATTGGTTTCGACAACGGTCATTGAAGTAGGAGTGAATGTACCGAATGCGACGGCCATGATTATTATTGATGCAGATCGCTTTGGCTTAGCACAACTTCACCAATTAAGAGGGCGTGTCGGTCGGGGAAGTCAAGCCTCCTATTGTATCTTAGTGGCAAATCCCAAAAATGAAGTTGGGAAAGAGCGAATGAAAATCATGACACAGACTAATAATGGCTTTGTGGTCAGCCAAAAAGATTTGGAATTACGAGGACCAGGAGAAGTATTTGGAAATCGTCAATCAGGCTTACCGGTCTTTCATTTTGCCGATATTGTGGCTGATGCGCATATTTTAGAAGTAGCAAAAGAAGAAGCCCAAGCGATTTATGCGCAAAAAGATTGGCAGATTTTACCGATATATCAGGATTTAGTAAACTATCTAGGGACTGATAAAAATAATGGCGAATTTTTCGACTAACAGATATAATAGAATTATTCCATGAAAAAAGGTGAGGCGAAGAAATGAAGATAGCAGTCGATGCAATGGGCGGCGATTATGCTCCAGAAGCAATCGTTAAAGGTGTGATGTTGGCCCGTGAAAAATTTAATGATATTGAATTTCAACTTTATGGTAAAGAAGCAGAAATTAGAAAATATTTAACAGATGATCGCAATATTACGATTATTCATACAGATGAAAAAATCAATAGTGATGATGAGCCAGTAAAAGCCATTCGTCGTAAAAAACAAGCTTCGATGGTTTTAGCCGCTCAAGCCGTAAAAGATGGACGTGCTGATGCGATTCTTTCTGCCGGCAATACCGGAGCATTATTAGCAGCTGGCTTATTTGTTGTCGGACGGATTAAAGGAATTGAACGACCTGGTTTGATGTCTACTTTGCCGGTGATTGGTTCGACTGGCGGTTTTGACATGCTTGATTTGGGTGCCAATGCCGATAACAAGCCAGAACATCTAGTCAAATATGCCATTTTAGGCTCTTATTATGCGGAAAATGTTCGGAAAGTGGCCCAACCAAAAGTCGCATTACTCAATAACGGCACCGAAGACTCAAAAGGTAATGAATTAACCAAAAAAGCCTTTGAATTATTAAAAGCAACACCAGAAATTAATTTTATTGGTAATATCGAAGCGCGTGAAATTCTAGAAGGACGTGCCGATGTGGTAGTTACTGATGGCTTTACAGGTAATGCGGTATTAAAATCAATTGAAGGAACCGCCCTTAGCATGATGAAATTACTGAAGCATGCGATTTTAGATAGTGGTGTCAAAGGAAAAATGGGTGCACTACTTTTAAAAGGTGGCTTAAAAGACTTAAAAAACCAAATGGATTACTCTAAGCACGGTGGCGCGGTATTATTCGGTTTGAAGGCACCTGTCATTAAAGCCCATGGTTCCTCTAAAGAAGAGGCTGTTTATGCTACAATTAAGCAAATACATACGATGCTAGAAAGTCGCGTAGTAGAAAAATTAGTTGCTCATTTTGAAGAAGAATAGTGATACTTGTCTGCAACGATTGTCACGAAAATAAAAAAAGCTAGACAAAGAGACAATTTATCAGTAAAATGTAGAGTGACTGAACAGTAAGAAGTCACTATTTGGAGGTGAATGCCCGTGACACGAGAAGAAGTATTCAGTAAAGTGGCAGCAATTATTGCCAAACATTTTGAAATCAACGCAGAAGATGTGAAAGAAAATACGAATATTAAAGACGATTTAAATGCTGATTCAATTTCTGTAATGGAGTTTGTTTTAGAATTAGAAGATGAATTTGGTACAGAGATTTCTGATGAAGATGCAGAAAAAATCGAAACAGTGGGTGCGGCAGTAGATTATATTGCTAGTCACTTAGCTTAAAAAGGTTTATGTGAATTCAATCGCGCGGAGGATAAGTGAGAAGGTCTTGCTTGTACCGCGCGTATTTTTTTGTTTTTCGGACAAATAGTTTGGAAAAGCCATCAAAAAACTGATAAAAAGTCAATAATATCAAGGGTTTGTTTGCATTTTAAGGGGATTTTAGTATAATAGGAATGTATTTTCATATTAAAAGATAAAGGAATGTTGGTAATGGATCAAAAGCTAATTACAAATTTAAAGGAAAACTATCAAATTATTTTTAATAATGTAAGTTTGTTAGAGCAAGCATTTACCCATTCGTCTTATGTGAATGAGCATCGCAATTTGCATCTGTCTGATAATGAACGTTTAGAATTTTTAGGTGATGCCGTGTTAGAATTGCTCGTTTCACGCTTTTTATTCCAAACTTATCCAAATGTCACAGAAGGTAAGTTAACCAAACTACGGGCAGCGATTGTTAGAGAGGATTCTTTGTCACAGTTTGCTAAAGAGTGCCAATTTGACCAAGCTATCCGTTTAGGTAAAGGGGAAGAAAATTCTGGTGGTCGCAAGCGTCCTTCTTTGCTATGTGATTTATTTGAATCTTTCTTAGGTGCCTTGTATTTGGATCAAGGTTTAGAAGTGGTGGAACAATTTTTAAAACAAGTTATCTATCCTAAAGTATTAGCTGGTGCTTTTTCACATGAGATGGATCATAAGACAAGATTACAAGAAATATTACAAAAAGCAGGCGATGTATTGATTGATTATCGTCTGATTAAAGAAGAAGGCCCTGCCCATGATCGACTTTTTTCAACAGAAGTCTATTGTGATCAAGTCTTAATTGGAACAGGTAGCGGTCGTTCGAAAAAACTAGCAGAACAAGCGGCGGCGGCTGATGCTTTAAGCCATATTGAAGAATAAGCGAGGAAACAAGGTGCATCTAAAAAGAATTGAAATTTCAGGATTTAAATCATTCGCTAATCGCACCATTATCGATTTTGAAAAGAATGTCACGGCGATAGTGGGTCCTAATGGTAGTGGGAAAAGTAATATTACGGAAGCGATTCGTTGGGTATTAGGAGAGCAATCCGCCAAGAGTTTACGTGGTGGAAAGATGCCTGATATCATTTTTGCGGGTTCAGATGCTAAAAAAGCCTTAAATCTAGCAGAAGTAACTATGGTTTTAGATAATAGCGACCATTACTTACCGGTAGACTATGCCGAGGTTAGTGTGAAAAGACGCTTATTTCGTAATGGGGATAGCGAATTTTATCTGAATAATCAAAGTTGTCGTTTACGCGATATTCAAGAATTATTTATGGATTCTGGCTTAGGTCGTGAGTCTTTCTCTATTATATCTCAAGGGAAAGTAGAAGCGATTTTTAGTAGCAAGGCTGAAGATCGTCGCGGTATTTTTGAAGAAGCTGCTGGGGTTTTAAAGTACAAACAAAAGAAAAAACAAGCGGAACAGAAATTATTTGAGACTCAGGATAATTTAGATCGTTTAGCAGATATTATTTATGAATTAACCGAGCAATTAATACCACTTGCCCAACAAAAGCAAGCTGCGCAACAATTTTTAACTTATAAAGAAGAATTAACTCAAGTCGATGTTTCCTATGTTGTACAAGAAATGCAACAAAGCAAACAAGTATGGGAAGAAGAAAAAGCGCAAATCGCAAGTCTGAAGCAAGAAGTTCAGAAATTATCCCATGCCTTAACGCAAAGTGAAAATGAATTATTGCGTTTACGTCAAGACCGCGCACATTTAGATGAGCAGTTAGAAGAAAAAAACCAAGACCACCTACATTTAGTAGAAGCCTTGAAACAAGCGGAAGGAAAAAAGGCAGTATTACAGGAGCGCTCTTTCCATCAGCAAAAAAATGCCAAAGAATTGCGTCATAATCTTGAACAAGTACAGCAACAAATCGAACAGCTGGAAGAAAATCAGCAAACATTGATACAAAAGATTTCGAAAAAAAATGGACAGTATCAACAAATCGAAAAGCAATTAGTCCAACTACAGCAAGAATTGGCAAAATATCAAAAATCTCCCAAAGAATGGTTGGAAGAATTACGTAACCAGTATTTGGATCAATTGCAGGCTAAGACTAATTTGCAAAATGAATTAACATTTATCGAAAAGCAAAAGCAACAAGATCAACAGAAAAATCAACAGACCGTAGAAAAACAGCAAGATTTACAAGCAACCGTCCGTGAATCAAAAGTAAAATTGGATCAGTTGACTGTTGAAAATGAAGCGTTGCAAAATCAAGTTCAGGCAAAACAACAAGCTTTAGCCGCTGCGCAAAAACAAGTGACCACCCAACAAGAACATTTACAAAAAGCCCAACAGATGATGTATCGTTTGATGAATGAAAGTCAGCAAGTCCAAGCACGCCGCAAGACTTTAGCTGACTTGCAAGAAAATTATACGGGCTATTATCAAGGGGTACGTCAAGTCTTAACCCACCGTAAACAATTATCCGGAATCATTGGTGCAGTGGCTGAATTGCTAGACGTGGATCAACTATATGCTTTGGCTATTGAAACAGCTTTAGGTGCCGCTAGCCAATATATTGTGGTTGAAGATGAAAAAGCTGCCAGACAAGCGATCACCTTCTTGAAACAACAACGCGCAGGTCGAGCTACTTTCTTACCGCTAACTACGATACAATCACGAAAAGTTACGGAAAATGTCAAACAACAAGCCGCTAGTATTCCAGGATTTTTAGGTGTGGCGAGTGAATTGGTGACCTTTGAAGAAAATCATCGTGCCATCATGGAAAATTTACTCGGTGCTACATTGATTAGTGAAGATTTAGAGAGCGCCAATCAACTGGCCCGTCGTCTAAATTATCGCTATCGTGTTGTTTCCTTAGAAGGCGATGTGATGAATGCTGGAGGTTCGATGACCGGTGGTGCGAATAAACGCTCAGGCCAAACGACACTCTTAGGTCATCAACAAGAACTAAACCAATTAAAAGCCAAAGAAGCCTCTGTCAAAGAACGTTTAATACAAGCAGAAAGTCAAGTAAAGACGCTCCAACAAGACTTAGCGCAAAAACAGGCAGAAGTCGAAAAAATGCGTCAAGCGCTTGAGCAATTACGCATGAGCCAAACGACAAAAGAAAATCAGGTGACCAATCAAGCGGAAAAACTGGCACGGTTACAACAAGATTTAACCAATTTTGAGTTTGAAAATCGCGAAATTACAGAACTATTAGCAGAATATGACCGTGATTTAGCCGATAAACAAGCACAATTGCAAGTAATGGTACAGCAATTAGCCAAACTCAATGAAGAAATGGATCAGCTAAACACGCAAGCTGATAATCTAGAACTGAAACGAGAAGCCTTGCAACAGGAATTAGCCGATAAACAGGCTGAATTTGCAGTAACCAAAGAGCAAGTAAACCAATTGCGCCAAAGCTTTACGGCAAATAAAATGGCCCTAGAAGAAGCACAAAAAAATCTAGAGCAATTGAATGTTCAGTTATCGATGCTTGATGCGGACTTTTCTGATCAAGAATTAGATGAAGAGACTTTAGATCAGCAAGTATCCCAATTAAATGAACGTAAATTAGCACTCCAAGAAGAAATGCAGGCCTTACGAGAAAATCGTTATCAAACACAGCGTCAAATCGACGAACTCGATCAACAATATAATACTTTCAATCAAGAACAAAAGGCGAAATTATCTCAGTTAACCAAACTAGAAGTTCAAGCCAATCGTTCAGAAATATTATTGGATAATCGCTTGAATTACTTGCAAGAAGAGTATGAATTATCCTTTGAACAAGCGCAAAAACAAGCACTTGAACTAAGCGATATCGAGAAAGCAAAGGCAAGAATTTATGAATTGAAAAAAGCGATTCAAGAATTAGGACCGATTAATTTATCAGCCATTGAGCAATATGAACAAATCAAAGAGCGCTATGATTTCTTAACTGGTCAACGCGATGATTTATTACAAGCGAAAAATCAGTTGTTTGAAACGATGAATGAAATGGATGAGGAAGTCAAATTACGGTTTAAAACAACTTTTGATGCAATTGCGACTCAATTTGAACGTGTATTTCCAAATATGTTTGGTGGTGGACGTGCACGCTTGAGTTTAACAGATCCACATGATTTGCTGAATACTGGTGTTGAAATCGAAGCCCAACCACCAGGAAAACATCTAAAGAGCTTAAATCTATTATCTGGTGGGGAAAGAACATTGACCGCGATTAGTTTGCTATTTGCGATTATTCAAGTTCGTCCAGTACCGTTTTGTGTGCTCGATGAAGTGGAGGCCGCTTTGGATGAGGCAAATGTATTACGCTTTGGCAAATACTTACAGACCTATCAAGACGAAACCCAATTTATTGTCGTCACTCACCGTAAAGGAACAATGGAAGCAGCCAATGTTTTATATGGGGTAACGATGGAAGAATCAGGTATTTCAAAAGTATTATCTGTCCGTCTAGAAGAAATTAGTGAAGGCGGTAATTTGAATAGAAAAGAGGACAATCATGATTAAATTAGTAGCTATTGACTTAGATGGTACGCTTCTGACTGATGATAAAAGAATTTCACAAAAAAATTTAACCGTGTTGCAAAAGGCAAAAGAACAAGGTGTTAAAGTGGTTTTATGTACTGGGCGTCCATTAGCTGCCATCACACCATTTATTGAACAATTAGGATTAAACGAACCTGGTGATTACAGCATTACGTTTAATGGTGGATTAGTCCAAAAAAATGATACTGGTGAAATCTTAAGTAAATCAGCGATGACTTTAGAAGATGTACAAAGAATTAGCCAATTGATGATCGATCTAGATTTACCATTAGATGTCTTATCAGAAGAAGTGGTTTTACAATTACCAACTTCAACGAATCATCCATCCATTTATCCTGAATTAAATGGCTTATTAACTTATAAACCAGCTAAATTAGCAGATTTAACATCAGATGGTCTTTACAATAAGGTCGTCATGGCTTATCATCAAGAATTTTTAGACCAACAAATTGAAAAAATCCCTGTACAATTTAAAGCAGATTATGAAGTCATTAAAACGCGTAGTAATTTATTAGAATTTATGCCAAAAGGAGTGACTAAAGCATTTGGATTAGATCACTTGGCACAGTATTTAGGGATGACGAGCGATGAAGTGATGGCTTTAGGTGATGAAGAAAATGACTTATCGATGATTCAATATGCAGGTATGGGTGTGGCTATGGCAAATGCAGTTGAAAAAGTTCGCCAAGCCGCTGATTATATCACTTCAAGTAATGAAGAAGACGGTGTTGCTAAAGCTGTTGAGAAATTTGTTTTAAAATAAAGAAAAGAGGTGTCATAATGGGCTTTTTTGATAAGATTAAACGTGCTTTTACCGGAGAACAACCCACTGAAGAAGTAAGTAACGAACAAGAATTACAGACACAAGAGAAATATGATAAAGGTCTTGAAAAAACGCGTAAAACATTCGGTGAACGCATGAATGAGCTCTTTGCCAATTTCCGTTCAGTGGATGAAGATTTCTTTGAAGAATTAGAAGAGACCTTAATTGGTGCCGATGTTGGCTTTGAAACATCGATGAAAATTGCTGATGCTTTGCGCCAAGAAGTGAAACTCAAAAATGTCAAAAAACGTGCCGAAGTCCAAAATGCGATTATCGAAAAATTAGTCAACTTATATGAAGAAGAAGGGCTAAATGAAAATAATGACTTGAACATTCAAGAAGATGGTTTAACAGTCATCTTATTTGTAGGAGTGAATGGTGTAGGAAAAACAACCTCCATCGGGAAAATGGCGCACCAATATAAAGAACAAGGCAAAAAAGTCTTATTAGCTGCTGCGGATACATTCCGAGCTGGAGCCATTGATCAGTTAGTTGTTTGGGGAGAACGTGCTGGTGTCGAAGTGGTAACTAAAGCACCTGGTAGTGATCCTGCTTCAGTCGTTTTTGATGCCATTCAAAAAGCAAAAGAAGAACAGGCCGATATCTTATTAGTGGATACGGCTGGGCGTCTACAAAATAAAGTCAACTTAATGAAAGAATTAGATAAAATCAAACGGGTGATTCAGCGTGAAATTCCTGATGCCCCTCATGAAGTTTTGCTTGTTTTAGATGCAACGACTGGACAGAATGCGATGGTTCAAGCCAAGCAATTTAGGGAAACAACCGATGTCACAGGTTTAGTCTTAACCAAATTAGATGGTACGGCCAAAGGTGGGATTGTGCTAGCTATCCGCAATGAATTGCATCTACCTGTAAAATTAGTCGGTCTAGGGGAAGGCATAGATGATTTAGAACCATTTAGCCCAACTGATTTTGTAGTTGGCCTATTCAGTGGATTACTAGAATAAATAATTTGATTCAAAATTAGAAGAAGCGGCTAGTCCCTTCTTCTTTTTTGTGATGGTGTACGTGAAGTTCGTCTTGTGTTAAAATGGTCCATGACAAATGAAAGTAAAAGATTGGAGATTTTTATGGAGTATCAAATTTCCTTACCACAAATCCAAGAAATATTATTAAAAAAGCAATTATTAAAAGAAATTATTATAGATGGTCAGTGGCATTACGCACCCTCTGACAAAATCAGTGCAAAAATCTTTCACCATATGACTTATGATTCTCGTGAAGTAGGTAGGGATTCTTTATTTTTTTGTAAAGGACTCAATTTTAAAGAAAGCTTTTTAGCTCAAGCCATTGCTCAAGGATTAACTTGTTATGTCTCTGAAAATTATTATGAACACCAAGCTGCCATTGCTGTTGTTGTTACTGATATTAGAGAAGCGATGGTGGTATTAGCTCAAGCCTTTTACCAAAATCCGCAAGAGCAGTTATTTACCATTGCCATTACGGGGACAAAAGGGAAAACGACTACCGCTTATTTGACGCATCAATTAATCAACCAGTTGACGAATCATAAATGTGCACTATTTTCTTCAGAGGAAACGATTTTAGATGGCAAAACGAAGATGAAATCCTCGCTTTCGACTCCAGAAGCTTTGGTTATTTATCAACAAATGGCTCAAGCAGTCGAAAATAAGATGACGCATTTGGTGATGGAAGTTTCGTCACAAGCCTACAAGATTAAGCGCGTATATGGTTTGACCTTTGATGTCGGCTTGTTTTTAAATATTGGCCATGATCATATTAGTCCGATTGAGCATCCGACATTTGAAGATTATCTTTACTGTAAGCGGCAATTAATCTTGCACAGTAAAAAGATGATTTTAAATGCAGATATGCCTTATTTTGATTTATTAGTAGAGACCTGTCAGCAAGCAAAAGTCGACTATCTCACTTTTTCAGAAAAATCAGTGACAGCAGATTACCAATATACGAGTAAAAGTCAGCATGATTTTATCTTGAAAGATCAGCAAACAAATCAAGAACAAGCCATTCACTTAGGATTAGTTGGTGAATTTAATCATGCCAATGCAACGGCAGCAATAATGGTGGCACGTCTTGTAGATAGCCAGTTATCTTTAGAACAAGCTGGACAAGACTTAAGTGAAGTGAGTGTGCCTGGTCGGATGAATGCTTTTTATTTGGCAAATGGTGCATTAGTCTTGGTGGATTATGCGCATAACTATTTAAGTCTTAAAGCGGTCAGTCATGCAGCAAAACAACTTAAGCCAGACGGTAAATTGATTATTTTAACAGGTAGTGCCGGTGGGAAGGCCTTATCTAGAAGACCGGATATGGGCAAGGCAATTAGTGAAGAAGCAGATGTTGCCTTTTTAACAGCGGATGATCCAAATTTTGAACAAGTTGCAAGTATTAGTGAGGAAATCAAAGCTGCCATTACCAATCCAAGTGTCCAAGTCATTCTTGAAGAAAACCGCAAGCAAGCCATTTTGCAAGCATTAGCGATGGCGGATAGTCAAAGTGCGGTTGTATTAGCGGGTAAGGGCAGTGAAAAAACAATTAAAGTAAACGGACAAGCAACGCCGTATGAAAGTGATATTGAAATTGTAAAAGCTTATATTGCTGAAGAAAAAGCTTAATTTATGAAAAGAACAAGAGACGAGAATTAGTCGTATAGACAGTTCTCGTTTATCTTTGTATGCACGTTACAATTGTAGGAAAATTAACAAAGTTGGCTTGCAAGTTGCAAAATTTCCGATTAAAATAAGACGGTAAGACAAAATTTTTAGAATGTAAGAGGATTATCAATGTCAGAACAATTTAAACAACAAGCCTCTTTAACCAATGAGGAAAAAATGGCGCGTGGATCAGCCTGGATGACGCTAGGTAATGTCGGTTCACGCTTAATCGGTGTTATATATATTTTACCATGGTATTACTGGATGGGAAGTCATGGACGAGAAGCAAATGCCTTATTTAATATGGGCTATAATGTTTATGCGTTATTTTTAATGATTTCAACGGCCGGGATTCCCGCGGCTATTGCTAAACAAGTCGCTCACTATAATTCCAAACAACAATATGAATTAAGTCATCGTTTATTTAAAAAAGCGTTGATATTTATGGGAATTGTCGGCTTAATCAGTGCTGGAATCATGTATATCGCCTCACCAGCACTAGCAAGGATGTCTGGTGGTGGCGCAGAGTTGATTCCGATTATGCGTTCGTTAAGTGCCGCCATTTTGATTTTCCCTTGTATGAGTGTGATTCGTGGCTTTTTCCAAGGAAATCAAGATATGCGACCTTATGCTGTTTCACAATTAGCAGAACAAGTCATTCGCGTCTTTTACATGCTATTAGCGACTTTCATTATCATTAAAGTGATGCACGGCGATTATTTAAAAGCAGTCGAACAATCAACTTTTGCGGCTTTTATTGGGGCACTTGCTTCGATGGCGGCTTTGATATACTTCTGGAAAAAGGCGGAAGTTCAATTTGAAGTCCAAAAAGAAGTTAGCCTACCTGGTGAATTGCTCGATACGAAAGCTTTAATCATTGATACTATTCGTCAGGCTATTCCTTTTACAATTGTTGGTGCAGGAACGACCATTTATAAATTAGTCGACCAAATGACCTATGTACATATGATGCAGTCGTTTACGAAATTTACCAAGGACGAATTAGTGGCACAAATGGCCGTATTTGGCGGAAACCCTGATAAGTTAACCATGGTCGTAATTGGCTTGGCTACTTCAATGGCGTTTACGAGTCTACCTTTAGTGACTGAAGCAGTAACGCAAGGAAAACACCGCGATTTAGCTCGTTTAATTAACAATAATTTCCAACTCTATGCTTTATTAATGTTTCCAGCGACTTTTGGCATGATTTTGCTAGCTTATCCATTGAATACCTTCTTTTATGAACCGGATAAATTAGCAGCAAAAGTCTTGATAGAAGCCTGTCTATCTGGAGTGTTTGTCGGCTTATTTATGCTTACTTCTTCTACTTTACAAGGAATGTATTACAATAAAGCAGCGGTAAAATTCTTTGCAGTAGGGATTGTCATTAAATTTATTTTGCAATATCCATGTATTTTATTATTCCAAATTTATGGACCATTACTTTCAACAACGATTGGCATGGCTGTCTCATGTTATCTAAATATCCGTCAGTTGCAACAAGCCACACACTTTAATTATAAATTAACCTTGAGACGCATTTTATTAATTACAATTTTAACAGTGATGATGCTGTTAGCTGCGGCGATTGCAAAAGTTGTCTTTGGTCTCATTTTCAGCCCAGATCATAAGATGACAGCCTTTTTACTATGTATTCCGGTTGCGGCAGTCGGAGGGGCGGTTTACTTGTACTTGATTTTGAAAGTTGGTATTGCTGAGAGATTATTAGGTTCAAGTATGACTCGCTTACGTCAAAAATTAAGAATTTAGTAGGGTAATTTCATGCGTTTAGATAAATATTTAGCAGATATGCAAATCGGCTCTAGAAAAGAAGTCAAAGTATTTATCAAAAAAGGTTTCGTTACTGTCAATGGTACGGTGATTAAGTCCGATAAATACCAAGTCGATGAAAAAGTAGATGAAGTGACATTTGATGGAGAAGTGATTGGCTATCAAAAAGAATTTTATTACCTTTTAAATAAACCACAAGGCGTTATTTCAGCGACGATTGATGATTATGAAGAAACGGTATTAGATTTATTTAGCGATGAAGATTATCGGGAAGATTTATTTCCGGTGGGGCGTTTAGATAAAGATACGGAAGGGTTGTTAGTGATTACGAATGATGGTGCGTTATCTCATCGTTTGCTTTCTCCTAAGCGTCATGTGCCTAAAGAATACTATGTCCAAGTGAGCGGCTGTCTAACAAAAGAAGATCAAGCAAAGATGGCAGCGGGATTAAAGATTGATGGTGGGGAAATCTGTTTGCCTGCCGAATTAAAGATTTTAACGGTCGATGAAAGTGAACAAACCTCCACGGCACAGCTTATTTTATATGAAGGGAAGTTTCATCAAGTCAAACGGATGATGCAGGCTTGTGGCAAAACGGTGACTTATTTGCAAAGAATTCGTATGGGAAATCTAACTTTACCAGAAAATCTTGCGTTAGGTGAATATCGAGCGTTAACTGCTGAAGAATTAGATTTATTACAACAAAAATAGACAAAATGAGAGCTATGTAAAGATAGACCTTTGCATAGCTCTTGATTTTTGAGGTTAAGGATTTATAATTGTAGTTACGCTATTGAAAAAATGGGAGATGAGTTTTTGAAATTTAACAAAATAGTGCCCTTAGTTGTAGGAGCAGGTTTCTTTTTATGGGGGAGTCCTGTTCATGCAAGTGAGATTGAACAACAAATGAAGCAAAATCAAGACCAATTAAATCAAGTGCATCAACAAACACAGACTTTTTTATCACAGATTGAACATTATCTTCAAGAAATGAATGAGAATAAGACAAAAGAAGAAGATTTTGAAAAAGCTGTCTTGAAAGAAAAGGACGTTTATGAAAAGAAAGAACAAGAAATCGAAAAATTACAGCATAAGTACAATCGTCTATCTAAATCAAATGATGAAATTTTAACACCAAAAGAATTGGAAAAGAAAACCAATCAGTTAATTGATTTAAAAGATAAGATTCGCTTCTTGGATGAAAAAGCTGAAAAATATCCGAAAATCATTGAAGACCTTGAATCAAAGGTTACTTATTACCAAGAAAAGCGCGTAACTTGCGAGTCCCAACGAGCCATTTTAACAGCTAAAGTGAAAGACTTGAATGCACAGTCAAATAAATTGCAAGCAGATTTAAAAGTTCTTCAACAGAAAAAAGTAGAAGAGGACAAAAAGAAAGCAAAAGAAGCCGAAGCCAAAGTGACTGGTTTTGCTTCTCCATTAGAAACGCGTCTAGTCGTATCTAGTGGGTTTGGTGGCCGCCCTGATCCAAATGGTAAGTCTGGTACACAGCATGATGGAATTGATTTACCTGGAAGTCTCAATCAAAATATATTAGCTGCTCGTGCTGGTCAAGTTGTGACAACCGGTAGTCATCCAAGCGCAGGAAATTATATCATTGTCAAACACGATAATGGTTTTTATAGCTATTATTTGCATTTAAATCAAATTTTAGTGAAGTCAGGAGATAATGTTGCCCTAGGTCAAGTCATTGGTAAAATGGGTACGACCGGAAATTCAACGGGTGTCCATCTTCACTTTGGACTAGCTAAAACACCAAATTGGCAAGGGTTCGTGGATCCTGCGTATGCCTTGAGATTAAAATAAAATAATAAAAAGCGTATTTCATAGGAGAGCTTGTCTCAATGAAATACGCTTTTTTAGTCGAACTTAAACTTGAATTACTTGTACGCCAGATTTTTCAAGAGCAGTAAGGATTCTCTCGTCAGCATAGGAGTCAGTGATTAATATATCAATATCCTCGATTTTTCCAATGGTAAAGTTTGCTTGATGACCAATTTTACGGTAGTCACAAACAACAATTAATGTGCTTGAGTTTTCGATAATTTTCTGATTGATTTTAGATTCATGAAAGACAGAGGTGGTAATTCCGGTCGTTAAATCTACCCCATCACAACCAATAATACTGACATCAGATCTAGCATGGGCAAAAGAATCGACAGCGATATCTCCTGTTAAGGCTTTTTTTGAGTAACGAATTTCACCACCACTTAAGATGATTGAGGAGTCAGGATGGTGTTGGATATCTGCGACTGCTAAATTATTTGTCATCAAAATGATGCTTGTATCTTGCAAAAATTGTAGGGACGCAGTGGCAGTTGAACTAGTGTTGATAAATAAAGTATCTCCATCTTCTACATGTCTGGCTGCCTCTTTAGCAATACTTAGCTTGATTTGTTCAAGAGGATCATTTTTTTGTCCCTCTACTTCTTGAAAAATTTCTACATAGCCAAAAGGTTGGATAATTTGCCCCATTTCAGATAACTTTGCACAATCTCTGCGAATAGTCATCTCAGAAACGTTAAAATATTTACTTAAATCTTTTATTTCTGTTCTTCCATTTTCTTTCAAATAATGTAGGATTTCTTCTCTTCTTTGCCTGATTTCTTCATTAGAGCGCTTCATTTTCTTCACCCTCAGTTAGTTTACGTAAAGTTGTAGTATATTTTTTTATCAAAGTTGTGTTACCAATTTTTTTAGCAGATTTTATTATTATTTGATAATGAATTATTTTTTCTCTAGTGTTAAAATAATTGATATCGGTATTTTCTAGGGCTTGTATTCCTTTTTGGTTTCTGCCATTTAAAATGTAATGGATTTCCTCGATTTGTGAAAAAGAAAATAAAGGGGATAGATTTTTTTGTTTTGTTGATTGAAATTGTTTCAGTTTATCTATCATCATTAAAGCTTTATCGCTTTCATCAAGAAAATAGTAGCACAAAAGTTGATAGTAGTAAAAAATAAATAGATAGTCTAATTTCGCTTTAAAAAATCTTTCATTAGTAATTAGATGCTTTAAACATTTGTCGTATTGTTGTTGATCAAACAAGCATAACGTATCAAACAATATGAATGAACCTTTAAAGCCACGAAAGATATCCAATTTCTGAAGTTTGCTTTGATATTGTTTAGCCAGTGTTGGATTTACGTCTTGTGTTTGAGCGATAATCATTTTTTGATAAAGTTTCTTCAAGTACTCATAATAAGTTGCCCCGATTAAAATGAAGATTCCTACTATAAAGAAAAATATTTTTCCACTTATTGATGGTGCTTTTATGATTGTTAATGCTAAGTATAATGCAAAAACAGCAATTGCGCCCCAAATATAGTATTGTTTAACAAATAATATGAGATATTTACCTGTGTTTTTGTTCATCTTTCTCACCTCACTTGGATATTAACATATAAAATACTTAATTACCATATAATAATGATACATTAACATAAAATATCTAAAACTAACATATATTATGTTTGTAAACGAATACAAAAACACTATAATGAGAGTGTAAAGAAAAATAAATGATGTTTCGGAGGAATGTATCATGGCAAATAACGTAAACGAAGTAACAAAAGAAAGTTGGATTCTTTCTACATTTCCTGAGTGGGGAACGTATTTAAATGAAGAAATAGCGGATACTAAAGTTGAAGAAGGAACTGTTGCTATGTGGTGGCTTGGTTGTACCGGGATTTGGTTAAAGTCACATGAAGGAACCAACATTTTATGTGATTTATGGTGCGGAACAGGTAAACGTACCCATGGGAATGGCTTAATGAAACAAGGACACCAAATGATGAGAATGAGTGGTGTGAAGAAATTACAACCAAATCTTCGTACTCAGCCATTCGTTATCGATCCATTTGAAGTGAAAGATGTAGATGCTTTAGTTGTCACCCATATACATTCTGATCACTTAGATATTAATACGGCCGCTGCAGTTCACAAAAATTGTCCAAAGGCCAAATTTATTGGACCACAAGAAGTCGTTAATACATGGTTAGGTTGGGGAATTCCTGAAGAAAAGACAATCGTAGTTCTTCCTAAAGACGAAGTGAAGATTAAAGATGTTACAATTGTTGCTTTGGAAGCATTTGACCGTACAGCTTTAGTAACATGTAGTGATCCTGAGGTTAGCTTAAAAGGTAAAATGCCTCAAGATATGGATGAAATTGCAGTAAACTATCTATTCAAAACATCTGGCGGAAACATTTATCATGCGGGGGATTCACATTATTCAAACCTTTTTGCAAAACACGGGAATGAATACGAAATTGATGTCTGCTTAGGTGCTTATGGTGAAAACCCACGAGGAATTACAGATAAAGTCACTTCAGTAGATATGTTAAGAATGGCTGAATCATTAAATGCAAAAGTGGTGATTCCAGTTCATTATGATATCTGGTCAAACTTTATGGCAGATCCAAAAGAAATTACCGAAATTTGGAAATTCAAAAAAGATCGTTTGCAATATCAATTTAAACCATATATTTGGCAAGTAGGCGGTAAATTTGTCTATCCAACCAATAAAGATGACATGGAATTTAATTTTGATCGCGGCTTCTCAGATTGCTTCGTTCAAGAAAATGATACCCCATTCCCATCATTCTTATAATTGAAAGGGCTGTTAGCAATGTTGAAATACTTTTATGATAACCAACTAATTAATATCACGGAAAAACATCCAAAAAATTGGGAAGAAGCGATTGAAATCAGTGGTGAAGTCTTAAAAGAAAAAGGCTTAATTACCGATGAATATATTCAATCAGTTATTCGTGATGTTCATGAGTATGGACCATATATAGTGATTATTCCTAATGTAGCCATGCCTCACTCATCTGCTAACAATCAAGGCGTATTAGGTACTGGAATTGGTTTTACCATTCTTCCAGAAAAAGTTTATTTTGAAGAAGGCAATGAAGAAAAGCAGGCCAAGCTTTTCTTCACACTTGCCGCTAAAAATGGGGAAGAACATATGCAAAATATCGCTAATCTTTCAGAAATGTTAATGACAGATGGCTTAGTCGATGATTTGTTAACGATTCAAACCATGGATGATTACCTGGCAATAATGAAAAAATATAATATTTAAATTCGAGGAGGAATCCGAAAATGGAAAAAATTGGCGATATCTTACTAGTCATTTGGTCTTATTTTGCAAAGAACATTTTGACCCAACCAGCATTTTTAATCGGGTTGATTGTATTTGTGGGTTATGTGCTTTTAAAACGACCACTATATGAATCAATTTCAGGTTTCTTAAAAGCAACAGTTGGTTATCTTATTTTAACTGTTGGTTCTGGCGGCTTGGTTAATAATTTCCGTCCGATTTTAGTAGGTTTGAAAGATCGTTTTCAATTGCATGCGATGGTAACTGACCCATATTTTGGACAAAATGCGGTCACTGAAGGGATTGAAAAAACTTTTGGACGTACATTTGGTGATACAATGCTCTTATTGCTCATTGCATTTATCTTTAATATTCTATTAGTTCGTTTTAGAAAATACACCAAATTACGTGCAGTCTTCACAACCGGTAATGTTCAAGTACAACAAGCAGCCACAGCATTCTGGTTATTGCTATTTTGTTTCCCACAACTTGGGCGAATTGAAGTATTATTAGTTATGGGCTTAATTTTAGGTTGTTACTGGGCTGTGGGCTCTAATTTGACAGTAGATATTTGCCAAGATTTAACTGAAGGTGCAGGATTTGCCGTTGCTCACCAACAAATGTTTGGTATTTATTTATTTGCTAAGTTGTCTGAACGCTTCAAAAAGAATAAATCTAATAAACGTTTAGAAGATATTGAGTTACCAGGATTTTTATCAATGTTCAATGAAAATATGGTAGCAACTTCAATCTTAATGCTTTTATTCTTCGGTATTATTTTGCTAGTTTTAGGTCAAGATTACTTGCTTAAAGCAGGATTCATGCAACCGGGTCAAAGTTTCTTATTCTATATTTTACAGACTTCATTAATGTTTGCGGTTTACTTAGCTATCTTACAATTGGGGGTACGTACCTTCGTTGCTGAATTAACAGATTCATTTAACGGTATTTCAAACACATTGTTACCAGGTGCGGTTCCAGGTATTGATATTGCAGCAACCTTTGCTTTTGGTTCTTCAAATGCAGTTACTGTAGGATTCTTATTTGGTGCATTAGGACAATTTGTGATGATTATGCTACTTATCTTATTGAAATCACCAACGATTGTCGTTGCAGGATTTATCCCATTATTCTTTGACAACGCCGCTATTGCAGTATTTTCTAATAACCGTGGTGGTATCAAAGCAGCGATGATCTTCCCATTCATTTCTGGCTTAATTCAAGTCGGAGGTTCTGCATTAATTGCTTCATGGGTTGGTTTAGCACAATTTGGTGGCTATATTGGTATGTTTGACTGGGCAACTGTATGGCCAGGAATTACGGTAGCGATGAAGTTCTTAGGATTTATCGGTGTGGCTTTAGTCGTTGTCTTACTGTTAGCGATTCCACAATTACAATATCGTGCAGATCCTAAAGGTTACTTCTTAATTGTAGATGATTATGATGCTTATTTAGAGTATAAAGCACAAAAAGCGTAAATGTTAATAACTGGGGGATGGCTCATAATCCCCCTTAAGATGAAATTTTAAATGCGTCAAGCGAAAGGAAGGAATATAAAATGCGAGTATTAGTATCATGTGCAAATGGTTCAGGAACAAGTTTAATGATGATGAGAAGTGTGGAAAAAGCACTTAAAGCAGAAGGATTTAAAATTACCAATATTCATCACTGCGCAATTGCAGAAGGAAAAAGTACAGCTAAAAACTATGATGTTGTCTTTACACCAATGAATTTTGTAAACATGTTTGATCATGCAAAGGAAAAAGGTGTAACAGTTATCGGTGTTAAGAATGTAATGTCACCAAAAGAAATTACAGACCGAGTAAGAGAAACGGATTTAGCTGCTAGATTTATCAAATAATTGCCGAATCATCAAGTAAGGATTTTCCTTGCTTGATGATTTTCAAAAGAAACGAGGAATAAGAAATGACAAGACCAAATTTACAGATTGCATGCGATCATTCAGATTTACCAAGCGCTTTAGCTGATATTAAAAATGTTGGCGATGTAGTAGATATTATCGAAGCTGGAACAATTCTTTTGTTACAAACTGGCGATACAACGATTAAAAGTTTTAGAGCGTTATTTCCTGATAAAAAGATTGTAGCCGACACGAAATGTGCAGATGCGGGAACGACCGTAGCAAGAAACTGTGCAAATGCCGGGGCCGATTGGATGACAGTCATTTGTGCAGCAACCATCCCAACTATGAAAGCGGCTGCAAAAGAAATCTCTGAAGTACAAGTAGAATTATATGGAGACTGGACTTATGAACAAGCCCAACAATGGTTAGATGCTGGAATTAGTCAAGCAATCTATCATCAAAGTCGCGATGCCTTACTTGCAGGTGAAACTTGGGGTGAAAAAGATTTAACCAAAGTCAAAAAATTAATTGATATGGGATTTAGAGTATCTGTCACAGGTGGTTTAAATGTGGATACATTGAAATTATTTGAAGGTATTGATGTTTATACCTTTATTACAGGCCGTGGCATTACTGCAGCAGAAAATCCACGTCAAGCAGCACTAGATTTTATGGCTGAGATTAAACGGATTTGGGGTGAGTAATATGGGGCTTTTAGGAATCTATGAAAAAGCACTCCCTAAAGGAATTACTTGGCGCAAACGATTAATGATGGCGAAAGAGTTAGGTTTTGACTTTGTTGAAATATCCATTGACGAAACAGATGAACGCTTATCTCGTCTAGATTGGACGCAAGACGAAAGAGCAGAAGTACGCCAGGCTATTTTCGATACACAAATCCCGATTTTATCTATGTGTTTAAGTGGCCATCGTCGTTTTCCTTTTGGCTCACATGATGAAAAAATTCGCCGAGAAGCAATGATTATTATGGAAAAAGCCATTCAATTAGCTTTGGATTTAGGTATTCGCAGTATCCAACTAGCAGGATATGATGTTTATTATGAAGAGAAAGATGTTACGACGAGAGCTTACTTTTTAGAGAATTTACAAAAAGCCGTTTCGCTTGCCTCGGCAAAAGGAATAGTTTTATCGATTGAAATTATGGACGATCCATTTATTTCTTCTATTTCTAAATTTTTAAAGATTAAATCTCAAGTACCGTCTCCTTATTTACAAGTATATCCTGATTTAGGAAATCTTTCTGCTTGGGGTGAAAATGATGTGGCGCATGAATTAGAGATTGGCTTTAGTCATATCAATCAAATTCATTTAAAAGACACTTTGGCAGTAACTAAAGACTTTCCTGGTAAATTTAAGGAAGTCCCATTTGGAGAAGGCTGTGTAGATTTTGTCGGCTGCTTTAGAACTTTGAAACAATTAAATTATAACGGTCCAATGGTAATCGAAATGTGGAGCGAAACAAGTGAACATCCCGCAGAAGAAATCAAGAAAGCAAAATCGTTTATCTTAGGAAAAATGCAGGAGGCCCAATATCATGGATAGAGAAAAAGTAATTCAAGAAATGAAAGAACGCGTTTTTTATGCAAATGAGCAATTGCCAAAAGAAGGTTTAATAAAATTAACTTGGGGAAATGTCAGCGAGATTAATCGTGAATTAGGTGTTATCGTCATTAAACCAAGTGGCGTTGATTATGCAAAAATGAAAATTGACGATATGGTAGTGACTGATTTACAAGGAAATTTATTAGAAAAGGATAGTTTACGTCCATCTTCTGACTTACCTACACATGTTGTATTATATCGTGAATTTCCAACAGTTGGTGCGATTGTTCACACACATTCTGTTCATTCCGTTCAATGGGCCCAAGCAAAACGTGATATTCCTGCTTATGGTACAACGCATGCGGATACTTTCTATGGCAATGTTCCTTGTACACGTGACTTAACAGAAGAGGAAATTAACCAACGCTATGAAGAGGCAACGGGTGATGTAATTGTTGAAACTTTTAAAGAAAGACAGTTGGATCCACTGGCTTGTCCGGCAGTTCTAGTGAGCGGTCATGGTCCATTTACTTGGGGAGAAAATGTCACTAAAGCTGTTCAAAATAGCATTGTATTAGATGAAGTAGCTAAAATGGCAACGGTTACTGAACAATTAAGCCCTAAAATTGCTAGAATTGACCAATATTTGTTAGATAAACATTATTATCGTAAACATGGAGCTAATGCATACTATGGTCAAAACTAAAATTTTCAAATCAGCTTATCTTATTTTTAGGTAAGTTGATTTTTTTTTGACATTTACTTTACTTTCTTCGTTATTATAGATGACAACGTTGTTTAGTCTCATCATTGTTTAAAGGAAAGTAAGGGTGATAAATATGCAAATCATTTATTGGATGAAGCAGTTGATGGCAGATGATTATGGTCAGATTTTAGTATGGCTGATTTTTATTTTACTTTTAATGGGTGTGGATGTCATCACCGGGTTAATTCAAGCGAAAATCAATCGAAATATTAATAGTAAAAAAATTGGCGATGGAATTTTGAAAAAAGTTCAGATTTTACTGGTGTTAATTGTCATTGTGCCGCTAACCATTGTCTTGCCTAATGTAGTGAGTACAACGGTTATTATTGGTATTTATTTGCTAGAAACCTACAACGAATTAGTCTCTATCAATGAAAATCTCAAACATGCCGGGATTGATACTAATTTATTAGGTCCTATTACGAAATTGCTTGGAAAAGGGGATGATGAAAAATGATTGATATGGATACAGCTATCGATTACATGTATGGTTTAAGGGCAAAAAATATCCGTTACAGCATGGATTATTCGCGGACAGGAGCAGATGGTACGGGAGATTGTAGTGGGACGGTTTATGCGGCATTAAGAAAAGCAGGTGCCTCAGACGCTGGCTGGGTGGTAAATACGGACAGCATGCATGATTGGTTAGTAACAAATGGTTTTAGATTAATCGCCCATAATAAAGCGTGGTCTGCCAAACGAGATGATATTGTTATCTTTGGTGAAAAAGGTAAGTCAGGTGGCGTTGCAGGACATGTAGTGATTTTCATCAGCAACACCCAAATTATTCACTGTACATGGAAAAGTGATAGCGTTAATGGTGTGTTCATCGAAAATGAAGCGACTGCCTGTCCTTATAGTATGGGGTGGTATGTTTACCGTTTAGATCAAAAAACCTCATCCTCTCAGCCAAAAATAAGCGCTCAAGTTTCAAAACCAGCTGCAGACATTCAGTGGATTTCGGAAAAATGGCACTTTATCACGAATACGCCTATCTATCTACGTACAGCGCCAACTGTCCAATCAGATAAAATCGCGTTATTAGGTACGGGTTCATATATTCAGTATGATGCGTATGGTTACAAAGATGGCTATGTGTGGTTACGCCAGCCACGGGCGGATGGTACTTATGGTTATCTTGCAAGCGGGGAGTGTGTTGGCCATCGACGCACGAGCTATTGGGGTAGTTTTGACTAATCCTAGTGTTTCACTTATGGTATTCAGCGAACCTATTCTATGTTACGGTATCAATAATCTAATTATACTAAATAACAAAAGTAAAGCTCTTTGTTTTATGCAACTTATGCGTGCAACAAAGAGCTTTTTGCAATCATTTTAAAATAACTTTTCCTTAGAGGTGATCATCAATTTATCCTTGGTAAATGGATGGGTCAGGTGCATTTGATAAGCATGAAGCATCAAACGTTTCGCACGGGAATGTTCATTATATAAAGGATCACCGACAATTGGATGTTGGATGCTTGCTAAGTGGACCCTAATTTGATGGGTGCGACCAGTTTCTAGGATACAATAGATTTGCGACTGTTTTTTGCTTGCTTGATGTACTTGGACATGGGTAATGGCTTCTTGTCCATTGCGTTCATCGATGGTTCGTTTCCGACGATCATGGCGATGGCGACCAATTTTTTTGCGAATGGTCAGATCTTTATCCAGCCGTCCTTCAACAATTGCCTGATACTTACGAAAGATTTCCTTTTGTTCAAGTAAGCGTCCCAAAATTGGCAAAACAAACGGATTTTTCGCAAAAAGTACGACCCCACTTGTTTCTTTATCTAAGCGGTGTACGACATGGGGAAAAGCACCTTCTCCTTGTTGTGCTAGATAGGCCGCCACATCATTTTGTAAAGTGCCATTTTCGGTGGGTTGATTGGGATGGGTTTTGATACCGACTTTTTTATCCACTACAATCATATGTTCATCCTCATACAGTACCGTGACATTTTGCGCTTGACCAAGTTGGACTTTTTGATACTGGTAATCTTCCTCTTCTATAATTAATGTGAGCGTATCTAGAGGTTGGACCACTTGATGAAACATGGCTACCTCACCATTTAGTAAGACATTTTTACGCACTCTTAGGAAATGGCGGACTTTTCGTGGTACCAACCATTGTTCTTCTAAGACTTCGCGAATGGTACAAGGAGTAAAATCTATCGGTAATTGAATATCATATTGCATAAGTATTCCTTTCCTACTAAAGTCTGATTTTTAGAAAATTTAAGTCTTTTGCAAACTATTTTTCATATATCAATGGTAAAATAGCTTTGATAAAATGGCAATGAAAAGTTTAATCGAAAGGAAATGTTATGGATTTTAAAACAATCGGATCTAAAATAAAGACAGGATTTTCCCGTTTTTGGACATGGTTTTCGCCTTATTGGCAGCAATTTTCGGCCTGGCGGAAACGTGTTTGGCGAAAATATCATATCAATAAAATATTAATCTTGTTAGTGATGATTGCGACCTTAGCAGCAAGTGTTTATCTCTTTTTTGTTGCGAAGAGTACCAAAGTTTCGGAATTAGAAGCAGGGTTAAAGCAATCGACCATTATTTATGATTATAAAGGCGAAGAAGCAGGTCGTCTTCATTCACAAAAAGGAAATTATGTCGAGTTGTCACAGATTTCGCCTTATGTAGTAGATGCTTTGATTTCCACTGAGGACCGCCGTTTTTATCAGCATCATGGATTTGATATCAAAGGAATTGGTCGGGCAATGGTACGGATGGTCATTAATCGGTCAACTGAAGGCGGCGGCGGAAGTACGATTACCCAGCAGTTAGCCAAGAATGCGTATTTAACGTTGGATCAAACTTTTAATCGCAAAGCCAAAGAAATTTTCTTAGCCATCGAAATTGAGAAAAAATATTCAAAAGATGAAATTTTGACCATGTATTTGAACTCTTCTTATTTTGGTAATGGGGTATGGGGCATTCAAGATGCGGCGAAAAAATATTTTGGTGTCGATGCTAAAGATTTAAATTTAACCGAATCAGCTTGCTTGGTCGGTATGTTAAAAGGACCCTCGATTTATAATCCAATCGATCATTTGGAAAATGCTACGAACCGGCGCGATACGGTTTTAGAACTGATGGTAAGTAATCAAAAAATAAGTCAACAAGAAGCTACTCAAGCGCAGCAAGTTAATTTGGCTTCTCTTTTAAATGATACTTATACACAAAACCAAAGCGACTATGCTTATCCGTATTATTTTGACGCAGTAATTAACGAAGCCACGAATAAATATCATTTGAAATTACAAGATATTATGAAAAATGGCTATAAGATTTATACTTATCTCGATCCAAATTACCAACGCCAAATGCAGTCGGTTTACGAAGAAGATAGTTATTTTCCAGAAAATGCCGAGGATGGTACGATGGTTCAGTCAGCATCTGTGGCGATTAATCCTGATAATGGTGGGGTAGAAGCAGTTGTTGGACGTAGAGGAGAGTACACCTTTTTGGGCTATAACTTTGCGACCCAAATGAAACGCTCGCCTGGTTCGACGATAAAACCATTAAGTGTCTATGCAGCGGCTTTAGAATCAGGGTACCATCCTGACAGTCTCTTAAAAGATGAACCTTTAGACTTTTATGAAGCGAAAAACTATGATGGCACCTACGCTGGGGAAGTTCCAATGTATCAAGCTGTAGCCCAAAGTTTGAATTTACCAGCTGTTTGGTTATTGCATGAAATCGGCTTAGATAAAGGATTCAAAAAAGCGAAGGAATTTGGTCTGTCATTGGACGATAAAGACCGCTACTGGGGCTTGGCTTTAGGTGGCTTGCGTTATGGAGAAAGTCCGCTAACGATGGCTAGTGCTTATGCGACCTTTGCAAATGGGGGAACGTATTATGAAAGTCACTTTATCGCGAAAATTATCGATGCGACAGGTGCCGTCATTGTGGATAATACGGGTAAGAAAGGCTCACGAGTGATTTCAGAAAGTACAGCCAATGAAATGACGAGTATGTTGTTAGGTGTCTTTTCTAATGGTACGGCCGTTAATGCACAACCTTATAATTATCAAGTAGCAGGAAAAACCGGAACGACGGAAACGAATTTTGATGCTAGCAAAGTCAATGACCAATGGATTGTCGGTTACACGCCTGATGTGGTGATTTCGACATGGCTGGGTTATGAAAAAACGACTACACAGCACTATCTAACTTCATCGAGTGGTCAAGGCGTGGGCCAAGTCTTTAAAGCTCAAGCCCAAGGAATTTTACCTTATACGAAAAATACTGCCTTTCCAGTGGTCGATGCCTATCAGACAGGTGGTAAAGTGATGAGTCCCGAAGAAGCACAAGACGCGAACCAACCATCTGTGAAAAAACAAGTTGATGATTTTGCTGCTCAAGCCAAAGAAGGGCTGGAAACATTTGGTCAGAAAGTCAAAGAAGGCTTTAATAACCTGTTTGGTGGCTTGGTAGAAAAAATCCAAGGGAACAATTAAAATTCCTTCGTGCCTAATTGCTGTGGATGTGTTACAATGAAAACGGAATTAAAAAACATTGGAGGATAAAAGATGATTAATATTTACGATACAGCGAATCAATTAGAACGTGAAATTCGCCAAACAGAACAATTTAAAGCATTGGAGCAAGCAGTTAAAGCTTTAAAAGAAAATAAAGCGTCTTATGATTTATTCAAAGAGTTCCAAGCCTTCCAACAATCGATGCAACAAAAAATGATGGCTGGTGAAGAATTATCAGATGCCGATGCACACAAAGCTGAAGATTTAACGACTAAGATGCAAGGCGATTCATTGGTTTCAGATGTTATGATGAAAGAACAAGCTTTTAGCCAATTAATCAATGAATTAAACCGCATTGTCTTAAAACCAGTGAATGATTTGTATCAATAAAATATTTTCCCACTAAAAAGAGCTAGCTGCCACGCTTAGTCTAATTTTAGTGGGATTTTTGTATTCGGAGGAGGTTGTTTTATGTTGAAATTGGATTTAGATGTATTATTTGTTTCACCATTGGGATGGAGTCGACATATTTGGGATAAAATTTGCCCATTTCTTTAGGAAAAAGAAGTGGCCTTTTTAGATTTTTTGGATCATTCTTATGAACAAGTGAATCTAGAAAAAATTGAAGAAAAACTATCCTATGAATTGTGTCGTTTGAAGCCTGATGGAATAGTGGTTGCTGCTTCTTTTGGGGTTGTGGTGGTGGGCTATTATTTGAGTACGCATAATCATCAGTGTCATCAACTTATATTAATTGACGGATTTGAAACATTGCCAACGAATGACGAACTTAATCAATTCGCAAATCAATTACCAACAAACCAATATGCCACATTGCAAGATTACTATAATCGTATGCTTGAGGAAAATGAACAACAGGATATGAAGTTATTAGAAATTTTGAACCATAACTTGTCTTTTTATCAAGAAAGGTATCATACGAAATTAAGTAATGAGAATATGATTTCTTATCTTCGTTGCTATTCGAATTATTCAGTAAAAAATACTTTGGCTAAAATAAGGCAGCAAGTGAATCAACTTATAATATATTCTAGTATAGCATTACCAATACCTCATGAAAAAATTACGCCAGATAATCATTTGCTTATGTTAACTAATCCTAAAATATTAACTAACCAAATAGCCAATCTTTAAGAATCTCTAAAATCGATTACTCAAATATTTATACTAGATAATTGGTGTTATATAATTCTTTTGTGAATCATTTAATTAATGCTAACAAGTTTGGTTAGCGGGTTGTTTTTGGAGGCGATATGATGTCTGATTTAAAATGGTATGCTGGTGGTGCAGAACGTAAGAAAGAAGCGATGAAATTAATCGAAAGCTTGATGGCAGAGTTACCAAATGAAGCCCATTTAGAGCCTTTGCGTAAGATGTTAGTTAGCTATCATGAAGAGTTGATGAAAGAACAGTCAGCTATTCCTTATATCTTAAGTCGTTTCAACATTGAAGTTTCGAAGGTTTTGCTTGATCATGGCATCACTTTATCAGAAAAACCAGCGGAACAATTGAAAGAATTAAGTCGTTTATCAAATATTCGTTATGGTTATTAATTCATTCTCCTAATAGGCAAGGTTTAGGCGTTGGCTATTGGGAGTTTTTTCAGCACATAAAAAATCAGCCCTTAGTCCCATGGAGAAAGCGTTTGTAAATGTTATGATTATACCAGTAAGTGAATTTCTTAATAAGTGATAAAGCTAAATTGTCAGAGGGTTTACTAACTATTAATACATCACTTGTTTAGAAAACGAAGGTGAGAGGATTATTTATGCGAGCAAGGGATAAAACAGGAAAAATAGTTGAAATCTGGCAAATTAGTCGCAAAGGGCCTCAACCAATTTGGGTGAAAGATGCGTTTGCGAAAAACTATTTGGTTTGGATAGACAACCATCTGCGAATTTTGTTAGCTGGTATCTCACCTTCCGTTAGTCAAAATATCAAAAAAGGGGCAACTGGTTCACTTGGCGGTGGTGGATTCTTAGGTTATTCGATGTACACGTTGGGCTTTCCTGGTGATGTCATAGATATAACTAATCGGAAAGTACTCTCCCCAAAACAGTTTGCGAAAAGTTACCAAGTCATTAGTGAGCAGGATATGACCTAAAATATATATGGAATCTTTTGGGTTATTATAAATAGGTATGAGAAAAAATGTTCAAATTGGAGATGTTGTTAGGATGAATGATGTTTTACATATTCGACAATACAAAATTATTTTGGCTGAAAGTGTTCCAGAATTAGCATTGGCTGAGTTGAGTGAATTTGGTACTTGGTTAAATCCTTTACCTAGACATTATGTACTCATTTTAAAATCAAATGAATTACCAATTGCTGATCCGGTCGTTTTTGAAAAAGAATTTAAAGAAAAAACCGCTCTTAGCGATAAGGATGTAACGATTGAAGCAACGTTTGGTCCGTTTACTTTGCAAAGAGCAGCGGATACAAAATGGTTCTAATATTGAAAGAAGGCATGAAAAATGTTTGAAACGATTGTAGGGATTGTATTATTGTTATTAGGCTGTTATCAACTATATGCAACACGAAATGTATTTGTTTACACGAAAAAACATGGAAATAAAAGTACCTCAGCTTTCCTACCACTTGGTTTATACAGTGGTGGTTTGATGGGCATTGTTTTTCTTTGCTTTGGTGTTGCGCTTACTTTCCATTTAATTTGATAGAAGTAAAAACATATCTTTGCTGTTTGAAGATGCAGTAGAGATATGTTTTTTTGTATCTAAAATAGCGAACAAATTTTCGTTTAAAATGTGACTTTTGCTATTATTAATGGTACAATGAAAGAAAAAATTGAAGGAAAAAGAAGAATGGTTCGTTTTTTACATTGTGCGGATTTGCATTTGGATCGTAGCTTTGAAGGGATGCCACAATTGAGCAAATGGCAGCAATCGTTACTTACAGTGAATCAAGAAGTGTGGCAAAGAATAGTTGATTTAGCGATTGAAAAGCAAGTGGATTTTGTTCTTTTAGCAGGAGATACGTTCCATCAGAATCAGCCAAGTTTATATATTCAAAATATTTTTTGTCAAGCGTTGCAACGACTTGAAAAAGAAGGAATCGAGGTTGTGATGTGTTTTGGCAATCATGATTATTACACCCCACAGCGTTATTGGTTTGACTTTCCGGAAAATGTTCATTTATTTACCGAAGAAGCAGTCTCGACACTGACGTTGACAACTAAGTCAAATGAACGTGTGGCTTTTAGTGGCTTTAGTTATTGTCAACCATGGATTGAAGCAAGAAAGGATATCGAGTTTCCGTATAAAGCGGTGGATTGTGATTATCATATTGGCCTTTATCACGGGCAACAGGCAGGCAAATATGCACCTTTTCAAATTTCGGAACTAGTAAGTAAGGGCTATGATTATTGGGCATTGGGGCATATTCATGTACCGACGATTTTAAATGAACAGCCGGCTATTGTGTATCCAGGTACGCCACAAGGACATACGAAAAAAGAAGTAGCTACAGGTGTGATGTTAGTCGAATTAACGCCTCAAAGTTGTCATTTCACGCCCTCTCATGTTGCGAGTCTTAGTTTTGGTCAAGTGGATTATCCTATGCCCGTTCAAAGTCAACGTACCCAAGTGTTGGCTGATTTAATGGCAAAATTTTCAGCAGTATCACCAGGCTTTTATCAACTTCATTGGCATCATTTATCAGAGCAACAGTTACTAGAATATTCAGCTGCCACTCGCTTGGAAATACTAGATTATTTAAATGCACAATTACAGCGTGCCCAAAAAGATGTCTTTGTTTATGAAATAGTAATCGACCATGAAGAACAGGAGACGAGTCCTACTATCTTGCCTTCTATGCTTTCAAGTCAAGCATTTGCCTCAGAAGTCTTGGCGAAACAGTTAACGGAGGAATTAGCGAAAAACGGGCTATTAAGCTTTGTTTCTTTAGAGGAATTGATTCCAGAAGTGATGAGACAGGCACGAGAAAATTTAGGTTATGGAGCAGAAGAAAAGGAATAACAGATGAAACTATTAAAAGCAGAAATTACGGAATTTGGTAAATATCGTCAGTTTAGCTTTGACTTTACAGGAGGCAATCAGTTAATTTTTGGCGCAAATGAAGCTGGAAAATCTACTCTTTATCATTTCATCAAGGCGATGTTATTTGGCTTTCCGAAAAAACAAAAAAGAAAGCGTGATTATGAGACCAACCACGCCTATTATGGGGGCGCGTTGGAAATTGAAATTGATGGCGAAGTTTTGCGGATTGAGCGGATGAAACACCTCAATAAAGGCAAAGCAACGGTAATTATCGGGGACGAAATTTTTCCCGAAAGTTATCTACAAAAGCGTTTAGCCCCTTTAGATAGTCAATTATTTGAACAAGTCTTTACGTTTGATCAAGAACAGTTACAGCAAATCACCCAATTAGATGAAAAATATTTGCAGTCTGCTTTGTTATCATTGGGCATTACTGGTAGTCAGCAATTATTTCTACAGGCCGAGCAAGAAGAAAAAGAGCGAAATAAAATCTTTACTTCAAGAGGTCGGGTCTTGCCATTAAACCAAAAATTGGCGGAGTATCAAGCATTGCAGGCAAACATTTATACTTTAGCCGAAAAACAAAAAGAGTTAGCCGCCCAGTCTCAACAGCTACAATCGTTGAAAAATGCACAGAAAGCTTTACAAAAACAATGGCTATCTGTGCAAAAACAATCCCAACAAATCAAGCAACAGCAAACACATTTTTCACTATTTGAAGAATACCAATCTTTGCAGCAAAAGGATTTACAGTTAGCTGATGCTGCAGATGTCCAGGTGTTACAGCAATTTATGCAGCAAAGTCAACAGTTGAATCAAGATATTCAAGTCTTGGAAAGTCGATTGTCACAACTTGAGCAAAAGCAATTATCTAAACGCTATTTATTTTATTTAGATCATGAAGAGCAAATCGACCAATTGTTGCAAAGTGAAGGGATGCTATATCAAGATATTCAGGCGCATAAACAAATCACGCAGCAATTAGCGCAACTTCCTGATAACACAAAAGTACAAGAAACAGTCTCTCAAGAATTTGTTGTTCAGTATACGCAAATTCAGTCCCAGCTAGCAACCTTGACGAGCCAACTTACGCATGCGCAACACACCCAACAAGTCGCTGAAGACAAATTAAATCAGTTTGAGCAACAACATCCTGAACTCTTTGCCCAAACAAAAGCGCCAACCAGTCCTAAACCACTAATCATTACAGGAATGGTGGGTGTATTGCTTAGTTTATTGCTTATGAAATTATCGCCTTTATTTGGTGGCTTAGTCTTTGTATCGACGATTTTATTGGTAGGACTTCTTTATGTACGGGTTTATCGTGCTTCAGATAATGAACCAATCAAGCAGCAGTGGCGCCTTTATTTACAAGATTTAGATGAGAAAAATCAAGCCTATCAAAATCTTTTGGAAGAACAAGGGACAATGCAAGAGAAGTTCCAAGCGCTACGCAGTCAATTACCGCTCGATTTACAGCATTTGGATCATGTTTCTTTCATTCAAGAGTTAGCTAAGCGGTATCAAGCCGCTCAGATAAGTAAAAACGCGCAACAACAGCGACAAACTTTACGTGCTAAATTGGCGCAACTCGATCAAAATATGGCCCAATTTCGGCAAACAGCGGCCTTTTTATATGAGTGGTTACCAATTGCTCATTTGACGATAGCAGAACAGTTAGGACAAATCCGTCAATTTAAAGAAGAAATGCAGCAGGAAAAAATGGCACGCGCGGCTCATCCGGTGACGCAAATCATGGAACAAATCAGGCAAAAACGACAAGCGCAGCAAGATTTGTTAAAACAAAATCAGACTTTATTGGCTAAATATCAAATCCAACAGGTATCTGATCTACCGTTATGGTTTAGGCAAATGCAAGAACGAGCAAGCCAAGTAAAACGTAAAACAGAATTAGCGCAAATATTAAAAGGGTTGTATCCAGATTCTATGACAAAAGAGCAGTTAGCAAGTCAAGAGCAACACATTTTAAGTCAAGAAACACAGCTACAAGTGCAAAAAGATCAAAATTTGACGCAAATCAAACAAATTGAAGTCAGTCTTGCCCAACAGATGAAGGACCTAACCTTGCCAGAACTCTATCAAAAAGAAGCGCAATTAAAGTCGGAAATTCAAGAACTAATCTATGAATGGAGTGTGCACTTTGTCATTGAAAAGCAACTTCAATTCATGGCTGATCAACTTTCTGAATCACAACTTCCTTATTTGTTCGAACAGGCAGGGCATTTTATGCAAATCTTAACCAATCAACGTTATGATAAAATTCAGATGAAAGAAAATGAGTTATTTGTCAACCAACAGTCTATTTATCAGCTTTCTACCGGGACTAAAGACCAATTGATTATGGCCTTGCGATTTGCTTATTTGGCGGTGCAACAAAAAAATATTAGTCCAGTGGTGATTGACGATGGGTGGCTACATTATGATAGTCAGCGCAAACGGTCTTTGGCGCAACTTTTAGCAGAATTTGCGAAAGATTATCAAGTGATTTGTTTATCTTCGGACCGAGAAATGGTAAGCTATTATCAAGAACTTCATCAAGTAGTCAAACCATTATCTTAAGAAAGAAGGAATGTGCAGATGAAAAAAATCAAAGAATATCAAGTCGATGAAGAAATGCAACTCTTTGCTTTGATTAAAAATGCCGATGTACGGATGGCGAAAAATGGCAAGAAATTTATTGCTTTTACGTTCCAAGACACGTCCGGCACGATTGATGGCAAGTTTTGGGATGCCTCTGAAGAAGAAATTGCCCGTTTTGAAGCTGGCAGAGTGGTCTTTTTAAACGGCAAGCGTGAAATCTATAATGGCAATCCTCAGGTGAAAATTTTACATTTACGCTTGGCTAAATTAGAAGAGCCTAGTGATCCTAATCTTTATATGGAACGCGCACCGATGAAAAGGGAGGCAATGGAAGATTACATTGGTAAAACGATTTTTGAAATTTTAAATCCAAGTTGGAATCGGATTGTCCGCCATCTTTTAAGTAAGTATAAGAAAGCTTTCTTTGAATTTCCGGCTGCGAAGAAAAATCATCATGCCTTTTCAGGAGGACTCGCTTATCATACCGTAACGATGCTAAAAATTGGGCATTCACTCGTTGATATTTATCCTGAGTTAAATGCTTCACTGCTATATGCCGGAATTATTTTGCATGATTTAGGTAAAGTATTGGAATTAAGTGGAGCGATGACGACAGAATATACGGTGGCTGGTAATTTGATTGGGCATTTAGTCTTAGTCGATGAAGAAATCACCCAAGCATGTATGGAATTAAAACTAGATCCAAATAAAGAAGAGATTGTCCTTTTACGTCATATGGTTTTAAGTCATCACGGGTTATTAGAATATGGTTCTCCAGTGCGTCCAAGAATTATGGAGGCCGAAATTTTACATCAAATTGATAATATCGATGCTTCGATGCAAATGATGTTGACTTCGATTCGTCAAACAACACCAGGTGAATACACGGATCGTATTTTTGGCATGGATAATCGTAGTTTTTATGTACCAAACTTAAACTAATCATTAAGAAAAGCTTATTTTTGAAATTTTTATGAAATATGTTTTTAAAAGTCTATTATTTTGGTGGATTTGTGGTATAGTAAGATTTGTGAACTCGAAAAAGAATTTAGGAGTGTTAATTTAGTTATGAAGAAAAAAGCATTGTTAGCTACTTTGGCGGCTGTTTCTGTTTTAGGTTTAGCAGCTTGTTCCAAAGACTCTGATCAAACTATCGCCTCAATGAAAGGCCAAACCATTACCGTTCAAGATTTCTATAATGAAATTAAATCAAATTCTACTAGCCAAAGCGTGGTTCGTAGCATGATTATTTACGATGTGTTTGACAAAGCATATGGCGATAAAGTAACCGATAAACAAGTTGATGCAAAATACAAAGAACAAGCGAAACAATACGGTGATAGCTTCGAATCTCAATTAAAAGCTGCTGGCTATACAAAAGAAAGCTTCAAGAAAACCATTCGTCAACAATTAGCTTTAGACGCTGGTTTGAAAGCACATGTAAAATTAACCGATGCAGATTATAAGACTGCTTGGGATTCATTCCATCCAGAAGTCACTGCACAATTCATCCAAGTTTCAAGTGAAGATGAAGCGAAAAAAGTCATTGAAGAAGCGAAGAAAGATGGCGCAGACTTTGCAAAAATTGCGAAAGAAAAATCAATCGCAACAAGCAATAAAGGTAAAGATGTGAAATTTGATTCTACAAGTTCAGATGTACCTACAGAAGTGAAATCAGCTGCCTTTGCGTTAAAAGATGGCGAAATTTCAGCTGAACCAATCGCTGTAACTGATGCATCTACTTATCAAACTTCTTATTATGTCGTTAAAATGGTGAAAAACCAAGCAAAAGGGAACGACATGGATAAATATAAAAAGACGCTTAAGAAGATTGCTACTGATAATAAATTAAATGATTCTACCTTTGTGACAAAAACAATTGGTGAAGAATTGAAGAAAGCTAATGTGAAGATTAAAGATAAGACTTTCGCAGATGTATTATCTACTTACATTGATGCAACGAAGACAAGTTCATCATCAAAGACTAAATCTTCAAAATCAGAAACAAAAGAATCATCAAGTTCAAGTAAAGAAGAAACAAAAGAATCTTCTACTTCAACTTCAGAATCTAAATAATCGATGAACAAAGGCTACCTAGTGCTGTGATTGGCATTAGGTGGCTTTTTTGACAGTAACGGAAGAAGAATTGTTAGCACAAGGTTATCGTAAATATACAGGCGAAAAAGTCGATATTTACTATAATCGTAACATTTGTGAGCATGTCAGTAACTGTGTTCGAGGCAATCCACAAGTTTTTGAAGTCGGGCGTAAACCTTGGATTTTAAGTGACAATGGTGAGGCACAAGAAGTAATGCGTGTCGTGAACACCTGTACAACGGGGGCATTAAAATATGTCTACAAAGGAGAAAATGAGATGGAATTTAGATTAGAAGAAAATCGTTTTGCGCTATTAGACGGCGATAAAGAGATAGGTGAAATGACCTGGTCTTTAGGGGACAGCCAAATCATGATTATTGACCATACCTTTGTTGATCCTGGTTATCGTGGACAAGGTTTGGCCGAACAGTTAGTGGCACATGGGGTAGCCTTTGCAAGAGAACACCATTATCAAGTAATTCCGCTATGTCCCTTTGCCAAAAAAGAATTTAGTCAAAAGTCAGAATATCAAGATGTGTTAAGAAAATAAGAAATCAGCGAGTCCACTTTTTTGAGTAGGCTTGCTGATTTTTTGGTTTATTTTTTTACTTCAAGGTGCGATTGTAATGTTTCTAACTGTTCTTTGATTCTAGCAAGACGAGGCTGAACTTGGAATTCAAAGGCAGCTAAATCTTTTTCAATCCCTTCTTTGAAAGATGGGATGGTTTGGTCCATGGTTTCTTGTAAGATGATTTGGTTTTCTTGCACTCGTTGATAACTCGTGGTTACGTCATTGATTTTAGACATGGATTCATCCACAGTTTCTTTGATAGCTTCTCGATTTTCCTTACCACTTTTTTCCGTTGTTAGTAAAGTCACGATAGCACCAACTGCTGAACCAAAAAGTAACCCCTTTAAAAATCCTTTCACTGCACTCATCCTTTCTTAGATAATTGTAGCTGATCGCCCCTTCTCACAACCTTAGATTCACGGTGTTCAGCAGCTAGACATTGTGAAATTCGCCCTCCCGCTTGAGAAAATCTCCTTTCATCCGGTTTTCTCAGCGGTAGGTAAGCACACGAATTTCTTCATGTCTGGGCGAGCTGCTTCACAACCTTATTTGACGGTGTAAATCGACTAGCTACTTCGGCGTATAAGCCACCCCGTCTGGGAAGGTCTCTGCTTTTTGGACTTTCCCGACGTGTTGGACAAACCTTATCCGCTCGTAGCTGACCAAGTCGATTTACAACCTTTTACTCAAAGCTTTCTCTAATTCTTTTGGCGATGGCTTCCATCAAGGTTGGGTTGTATTGGTCTTGGTGGTTGCCAAAGTGCATAGAGAAGTCATCGTGTGGACTAAATCTAGGAATCAAATGAATATGTGAGTGGAAAACAGATTGATAGGCCACTTCACGGTTGTTATTAATAATATTTAATCCTTGCATGTCTGGGTAAGCTTTTTCTAAGGCACGTGCAATTTTAGGGATGCGGGTAAAGACTTGAGAAGCCAATTCCTCATCGTATTCAAAAATATCTTTGGCATGTTTTTTAGGTACCACTAAAGTATGGCCAGGTGTCACTTGGGTAATATCTAAAAAGGCATAAACGACCTCATCTTCATAAATTTTATAGCTAGGAATTTCTCCATTAATGATTTTACAAAAAATGCAATCTTCCATCAGTTTTTCCTCCAATAAATAAACGTTGTGTTGTACTTTTACTTTAACATATTTTAGGTCATTTGGTTAGTATTTACTTTGAAAATATTGGTGAAATGTCGTGGGTAAAAATGAGAATTAGCAAGCCTTGTTTAAATTTTCAACCATATTCCTTGCGATAAATAAGATTTCTAAGTACAATGGATGAGGAAAGGGAATCAAAGTATAATCTATACAGTTTGATATGTATGAAAATAATAGAATTCAGATGAGTAGTGGTAATTTTTATTGCCAATTGGAATTTAGGAGGACCCGTTTCAATGTCAGTATTTAGTTTTGATCCCAGTAGTCGATTAAGTATTGTGGCTTTGCGTGTCAAAAATCGTGACCAAATGATTAATTTCTACTGCGAGATGTTAGGATTTAAGTTAAAAACCGAAGAAAATGAATTAGCGATTTTAGTAGCCGAAGATGGTAGTCATGAGCGCATTTGGTTAGAAGAAAGCCCACGTGCAACGGAACGTTTTGGTGAAGTGAAGCGTCTGAACTACTATAAAGTAGAGGTGCCAACTTTATCTGAGTTTGCGGCAGTGTATTCACGATTAGTTCATGCTAAATATCCGGTCATTCAAGCCGAGTTTACACCTGATTTATGTCAGTTTACTATCGTGGATCCTGAAGGCAATCAGTTGGCGATTCGCACACCTGAAACAGTGAGCATTGACGAAACTTCACTTTTAACTTCAGCTGATCCAAATAAAAAATTATCAAGTAAAGCACGGATTGCGGCACTGGGCCTTCACGCACAAGATGTCCAAGAAGAATGCCAGTTTTTAGCTGATTTACTAGGCTTTGAGTTTGATGAAAATAATATTGCTTTTCAAACCTTAGCAGATGGCGAATTTGGTATTTCCATTGTCAAGCATGATACCGAAAATGTGAAAATCCCAAGTCATCAAATTTTAGGCTTAGACTTTTTGAAATTCCAATTACAAGATGAACAGTTTGAACAATTATTAAAACATGTTCAAGAAAGTCAAATGAAACATTACCTTGATAGCAAACAAAAGATTTTAACGGTGTATGATCCAGTCGGTGTAGAATGGTGGTTCTTACGTTAATTGCATCATACAAAGACGTCTGATTGGTTGCCGGATGAATCGTCCAACCAATTAGGCGTTTTTTTTATGAAAAGAGATAGAGGAAGAACATGCAAGAAAATTTTTATCCAAAAACACAAGCAAAAATTCAAGAATATCTAAATGAAAAGGTCTTTCCAGGGGTTTGTTATGCAATTATTGACCAAGAAAAGATGATTCACAAGCATTTTGGTTATGCGTCTTTAATCCCAGAAAAACGGGTGATGTCTGGAAATACGTTATTTGATGTGGCCTCTTTGACAAAGGTTGTTTGTACCACGACGATGATTTTAAAATTGATGGAACAAGGCCTCATCGAGATTGACCAACCTTTGAAGAAGTATCTGCCAGCTTATGGCGATGAAAGCATTACTTTACGACATTTATTAACCCATACAGCTGATATTGTGACTTATATTCCGAATCGTGATCAGCTCAACCAACAGGAGTTAATGCAGACTTATTTGACTTTAAGAGCGGGTGATAATCTGGGAAAAGTCGTCAAATATACCGATGCGGGGACGATTTTGCTAGGATTCATGTTAGAAGCAATCTTTCAAAAACCAGTCACAACTATTTTTAAAGAAGAAATTTTTGAACCGTTGCAGATGACCGAGAGCCAATTTCCACCACTTGATATGCATTATTCGATTGCTGCAACAGAAGATACTTTGTGCGGTCAAACTCATGATCCTAAAGCCCGAGTCTTAGCCGAGCATGCGGGTAATGCGGGACTATTCACGAATTTAGCCGACTTATTAAAATTTACCCAAATGTATCTAAATGAAGGGCAATTACCTGATGGACGGGCCTTTTTGCAAAGAGAAACGATTGCTCAGCTTTATCAAGACCAAACACCAAGTAAAGAGGGAAAGCGTTCATTAGGTTGGGATTTGCGTTATGGCTTTTTATTCCATACAGGCTATACTGGGACGTTTTTATGCATTGATCCTAAGTTGCAACAGGCCTTTATTTTCCTATCTAACCGTGTGCATCCTTATGATTTTAGACAAGAATATTTGGAAAAACGAGATGAATTAATTGCGATTTATTTAAAAGAAAAAGAAATGATTATTCAAACTAGTTTGTGATATAATGGACTTGTTTGTAAACCTATACAAGAAAGAGTGATTCATTTGGTAGAACCTTTATTTATGAAACCCGTATTTCAAGATAAAATTTGGGGTGGCTCAAGATTACATACGGTCTTTGGTTTTGAACTTCCTAGTGACAAGATAGGAGAAGACTGGGCAATCAGTGCGCATCCCCATGGCAAAAGTGTGATTGAAAATGGTCCTTTCAAAGGTCAAACTTTAGATCAACTTTGGCAAGACCATCAAGAATTATTCGGTCATCAATCAGAAGAAGTTTTCCCGTTATTAGTGAAGATTTTGGATGCGGAAGATGATTTATCTGTTCAAGTCCATCCTGATGACGAATATGGCAAACATCATGCTGGTGAGCTAGGTAAGACTGAGTGCTGGTATATTATTGATGCCGCGCCAGGAGCTGAAATCATTTATGGTCATCATGCGCAAACCAAAGAAGAATTAGCTGAAATGATTCAAGAGGGACGTTGGGATGATTTATTAAAACATGTGCCAGTGAGAAAAGGGGATTTCTTCTTTGTTCCGAGTGGGACGATGCATGCGATTGGTAAAGGAATCATGATTTTAGAAACCCAACAAAGCTCAGATACGACTTATCGGGTATATGATTATGACCGCAAAGATGCGCAAGGAAATACACGTGAATTACACATCCAACAATCCATCGACGTTACCAATGTCCCTGACCATGCGCCAGAATTAGCGATTAAGGAAGTTCGTAAAGGCAACAGTGCGATTACCACTTATCTTCAAACTGAATTTTTCAATGTCTATGAATGGCTTGTAAAGGGAGAATGTTCTTTCAAAGCTTTTGCGCCGTATACTTTGATGACGGTGATTGAAGGTTTTGGTTATCTAGTCGTGGATGGTAAAGAATATGAATTAAATATGGGCACAAGCTGTATTTTGCCAAATCAAGTGAAGGAATGGCAAATTAAAGGCGATGTTAGAATAATTGCCTCTGATACCGCAAAGAATAATAAATAATGATTAGAGCTGTTCTTGAGGAGCGGCTCTTTTTGAAAGTAGGGAATGACAATGATAAAAATCGTATATTTAATGCGGCATGGACAGACGCTTTTTAACGAATTAAAAAAAGTACAAGGCTGGTGTGACTCGCCCTTAACCGAATTAGGTAAAGAACAGGCCCGGCAAGCAAGGAAATATTTTCAATCACAAGGTATCCAGTTTGGTCAGGCTTATGCATCGACTCAAGAGCGGGCTTGTGATACTTTAGAAATTGTTTGTGACTTGCCTTACCAACGTAAAAAAGGCTTGAAAGAATGGAATTTTGGTCGCTTTGAAGGAGAACCAGAATTTTTAAACCCAGCGCTACCTTATGGCGATTTTTTTGTGTATTATGGCGGAGAAAGTCAAGAACAACTGATGCAGCGAATGAACGACACCATGCAAGCAATTATGCAAGAAGTGAATAATGATTTGCCTACTCTGGTCGTCTCTCATGGCGCTGCTTGTCGTAATTTTATGCGTGTTTGGGAGGAGTTTGCAAAAACGGATACTCATCAACGTTTAGGGAACTGTTGCATTTTAAAATTCGCCTATGAAGATGAGAAGTTTATTTTATTAGAAATTGTGAATCCGAATGAAGCAGAAAAAAAGTAATTCGTCAAGGCGATTTGTTGTTGAATTCACGAAAAAACACGGTAAAATAAAGGTATAGGAAAGAAGGGATGTCGTATGGCAAATTATCGTAGAATTTTGGTACCAATCGATGGTTCCATTTTAGCGGATTTAGCTTATCAAAAAGCAAAACGTTATGCCAAACAAACGAATGCACACTTAATCGTATTATCTGTTGTCGATACATCTGGAATCGCCATGCATGATTACGGCGGTGGATTCGAAATTGATCCATTAATGAATACTGCAAAAGAATTTCTAGAAGATTATGCTGAAGATGCAGCCAAAGATAATATTAATTGTAAAACGATTCTAGAAGTAGGTAGTGCAAAAAATGCCATTCTTGAAACTGCCAAAGATCAAAATGCCGATTTAATCATGATGGGGGCAAGTGGTACGAACTCATTTACCCGTCTATTCATCGGTTCTACAACTGATTTTATCGTTCAAAATTCAAAAGTGGATGTATTCGTAGTGAAAACCCACATGGACAATACTACTCGTCCAACCCATTAATTTAGCTCTTATCAAGTTTTTGTAATTGTTTACTTTAAAAAAGCAAATCCGTCTGCCCCAACAGATAGATTTGCTTTTTTAATTTGGGTTATTTAATCATTTTCCTGATCTTCATACACGTAATCGGAAAAATATTTTTCAAGAATTTCTTCGCGAGTACTATCAAAGTCATCCGCAAAATATCTACTGTATACTTCAAGCGGCGTATGGATGTTTTCGGGAACTTCTTCAACTAATTCAAAACAGTCGATTATTTTGCTTACTTGCCAAAAATCAAGTGAACCATCAGCTGTTTGATAAGGTTCTTCGGTCAAATGCTGCTTACAATACTCAATTAGTGTCGCTTTGTCAGGTTTTGCTGGAAATTGGACTAAAACGATGCGATGTTCATAAGCTTTTCTAGAGATTTTTGTTTTTGCCTCAAAAGCTTCAAATAATATACTTAAAGAAAAATATGCCATGCTATCCCCTACTTTCTACATTCTAATTTGATTTTACCATATGGAAGTTAGATTCAGTATTTCTTTCTTCCTTGATATTCGTTATAATGAAAAAAACGAACAAAAGGAGCCGGATAAAATGATAACAGCAATTTGGGCGCAAGATAAAAATGGTTTAATTGGTAAAGATGGGTTATTACCATGGAAATTACCGAATGATTTGAATTTTTTTAAGAGCAAAACGATGAACGGAACCTTAGTGATGGGGCGAAAAACGTATGAAGGGCTAGGAAAAAGATCCAAAGCTTATAAGAAGATTTATGTTTGCACTCGTCAAAATGAGTTGTCACTATATGAAAATGCTGAAATTATTCACTCACCAGAAGAAGTCTTAGCTGTAGAAGACTTGCACGTTGGGGGCGGTGGCGATATTTTTCGCTTATTCTTGCCGTATACCGATGTGATTTATCGTACATTGATTGATGCGGAATTTACAGGCGATGCTTATATTGGTGAGATTGACTTTAGTGATTTTGAGCTAGTCGAAGAAATTCCTGGCGTATTAGACGAAGAAAATATTTATCCCCATGTCTTTCAAAAATGGGTGAGAAGACAATAATAAAATAAACCCACCTCTTAAGTTGGCTATTCGCTTAAAAGGTGGGTTTTTGTGATTATAATTTTTGATAACTTACAGCTAATTGGGCGCCGACTCTCGCATTGTTTTTTACTAGAGCGATATTGGCGGCCAAACTCTTGCCATCCGTGATATCTTTAATTTTACCAAGTAGGAATGGCGTGATTTCTTTTCCAACAATTCCTTTTTCATCGGCTTCTTTTAAGGCTTGGTCGATTGCAGCATTGATATAAGCTTCATCCATTGAATATTCTTCAGGGATTGGGTTAGCTACTAAAGCGCCACCGTGTAGACCTAAATCCCATTTCGCTTTCAAGGCTTTTGCTAATTCTTCTGGATTTTGGATATTGTATTGTAAAGCAAATGGACTTGTTCTTGAGAAGAAAGATGGCAGATAGTCTGTTTGGTAACCATAAACCGGCACACCTTTTGTTTCAAGATATTCTAATGTTAATCCAAGGTCTAAGATTGATTTTGCCCCAGCACAAACAACAGCGACATCAGTCATCGCTAATTCTTCTAAGTCCGCAGAAATGTCCATTGAAGTTTCGGCCCCACGATGTACGCCACCGATGCCGCCAGTAACAAAGACGGAAATGCCTGCTAGTTCAGCAGCAATCATTGTCGCAGCAACTGTGGTAGCACCTAGTTGTTTCGTTGCTAAAATATAGCCCATGTCACGGCGCGAAACTTTAGCGACATTTTTACTATTGCCAAACATTTCTAATTCTTCATCAGATAATCCGATTTTAATTTGACCATCGATTAAAGCAATGGTGGCAGGACAAGCACCATGGTCACGAATGATTTGTTCAACTTCACGTGCGGTTTGGACATTTTGTGGGTAAGGCATACCATGTGAGATAATAGTTGATTCTAAGGCAACAATTGCTTTGCCTTCTTCTTTTGCTGCTAAGACTTCTTTTGAAAATGATAAATATTGGTTCATAATGCAAGTTCCTCTCTATTTTGAATTAATTTTTCTTTGGTTAAATCCGTGCGTACAGTATGCATGCAACGAATTGTAAATACCGCATTGGTTGTCGCAAACTTCAAACAATCAGCTAGCGTTCTTCCGTTTAGCCAACTATCGATAAATGCCCCACTAAACGCATCGCCAGCACCTGTAACATCGATAATTTTTTCAACGCAGATGGCTGCTTGATAGGCTTGCTCTCCTGTTTGACTCATCGCCATAGCCCCTTGTTGGCCATTGGTAATGACGATATTTTCTACGCCTAAAGCTAGCCATTTTTGCATTGCGTCTTGCCAAGATTGCGTATCGGTGATTTGCGTGTCCAGGAAGGTTTCACTTTCATCGCGATTGGCAATAAGTAGACTCACTCCCGCTAAATCTTTAGGTAAGTGGGCCATTTTCGGTGAGGAGACTGGAATCACAATCACTGGAATTTGATATTGCTTGCCAAATTGAATGATAAAATGGAGCGTTTCGGCTGGACAATTCAAATCGATAATAATCGCGCGTGCCCCGTGTAAAAGTGGTAAATTGAGCTGGATCACTGCCGGAGTGAGTAAATCATACGCCGACATATCCGCTAAAGCCACTGCCATATTACCATCTGCGTCGAGTACCGCGGTATAAGATCCCGTCGCCACTTCTTCTGTTTGATAGATGGCATCTAGATTCATGAAGGATTGTGAATGTTGCTTAATCGCTTCAAAATCACTATCTTTCCCGCAAACAGACAGTAAAGAGATTGGATGGCCGAGTCTACCAAGATTTTCGGCAATATTTCTTGCCACGCCACCGATGCTCAAAGCTGATGTCGCAGGATTAGAAGTAGCAGCTTGAAGTGGAGCCAAACTTTGTAATTTACGATCGACATTGGCGCCTCCGATACATACCAAATAATCTTTTTCATTCACGACATAGGCTCTTCCCAGTAGATATTTTTCCTCAATTAAACGGGAAATCATATTTGCCACCGTTGAGCGTGAGAGATTCATCTTTTCGGCGAGTTCTTGTTGCGAAAAATAAGGATTCGTCTTGATTAAATTAAATAGTTGCGCTTCTTTTTCTGATAAAGTCATGCAATCACCTTCTTTTAACCAAAATAAGATTTAGGACATTTGTTTGTAGTTATAAACATTTGTTCGATGTCATTATAATGCTGTTAATGATAAAAGAAAAGAGTTATTTTTACTAGAACTATTTTGTAAACTGTTTTACTATTGGATGAAATGTTATTATCTAGTTTGATGGTTGATATATTAGTAAAGGTTTTAGAATTTTGATAATAAAATAAAATTATTTTTGAAAAAAGTTGAGGTTTTATGATGTAGAGTGTTTGTTATGAAAAGTGTGGCATAAGTATCTTATTTTCTCGAGGTAAAAAAGCGGATTTTATACATGAATCATGCTATATTTAGGAAAAATGATAGAAAGTAGGATAATAAATGGCAGAAATCATCCAAATTCAAGTAGATGTACAAGGAGATTTAGCGACTATTTGACATTACTGGAATGAACCAAAACATATTGAGCAATGGCATAGTGCTTCACCTGACTGGCATACAATCAATGCGCAAAATGATTTACGTGTGGGAGGCAGCTTAACCTCACGCATGGAAGCCAAAGATGGAGCGATGGGCTTTGATTTTGGCGGCGTGTATACAGAAGTGGTGGCAAATCAATGTTTAGCCTATACATTAGGGGATGGTCGTGAAGTTACTGTTACTTTTTCTCAGATTGCACCTGGTTTGGTTCATGTGGTTGAGACCTTTGAAGCCGAAAGCCAAAATCCAGTCGAGCTCCAAAAGCAAGGTTGGCAAGCCATTCTGAATCATTTCAAGGAATATGTAGAAGAAAATGTATAACAACAAAACAAGACTAGGCACAGGAATTTTCCGCCCTAGTCTTTTGTTTGTGCTTTTTGCGTCATGAGAGTGCAGCGTCCAACGGCAATTTTTTTGTTTATCTGATAGACTGTAGCTTGCCAAACTTGCAGTGTGCGTCCGATTTTATCTGGCGTAGCGATGATGTTTAGTTCGCCCGTCGATACTGCCTGTAGATGATTGACTTGTAAATCGACACCGACGCAATATTCGTTTTGAGCGACATTTTGATTTGCACCTAAACTACATGCTGTTTCAATCAAGACACCGTTCATCCCTCCGTGCATGATGCCAAAGGGTTGTTTATGGATTTCACGAACGATAAGCGAAAGTTCGACTTGTTCGGGGCTGGTTTGCTTGATTTGGATATCGAGATGTTCTAATAAATTCATGGGCATTCCTCCGTTTTTTTCTCATTATAGCAAAAAATGGAAGTACGAGGGTGGATTTGATTTGAGAAATTGCTTATTCACACATTCTTAGGATAATTATGTATTTTCTTGTACGTAACTCTCAAACAATTGTAAATCTTCCTCAGATACGTAATTTAAAATGAATAATTTACCAGATCGCTTATATGCTTGTTGATTGGTTTTTTCTCTGTTCTTTTCTCTATACTTACGGTTAGCGATGGTTTGTTTATTTTCTGATTGCATCGCTTGCACCTCTTTTCTAAACATGATATAGTGTAAATAGAAAAAGGTTAGCACCGTTTGAAGACGGTAGCTTGATTTTATACTAATTGAAAAATAGCCGAAAACCTCGCTAAAAGTTTAGATGGCTATTTTTTATTGTCTTTATTATTATTCACTAGCACGATTAATGTCGCAAAAGCAATCATTAGGCTTAGCGCTTCATAAGCAGACATTTTGCAAATTCCTTTCTTTAGAATGCGTTGCAGAGTTGTTACACTCATAAGCACCACCCCCAGAAATGAGAATTGCTAACCGCCTTAAACTTTACTAACCTTATGAGTTTGTTATAATGTATACGGTAAATGAATGCAATAGTTTTTAACAAAAAAATATTTTACTCATACCATCGCCCTAGACCAACAAGCTAGAGTGATGGTTTTGCTTATTTATTTTGAAATTGTAAAAACTTAGATATATCAAGAGTTCAATTGCGCTTATTTATTATTGTTTTTTATCAAATCAATTTCTAAGGGTTATCTCAAGCGTATTTTACTAATTTTGTGTATACTTTAAAAGAGGTGTTTTGTAAAATTTTAGCAAAACACGATGATTAACAATGATTTAAAGGAAGTGTCTGTATGCGCGAGTGGAAAACAATTAAAGAGTATGATGAGATTTTATTTGAACAGTTTGAAAAAATAGCCAAAATTACGATTAACCGTCCACATGTTCATAATGCTTTTACGCCAAAAACAGTGGCTGAAATGATTGAAGCTTTCAGTATTTGTCGTGATCGTAGTGATATCGGTGTCATTTTATTAACTGGGGCAGGGGATTTAGCCTTTTGTTCTGGTGGAGACCAAAAAGTTCGCGGCCATGGCGGATATGTTGGCGAAGATCAAATTCCACGTTTGAATGTTTTAGATTTACAACGTTTAATTCGCATTATTCCAAAACCAGTGATTGCGATGGTCAAAGGCTGGTCGATTGGTGGCGGAAATGTATTGCAACTTGTTTGTGATTTAACCATTGCCGGTGAAAATGCTAAATTTGGTCAAACAGGTCCGAATGTCGGTAGTTTTGATGGTGGCTATGGTTCTGGTTACTTAGCACGCGTGATTGGTCATAAAAAAGCCAAAGAAGTTTGGTTTATGACGCGTCAATATACGGCCCAAGAAGCATTAGAGATGAATTGGATTAATAAAGTTGTGCCCGTTGATCAAGTAGAAGACGAAGCGATAAGTTGGGCGCAAGAAATGTTGAAGAAGAGTCCACTCGCTTTACGTATGATTAAAGCAGCGATGAATGCGGACACAGATGGTTTAGCGGGCATTCAACAATTAGCAGGCGATGCGACATTACTATACTACACGATGGATGAAGCCAAAGAAGGTCGTGATGCCTTTAAAGAAAAACGAGAACCAAACTTTGACCAATTTCCAAAATTCCCATAAAAAATATGCTAGCTGGTTGACTCAACAAGCCGTGCTTCATCCTGAGCGGCCAGCTTTTTTCTATGAAGAGCAAGTCCACACTTTCTCTGAGTTACAGCAAATGGTCCAAAGCTATGCATATGATTATCAGCAAAAATTACCTATAGATAGTACGATTGTGGCGGTATATGGCAAGAGCTCCCCAGCGTTTATCTATACGGTTTTGGCTTTGTGGGAGCTTGGGGTGACGGTCCAGTTTTTAAATATGCGTTTGACTGAGAGTGAATGTCGTGTACAGTTACTAGATAGTCAAGCTCAGGCGCTGATTGTCACTGACCAGAAATTGGCTGTTACATTTGCCCCTTGTGCGTTGATTCAAGCACCAAAGACTCAAGAACTTCAGCCTGTCAAAAAAGAAGACTGGTTCGACTTAGGCTATCAAACCAATCAGGTCGCAAGCATTATGTATACTTCTGGGACGACCGGCAAGGCTAAGGGGGTGCGCCAAACATTTGGTAACCACCAAGCAAGTGCCATCGCTACTAAAAAAAGCTTATCGTTGACAGCGGATGATTGTTGGCTAAATGTTATGCCACTTTATCATATTAGTGGGCTGTCGATTTTTTTGCGTAGTTTAGTGATTGGCTTGAGTGTCCGTTTGTTGCCTAAGTATGCTGCCGAGCAAGTGCATCACTGGTTGAAGACGGGGCAAGTCACTGTAGTTTCTGTTGTGACGAAGATGTTACAAGATTTATTAATCCTGACTAAAGAAAGTTATCCCGCTAGTTTGAAAGGCATCTTACTGGGTGGTGGACCGGTGCGTGCAGAAGTTTTGGAAAAATGTCTCGCCTATCAATTGCCAGTGATGCAATCTTATGGGATGACGGAGACCTGTTCACAAATATTTGCCTTGCCTTTTGATTATTCTTTAGCAAAACTCGGCTCAGCAGGACTGCCTTTACAGGATGTGCAGTGTAAAATTAAGCCGCTGAGTGAAAAAGAAGCAATTGGCGAAATTTTAGTGAAAGGACCAAGTATTACACCGGGGTATTTGCACGGATTGGCTAAAGAGCGATTTGATAAAGAAGGTTATTTTCATACGGGCGATTTAGGCTATCTGGATGAAGATGGCTTTTTGTTTGTGAAGAGTCGCTTAGGAGAGTTAATCATTTCTGGTGGCGAAAATATTTATCCCAAAGAAATTGAGGACTGCCTATCACGACATCCGCAAATCCAAGAAGTCGCTGTAGTAGGAGAAGCAAATGAAAAATGGGGGCATGTCCCGGTTGCTTATCTTAAAATAGCTTCTGATGATTTTGATTTAGCCCAGTTACAAATATTATTAAAAACATTAGCTAAGTATAAACACCCGTACACCTATTATGTGTTGGCAGATTTCCCAAAAACTGCAAGTGGTAAAATCCAAAAGTATCAATTATCTCAAATAGAAAGAGTGAAAGTATTCGATGCAAACTTTCAATAATACGATGCAGCAAAAAATATATGTCTGGCAAGAAGCAATCCCGAAATTTTCTGCCTTGTCGGTATTTGCGGCGGCGAAAAATAGTGGTTTACAGGCACAATTTTGGCAAACTCCAGAAGATGAAGTGCGTTTAGGCCTAGGGAAAGTGGCTGAGTGGTTTGGCTTAGATTTTGCACAAGTCCAAGCATTAAAAGATAAGCTTCAAATCAGTGTGGAAGAAGTGAACGTGATTGATCGTCAACCATTGGCTTTATTCGGGGCTTTTGCGTTTGATTCTCAGCATACGGGCGAAAGTATCTGGCAAGAGTTGGCCCAAGGATATTTTATCTTACCTGAAATCATTTTGACGGAGCAATTATTAAGTATTTTGGTACTTGCTGAAACCAAAGCACAGGCACAAGCAAAGTATCAACAGTTAAAACAACAAGTTCAAGCATTTTTAGCAGCAGATCAAGACTGGCACGTACACTCTGCTTTATCTGCCAATGCGGAATTTAACTATTTAGCCAAAGAAGCATGGACACATTTAGCTCAACAAACGATTCAGATGTTAAAGTCTAGCCAAATCTTAAATAAAGTCGTTTTGGCACGTAAAATGGCCTTTCATGCGACAGAGTTAGTCCCAGGTCAGTTGATGGCAAACTTAGTCGCTTTGCAAAAAAATACGTATCGCTTTTATTTAGATGGACCAACGCGCCACTTTTTTGGTGCCACACCTGAAAGATTATTGAAAGCAACGGCTAGCAAGTATCTGACGGCCAGTGTTGCTGGGACGATTCGCCGTGGTCAAACGCCTGAAGAAGATGTGCAATTAGCCAACCTTTTATTGAATGATGCGAAAAATACCAAAGAACACCAAATTGTTGTTGAAGCGATTCAAGGAAAATTAGCCCCTTTTGTAAATGGAAAAGTCGCATTAGGCCCAAGACAAATTTTAAAAAATGAGCAAGTGCAACATATCTTTTTAACATTAACTGGTCAACGACAAGAGAAAAGTCGCTTTTTAGAGGTGATTGAAAATCTTCATCCAACCCCAGCTTTAGGTGGTAATCCCAAAGAAGCGGCCCTTACTTACTTACAAGCAAATGAAAACTTGGATCGCGGATTGTATGGCGCACCAATTGGTTTTTATCGGTTGTTTGAAGATAGTGGTGAATTTGTCGTAGGGATTCGCTCGGGAGTCTATGGACAAGAGGAGGCAATCTATGGCGAATGTTTTGCTGGCTGTGGGATTGTCCAAGATTCTAATGCGGAGGAAGAATTTGAAGAAACCAAACTAAAATTTGAACCAATGAAACGGGGGTTATTAGGCCTTGAATAAGCAACAAGAAATGACTAGCTATTTGCGCCATTTAATTGCTGGATTAAAACAAGGTGGGGTGCGTCAAGTTGTGATTAGTCCGGGTTCACGCTCGACACCGTTAGCTCTATTAGTCAAACGCGAGTCAGATTTGCAATATTTTGTCGCGGTTGATGAGCGTTCGGCTGGCTTTTTAGCGCTAGGATTAGCCAAAAGTAGTCAGCAGCCAGTCGCTTTACTCTGTACTTCAGGGACCGCTGCGGCAAACTTTTATCCAGCGATTTGTGAGGCTGAAGCGAGCAATGTGCCTTTAGTCGTCTTAACCAGCGACCGGCCACCTGAATTAAGAAATATTGGGGCCCCACAAACGATGTCGCAAAATCAGTTATATGCCGATCATGTGAAATTTTTTGTGGAGCTGGCTTTACCTGAAAGCACGCCGCTCATGTTGCGCTATAGTTTTTGGCAAGGATTCCAATTAGCGACAAGGGCGATGCATGATGTTAAAGGTGTCGTGCATGCCAATATTCCTTTAAGAGAGCCGTTATTACCTGATTTAACACAAAACACCCCGATTGACTTAAGTCTTGCACAAACGTCCACACAAAACTTGATTGCCCAAGGTTGGTTTCAGAAAAAAGGGCTCATTGTGTTAGGAAGTGAACGTAGCTTAGTAGAAGCGCAACTTGCTTTAACTTTAGCAAATCATCTAGGTTGGCCGATTGTGGGTGATCCGTTAAGTCAATTAGCTAGTTGCGATGGAGAGACGCAAAATTATGTTAAACAAGCTGATGTAATTTTTGAAGAGACGCGTGATTTACCTGAAGTTGAGGTGATTTTACGTTTTGGTAAGGTACCGGTGACAAAAAATGTGATGTTTTACTTGCGTGATAGTTTGGCAGTACAAATCTTGGTCGATGAGACGCAACAATGGCCTGATTATCTGTATCGCAGTCAGTATCTCGTCGCTGAATCACTAACAAAAGTGGCCAAACAAATTCTTCAAAGTACACCAAAAAGTGACCAGCCTTATTTGCAAGCTTGGCAAAATCTGCAAAAACTAGCGAGTCAAGCCATTGATGAAACGAGTGAGCAGTTTGCCTTTCATGAGAGTCAACTGGCTATGATTTTGATGAAAACGTTAGCGCGTGGCGAACAGCTTTTTGTCGCAAATAGTAATGCGATTCGTTTGGTGGATCGCTTATCAGGTGTTAGTGAGAATAGCTTTCAAATTTTTGGCAATCGTGGTGTCAATGGCATTGATGGGATTTTGTCAACGGTTGCGGGGCTAGCGATGCAAACGAAAGCACGCACGTATTTATTGGTTGGAGATTTGACACTTTTCCATGACATGAATGGGCTACAATTATTGAAATCTTACCATCTCCCGGTGACGATTCTCCTATTAAATAATAATGCTGGCGGGATTTTCTCTTTTTTGAGTCAGCGTAGTTTAACAGCAGATGACTTTGATCCTTTGTTTGCGACCCCACTTGATTTAGATTTCGCCCAAGTAGCTAAGACCTATGAATTAGCTTATCAAAAAGTTGAGAGTGAAGCGGACTTTGAACAAGCGATTGCCACTTCACGCAAACTGACTGGTGCAAACTTGATTGAGTTAACGAGTCAAGCCCAAGTGCCTGTTGATTTTTGGCAAGCGGTGTTAAGTAACTTCAAGGAAAAGAGGATGAAAGGATGCCAGTTGTAAGGGCCAATCAAGTTCGCTTTCATTATGAATATATCGGTTCCTTTCAAGAAGGTGTGCCTACGTTAGTCTGTCTGCATGGCTTTACAGGGACTCTACATACCTTTGATTTTTTGGCTAACCAATTACCTGGCGTGAATATTTTAGCACTAGATTTAATTGGTCATGGTCAAACGAGTGTGCATGTCCCTATTGTGCATTACACGATGAGTCAGGTCGTAAAAGATGTACGTGCTTTTTTGGAAAAATTAGGCTTAACTGAGTGCTTCCTTTTTGGCTATTCGATGGGTGGACGTGTGGCTTTGGCTTTTGCGACAACTTTTCCAAAAATGGTCCTAGGCTTGATTTTAGAAAGTAGTACAGCAGGTATAAAAGAGGCAGTGTTGCGAGCAAACCGGCGAAAACAAGACCAAAAATGGATTCACTTGTTAAGAGAAGAGGGGCTTAAGGATTTTGTGCAGCAATGGCAGGAAGTCCCATTATTTGCCTCTCAAAAATCCTTACCACAAGCTGTGCAAAAACGTGTCTATCAAGAGCGAATGAGCCAAAATCGTTGGGGGTTAGCCAATAGTTTAGCGCATATGGGGACTGGTGCGCAGCAAAACTATTGGTCACAGTTGGCGAAAACGGAGATGCCACTATTATATTTAGCGGGTGAATTCGATGCGAAATTTTGTCAGATTGGTCAAGAAATGGTACACTTATGGCAAAATCAAGCACAGTTGGAAGTCATTAGCAGTGCGGGTCATTGTATCCATCTGGAAAATCCCAAAGCCGTGGTGGAAAATATCAAAAAGTTTGTGGAAAATGGTAAATCATGATGAAAATTTCAAATATTACGTTATATCATATTCAAATCCCTTTTAAACAAGCGATTCAAACAAGTTACGGACAATTAACGCATAAAGAATGTGTCGTGCTTACTTTACAATCTGATCAAGGATTAGTGGGTTTGGGAGAATTAACTGCCTTGCCACATCCGGATTATGTCCAGGAGTTTTTAGCAGGAGAATTATTGGTTTTAAAACGCTATTTATTGCCATTATTAGCCAATCAAGACCTCACACCGCAATCGTTTATGCAAAAAGCCGCAAAGATTCGTGGTCATCAGATGGCAAAAGCGGCGATTGAGATGGCCTTATGGGATCTATATGCAAAGTTACAAGAGAAATCGCTTTCGTACTTTTTGCCACCAACTTTAAGCACGGCTCAGGTAGGTATTAGTTTTGGTATCCAGAACTCGCCCCAAGCCTTATTAGCTAAGGTCGATCAAGCAGTCTTGCAAGGCTATCAGCGAGTAAAAGTCAAGATAGCCCCAGATAAGGATTATGATTATTTAGCGCCTATTCGGCAAAAATATCCCAATCTATGCTTAATGGCCGACGCAAATGCGAGTTATACTTTGGCACAAACTACTACTTTCAAACGACTAGATGAACTAGGTTTGGCGATGATTGAACAACCTTTGCGTGTTAGTGATTTTGTTGAACATGCCAAATTGCAACAACAGATTTCAACACCTATCTGTTTGGATGAAAATATCTGTCAAATGGACGATTTAAAGACAATGACTGCCCTTCATAGTGGCCAAGTGATTAATTTAAAATTGCCACGTGTCGGTGGATTGATTCCAGCTTTAGAAATGCTAGAATACTCCAAAGCACATCAAGTAAAAGCTTGGATCGGTGGAATGTATGAAGCAGGGATTGCCCGAGCGTTTCATCTGCATGTTGCAAGCATCAAAGGGCTAGATTTTCCAGCCGATTTAAGTGCCACCGTGCATTATTTTGAACAAGACATCATTTCCCAAACATTTGTAGTAGAAAATGGTGAGATTCGCGTGCCTAGAGGGAGAGGAATCGGCGTATCACTAGACCAACAGGCACTAACAAAATTCACTTTAAATAAATTTTCACAAAAAATCTAGCTAGTTTTTATTGGAAGTGTTATCATGTAAAAGTGTGAGAGAATCTTACATTGTCACAACGGATTTTGAAGCGAGTAGGTTTTACCACTTTAGAGTTCAAATTTTTTTGTTGAGGTGAAAGTAATGGATGCAACAGCGTATCAACCACTTAATTTATATACCAATTATCAACAAGCAGCACAAAATTATCCAACAACGCCTATTCTGTTGGATGAAGTATTACCGGCTTTTCCGGAACTAGGCTTAGAAACTAATTATCAAATCAGTCACGAAATCATTGTGGAACGTGCTTGTCAATTAGCAACTTTGGGAATTAAGGCACGCGATAAGGTGATTATGTACAAGAGTCCCAAATTCGATACTTATTTATTAGCGGTGGCTGCGTCTTATCTAGGTGCGGTTCCGGTGATGATTTCTTATCATTTTCCAACTGAAACCATGGAAGTATTCGTGGATCGTTTAGAAAAGCCATTTATTATTTATGATGACGAAACCAAAGAACGCGTACTTGCCATTAAGAATTTAGGCGATGAACGTAAAATCGAAGTGGCCCAACTTTTAGCTAGCGATACAACTCCTGTGGAACAAGTTAGCCTAGATCCTGATGAAATTGCTTATATGACGCATACTTCAGGAACGACTGGGATTCCAAAATTAATTTGTCATTCTTATCATTCGATGGGTTGGCGTACGGTTTGGCAAAGAACGGTCTTTACGAAGATTGCAGAGAAAAAATTGGTGGCTTTTCATATTTCTCCTGTTCATTCACGGTTTAATATTGGTGTGTCTTCATTGATGGCGATGGCTTTTCCAATGATGCCACTAGCTACATCGGATGGTGAGAAAGTAGCTCATCTTTTGGCTAAATATCAGCCAATCGCGCTAGAAACCCATCCAAATAATTTTGTGCAATGGAGTTTTACCGCTGCGAAACAACCAGAAAGTTTTGCTAGTATTCGTTATTATCATTCGACTTTTGATGCTATTAACAATAAGACCATGCATACTTTCTTAAAAGCGAGTGAAAAGCAAGATCCAATCTTCTTACAAGTCTATGGTCAAAGTGAATGTGGACCAATGATTCTAAAAGCGCATACACTTGCGACCTTACCAACGGATAATGCCCGTGACATGGGGGTAGGTTTAGGTGAGTTAACCAAAGCGCGCATTGCAGATGAAAAAGGCAATGTGCTACCAGCGAATCAAGATGGTCATATTCATTTCTTATCAAAAGGTCGTGCTTTGACTTATTATAAAGAAGATCAACGCTTTAAAGATAATGTTTACGGTGCTTGGTGGGATTCTGGTGATTATGGTTGCATGAATGAACAAGGCCATTTATATCTGAAAGATCGTCAAGTAGATTTAATCGAAAATATTGATAGTAACTTAGCTTTAGAAGACTTCTTATTAGACCATTTAGATTTCTTATCAGAAGTCGTGATGGTGCGCGATAAAGAAGGACATGCCCAACCAGTGATTGCCTTAGCGCCAGATTGCGAAATGGACTGGGATGCTTGGTGGCAACAAGTAGAAGATCTACCTCATCTAAATGCGCCAATTATTCGCGATTTTGATGATATTCCACGAACAGCTACGATGAAAGTCCGTCGTTTGTATATTGAAGAATTACTAAAAAATGAAGGATAATCAAAATCCCCCAGATAGAGCATTCCGCTGTTATCTGGGGATTTTTTTACTTTTGTTCGAAATCAATGACGGTTTCGCGTTTGATCAATTTATGAGGGACTACCATCCGACCGCTTGTTTGTTGATTATCATTGAGCTTATGTATCAAACTTTGAGTCGCCATCTTACCCAATTCAGCAACATCGACGTCGATACTCGTTAAATACGGATGAACGAGAGTCGCAAAAATCGAGTTGTTAAAACTGATAATGGATAAGTCATCGGGTACTTGATATTTATAGAGATTTAACAATTGGATAATACGCATCGCAAATAAATCATCAATGACCACTAAGGCTGTTGGTTTTTCGATTTTCAAAAGTTCTTCAAAATTGACATAGTCTTCTGGATGTTGAAAAGTCACAGCCGGTTTGACTTCAAGATTGGCTAACATCATCGCTTTTTGATAACCAAAGTAACGTTCAAAATAAACGTTTTCTTGTGTCGTATTTGTGACAAAAAGAATTTTTTGATGATGATGGTTAATCAGGTATTCAGTTGCTTGTTTGCCTAATAGCTGGTTATCATTGTCGACATAGGTAATTTTTTGCTCATGGTTATAAGGTTGTCCAATTAAAGTAAATGGTACTTCTTCATCCATCAAATAGCGAATAATCGGGTCATGATTATCTGAATAAGTCAAGATAAACCCATCCACTTGTTTTTGGCGATGCATTTGTTTGACATTTTCTAATAAAGAATCAAAATTTAAGGCCGTTGCAATTGCCACAGTCATACCAGATTGACGAGCTTCTTCATTGATTGTTTCAATTGTTTCTAAATAAAAAGGGTTGCCTAAGCGTTCCTTGGAGTCTAGTGGAGGCAAGATAATTCCAATAGCATTGGAGACTTGTTTACCAAGATTGCGCGCGGTTAAATTAGGAATATACCCCATATCATCCATAATGGCGCGGACTCGTTTTTTTGTTTCTTCCGAGATACTGGGATGATTATTAATCACACGAGAAACGGTCGAAGTTGCCACACCTGCTCTTTTCGCCACATCTTTTACTGTAATACTCATTATTTTCCTCCCAATTAAAAGTAACCGTAACCATAGTATCAGAAAATATTCTCTTTTGCTAGTGAAAGAATACATTTGTACGCAACATTTGCATAAAAATAAGAAAAGACGGTGCCCCAGAGAAGGTGCATCCGTCTTAGTGTCTGGTTGCAATTGATTTTAGTTTAACGCAACAGTAATTTTATCGGTTAATTCATAATCTTTATCATAAAGTTTTAGACTTAAAGCATCGCCACTTAATTTTTCAACAGTAACTGCTTCTTTATCGACATTAATCGCTAATAAACGTCCACGATAGTTAATGTGGAAGGCATAGTTGCTCCATGATTGTGGCACAAATGGGGCAAAGCTTAATGTTTCGTTGGCTGTCTTCATTTGAGCAAATCCTTGAACGATACCTAACCAGCTACCAGTCATAGAAGTAATGTGTAAGCCATCTTCAGTATCATTGTTGTAGTTATCCAAATCTAGACGAGCTGTACGTTCATACATTTCGACTGCTTTTTCTTCCATGCCTAGTTCAGCAGCTAAGATTGCGTGAATACATGCTGAAAGAGAAGATTCATGGACAGTCATTGGTTCATAGAAGTTAAAGTTGTTGCGTTTTTGTTCTAAAGTAAATTGATCCTCAAAGAAGTAAATTCCTTGTAAAACGTCGGCTTGTTTAATGAAGCAAGAACGTAAAATCTTATCCCATGACCAATTTTGGTTCAATGGTAAGTCTGATTTGTCTAAGCTAGAAACTGGACGTAAATCTTTATCTAAGAAAGTATCATGTTGAACAAAGACATCTAATTCTTCATCGTAAGGGAAATACATTTTTTCGATGATATCTTCCCATTTCGCTTGTTCTTCAGTAGTAATTTCTAAGATAGCTTGGTCTTGGAAACGACGATAACTTTCTAATGTATATTTTAGAACCCAACGTGCGATGTAGTTGGTATACCAGTTGTTGTTAATATTGTTTTCGTATTCGTTTGGACCAGTAACACCGTGAATCATGTACTTATCATTGCGTTTAGAATAATGCACACGGTCAGCCCAGAAGCGTGCAATTCCTGTTAATACTTCTAAACCTTCTTTAGCAAGATAAGTTGTGTCGCCAGTATAGTTCGTATAGTTGTAAATCGCATAAGCAATCGCGCCATTACGGTGGATTTCTTCAAATGTGATTTCCCACTCATTATGACATTCTACCCCTGTGAAGGTAACCATTGGATAAAGAGCACCAGCTAAACCTTGTTGACGTGCATTATGATAAGCTTGTGGTAATTGATTATGACGATATTTCAATAAGCTACGAGTCACGCTTGGATCAGCTAAAGATAAGTATAATGGTACGGCATAAGCTTCTGTATCCCAGTAAGTTGCACCACCATATTTTTCACCAGTAAAGCCTTTAGGACCAATATTTAAGCGTTCATCTTCACCGTAGTAGGTAGAGAATAATTGGAATAAGTTAAAGCGAATACCTTGTTGAGCGGCATCATCGCCATTAATCACGACATCGGCTAATTCCCAACGTTTTTGCCATGCTTGAGCTTGTTCTGCTTTCAAGGCTTCATAGTCATTACCAAAAGCAGCATATAATTCAGCAACCTTAGCTAATTGTTCGTCTTCTTCAACATCACGACTGGTTACGATAACTACCTCTTTTTCAAAAGTAAAGCTTTCTCCTTGTTTTTTGTTAAAGACAAATTGATTGCTGATCATTAAAGGTGCTTCTAAGCTTGCTTCACTTTCAAAGTTGTGTTTCATTGCAGAAGTGACAGTGAATTGTGGGACACCAAATGGATTAGCGATCGTGCGGGCAGTGACATAACTAAAGCCATCTGTTTCTCCTTGTGCAACTTCTTCCCAGAAATGTTCATCATAGTTACTGTCTTCATTGGTTACATTATTGTCCAAGCTAGAATTAATTTGAATGGTTGCTTCTCCTTCAAGTACAGTTGCTGTTAGACGGATAAAAGCTAATTCTTTTTTCACGATACTTAAGAAACGCTCAAATTCAAAACGAACTTTACAATCGTCAAAAGCTACGACGAATGAGCGAGAAAGTAGGCCGTTTTGCATGTCTAATTCCATTTTGAAGTCTTGCGGATCAAGTTGAGCTAAATCTAATACTTGACCATTAACTAAGATTTCAAGGCTTAAGAAGTTCACTGCATTAATGACTTTCCCGAAATATTCAGGATAACCATTTTTCCACCAACCTACACGAGTTTTATCCGGAAACCAAATCCCAGCAATATAAGTTCCTTGATGGTGGTCTGCGCTATAAGTTTCTTCAAAGTTTCCGCGCATCCCCATGTAGCCATTACCGATACTAGTTAGCGATTCTTGTAGTCGGCGATTTTCTTTATCTAATTTTGTTGTGCGAATTTTCCAGGGATCAATTTCAAATAATCGTTTAATTTGTTTCATGATATACTCCTCCGTTTATTAAGTCACTTATATTTTAAACGCAAACGGTTGCGCAAGTCAAGTTGAAAATGCAAAAAAATGAAAAAAATATTTTTGAGGTAAATATCAAGGATTGACAATGCTTAAATTGGTAATTAATTGTTTGGAAATCGGTTGCGTTTTCAAGCTTGATTGTTTTGCAAAAGTTGTTTGTGATAGACTAAGTATGTAGATGAGTGGAGGAAGGAAGCGAGAATATGCAAACAGTGATTTTTGATATGGATGGGGTATTGGTGGACTCTGAATATACTTTTTTTAAGAGTAAGTCTGATATGTTAGCTCAGGCGGGTCATCCGGTAGAAACGAGTTATCATTACCAGTTTATGGGCACGACTTTTACTTTTATGTGGGAAGAAATGAAAAAAGAATTTGACCTACCAAAATCAGTGGATGAATATATTCAAGAGATGAATCAACGCCGCAAAGCTATTTTTCAAGAAACTGGGGTCAAACCAATCAAAGGAGCAGTGGCATTAGTCAAGGCGTTGCATCAGGCAGGGTTTAAGTTGGCAGTGGCATCAGCATCACCGAGAAATGAGATTAAACAATATCTTACTGAACTAGGGATTATCGATTGTTTTAGTGCCTATGTGAGCGCTGATGAAGTCGAACATGGTAAGCCTGCTCCGGATGTCTTTTTAGAAGCGGCTAAACGTATTGCGCGCAATCCTAGTGAGTGTATTGTTTTTGAAGATACGAAAAATGGCAGTCGCGCAGCTAAAAATGCTGGGATGTATACGATTGGTTTTGCAAATCCCGAATATCCCAAGCAGGATTTATCAGCCGCCGATAAGATAGTGACAGATTATCAACAAGTGGATATTCAACGTTTATTAGCATTGTAAAAAAACTCGTACAACCAGTCTGACTGGGCGTACGAGTTTTTTGTTATTCAAATTGTTCATTCGGATATTTTTTCTTTAGTGCGGTTAATATTAAGCGTTTGGCTAGGATTTCATTTCTAGCTAGGATAGGACCGTGGAAGTAGCTCCCAAAGACGTTTTTGTAAATCACACCTTCTGTTTGGTCTTGTCCATTATTGCCTTTTCCTTGGATGACTTTGCCCAGAGGTTTTTCGCCTTTTCCTAGGAAGGTCATACCATTGTGATTTTCAAAGCCATAATAAGTTTCATCAAATTCCTCATTATAAATCTCGGTATCGCCAATGAAACGATTATTTTCCTGGCTTAATGTATAGTGATCGAGTGCACCAATACCTTTAATTTGTTCGCCATGAGCACCGATATAGTAATGTCCAAGTAATTGATACCCACCACAAATGGCTAACATGACCCCATCATTTTCAATATAGCGAGTGAGTTCTTCCTTTTTCGTAGGTAAGTCTTCAGCCACGATGACTTGCTCAAAATCTTGCCCACCCCCAAAGAAAATTAAATCAAAATCATCGGCCTTAAATTTTTGATGGATACTGACAATTTCTGTTGTTAAGGTAATGCCCATTTTTTTGGCGACATATTGAAGCATTAATAAATTTCCGTTATCGCCATACGTATTGAGGAGGTTTCCGTATAAATGGCAAAGGTGTAATTCATAATTAGCCACGATCCATTCCTCCTTTAATGTAGCCTTTTTCAGCTAATTTTTTGCGTAGTTGTAACACGGCGGTATAAGTTGCTAAGATATAGACATTTTCCGTTGGTAAAGTTGCAATTTGTTCAATGACTTCATCTAGTTCGCGGACTTCAGTCAGTTTATCTTCTTCAATACCGGCAACCTTTAAGCGTAGGGCCATATCTTTATGTCGTTCGCCACCAGCAATCACTTGAGGAATCGCCATGTCGGCAAAGGCTTCATGATTGCCATCCCAAATCCAGCTGACGTCAATCCCATCGGCATAGTTCGCATTTAATAGACAAACTAAAGAGAAAGGACGAGGAGCAAGGCCAATCATATCGATGACTTGGTTTAGCCCAACTGGATTTTTTACTAAAACTAGGGTGCATTTTTTATCTTTAATTTGGATGACTTCTTGACGACCAAAGACTTTTTCATCATAAGCTAGGCCTTTGCGGATTTTTTCAGGACTAACATGATAATATTCAGCCACCGCACAAGCAGCTAAAGCATTATAAATATTATACATTCCGCCCACTTCAATGCCGTATTCTTCCCCGTCAATCACAAATTTGGCATGCGTATTACTCATTTCTTTCAAATCGGTTAATTGATAGGTTAATGCTGGACGTTTGAAATCACAGTTTGGACAGTAATATTTTCCAAGATTGGCATAGGTATTCAGCTTGTAGTGCAAAATATGATGACAATGTGGACAAAGCACGCCATCCGTATTGTAATGGGCCATTTGTTCCTGATCTTCTTGATGATTAAAGCCATAATAGATTCTAGGATTTACCGTGTCAATCGAGTTAAAAATAGGCGAATCTCCATTGGCTAAAATGGTCGCTTGTGGAGATTTTGCGGCACCTTCGACAATTAAACGATAAGTAGTATAGATTTCGCCGTAACGGTCCATTTGATCGCGAAAAATATTCGTAAAGACAAAGAGTTCAGGCTTAATATATTCAGTAACTTTACTTAAAGAAGCTTCGTCAATTTCTAGAACGGCAAATTTTTTCTCCCCTTTTTTCACTTTAGCAGATAAAAAAGTAGAGACGATTCCTTGGACCATATTTGCGCCTGTTGGATTGGTTAGAACATGGTCAAATTCTTGTTTTAATATATTTACAGTTAAAGCCGTTGTTAACGTTTTGCCATTGGTACCAGTAACGACAACGACTTGATAATCTTTAGCTAAGTGATCTAATATTTGTGGGTCAATCTTTAAGGCTAACTTCCCTGGTAAGCTTGAACCACCTTTCATAAATGTCTTTAAAAACCATAAAGAACTTTTACCGACAGCTGTGGCCAAAAGACTCTTGATACTCATAAATCTTCCTCCAATTATTCAATTAACAGAACTATCATACCATAGAATGTCCCAAAAAGATAATGCGCATGAAGGAATAAGCAAGATTTTATAAAAAATAAAAAAACTTTGCCTTACTGACTTGTACATCAACAAATCAAATAAGACAAAGGAGAGGGAATACGTCATTAAATTCCGATAAATGGGGCAAAGATAGGTACGACAACCACCGTCACTAAGCCGACGATAACTACGGCGATACTTGCCATGGCTGTTTCGGTTTCGCCTAATTCCATACTTACAGCCACTCCTAGTGCGTGACCAGCCGCGCCTAATGATAGACCTTGAGCGATTTCGTCTTTGATTCTAAAATAACGTAGCGCCATTTTACCTAAAGCATAGGTCAACACCCCATTAAAGATAACCGTAAAGGCTGTAATGGAAGCCACACCGCCAATAGATTCACTAATAGGTACCGCGATGGCTGTTGTTGCGGCTTGTGGCAAAATAGAGGCAATGATAGCTGGATGCATATGGATGAGTTTGCCTACTACAATTACACTGAATAAGGAACCAATCGAACCAATCGTTAAGGCTAAGACGATTTCAAACCAATATTTTTTTAAGACATCGCGTTTTTTATATAAAGGAATCGCAAAAGCAACGGTGGCTGGTTCTAGGAAAAAGCTAATGTATTTGCCGCCTTCGTTGTATTGTTCATAACTAATACCTGTGACTTTTAAGACAATCACACCCAAAACCATTGCGACAAATAAAGGCGTAAATAAGAAGAAGTTTTTACTTTTCTTGAATAAAAAGACACCAATTTCAAATACAACTAATGAAATAATGATTCCAATATAAGCGTTCATAATCTAACATCTCCTTTGTTGGCTTGGGTTTGTTTGAATGGGATAAGGTCGGATAGTTGGAATTTTTTGGCTTGGCGTAATTTTAAGAGTAATGCACCAGACCAACCCGTAACGAATAATAAAGCTAAGGTAGCTACGAGAAGCACGAATACAATTTGTAATCCATAGCTTGCCATTAAATCTAAGGAATTCACAAGTGAGATGCCAGATGGGACGAATAAAAAGGTAATGACTTTAGATAAACTATTACTTAAACCTTCTACTTGTTCGAGTTTGACCACACCGGTACATAAGGAGATAAATAATAAAATCATGCCCACCACCGATGAAGGAACGGGGATAGGAAGTAGGTTGGCCACAAATTTCGAAATTAAAATAATGATAGCAAAAATGACCGCTTGTTGACAAAATGAGTATTCAGATTTTTTCATGTTTAAGCACTTCCTTAACGTTTTCTTGATTAAAGTATAGCGCTTTCTAAAATAAATAAAGCGTTTTTACCATTAAATGAATCAAACGGTGCGCGAAATGCAAAATAAGACACCTCAAATGCCCAATTACACTTGAGATGCCTAAAAGACAATGCTTTAAATGCCAAATATTTCTTTAAATTCTTTCAGATAAGAGCGGCTAACGGGTACTTTTTGCCCATTAGTTAGGATAACTTGCAGAGTGTGGTTGAACCAAGGTTGGATTTCTTGGACTTTTTTACGATTAATTAAATAGCTGCGATGGGTTTTAATAAATATGCTTTTTGGTAGTTTTTGTTCCATTTGATTCAGGCTACCCGGCATTTGATACGTTTGGTCTTTGGTATTGATACTTAAGGTTTTTTCTTCCACCCAGACGCAGTAAATATCTTTCGGCGCTACCATGTAAATCCGGTCTTCTCCTTGAATCGCAAAGGCATCAAAATCTTCTTTTTCATTTACTGAGACAGGTTGGCTAGTAGGTTGGGATGCTGGATTTGCTTGACTGGCTTTGTGGATGACTTGCTGGATTTGTTCGGCATCAAAAGGTTTTAAGATATAGTCTTTGGCATTGACTTGAAAAGCTTTGAGCGCATATTGATCATAAGCTGTAGCAAAGACAAGGTAGGGTGGATTTTGGACTTTGAGCAATTTTTCCGCTAAGTCAAAGCCACTTTCTCCGGTTAAATGAATATCTAAAAAGAGTAAGTCCGTTTTTTGGTCGATTAGTTGGGCGATGGCTTGCTCGACACTATCTGCCTGCGCGATGGAGGTGACTTGCGGGTGCTGCTTGACAAGATAAGCGAGTTCTTGTCTAGCTAATGGTTCATCATCAACGATTAATACGTGCATAAAATCTATCCTTTCAATGTTTACTTGCGTTGAGGGATGGTCAGCGCGACATGGCTACCACCTTCAGGATTATTTTCAATGAGGAAATTTCCTTGATTATCATAAAGGGTTTGGATACGTCGGGCGAGATTTTCCAGTGCAGTGCCTGTTCCTTTTTCTGATTCTACCGTTTGTTTCCCTAATAAGGCGAGACGTTTTTCTGGAATTCCTTCGCCATTATCAAAGACATCAATGTGCAAGGCTTGGTCATCTTTTTGGATTTGTACATAGACTTGATTATTGTCTTTGCGGTTTTTAAAGCCATGTTTAATCGTATTTTCGACTAACACTTGAATGGCATAAGGTGGGATTAAACATTCGAAACAATCTTCTTCGACATCAAAGACAATATGATATCGCTCAGGGAATCGTGCTTGCTCTAAGGCCAGATACGCTTTGACTTGCTCTAATTCTTGTTGGACTTGAATCGTTGTCGATATGGCCCCTTGTAAATTGCCACGAAAATACTTGCTGAGTTGTAGCAATAGTTCGCGGGCTTTGGTGCTATCGATACGCATCAAGGCAGAAATGGTATTGATGGCATTAAAGAAAAAGTGAGGATTGACTTGAGCTTGTAAGGATTTGATTTCGGCTTCTTTTAAGAGTTTCGACTGCACTTCTGCTTCTCCAAGTTCGATTTGACTGGAGAAAATCAAGGCTAGTCCTTCTGCTAATTGCTCTTCCACATGGGTCAAGTCATCAGGATTATCAAAATACATTTTCAGCGTGCCAACAATTTGATTTTTTGAAAATAAAGGAATGACTATGGCAGCTTGTAAGGGACAGTCAGGATGCGAGCACCCAACTTCAGCCTTACTTCTAGCAATCGTCATTTCGCCAGTTTTTAAGACTCGTTTGGACAGCTCGGTAATGACTTCTAGTTCGGGAATATGATGGTCATCCCCTTTGCCGACATGAGCCAATATTTGATGCGTATCGGTAATACTAATGGCACTAACCTTCGTATAATGCTGGATAATACTCGCAACTTTGCGCGCTGAATCCTTATGTAGCCCTTCACGAAAATACGGCAAAGTTTGGGCAGCAAGATCGAGCACTTCATGGGTTTGGACGGCCTTGGCTTGTTCTTCTTGGTTGAAGGTAATGGTTAAAATCGACATGAAGATAAAGGTCCCCACGCTGTTAAGTAAAATCATAGGAAAAGCAATAAAACGAATCAAATTTAAGCCACTTGTAAAGCTAGGACTAAAAAATAAAATAAAGCCCATTTGGACACATTCCATTAAAGCAGCAATCAAGGTAGCCTCCATTGTCGAAATAAAGGCGTGGCGATGCATTTTACGTTGTCCGAGCCAACCAGCGATAAAACCAATCAGTATTGAAGAAGGCACATAGAAAAAATCATTCATTGTTCCTTGCCATAAACGATGGATTCCTGCAATGAATCCGACTGCAGTCCCAACAACTGGACCACCTACTAGACCAGATACAGTAATGACTAAAGTTCTAGTATTGGCGATAGCTGCTTGGGTCGAAATTGTTGGTAAAAAGTTCGCTGGCAGAATCGTATTTTTGGTGATTTCTATCCCGGTTAGATTGGCAATGATAACGAATATCCCAAAAATAACCATTAAAATAATTTTAGCTTGCAATTTTTGACGATTCAAGAGAACTTGTTTGAAGTAAGGAATATTTACTAGTAAAAAAGCCATTAAAATGATTAAACCGACACGTTCCATCATTAAGATTAACAACTCAAACATAAAATCACTTCCATTTTTTTCTTATAACTCATGGTAAAAGTTTTTAAGACATTTGTCTAGTCAGATAGCGGACGGCGATTTTTAAAATTTTTCCCATTTTTTTATATTTTGCTTTATTCTCCTTGTTTTTTTGTTAAAATGAAAGTAATTATGTGGAATTAAATGAGGTGGAGAGTTCTTGAAGAAGTTTTTACACGAGTGGGGCTCGCTTATTTTTATCGTATTAGTGATTTTGGCCATTCGTCTTTTTGTATTTAAGCCTGTAACTGTAAAAGGCCATTCGATGGATCCGACTTTAGCAGATGGTCAAAAGTTAATTGTAAGTAAAGTATTTCAACCAGAACGATTTGATATCATTACGACAGTCGAGCCCAATGATCAAAGTAAAGTAGCTGTTAAGCGTTTGATTGGGTTACCGGGAGATACGATTGAATATAAAAATGATCAATTATTGATTAACGGCAAAGCTTATAATGAACCTTACCTTAAAGATTTTAAAGCGAAATTTGCCAAAGATCGTTTGCAAGAAGAGTATCGCTATTCGACTCAATACCAACAAACAGCAGAGGTAGTTAGTAATTTCACACCGGATTTTTCTGTAAAAGTCCCAACAGGTAAGTATTTTGTGATGGGAGATAATCGTTTGGTGTCTATGGATAGTCGAGAATTTGGTTTTATCACTAAGAAATTAATGCGTGGTGAAGTGGTCTTACGTTACTTCCCATTTGATGAGATTTCAACTTTCAAAAACTAAATATTTCCAACAGATATCTAATACCAATGAGTCAATCAAAAGGTATTAGATATTTTTTATGGTGAAGATAAGCGATTGTAGCCTAAATGGCACTTTTCCGACTTTCCTAGTTAGATTAGGTTGCATGAAAGCTAGTGTATCAAGTATAATACTAAAGGAATGTTTGAGGAGTGAAAAAATGGCCCAATTATTTTTTAAATATGGTGCGATGAATAGTGGAAAATCCATCGAAATTTTAAAAGTCGCGCATAACTATGAAGAGCAGAATAAGCCAGTCGTACTTATGACTAGTGGTCTAGATACGCGTTCTGGTGTTGGTAATGTTGCTAGTCGGATTGGTTTAGAGCGTACAGCCATTCCAATTTTTGATGAGACGGATGTATATGAAACGATTGCCAATTTAGAACAAAAGCCTTATTGTGTATTGATTGATGAAGCGCAATTTTTGAAAAAACATCATGTATTGGCTTTTACGCGCGTGGTCGATGAGTTAAATATCCCTGTGATGGCCTTTGGTTTGAAAAATGATTTTCGCAATGAATTATTCGAAGGTTCACAGTATTTATTGCTTTATGCCGATAAGATAGAAGAAATGAAGACGATTTGTTGGTTCTGTCATAAAAAGGCAACGATGAATTTACACTATATTGATGGAAAACCTGTCTATGAAGGTGACCAAGTACAAATTGGAGGCAATGAAGCGTATTATCCAGTTTGTCGCCATCATTACTTCCATCCTGAAATGAATGAAAAAACGAACGACGAAAAATAAAAATGAATAAAGGAGAATACAATGTACGATCAATTACAAGCAATTGAAGACCGTTATGAAGAATTAGGCGAATTATTAAGTGATCCTGAAGTCATTGCGGATACTAAGCGTTTTATGGCTTTGTCAAAAGAAGAAGCGAATACGCGAGAAACCGTGGAAACTTACCGCCGTTATAAACAAGTCGTGCAAGGAATAAGTGATGCGGAAGAAATGCTAGCAGAAAACTTAGATCCTGAAATGACGGAATTAGCTAAAGAAGAATTAGCTGATTTGAAGAAAGAAAAAGAAGAACTAGAAGAAAAAATCAAAATCTTATTATTACCAAAAGATCCAAACGATGATAAAAACATTATTATGGAAATCCGTGGTGCTGCTGGTGGAGATGAAGCAGCTTTATTTGCGGGTGATTTATTTAATATGTACCAACGCTATGCTGAATCTCAAGGTTGGAAAGTCGAAGTGATGGATGCGAATATCACAGGTATCGGTGGGTATAAAGAAGTGATTATGATGATTACTGGTGATAATGTCTTCTCCAAATTAAAATACGAATCAGGCGCTCACCGTGTCCAACGCGTGCCATCTACAGAATCTCAAGGTCGTATTCACACTTCTACTGCAACGGTTGTCGTGATGCCAGAAGCTGAAGAAGTCGAAATTGAAATTGAAGACAAAGATATTCGTACGGACATTTATCATGCATCAGGTGCCGGTGGTCAGCACGTCAACAAGACTGCCTCTGCGGTACGTTTGACTCACATCCCAACTGGAATCGTGGTTGCCATGCAAGATGAACGTTCACAGCTAAAAAACCGTGAAAAAGCGATGAAAGTATTACGTGCACGTGTCTATGACCAAATGCAACAAGAAGCTCGTAGTGAATATGATGCGAACCGTAAATCAGCTGTCGGTACAGGAGATCGTTCTGAACGCATCCGTACGTATAACTTCCCACAAAATCGTGTCACAGATCATCGCATTGGTTTAACGATTCAAAAATTAGACCAAATTTTATCTGGTAAACTAGATGAAGTCATTGATGCATTAATCGTCTATGATCAAACTTCAAAATTAGAAGAGTTGCAAAATGGGTAAAAATAGTTATCGAGAAGTCCTAGCTAGGGCTTCTTCGTTTTTAGAGCAAAATCAATTAGAAGGTCATATGATTGAATATGTCTTCTTACAACGCAAACACTGGAATAAAACCGATTATCTTTTGCATATGCATGAGACAATAACTGCAGAAGATCAAAAGCAAATTGATGAGGATATGGCCAAGCTATTAGCCCACTATCCACCGCAATATTTAATTGGTAGTGAAGCATTTTTGGATTATCGCTTTAAAGTGACTCCGGATACCTTGATTCCGCGTCCTGAAACCGAAGAATTAGTAGAGAAATGCTTAAAGTTAACGCAAAAGCAAGCACATCAAGCTTTGAAAGTCGTTGATGTAGGAACGGGAACAGGTGCGATTGCGATTAGCTTAAAAGATAAACGGCCCACTTGGCAGGTGTGCGCAGTGGATTTATCTTCGGCTGCATTAGAAGTTGCGCAAGAAAACGCCCAACAAATTGGTGTGGCACTTGAGTTTGTTTTAAGTGATTGCTTAGATGAAGTAGCAGGCACGATTGATGTTTTAATTTCCAACCCGCCTTATATAAGCCAAGATGAATATGAATTAATGGATGTCAGTGTCCGCGAGTTTGAACCAAAAATGGCCTTATTTGCGGAAAATAATGGCCTTGCGATTTATCAAAAACTTGCCAAACAAGCACAAAGTAAGTTAGCTAAGGATGGCAAGATATTTTTAGAAATTGGTTTTATGCAAGGTCCTGCTGTGAAAGAACTATTTCAAGCAGCCTTTCCAAAAAAGCAAGTTTCGATTCATCAAGATTTATTTGGTAATGACCGAATGATTGTGGTGGAATAGTGGATAAGTGGATATCTTTTCCACAAGTTGGGGATAATTAAGTAAGAAATGTGTATAAATCAAGAAATGTATGAAAAAAGGATGTGGATAAGTTGTGGATACAATCATATATAAACAGGATTTAGCGACACCGGCACAGTTATTAAAATCAGGTCAAGTCGTGGCTTTTCCTACTGAGACAGTGTATGGCTTAGGTGCCAATGCTTTGGATAAAGAAGCGGTTAAACAAGTTTTTGCAGTAAAAGGCCGCCCGAGTGATAATCCGCTGATTGTCCATGTAGAAAGTTTTGAACAAGCAAAAAAATATATTCAAACGATACATCCTTTGGCAGAAAAAATCGTCCAACAGTTTTGGCCAGGACCTTTAACGTTAATTTTTGAAATTATTCCGGGCTCTTTGCCACAAGAAGTAACAGGTGGCTTGACGACCGCCGCTTTTCGGATGCCAAATGCAAAATTGACTTTAGATTTGATCCATCAAGCTGGGGTGCCGTTAGTTGGACCAAGTGCCAATACTTCAGGAAAGCCTAGTCCTACTTGCGCTGGTCATGTCTATCATGATTTGCAAGGAAAAATTGCTGGCATTGTGGATGGGGGCAATTGTCAGGTTGGGGTAGAGTCTACAGTCCTAGATTTGAGTAATCCTGAAGCAGCACCAATGATTTTAAGACCAGGTGCCATCACGAGGGAAATGTTAGCAGATTTTCTAGATATGGAGATTCTTTTGGACAAACATTTAGTCAAAGAAAGTGAAACCCCAAAATCACCTGGAATGAAATACAAACATTATTCACCAAATACACCAGTGATGATGGTTCAACCAGAAAATCTTGCCAAAGCTGTCGCCGATTTGAAAGCGCAGGGTAAGAAATTAGGTTTATTGGCTAGTCCGAAGCAATTAGTAGGCCTAAACACTGAGTTGGTTTTAGCTTATGAAGATGAATCGGTTGAAGCTGCGACGAAGGGTTTGTTTGCAGGTTTGCGTGCCTTAGATGAACAGGACTTAGATTTGATTTTAGTCACTACGACTGCGGAAACTGGGTTAGGTCAGGCCTATATGAATCGACTAAAAAAAGCCGCTGCACAAAAAATATATGAAGTATAGAATCTTAAGTATAGTTTTTAAAACATTGTCTATCTACCAATAATGGATAGTCAATGTTTTTTAGTTTAAAGAATTTTGAAATATTGTGATTAGCTTTGAATGAACAGGAATCAATCTGGAAAAGAAAATGCAGGCCAATCATTTTGCTTATGATAAAATAATCCGTATACTGAAAGTTAAAGATGATAAAATTAGTTACAAATACCTAAGAAGGAGTAAATATGATTAAATTTCAACATATAAGTAAAAATTATGGCAAGACTGCTATTTTAAAAGATATTTCAATGCAAATAAATACAGGCGAATTCATTTGCTTAGTTGGACCAAGTGGTAGTGGGAAAACGACTTTATTAAAGACGGTTAATCGACTAGTCACTCCTGATAATGGTCAAATTTTATTAGATAATCAATCAATTAATCAGTGGCAATTAAGAGAGTTACGCTTGCAAATTGGTTACGTGATTCAGCAGATTTCCTTATTTCCACATATGACTGTCTATGAAAATATTACTTTAATTCCCGAATTAAAAAAAATTCCTAAAGCTAAATGGCAAGAAATGGCAAATTTTTGGCTCAAAAAGGTTGGTCTAAATCCTAAAGAAGTCTTACATCGTTATCCCAAAGAGTTATCTGGTGGGCAACAACAGCGTGTCGGTATTGTGCGAGCATTAATTACGCAACCTAAGATATTATTGATGGACGAACCATTTAGTGCTTTGGATCCGTTAAGTCGTCAACAGTTACAGGACTTGCTCAAACAATTGCATGAAGAATTACATTTAACTGTTATTTTTGTTACGCATGATATGGATGAAGCATTAAAGCTAGCTGATCGAATTGCAGTATTACAAAACGGTGAGCTAGTCCAATTTGCTAGTCCTTCAGTTATTCAAAGCAATCCGCAAAATGCATTTGTTGCACAGGTTTTGAAAGGACGTGAATATGATGCCTAGCCTTTTACAAGCAATTTTTCAACATTTACAACTTTCTATGAGTGCATTGTTATTAGCAAGCCTCTTAGCAATTGGTTTAGCTTTAATTTTACAACCCTTTAAGCGTGTAGTTGCAGTTATTTTACAAATTACCGGAATTATGCAGACCATTCCCTCATTAGCCTTATTAGGATTATTTATTCCGTTTATGGGCATTGGTTTTACACCATCTTTAATTGCACTTATCATTTATGGGATTTTTCCTATATTACAAAATACGCTAGTTGGTCTAGCTAACGTTGATCCAAGTCTAGATGAGGCAGCGCGAGCCTTTGGAATGACGCGATGGGAGCGATTAAAAAAATTATCTTTGCCATTGGCTATGCCGATGATTTTATCTGGTATCCGGACTTCTGCCATCATGATTATAGGGACAGCTACACTTGCGGCTTTAATTGGAGCAGGTGGTCTAGGAACGTATATTTTATTGGGAATCGATCGTCAAGATAATCAGTTGATTTTAATTGGAGCGCTTGCTTCGGCAGGATTAGCAATATTATTTAGTTTTTTATTACAATGGCTTCAACGATTGAAGCTTAAGCAAGTTGGGATTACCTTTGTTAGTTTGATTGCCATAACAGGTTTAACTTTTGTGCCGTTCTTTTTACAAACACAAACCAATAATACAATCGTAATTGCTGGTAAATTAGGTGCTGAACCCAACATCTTAATACATATGTACAAACTATTAATTGAAGACCAGTCAGACTTGCATGTAGAATTAAAAGAAAATCTAGGAAAAACAAGTTTTTTATATCAAGCGTTAAAAAAAGGCTCAATTGATCTTTATCCAGAATTTACAGGAACGATTACGAGCACTTTATTGAAGCAAACACCAACAACTTCAACTGATCCTAAAACAGTTTATCAACAGGCAAAAAAAGGCATTTATCGTCAAGATCATTTAGTTTATTTGCAACCTATGGCCTATCAGAATACTTATGCATTAGCTGTACCAAAAAATTATGCTAAACAACATCAATTAAAGAAGATTAGTGACTTAAAAAAGGTAGAAAATCAAGCCATTGCTGGTTTTACCTTAGAATTTAACCAACGAAAAGATGGTAACCTCGGTTTACAAGAAAAATATCAGCTTTCTTTACAAGTCAAGACGATGGAACCTGCTTTACGCTATAAAGCACTTGAGCAAGGAAGTATTCAGATTGCTGATGTCTATTCAACTGATAGTGGCATCAAGAGATACAATCTAGTTTTACTTAAAGACGATCTTCAGCTTTTTCCACCTTATCAAGGAGCACCTTTAATTCGTGAGACTACCTTAAAAAAATATCCTGAATTAAAGAAAATATTAAATCAATTAGCTGGAAAAATTACTGAAGAGCAAATGCAACAGATGAATTATCAGGTAGATGTATTGAAGAAATCGCCTGAGATGGTTGCTAAAGAATTTTTAGAAAAAAATCATTTGTTAACTAGTTAAATTTTACTTGCCCTAGAGTTCACTCTAGGGTTTATTATTTTATTGTGAGGTGAATATGATGAATATCAAAAAAGCGGCAGAATTATTTGACTTAAGTGTGGATACACTTAGATATTATGAGCGTATTGGGGTTATTCCACCAGTTAAGCGTAATGAAAGTGGCTATCGCGAATATTCAGTGAATGATCTAAATTGGATTTATCTAGCAAAAAATTTACGTCATGCAGGTTTATCAATTGAATCGTTAATCGAATTCGTACAGCTGGCTCAAATGCGCGAGAAAATCAATGTAGCTGAGGCGCAAAAACAAATTCTACATGAACAGTTGGCTGAATTAAATGAAAAAATTCAAGAAATGGAACAAGTTAGAGCGTTGTTAAGTTATAAAATAGAAACTTATGATGAACATTTGGCAAAATTTCAAGCAGGTAAGATGAATGAGAATACAATTGAAAAACTCTGGGAGAAAAAATTCTAAAATCACTTGCCATGGAGTTTACGCCAAAGTTTAGAATAAAATATATCAAGTAAAAGGAGAATCATAAAAATGAACACAATTGAATTAAATAATGGAGTAGTTATGCCACAATTAGGTTACGGAGTGTACCAAATTCCAGCAGAACAAACTGCAGAAGCTGTATATCAAGCAATTAAGGCAGGATATCGTTTGATTGACACTGCAGCGGTATATGGAAATGAAAAAGAAACAGGGGAAGGAATTAAGAGAGCGATTGAAGAAGGCGTCGTTACAAGAGAAGAGTTATTTGTCACTTCTAAATTATTTATCTTACAAGCACCTGAAAACCGTGCAAAAGAAACTGTAGAACATTCATTAAAAGTGATGGGATTAGATTATTTAGACTTATATTTAATTCATCAGCCTTATGGGGATATTTATGGTGCTTGGCGTGCCCTAGTTGCTTTACAAAAAAGTGGAAAATTACGTGCGATTGGTATTTCTAATTTTAAATCGGCGAAAATGATTGAATTTGTTGGTTTAAATGAAGTAAAACCGCAAATTAATCAAATTGAAGTTAATCCATGGTATCAAAGAAATGTTGATCAAGAATGGCATGAAAAATATGGTGTACAAATCGAAGCCTGGGCGCCATTTGCAGAAGGACGTCATGAATTGTTTACGAATCCGATATTAACTGAAATTGGTCAAAAATATCATAAATCAGTAGGACAAGTTGTATTGCGATGGTTGATGCAAAGAGGCATTGTAGCTTTGGCAAAATCAGTTCGACCTGAAAGAATGGCAGAAAACATTGATATTTTTGATTTTGAGTTATCTAGTGATGATATGGAAGTGATTGCTAACTTGGATTTACGAGAATCAGCATTTTTTGATCATGACGCACCTCAACAAGTCGAATGGTTTATGCAAAGAATGTTAGCAACAGAGGAATAATTGAGTAAACAAAAATTATCCATTATTTTTAGTCGAAAGTTGATAAGGTTGAAATATAAACATCAATTGTGGTGAAGAGAATGAAATGCACAAAAAGCAGGGGTTGATTTTACCTATTACGTTATTTTCATATTTTAATGGATAACTCGATTATTTTTACGAGCTCATTACAAATTGGCGAGATTTTTCGTTTTTCACCAACTGAATTATCATGGGTATCCAGTGCTTTAACCAATACCATGCATCAAATTGGCGGACCATTAGGCTTATCAATCATTGTCTTAAACACAATTCAATTTCAGATTAAAATGATGTTTATTGCTTGTTACACAGCCTTTGCCATTGTCATTATTATATTTGGAATGCTAAGGAAAAAAGAATAGATGAAAAAAGGACGGTTTGGTGTCGTCCTTTTTATCATTTCCAAAAACCAAATTCTTTCTTTTTGACTTCTTCTATTGTATAAAGTTTGGCTAAGCGCTTGAGTTCAGAAGATAGATTTCCTATAATGCATTCCTACCGCCTAAATTTTTTATAGCGGCTTTCAGATATAGATTATATTCCTCGATTGTTAATTTTTCTAGCTTTTCAGACATGTGCATCACCTCAAACCAATTATAACACGTTTTGTAGAAAAGGTTTACATCGAAATGTCAAAGTTATTTTACATACAATTAGTACAAAGTAGCTGATTCTTATTCGGTTTTATGCTAGAATTTAAGCAACTACTTGAGATTTTTTCTTTTTGTAGCATTTTTTCATCAGCAAGCACACCTTGACTGATAATATTTTTAAAAAGGAGTGTCCTACTTGGATTATAAGGCATTTGACCCAGAATTATGGCAAGCAATTGAAAATGAAGGCGTACGTCAACAAAATAATTTGGAATTAATCGCATCTGAAAATATTGTTTCTAAAGGTGTTTTAGCAGCGCAAGGCAGTATTTTAACAAACAAATACGCAGAAGGCTATCCAAATAAACGTTACTATGGTGGTTGCGAATTTGTTGATGTTGTGGAAACTTTAGCTATCGAACGTGCAAAAGAACTTTTTGGTGCAAAATTTGCAAATGTACAACCTCACTCTGGTTCACAAGCAAATACAGCTGCTTATTTAGCATTAATTGAACCTGGTGATACTGTTTTAGGTATGGACCTTTCAGCAGGCGGACATTTAACACATGGTTCACCTGTTAACTTTAGTGGCAAGACTTACCATTTTGTTGGTTATGGCGTTGATCCTACCACTGAAGTCATTGATTATGATGTTGTTCGTATTTTAGCACGCGAACACCAGCCAAAATTAATCGTAGCTGGTGCCTCTGCTTACTCAAGAACGATTGATTTTGCAAAATTTAGAGAAATTGCCGATGAAGTAGGCGCAAAATTAATGGTCGATATGGCGCATATTGCTGGTCTTGTTGCCGCTGGTTTACATCCAAATCCAGTACCATATGCGGATATCGTTACAACAACTACCCACAAAACGTTACGCGGGCCTCGTGGGGGCATGATTTTGACGAATGACGAAGAATTAGCGAAAAAAGTGAATTCTGCTATTTTCCCTGGCATTCAAGGTGGCCCATTAGAACACGTGATTGCTGGTAAAGCTGTGGCATTTAAAGAAGCGCTAGATCTAAGTTTTAAAGAATATGCGCAACAGGTAGTTAAAAATGCTAAGGCGATGGTGGATGTCTTTAATAATGAGCCTAAAGCCCGCTTAGTTTCTGGTGATACAGATAATCATTTATTACTAATGGAAGTGACTGGTTTTGGTCTAAATGGTAAAGAGGCCGAACATTTACTTGATTCAGTAAATATCACGGTAAACAAAAACTCTATTCCATTTGAAACATTAAGTCCATTCAAGACAAGTGGTATCCGTATTGGTACACCTGCGATTACGAGCCGTGGCTTTAAAGAAGAAGATGCTGCTAAAGTCGCTGAGTTAATCGTCAAAGTTTTATCAAATAAAGATGATACCGATGTGCTTGCTCAAGTCAAACAAGAAGTGAAGAATTTAACGGATAAATATCCAATTTATAAATAGTTCTAAAAAAAACAGGTTTCATTTTTGAAATCTGTTTTTTTAGAGTTAGAGTAAACCTTTTACTTAGGTGTTGAAAGTTTAGTGAGTTTCCTTTAGAATATAGTAGATAAAATAAGTGACGAGGTGGAAAAAATGGGCAAATTTAAAGTAATCGATCATCCATTAATTCAACACAAATTAACGATGATTCGTGATAAAAATTGTGGTACTAAGGTATTTCGTGAAGTTGTAAATGAAATTGCGATGTTAATGGCGTATGAAGTTTCACGCGATATGCCATTAGAAGACGTTGTAATTGAAACACCAATTTGTCAATCAACACAAAAGACTTTATCTGGTAAAAAAGTGGCGATTGTGCCAATTTTACGTGCAGGTATCGGCATGGTGGATGGTATTTTAGAGTTAATTCCAGCAGCTAAAGTTGGTCATGTCGGAATGTATCGTGATGAAGAAACTTTAGAGCCACATGAGTATTTCATGAAGTTGCCTGAAGATATTGATAGTCGTCAATTATTTGTGGTTGACCCAATGTTAGCAACAGGTGGTTCAGCAATTATGGCGATTGATTCATTGAAAAAACGTGGCGCATCTAATATCCGCTTTGTCTGTTTAGTGGCTGCTCCTGAAGGGGTTAAAGCTTTACAAGACGCGCATCCAGACATTGATATTTATACTGCTGCGCTAGATGAAAAATTAAATGAAAATGGTTATATCGTTCCTGGTTTAGGGGATGCTGGAGACCGTCTATTCGGTACTAAATAATCATAGCAATTTAGGCACTTCTTTGACAGTTTTTTGCTGCAAAGAGGTGCTTTTTTGTAGCTATTTTTGTAGAATAAAGTCGGGATAAATCTAGAAAGTGGGGATTACAATGAAGCGAAAACCAATGAATGTAGTTGACAGAGCAAAATTTTGTCGTGATGTTGCAATCTTAAATGATGATAGTGAAGAAACTATTGAAATTTTGCGGGATTTTCAAAGTGATTCCTCGATTTTTTTCACTGCAAAGATTCCTATTTCTGAATGGGCAACTGGGACATTAATTATGTTAGGAAAGCTGAAATATGAGGAAAATGTAACAGAAGATATGGACTATATTTTGCGGGTTTATAAAGACTTCAAAAAAGAATATGAAAAAGGAAATTTGGAATTATAAGTCAATTGTATTAGAAAAATTAGGATGAAAAAATATAGTGTTCCAATATGAAATAACAAAATATTACCAAAAGTCTTAGGTAGAGTAGCAAGTACACCGGAGACAATCGTGCGAGAAAAGTTTTTAACGAACAGTTTGAAGCATGTTGAAAAAGAGATTTGGAAAAGATAGAAAAAAAACAAATAACTAGCATCTAGTCGAATGGATTAGGTGCTTTTTTTGAATGATATCTTCGATTATAAGCAGCCATATCAATGCCGATTACAGCGATAGTACTTTCAGGGTGTTGCTTTTGTAATTCAACAATGTCACTAGCTTTAGGATATTTTTCGTAATCTTCAAGAGCAAAACCCAAAACTTCTTGTGCCATTTCAAGGGCTTCTTCTTGTGTTTTTCCTTGTGTGATTGCTGATGGAATATCTGGAAATGTGACAGTAATATAACGTTCTCCTTGAGTAAATACAGCTAGATAGAATAGCATAAGCGTCCTCTTTATAAAAAAAAAACCGCTGAACCTTGTGGGGATCAACGGTTTTATTGATATGCCAGCTGCAGGGTTCGAACCTGTGACCTACGCGTTACGAGTGCATAAATGTAATTGAATATGTAAGTTTATGTGTTGATATAACTCGATTTCAATGCATTAGCTTATCTTGTATTATCTTATTTTTACATGTGTGTTGACAACTTATTTGACAACTTTAAAATAAAATTATCGAAACACACTTGAAATTGCATTTGACGCAATAATATCGCTCTCTTCTAAAGCTGATGCGTACATGTTCATTGTTGTTCTAATATCCTTGTGACCTAATCGCTCTTGAATAACTTTCAACGGTACAGTGGGATCGGCAGCTAAAAACGAAGCAGTAGTGTGTCTGATATCGTGTAATCTTATGACACGCAGATTATTCCTTTTAGCAAATCTTGTCCATTTACGATAAAGGGATGTTGGTAGGACAAAACTGCCGTCAGCGTTACCGAATAGATAAGCTTTGTCCGAATTAATTCCTAGAGTTAATCGTTGTTTCTTTTTCATCAGTATAAATTCTTTCATGACTTTCAGATAATCGTCTGGAACTACCATAGTTAATTCATCCCCGGTCTTTGTACCTGGTGCACAGTAATATTCTTCTTTTAAATCATCTTCTTCAAATTTAGGTCTTTTAGTAATTCGTTGGTGTATCCAAATTTTCTTTTGATTAAAATCAATATCAGATTCGAGTAATCCAGCTAGTTCACTTTCTCTGGCTCCTGTAACAAAAGCGGTTAGTAAGAAGGCTTTAGTATCCAGTGATGTTTTAGGCTTGTTGGCGGCTTTTAAAAACAAATTGATTTCAGATAAATTGTATGGCTTACATACTTTCTTGACTTCTTTCTTCTTCCTTTTTATCTTCACTTTTTCCACTGGTGATTCGTCCATAATACGATAAACATCAATCGCTAAATTAAATACAGAGCTTAACACATTTAGTATTTTCTTCTTTGTGGTGTAAGCTAGTTCATTGCCATTTTTTAAATTCTTTGCTTGGTTAATATAATTTTGAATATGAAATGTTCGAATGCTTTTTATTTTCATGCTACCAAAAGTGGGGATGATTCGTGTATCCATAATTTTCATGTAATCTAGGTAACTTCTGGATTCTAGCAAAGATTCAGCATCTTTCATCCACATTTTTTTGTAGAATGTTTCCAAGGTAATCTTATCTAAACTACCGAATCCATTCCGAGTCAATTCTTCTATCCATTCATCCAATGCTACATAAGCTTTGCGTGTAGAATCAACTTCTATTACTTTTTGTTTTCTTTGACGTTCTTCAAAATCATTATAATAAGTTACTAAAAGTTTATATTTATTATCAGTCATCTTTTTGACTGTACCATTAATATCTTTTATCATATTGTATTCACTCCAATTTCTGTGATACAATAGGCATGCGGAATAAACCTATTGTATCTAGGGTATTATTCGCTTGAACATCACTCGAACTTGGCGGAGAGAGTGGTGTTCTTTTTTTGTCATTATATTAATGCTCTAAAGGTACTTTAAATTTTATTGTTTTATTTTCAAATCCTAATGAAAAATCGTCACTATATTCGATTTCAATTTCATTTTCATTAGTTTGTTCTTCTGGCATAACAAACCAAACTGTTGATTGTGCTGAACGACCTTTATTTACTTCTGTTTGACCAGATTGCATGCTTTGGTCGCTTCCGGCTCTGCCATCTTTATCGAATGCATGTACAAACTGTACACTAACCAACATAGGCTCTTCTACCGCATAATTTTTATATTCATAAGTAACTTCTACCGTATTTTGGGGTTTGCCGGAGGTATATAAGTCGCTTGTCTCACTCAAAGCAGTTGTAGCTTTAAGCACTTTTAAACTATATCTATTATTATCTTGTGAATCAGTTATGAATGCTTCTTCGTTAAGTCCATACGTTTTATCTTCCGATTCAACCTTTTCTTCTTTGCTGTTTTTATTCGAATTTTCTGAGTCTTGCTTTTTATTTATTTCTGAGTTTTCCTTATTCGAACTGGAACTTACATTTTCTTGTTGGTTACCACATGCGACTAGTAATAATGATGTACATAAAATAGTGACTGATAATATTTTTTTCTTCATAATAAACAACTCCTAATAAACATATTCTTCAAATTCTTCACTCAAACCAAGTGCTGTTAAGATATCGTATTTTGTTTCAAATTCATATAATTCTGGGTTTAATTTCAACAGTAGCTGCATTGCCATCATGTTTGCTTCTCGTTCCATTTTATTTACAAATCGGTTAAGCTCTAATCCTCTATAAAAAGGTGTACTCGCACCACTATGCAATCTAATATGTGCAAATTCATGCGCAATCACAAATTGCTGGTAGGCGTAACTCCAATTTTGATTAACAATGATTGTTTTACATTTATTGTTAACAATCGTGCATCCACCAGTTTCATCATCCAAATCAAAATACAATATTTTACATTTAGCTTTTGTAACTAAATCTTGTAGCGAATTTGGTTTGTAGTATTTAAAAACTTTTTCAACTTCGTCATCAATACGTGACATTTCATCACCTACTTGCGATATTTCTTAGGTGTGTATTTCATTTTTGCTTCTTGCTTATTCATTTCCATTGCAGTTTTAATTGCTAGCAATAAGCGGTCTTTTTGGTCTTTTGTGGCTGGTTCGCCATAAAAGTTTAAATTCTCTCCGTTCTCGATCCCCTCCATTAGTTTTTCTGCCTGAATCGCTATGTCATTCTTTTCTTTGTCAGTTAATGCATAGTAAGGTTCAGGTTGTTTGTTAGATGTTCTACCTAGTAAATAATCCGTTGACACACCAAAATAATCAGCGACTATCTCTAAGGTTTCTGCTTTTGGACTGCTATTTTTCCAAGAATAAATAGAATTTCTACTTAATCCAAGCTTAATAGCTAAATCAAATACAGAAATTTTTTGTTGTTTTGCTAACTCTTCAATCCTTTCATATAGACTCATTTCTACACCTCGTTAATTCACACAGCGTTATTTAAGTTAAAAACTTTTAATTTTTATGTTTACAAGTTAAAAGTTTTGTACTATACTGTGTTTGTAAGTTAAATTGATAGAAAAAAGCAATCTAAAAAATACCTTTAAAGAATATAAATTGGCGGAGATATGTTCATAAAAGGCTATTTAATAGGTTTATTTTCTACACCCATATAATACAAAACTTTTAACTGTAAGTCAATTGTTTTCAACTAAAATCTATCAATTTAACTTACTATTTTTATTAGAAACGAGGTGAGTTAAATGCCAGATACAAAATCAGGTAGAGAAAAGATAAGAAATTATTTAGATAGCAACGGTATTTCTCTTACAACAGTCAGCATTTATTTTGGCATTAAAAAGCAAGATTTGGTCGATTACCTAAATGGAAATAACCAAAGTAAAAAGGCACACGAAACTTTAACCAAAATAATAGAAGCGTACAAAATCAGATAGGGGATGATTCAACATGCAAACTCTTGCGTTAGTAAACATGGATGATTTAAGAAAGTTGTTCGCGGAAAAGCAAATCAAAAACGAAGTGTGGAACCTGGATGAAGCAAGTGAATATCTCAAGTGCAGCAGAGCTACTTTAGCAAAACAAGCTGCAAAAGGTTTGGTGCCTGCATGTAAAGTTGGTACAGATTGGAAATTTAGTAGTATTGCATTATTCCACCTTGTAAGTGGCGGAACATTAAAACAGGAGGTAACGCAATGAAAAGATTAGTAGCAGACGAAAATTTGAAACCAAAGTACAAAATTAGACGGTGGCAATTGCTCGCATATTTAGAGTTCATCATCATTGTTGAGTTGGTAATTATGTTGCTACTCAAGTAAAGGAGGGAAAGAGTGATGAAAAAATACAGCAGCGGCCACGGAACGGTCAAATTAATTGTTAGTGATAACGTCGCAATTATTGATATTTTTAAAAGAGGAATATCAGGCAACATCGCATTTGATAGACATCTGCTTGATATGTATGCAGAAGATTACATAAAGGAGCATTTCGAGATGTCTGAAAAAGATGGATGGATCAGGAGGTTAGAATCTGATGAAAGTTAAATATAAGAAATGGAATTGCATCGTTCAATGGTCAATGTACTACGAAAATAATAACATCGCTATCCAGTTGGTTGATGAAAAAACAAAAGAATTAATTTCGGTAGCTACTACTAATACAGGACATAAAAATATCGAATCTACTGTCCAAATTAAAGATTACTCCGAAAATAAAGGAATGTGGCAAGCGCTAGTTGATGCAGGTGTCATTGAAGATGAAGTCATTCGAACAATCGCAAGTGGCTATGTGGAAATAAAGGTAGCTAAATTAACAGAAGCAGCGCAAAAAGACTTCGAGAAATGGTTAGAAGAATGGTTCTTCTAAAAAGAGAAAGGAAGATAATGATGAAAAACGAAGAAGCGTATAAAGAAGTTTTGGAAATGAAAAATAAAATATATGAATTGTGTAAAGAAAACGATATGTCGCTAATTTTTATGCTCGAAAATGAAAATGAAGTTACAGGATCAATATACGGAAAACAGACAATGCTGCAATCAATGCTGTGTGGGTTTTTGGTTGAAAAATTTGATACACAAGAAATTAGTGAAATTTTTGAACGAGTTAATTTTTTTTCACGAGTTACAGAATATAAAAAAAGCCACTAGCGCTAACTAGTGACCAAAAATAAATAAATTACAAGAACAGTATACCACGAAAGGAGCGGTCAATAAATGGCAGGGCCAGAAAAGAAAGTAGAAAATCAAATCAAGCGATATCTTGACAAACTAGGAGCTTACTATTTAAAAGTGCATGGTTCAGCTTTTCAACCGGCTGGAACACCAGATATTTTAGCTTGCGTGAATGGTCGATTTGTGGCTATCGAAGTGAAGCGTGCCAATGGCGGTGTCGTGTCTGAGTTGCAAAAAGCTAAGTTGAAACATATCAAAAATAGTGGAGGTGTCGCTATTGTTGCAAGATCAGTGGAAGACGTATCCAAAATGCTCAAATATGAAAATGTTGTATGAGTTTCAAAAAGACATCATCAATCAAATTGGGCCAAGCTACTTGTTGGCTATGGATACAGGTACAGGAAAGACAATCACATCTATACATCAGTACCTAAAATATTCCAAAGGCGAACCACTATTAATTGTGGCACCACCACAGAAATTAAAAGAAGGTGGCTGGAAAAGGGATATTCAAGCGGTATGTGATTACTACGGTGTAATTATCCAATATTCAGAGTTGAGTTATGGAAAACTGGCGGATATGTACAATTTATATAAAGGTTGGTTTGTCATTTTTGATGAAGCGCATTACATCAAAAATCCTACTAGCCAACGTGGTAGAGCGGCTAAAAAGCTAGCCAAGCAATCTACACATTTTAACTTGTTGACCGCCACACCAGCAAGCAATGGATGGGGAGATACTTATAATTACTTTATCATGTTTGGATACTTTCATTCAAAAAAAGAAATGAATGACAGATATGCTAAGTGGGGAACTTTGCATCTAGGTGCAAGGAAAATACCAAAAATCGAAGGATGGAAGAACGAAGAACAATTGTATGACATGTACGATTCATTCACGATATCCATTAGTAAAGATGACGCTTTAGATTTACCACCATTGGTATTCGAAGACGTGAAATTTATTCGGAGTACTGATTATGCCAAAGTGGCTAGAGATAGAGTTTTGGGTGATGAAGAATTTGATACACCTTCTAAGTTAGCACACGCGCTAAGGTATTACGCTAATCAGAAGGACAAACTAGATTATGCGTCCATGTTATGCGAAAGTACCGAAGATAACATTGTCATCTTTTATTACTACCAAAAAGAAATTGATGCATTAAAGCAGGCAATCAAGAACAAAAAATTCTATACAGTGAACGGAAAAGAATCTTCGCTACCAGCAAGAGAAGATTGGAAAGATTTAAAGAATACCGTCACGTTTGTTCAATACATGGCCGGTGCAGCTGGAATTGAGTTGCAATATGCAAACACAGTGATTTTCTACACACCTACTTATAGTTATCAAGATTATGAACAATCACTTGGCAGAGCGTACAGAAACGGTCAAGAACGCAAAGTAACGGCTTATCGATTTATTACTCAAAATACGATTGAACAAGCTGTATACGAAGCGTTGGGGAACAAGAAAGATTTCTCAGAGCAACTATATTTAAACACGAAATTGGAGAGTGAGATTTAATGTTTGGACTACAGAAACAGGATGCAAACGTAACTGAAAATCGCCAATTATACGTTGGTGGTTCAGATGTGCCAGTCATTTTAGGATTATCGAAATATAAAACTCAATTTCAACTGGCACAAGAAAAGGTTGGAGTTGTTGAACCAGATCATTCGACTAATCCTTATATTCAGTATGGGAATAAGTTAGAGCCAGTCATTCGTGAATACATCAACACCATGAATAGTTTGCACTTTCATCCGGACACATTTATTGATAAAGAGAATATGCTCCGGTCAAACGTGGATGGGATTGATGATGAAAATAAAATTTTGCTAGAAATTAAAACGCACGGTTCAAATCCAACAGAGAAAGTATACGAAGCACAAATGCAGCTGTATTTTCATCAAACTGGTTGCGAAATTGGATGGTTAGCTATGTATCACCGCCCAAAAGATTTTGATTTAGAATTTGACCGCGAGCGTTTGGCAGTTAAAGAAATTGAACGTGATGATGCAACAATTGAAAAGATTTTAGATTCGATTGAAACTTTTTGGATTCGTGTGGAATATCTAAAAGAAAAACCTGATATGACTGAATCAGAATATTATTCGATTGGGAATGATGTTGATAAGCTAGTCAATCGAGTTGAAAAATTTGAATTGCAGATGATGCAATTTAAAGCACAAACAAAATTGCTTGAGGATCAGCAGAAAGAATATAGAGAAAAACTCTATCAAAAGGTGGAAGAAAATGACATCAAGAAGATTGATACTGGAAATATTGTTATCACTAGAGTATTACCAACAGAACGCAAATCTGTTGATAGTAAACGATTAAAAGAAGAACAACCAGATATCTATGAAGAATATTTGAAGGTATCGCAAGTAAAAGGTTCGATTCGTATTGCTGAATCTAAAAACAAGTAAAGGAGAAAGTTTATGATTTTAAGACTGAAACAAACAACCAAATATTTTGCTGACAATCGAGAAGAAGCAGAGAAAAAGGTCAAAGAAGAACTTGAATCCACCTATGGAAATGTAGTCAGTCAGAAGATTACACAAAAGAGCAGTAAAAGCTATGCTGAATACTACGAAGTTGAAATTACTAGAGAATTTTAACAAAGGAGAAAAAAAAACTATGTCAATTTTACCACCAAACAAACCACAAACACCTGTAGATACGCCACGTAACTTTTTTATTTGGGGACCAACAATGGGCGGAAAATCGTTCCTAGCATCTCAATTCCCAGATCCTATTGTATTTAATACAGATGGGAATGCCGAAGCCAACACGGTACCGAGTGTACAAATTCGAAATATCAAAGGAGTAGACGGAAAAATTACTCGGTCGGTTGTTGATCAATTAGACAAGTTAATTGCTGCTTTACAAACAGAAAAGCATACGTATGAGACGGTAGTCATTGATGTTATTGACGATATTGTAGTCATGATTGAACAATACATCTGTGACAAGGAAGATGTGGAAACTATTGGAGATATTCCTTATGGCAAAGGATATGCTGCATTCACTAACATTTTCCAACAATTGGTTATCGAATTGAAATCATTGCCAATGAACGTGATTTACATCTCACGTAATGCATCTAAGACAGAGGGGAATATCGAAATCGAAATTCCTTCGTTAAAAGAAAAGCATCAAAACATTGTAAATGGAAATTGTGACTTATCAATCCAATGCAAAAAAGTTGGTAAGAATTATATTCGTGTAGCTAAAGCACGACGCAAAGATTATATGCGTGACCAAGTGGATGACGAAAAAATCTTAGCTATCTTAGATACGATTACCGGAGTATTTGGTCGTTCTGCTAAGACATCACGAAAGGTTCAAGATGAAATTGTTAAAAAACTTGAAGAACAAGAAGATGTGTTGAAAGTGGAAGGAAATTCGAATGGAGATTCGAAAGAAGAAACAAACACGGATACGGAAAACACGGATACGGATACAGAAAACACAAAATCAGCTACTAAGAAAGCAAAACCGGTAGCTAAGAAGAAAACTGCTCCGGTAAATCAAAAAGAATCAACAGTTAAACCAGCAGTTAATGCTACTGCTCAAAGACGAATTAAACCTAAAATTTAGGGTTAATTAATAAATAAAAAAATAATATATAAAGCGAGGAATATACAATGAGTTTAAAAGATTATGCACAAAAAGTTTTAGAAAATTTTGATCCAAAGAAAGATGATCCAAATGCAGGTAGCAATAATGGACTACCAGAAGGCGAATTTGATGTTGTGTTAAGCAACGTGGAATTTAAAGTTTTCGAAAAAAGTGGATGGGAAGCTCTATCTATCACATTAGAAGTAACCGTTGGTGAACACGCAGGTCAACGTGAATTTATTAATCTAGGATTCGGTGAAGACTTACATGAGTTTGTCTTGTCTAAAAATATTAAAGTTGTATCAAAATTAGCATCTGTCATTGGATTAGTGCTAACTGATGAAGATTGGGAAGATGAACAAACTTTAGCAGCTGCATTCAAAGATTCAATCGGTTCACAATTTGTATTAACCAAAACTTTAACACCTAATAAAAAAGAACCTACTCGCCCTTACGCAAACTACGACTTCGTAGCTTATGACGAAGAAGATATGCAAGCGATTGAGGCAGTGGAAGTATCTGATGAAGAATTACCATTTTAATTAGGGTGTGGTAAGTATGTTTATATTTTACTGGCTATTTAAATACGAAGAAAAATGGCTAGCAGTTTTTAAACAAGATAATACATTTATCTATGCAGAAGATAAAGAGAGCCTAGAAAAAGCTCTCTCTTCTGCTCAAATTTTGGTCAGCTATGGGAATTATCAAAGCAGCGATAAGTTTTTAGCTAAGATTTTATCTGATGGCAAAAGTGACTATTTGCAACAATATCTAAGTATTGACCTTAGCCAAGAAATAAAAAACAGGACAATTGAAGAAATTGGTTATTACTTGAATTTAGATATAAAAGCAAAAACACCAAAAGAATTTTGCGAAAAGCGCATTGCTATTTGCGAAAGAATATTTGAAGAGCGTGAAGAATACCTAGAAACAAAATTTGAAATTGTGGAAGAATTCAAGCTACCGGCAAGAGCGATTACTTACACACGCGCAAGATTGGCTACTGAACTGTTAAAAGCGAAGAAGACGCCTAAACGTCCAAACATTTTATTTTTTAAGTATGATAAATATTTACCTAAAAATGAATTACCACAGCAATTAGTTGATTTTTATCATGACATGTCTGAGAAATACAAGTGCGACCAGGAAGAAAAGCACAAAAATGACAAGTTGAAAATGACGATTGCTAATTTAACACATACATTCGGAGTTGGTGGCGTGCATGCAGCAAAAGAAAAATATCATGAGAAAGGTTTGTTTTTATTAATAGATATCAATCAGTTTTTCCCAACAATTATCAAAAACAATGATTTGCTAGCCGTTGGTGTACAAGATAATAAAATGTTTGAACATCTCTATCAGAAGAAAGTAGAAACGAACAAGCTAACCTACAAGATATTAATTAATGCAATCAACGGAGCTATGAATACTCAATTTTCAAATTTGTATGATCCACAAAAATATTATTCAGTAACTGTAAATGGTCAATTGATTATTACGCATCTGATAAAGCTACTAGAAGGCTTCTATGAAGATTTAATTCAGACGAATACAGATGGTATCGTCATTAAGATAAAGCATGAAATGGCGCAAATTATCCAGGAAATATTGGATTTATGGTGCGAACATTTTCATCAGAAAGTAAAAGTCAAAGTGATTGAAGAAATCTGGCAGAAAGATGTGAACAACTACATTTTCAAAATGCAAGATGGTAGTTATGTCAGAAAAGGTATCTTTGCTGAACAGAATTATTTATCGGCTAATACACCAGTCGTTTATGAAGGGATGTTTGAATGTTTAGTTCATGGAGTCAAGCCACAGAAATATGTAGTGGATGCATTCAAAAATGGTAATTTGTCTAAATTTCAGTATGTTGGAAAACTTCAAGGCGATTTTGAATGTATCGAACATCAAGTAGGCGATACCTATCGTAAGTTAAACAATACGATTCATGGCGTAGCAACTACTAATAAAGCATTCGGTGGTGTGTATCAAGTTAAAAATGATATGCATTCCAAGCTGCCTGGTTCTCCTGAACATTTTATGCGTATGGATCAGGCGAAAAAATCAGATATTGATGTCAAATGGTATGTTCAGCAGATCGAGAAAAATATGTTTTAAGAAGTTAAGCAATCAAAAAAGCAAGGTGGTGAGAATTTTTGAAATTTATAAAACTGGAAGCTGGAAAGAAAAAGCCGGACCAAAAAAGCCTTGATGATTTCTATACAGATTTATCTAAGTTAGATAATGCAGCGGTACTTCTGAATGAAGAAACGGTTGTAGTTGATTTTGACGACCATGCTGACATTGGCTTTAAATTACTTGCCAAATATCCTACTTTAGCTGTTGAAACAAAGCGTGGCCTGCATCTCTACTATCACCGTCCAATTCAGATTAACGGCCACAAAATCTTGCTTAAAAACTTTGTCAAAAAACTAACTATCAGTGGCGCGTTGGTTGACTATAAAACAGGAAATAAATCGACTGCCACGATTAAGCAGAATGGCAAACTGAGAAAAATACATGGCGATTTGGATATGTTTGAAAACTTACCAACCTTACCGCTTGAATTATTGCCAAGCAAATTAAAAGTGGAACTTGCTGGAATGAAAGAAGGCAGCCGAAACAGTTCGCTATATTCGCACCTGCTAACAGCTAGAGAGATGTATGAGTTCGACTATGATACCTTATCTAAGATTGCCAATTTTATTAACGAAGAAGTGCTAGGTGAAAAATTACCGGACAGAGATATTCAATCGCTGATTCATTCAGTTAGTGAAAAGGAAATACGTCAAAAAACTTATCTGAATCCTAAAGATATGGTGGAAACAAGTGAAGCGATTGCCGATTTATTGAACGTGAAATTTTTCAATGGTTCGATTTTCCACAAAGAAAACAACTATTGGATAAATGACAAGAATAAACTGTTAAGGAACATTGATCAGCGGATTAAGTTAAAGCCTAGACAATGGCGAGAAATATTAGACTTACTGCCAGTCAAAGGCGAGTTGGTGGAAGCAGCTGATTTTCCGATTCAATTTAGGAATAATTTCATGCTAGACGGTGGAGAGATTATACCAATGGCAAGCAAAGAGTTCACACCTTATTTTCTTGATGTTGAATACAACCCAGATGCCTATGACGAAATTGTGGATAAATTTTTAGATTTTCTTTGTAGTGATAAGAAAGACTTGAGATTAATTGTGGAAGAATTACTTGGTCACATTTTAATGACTGCTGGTTTTCCACACAAAGTGTTTTTCTTGGTAGGCGCGAGTGGTGCCAATGGGAAATCAACATTTTTGGAAATGCTCAATGCCTTCGTTGGTGACTTAGGAATTAACTTAGCATTAGAACAATTCAATGACCAAACATCAGTGATGGGATTGGAAGGAAAGCTAGTTAACGTAGGTGACGATATCGACGCTGGCTACATGGAAAAGTCTATGAACTTTAAGACGCTTGCATCCGGAAACACTATTATGGTTCGACCGATTTACTCAAAACCTTATAAGCTCAAAAATAAAGCGACTTTAATCTTCACTGCCAATGAGATGCCAACATTTAAAGATAAGTCAGGTGGAATTGCAAGACGTGTAGTTGTCATTCCTTGCGAAAACACAGTGAAGAAAGCTGATCCTAAGATTGATGAAAAACTATCAACAGATAATGCTAAATCATATTTACTAAATGTCGCTTTGAACGCCATGCAACGAATCAACGAAAATGGCGGCCGCCTTTCCCAATCAGATACAGTTGACGAAGTGACGAAAGAATATTTTGTGGAAAGTGACTCAATTTTAGGTTTTATCGCTCAAGAAGGAATTTCTGAAAATCTGACAACAAAAGCAGTTTATGAAGAATACAAGCGATATTGTGATGAAAGTAGTGCGAAGCCTTATTCTCAAACGAAATTTACGCAGAGGTTGAAAGGATTGGGGTATACACGAGAAAGAAAAATGATGATGGGTAGGCGGTATTACTGTTATAAGTTTACAAATGATGAATCGAACGAATAATTGCCCTACTTTTGACGAATTACCCCACTTTTGCCCTACTTTTTTTATAAAAGTGGGACACCCTTAAAGTGTTGATATATCTATGTTTTTAATACATTTACCCCACTTGTCCTACTTTTTTTATTTACTTAAAAGAAAAATAAATAATAATAATATAAATATTATATATATAAAGAGTAGCCACAAAAAGTGGACCAAGTGGGGCAATTTTAATCAATCCGTTGAGAGAGTAAGGCTAGATAGTGGCATACTTTGAAATAAAAGTAGGGAAAAAGTAGGGAATTGCCCCACTTTTGAAAGGTAAGTGATAAAAATGAGTGGATTGGCAAGATACATTTATGACCTAAGTGATAAACGGCTAGCCAAAGATGTTGCGACTGATAAACAGAAATGGGCTGTTGAAATATGTGAACAATATGCGACTGATGAAGTGTTCGATTGGGAACACGGAACAATGCTTGAGATGCAAAGATTTTTGGATAAATATTTTGAATCCGCCAAAGAACACTATGATGAATGGATGTGTTGTTGGTTGTCACTTGATGATTGTTGGTAAGAAATCACTAAAAAAATACGGAAAGGAAAGTGATCAGAATGGTAAATAAAAAATGCACCTTATGCAACGGAACAGGACGCATCGTGACGGAACGACACAGTGAGAATTTGATTACCGTGCGTCAATGTCCAAGATGTAATAAGCAAGGTCCGGTGGTCAATGTCGGAAAGATTAATCAAGGATGGTTGAGAAGATTATGATGAAGATTACCGTAGAATGGCCAGAAGAAGTTAAAGGCGAACATTTTATCGACCCTTATCTGATTATTAACTATACCGTAACAGTCGGTGGAACGATGATACAGCTGACAGATGGAAAGATTTTAAAAATTAAAGAAAGCTATAGCTATGTGGATGAATTCGTGACACAGGCGAATATGGAAGTGTTAAAGAAAGCAGGTGGGGAAAATGGCTAAATCTCAGAACAGATGGAATAAAGTTTATCAGAAACAGAGAAACAATCAACTCATGCGAGCGTGGAATAAATCGAAGAAAGAGGCGGTTATCGTTGGAAAAGGATGTTATAAAAATATTTTGGGAAAACGTTGACTGGCACAGAAGAAATAAGGGTTTGAATTGGAAGGATTTATCCTTTGGTCAAAGAACAGCTAAATATAGAAATGGGACACAAGATATTAAATTGTCCACAGTCCAACGCATTGCTGAAATATTAGATATTGACGATTATACAATTTTATTTGAAAGGGTGGATGAACAATGAAACTGATTGATGTATTTATTAAATTGGCTAATGATGAAATTAAAGACCAAACGATATTGAAAATATATGACCATATAGGCGATATATACACGTATACGTTTGATGAAAAGTTTAAGGCATTTTACGATGAATGCAACGACGAATTAGGTGGTGATTTCGAAATTAGTAATAAGTTTCTAAATTACAACGTCGAGCTGATAACACCAAAAGAAAAGAAATACTATTTGAGATTAGATGGAGATGATAAATTAAGTTATATCAATCTGAATAAGTACGCTTCTTACGAAATAGCAGGTAAAAATGAATACGTTGGTTATAAAACAAAATTCACACAAGAAGAAATCGACGAAAATATGTTACTAAAATTTATCGAGCAACACGGAATCAAAGAGGAGGTGGAAGATTAATGAAAATGATAGACGTGCTTAATATGATGACAGAAGGAAAAATCAAAGACCAAACAATATTAGAAATATATCAACCTATTGATAAACTATGTACGTACACATTTAATGGGAAGTTTAAAGCCTTTTATAGTAATACTAAATACCGCAGAGAATTAGGTGGTTATTTTAAAATTAGTGGTGATTTTTTGAATTATGAAGTCGAGTTGATACCGCCAGAACCTAAAAAGTATTTGGTTAAATTCAATATGCGTGGGTGGAAAGAGCATTTTAGATATCTGAATTATTATAAAAAGAATGATAGTATCGAAATAAACAGTAAAAGATGTACTGACTCTGCTAAAACTCACTTTACAAAAGATGAATTACAATCCATTCAACCAGTAAGAGAGTTTTTGGAAGATATGGAAGGTAAGTATGAATTGATTGAGGTGGACGAATGCGATTAATAGTAAGCGTTAACGTTCTAGGACTATACCTATATCTGTGTTTTAAAACAGAAACTAGAATTTATTGGTTAGACTTTGGATTTTATTTTAAAGACGAAATGTATACGTTGGTTGAAATAAGCACGACGAGAAAACGAGAGGAGAATAACTAATATGTACTTACTTTACAATGGTGACGAAGATGACAAACGAGCAGTAGTCGCTGCAGAAACGAAATTAGAATTTCTGAGAAAAGTGGGAGAGTATGTTTTAAAGAAGGATGAATTTTATTTGTTTGTCGACCAAATTGATCAAGATGAAAAAGGCAATCTAACAATTGTTAATGACGTTGATTTGTTTAAAGGTAACGACAAATGAGTGAAACATGGGAGAAAATCAATCAATTAGTAAGCGAATATCGCTTTGACCAACGAGTTTTAGATGATGTATACAATCGTTTGAGAGATAGACAAGACGAAGCATACGCTAAACAGCAATTAAGGTATTTGGAAAATTGCATCAGATATGGAAAGGCAGTGAAGAAATGAGATTTATTAAGTTGACGGAAGTGAACCGACTACAAACACGTAATTTGAAAATGCAAGTCACGAACACACGCAAAGTTTACAAAGAAAGATACTTTAACGTAGACAAGATAGAAAATTTTAGCCGATTAAAAAATACGACCTACTTATACATGAGTACAAGTAGTGCCGCATTCGAAGTAGTGGAAACACCAGAAAAAATCGTACAGCTTATCAAACAGGCGGAGGCGATTTGATTATGAGATTGATTAAGTTGACGGATAGTTTGACAGGAGAGAGATTTTATGTAGATTTTTACAAAGTAACAGATATTGAATACAAAGGGAGTACAATCATATGGTGTGGCGAACAGAGCGTAATGGTTAAGGAAACCCCTGAACAAATAGATGAATTAGTAAAGCGAGAAAAAGGAGAGTTAAACATGGAAATAATTATTTTTACAACAAATGGATATACTTACAAATTTAAAGGTGTTAAAGACTTAACACCAACAACAAATGGAATTGAATTTGAATATTTTGGAGCATCCACGAAAGTTTGGAGAAAAGCCACATTTGATTATCGTGGCATTAGTGGATATGCAATTAAGAATCAAGATTGAGTTTTAGGAAATATAACGCCTAACCAACGAAAGGAGGCTACCACATGCCATCAGTAGAATATTTCCAAGCAATTAAGTTGTTAAACGACAAATGCGACAAAGACTGGAAAATTGCTGTAACTATGCTGACGGATGAAGAATTATATTTTGTCCGTCGTGCTATGGGTGGTAATTACAATTTAGGAAACGAATTTACAAGTATTCATTTTATGAAATACAGAGATGGTTTTAAATTCGAAGGTAAATTTTGGAAATATGCTTATCGTTTTAATGATATTATAGTAAGTGAACAAGCGGATATTATCCAAGTAATCCGTGTGGTTGAAGAAAATTCTAAATCGTTAATAGTAATTGCAAAGCATAAAAATTTGCTTTTTGATAAAAATGGTTGTTTGTCTTACAGTCATAATAGTTGTAATTATAAATTACATATAACTATTTACGAAGCTTTCAAAGGGCCGACAAAAGAGCGTATCGGATTTAAAAACAGCGATTTGATGGATTGCAGATTGTCTAACTTAATTAAGTATAAGGAAAGACCAAAACCGAAGAAACCAACACATACTGGACCAGTACCAGTCGAACAACACAAATTATACAAGCACAGAGATGAAATCTTGCAGATGAGAAATGAACAAGAATTGCCTTTTAGCGTGATTGGCCGAAGATATTGTGTTAGCGGTCCAACAATTAAGAATTTTATCATCAAGTTAGAGCAAGAGGATTAATTTCTACGAGGAGTGAGTATTTTGAGATTTGAATGGCTTAAAAATTACCAGGATTTAGAAGACCAAATTTTATTTTTAAAATGGAACTTAAATAAGAGCAAACTAGAACTAGACCGCTGGATATCTGGTGATTTAGCCAAAATTCGTATCGAAAAGAATTCTCGCTCTAGTAAACTGGAAGAAACGATTATTGCTATTGAAGATGAACTGAAAATTCTTGCTGATCAGAAAGAAGAATTGCTCAAAATAATCGACACTTTTAAAGGATTGGAAAATGACATTGTCAGGTTAAAATATATCGAAAATTGTTCGCTTGAAGAAATAGCGGAACAAACTGGATATAGTGAATCATATATCAGAAAAAAGCATTCCGAAATTAGAAACATCCTAACATTTTTGGATGATTATGAATCGAACGCTGAAAGTAGGCAAAGCAAGAAAAATGACATTGATTATTACGACTTAGATAAAAAATATCAGCAAACTTCTTTATTTTAAAATTCCATGTTCACTAAATGTTCACTCAGTGTTTGTATGTTTTTATTGTTTTGAGTGTGTTATTCTATTAACGTAGAAAATTCGAAAGAATGCTACAAAAATAGAGGAAAGACAACCTCCTTATGTTTTCTTGTTTTTTCATTAATACCTTACCCTATTCATGGCATCCACGAAAAGTGGGTGTCTTTTATTTTGCAGAAAGGACGGATGAAAATGTTGCTATTAAAATTAATCGGTTATGCATTCGGAATATTAATCCTGGTAGCTATCGTATGTATGATAGCAGCTATCATCATGGCTGCTTTTGATGAGAGTAAGCACGACTGAGTTAAAGACCAAAGAAGGTCGGCGAAAGTTTTACAACTCTGTTGAGTGGCGAGCGTTGCGGGACGAGCGTAAGATGCTGGACCATTATGAGTGTCAATGGTGCGCAAACGAAGGTTATGTGAATGTGGGTAAGGATCCAGAACGAGGAGTGTTGGAGGTCGACCATATCCTAGAGGTGTCGGAACGTCCAGACCTTGCTTATGACTTGGATAACACTCGTACATTGTGCAAGTATCATCATAACCAACGGCATCATAGGTTTCAGTTTAGGTCAAATAACAAAAATAATAAAATTACATTCAGGAAATCGGAATGGTGGGGAAAATAGTACCCCCCCATGCAAAAGAATTCGATAAAATAACAAACTCAGGAACCGGTGGGAGGGGTCAACTGTCAGGAAATGCGCCTTGATATGCGCGTAACCCCACCACGACAAGGATAGAAAGGAGTGAGGCGGAAATGAACGACTTAGAAAAATTTGAAAAAGAAGTCAAAAAAGAGAAAAATCGGCTGACTAAATTATTCAAAGGCAACGTTCCAGATAATCAGATGAAACTAATTGAAGGTCTGATTATCCAAGCGAGTCGATTAAGGATTTTGATGAATGATGCTTGGGTAGACATTTGCGAAAATGGTCGATACGAATATTTTTCGCAATCTGAAAAAACCGAACCGTATGAACGCGAACGACCGATTGTTAAACAATTTGCCACTTATGATAAGTCGTATCAAGCAATCATCAAACAGTTGGCTAGTTACTTGCCACCAGAAGTCGAAGATAAATTAAAAGAATCTGCTCCAGTAGGAAGTGACTTATTATGATCAGTCATCCATTAATTGATGAATATATTGAATTGTGGCAGAGTGGAAAAATCATTTTAAACAAAGAGCGAATCATGTTAATTGAATATCTACAGAAATACATCCTAACTCGTGATGATGTGTATTTTGATAATGACTTAATCAAAAAGTATGTTCGCTTTGCTGAAAAAAATTTCTTTCCGCTGGCAAAATATCAAAAATTCATTACGCCATTTATGTTTCTGTTCCAAAAATCAGATGGCGAACCGTTCTTCGATGAGTTTTTCATCACGCTTGCTCGTGGTGGCGGAAAGAACGGATTTATGTCTACTAGAGATATGTTTTTCATCTCGCCACTTTATCCAGTACGTGGATATAACGTGACAATTACCGCTAATTCGGAAGACCAGGCGAAAGTAAGCTTTAAAGAAGTCTACGATGTGGCTATTACGAAGTCTTTAGAAAATCATTTCTATTTGACCAAGACGTTGATTTTAGGAAAGGCGAATACAAGCGAGTTTAAATATCGGACCAACAATCCAAAAACGATGGACTCGGCCCGTGATGGTTGCCTAGAATTTGACGAAATACACGGTTTTGAAAATCAAGATGCCGTAGATATTCAAATGTCAGGACTTGGAAAAATCGCCCACTCAAGAACATTCTACAACGGTACGAACGGCTACGTACGTGATGGCTTTTATGACAAGTTGACTGAACGTTCGATGAATTTGTTAAAAGGCGAATCCAAAGACGATATCCATTTATTTCCGTTTATCTGCAAGTTAGACCATCCAGATGAAGTGGAAGATCCTGACAATTGGGCGAAGGCAAATCCGATGTTTGACGAAGATACACCTTATGCTAAACGACTGTTTAATAAAGTTATGAAAGCGTGGAAATCTTTGGATGCAGAGCCTAGTCGACGAAAAGAATTTATGACCAAACGCATGAATATGACAACTGCCGATGCAGAGAAAGATGTTACTAGCCGTCAGAAATTATTAGCTACTCAAAGGAATATTCCTTACGATTTTCGTGGGTCATCTTGTGTGGTTGGTATCGACTTTGCAAGCATCAAAGACTTTGCAAGCGTAGGAATGCTGTTTAAATATGGCGATGAGTACGTTTGGAAAGAACACTCATTCGCTAGAAAACAAGCGATTAAAGAATTTGCGATGAAGCCACCATTTGATGAGTGGGAAGAAAAAGGAATTATCACATTAGTTGATGGCCCTTCGATTGATCCACGCTTAATCGTGGATAAAATCAACGAATGGCGCAATCAAGGCTACGTGATTGATATTGTAGTCGGCGATAGTTTCCGAATGGATTTAATCAAACCATTACTAGAAGAAAATGGCTATGAGTATGAATTTTTAAGAAATCCTGGCGGTGTGCAATCAAAAGTTGCGCCGATTATCGAAGATGGATTTGAAAATGAACGTTTTATTTTTGCTGATAACCCGTCCATGCTTTGGTATGTTGATAATACATACACGAAGCAAGATGGGAATGGGAATATACGCTATTTGAAGAAAGAACCAGTACGACGTAAGACAGACGGTTTCCACGCTTTCATTGCAGCACTTTATAAACGTGAGATATTAGTGGAAGACTCGATGGCGGACTTGCTCGGTATGGTTAATAGTTTGGAGTTTTAGAAAGGAGGTGGGAATGTGGGAATTTTTAATTGGCTGTTTGGCAATCGAGAAGCGCAGATAGCTAGCTCAATTGAAGAAATCCTTGCTTTTGAAGAACAAGTGAGTGCCTTGTATATGAAGCAACTTGCTTTGGATGTCAACGCTGAATTTTTAGCTAGGGCATTTAGCCAGTCGACTTTTAAGATACGCACGAATAATCGGTCCGACCCAACGAATTATCAAAAGAGCATCGAGTATCTTTTAAACACGCGACCGAATTTAGACCAAGCGTCCCCGGAGTTTTGGCATAGCGTTGTTTATCGGTTAATTACCAAAAATGAAGTGTTAATCATTAAAACGGATGATGACCAGTTACTGATAGCTGATTCGTGGTATCGCAAAGAATACGCCGTGTATGTTGATACGTTTACGAATGTAGTTGTGAAAGATTATGAATACAAACGTACATTTAGCGCTGATGAAGTCATTTATTTAAAATACGCAAATACGAGTTTAGGTCATTACATCAATGGAATGTATGAGGATTTTAACGACTTATACAATCGAATGTACGAAGCAGCTAAACGTAATGGCCAGATACGCGGAATTTTAAAAACAATCGGCGGTAATCTGTATCAGGATGAAGCGACTTTAGAAGTATTGCAAACGTATATCAACAAGCTATTTAAATCGTTTAGCACGAACGATGTGTCGGTAGTCAATGTACCTAACAAGTTAGAGTATAGCGAGATAACCAATAAAGTCGGTAACAGTACGCAGTCGGTTGAAGAATTGAAAGCATGGAAGCGGCAGTACATTGATGATGTGTCTGATTTGCTTGGTATACCGACTAAGCTATTACATGGCGATATTGGCGAGTTAGAACAAGCGCAAGAAATATTTAATGCGTATTGTTTAGGACCGTTGGTTAAGAAAGTTGAAGGCGAGTTAAATGCGAAGTTTCTAACCGAGTCAGAAATCAAAAGCGGAATAGCCATTAATGTAATTGGCATTAATCGCCGAGATTTGTTTGATTTAGCAGAAGCAATTGATAAGTTGATTGCTAGTGGTGCATTTAATCGTAATGAAATTCGAAAAGAGTTAGACTATGACGCAATCGAAAATGGTGATGAATATTACATTACCAAGAATTATGAAAAGGAGGTGAGTGAAAATGAAAATCAAACTTAATGGAACAGTTATCGATAGTGATGATGCATTTATCTATGAATGGTTGGGAATCCCACATATTTCATCATCAAAATTAAGTAGTCTACCGACGAATGGCGAAGATTTAGAAATTGAATTAAATTCCTACGGCGGTAGCGTATTTGCCGGAAGCGAGATTTATACAATTTTAAAATCTTACCCAGGTAAAGTAACGATTACCGTTACAGGAATTGCTGCTAGTGCTGCATCAGTTATTGCCATGGCAGCAGATGTGGTTAAAATATCGCCTACCGCTCAATTGATGTTGCACAACGCATGGACGACAGCCAGTGGTAATGCATCTGACTTTGAAAAAGAAGCAGAAGTATTACGTGGCGTCAACGAATCTATTGCGAATGCTTATATGTTGAAAACTGGTAAATCTAAAGATGAGTTACTGGCTATCATGGAAAAAGAATCGTGGTTTACCGCTGAGAAAGCTATTGAAATTGGATTAGCGGATGAAATGCTTTTCCAAGAAGAAATTCAACCACAAGATATTGCAGCGAATATCGGTGGTGGCTTACCACATCAAGCAGTCGAAAAGATTGCGAATTTAATCAAACAGCCACTTAATATCGACTATGACAAGTTAGCCGATAAGGTGGCAGAAAAATTGAAAAATACCGAAAAAGACGAACCTAAATCGAAAGCGAAACCTAAACAACAATCGCTAGGATTTGACAGGTTCGTTTTTTAATACTCAAAAATTGGAGGAATGAAGAATGACAATTCGATTATCAGAAAAATTTACTGACATCCGCGACCAATTTATCTCAGCTATCAAAGGTGGCGTAGATGTTGAAACGCAAGGAAAGTTATATGCAGAAATGCTAGATGTTTTACGTGAAGATGTGGTTGCAGAAGCGCGTTTAGCAAGTGAAGCAGCAATTGCAGTTAATCCATTAGATGGACAATTATCTGCTCGCGAACGTAAATTCTTTAACGAAATCACGAAAGAAGTCGGCTACAAAGAAGAAAAATTATTACCACAAGAAACGATTGATCGTATCTTTGAAGATTTAGAAACAGCACATCCATTATTAACAGCTATTGGCGTAGTGAATAGTGGTATGCGTCGTAAAATTTTAAAATCAACAACTAGTGGTCAGGCTGTTTGGGGTAAAATCTATGGAGAAATCAAAGGCCAATTAGATGCAGCATTTAGCGAAGAAGAAAACATCGATTCTAAATTAACTGCCTTTGTGGTTATTCCTAAAGATTTGCAAGACTTAGGTGTTGGTTGGATTGAACGTTTTGTTCGTACACAAATCGATGAAGTGTTCGCGGTTGCTTTAGAAGCAGCGTTTTTATCAGGTGACGGCAAGGACAAACCAATCGGATTAACTCGCCAAGTACAAAAGGGCGTATCTGTATCCGGTGGCGTGTATCCAGAAAAAGACCCTAGCGGTACTTTAACATTTGCTGATGCTAAAACGACTGTTAAAGAATTGACTAAGGTATTTAAATTACACAGCGTAAAAGAAGACGGTAAGACAGCAGTAGCCACAGCCGGTAAGTTAGTAATGGTTGTAAATCCACAAGACGCATGGGAAGTACGCGCGCAATACACAACCTTAAATGCAATGGGTGTTTATGTGACAGCTATGCCGTTTAACTTAGAAATTATCGAATCTGTAGCGCAAACAGCAAGCAAAGTAACTACGTTCGTTAAAGATCGCTACTATGCTACTGTTGGTGGCGGTATTACAATTCGCAAGTATCAAGAAACTTTAGCAATGGAAGATATGGATCTTTACACTGCTAAGACATTTGCTTACGGTAAAGCAGACGATAATACTGCTGCTGCTGTGTGGACTTTGGCTATTCCGGGGGAGTAAAAGCCCCCGTTCCACCTAGCTTGGCCAGAGTAACCACTACTGAGACCACGGCTATGGTGGAAGTTAATTAATGGGGGTATCGACGATGAATGATAGCCTTTTAACATTATTTAAGCAACGTATGCGAATCGGCTATGATACGGATGACGAAAATTTAAAAGCTATCTTAGAGTCGTCCGTATCTGCCATTGAAAAATTAACAGGTAGTGATAATTTGACTGATCCAGCTATCCGTGAGTTAGTCATTGAACGAAGTCGATATGTATACAATGATAGCTTAGAATTTTTTTATGATAATTTTATCAATGACTTAGGAACAGCTAGCATTGCTAACTTAAAGAAGGCGGTGACTGATGATGAAGCCAACGTTTGAATGGAAGAAACCACTGAATAATGGTCGTTTGAAAACGCCAGTCCATTTTTTAAGCAATAGCTATGATGGGCCAGAACCAAGTGAAGATGAATTATCAGAAGTCTTTTCTACGTTTTGTGAAATCTACAATTCGTCGATGAAAGATATTGAGATTTTGAATAATATCAATGCGAAATTCGGAATGACCATTGTGATACGAAATCAATCGACAGCGTTTATTCCGACGCGAGATTTACAAGTTAAAGTGGATGATTATAGATATCAAAATCAAACGTTTAACATCTATGACATTCGCCCAACAGATGATAAATATACTATCGTGTTAGGAGTGGTTGGTGATGATTGATGGCTAACGATTACAAAATATATGGAGTTGAAGGTGTACTAAGAAATTTAGAAAATAAGTTAGGTTCCAGAGTGATAGCTACTGTCAGTAACAAAGCTTTAAAAAAAGCTGGACAATATGGTGCTGATAAACTTCAAAATGATATTTCGTACTTTAAAAGAACAGGTGCTACTGTAGATGAAGTCGTTTTGTCGCGCGTTAGAAATCAATATGGTGAGAGGTTAATAGATATAGGATGGGAAGGACCGATGGAAAGATGGCGATTAGTCCATTTAAATGAATTTGGATATAACGCTCATGGAACGTTTAATAGAATTACTCCAGCAGGTTATGGAGCTGTTCAGAAATCCATGAATGATATGCAAAATGAAGTTAAAGAAATAATGATGGACGTAATTAAAAAGGAGTTAGGACTATGAATGATATGTTAATGGAGATTTACAATAAATTAGCTACATCTACAATCATTGACAACAAACGTATTAAATTTTACGAAACTCCAGAAAACATGAATTTAAATTCTGCTCCTTTTATCGTTATCTCGCCATTGGCGCCACCAGAGCCTAGCTATTACGGTTCGGACGATGAATTAGCGATGGAAATGACTTATCAAGTCAATGTGGAAGCTACCAAACGCATGAAAGCAAAAGAAGTACAGTTAGAAGTCAAAAAGCTATTGAAACAACTGGGATTTAGCCAGTTAACAGGCGGTTTAGATGCGTATTTTAAGGAAACAAAAAGATACGTGGACGCCAGACGATACATTTATGTATCAGATATTTATAAAACAGATTATTAATTAAAGGAGAGATACAATTATGGCACTTGTAGGATTTAAAAAAGCGACAATCGCAGTTTTAAACGACGAATTAAAAGTAGTGTCTACTAAGAAATATGTCGTCGAAGGGAAGCAAGGCAAAGGTGCTACATCAAGCTTTGAATTAAGCGGATTGTCAAGTGAAGCAGTCAAAGCATACGGTTCGGACGTCGCTTACTATGTCGTGCAAGATGGTGTAGGCGACCCTAACATGAAATTAAATCTTTTAGATTTACCATTCGATATCGAAAATGAAATCTTAGGTACATTAAAGAAATCAGAAGGTTTATTTTTATATGGCGAAGCAACGAAAGCGCCTAACGTGGCGATTATGTTAGAATCCAAAGCATTGAACGGCGAACGTGTAGCGGTTGGTATCTTCTGCGGTAAATTCTCGAAAGATTCTATGTCTGCAAATACTAAAGAAGATAAGACACCTACGCCAGAACCTGATGAGTATACAGTGGCTATTTCCGCTAAGACAATTGATGATAAAGCACAGTATGTGGCTAAAGCGGTTGGCGATACAGCAGTTACTGCATTAGAAAATTTATTATTCGTTAATGCCGCTGCCTAGGATGTGACTTAACATGATTTATCGAATTTACAAAAAAGATGAATTAGTCGCAGAAGGAGAAAGTCCTTTAACCATTAAAGGATTGAAACCAGGTCAAACGATTAGAAAAGGAACATATCAAATTTGCACGTTAGAGAATGGATTAGAATCCGAACGTGTGGATTTGGTTGGCTTTAAAACAAAGAAAAAGGCTAGTGAGTAATTGCTAGCCTTTTATTTTTAAAGGAGAAAAAACAATGGCTATTAAATTAAAATTGCGAAATAAGAAAGGCGAATTTAAAACGTATTACCAGGAATTCGTGCCATATCGTAAACGTTTGGATTATCTGAAAGAAGAAGCTGAAATTACGGATGAATACGAAAAATTCGTCCAACAGTTACCAGTAGATGGCAACGATAAACCTATTATTCCTACTGCTGAATATACTGCCTATGAATTAAAATTAGCCAATTTTCGCGCAGAGTTTGTAGCGAATTTATTTGATGATAAGGCAGTTACGAAAGATGCGATTTTAGACGGATTGGAACCGTCAGACGCTACTGACGAAATTATGAATATTATCATGTACGATGTGTTGGGCTACAAAAAAGAAGACGAGGATGAAGAAGCCCCAAAATAAGTGGAAGTGACCTACACGAAAGCTATTTGAAGTTAACTCGAGAAATTTTAAAAGCATTCCCGAGTTGGTCACTTGAAGACTTATTAAATACAGATGTGAAGTATTTGGATGACATTATTTTTGCATCCGAAAAATCAAAACAACCACAAGTCATGGATATGGAACAGTGGATTTTAGAAACAGGAGGTGTTAACGTTTAATGGCAAATATGGGTACACCTTTAGGACAGATGATTGTTGAATTAGGGCTTGATTCATCAAAGTTCGGTAAAGGACTTCAAAGTGCTAAAAATGAAGTCAGAATGTGGGAACAAGCCACACGAGCAAGTATGAATTCAGCTGTTGCTAGCGGTAATCGGTTGGATGGGCTGAAATCAAAATATGACGGTCTAACTAACGCGATGAAAGCGCAGCAGAAAGTCGTTGATCAATTAAAAACAGATTATGCTAATTCGTTTGATAAAAATGGCGAAGCAACTAAGCGTACAGAACGACTAGCCGGACAGCTAGCACAAGCTGAAGCTAAATTACAAGGTTATCGTGGTCAGATTAATCAGACAGCAGCTGATATGGCTAGATTGCAAGTGGAAACACAAGGATTTACCGGATGGCTGAATAAAACTGGCGATAATCTGATTAAAAATGGCGAACGATTAAAAACGTTTGGTAATGGATTGTCTAGTATCGGAACATCGATGACCGTTGGTGTTACTGCTCCAATTATGGCCGGCACAATTGCAGTGACTAAAGCAGCAATCGATTGGGAGTCGGCATTTACTGGTGTTAAAAAAACAGTCAACGAAATGGTCGATGCAAACGGAAACGTGACTTATTCCTACGCTAAATTAGAAGGTCAATTAAAAAATTTAGCTACACAATTACCGGCAACTCATGCAGAAATTGCACAAGTTGCAGAAAACGCCGGCCAGTTGGGTATTTCGACCGACCACATCGTCGAATTTACTAAGACTATGATTGATATGGGCGAATCGACTAACTTATCAGCAGATGAAGCAAGTACAGCGTTGGCGCGCTTAGCCAATATTACTGGTATGTCACAAGATAAGTTTAGTAATTTAGGATCCTCAATCGTGTTTCTTGGCAATAATTTTGCCACAACAGAAAAAGAGATTACTGAAATGGGCTTACGTTTAGCCGGTGCTGGTAAACAAATAGGATTATCTCAAGGTTCTATCATGGGGATTGCTGCTGCTTTAAGTTCTGTCGGAATTGAAGCAGAACAAGGTGGTTCTGCCTTTTCCAAATTGATGGTCTCTCTTCAATTGGCAGTCGAAAAAGGCGGTGAATCATTAGAATCATTCGCTAGTGTAGCCGGGATGACAAGCGATAAATTCGCACAATTATTTAAATCCAAGCCAGAAGTAGCTTTGGAACGATTTATCAAAGGGTTAGGAGAATCCGAAAAACATGGTAAATCAGCTATTGCAGTCTTGGACGAAATGGGTATTACCGAAGTACGTTTACGAGACACTTTACTTCGTGCTGCAAATGCCGGTGACTTAATGACTAAAGCCATCGAAGGTGGTAATAAAGCATTCAATGAAAATAATGCTTTAGCCAACGAAGCAAGCAAACGATATGAAACGACTGAATCTAAGTTAAAAATGCTACGTAACGAAGCAGTTAATGTAGCAATTGATTTTGGAGGTCCGTTGGTAGATGCCTTACGTGATGGCTTGCAAGCGGCGAAACCTTGGCTAAAAACGCTCGGCGATATGGCAGATAGATTTAGTAAGCTAGAGCCAGAGCAACAACGAAGTATTTTGAAATGGATTGCGATGGGTGCAGCTGCTGGACCTACTTTTAAAATTTTAGGTAGCGGCATAACCACGATAGGCGGATTATTTAAAGCATTTGGAACGTTAGAAAAAGGCTTAGTCAACTTAATCGCTAAACAAGCAGAAGCCAAGGCAGCTGCTACAGGTATTTCCACAGCCCTAACCGGTGTAGGTACATCAGCTAGTGTGGCAAGTGGTGCTGGTGGCTTAGCTGGATTTGCTAGTGTATTGACCGGACCAGTTGGTTTAGCAATAGGTGGTACAGTATTAGCGTTAGGCGCTGGATACGGCGCATGGAAGCTTTGGGGCGAAGAAGCGTGGAACAGCGCGCAACGAACAAAACGTTGGGGTAGCGATGTCGGCCAAGCAACCGATGAAGCATTAACCAAAGTATCAAACAGCGCACAAACAGCAAGCGGTCAGTTTACTTTGCTAGAGCAAGGCATATCTAGTAATACAGATAAGGCAGTTGCTAACTTCGCAAAAATGGGTACAGCAATTGAAACAGAAATGACGAATCGTATTACGAAATTAAAAGAATTAGTTAATCAATTGCCACAAGATATCCAAAATGCAGCTAATGAGTTAACAAACGACGAAATCAATAATCAGCAAGAATATCTGAATATCGTTAAAGAAAATAACGATAAGATTGCAGCTATCCGTGAACAAGCATCCAATCATCATCGCCAGTTAACTTTTGCTGAAACGACACAAATTAAACAGTTAGCCAATGAAAGTGCGACCGCTTATGTCCAATCTTTAGGAAAATCCGAAAAGGAAACGAAACAGATTTTAGCTGCAATGACTGGTAACGTGCAAGAAGCGAGCGAGTCGCAAGCAAGAGCGTGGCTAGAGTCATTAGGAAAACAACGACAAAATGCACAACAAGAATATTCCCAATTAGTTGAGAATACCAAGAAATCATTGCAGGATGCAGGTTATGATTTAAACAGCCAGTATGCGAAGAATATCCTCAACTTGCTTAAAGAAAGCTCCGAGACAGCCACTACAGCCGTTGACCAACAAATGGCAATGATATTAGAAAAATATCCAGAATTAGCTAATCAAATCTTTTTAGCCAACGGTCAAATTATTGACGCTAGCAACGGCGCAGGGCAAGCGATGATTGCGCAAAATAAACGCATGATGGAATCGTTTAGCGATTTAACAACTACATCAGCGCAATCAGCTGAAAAGAATGCTAAGACATTAAAATTAATGGCTGATGAAGCAAATGAGTACGGTGAGTTTTGGAATAGCTTAGTGTTAGATCCTAAGACAGGAGAAATCAAAACCAACGCACAAGAAGCTATTAACGAAGCAGCTAACTCAGAGCAAGGATGGAATCAGTTAATTTTTGCAAGTAAAACAGCAAAATTATCATCTAATGCTAAGTTAATGATTGCAGAGGCAGCAATTGCGAATGGTAAATGGGAATCTATGACGTTTACCGAGCAACAGGCATTAATCAAGAGTAATGCAACTAAAACAATTACCCAAGCGTTACAAGTTAAAGGTGACTGGGATAATTTAACCTTTGAACAAAAGAAAGCTGTCCTATATTCAAACACACCAGAAGTCATGGCAGAAACATTAATGAATTTAGGATTGTGGGACCAATACGCACCACAGATTAAAGAATTAAAAGCTAGCAATTACGACTTTTTAAATGTGATTAATCAATCTGAAGAAAAAGTAAAATCTTGGGGAACATTGCCAGTCGAAGTCAAGGAATTACTGGCTAAAAACGAAAATCTCAAAATGACGATTTATGAGTCGGAAGAATACTTTAATCGTTGGAACGCTTTGCCTAGCAACGAGAAATTAATGTTAGCAAACAACCAAGATGCATTGTTTAAAATACTATCATCAGAACAGCGCATGAATGAATGGAATGCGTTACCGATTGGTATTAAGCAAATGTATGCGAATAACCAAGATTTGTTAAATAAAGCATTACAAAGCGAGCAATCGTTAAATAGCTATGCATCTAATAATCCACCACAAAAGCAATTGACTGGTAACTCGAACAGTGTAGTTAGCGAAGCCAATCGTGGTAGTGATGCATTAAATAGATTTAAAGGAATTACACCTGGGTCTAAGACAATGACTGGTATTGATAATGCATCTGCTCCGGCTAAAGAAGCTACTCGTAACGTAAGAGCATTTGGCGGAAGCGAAACAATTACCAAACGTTTTAATATCGTAGCTAGCATTTCAGGAATGGCTAGGTCGGCTTTATCTAAATTGGGCATTCATTTTGCTAAAGGTACGAATTACCACTTAGGTGGACCGGCAATCGTCAACGACCAACCTGGACCAACTTATAAAGAGTTAGTCATTCCAAAAGGCGGAATGCCATTCATCCCAGAAGGACGCGATGTATTTCTTCCTAACTTGCCGCGAGGTTCTAAAGTCTTAACAGCACGTCAAACCAAACGGCTATTTCCACATTATGCAGAAGGTGTGGGCATTCCGAAGAACGCACGGATATTTAATCTGTTAAATGACAATTCAACTACTGAAAGCAATGTGGTAGATTTTAGTAATTTAGCTAAATTACTTGACGATAATCGTAGTCAGAACGAACAAATTATTAAGTTACTCAATCTGTTGGCTAGCAAGCAATGGTCTATCTCAGCGCAAGACATCGCCAATAAGTCTTATCAATTTGTAGACAATTTGCAAAATCGCGATAAGATGCGTGCAGATTTAGTAAATGGGAGGTGATTAGATAGATGATAGTAAAATTTAATGGTGTGGATTTAACATCACGAATTACGATTTTAAACGAATATAGTCCGTTCATCGGAGCAGATTATGAACCTATTGTTAGTGATGATTTAACCTTTTTTTATTTAGATCGTAAATCAAAAATCATTAATTTGCCGTTTATAACAGATGGAAATCCACGACTAGTCCATGATTGGCTACAAGAAATTTTAAACGTTAAAGAACCTAAGAAATTAGAATTTGGAGATAATCGCTATTTTGACGCGGTGCCAACAGGAAAAATAGAAATGAAACGTGGCAATCATAAAGCCACAGGAAGTATTTCGTTTTTAGTTGTTGACGGCGTATCAAAATCTAAAACCATCACTCCCTTTACATTTACCAAACAGTCAGACGCCTCTTGGAAAACGACAATTGTTAACAACGGTAGCGAATGGGCGTATGTGAATTACAACATTGATATCGCAAGGGAAACTGGCTATATCGGCTTAGTGTCCGAACACGGAATCCTACAATTTGGCAAAGTCGATGAAGCAGACATGGAGCAAGCGAAGAAGAATGTCAAATTGCATACAGGCTTTGCTCAATGGACAGCGGGTACAACTTTTTATGAAAATCAAAACAAAAAAGATGTAACCGATATGTCTATCCAAAACGGCTGGCTAAAATTAGCTAATAAAGGATTTACAAACACGGCTAACGGTGGCTATTTTGGCGCAATCCAAGAATTACCTTTGTCTGAAACGTGTACAGATTGGTATATTTGGGCGAGAGCAAGATTTGAAGCTGGATTGATGGGGCAAACTGGCGAATGGGCCTTATGTGTAGTCGATGAAAACAATCAATTGATTGCTGGCATGATTATCGAAAAATATGACCGAAGTGGAAACAAAGGCCAAGTATGTTTTACGATTGGTGGTCAAGGAATTAAAAAAACTATACCGTTCACTACATCTGTTTGGTTAAGAGACAATCCTTACGGTGGCGAGGGCATTACCAAAAACAGCAATATGTTTGATTTGAAAAAAGAAGCTGATAAAGTCACGTTTTATTGGTATGGCAGTTATTTTAGCTACCAATCAAACGCTTTAAAAAATCTCAAAGCGAAAAAAGTCCAATTTTTCCTAGGGCAAATGGCAGGTCTAAACTCCACAGACAGATTGGCAACTGAGATGGGGTTGTCTGATTTTTCTTTCACGAAATTAAATGCGACCTATTGGAAGGACGTACCTAACAGATATCCAAGCGGTACGAAATTAAAAATCGATGGTCAGCAAGGCAAATTATACGTCAACAATAAGGTCGCTGAGAAAGACGAAATCAAAGGTAGTAAGTATTTCTTAGTACCGCCAGGCGAGACGGAAATCATTTTAACTACATCTAGCTTTGGAGAAATTAAATCAGCCACAGCGGAAATCGTAGAAAGGTGGGTATAACATTTGACAAGAATTGCAATTAGAGATTCCACGGATAGCTATAATATCGGTTTTTTCGACAACGCGAACGGAATTAAATATCATTCAGCCGACTTAGAGGTATACGCTCAAGGGTCGGCTTTTTTAGACCTTAAATATTATAGTAAGACGCAGATAGTCGATGTGGGAATGCGTTTAGCGTTTATTTTTCGTGGAAAAGACTATTGGATGACCGTTACATCAGTATCTAGGGAATCTGAATATGAATATCAAGTCGAAGCGCGCAGCTTGTCACTAGAAGCGTTGCGAGAAGTACGCTCGTCGTATAAGGCTAGTCGGAATATGACTTTTGCAGAATATTTAAATGTCTTTGACCCAGAACATTCGATACGTTTAAACGTCAATACGATATCCAACCGCTCTCGTAAGTTAGAATGGACTGGCGAAGATACGATTTTAGCTAGAATTTTAAGTATAGCCACAAAATTTGATGCAGAAATCGAATTTGAAACAGAACTCAATGACGATTACTCGCTGAAAGAATTTAGATTAAACGTCCATGCGCTGAATGAGTTAGGGAAAGACAGAACTGGAACGCCTTTTAGAATTAGTAACAGCCAACTAAAATTGATTAAATTTAAATCATCCATCGACGAATTTTACTCGGCTATACGTGGGACTGGTAAAGATGGATTAACCATCAGTGGACTCGATAAGAAAGTTTATGACGACGAAAAGAAACTACTATTTTACACGTCAGGTGGAACAATCTATGCGCCACAGGCAAGAGATAAGTTTATATCTATTACCAATAAAAAGACTTCCGATGGCTATATTGTGCGAGAATTTGACAATACCGAACACGCGACTAAAGAAGCATTATATGCGTATATGTTGGGAGAGTTGAAAAAACATTGCGAGCCACAGATTGACTACACAATTGATGGCTATATCGACGCAGACGTGAACGATAAAGTATTGCTGATCGATGACAAATACACGACGGATGATTTAATGCTAACTGCTAGAGTTACTAAGCAAAAATGGAGTCTAATCGATAAACTACAAGGTAACAATCGGACAGAATTATCAAACTATGTACGTGTATATAGCGAGATAGCCGACGAATTAATCACACGTATGAACGCGCTGATTGAAGCGAATAAAGTCTTTGATGTCCAAATACTGACATCTAACGGTTACAGCTTTAAAAACGGTTTTGGTGAAACAACACTCACTGCACGCGTCATGGACGGCCCTAAAGACGTCACGAATGAGTTTAACCTTACCTGGTTTAAAAATTCGACCGAGTACAGCCACGACGCAAGTATTATCGTGAGAGCCGGTAGTATCGACGAATTGGCAACTTATCTGATAATTGCAGAAAAAGATGGCCGAGAACGTGGGCGAAATGAATTAACGGTATTTAACGTAAAAGACGGCTCGCCAGGTAAAACGCCAGTCGTGCATCTAGCATGGGCAGACTCAGCAGATGGTAGCGTAGGATTTAGCTTAGAATTGCCTACAACGAAAATACCTAAATACCGTGGTTATTATGTTGACTATTCGACAGAGGCAAGCACAAACCCTAAAGTATACAAATGGGAACGCAACCCAGACGACGCTGCTAAAGTGGCAGATGAAGCAAAGGATAAAGCAGACGCGGCCGATAGTAAAGCAGATAGCGCTATAGATACAGCGAATAGTGCTAAAGATACAGCTGACGAAGCAAGCAAACAGACCGCCTTAGTTAACGGACTAGCAAATGCAGCTAAGGAGTTAGCCGATAAAGCTAATGCAGATGCGGCCGAAGCAAATAGATTAATCGGATTGACAAACACAGAAATCAGTAAGTTAAATACGAATGTGGATAACGTAAGGTCTGATTTAGCAAGCGCTGAAACTGATTTAGCTAGTAAAATTGAGACCGTCAAGACTACGCTCACTCAAAATTATGCCACCAAGACGAATTTGTCTGAGACACAGTTAACGTTAAATAAGACAATATCCGACTCAGTGGCAAGCGTGAAACAGGAAATGTCGGAAAAATACGCAGTTAAATCTGACTTGACGACATTACAAGGCGAATACAACTCATTTAAGGAAGAAACCGCAAAGAAAATAAGTCAGCAAGTGTCCAGTATTGAAACGATACAAACAAATACGACCGAAGCGCAGAAGTTAGCCAACGACGCTTACAGCAAAGCTAACAGTGCAGTGACTAGCGCTACGAACGCAAGTAGCACAGCAAACAGTGCACTAGATAAAGCCTCAAATGCAACAAACGTAGCAAACAGTGCTAGCCAAAATGCGACTAATGCTGTAGCGAGTGCAAATAGTGCAGTCAGCACAGCTAACACAGCGAAATCTAACGCTGATAAGGCAATCGCTGATGTAGCTAGCTTGACTAAGACGGTAACCACTCAGTCGACTAGGATAGACCAAACAAGCAACCGTATTGAACAGGTGGCTAGTGGGATTACTGAAGTTGGGAATAAGTTGGATAATTTGCAAGTCGGTGGACGAAACTTACTACTACACTCAGAAGTCAGCGAAAGTAATATGAAATATTTTGAATATGGCGAATCGACCGCCGAAGTGATAACGGAAGGCTCATTAAAATATTACAAAATTAAAATAAATGATGGAGTAAGCGGTAATTCTCATGGGATTAGAATTACAAATAATTACGGATACTATAATCTATCAAAAGGTAAACATTATATATTTAGCTATTGGATAAAAACGAACGTAGATCACAGATTTGCTTTTGATAGTATTGGTCATCATCAAGTTGCCAATGGTACAAACATCCATACAGAAACTAATCTTAAATATAGTGTGAGTAGACTAATAGCAAACAAATGGACAAAAGTCACAATCGAATTTGATACAACGCTAGATGCATTTTTTATACCATATATTTGGTTTGTAACGGCAGGAGTAGAAATTTGCGTATACGGTTTTATGTTAGAAGAAGGAAACACAGCTACACCCTGGTCCCCAGCGCCAGAAGACCAACAGTCACAAATCGACGGTATTAACAACAACCTATCTAACAACTACTACCAAAAAACGACGGTTGACAGCAAATTATCCACAGCAGTCAGTGGGATAACAGCACAGTATACGCAAGATATTAATACTAAGTTGGGCAATTACTATGACAAGTCAACAATTGATAGCAAATTGACGATAGATGGTCAAGGAATTGCTAGTTATGTGAAGAGTACAAAGAGTAAGTTGGATAATTTACAAGTCGGCGGTAGGAATTATCTAACAGGAACGCACAAAGACTATAAAAAATTCGATTTGGGTCAGTGGGTGGCTATTTTATTTTCTAGGAATTTATCTGATTTGAATTTAAAAGTTGGAGATTATATTACTGCATCTTGCGATTTAAAAGTACCGTCAAACGCTATCAAAGGTGGAAGAATTAGAGTCCAGTTTTTTAACAGCGATGCAGACAGGCTAAATTATTATGGAGAAATTTGTAATATCGGTGAAGAAAAAAAATAAAGTTGACCGTGCGTATTGATTCGACATTAGTAGGTTATCAAAGAATTGATTTTTTAATAAATTCTACGAACACAAACATCACAGAACTGGAAACAAATATTCAATCTAGACACGAAAAGTTAGAGATTGGAAATATGATGACAGACTGGTACCCGGCGCCAGAAGACATGGCAACCCTAACGCAATACACAGAAGTCAAGCAGCTTGCTGACCGCATTTCATCAACCGTGTACGATAGCAGTACAGGGCTCACAACTAAGGTCAATCAACTGGCTAACAAATATGCCATAACAGCTTTAAATAGCGCTGGCGATATATTAGCGTCGCTTAACCTAAACGCAAACACATCTACAGCCGAGATTAACGCAAAATTAATCAGATTAAATGGCTCCACTAAAATGGATGACGCGTTTATTAATAATTTGGTGGCTAACAGCATTATTACCAACAAGATTAAGTCGACTGAGATCAGCGGAAATTATATCAAAGGTGGAACGATTGACGGAACAATTGTCAAGTCTACTGGATCTAATGGCACAACTCAATTAATGGATGGTTGGTTCATTTCGACGCAAAACAATTCTATCGGGTATTATGGAGCACAATCTGTTAACATGACAATATTTGATACTAATGGATATGCCGGTTCCACCAAACTAACATATAGTGGATTTTTGAACGAGATGAAAAATAGTGATGGTGTATTTGCCAAACGAAAAATCGAATTTCATGCAGAAGGTTTTAAGATAGAGCCAGAATCTACAAACGTAGGTACGAATTTAAATTCTGGAATACATCTTGTCGGAAAGAAAGCGTATCTTGATTTGGTTGCTAACACCGTTAGCCGTACTGATAAAACTCCTTACTACCTAAGAATAATAGCCAACGAAGACGGAAAGTCGGTTGTTGAAAGTACACAAGGTAGGTTGGAAATTTATACGAAGAATCAAGAGCAGCTAGTAGTCAATGCTAATTATATTCCACAAACCACAATGAATAATGATTCGGCTATAAAACAGATGACTATAGCTAATCCAAATGCTTCTGGTACATACACCGAAGTCAGAAGTAGAGCAGGAAAAGCATGGGGCATATCAATGTGGTTGTCCGATCAACGTTTAAAAAATAATATCAAACCTTCTATATTAGATTCGCTAGATAAAATCAATCAGCTAGCTGTAAGACAGTTTGACTGGAAATCAGATAATGTACACGAGGATTTTGGTTTAGTTGCTCAAGAAGTCGAAGAAATATTGCCCAACGCGGTATTCAAGGTAGGAGGTTACTATCAGATTAAAGATAGTGGCTTAATCCCAGTCCTAATTGGTGCAGTGCAAAAATTATCAAATAAAGTAAATCTTTTGGAAAATATAATATATAACACGAAAGGAAGTAATTTATTATGATTACAACAAATGTAACGAATGTCAATTTACAAGTGGAAGAAGGACAAATCACGAATGCTACAGTATTTATGAATGCGAATATCGGCTTTATCAGTTTAGCGGCGAACGTGCCTTTGAATAACGAAAGTGGCTATAATTTAAACGAGCTAACGCCTAACCAATGGTTTGATAAAGCAAAAGAAGAGTTTGTCAAAGAATTAACTGGAGGGATTAACTAATGTTGAATCAGCTAGTACAAGAACGATTAGGACAGCTCGAATTAGAACGATTACAGCTAGTAGCTACGATTGATGATAAGGATAGAGAGATTGAGAATCTGAAAGCGGAAATTGAAAAGCTAAAAGCGGATAACGTGGAATCGGAAAACGAAGAATAATAGCTATGGGTGTGGATATTTCCACATCCTTTTAATTTAGAAAGAATGGTGGTTAAAAATGATGATAATAGACAATTTGAAATTATTGGCAGAATTTAGACATTTAGCAGACAACGTGTTTATCCAGGTATTTATTTGGCTAGTATTGTTTGATGTATTTACAGGTATTTCTAAGGGGTTACTTGGAAAACAAGGCAACTCGACTAAAGGCTTACTCGGTATCGTCAAACACTTACTAGTCGTGTTATTGGTAGTGGTTGCTTATCCATATTTACGTATTATGGATTTGACCATGATGGCGAATGCGTTTGTAATCTTCTACATCGCAGTATACGGAATCTCAGTAACAGAAAATTTAGGACAATTAGGATTACCGTTGCCTAAATTTGTAGTTGACCATTTGGAAAAATTAAAAAATGCAGCAGACAAGGGAGATGACGGAAAATGAGAACAGATACACCACGAGTTGGGTATCCACCTTATCGACAAGTGCACGCACATAGTACGGCGAATCCTAATAGTACCGCGCAGAACGAGGCTGACTACATGCAGCGCAAAGACCTTAATAGTGGTTATTTTACACACGTTGTAGGAAACGGACGAGCGATTCAAACAGCGCTAACTAACCGAGGAGCATACGATGTCGGTGGCGATTGGAATTACGAGACCTACGCAGCGGTTGAGTTAATCGAGAGTCACAAGACCAAAGAAGAGTTTATGGTTGACTATAAGATTTATGTCGATTTACTACGTCGATTAGCGACGGAAGGTGGTATTCCTACCACGTTAGACAGCGGCGCGCTTGAAGGCATTAAAACACACGCATACTGCACTGCTAATCAGCCAAATAATGGGTCTGATCATACGGACCCATATCCATACTTAGCTAAGTGGGGTATTAGCAAGGAGCAATTTAAAAAGGATGTCGAGCAAGGGGTTGCTCAAAATATTAATAATCAAAATACAAATCAAGGAGGTACAGTAACTATGTACGCAATTTATTGGATTCCAAATAAAAAAGGCAATGGAAAGGATGCATATTATTTCAATGGAGTAACTTATGAATACATTAGTCATCCTGATGTAATTAATATTTTGAAGGAAGTTTATCGTAAAAATAATGGAAAAGAAATTCCAGAATATACCTGGGATAACAAAGCACCATGGTGGATTAGATTACAACAACCTGTTGTTAATTTACAAGAGTTGGCTGACAAGGTTGACAAAATCGCCAAAAAAGTAGGCATTTAACGAATTAAGCCCTAGTTTTTCGCTAGGGCTTTTTTTGCGTGTTGCAATTAATTCTTCGAGTTCTTCTAAATCCTCTAAGAATGCTTTGCTTTTTAAAATAACTCCAATCATAAACTTGTGCACAATTCACAATTGGTTTTGGCAACTTTTTTGGCAACATCAAACAAAACGATAGATATTTTAATGGAAAAACGTTATAAAAAAGCCGCTGAACCTCATGAGGCTCAACGCTTTTATTGATATGCCAGCTGCAGGGTTCGAACCTGTGACCTACGCGTTACGAGTGCGTTGCTCTACCAACTGAGCTAAGCTGGCCTAAGACAAGAACTATTTTATTAAAAAACTCTTGTCTTGTAAAGGGGTTTGTCCATTTTTTTAGCAAAGTTTTTCGTAAATATAGTCATTCATGATAAAGCCTTGACCAATATCTACATATCTCTCACCAGCAAGGGTAAAGCCACGATGTTCATAAATGCGGATAGCTAGGGCATTTCCTTGGTTGACATTGAGGTATAGTCGTTTACCTTTTGCTAATTGTTCATACCAGTCAAATACTTGGCTAGAGAATCCTTTTCCGCGCGTATTAGCATGGAGATAGAGTTTGCTAAGATAGACTCCTTCTTCATTTTCTTCATAGGCTGTATATCCCACTGGTTTTGAGTCGTAAACGAGCAAAAGGTAGTGGGCACCTTTTTTCATTTCATCTTCAATATTGTCTTGAGATTGGTAATTAGCCAACATATAAGCGACTTGATCCGCCCCGATAATGGGTGTAAAGACTTCTGCCCAAATTTCCTTTAATAGCGGCATCAAAACAGCTAAATCCTTTTCATTTTTCACTTCGACTAATTCCATTGCTGTCACCTCACTTTTTTCCATTATAGCACTTTGAAATATGGGCACCAATCTTTTTTTTAAATGGGCGTTGTGCTAAAATGGATAAGAACATATGTACAAGAAAGGAATGTTTATGTACGAGTATTTTATTGGTCGGGTGACAGGTATTTATCCGGCATATATCGTTTTAGAAGTGAATGGTATCGGCTATCAATTGTTATCTAGCAATCCGTATCGTTACCATGTGAGCGAAGAAGAGGTAAAGGTTTATGTCCAACAAATTATTCGCGAAGATGGACACCTGCTTTTTGCTTTTCAAACGATTGAAGAGAAAAATTTATTCTTACAATTAATCAAAGTCTCAGGGATTGGTCCTAAGAGTGCCTTGGCGATTATGGCAGGCGATGATATGCATGGATTGATTCAGGCTGTTGAGCAAGGTGATGTGACCTACTTGACGAAATTTCCGGGTGTGGGTAAAAAGACCGCTTCTCAAATGGTGCTCGATTTAAAAGGCAAGCTAGGCGAGTTAAATCAAGAAATCACGCTATTTACGCCAGAAGTAGTCCAAACTGTAGATGGCAATCAAGCACTAGAAGATGCCTTGCAAGCATTAATTGCCTTAGGATATAAAGAAAAAGATGCGCAGAAAGCGAAAAAAGCATTGGCAGATGAACAGTTGACAACGGATGAATATTTACGCCGTGCATTGAAATTATTAATGAAAAAATAAAGGTAAAGGGGTGAAGATGTGGACGAAAGAATGATATCACCGGAAATGATGGATGATGAAATGTATCTGGAAAAATCTTTAAGGCCGCAGTATTTTACACAGTATATCGGCCAAGAAAAGGTGAAATCACAATTACAAATTTATATTCAAGCGGCTAAACAGCGAGAAGAAGCCTTAGATCATTGTTTGTTATATGGTCCGCCTGGCTTAGGGAAAACAACCATGGCGATGGTCATAGCCAATGAGATGGGTGTAAATATCAAGACGACAAGTGGTCCTACCATTGAAAAGCCTGGGGATTTAGTGGCGGTATTGAATGAATTAGAGCCTGGCGATGTCTTATTTATTGATGAAATTCATCGTTTACCGCGAGTTGCTGAAGAGGTCTTGTATTCGGCGATGGAAGATTTCTATATTGATATTATGGTCGGACAAGGCACCACAGCTCATCCTGTCCATTTTCCACTACCGCCATTTACCTTGATTGGGGCAACGACTAGAGCGGGGATGTTATCGGCACCATTGCGTGATCGTTTTGGAATTATTGCGCATATGGAGTATTATCAAGAAAGAGAATTAAAAGAGATTGTCTTGCGTTCGGCAGACATTTTCCAAGCTGAAATCGTGGAAGAAGGAGCGTTAGAGATTGCTAGACGCTCACGGGGGACACCGAGAATTGCCAATCGTTTACTAAAGCGAGTCCGTGATTTTGCGCAAGTTCAGTCAGACGGCGTAATCAAACGTCAAATTGCTGATCAGGCTTTGACTTTGCTCCAAGTAGATAAAATTGGGCTAGACTATATTGACCAAAAATTATTAAAAACCTTAATCGAAGTCTATCACGGGGGTCCGGTTGGCTTGAATACTTTAGCGGTGAATATCGGTGAAGAGCCTGATACGGTAGAGGATATGTATGAGCCTTATTTGATTCAATGTGGCTTGATGAAACGCACTTCACGTGGACGGATGGCAACGCATTTAGCTTATGAGCATTTTGGCTATCCGATAAAAGAAGATTAGAGGAACAAACAGTGAATACGAAAGAAAAATTAGCACAGGCCTTAAAGGAAGCTTGTCAGACACAAAAATTAGATCAAATTAAAATTCAAAATTTAACACAAATGGCAGGCATTAACCGCCAAACTTTTTATTATCACTTTAAAAATATTGAGGAATTATTTAGTTGGGTTTATGTGAATGAGGCATTGGTTCATTTAAGGATTGATTCACTGTCTTTGGATAATTGGGAAGAACAGGCTTTAAAAATGCTGAAAGTAATTCAAGCGGATGGACGTTTTTATCAAACAATTTTAAAGACACATCATCACTTGTTTTTAGAAAATTTTATGCAGACAGTACAGCCTGCTTTTGTGCGCTTATTTATTCAGATGGATGTGAATAAAGAGTTGTCACACGAGGATATGGAGTTTTATTCCCGCTTCTTTTCTTATGGTTGTACGGGCATTTTAGAAACGTGGATTCGCGATGATTTTCCGCAATCAGCTTTTGAAATTGCGGTCCAACTGTATCGCTTAGCAACGGATATTGAATTTTTTGCCTATCGTATTTATCAGGAAAAAGAATAGGAGGCCGTTATGACAAAAGTATTAATGGTTTGTTTAGGAAATATTTGTCGTTCTCCGATGGCTGAGGGTTTGATGCGTGATTATTTAGCTAAAAATCACCGTTCAGATATTGAAGTGGCTTCTGCAGCGACGAGTACTTGGGAGCATGGCAATCCAGTACATCCAGGAACGAAAAAGGTTCTTACTCACTTAGGAATTGATACTTCAGCGATGTTTTCTACGCCGATTACGACACAAGATTTTTATGAATATGATTATATCATTGGGATGGATCATCAAAATGTGGCAGATTTATCCGCTAGAGCCCCTCAAGATTGTAAGGACAAGGTCTATTTGTACTTAGATGTCGTGGATGGCTATCAAGGAAAAGAGATACCTGATCCGTGGTATACGGGTAATTTTGAAGAGACGTATCGATTATTATCACTAGGGTTAAAACCTTGGTATGAAAAGATAAAATAAGAAAAACGGACGAGTTTATCCATTGGATAGGCTCGTCCGTTTTTACAAGGAGTTAAAAATGAAAAAGTGTTTTTATAGGGTTGTTTGTTGGGATATTTATACTATACCTAGAAGTCGTGAATTTTTTGTGAAGAGAATAAGACGATTTTAAAAAGAATGAAAAAAAGCGTCTACGAATAACTATATCTTCCTATAGAAAAAAAAGCTAGTCGGACGTACCAACTAGCTCATAGAAAGGAGTTAAAACGAAAAAATGTTTAAGGGTTGTTTTATTGGGATGCTTTTATTATAGGTAAGAGTTGTGAAAAATATATGAACAAAACGCTAAGAAATTTTTGACTTTTATTAAAGGAAAGGTAAAAAGGCTGGGAAATCCCAACCTTTTTGCGTTTTATAATTTTTCTTTGATAAGATAGATGCCTAAACCAAGAATCAAACCAAATACTGCAGGCACAATCCAGCCCATACCAATACCAAAGAATGGCAAAGTATTTTTAGCAAATTCAATAATTTTTTGGGTTATGCTAGCATTTTGAATCCACGCTGGCGAACTTTGTAGGCCATCGATTAATGCGGGAATAATCGTAAATATCGTCACTGTTTGATAAACAATTGGATTATTTTTGAATAAGGGGCCACTAACGCCTAATAGTACTAAGATAATGGCTAAAGGATATAGGAACATTAACACTGGCGTACTATAAGAAATGATGCTTGTTAAACCGACATTCGCGATAATACATGGAATAATCGAAACACCAGCAATTAAAGTCGAATAACTTAAGCCTGGGAATAATTCGGCAAAAGTTTCAGAAAAGGCGGTGGTTAAGCCAATGGTTGTCTTCAAACAAGCCACCACAACGATTAAAGCCAAGATGATACTTCCACCTGTTCCTAAGTAGTAATGTGCGATTTGAGCTAAGGCAATACCCCCATTTTCACTTAAGTCAAATTTACCCATGCTCATTGTTCCCATTAAACTTAAGAAAGAATAGATAATTCCCATTAATAGTACACTTACTGCACCTGATTTAAAGGTATCAGCGGTAATGGTGCTTTTTTTAGTGACGCCTTTATTTTTTAAGGTATTCACGACGATAATCCCAAAAGCTAAAGAAGCCAAGACATCCAAAGTGTTATATCCATTTTGGAAACCAGTAAAGAAGGCATGATCACGGTATTTTCCAAGCACTGTGATATCATGAATATTAGCCATTGGTTTGACAAAGGACATTACGATTAAAATAGCTAAAAGTGCTAAGAATAACGGATTTAAAAATTTACCCACATAGTCTAATAGCTTACTTGGATTGCGTGAAAACCACCAAGACAAAGCGAAAAATAGAATACTAAAAATTGCTAAGAATAAGGTCTTTTGGCTTTCCGCGACAAATGGGGTTAAGCCGATTTCAAAGGAAGTAGCTGCTAGACGTGGCATTGCAAAAAATGGTCCAATGACTAAGTATAATGCGACGGTGAAGAAGTACCCATAACCTTTATGTACGCGTGAAGCTAAGTCAAATAAACCATTTTCACCGGAAATCCCGATAGCAATAATCCCTAAGAATGGTAAACCGATTCCAGTAATTAAAAATCCAATAATCGCTGGCCAAACATTGGCACCGGCTTCTTGTCCCATGTGCACAGGGAAGATTAAGTTTCCTGCTCCAAAGAATAATCCGAATAACATGGAACCAAGATACAAATAATCTTTTGATGATAATTTCTTTTCCATTTTAAACCTCTTTTCAAAAAGAATTGAATAAATTGTATCTAATTTTGCGGAAAATGACAATCCTATTTATTTTAGATATCGTTAATTTTAATGATATTTTCATCAAATGTTAATAAAATGCGTTGATATCATTTGTATTACTATTTTTTATTCTCATTTGTCAAACGATGATACAACGTCTTAACTAAATATTCTGAGTTATTTATTAAATTAATGAAAAAAGACTAGCCAAATGCGACTAGTCTTACTTTACATCCGACTATTTATCGTTAAGTACACGATGTAAGAAGGCTTTGGTACGTTCTTCTTTTGGTGTATTGAAGATTTCCTCTGGGGTACCTTCTTCAGCGATAACTCCTTTATCCATGAAGATGACACGGTCTGAAACTTCTTTCGCAAAGGCCATTTCGTGGGTAACGATAATCATGGTTAAACCAGTTTTTGTTAAGTCTTTCATAGTTTTTAAAACTTCGCCGACCATCTCAGGGTCAAGTGCGGAGGTTGGTTCATCAAAGAGCATCACATCTGGATTCATAGAGACCGCACGCGCAATCGCCACCCGTTGTTTTTGCCCCCCTGATAATTGGGCTGGTTTTGCATTTAAAAAGCGGGACATACCGACTTTTTCAAGGTTTTCAAGGGCAATTTTCTTCGCTTCTTCACGATTTCTCTTTAATACCGTGACTTGTCCAGCAATACAATTTTCCAATACGTTCATATTATTGAATAGATTAAAGGATTGAAAAACCATCCCTAAATGAGTACGATATTTTGGTAAATCGTATTTTGGACTTAAGATATTTTCACCTTTATAAAGAATTTCGCCATCAGTTGGTTTTTCTAGTAAGTTGATACAGCGTAAAAGGGTGGATTTACCTGAACCAGAAGAACCGATAATCGTGACAATTTCACCTTTTTTCACTGCTAAACTAACATCTTTTAAGACTTCATTATTTCCAAAACTTTTTTTCAAGTGGTTAATTTGAATAATTGCAGACATGTCTAAATCCTCCCTTATTTTTCTTCGTCCATTGGTACATAAGCGCTAGGTCCATCAATTTTCTTTTCCAATAAGCGTAATAGGCTTGTTGAAGTTAAGGTCATCACTAGGTAAATCACAGCGACGATGGTGAACGTTTGGAAGAACATGTAGTTAGTTCCGGCACTTGTAGAACCTGCAAAGAATAAATCTGGCACACTGATAACACTTAGCACCGCAGTATCTTTAATGTTGATGACTGTTTCATTCCCAATGGCTGGTAAGATATTACGCAATACTTGTGGTAAAACGACTTTTATCATGGTTTGACGGTGGTTCATACCGATAGCTTGTGCGGCTTCGAACTGACCTTTATCTACAGCGAAGATACCCCCACGCACGATTTCAGTCATATAAGCACCCGTGTTAATCGAAACAATCAATAGACCGGCAACGACACGGTTTAAATCAATATGAAAAGCTAGGGCCAAACCATAGAAGATAACCATCGCTTGTACCATCATTGGCGTGCCGCGGAAAACTTCAACATAAATAGTAATAATCGCATTTAAAACTTTTTGGAAGAAACGCGCGACAGGGTTTTCTGAAGTAGGTAGCGTTCTAAATACCCCGATTAATAAACCAATAATCGTTCCTACAAAGGTTGAGAAAATCGCGATTAATAAAGTCATGCCCGCCCCTTTAAGGAATAAGGTACCGTATTGACTTAAGATTTGTTTGAAATTAGCGATTAAACCAGTGTCTTCATTTTCATCAGTTGAAGATGGTTGGTTTTCAATCGCAGCATCCATTAATTTTGTGCGCTCTTTAGCAGAAATAGTCGCTAAAATTTGGTTGACTTTTTGTACATCGCTATCTCCTTTACGCATCCCGACAGCGACTTGTACATCTTCTGGATTGGTTTTGAAGCCTTTATCATCGGCGAACTCAATCATTTTGAAATCTTTATTGACATGGCTTGCAGTGACGCCTTCTGGTCTTTCGCTCACATAACCGTCAATAATTCCTGAAGACAAGGCCACACGCATACTTGAAAAATCTTTTGAAGCTTGTTGTTTTTGGACATCAGGGATCTGATCGATAACTGTGTAATGGAAAGTATTCAATTGGGCAGTAATTTTTGCCCCTTTGAAATCTTCAATCGACTTAGCATTGGCATATTTTCCATTTTTTTGTGTTACCATAACTAAGTGTGATTCATAGTAAGGATCAGTAAAATCAATTTGTTTGGCACGTTCGGCAGTTGGACTCATCCCTGCAATAATCGCATCTAATTTGCCAGATTGTAAGGCAGGAATTAGACCATCCCAAGAAGTAGGGACAATGACTAATTTTTTACCTAAGCCATCTGCAATACGTTTGGCAATTTCGACATCATAACCGCCAGCATAGGCATTTTTTTGACCAGCAATTTCGACCGCATCATGTTTATCGTTGGTTTGTGTCCAGTTAAATGGTGCATATCCAGCCTCCATTCCGACTCTAAATTCATTGGCAGGAGTTTTATCATCGGCAAATACTGGTAAACTAGTGATAAATAAGGTAATCAGTGTCAGTAAAAAGAATAAGCCTGCACGTTTTTTCATTTGAAATTCCTCTTTTCTTCTTTTTTTGAATAATTTCACATATTAAGTAGTACTTGCATAATGAAAGGCATATTTACTACCTCTTTAGCTAAACAAAAAAGCAGCCCTTTCTATGCTTAGAAAACGACTGCTGAAATGACTACAATCCTTTTCACTAAACATAGCTCATCTTAGAAAACTAAGACAGTGTGCAAATTATTCACTTGCACCCCAACACATTCTTTCAAGCAATAAAGAATGGTTTCGGCAGTATTTCCTAGACTTACTTCCACGTCTTGCTTGACTCCATAAGCTTAATAAATCCTGCGACCTCTACTTTTTAAGTGAAGGAAACTATTCAATTAATTCTTTTATAGGGTAGTTGAAAAGTTGTGTTTTGTCAATAGAAATGTAAAGTGAATTTTCATATAAACGTTTTCATAATAGATAATAATTTTTACGAACTATTTTCTGAAATTTCTGTCATGATGGATAATCAATGATATAATAAGGAAAAAGAAGAGAAAGTAGGGAATAAGATGGTAGCAATTACGATAGAAGATGCAGTGAAGATGATGCAACAAGCCAAACACATTACTTTTCTAACAGGAGCGGGGGTGTCGACGGCTTCAGGGATTCCGGATTATCGCTCGTTAAAAGGTGTGTATCATGGATTAGATCAACCAGAATATTTGTTGAGTCATACGTGTATGCTACGAGAACCAGAAAAGTTTTATGCATTCGTCCAAAAATTATATCATCCTGATGCGAAACCTAATGTCATTCATGAAAAAATTGCCGCGATGGAAAAGGAGAAAGATTGCTGGGTGGTTTCTCAAAATATTGATGGGCTACATGAAAAAGCCGGTAGTCAACATTGTGTGAATTTTCATGGTAATATTTATGACTGCTATTGTCGAAAATGTCATCAAAAGGTCGATTATCAAGATTATATGCAATCAGATGTGCATCAAGATTGTGGGGGGCAAATTCGTCCAGGAATTGTGCTATATGAAGAAGGTTTTACCCAAGAGGTGTTGGATAGTGCGGTCAATGCGGTGAGAAATGCGGATTTAATCGTGATTGTGGGAACGACTTTCCAGGTACACCCATTTTGCGATTTAATCCATTATAAACGTGCCGATGCAAAAGTTTTGGTGATAAATCAAACGGATATCTATTTACCAATTCAAGCATTTATGTTACAAAAGGATGCAGTAGAAGTATGTACCGACCCCAAAAAGTTAGACCATAAAATCTAACAATTGGAGGTCGGTATTTTTATGTCCAAATATTCTTTTGAGTTTAAAAAGCAAGTTGTAAATGCTTATCTTAATGGCGAAGGTGGTTATACTTATCTTGCAAATAAGTTCGGCATTCCATCTGATAATAAAGTTAAACTATGGGTGGATAATTACAATGCATTTGGCGATGAAGGATTAAAACGTTCTAGAAAAAAAGATTTTTATTCTTTTGAAAAGAAGCTTTCTATAGTAGAGTTATATTTATCAAGTGAAATCTCATATCAAGATTTAGCTCTGCAAGAAGGAATTACTAATCCAAGTATGATCGCAAATTGGGTGAGTCGCTTTCGTGCAGCTGGTCCTGATGCCCTAAGACCACGCAAGAAGGGACGAAAGAAAACATTGAATACAACTAATGGCAATACACAAAACAAACCAGTTGAAGAATCTTCTGTTGATACAAGTGCAGAACATGTAAAAGAGCTAGAAGAGGAACTTCTTAAATTGAGAATTGAGAATGCCTTTTTAAAAGAACTGAGGAGGCTGCGTTTAGAGGACGAGGAAAAAATGAGAGAACGGCACTCGTCATCAACAGTCTCCGACGAGAATTCAAACTAAAAGACCTTCTCTCTTATACAGGCATGCCTAAAGCAACATATATGTATTGGCAAAAACGATTTGATAGAGAAAATCCTGACAAAGAACTTGAAGAAAAAATCCAAGAAATCCGTAAGAATAATAAGGATTACGGATATCGTAGAATACATGGAGAGCTTCATAATCAGGGATATCTCATCAACAAAAAGAAGGTTCAGCGAATAGTTCAAAAACTTGGCTTGCAGGTGACATCCTACACACGCAAAAGTAGGAAATATAGTTCCTATAGGGGCAGGACTGGTACCATTGCACCCAACAGAATTCGCAGACGCTTTAATACGCACATACCCCATCAAAAAATCACAACGGATACGACTGAATTTAAGTATTATGAAGTTGATGTCAAAGGACATATGACAATGCATAAGCTGTATTTAGATCCATTTATGGATATGTGTAATGGAGAAATACTAAGTTACGGTATCGATAAGAAACCTTCAGCAAAGAATGTAATGAATGCCTTGGATAAAGCCATTGAAATCACTTCAGACTGCCCTTATAGACGAACATTCCATTCTGACCAGGGTTGGGCATACCAGATGAAGGCATACTCTCACAGGCTAAAAGAAGAACGAATATTTCAAAGCATGTCTCGAAAGGGCAACTGTCTAGATAATTCCGTAATGGAGAATTTCTTCGGTCTGCTTAAGCAAGAGATATACTATGGCGTTAATTACTATAGCTATGAGGAATTAAAAATGGAAATAGAACGATTTATAAAGTATTATAATGAACAACGAATAAAAGAAAAGTTAGGATGGATGAGTCCTGTTCAATATAGGCTCCATCTTTTAGCTGCATAATGAAAACGAGACGACCGGAGTCGTCTCGTAAAAAAGTCTAACTTTTGGGGGTCACCTCAGTATTTGAAAAATTATAAGAAAAAGGTGATGTTGTGAGAACAGAAAAAGAGAAAATGATTGCTGGCGAGTCCTATTTTTCAGGAGATGCCGAGTTAGTTGCAGATCGCAAACACGCAAGAAAAATGATGCGCGCCATTAATCAAGAATCAGATGGAAAAAAACGCAGCGAATTATTGAAACAAACCTTTGGCAAAACTGCACAAAATCTATATATGGAACCTAATGTACATTTTGATTATGGCTATAATATTTCTGTGGGTGAGAATTTTTATGCCAATTTTAATGCGGTGTTGTTAGATATTTGTCCGATAACGATTGGCGATAATTGTATGTTAGCGCCAAATGTCCAATTATATACAGCTTATCATCCAATTGACCCTGTTGAACGAAATAGCGGTTATGAAAATGGTGCGCCGATTATAATTGGTGATAATGTGTGGATCGGTGGCAATTCTGTGATTTTACCAGGAGTGACGCTAGGGGATAATGTCGTTGTCGGTTCAGGTAGCGTGGTGACTAAGAGTTTCCCGGATAATGTAGTGATTGCCGGAAATCCTGCCAAAATACTTAAAGAAATTCCTAAGAAAGTGGAAGAGAGTGCTGAAAACCTTGAGTCTTTACGCAAAACAATTGACCAAATTGACCGTCAAATCGTAAAATTGTTGGAAGAACGGATGGATGTCGTTTCGGCAATTGCGGATTATAAAGCAAAACAAAAATTACCAGTTTTAGATGAGAATAGGGAAAAGGCTTTATTAGAAAAAGTTTCTAAGTTAGTTTACAAAGAAGAATATCAAGCAGCCATTCGTGATAGCTTTGATGATTTAATGAAGCATTCAAGAAATTATCAAATGCAACGCATGGAGGTAAAAGACAATGATTGAAGGTCAAAAAAGAAGAGAAATGATTTTAGAGGAGCTATCTCAAGCCACTAAAAATGTCAATGCGACTCAACTAGCTGAAAAGTTTGGTGTCAGTCGCCAAATCGTAGTGGGGGATATTGCTTTGTTACGAGCAAGTGGTATTGAGATTATTTCTAATTCTAGAGGTTATCGCTTAGCCAATAAATCTGCTGGGATGCTAGAAACGAAATTAGCAGTCAAACATGGTCCAGATCAAGTAGAAGAAGAACTGCGCCTGATTGTCGAAAATGGCGGGACCGTAGCTGATGTGATTATTGAACATGAACTATATGGGGAAATCAAAGGTACGGTGGATATTAAAAATGATGCTGAGATAACGGCTTTCTTAAATAAGGTAGAACAAGCACATGCAACTTTGCTTTCTAGCTTAACAGATGGCATCCATTTACACACCATTCAGTATTCAGACGAAGAAACCTTAGTCAAGATTAAACAAGCCTTATCACAAGCAGGCATCTTACTGGAAGAAAATGAATAACGGTAAAAAAGAGACGTTCAACTCTGATATGGTTTGAACGCCTCTTTTGATTTACTCTAAAACTAATACGTCTTTATCTAAGCTAAATGGGTTTTTAGTATTAATATGATCATAGAACATGACGCCGTTTAAATGGTCGATTTCATGTTGCACGACGATGGCTGGATAATTTTTTAAACGAATCTTTTGTGTCTCACCATTCATATCGGTATAAGTCACAGTAACGCGTGCATGACGAACGACATATCCAGGCACTTCGCGGTCAACGGATAGACAACCTTCGCCATCTGCTAGACATGCATCTTGGACAGAGTGACTCACGATTTTAGGATTATACATGACGGTTTCTAAAATTGGTTCTGGTTTTTCTGGATTATTACTAGGCACTAAAAGCGCGATGATTCGCTTTTTAATGTCTAATTGGGGGGCAGCCAAACCAACACCACCACGTAATTCATATTTTTCAGCCATTTCAGGATCTTGGCTATTATGTAAAAACTCTAACATATCTTTACCTAATTGGATATCTTCTGCTGTTAAAGGGACAGGCACTTCATCACAGACAGCACGCAAAGTAGGGTTACCTTCACGAATAATATCTTTCATTGTTAACATCTAAATGCTTCACTTCCTCAATTTTTTTCTAATAAGTATTCTATCATAGCTTGATTTTTTTTACCAATCGCACAAATGTTTCTTTAATTTTCTAAACTTTTCAAAATTATCTAAATATTTTATTTTTTCGAAAAAATATGCAATGAATGGTTGACCGATGAATTTAGCTATTGTTATAATTATTAAAGTTTATAACGAAGGAGAATAAAAGTGAATTTACCTCAAGCTTTTATCGATAAATATCAGCACTTACTTGGTGATGAAGCTGAGGCGTTTTTGACAGCTTTAACTCAAGAAGAAGTGCAAAAAGGATTTCGACTCAATCCATTAAAGCCCCATGCTAAGGAAATGTTGGCCAAGTTTGATGGTCGTACCTTACCACAAGCCCCTTTTGCTAAGGATGGCTACGTAGGCGAAATCAGTGGAAAATCTATCTTGCACCAAGCAGGTTATGTCTATTCTCAAGAAATTAGTGCGATGATTGTTGCCAGTGTCGCAGATGTCCAACCTGGTGAGTGTGTATTAGATTTATGTGCGGCCCCTGGTGGCAAATCGACACAGCTCGCTGCAAGTCTAGCCAACCAAGGTTTATTAGTGGCGAATGAAATCTATCCAAAGCGGGCAAAGATTTTAGCTGAAAACTTAGAACGTTGGGGTGCCCAAAATACAGTAGTCACCAATCACGCTCCGACCGAATTGGTTGACTTTTTCCCACAATTTTTTGATACGATTGTGGTTGATGCGCCTTGTTCAGGTGAAGGCATGTTTCGTAAAGATGAAGAAGCTATCCAACAGTGGCAAGCAGATACCCCAGAAATGTGTGCTACACGTCAAAAAGAAATCTTGGACGCAGCGGTACGGATGTTAAAGAAAGACGGCATACTCGTTTATTCGACTTGTACCTTTGCGCCAGAAGAAAATGAAGAAATGGTGAGCTTCTTGGTAGAAAATTATCCGTTTGAAATTGTGCCATTATCCATCGAGGGGACATCTCCTGGCCGTAGTGAGTGGGGAAGTGTGCCGCATTTAGAAGATACGGTGCGAATTTGGCCGCATTTAAATGAGGGTGAAGGACATTTTGTGGCGAAATTACGATTAACAGAAGCCGTTATTTCTAATGGTGTACCGAAACAAAAGACAAAGAAAGCCAAAAAAGGGAAAAATGCGTCAAATGATGGTTTGAATAAAGAACAGCAAAAAGTGATGCAAGACTTTACCAAGCGCTGGCCACTTCCTTTTGCTGGAAAACTAGTCCCTTTTAAGGATAATTTGTGGCTTTTACCGCAAGAGATGATAAGTTTAGAAAAATTAAAAGTGCTTAAACCAGGCTTGCAATTAGGGGTATTTAAGAAAAATCGTTTTGAGCCAACATTTGCTTGTACGATGGCAATTGCGGATGTTGCGCCTTACCCTAGTTGTCAGATTACTTTGGAAGATTGGCAACGTTATGTGCGAGGCGAAACGATTTTGAAAGACGGCAACCAAGGCTGGGTCGTGCTAGTCGTTGATCAAATCCCTGTAGGTTTAGGCAAACAAGTCCAAGGAGTCGTTAAGAATTTCTATCCTAAGGGTTTACGTTTTCAACCATAAATGAAGCAACTCTCCAAAATCAGCGGAGGGTTTACTTTTAAACTAAAATTGATTGAATTGTTTGAAAAATAAAAACAATCAAGCAAATTTAAAGGAGAAAGATATTGGAGAAAAAATTAAGTTTTAAAGAAATATTTTTTATTGGATTGATGATTTTTTCGCTTTTCTTCGGGGCGGGAAATCTAATTTTTCCAGCAGAATTAGGAGCTAAAGCCGGCGAATCAGTCTTTTCTGCAATGGGCGGATTTTTAATTACGGGCATTGGCTTACCGACGATTGGCTTATTATCGCTTGCTTTTGTCAGTAAAAAAGGTCAACCTGAAGATATCGCCATCAAGGTACATCCAATTTTTGCCTTATTATTAACTTGCGTGACATATTTGGCGATTGGTCCCTTGTTTGCTGCACCACGAACAGGCTTAGTTTCCTTTGAGATAGCGGTCGTGCCGTTTTTACCTAGTGGCCCAAAAGCCTTGTTTTTATTCTTGTTTAGCATTCTCTTTTTTGGGATTGTTTATTATTTAGCGCTTTATCCGAATCATTTTGTGGATCGTTTTGGTAAATTAATCACCCCGTTTTTATTAGTGATATTAGGATTATTCATTGTCACTAGCTTTTTGCATCCCATTGCTAAAGAAGCTAAGCCAAGTGGCAATTATGCGACTTTGCCTTTTGCCACAGGACTTAAACAAGGTTATTTGACGATGGATACGATTGTTTCGGTCATTTTTGCGACATTAATCATGAATGCGACCAAAGCGATGGGAATCAAGAGTGCCAAGCAAACGCGAATGATTATCTTAAAAGCTGGCTTAGTATCAGCAACTTGTCTAGGAATCATTTACTCAGGTATTGCGATGATTGGGGCAACAAGTGGGATGAGCCAACATGTTAATGGCGCGGTCATTTTATCAGCGATTAGTCATCATTATTTTGGTAATTTTGGAAACATTTTATTTGGAGTGGTAGTATTATTGGCTTGTCTGCCTACAGCATCAGGTGTATTAACTGCTTGTTCGTGGTATTTCAACCGTTTATTCCCACAAGTAAGTTATAAGCAATTTCTGACGGCGTTTACTTTATTTAGTGCTGTTGTCGCAAATATCGGCTTAGATCAACTCATTAAAGTGTCGATTCCAGTCTTAAATTTCATTTACCCGATTATGATTGTATTAATCTTGTTAGGATTTTTAAGTAAAGTCATCCACTGTAGTCAAGGAATGTATGTGGGGGCTGTGTTATTCACTTCAATTATCGGCTTAAATGATGCCTGTAAAGCGATAAATCCTCATTTTGAGTTCTTAAGTTGGCTTGCTTTGCCATTGAGTAATCTTGGCTTTAGTTGGGTTATGCCGGCAGTGATTGGGGGCTTGCTTGGATTTCTTTATAGCAAGTGGCGTCAACGTAAAACCCCTGTTTATCAGCAAGCAAAACAAACAATCAATAATTAACAGCAATATAAACGTTTGAACAAAAAAAAGCGGAGATCACCATCAAAGTGACCTCCGCTTTTTTCATTCATTTATTATATTATTTTTCTTCTTCGTCTTCTGGCACTTTATTATCCAAGTCGGTACGTACAATTAAGACATCACAAATTGCATGACGGATAACATATTCAGATACAGAACCGATAAATAAACGTTCAACTGCATTTAAACCAGTAGCGCCTAGCATGATTAAATCTACTTTTTCGCTCTCAGGTAATTCTTTAGCAATCACTGATTTAGGAGAACCGTATTCGATAATTGTTTTGACTTGATTTACCCCTGCTTCACTAGCAGCCTTTTGATAATCAGCCAAGGTTTGTTTAGCCATTTCACTTGCTTGTTCCATCATCATACCGTCTAAAGAAGAGATTGTTTGGAAAGCACGCGTATCAATGACATGGACTAATAACAATTCAGAATCATTCCGTCGTGCAACATTCACCGCCTTTTGAAATGCCAATTCTGCCTCTTTGGAACCATCTACAGCGACCATAATTTTTTTATATTCTTGCAACATAAGAATCATCCTCTCTGTTATATCTATCTACATTCTAAAACAAAAAAAGAGATTTGTCACAATATTTCTATTATATTTTTAAGTTTTTTGCTAAAAAAGAAGAGAAAACCCCACTTAATATAAAAACAGCAATAATAAAACAAACACTAAAGAAGCGATCATTCATAAAAGTGCAGACAATCCCTAGAATACCACCGATTACAAAAAATTTACCATAATCACTTAATACAGAAGCTAAATCTTCTTTAGGTTTTAAAAATTGTAAGGCAATCGTTGTTTTGAAAATTAAGAAATAACCAATCACTAATAATAGCGAGGCCATGATAAATAATAAGATTTGGATTAACATGAATTATTTTCCTTTCGATTTTGATATTTTTCACAGCTTTATTATACTCAATTTTGGCAAGAAAAAAAGCCTGACCATAAAGCCAGGCTCAACCTATATTGGTTATCATGGGTACTATCCGTAGATGCCGTTTTTTATCCCGAGGTATTGATCCCGCAAACTAGCAGGTGGGCTCTTCTATCTATCCTTTGAACTACCAAATGAAAAGGCATGTTACCCGCATAGATTCAATTAGATCCCAATAAATCAATAACAATGTTCGGTCAACACACTAAAGGGAGAATTCGCACATCACAGATTTCCCATAACTAATACTAGCATAGTTTTTCAAAGAGTGCAAGTGAAACACCTAAAAATTGAGAACGTTTTCTAAAAGGGACTATACTCGTTATTAGATAACTTATTAATGTTGCTTCCATTCTTGGATTTGTTGATATCTCATGGCTAAGGCTTTTTCATATTTGCCACTTGTTTTTGGTTGATAGTAATGACGATGCACCAGATTGTTTGGCAAGTACTGTTGGTTCACCCATTGATTCGGATAGTCATGAGGATACTTATAGTCTATCCCACGATTTAATTTTTTTGCCCCTTGATAGTGACTGTCGCGCAAATGATCTGGCACATCGCCTGCTTTTCCACTTCTGACATCGGCTAAGGCTGCATCAATGGCGCTAATGGCTGAATTGGATTTAGGAGATAGACACAAATCAATCACAGCATTGGCTAATGGAATCCGTGCTTCAGGAAATCCTAGTTTTTCAGCAGCTTGGATAGCAGAAACAGTACGGGCAGCGGCTTGCGGATTTGCCAGGCCTACATCTTCATAGCCAATGACCATTAACCGCCGACAAATAATAGGTAAATCTCCTGCTTCAATTAACCGCGCCAAATAGTGTAGGGCCGCATCCACATCGCTCCCTCGGATAGATTTTTGCAAGGCGGAAATCACATCATAATGGGCATCTCCGTCTTTATCATGGGTCAATGCTTTCTTTTGTAGGCAAGACTCAATAATCTCTAAGGTAATTTCAATCTTTCCGGTAGCTTCATCGACGGGAGTGGATTTGACGGCTAATTCTAATCCATTTAAGGCACTTCGTAAATCGCCATTGGTTACCCGTGATAGATGAAGTCGGGCATTTTCAGCTAGATGAACGGGATATTCGCCCAATCCTTTTTCAGTATCTGCCAATGCTCGGTCAATCGCGGCTAAAATATCTTCTTGAGTCAATGGTTTTAACTCAAAAATTTGACAACGACTGCGAATGGCAGGGTTGATGGAAATATAAGGATTTTCGGTTGTTGCGCCAATCATAATAATGCGGCCATTTTCTAGATGAGGCAATAGGAAGTCTTGTTTGGTTTTATCTAAACGGTGAATTTCGTCCAAAAGTAAAATCACCGTACCACTCATTTTGGCTTCTTCTGCAACGATTTGTAAATCTTTTTTGCTGTCAGTCGCGGCATTTAGCATACGAAAGGCATATTTGGTCGTTCCGGCGATGGCTGAGGCAATACTTGTCTTTCCTGTGCCTGGGGGTCCATATAAAATCATAGAGGATAGCATTTTAGCTGTAATCATTCGGTCAATAATTTGTCCTGGTCCCACGAGATGCTTTTGCCCAACGACTTCGGATAATTGAGTGGGGCGCATGCGATAAGCTAATGGTTTCATATGATACATCCTCTCTTTTCAAACATTCTTCGCTCTCCTAGTATAGCATTATCCGCGCAAAATAAGCTAGTTGAAACATTTTTTTACCCTAATTAATGGTTTTAGCTATGATTTAGTAAAAGAATTGTGTATGATGAAAGTGATGGAAATTATTCAGAAAAGAGGGAAATCAGTGGCCAAAGAAGATATTTTAACTTTTTTAGACCAACAAATTGATCAAAAAGTGACCGATTATGATGTCGCACTAGATTGGAATACTAAAAACCATACGATTGAAATCATTTTTCGTCTCTATTTAGCAAGTAATGAAGAGTTAGCTGGTGAAGAGGAAGTCGAAGCGATAGAATTTGAAGATGGGATTTTACTTTACACTGAAAAATCTCAATTTGATGCAAATGATTACTTATATACAATGCCTTTTGAGCGTAAAAAAGGGATTGAAAGTACGACTTTAGCGGGTCTTATCACGTATTTAAATGAAGTATTAGACCAAGGGATGTCTGATATTTTTGACTTTTTAGAAGATGAAGAAGCTGAAGTGTTTGAATTAACTTTTGATGAAGCAAGACTACAAGAAATCATTGAAAATGAAGGATCTGCTCGTTGGATTCCTTATCCTAAATTTTAAGAAGGTGAAAAGATGAAGTGGAATGAAGTAAAAGTCACAACAGAAAGTGAAGCCATCGAAGCGGTGTCTAATATATTAATGGAAGCCGGTGCCAGTGGTGTGATGATTGAAGATAGTTTAGATATCGAAAATTATAAAACCGATGCTTATGGCGAATTATTAGACAAAGAAAACTATGAAATGATTACAGAAGGAGCGATTGTTACAGCATATTTTCCTGAAACAACCTTCTTACCTGAAATTATGCCAACGATTCAAGCCAGAATTGCGCAATTAGCTGAATTTGGTTTAGCCATTGGTAAAAACGAAGTCGAAATTTCTGAAGTCTCTGAGGAAAATTGGGCGACGGCGTGGAAAAAATATTATCATCCTGTGCAAATTAGTCGCTTTTTAACGATTGTCCCAAGTTGGCAAGACTATCAAGCAACCCATCCAGAAGAAAAGATTATCACTTTAGATCCAGGAATGGCCTTTGGTACAGGGACACATCCGACGACTCGCTTAACGTTACAAGCTTTAGAAGTGACGCTACACGGAGACGAAACGGTACTTGATGTGGGGACAGGCTCAGGTGTGTTAAGTATTGCAAGTAAATATTTAGGGGCAAAAGAGGTCCATGCCTTTGACTTAGATGAAGTAGCGGTTAGAGCAGCTAAAGAAAATATGGACTTAAACCCGATTGCCAGTGATGTCAAGGTAAGTGCCAATGATTTGCTAAAAGGAATCGACACCCAAGCGGATGTCATCGTGGCCAATATTTTAGCAGATATTATCGTCTTAATGTTAGCGGATGCGCATCGTTTGTTAAAAGATACTGGGCATTTGATTATCTCTGGAATCATCGAAGCCAAACGCGAAATGGTCTTAGCTGCATGTGAAAAAGCAGGCTTTGTCGTGGAACAACAATTGAACCAAAAAGACTGGTATGCGATAATTTTGAAAAAAGACTTGGGTGAAGACTAATGCAAAGATATTTTGTTGATACCCCTTATCAAGTACAAGAAAGCTATCAGGCAACCAAGGAAATGTATCATCATATGGTGCACGTGATGCGGATGAAAGTGGGCAGTCAAGTCTATCTAGCTTTTAACGACCAACAAGTCATTATGGCACAAATTAGCGAAATAACCCCAGATACTTTGACTCTGGTGGAAGTGGCTAAAGAAGAACAAGCAAAAGAATTACCAGTTCATATTACTATTGCTAGTGGCTATCCAAAAGGTGATAAGCTAGAGTGGATCGTCCAAAAAGCGACAGAACTAGGTATGGCAGAATTGATTGGCTTTCCAGCAGCTAGTTCGGTTGTGAAGTGGAATGATAAAAAACTAGCTAAAAAACAAGAACGTCTCGAAAAAATTGCCCAAGAAGCTGCGGAACAATCGCATCGTCAAGTCGTACCTAAAATTGATTTGTTGGAACACTTTACAGATTTATTAAAACGCGCAGCTGAATATGATCACATTGTTATTGCTTATGAAGAATCGGCCAAACAAGGCGAAGATAGTCAATTGGTGAAAGTCTTTCAACAGCTTGCCCCTAATGAGAAACTTTTAGCGATTTTTGGGCCAGAAGGGGGCATTACGCCGACAGAAATCGAGCAATTCAAGCAATTAGGTGGCAAATGCTGTGGATTAGGGCCAAGAATATTACGCACGGAGACCGCACCTTTATATCTTTTAGCAAGCAGTAGTTTCTTTTTTGAATTGATAAACCAAGAAAAGTGAGTGAATAAGATGCAACAAGCAATTACAAAGTTAGAAGTAGCACTGACAGAAAATGAATTTGTCTCTGTTCCGAATATGAATGTAGCACAAATCCGTTATATCTATGGTTCGTTAAATTTATTTTATTTAAACCAAATTGTGCAAAAGGAAGTGGAGCAAGCAGATGCATTTGACCCTGAGGAATTGATGATGGCCTCGGCATTTGGTGATATGGCGGTGGAATTAATTCAGATTAATCATACTTTAGGCTTGCCTTCTCTAAGTGAGTATCAAGTGAAGGAAACCTACTTCTTCATTAATGATATGTTTGAGTTATTTAATCGGGCGGATGAAGCGATTTATCATCTTTCAAGTCAAATCATTCGTAGTAAGACAACGCATGAACCATTAGATCAAGCTTTGTTAACGGATATGTTTGATTTGTTGGCTAGTTTGGCTCATTACTGTGGCTTTTCATTTAAGAATTCTTTGCAGATAGCTGTGGATGAGTTTATTGAATTTTTATTATAATTTTCGCTGAGTATTTGATGCTTTTTTAGTGTCAGATGCTCTTTTTTTAGGTTAAATAGATAGCTAAAATCGAAAAAAATAAGATAAAAGCGTTTGAATAGTCGTCTTTCATTGTAATGGATGGAAATTTTTTGCTATAATAGTAGAAAATCAAGCGAGGTGAGTGAAATGGCAAAAGATATCGTACTTTCAGGGCCAAGTGTAATCAAAATGGTTGCGGACTATATGAGCGAAGAAGAAACCGCCTTTGTCCAAAAAGCTTTAGATTATGCGACGAAAGCCCACGCCCATCAATTTCGTAAATCAGGCGAGCCATACATTATTCATCCGATTCAAGTAGCTGGACTTTTAGCGGAATTACATATGGATCCACATACCGTTGCCACAGGATTTTTACATGATGTTGTAGAAGATACTGATGTGACTTTAGAAGATTTAGAAAGAGACTTCGGTAAAGATGTGGCGATGTTAGTCGATGGTGTCACGAAATTAGGTAAAATCAAATATAAATCTCATGAAGAACAATTAGCAGAAAATCACCGCAAAATGTTAATTGCGATGGCCAAAGATTTGCGAGTCATCATGGTAAAATTAGCGGACCGTTTGCATAATATGCGGACGTTAAAACATTTAAGAGAAGATAAACAACGCCGTATTGCACAAGAAACATTGGAAATCTATGCTCCGTTGGCTCACCGTTTAGGGATTAGCCGCATTAAATGGGAATTAGAAGACCGGGCCTTACGTTATATTAATCCTAGTCAATATTATCGTATCGTTCATTTGATGCAGACCAAGCGCGATGAACGAGAAGCCTATATTGCCGAAGCGGTAGAAGAAATTCGTTTAGCGACGGAAGAACTAGAGATTTATGCCGAAATTTATGGACGGCCAAAACATATTTATTCGATTTATCGTAAAATGGTCGATAAAAAGAAACAATTTGATGAAATTTACGACTTGTTAGCGATTCGTGTGATTGTGGATTCCATCAAGGATTGCTACGCGGTGTTGGGTAGTATCCATACCAAATGGAAACCAATGCCAGGGCGTTTTAAAGATTATATTGCGATGCCTAAAGCCAATATGTACCAATCCTTGCATACAACAGTCATCGGGCCAAAAGGAAATCCGCTAGAAGTGCAAATCCGTACCCATGAAATGCATGAAATTGCTGAATTCGGGGTTGCGGCACACTGGGCATATAAACAAGGAAAAACCGATAAAGTCAAACCAGACAGCATGACCAAACAAGTGGGTTGGTTTAAAGAAATTTTGGAACTCAAAGATGAAAGCTATGATGCCTCTGAATTTATGGAAGGGGTCAAAGGCGATATCTTTAGTGATAAGGTCTATGTCTTCACTCCTAAAGGCGATGTGACTGAGCTGCCTCAAGGGTCTGGTCCACTTGATTTCGCTTATAGTATCCACACTGATATTGGAAATAAAACAGTCGGTGCGAAAATCAATGGGAAGATGGTACAACTTGACTACAAATTGAAAAATGGCGATATTGTCGAAATTTTGACTTCACCTAATTCATTTGGGCCAAGTCGTGACTGGTTGAAATTCGTGGCGACATCTAAGGCCAAAAATAAGATTAAACGCTTCTTTAAAGTCCAAGATCGCGATGAAAATATCGAAAAAGGGCGTGAAATGGTCAGCAAGGTCATTCAAGATTTAGGCTTTGTACCAAAAGAAATCTTGACCAAGGCTAAAATTCAAGAGGCGATGTCACGCTTTAATTACCATTCCGAAGAAGACTTATATGCAGCAGTCGGTTTTGGAGAAATGAGTGCCACGACTTTTGTGAATCGTTTGACCGAAGAAGAACGCAAGCAACAACAAGAAGAAAAACAAAAGCAAGAAGTAGAGGATTTATTGACCAATCCAGTGAAAAAAGAACCTGAAAAGATGAAAGTGCGTCATGAAGGCGGCATTGTCATTGAAGGGGTAAATAATCTACTTATTCGTTTGAGCCGTTGTTGTAATCCGGTGCCAGGCGATGAAATCGTTGGTTATATCACTAAAGGACGTGGGGTGTCGATTCACCGAGCAGACTGTCCAAATGTCCGTCATGCCGTTGACTTTGAAAACCGCATGATTGAAGTGGAATGGGAAGATACTGCAGTCATGAATATGGAATTCGATGTTGATTTGGAAATTCATGGCTTCAATCGTAACGGTTTATTGAATGACATCTTACAAACCGTTAACTCTATGACAAAACAATTGAGTAGCGTAGAAGCAAGATCGAATAAGGAAAAAACAGCCACCATTCGTCTAACTTTACGTATTCAAAACTTAAATCATTTGAAATCAATTGTCGATAAAATCAAACAAATTCCCGATGTCTATTCTGTACGTCGGATGAAAGGATGAGACCATGCGCGCGGTAATTCAACGAGTCAGCCAAGCAAAAGTAGTTGTGGATGACAACACAGTAGGTCAAATTGGTAAAGGTTTTATGATTTTACTTGGTGTCCACGAAGAAGATACACAAGCTGATGTCGATTATTTAGTAGGAAAAATCAGTAAACTTCGCGTCTTTGAAGATGATCAACAAAAAATGAATCGTTCTATCATTGATGTCGATGGGAAAATTTTGAGTATTTCTCAATTTACCTTATTTGCGGACACTAAAAAAGGCAATCGACCAAGCTTTGTGCAAGCGGCTAAACCCGATACAGCGATTCCTTTATATGAGGCTTTTAATGAAGGATTGCGTCAAGCAGGCATTCCGGTTGAAACGGGCATTTTCGGTGCTGATATGAAATGTCACCTCGTCAACGATGGCCCCGTAACGATCATCATCGACAGCCAAAATAAATAAATACAATAAAAAAGGTAGTGATCCGCACAAAAAAAGTGTGGTCGCTACCGTTTTTTTAATAGGAATTGGATGGAAAGAATTCTAGAGATGATTGCGTAGAATTATATGATAATACAGATAGTTTTAATTAATAGCAAAAGACATCAGAATGAAGAAGAATAAACCGTCGACATCTTGTTGCTATGCTAGTTAGTATGCTGCTTATTAATTTTGAGTAGCATTTTCACAACAATTTCTTCGGATAAATCCATACAGAATAGATAATAGGAAAGACTACCCAAATAATTAGCGCGCTAGGAACAATGATATTTCCATTAAAAATAGTGCAAAATAGGAGAATGCCACAACTAATTGGGACACTTAGAAGCGCGAGAAGTTGATGAGTGGATTGCCAATTTTTAGGATCATTTCTAGTAGAAAAAATGCGAATACCGATAAAAGGGTTATACGCAAGAATTGTACTTAAATTACCAATAAATAAAACTCCTGCACAAATTAAGAACAAGGATAAGTCATGTTGAATCTGAGTATTTAGGCTACACAAAAGAATAAATACTGTAGATATGATAGTTAAAATAAATTGTAGCGGCCTTTTCACACAATTGTTTAAAATCATGAAAATCTGAATAATTGTAAATAAAATATAAATGATTCCAAATATATTGGAATATTGATGGTTAGCAAAATAATAACCGACAAGAAATAAAACGAAACTACCCCATATTAAACATTTTGAAAAATGAAGATTATTCATATGTTGTGCCTTCTTTCAAATTAATTATAAATCTTTCATCCTAGAATATCCATATACGTTTAAATAAAATACCAACCTCTTCGTGAAATAATATTCGTTGTATTATTCCCTACTTTTTCGTTATCAGGAGAAAAGCAGAATGTTCATGAAAATTAATACCCTTGAATTTTGTATTTAGGAAATTTGTGTCATTTGTAAAAAATATTTATTTTTTGTAATTATTTTTAGAATTTCCGTGCATTTTAAAAATAAAATAGTATAATAGTAAGTGTAAATGAAAAGGTTTTCATATCAAAGTTCTGTAGGAGGTTTTGTAGTATGTCAACAATTCAACAATTTAGTCGTAGCGAAATTACCAAAGAGAATCCACGCTTTTCCCCATTTAAAGTGTTGGTAGAGTCCGCTTTTTATGGCAATCATGTGAGAAGCGTTCAAAATATTCAAGAAGCCTATGAAATGGCTAAGAATGCTCCTGGTACTGTAGTGACTGATATGCTCATTAAGCATGCCAAAGATTTAGGATTAGCTGAAGATACGAAGATTTTGGTTAATAATGATGGTGCTATCGTAGGTCGTACCGCAGCTGCTCGGGTCATTGTGACTGAACCAGGTATTGATCGTGAAGGGTATCGTCGCGTTTTACGAGAAGCCGTTTATCAAGCTACTAAGCAAGAATTCTATAAGACAGAAGTAGTGGTGGGACTTGATGAAGAATTTATGGTTCGTAGCCATTTGATGCTACCAAAAGGATTTGAAATGAACCTATACTCATATATGTTGAACTTCCAGTTAGCGACTCAAGAATGGTTAGACAAGTATAAACAATCCAAACCTTATCCAGAAAATGATATTTATATTTTTGCCAATCCAGAATGGTCTCATCCAGATTTTCCAAATGGACTTGCTTTATTTATGCCAGAAGCAAATGTGGCTGCAATCCTAGGTTTACGTTATTTTGGAGAATTGAAGAAAGCAACTTTAACTTTAGCTTGGGCAACGGCACATCGCAATGGCTTTGTGGCTTGCCATGGTGGAATGAAGCAATATCACTTGCCAGATAAGACCTTTACGATGGCAGCGTTCGGTTTATCAGGCTCAGGTAAATCAACCATTACTTTGGCTAAGCACCATGATGAAAATTCGAAAGTAGAAGTATTGCATGATGATGCGTTTGTCATTAATCGTGCGACAGGAAGTACCACTGCTTTGGAACCATCTTATTTTGATAAAGTGCAAGATTATCCATTGACCGATGATGCGGTGAATTATTTCTTAACTTGTCAAAATGTCGGTATTACCTTAGACGAAGAGGGTAAGAAAGTATTAGTCCTTGAAGATGTGCGTAATGGTAATGGTCGTACAGTAAAATCTCGTTATGTTACACCAAATCGTGTAGACCATTTATCTGAAAAAATCGATGCCATCTTCTGGATTATGAAAGATAATACGTTGCCACCAGTGATTAAAATCAATAATCCTACGTTAGCCGCTGTGTTTGGCTTGACCTTAGCTACTAAACGTTCAACGGCAGAAAACTTAGTCGGTAAAGTTCGCCGTGATCAATTGGTTATTGAACCATATGCAAATCCATTCAGAAGTTATAAATTATCTGAAGACTATCTTGCTTTCCGTGAATTATTCGCAAACCAACATACAGCTTGTTACGTATTAAACACGGATGAATTCAATGGTAAGAAGGTTACGAAAGAAGTCACTTTAGGAAGTATTGAAAAGATTATTGCTGAAAGTGGCGAATTCAAACCATTTGGCACGATTGAAGATGTAGAATACTTAGCAATTGATGGCTATCCAGTTGATTTTGAGGATAAAGCTTATTGTGAACGCTTAAAAGATAGAATGGAAACTCGTTTGGACTTTATTCGAGCGCAAGATCATCTAAAAGACGGCTATCATGCATTGCCTCAAGAAACAGCCGAGTTAATGCGTAAAATTGTCAATCAATTGAGTTAAAAGAAAAAGGCTATAGCTAATTTAAGGGTTGTAATAGGTAGGTTGTAGCCGATAAAGAGGGATTAAAAAATGGTACTATTTGAAAAGATGATTATTCTATTAACAATTGTTACTTATCTGGCGAATTATTTAACCTATTTATTTATGAAGCACAAAAAAATCAAAAATGGTTTTGAACGGTGCGCCCTATTTCTAGCAGTAAATATGAGCTTAATACTTTTTGATGGCTTATTTGCCGTTATTGGCAAGATTTTATTTGATGAACTCTTGCTATTAGAATAAACAGGAATAAAAGAATTCCGGCGATGCGCAAAATTGCTACATCGCTGGACTTTTATTCATTTTTGGCTTTTTTCCGTAATTGTAGGTAGTATTTGATGCTAATGGCTATAATCAATATCCCTGAAAGTATTTGTGATAGACCCATTAACTTTTGGTTAGTCAATAATCCTTCGTCGACCAAAAAGCCAGCTAACATTGAGGTGCAAGTATGGATAAATAAAAACATCGCTGCATAGCCAAACACTTTGCCATTGACTTCTTTTTGCAGAAATTGTATCACCATACCTAAAATACACGTCCCCATAATCAGCAGTATCAGTGTTTCCATTATTTTCACCTACTTTTTTCTTTCATTATAGCAAACATCTGACTGAAAACGATTGAATGTCAGATGTTTTTTGTTTTTCTTAAATTTTATCAATTGATTGAATTTTTTTCTTGCATTTTTTCGAGATTGGGTATATTATGACAACGTGTCATGTGACAGAGTGTCATTATTGAGTGAAATGAGGTGAGCCTATGCCAACAGAAACATTTTTACATTTACCTGATGAAAAGCGAAAAAGAATTACTGACGCGGCCATTCAAGAGTTTTCCCGTGTCCCATTAGAAGAAGCATCAATTGCTAATATCGTGAAAAATGCGGAAATTCCGCGAGGGAGTTTTTATCAGTATTTTGAAAATAAAGAAGATGTCTATTTCTATTGTTTTCAAACGGTTCAAAGTATTGGATTTGACTTCTTAAAAGAGATGCTGATTGAACAAAAAGGCGATTTATTTTCGGCTTATCGTGAATTTTTTAAACAGGCGATTCCGCATTTATTTGACAGCAAGTATGCGAATTTCTTTAAGTTTTCCTTTATGAATATGAATTACCGTTCTTCCAAAAAATTTACGGCAAATTTCCATAAGCATCACGAAAAAATGCATGCGAATAAAGAATCGCATAATCAGATTTTTCAACAGTATGTGAACTTTGATTTACTGGTTTTTGATTCGCAGGAAGATTTGGAATTATTAATTCAAATGATTATGAATGCTTTCTTCTCGAGTGTTGTGGAAGGGTATCGTAGTCAAAAGGATCAAGAAAAAGTGGATGTTCAAAAAATCATTACCCGCTATGAGAAAAAATTAAATTGGCTAGAGATGGGTGCTAGCAGAAAGGAATAATAGATGTTTAAATTAATGAAACGTGTGTCAGTCATTTCTGCGATTATGGCGTTTTTATTCATGATTGTCCAAGTTTTAGCGGATCTATATCTGCCTAATTTAACCTCTGATATCATTAATAACGGGGTAGCTAAAGGCGATATTGATTATATTTGGCATACTGTTTTGTGATGATTGGTTTTTCATTAATCAGTATTGTTGCCGCGATTTGTAATACGTATTTTGCGACCCGTGAATCACAAAAATTAGGGAAGGAATTACGTAGTTCGATTTATGAAAAAGTGGAGCGTTCTTCTTTACACCAATTTGATAAATTCGGGACTGCTTCTTTAATTACTCGTACTACCAACGACGTGAACCAAATTCAATTGGTGGCACAAATGTTTTTACGAATGATGATTAATGCACCGATTACCTTAGTCGGAGCGAGCTTTCTAGCTTATCGAAAAGATGCGGAATTAACGAAGATTTTCTTATTCGTGATTCCAATCGTGGTCGTCTTTATAGCCCTTTTGATGATTTTTGCAGTGCCGCTATTTAAGAGCATGCAAAAGAAAACCGACCGCCTAAACTTAGTCTTTCGTGAAGTCTTAACTGGGGTGCGTGTCATTCGCGCCTTTAGAAAAGATGATTTTGAAAAGAAACGTTTTGATGATGCCAATACTGATTACACTCAAACCGCGATTAAAGTTAATACGATTGTTGCCTTTATGATTCCATTTATGACTTTAGTAATGAGTGGGACGAATATTGCCATCACATGGTTTGGGGGACATTTGATTGCTGATAAGAGCTTAGAAGTCGGTAACTTGATTGCCTTTATGACTTATGCAATGCAAATTTTAATTAGCTTCATGATGTTGTCGATGATTTTCGTCTTGGTGCCACGTGCGCAGGCCTCAGCTGAACGTATCAATGAAGTGCTTGAATTACCAGATGATATGCCAGATGTTATGCAACCTAGTGAAATTGCCTTAGCTGGTAAAAAGAGTGAACTAGCTTTTGAACATGTGAATTATCGCTATACCGGTGCTGAAAAATTGGCCTTAGAAGATGTTGACTTTAAAGTAAGTGCGAACCAAACTTTAGCTATTATCGGTGGAACAGGCTCAGGTAAATCAACCTTGATTAATTTGATTCCACGTCTATATGATATTGAAAGTGGTACGATTAAGATTAACGGCCAAGATATAAGTCAAGTGAAACAACATGATTTACGTTCAGTGATTGGCTTTGTTCCACAAAAAGCCGTACTATTTTCTGGTACGATTCGTGAAAATATGCAGTATGGTGCCCAAAATGCCAGTGATGAAGTGATTTGGAAAGCCTTAGAAATTGCCCAAGCGAAGGATTTTGTTGAAAAATTTGAAGATGGGCTGGATCATCATGTCGAACAAGGTGGCGGCAACTTCTCTGGTGGACAAAAACAACGTCTAGCCATTGCCCGTGCTATAGTGAAACAAGCTGATATCTATGTCTTTGATGATTCTTTCTCAGCATTAGACTTTAAGACTGATGCCAAATTACGTAAGGCATTGAAAGAACAAATGCATGATAAGATTAAAGTTATTGTCGCTCAACGAGTAAGTACAGTCATGGATGCGGATATGATTTTAGTCTTAGATGAAGGAAAAGTAGTTGGTAAAGGGACCCATGATGAGTTACTCGCCAATAATACCACTTACCAAGAAATCGTTCATTCCCAATTAAGAGAGGAGGATTTGGCATGAGTGAAGAAAAACAAAAACAACAAACGCCACGCCGTCCAGGTCCAGGTCACGGTCCGGGTCATGGCACTCGGGCAAAAGGTGAAAAACCTAAAAATTTCTGGAAGACAACCAAACGACTATTTGGCTACATGTCTAAGCGTTTAATGGCAATTGGTGCGGTCTTTGTCTTAGCCATTCTTTCGGTCATTTTCCAAATCCAAACACCAAAAATCTTAGGGAAAGCAACAACTGAAATTTTTAAAGGTGTAATGAAAGGTTATGCCCAAATGCAAATGGGACTAAAAATTGATAAGTTCCCAATTAATTTTGATAAGATTGAAAAGATTATTTTGATTGCGATTGGCATGTATGTTATCTCTGCTGTCTTTAGTTTTCTACAACAATTCATTATGACCAGGGTTTCTCAACGGACAGTTTATGAAATGCGTCGCGATCTAGATCATAAAATGTCACGTTTACCCATTTCTTATTATGATACGCATACCAATGGTGATATCATGTCACGGGTTATCAATGATATGGATAATATCGCAGCGACTTTACAACAAAACTTAACTCAATTTGTAACGAGTATCGTGACTTTAGTTGGGGTCTTATACATGATGTTAACCATTAGTTGGCAATTAACGCTAGTTGCCTTAGCTACTGTGCCACTTAGTTTGATTGTGGTGATGATTGTTGCGCCTAAATCTCAAAAGTATTTCGCGGCCCAACAAAAGAGTTTGGGTTTATTGAATAACCAAGTTGAAGAAACATATGGTGGTCATACAGTCGTTAAAGTGTTCAACCATGAAGCCAGCGATAAAGAAGTTTTTGAAAAAGAAAATGAAGAACTTTATAAAGCTGGTTGGAAGGCACAATTTATTTCAGCGATTATTATGCCATTGATGAATTTCGTGAAAAACTTAGGCTATGTCTTTGTAGCTGTACTTGGTGGCGTACGTGTGGCTCATGGTGAATTACCATTAGGGGATGTCCAAGCCTTCTTACAATATACGAACCAATTTTCACAACCAATTACTCAATTAGCAAGTTTAATTAATACCATTCAATCAACCATTGCCTCAGCAGAACGGGTCTTTGAAGTATTAGACGAAGAAGAAATGCAAGATGTGCCAAGCGGGGTAGCTAAAGAAGAAAATTCACCTTATAAAGTCCGTTTTGAACATGTCCAATTTGGCTATACTGAAGATAAAATGTTAATGAAAGACTTTAATTTAGATGTGAAACCGGGTGAAATGGTGGCGATTGTCGGACCAACCGGCGCAGGGAAGACGACCTTGATTAACTTGCTTGAACGTTTTTATGATGTTAAAGGTGGAAGTATCCGTTATGAAGGTCAAGATACCCGTGATATGACGCGTGAACAATTACGTAGTCACTTCTCGATGGTGTTACAAGATACTTGGTTATTTACGGGTAGTATCTATGACAATATTCGTTACGGTAATGAATCGGCCACGAAAGAACAAGTAATCGCCGCAGCCAAGGCAGCCCACGTGGATGAATTTGTTCGTAAGTTGCCAGAAGGATATGATACGATTTTAAATGAAGAAGCAAGCAATATTTCCCAAGGTCAACGTCAATTAATTACAATTGCCCGTGCTTTCTTAGCCAACCCAGATGTTTTGATTTTGGATGAAGCGACTTCTAGTGTAGATACTCGTACTGAAATCTTAATCCAACAAGCAATGAATCGCCTGCTAGAAAATCGTACAAGTTTTGTCGTGGCGCACCGTCTATCCACCATTCGCGATGCCCATAATATCATTGTGATGAATCAAGGTTCGATTGTCGAAACGGGCAACCATGACGCTTTAATGGCGAAAAATGGTTTCTATGCTGATTTATATAATAGTCAGTTTCAAGAAGAGTTAGCTTAATAGACGTAATCAGGTATCCAATGCGAATCATTTCGTGTTGGATATCTTTCTTGCTTGAAAGTTCATATTTTCTTCATAAGATTTTTGTTATAATGTAGGTAGTCTATTTTGGAGGATTGAAGATGACATTAACTGTGAAGCATTTATCAGGGGGCTATTTTCAGCATCCTGTTTTAAAAGATTTAAATTTTGAAATTGAAAATGGGGAGTTAGTTGCTTTAATCGGATTAAATGGTGCCGGGAAAAGCACAACTATCAAAGAAATTATCGGATTATTGAAGCCAACTAGTGGCAGTATCGAAATTGATGGTCTATCTTTAAATAAGTCAGCGAGTCAATATCGTCAAAAAATCGGTTTTATTCCAGAAAGTCCAGTGCTATATGAGGAATTAACTTTAAGAGAGCATATTGAAGTGACGGCCATGGCTTATGATATTCCGATGGATGTGGCGATGCAAAGAGCAGATAAATTGCTAAAGACCTTTCGATTGGAGAAACGTTTGGATTGGTTTCCAGCAAACTTTTCTAAAGGGATGAAGCAAAAAGTCATGATTGTTTGCGCCTTTTTAATCGAACCGAGCCTTTACATTATTGATGAGCCATTTCTAGGATTAGATCCTTTAGCGATTCATGCCTTATTAGAGCTATTAAAAGAAGAAAAAGCAAAAGGCAAAAGCATCTTGATGTCTACTCATGTCTTGTCCACAGCTGAAAAATACTGTGATCGTTTTATTTTCTTACATGAGGGACAAATCAAATCTCAAGGAACACTCGCCCAAATCAAAGAACAATTTTCTATGCCAGATGCTTCGTTGGATGAATTGTACCTAGCCTTAACATTGGAGGAAGCGCGATGAATCAGTTGTTTTCAAGGCGTTTAGCAAACCATCATCGCCAACTACAAAAATATTTACGCTATATTTTGAATGATAGTTTTGTCGTGATTTTAACTTTTTTATTTGGTGGTGCGACTTTATACTATTCGCAAATCTTAAAACAATTGCCTACACCTTTTTTTCTAGGTCGTTTTGTGGCTTTAGCGATTTGTATCCTTTTATTATTAGTCGGCAAGCTAGCTACTTTATTAAAACCGGCTGACCGACTCTTCCTCTTACCTAAAGAACAAGAGATGAATCGTTTTTTGGATCAAGCACGAAATTATTCGCTGATTTTACCGGCGATTGTCTTAGCATTTGGGCTAGGCTTTTTGATGCCCTTAATCAAAGTTTCACTCGGCTGGGACTTAGCAAGCTATCCGATGATTTTAATTGGCTTAATTGGTTTAAAATTTGCCGATTTACAGGCCAAACGTCAAGCTGTTTATCAATTGACGAAACAAAAACGACAAATGGTGCGCACAGTTTGGTGGATAGGATCTATTTTGGCTTTAGTCGGTTTATTTTTTGTACATTGGCTTATCTTTTATTTGATAGTTCTTTTAGTCAACTTGCATTTTTTCAGTCAACAAAAACGCCTACAAACGAGTTTGATAGATTGGGAATTTACCATTGATAGTGAGCAAAAGCGGATGTATCGGATTTATCGCTTTATTAATCTATTTACTGATGTACCGTTTATCGAAAGTAAAATGCGCAAGATGCGTGGGGCACAATGGCTGTTCGAGCGCGTTTCGAAAAAGCAAACACAGACTTATAGCTATTTGTTTATCCATCGCTTCATGCGTAGTGATGAGTATTTTGGTCAAGTTGTACGTCTATTACTCCTAGGAGGCGTTTGTCTGTTGGCAGTGGATGATTGGCACTTTAGTCTAGTTGTTAGTGGCTTATTTTTATACTTAATTACTTTCCAAATAATTCCTTTGATGACGCAATATCAAAGTCAAGTGCTTACTAGACTTTATCCAGTAGCTAAAGAAATCAAAGAAAAGAACTTCTATGCGATTTTACGATGGGTATTAAGTATGAGTGCGTTGATTTTCATATTGGTTAGTTTGCTGACTATCCAGTTACACCTAGTACCTTTTGTTGTATTGGGAAATATTGTCATTGTAGTTATCTTACAGGGCGCGTATGTACCGATGCGTTTAAAGAAAATGCAATATTAAATAAGAAAGGACGTTGTCTTCAAATGTGAAAACAACGTCCTTTTTTTACCTTAATTATTTAGCACTTTGTTCTTTTTGGTGCTCTTGCATCGTTGTCATGATGACAAATGGTGCATAGATTAAAGTAGAAACCGCTAAGTTCACAGCTGCTAAGATACCACTATTTTTTCTCCTTTGCTAAATTCTATCAACGCTTGAGACATTGATAATTAATAATAATCAAAAAATTGCTGATTTAATGAAGGTAATTTCAATTTTTGCGCTTTAGCACTTGCTTGTAAACGCTGGGTGAAAATTGCCTCATCCACGGTAAGTTCCCCTAGTAAGAGTGCGCTAAAGGTGGTGATATCTGCGCTTAAATCCGCTTCCTTAACTGTTGTTTTTTGCCAACTATCACCATGATATTGCCAATAGCCGACATTTTGTGAACAGATATCATCTTGCGTCACCTGAATCACTAGGGAATTTAATGCTTCATATTGAGCGAGAATTTGCTCAATATGGAGTATACGTTTCATCATGTAAGGACGAATCTTGATTTCAATGCGCTTTTGTTCAGGAAAGAGCCATTCTAATCTTTCTTGGATACTCGCACAAATGGTCACTTCTTGAAAGGTCGATTGATGGGACTTGATATATTGCAGGCTTGCTTTCAGAGCATTTAAGTGAAGATAAATCAGCTCTTCTACTTGAAAGGTGCTGCCCATTTTACGATAGATGAGATAGCCTACTGGATGCGTCTCGTCATAAATTACGACATAAAAGCGATTAGGATAATAAATATGTAGTCTTTGCCACCACCAATCTTCACGCCAGAGCCCCCCTTGATGTGCTTTTTGATAAACGGTTTGGATATCTACTAACAGTTCATCATAACTCCCGCGTTTTAAGTGCAAGTCATGCTGAAAATTGGTGCGTTCAAATGCGTCAAAACTAAAGCGATATTGTTTTTGATAAAAGGCTTCTTCAAAACCAAATTGGCGATAAAAACCTGCCGAGAACGGAGCGAGTTGCGCATAGGCTACTTGTTTTTCATATAAGTATTGCAAAACTTCGGCAAAAAGGGCTTTGATACTCCCTTGTCCACGATAAATTGGATCACTTGCTACATAACCTACACCCGCCATTTGTAGTTTTTGATGATTTAGATAACTTGGAAATAGATTAATCATCAGGCCATTGGTTAACTGGTCATTATGATAAGAGCCAAAACATAATCCGTGCTGATAACGGGAATGAAATTTTTCTTCATTTAAGACAGATAATGTTTTATCAAAAGCATAAGTGACTAAGTTCGCAAAATCAGTCATCGCTTGTGTGGATTTGGGTAGTTGCATCTTGATTTCCTCCTTACGCCATCCATTATACTAGAAAACGTTTACTTTTTAAAGAGAGGGGATGGTATAAATTCAAGTTATTGTAACAAATTTATCCTAAAGACTATGCAAATGTATGAAATTGTTTGGATTTGTTTGATTTAAAAAGAAATAGTATTGACTTTGTTTTTTTAGTACAATGAACTTGAGGTGAATGAGGATGGAAAAATGTAGTTGGGCGTTGCAGAGTCCACAAATGCAAGACTATCATGATAAACGTTGGGGTAGAGCTTGTCATGATGAGCGACTATTATTCGAATATTTAGTACTGGAAATGATGCAAGCGGGTCTTTCGTGGGCTATTGTCCTGAAAAAACAAGCAGGCTTTAGAGAGGCATTTGATGATTTTGATGTTCAAAAAATCGCTACCTATAATGAAGAAAAAATTGCTGCTCTTTGTCAAAATCCATCAATCATCCGCAATCGCATGAAAATTCAAGCAGTCGTTGCTAATGCGCGGGCTTATTTAGCATTGCAAGCAACATTTGGTAGTTTTGATGCTTATATCTGGTCATTTACGAATTCTCAAGTGATTCATCATCAATGGCATAATGAAGAAGAAATTCCTAGTCAAGATGCACTTTCCCAAAAAATTAGTAAAGATATGAAAAAAAGAGGCTTTCGTTTTGTCGGTCCAACGATTATCTATTCCTATTTACAAGCAATTGGTGTCATCAATGATCATGTGTTGCTTTGCCCATGTTATAAAGAGATAGTATCAGCCTCTCAAGTAAAATGAAATTGTGATGAAAATGCGTAACTGATTGTTTTTCAGCTATTGACGATTTTTATATAAGGGGCTACAATTATAGTTACTGTTAAAATGAAGGGAGTAAAATTTGATGGAGATTCGTGTTGATAATGAATGGCGTATGCAACCATTAAAAGGCGATACGGGTAAAGCATTTGTCGGCATGCGTGCAAAAGAAAAAGTCTTTATCAAACGAAATACCACTCCGATGCTTGCGGCGTTATCAAAAGAGGGAATTGCCCCTAAGTTAGTATGGACGAAACGCACGGGTTCAGGAGATGTTTTAACAGCACAAGAATGGTTAGATGGACGAATTTTACAAGCAGATGAAATTGGTAAACGCAATGATGTGATTGATGTGTTATATCATTTACACCATTCACCTTCTTTAAAGTCCATGCTCCAAAAAACGGGAGGGCAACTTTTCCCACCTGAATTGATGTTGCAAAATTATTGTGAGAAGTTACCAAAAGAGATTGCCCAAAATTCATTTTTACAGATGGTGATTCGTTACTTACATGAGCATATCCCGCTTTTTGATGTGCGTGATGCCTGTGTAGTCCACGGAGATGTGAATTATAAAAACTGGATTGTCTGCCAAAATTATCTTTATCTGGTAGACTGGGATTCGATTATGTTTGCTGATCCAGCAGTAGATATCGCGACCATCCTAGGCTCTTATGTACCAGTTGCTAGTTGGAGTGCTTGGTTATTAAGCTATGGTATCGAGCCTGAAAGTGACTATATGGAAAAAATCTATTGGTATGCTTTATTGAGTATTTTACAAGAAATTAAAAAGAATGTATTAAAAAGTGATTATCGCCAGACCAACCGCGAAATTATCCAACTAAAAAGACTATATCGCTCTTAATAGACGGAATTCTCAAAAACATAGATTTCCGTCTATTTCTTTAGGAAGATAAAGTTGGCTGCGAAAAAGAAAGGAAAAAAGATGCGAGTTAGAAAACGTAAAGGGGCAGAAGAATTGATTTCATCTCATCCAGAATATGTGGTGGATCAAGCCCATACTTTTAAAGGAAAGTGGCATGAGCGCTTTGGCAATGACCATCCGATTCATATTGAAATTGGGATGGGAAAAGGTCAATTTATTACGGAAATGGCTAAGGCACATCCAGAAATTAACTATATTGGTGTGGAAATTCAAGTCAGTGTGGTCTCTTTTGCCTTAGATAAAGTTTTGGCTGAAGAATTGCCCAACGTACAATTATTGCATGTTGATGGGTCAAGCTTGACAGAATATTTTGCAGATGGTGAAGTAGATCGAATTTATTTGAACTTTTCTGATCCATGGCCGAAAAAACGTCATGAAAAACGTCGCTTAACTTATAAGAGTTTCTTAGCTGTTGATGAGCAAATCTTAAAACCAGCTGGAGAAATACATTTTAAAACCGATAATCAAGGCTTATTTGAATATTCATTAGCTAGTTTTTCACAGTATGGCATGACGATTTTACAAGTCTGGCTAGATTTGCATCATAGTAATTATGAAGGCAATATCATGACGGAATACGAAGAGAAATTTTCTAGCCGCGGGCAAAGAATTTATCGAGTAGAGGCTAGATTTAATGGTAAGCAATAAATATTTCATTGAAAAAGGCAGTTAGAAGAATGGTCTAACTGTCTTTTTTTTGTACGATTTATTAGGAAAGCATCCTTTTTGACAAAGTGACAACATTATGGTATTGTAAAGTAGTCACTTAAAGAAATCAGAAAGAAGGGAAATGAATGAGTAAATTAGAAGTTAAGCATTTAACGAAAATATTTGGACGCAAAACCCACCAAGCGTTAAATATGATTACAGAAAATAAAAGTAAAAAGGAAATTTTAGCCAAGACTGGCGCAACTGTCGGGGTCTATGATGCAAACTTTCAAGTAAATGAAGGTGAGATTTTCGTTGTCATGGGATTATCTGGTAGTGGGAAGTCTACGTTGATTCGTTTGCTGAATCGTTTAATTGAACCAACAGATGGCCAGATTTTTATTGATGGTCAAGATATTGCCAAATTAGATAAAGAAGGTTTACGAGAAGTTCGACGTCACAAAATTAATATGGTGTTCCAAAGTTTTGGATTATTCCCACACCGTACGATTTTAGAAAATGTCGAGTATGGTTTGGAAATTAAAGGTGTTACTAAAGAAGAACGCGAAAAAAGAGCAAAAAAAGCGTTGGACAATGCTGGACTTTTAGATTTTGCTGATCAATATCCAGAACAATTATCAGGTGGGATGCAACAGCGTGTAGGTCTAGCCCGCGCCTTAGCTAACGATCCAGAAATTTTATTAATGGATGAAGCTTTCTCTGCGCTAGACCCATTAATCCGTCGCGAAATGCAAGATGAATTGTTGGATCTACAAGCAAGAGAAAAACGTACGATTATTTTCATCACTCATGATTTAAATGAGGCTTTACGAATTGGCGACCGAATTGCTTTGATGAAAGATGGGCAAATTATGCAAATAGGTACGGGTGAAGAAATCTTAACCAATCCAGCAAATCAATTTGTTCGCGAGTTTGTGGAAGATGTGGACCGTACTAAAGTCTTAACCGCCCAAAACATTATGGTCCCAGCAATTACGACCAATATTGAATTAGATGGTCCAAATGTTGCTTTAAATCGTATGCGTAAAGAAGAAATTAGTATGCTAGTCGCAGTCGATCGCAAACGTCAATTAAAGGGAATTATTACTGCCGACGCCGCATTAAGAGCTAGAAATGAGAAATTAAGTTTACAAGAAGTACTTGATGAACAGATGCCAACGATTGATAAAGATATGTTGGTTACCGATATTTTTAATGTTTTATATGATGCCAAGACACCTTTAGCAGTTGTCGAAAATGGTAAAGTTTTAGGAGTAGTCATTCGTGGTTCGGTCATTGAAGCATTAGCAGAAACACAGCAAGGAAAGGAAGTTGTCAATGGATAATTTAACAAATACATGGCCCGTTGCTAAAGTAATTGAGCAGCTGACGGACTGGTTGACGGTTCATTTTTCTGGGCTATTTAATTTATTACAAACTGTCGGTCAAAAAGTGATGGACACAATTACGGGAATATTAGGTTTAGTACCTATTCCAGTGTGGATTGTGTTACTGACAGTGATCGCTTATATCATTACGAACAAGAAAAAAGGTTTACCGATTTTTACCTTTTTAGGATTAGTTTTTATTGCTAACCAAGGTCTATGGGATGCACTTTTACAAACGACTACATTGGTGTTAGTAGCTAGTGTGATTTCGATTGTTATCGGGGTGCCACTAGGTATTTGGATGGCAAAAAGTGAGACGGTCAGAAAAGTATTAACCCCTATTTTAGACTTTATGCAAAGTATGCCAAGTTTTGTGTATTTAATTCCAGCCGTGGCGTTCTTTGGTATCGGGATGGTGCCAGGGGTCTTCGCTTCAGTAATTTTCGCTTTACCACCTACTGTACGTTTCACACATTTAGGGATTAAACAAATTCCAACAGAACTAGTAGAAGCTTCAGATTCATTTGGGGGCACCGCTTGGCAAAAATTATTGAAGTTAGAATTGCCTTTAGCGAAAAAGACGATTTTAGCCGGGGTCAATCAAACAACGATGCTAGCTTTATCAATGGTTGTTACAGCTTCAATGATTGGGGCACCTGGTCTTGGGCGCAATGTCTTGGCAGCCTTACAAAAAGCGGATATCGGTAGTGGATTTGTCAGTGGTTTGGCACTGGTTATTTTAGCGATTATGATTGACCGCTTTATCCAATACACAAACCGCGAAAAACAACACGCACATCAAAAAATGCCTAAAAAACAAAAAATTGCTTTAACTTCAGCCGTTTTAGCTGTTTTAGCAATCGGAGCTATTGTCCAAAATGTGGTATTAGGTACGCAAAACAAAGAAACCATTCGTTTAGCTTATGTGCAATGGGATACTGAGGTGGCTTCAACCAATGTGATTGCACAAGTGCTAGAAGATGAAGGGTATCAAGTAGAGATGACTCCTTTAGATAATGCTGTCATGTGGGAAGCCGTGGCCAATAAACGGGCCGATGCGATGGTGGCAGCTTGGTTACCAAACACACATGCGAGCCAATATAAAAAATACAAGGATCAAATGGTGGATTTAGGGGCCAATTTAAAAGGGGCAAAAGTGGGATTAGTTGTTCCTAGTTATATGACAGTCGATGCCATTAGCGATTTATCCGATGAATCTGGTAAGAAGATTACCGGAATCGAGCCAGGTTCTGGAGTTGTTGCTGGTGCTAAGAAAACAGTCAAAGCTTATGATAATTTAAGTGATTGGCAAGTAGAGACTTCTTCATCAGGTGCAATGGTCGTGGCCTTAGATAAAGCAATTAAAAATAAGGAAGATATCGTTATCACTGGTTGGTCTCCGCATTGGATGTTTGCCAAATATGATTTGAAATATTTAAAAGATGATAAGAAGATTATGGGTTCAGCTGAAGAAATTCATACAATGACAAGTAAAGACTTTGCCAAAGAACATCAAAAAGCCAATCAAATTTTAGATAATTTCCATTGGAGTACCAAAGACATGGAAAGTGTGATGTTGGACATTCAAAATGGGAAAGAGCCAAAGCAAGCAGCAAAAGATTGGATCAAAGCCAATCCGGAAAAAGTCAAAGCTTGGGTGAAATAATCAAAAGGCATTGGAGTGTTGTCTCCAATGCCTTTTTTTAACACAACAATGAACGCACATGCCTAAAAGACATGTGCGTTCATTGGAATATGGGAAAAGATAATTTACATTAACTTGAAACGGTAAACATATATGTAAAGATAAACGGCAAAATATATTTACAATCTTTACATACTTCATTATCTTATAAAATGCTCAAAATGAAAAGGGGTAAATGCAAAAAAAATCAAAAAAATCTTGCGAATAAGATGAAGTATGCTATTTTTTTATTTTTGGAATAGACCAAAACAGCCTATCTTGACATTTAATCCATTATTTTGAATGAAAAGGAGTATGTTTTAAAGGAAGTAGATAATGAAAAGGAATAATAGATTAATCATATTAACTGTAAGCAAAATACGAAATAAAACAATAATATCTACGCAAGTGCTTGTCCTAGATAAAGTTTTGAAAATAAAATAAAAAAATTATATTATTTATAACTTGTATAAAAAACAATGGATTCTATATGTGATTTCATAGATAGAGTATCTAGTATCATTGTTTTAATTTAAAATTATTATAAAAAGAAGCTTGTGTTTAGTTGTTATTCGTTTGATAAGCTTGAAATAATAGTATTTAGACAAACATGGAAACATAAAATTTAAAATAGTCTACGTATGTAAATATTTATTTATACGAATGTTTACATATTTGTGTTTGATTATTAAAATATAATTCATTAAAAAAATTGTCGAAAATTGATAATTATTCTTGTATTTTCCTAGTAAGTGGTTGTATAATGAACATGGGGAATGAAAGAATATTGGAGGGGAATGGTATGGGGTCTATTCGAGAAATACAATATTTTACGTTGGATAGTGAAAATTCACTAGTACAGGCTGAGAATCAACCATTTGAGTTTGCAAAATTATTAACATTGAATGCTGCATCTAAATCATGGACAGCCTCAAAGCGTATTCATGCAAGAGAGCGCGGAAGACTAGAGAGTGATCTTGCTACATTAGATGAAAAATATCGCGCTTATATGATGATGCAACAATCAAATCATAGAAGATAATCAAAAAGAGTCAACCATTTGTCGTGGTGTGACTCTCTTTTTTTATAGGCGGATGGATCGTTTGAAATAATTAGGCATACGATTTTGGTCGATAGAAAGAAAGGGTTCTTGTAAGCGACCACGTCTAGCCGCATGAATTCTTTTTGATACAGTAAATGGTTCATCAGCTAAAAGTAGTTTTTGAATATGGGTTAATTCTCTATAGGATTCTTTGTCATAATAAGATGTATTTCGAGTCATATTTTTTTCTCTTTTCATTATTATTTTGTTTAAAATTATACACGATAAAAATTATTTCTCAATAGTTGTATGGAAATATATAAATTATTAATTTTTTCATAATGTACTATAATTATTGCATTTAACGTGCATATGTAAATTATTTTATTTATACTAATTATAAATATATAGTTATTTAAAATAATTTTTATGAAATAGATTCTGCACGATTGAAAAGCAGATGTTGCTAAAGCTTTTTAAACAAGATACATGAAAAAATGCAGTATTAGTTGTAAAATTAAAGGTGTAATACATATTTAAAGAGGTGTACATATTATGAGTAAAATTCCAACTTACAAGTTAGCAAATGGTCAAGAAATTCCGGTACTAGGTTTTGGTACTTGGCAAACTCCTGATGGGGATGTGGCCGAACAATCTGTATTGAAAGCTTTAGAAAGTGGTTATCGTCATATTGATACGGCGATGATTTACGGCAATGAAGTTTCTGTTGGTCGTGCCATTCAAAAAAGTGGGGTCGCTCGTGAAGATTTATTTGTAACGACAAAATTATGGAACACGGATCATAGTTATGAATTAGCGAAAAAAGCCATTGATCAGTCTTTACAAAATTTAGGCTTAGATTATTTCGATCTTTATTTGATTCATTGGCCAAATCCAGTTCATTTTCGTGAAAATTGGCAAGAAGCTAATAGTGAAGCTTGGCGTGCAATGGAAGAAGCGGTTGAAGCAGGCAAGATTAAATCTATCGGTGTTTCGAACTTTAGAGCTCACCATTTAGATGCTTTGCTTGCAACAGCTAAAATTCGACCAGTTGTGAATCAAATTTACCTTAACCCATCTGACCAACAAAGAGAAGTGGTAGCCTATAACAATGCGCACAACATCTTAAGTGAAGCTTATAGTCCACTAGGCACAGGGAATTTGATTGGTTTACCAGAGCTAGAAAAGATTGCGGCGAAATATCAAAAGAGTGTGCCACAATTGTTATTACGTTGGAGTTTACAAAAAGGTTTCTTACCATTACCAAAATCTGTTACGCCATCACGGATTGAGCAAAACTTCCAAGTCTTTGATTTCATAATTGATGCCCAAGATATGGCAGCGATGGATGCATTACAAGGGGTTAAGAGTTTAGCTACTGATCCAGATACAACGAATTTCTAATATGAAAAAAATTTTAAATAAAAGTCTATGGTTTTTTGTGATTATTTTCTGTATACTTTCATTATATTTAGAAAATGAGGTTAATGGATGGAGCAAAAACATTTAAAAAAGGAAATTAATTTAGTAGGTGCCTTGTCAACAGTGATGGGTACAGTAATTGGTGCAGGGGTCTTTTTCAAAGTGGCCAGTGTCGTCAATCATACGCAAAATGCCTCGACTACTTTATTTACCTGGGCTTTGGCTGGTCTATTAACAATCTGTGGGGGCTTGACGGTTGCTGAATTAGCCACAGCGATTCCTAAAACGGGTGGAGCGGTGCGCTATATTGAAGAAGCTTATGGTAAGTTGCCTTCATTTTTACTCGGTTGGGCGCAAATGATTGTTTATTTTCCAGCAAATATTGCCGCATTAAGCATTATCTTTGCTACCCAGTGTATCAATCTATTTCATTTGTCCTCTTCTATATTACTACCCTTAGCGATTTTAGTAGGTTCGAGTGTTACGGGGATTAACTTGTTAGGCACAAAGGTAGCGGCCAATGTGCAATCAGTAACACTTATTGTAAAATTGCTACCGATTAGTTTAATTATTCTAGCAGGACTATTTACACAAGGTCAGGTGCAAATAGCTTTAGTGGATGCAAGCTTTTTTGGTCAAACCAATGCTGCCCATAATTTTGCTGCTGCGTTACTAGCTACTTTATTTGCCTATGATGGTTGGTTAAATGTAGGAAATGTCGCAGGTGAAATGAAGCATCCGCAAAAAGATTTGCCTAAAGCGATTATCTTAGGACTTAGTTTTGTAACTTTAGTTTATGTGTTGATTAACTGGGCTTTCTTGAAGAATTTACCGGTTGCGCAGATTGCTGGTAACTTAAATGCAGCGAATTTGGCGGCTATCCAAATGTTTGGTGGTTTTGGAGGAAAATTAGTGACGATTGGGATTTTGATTTCAGTATATGGGGCACTAAACGGCTATACAATGACCGGAATTCGCGTGCCTTATGCTTTAGCGAAAGAAGATGAATTGCCTTTGAGTCGCTATTTCAAACGTCTTTCTAAACATACTGCGATTCCCTATGTTGCTGCTTTGTTTCAACTAGCCATTGCCATTGTGATGATGTGTTTAGGAAATTTTGATTTATTAACGGATATGTTAGTCTTTGTGATGTGGTTTTTCAGCATTTTGATTTTTGCGGCAGTTTTTGTTTTGCGCAAGACACAACCGGACTTACCGCGACCATATAAAGTTCCGTTATATCCAGTTTTACCGCTCATTGCGATATTAGGTGGTGGGTTTATTTTAGTGATGACGATTGTTTATTCAACCCAGCTTGCTTTAACCGGAATCGGACTGACTTTACTAGGCATTCCCGTATTTTACTTAGGACGAAAAATGAAATGAAAAATCAATCAGCGTGAGGTTTTTTTGCTTCACGCTGATTTTTTGCTTCTATTGTTTCATGTTCACCGAATATTTTGGATAATACTTTTGGCATATTCTGCTAAAATTTCTGGAGCTTTTTGTTGGTGTTGGCCAATTTGTTTGACGATGGCCGATCCGATGATAATCCCGTCTGAGAGTTGACTCATTTGTTTGGCTTGTTCGCTTGTGGCAATTCCAAAGCCAATCGCCACAGAAATAGTTGGATTCGCTTTACGTACAGCAGCAATCATACTACCAAGATCCGTATTAATTTGGCTACGAACCCCAGTTACCCCTAAAGAAGAAACGCAATATAAGAAACCATTTGCTTCTTTAGCGATTTTTGCAATACGCTCATGGGAAGTAGGGGTAATCAAGGAAATAAAGGCTAAACCATATTGTTGGCAAACTTGATTGAATTCTTCTTTTTCTTCATAAGGGACATCTGGCAAAATTAGGCCATCAATGCCGACTTCTTGGGATTTTTGAATGAAGCGTTGGATACCATAGGAAAAGACCACATTGGCATAAGTCATAATGACCATTGGTACGGTTAAATCTTGGCGTAAATCTGCTACCATTTGGAAGATATCATCTGTGGTTACTTGATTTTTTAAAGCGCGTAAATTTGCTTCTTGAATAACCGGTCCTTCTGCGGTTGGATCTAAAAAAGGAATACCTAGTTCGATAATATCTGCACCATTTGCTGCTAATGTGCGGATAATGGCTTTACTAGTAGCTAAATCTGGGTCACCACAAGTAATAAAGGGAATAAAAGCTTTGTGGTGAAAAGCTTTTTGAATTCGTTGTTGTCTGGTTTGTTTAGTCATGGATGTTTTCACCTCGATATCTTGCTATTGCTGCACAGTCTTTATCGCCACGTCCAGATAAATTCACAACAATAATTTTATCTTTGTCTAGGGTAGGGGCGATTTTGATTGCATGAGCTACTGCATGAGCGGATTCAATTGCTGGGATGATTCCTTCTGTTTTACTTAATAATTCAAAGGCGTTGACAGCTTCTTCATCAGTAATAGCGACGTATTCTGCTCGTTTTTGGTCATGTAAATTGGCATGCTCTGGGCCAATTCCGGGATAATCTAGCCCAGCTGAAATAGAGTAGACAGGGGCGATTTGTCCGTATTCATCTTGGCAAAAATAAGATTTCATCCCGTGGAAAATCCCAAGCTTCCCGGTTGCAATGGTGGCTGCCGTATCAAAGGTATCAATGCCGCGTCCTGCTGCCTCACACCCGATTAAACGGACTTCAGGATGCGCGATAAAGTGGTAGAAAGCCCCAATTGCATTACTGCCGCCACCTACACAAGCCATCACAATATCAGGGAGCCGGCCTTCTTTTTCTAGCATTTGTTCTTTGATTTCTTGAGAGATAACTGCTTGAAAATCACGGACAATTACTGGGAATGGATGAGGCCCCATCACGGATCCAAGACAATAATGCGTATCTTCAATGCGGCTCGTCCATTCACGCATCGCTTCAGATACAGCATCTTTTAAAGTTGCTGTACCACTCGTAACCGGCACGACTTCTGCTCCTAATAAGCGCATTTTGTAGACATTTAAGGCTTGACGAATGGTATCTTCTTTCCCCATATATACCACACATTCCATATCTAAAAGTGCAGCGGCGGTGGCGGTGGCAACTCCGTGTTGACCGGCACCTGTTTCGGCGATGAGACGTGTTTTGCCCATTTTCTTCGCTAATAAGGCTTGTCCTAATACATTGTTAATTTTATGGGCGCCAGTATGATTTAAGTCCTCGCGTTTGAGATAGATTTTTGCGCCACCTAGTTTTTTCGTCAGTTTTTCGGCGTAGTAGAGTCTACTTGGACGATTGGCATAGTCATGGAATAATTCTTTTAATTCTTTTTGGAAAGTTGGATCATTTTTAAAGTGATTATAGGCTTCTTCAAGTTCTATGACGGCATTCATTAAGGTTTCGGGAATATATTGACCGCCATGGATACCGAAGCGTCCATTTGGATTTGTCATTGTCTTCATCCTCTCATGATATTTATAATAGTGGTCATTTTTTGATTATCTTTACGGCCATTTGTTTCGATGGCTGAGCTTAAATCAATGGCATAGGGATTAAGGGATAGCGCATCTTTAAGATTTTCACTATTGATTCCACCTGCAAGAAAGTAATTGCGTTTAACTTCTTGGATATAGCGCCAGTCAAAAGTTTTGCCACTACCAGCTACCTTGTAATCAAAAAGTAAATAATCGGCTGAGGATTGTATAGCCTTCTTTACATCGTCTGGCGTTTGAATCCCAAAGGCTTTGATTACTGGTATTTTAAGCGTTTGTTGGTAGTGACGAATGGTTGCTTCATCTTCAGCGCCATGTAATTGTATGACCTGAATGACTTGATTGTTTACAAGTTTTGCAATTAGGCTTTCGGGTGCATCGACAAAGACACCGACTCTCGTAATTTCAGGTTTAAGTGTTTGGCTGATTTTTTTGGCCTCTTCAAAAGTGACGACGCGTTTACTTTTGGGCGCAAAAACCATTCCAATGTAATCTGGAGCTAATTGATTGATGTAATCTAAGTCGCTATCTGGTTGGATACCACAAAATTTAATTTTGCTCATTCTTTTCACCTCTAAGCTCGGCCATCTTTGCTTGTCTGTCACTGGCTTTCATCAATGTCTCACCAATCAGTACGGCATCGATTTGGGCTTTTTCAAGTAAAGCAATGTCTAACCGATTTTGTATCCCACTTTCAGCCACCATCAGAATCTCTTTAGGAATAGCTTGGCGTAAGTTTAAGGTATTTTCAACGTTGACTTGGAAATTTCTAAGATTACGATTATTTACACCGATAATTTTTGCGCCGACTTCAATGGCTTTCTTGATTTCTACTTCGTCATGGGCTTCGACTAAACACGATAAGCCTAGTGAAGTGGCTAAATCCAGATATTGTTTTAAAATTTGTGTATCTAATAAGGAGACAATCAATAATATAGCTTGAGCACCTAATAGTTTTGCTTGATAAATCATATATTCATCGATAATAAAATCTTTTCTCAAGCAGGGAATCTTAACTTCTTGGGCAATTTTTTGTAAATATTGATCACTACCTAAGAAAAATTCGGGCTCAGTTAGGACAGATATCGCACGAGCACCCACGTTTTCGTATTCTTTGGCAATCTGTAAATAATGAAAATTTTCATCTATTAATCCTTTCGATGGGGAAGCTTTTTTACATTCACAAATATAACTCAATCCCTCTTTGCGTAAAGCTTGTTCAAAAGGAAAATCTTGATTGATTGGTAATTTGGCACAAGCTTGTTTTAATTCTTCTAGAGGGTGGAGCGCTTTTTGCTTTTCAATTCGTTCTTTCGTTTTAGTAGCGATTGTTTGTAAGATATCAGTCATGACGAGCCTCCTGTATTTGAGCAAAATCAATGACTTTTAATAAAGTGGCCAAGGCTTCTCCAGACTCAATCAATTCACCAGCTTTAGCGATACCTTCTGCAAAAGTTGCTGCTTTACCACCAAGATAAAGGGCGGCTCCAGCATTTAACAAGACAGCTTGGCGTTTTGGTCCTTTGATTTTTCCGGCTAAAATATCTTTGGTGATTTGCGCATTTTCTTCTGGCGTGCCCCCTCGTAAATCTTCTTTGGTGCAGTAGGTAAAACCAATGGATTGAGGGTTAAAGGTATAACGTGTGACTTGTCCCTCATTTAGTTCGCAGATGCTAGTAGGGGCGCTTAAAGATATTTCGTCTAATTTATCTTGCCCATAGACGACCATGGCTCTTTTCAGACTGAGTTCATTTAAGGTATGTGCTAAGATTTCTAGTAAGGATTCGTCATAGACACCAAGTAGTTGATAGCTTGGCTTGGCTGGGTTGGTCAAGGGTCCTAAGATATTAAAGACAGTACGAATTCCCAGTTCTTTACGAATACCCCCCACATATTTCATGGAAGGATGGTAGCTTTGCGCAAAACAGAAGCAAAAATTAGTCTTTTCTAGCATTTCAATATTTTGTTCAGGGGTTTTGGCTAAGGGGAGTCCTAATGCTTCTAAACAGTCGGCCGTGCCACTTTTAGAGGATGCTGCCCGATTGCCGTGTTTTGCTACTTTGATGCCACTAGCTGCAACAACAAAGCTAGCGGTCGTCGAAATATTAAAACTATTAGAGCCATCGCCACCTGTTCCGACAATGTCCATGACTTCAAATGGGTGATGAATTAAGGTTGCACAGTCTCGCATGGCTTTGGCACAACCAGAAATTTCTTCAATGGTTTCACTGCGGCTGCTTTTGGTGGACAAAGCTGCTAAAAAGGCTGCATTTTGAGTAGGGGAGGTTTGACCATTCATGATTTCACTCATCACTTGATAAGCCTCATCAAAAGTTAAATCTTGTTTATCGACAATTTTTTTAATCGCTTCTTGAATCATTATTTTATTTCCTCCAATACTGTATTTGGTGTATAGTTTTGCGCAAATTGAATAAAATTCGCTAATTGTTTTCGGCCGTTGGGTGTAAGAATTGATTCGGGATGAAATTGGACCCCAAAGATGGGATAATTTTGATGCGCCACAGCCATTATTTCTTGTTCATTCGTACTTGCGATAACTTTTAAGCATTCAGGAATTGATTCTTTTTGTGCAATTAAAGAATGATATCGTGCCACTTGCATCGGTGCGGCAATTCCGTCAAATAGTGGGCTCTCCTGATTGATTTGAATATAGGACGACTTGCCATGCATTAATTGTGGTGCATGGGTAATCGTGGCACCAAAAACTTGACAGATTGCCTGATGTCCTAAGCAAACTCCTAAAATCGGAATTTTGTGTCCTAGGCGAGTAATCACTTCTTGGCAAACTCCAGCATATTCCGGTCGACCAGATCCAGGTGAAAGGATGATGGCTTGCGGGTTGAGCTGTGCGATTTGTGCCACGCTATAGGTATCATTGCGAATGACTTTAATTTCTTTGGCAATTTCGCCAACCATTTGATAGAGGTTATAGGCGAAACTATCATAGTTATCAATGAGTAAGATCATTTGAATTTCCTCCTGCAAGTTCTAAAGCTTTAACAGTGGCTTTGGCTTTATTGATACATTCTTGATATTCTTTATCGGCATTTGAATCAGCCACAATTCCAGCACCACTTTGAATAAAGATTTTTTGGTTTTTTTGATAAATAATGCGAATGGCAATACATAAATCAAGATTCCCACTAAAATCGATATAACCAATTGCGCCACCGTAAATACCGCGTTTGACATCTTCTAATTCATTGATAATTTCACATGCTCGAAATTTCGGTGCACCAGATAATGTTCCAGCGGGTAAAATCGCATCTACGGTATCTAGCGCATCTTTATCATTTTGGATAATTCCGCGAATGGTTGAACCGATATGCATGACGTGTGAGAAGCGTTCGATATTTAAATATTTTTCGACTTCAACCGTGCCAAACTGACAAACTTTGCCTAAATCATTGCGTCCTAAATCCACCAATATATTGTGCTCGGCCAGTTCTTTTTCATCTTGTAAGAGCTCGTTTTCTAAGGCCAAATCTTCTTGTAAGGTCTTGCCCCGGGGTCTAGTTCCGGCTAAGGGATAGGTATATAATGTTTCATTTTCTAATTTGACTAAGGTTTCAGGGGAGGCACCAATTACTTCTAAGTCACTTGTTTGCACATAAAAGAGATAAGGCGAAGGGTTTAGCAGCCTTAATTGGCGATAAGTATCCAGTAAACTTCCTTGAAAGGGCGCGCTTAGACAATTAGAAAGCACGACTTGAAAGATGTCTCCTTCGTAAATATAGTTTTTCGCTTTTTGAATCATTTGGGTAAAACGCTCCTTGGTAAACCGAGGTTGTAAAGGGGCTAATAATTCACCCGTAAATTTACGTTTTGCATGTTGATTAGTCAAAAGTTCAGCCAAATCTTGTAATTCTTGACAGATTTTTTGATACTGTGCCGTCAAATCAGTTAGCGGCACATTAGCGATTAGATAGATTTTTTGTTGACTATGATCAAAGCAGACCACTTTGGTAAAAAGCATCAAGTTGAAATCATTTAATGCTTCAGGGTTTTTAGCATCTAATTTTAATTTTGTTTCGGCATATTTGAAATAGTCGTAGCCAAAATAGCCGACTAACCCACCGATAAAGGGCGGTAGATTGGTTAGTTTAGGTACGCGGTATTGAGCTACAAGCTTGCGTAAATATTTTTGAGGGGTAGTACTTTTAATTGCTTGACCATTTTCATAGATTTGACCGTCTAAGCCAGTGATTTCTAAAACTGGATCAAAGCCTAGAAAAGTATAGCGCCCCCATTGTTCTTTAGAGATGACGGACTCTAGTAAAAAGCAAGGTTTGTTTTGCTCTTTGAATAGTTTTAAGACTTCTAGCGGTGTTTTGATATCTGCTAGCAATTCTAGTGTCAGTGGATAATGTGTGTAGTCTTTTGTATTTGCTTGATTTTGTAAAAAAGACAAATCCGGATAAATTGGATACATAAAAAGGCCTCCTTAGATTGTCGTAGGAAATAAAAAAGTCCTCGACAGCATAATAAATGACTGTCAAGGACGAATCGACTAATCCGCGGTGCCACCTTGATTCATGGAAAACTCCATACCCTCAGCAAGATACCAACATATCTTCGACTACTTACGTAAGCCATCACGTGGTAGTATACTCAAAAGCAAGCTTTCTTTGACTACCCCCTCCGCGGTCCATTTGATAACTTGTTTTTCGCCTAACTCTCAGCAACGTAGACTCTCTGTAGAAGCATGATTACCTTTATCTCCGCATCAACGGTTTAAAATGAGAAATATTTAATTTGTAGAACAGTATATTCTAATTCTATTCTCATGTCAAGTAGAATGAACAAATAAATCTATCGTTTCAATGAAAAGATGTTTTTGATTTTTCTATAAATTTTTTAGTGAAAATAATGGCAAAATAGCGTAGAATAGTTTATGAGAATGATTATCAATTGTGAGGTGGTTTGGTGAAAGAACTTGATTTAAATTTGACCTTATATCAATTGGTTCAAAGTTATCCAGAAATTTTGGATATTATGTTTCGATTAGGGTTTAAGGAAATTAAGGCACCTGGTATGCTACAAACGGCTGGGAGATATATGACGATTCCTAAAGGGGCGAAATTAAAGAAAATTCCTTTAGAACAAATTATTCAGGCCTTTGAAAATGTTGGGTTTACAGTTGTGGGAGGTAAGTAAATGGATCAAACAAGAAAACAAAGACAAGAAAAAATTGTAGAAATCTTATCTACTTTACATAATGGGGGCAGTTTTGAAGAAGCGAAGGCGATGTTCAATGAAGCCTTCGATGGTGTGGATGTGACCGAAATAACGGCTGCCGAAAAAGCCTTGATTCAATCAGGACTTGATCCAAGCGAAATTCAGCGACTATGTAATATTCATGCGGCCGTCTTTAAAGGTTCCATCAATGAGATTCATCGTTCAAATGAAGAGCATGGGCAAGTAGGACATCCGGTACATACTTTAAAATTAGAAAATCAAGTCTTGCAATCTTTGCTAACAGATGAAATTGATGGCATTTTAGCGAAAATGGCTAAACAAGACTGGTCGCAACTTGAACGTCTACAAAGAGCAGTTGCAGATTTAAAAAATATTGATAAACACTATACGCGCAAGGAAACGTTGATTTTTGCCTTTATGGAAAAATATGGCATTACTGCGCCACCTAAAGTCATGTGGGGCGTAGATGATCAAATTCGTGCGATGATTAAAGAGTTTGCTGAATTATTGGCTTCTCCTAAAGTAGCGTATAATCCGTTATCTGAAAAATGGGCCGCTTTGAAAAACGAAATAGAAGAAATGATTTTTAAAGAAGAAGAAATCATGATTCCGATGACGCTAGATGTCTTTAGCTTGGCAGACTGGCAACAAATCGCTAAAGATAGTCATGATATTGGTTTTAGCTTTATTCCTGAACCGTTAAAATGGGTACCGAGTGCTGCTTCCTTTGAAAAAGAAAAGGAAAATGAGGTACAACGTCTAGCAGCTATTGCCCAAGCGAAAGAAACAACTGAAGCAATTGCCGCAAGTTTACCCGATTATCCTGTGAGCTCGGTTGCTACTCAAGAAAAGACAGATAATTTTAGTGGAGATTTAACGCAAACCATTGATCTGCCAACAGGAAACTTACAATTAGAACAATTAATCGCGATTTTCTCTCATCTGCCTGTCGATTTAACCTTTGTGGATGCTGATGAGAAGGTCCGCTTTTACTCAGAAGGCCCACATCGTATTTTCCCAAGAACGAAATCAGTTATTGGACGAGAAGTGGTGAACTGTCATCCGCCAAAGAGCATGCATATTGTCCAACAAATTTTAGATGATTTCAGATCAGGGGCACGTACGCAAGCTGATTTTTGGATTGATATGCGTGGGATGAAAATCTCAATTCGCTATTATGCGCTTCATGATGAACAAGGTAAATACTTAGGTTGTTTAGAAGTGACGCAAGATATCACTGAATTACAACAATTAACCGGACAAAAACGTCTCTTAGATGAATTGAAATAAGTAAAAAGGCTACGAAAACATCATTTGTCTTCGTAGTCTTATTTTATGCTTTTAATTTTACTGATTTATGGAAGAAGTAAAGTCCGGCGATAAAGATGATAATCAATACGCCCAGTCCCATTTGTTCACGGTTGGTAATTTGGGTGACGCTGCTGACAAGGAAAGTTCCTAAGAAGGCTGCTCCTTTTCCACAAACATCCAAAATACCAAAATATTCACCTGATTGGCTCGCTGGAATCATCCCAGCAAAATAAGATCGGGATAATCCTTGAATCCCCCCTTGGAATAAGCCAACAAAGATTGCTAACATCCAAAATTGGATTGGATAAACCAAGGTAACGGCAAAGAGGGTAATGCCAACATAAGCAAATAGACAAACATAGATTAATGTAGATGTCTTGAAGTGCTTGGTAATTCTCGCAAAGACAATCGTAGCAGGAAAGGCAACCAACTGAGTTACCAATAAGGCAAGGAGCAAGTCGGTATCACCCAGTCCTAATGCTTTACCATAAGCCGTAGCCATACTAATAATGGTATTGACGCCATCAATGTATAGGCAAAAGGAAATCAAGTAATAAAAAATATGTTTTTGATGATAAATGGCTTTTAAGGTTTTCTTCAAACGGCTAAAGGTATTTTTAAGGACTGCTGTTTGTTTAGGAATATAGTATTTTTGCTCATAAACTTTCAGTAAGGGCAGACTATTGATTAACCACCAAGTCGCTGTAATACTAAATGCTAAAATCATTGCTGCAGTAAGGCTGAGATGAAAAGCATTACGACCTAAAACTAGACCAATACTTAGCACAAACGGAACAATACTTCCAATATAGCCCCAAGCATAACCCAAGGAAGAAATATTATCATAGCGCTCTTTGGTGGTAATATCAGTCAGCATCGCATCATAGAAAATCAAACTAGAAGAATATCCTAATTTACTAATAACATATACGATTAAAAGGAGCCACCAACTATGCGCTAAATTTAAGGCGTAACAACCTACAATTCCAATAGTCAAAAACAGTATGAAGAGTTTTTTCTTCATCCCTTGAAAGTCAGCAATACTTCCAAAAATCGGACCAATAAACCCAACAAAAAGTGTAATCAAGCTTGTAGCATAACCCCAATAAGCTAAGTACTGAGCCGAAGATAAGTGTTCTTGTTGGGCGAGATGATTGAAATAAATCGGTAAAATCGTAGCCAACATCAAGCTATAACCAGAATTTCCCACATCATATAATATCCAGTCACGTTCATTCTTAGTGACTTTCTGTTTTAATAGTTTTTGCATATTTTCCCCTATTCTCTTTCAAATGTCGGTGCATAATCGCTATTAAAAGTCATATTTGGTTTTGAGAGTTGGCAATTAAAATCAGTTAACATATCCACTGCATTAGCCACAGCCATCTTGTAACGGCGGTATAATTCTTCATTTGAAGCAGCTAGTTTTGGATTTGGTTGTTTATTAATAATTAGCTTGCTTCTTGTAGCGTAATTTCCACTAATTAAAAAGATTCCCTTCACTAAGCCGCGTTTGAAATTACCCGGTGCGACAATAACGTCTAGAAAAGCTCGCATGGTTACTAAGGCTTCTTTGATTTGTGCTTGACTAAATTGAGGGAAGCACTTGCTAATGACCGCCACATCTTCATCATCTGTGCAGATATGGCTACTCAAACGATGGCTAAGTGGATCAAATCCGTCTTTAATTAATAACATACGGTCAAATTCAGCTTCGATTTCTGCATGTGAAAAGCCAGTATCTTGGACTTTATAGACATATGGATGACAGTATTTATCCAAGCAATAATGACATAAAAATCCTAAAATATAGACTTTTAAGGCAGTATTATCACCTGGTTGCATCTTTAAGTAACGGCGGAATCTCTGGAATACTTGACGACCTGTTTCATTATGCAATTCGCTGCCATAAGCACTTAACGCATTTTTATGGTAAGGACGGTAATAAAACAGAATGTCTGGTCCATGTTGGCCAGTTAAAAATAATGGCAAGTATTGCTTTATTTCTGCTTGTAAATCCTTAGGTAGTAAAGGTAATACTTCTTTCCCAAATCTCAAGTGTGCATAGGTAGTCGGCATAAATGTCTCCTCCTTAATTAAAATGATTCTAAGTTAATTATATAACTATTTTTTTTCGATTTCAATTCACAAGGGGTTTCATAACTAAAGTAGATTCATTAATCACGGGAACGGTTCTATTTCAGCTGTTTTTTTAGAAATAAAGAAACATTTACAAAACAAAAAAACGACCCAGTAATAACTGAATCGTTCGTTTGCTTAAATATGCAGTAAGTAAATCAGACTAACCGCTGCGATAGTTTGCAAAGTACCAACTCCTAAACCATAAAGTAGGAAACGTGGTCCTTCTTTTAAGAATTTTTTGAAGTCTAATCTCAAACCAATAGCGGCTAAGGCAGTTGTTTCAAACCAAGTGCTAGCAAAATGTGCACCATGATCAAAGAATTGTGGTAAATCAAAGGTACTATTTAAAATACAAGCAATTAAAAAGCCTAAGACATACCAGGGAATAGGTAATTTCTTTTTACTTGCATTGGCACCTTTCAGATGGGCTTTTTTCGTTAAGATAAATTTCTCAAAACTTAGTACTACCACAACTAACATAATGATACGCATAATCTTAAAGAGCATCGAAAATTGGACTACTGCTGGACTATCTAAGGAAGCACCTGCTACAACTTGTCCGACTGATTGTAAAATCCCACCAAGTAGGGCACTTTTAGTTAAAACTTGATCGCCAAATAAAGCTATCCCTAAAAAAGGTAAGGTAAGCATCATCACTGTACCGAGTAGGTTAACTAAAGTGATAATTTGACCTTTTTCTTCATCTTTGGCATCGATACTTGGTGCGATGGCTCCGATAGCTGATGAACCACAGACTGCATTTCCTCCGCTCATCATCAAACTCATCTCATCGTTAAAGCCGAGTTTTTTTCCAAGCAAATAAGTACCCACAATGGTAATACTCATTAGGATAAGGATAAAGACGATTCCTTTGATACCCATTTGGCCAATTGTTTGAAAAGTTACTGTAAATCCTAAAAGCACGATAGAATATTCTAATAGCCTGCTTTCAGAAAATTGGGTTCCTTTTGCTAAATATTCTTGTCTAAAGATGGTGTTTCCTAAAACGATCCCTAATAAAATCGCGATTGTTGCTCCACCTAATTCAGGAAACAAGAGGGCTAAAGCTTTACTGATAGCTGCTACGGCCACTGAAAGTCCTAAACCAGGTAAGATTGGCTTCATTTTTTCAACCAAAAAATCTCCTCCTTTTACAAATATTGTTGTTAAAAAATGAGTGCTGTATTTTTAGAATAATAGAAATCAAACAAGCCCTTTTTGAAAGAATGAAAAATGGGAAGGATTGTACTTGATTGTATTTTGGGTACTTGTCGATTTCTTATATTCTGTTACACTTTTTATTATACAAGAACTTTTCTAATTACTGTGAATAATGCTATTATAGTAAGTATAAAAAATATTTATGGAAGGGATTACGAATGTTTAAATTATTAGAGACGTTTAAAATTGTCTATGAAACGCGTAACTTCTCAAAAGCAAGCGAGAAATTATTTATCTCACAACCTGCTGTATCTAATCAAATCAAACAATTAGAAGCGGATTTACAAGCAACACTCTTTATTCGAAATGGTCGCCAAGAAGTGATGGCCACTCCCCAAGCTGATACGCTATATAAAGATACATTGAATTTATTAGAAGACTGGCAAGAAATCAAATATAAGATGCATCACAAAGATACCAAGAAAATCCGTTGTAAATTGGCTGCTTCTCATACTTTTGCGATTTATGTTTTACCGCAATTATTAATTGATTTAGAACAAAAATTTCCGCAAGTGCAATTCTCTGTTCAGATGCTTAATTCCTATGAAGTTTTTACAGCCATTCAAAGCCATGAAATTGAATTTGGATTTATTGAAAAGCCACTGGCTACAGGATCGGTGAAACGAACGGCTTTGATGCAAGATGAGTTAGTCTATGTCGGTCAAAAAGATCAACCGTGGTTACTAAGAGAGGGGACTTCCGGTGTTTATCATTATACGAAGCGTTTTATGGAGGAAAATAATATCGATAGTAAAATCATCGAAATCCAAAATAATGAACTAATTGTAGAAATGCTCAAATTAGGCTTTGGTCAGACTATTTTATCGAAACGTGCGGCAAAAGATTTACCTTACCAAACTTTATCAGAAGAATATTTGCATCATTTTTATTTAGTTGAAAGAGAACATCTTGCACAACCAATTATTTTAGAAATGATTTCCTTTATCAAGCAGTGGTCGAAGTCTCATCCTTAAGACTGATTTTTTATTGAAATTTTCAAAAAACACTTAAAATGGCTTGCAGTTTATCTCTTTTCGCGTTATTTTGGATGAGAAGAATGAATTGTACTTTGATTTTAAGAAAGGAATTACGTTATTTATCTAACGTTGGTATACAATAATGTCAAAAAAGATACTAAGTCATTTTGCACCTTTATTGGTCGCACTTATTATTTTAGGTCTGATTTTTTGTTGGCCTTCAAAGAAAACTATTGAAAAACCAAAAGTCTGGCAACAAGCATCTACGAGTATGGCTAGTAACGTATTTGGAGGTATGGCGATTAAAAATCCGGCTATTGCTTCAGGAGAGTATGTTCCGTTTTTTGGTTCTTCTGAGTTGAGTCGTCTAAGTCCATTTCATCCAAGTGTGTTGGCTGAAAAATATCATCGTTCCTACCGTCCATTTTTATTAGGGGCTCCAGGTACCCAGTCTTTAAGTCAATTTGCGATTAGTAATTCTTTAAGTAAGGAATTAACAAATAAAAAAGCAGTCTTCATTATTTCACCGCAATGGTTTACGAAAAAGGGGATGGAAGATTTAGAGTTCAATGCTTATTTTTCTGAACTTGAACTATATCATTGGTTGCTTTCGATTGATCAAGTGCGTGATTCTGACCGTTATTATGCACGAAGATTACTTGGTTTCAGTCGCATCAAGGACAATGCAAAAATGAGTGCTATCTTAAGTGAGATAGCTAATGGATCGAATCAATTGTCGCGTAAACAACGTCATTACTTAGAATATAATTATCAATTATTACAAAAAGAGGATCATCTTTTTACGCAAATCGGTATGTTATCAAAGGAAAAGAAAATCAATTACTTTGCTAAAAAATTACCGAGTGAATATAATTACCAAACTTTAGATTCTTTAGCGGAAAAAATTGGTCAAAAACACACCAATAATAATCGTTTTGAAATTGATAATGTTTTTTATAAATCCCGCTTAGAACTTGGTCTCAAGGGGTTGAAGAATTCTCAACGTAAATGGAACTACTGTCAATCACCAGAGTATGCAGATTTTCAATTGGTATTGAATCAATTTGCCCAATCTCATACGCAAGTTTTATTTATCATTCCACCGGTAAATCAAAAGTGGAGTGATTATACTGGTCTTTCCCAAGAGATGTTGCAGCGTTTTGCAAAAAAAATCAAGTATCAATTGCAAAGTCAAGGATTTACGGATATTGCGGATTTTTCTAAGGATGCCAATGTGCGTTTCTTTATGGCTGATACGATTCATCTAGGCTGGCGCGGGTGGTTAAGAGCAGATGAGGCAATTGCACCATTTTTAGCGCAACCTTATCAACCAACCAATTACCATTTAAATAATGCCCAGTTCTTTTCTAAAAAGTGGCAAAATCAAGAAAATATTGAATAGACAAAAAAGCTTCATTTCCTAAGCGAGGAGATGAAGCTTTTTGTTAGGCATTGGTTTGAAATTGAACGCCACGAGGGCCGACATTGGTAGAAAAGACGATGTGTGTCTTAGTATCACCAAATCTCTGCAAAGCATTAATAAAATTATCTAGGTCAACCGTATTTGGAAAATATACCTTTAGTAGCATAGAATAATCTCCAGTAATACAATCACATTCTACGACATTGGGAATTGCTTCAATATATTGGTAAAAAGCATCCTTGTCTTTCGCGTTAACGGCACAGTTCACATACGCTTTGATAGAATAACCTAATTTTTGATAATTAACCATTGCCTGGTAGTTTTTAATATAGTTATTATTTTCTAGGTTTTGAAGTCGTACAGAGACCGACGGAGAGGAAATAAAACACTCTTCAGCGATTTGCTTGACGGTAATACGACCATTTCTTTGTAGGATATTCAAAATCTTGTAATCTAAATCATCCAAAAATATCCCCTCCTTTATTCTTCATTTTAGCGATTACGTTATCAACTTGCAAGCAATATTATGAATCTAACCTCAATCAAAAATAAAATTAAACTTTTCACGAATGGCGATTTTAGATTGATATTAGGTCAACTAATTCTTTAAAGCGAATTTTAAAAAATAGTGTGATTTTAATGAAAAGTATTTAGATATAACTATTCAAGTTGTATAATATAACAAAGCCTTGCATTATTTTTTCAAGTTTTCTTGTTATATTAATAATTTGGGTGAACAGCGCGGTTTTCACGATTGAAAAGAGAATGATTGTGTTTTCAGAAATGTTTAAGAAAAATTAATAAATTCAGCGAACGATAAATAATTCTATAGACAAATAAATATAATAGAAGAAATATTTTTAGGTAATTAAAATGCAGAGTTTTTATAAGTTTTCAAGTACTTCGTTTGGTATAGTGTTTTCATTTTTTCCTTTTCTTTTTCAGTAAGTTTTGCTATACTATCCAATGTAAATCGAATATTACGAAATGGTTGAGCATATGCTTCAAGGATCGCGTTCTTCAAGGGGTGAGAAGGACTGACTTCTTGTAGAAATGGTCAATTTTTTTGTTTAATAGAGATTTAATGGTGCTTAAAATTGGCGGATACAAGTATAGCGTATCTAGCCAAATTTGAAAGGATGTGAATCAATTGCAAGAAGTGCTTGATAAAATTAAAGCAACGGAGTCGAAAAATGAAGCGCAAATGCAGGCTTTACGACAAAAGATGAAAGACTATGAACTAGAACTTCAACATAAATATGAAGCTCAATTGTCGCAAAATAAAGCTGAAGTGAAGACTTTTATTGAAAAAACAGAAGCCCAAAAGCAAGAGAGTTTGACACGAGAAGCGCAAAAATTAGCCGAAGAAGTAGCTACGACTAAGCAGCATTTAGAGGCAAGTTATCAAGGAAATGCACAAAAGGCAGTTGCGCAAGTGATTGAAAAGGTGATGGTAACCTATGGCAGTCACTAGAATGAAAAAAGTAACCCTGATTGCTCAAAGTAAATGGCAAGAAGAATTGCTGAAAGTCTTGCAAGATTTACAGCAAGTACAAGTGCGCGATGTATTTGTTCAAAATGTATCAAACGAATGGGTTCATAAGTTTTTTGACGGCGTGTCTCCTAAAGATATTAGCCAAGATTTGCTTGATTACCAACAAAAAATTCAAAAAATTAATGAAGCCATCGATTTTGTGAACCATTATGGCAGCATCAAGGTTAAAAATCAATTATTAAAACGTCAAAATCTATCTTTGTATGATTTGGACCAACTGCATAAAGAAGAAGTCATTACGCAACAATTACGTGAAATTTTTGATTTAAAGCAAAGATGGGAAACCGTCGAACAACAGCTACGTCATTTGTCAGATAAAGAAGACGAGCTCTTTTGTTGGCAGAATTTAGATTTGAATTTTGAAAATCTCGACTCTGCTACTACCCAAGTTTATTTTGGTCAGCTTGGTAGTGAAAACTATGAGGCATTTCAACAAGAAGTATCCACTTTAAAGAATGTTTATCTGGAATTAGTTTATGATGATACCAAGGTTGCTTCTTTTGCGTGTATCTATTTAAAAGCAGATGAGACTGCGGTCAAAGCTTTATTTAGTCGCTTTAGTGTGGTTCGAACACGGATTGACATTCAAGGGACAGTAAAAAATAGTCTAAAAGCTATCGATCAAGAGAAAAAGCAATTATTAAAAGAGCAAAGAGAACTAACAGAAGCCCTTGGACAAAAGCGCAAATGGATTGATAAGTTACAAATTGCCGAAGAATATTTATTGGCACAAAAAAGTCGTTTAGAAGCGCAAAGTAAGTTAGTGACAACCAAGCATTTATTGGTTTTACAAGGTTGGGTTGGCGAAGATGAAGTCAATCTCTTAACACAACAATTAGCAGCAAAATTGGGCGCAGATACAGTCTATATTGATTTTGAAGATCCAACAACGGAAGAAATAGATCAAGAAGTACCAACAAAATTGAAAAACCATCCGTTGATTCGTCCGTTTGAGATGCTCATCGAATTATATAGTTTACCTAAATATAATGAAATTGACCCAACACCATGGATGTTTCCGTTCTTTTTAGTCTTTTTCGGGATGATGGTTGCAGATATTGGTTACGGTGCATTGATGCTTATCGGAACGACGATTGCTTTAAAAGTGATGGTGTTTCCAAGTGGGACCGAACGCTTTGTCCGCTTTTTCCAAATTTTAAGTATTCCGACAATTATTTGGGGGATTATTTATAATTCTTGTTTTGGCGAAAGTTTACCTTATCAGCCGATTCTTTCTACGACCAATGATGTCATTCAAATCTTATTATTAACAGTTATTTTTGGCTTTATTCAAATTTTAGTTGGTTTGAGTTTAGCTGGTTATCAAAATATAAAGAAAAAAGATTATGCAGCGGCAATTACCAACGGATTTGCCTGGCAAGCAATCTTAGTTGGCGTACTTTTAGCCGTAGCAGGTAAGATGTTAGGTTTAGGCCAAACCATCTATTATATTGGTCTGTTCTTAGCTATTTTAGGAGCTGCTTCAATCGTCTTGATTCCAACCTTTAATAGTCAATCTAAAGTATTAGGCTTTGTGGGTGGGCTATATGATTTATATGGTATCAGTAGCTATGTCGGCGATTTAGTCAGCTATACGCGTTTAATGGCTTTAGGTATCTCTGGTGGATCAATTGCAGCAGCGTTTAACTTAATCGTTAGCTTCTTACCGCCAGTTGTCCGCTTTACGGTAGGTATTGCCTTATTGTTAGCTTTACATGCTTTAAACATTTTCTTATCTTTACTAGGTGCTTATGTGCATGGGGTACGTTTACAATATGTAGAGTACTTTGGTAAATTCTATGAAGGTGGCGGACGTAAATTTATGCCACTCAAATCAAGTGAAAAACATGTCAATATTAAATGGAATAATGAAAACAATGGAGGAAATCAAAAATGATGGAATTTTTTAATGCAAATGGTGGATTTATTGCAGCAGTCTTTGGTATGGCTATTGCAACAATCTTTTCAGGAATTGGATCAGCTAAAGGGGTAGGTTTTACCGGGGAAGCTGCGGCGGCGTTAACGACTTCACAACCAGAAAAGTTTGGTCAATCTTTAGTACTACAATTACTTCCTGGTACACAAGGTTTATATGGTTTCGTTATCGCGGTAATGATTTTCTTACAAGCTTCTCCTAACATGGATTTAGTAAAAGGTTTGACACTTCTTGCCGCTTCATTACCAGTTGCTTTTGCTGGTTTAAGCTCAGGGATTGCCCAAGGTAAAGTTTCTGCAGCAAGTATCCAAATTTTAGCGAAAAAACCAGAACATATGAGTAAAGGGATTATCTACGCAGCGATGGTTGAAACTTATGCAATTTTAGGTTTCGTTATCTCTATTATGATTCTAACTAAGTAATCGCGAGGTGAGAAAATGAGTGCCATCGACAATATTATCGAACAAATCGAAAGTCAAGCACGTAGCGAACGTGAAGCTTTTGAGAAAAAAGAGTTGGCACGTCTTGATGAAGTCTATCAACAAAAATTTAACCTGTTAGCACAAGACAAAGAACGTCAACTGAAAAAACAAGCGCAAATGCTAGATAAAAAATATAAACAACTTCATAACCGTCAAGAAGTTGAAGCAAGACAAACCATCTTAAATGAAAAACAACGCTATTTAGAGCATTTATTTGTGCAAGCAGCTGAAGAAATGGCAGCTTGGTCACCTGAGCAAATGCAAGATTTTGCGCAACAAGCCTTAGCAAGTTTAGACTTGAATCATGAGGTACAATTTATCAGTGGTGAATATTCTAAAAAGGCTTATTCAGCTGATTTTATTGCGAAATTGAATGCGCAATTACCTTTTTCACTGCAGTTAGCGGATAAAATCATCAATAAACAAGCAGGCTTTATCATTGATGATGGTGGGGTTCAATATAATTTTATTTTCGAAAACTTAATTAAAGATATCCAAACAACCATGAGTTTTGACTTAGCTAAGCAGTTGTTTGATTAAAAGGAAGGTGATTCAATGAGTAAGCCTACCTATCATGAGGTCAATCCATTGGTGCGAATTCGTGAGTCGAGTTTGCTTTCCAAAGACACATTTGAACGCTTGGTTGCAGCTGATGATTTAGAACAAGTGTCTCAAATTTTATCCAATACGGTTTATCAAGACTATCTTGGGGAGAATTTTGCCTATCATTTCGAGCAATATTTGAATCATGATATCGAAAATACAATTTCAGAACTGATTGATTTAGCACCTGAAAAAGAGGTTATTTGGATATATACCATGCGTTATACTTTCCACAATTTGAAAGTTTTAACCAAGGCACAAGTTTTAGATCAAGATTATGATTATCTATGTATTTATGATGGCTTTTACGATATCGATACTTTAAAGAGCGCCATTAAAACAGGAGTATCGCAATTACCAGAAGATTTGATGGCTAGTATTTTAGAAGTACGTGAATATCTCGAAGAATCAAAGGTCATTCAAGGGATAGATGTCATTTATGATCGCGCCTTTTTAAGGATGCAGCGTAAAATCGGTGAACAATTAGGTTATCCCGAACTGTTGGATGAAATTATCGGCTTTATTGATTTGACGAACATTATCACAGCCGGTCGTGGCATTGTCCAAAATCGTAGCCAGGCGTTTATGACTGGCGTGCTTTCAAGCTGTGGCAGTATTGATAAAGAAGAATTACTGCGTTTTTGTAAAGAAGATGAAGCGACTTTTGTAGATTATTTACTTAATAGTACTTATGGTGAGTTATTACAAGAGGCTTTACGTGACAATAAGCTGAACTTCCATCTTTTAGAAAAAATCAAGGATAATTTCTTAACAGATCATTATGTCCGTGCCACATCCGTTGCTTTTGGTCCTTTACCACTTTTAGCTTACTTAAATGCAAAAGAAGTTGAAACGAAGAATTTACGGACCATTATTGTGGGAAAACGCAGTGGCTTTACCAATCAAGAAATCAAAGAAAGGATGAGACTGACTTATGACTTATAAAATTGGTGTTATCGGTGATAAAGATTCAGTATTACCTTTCAAATTATTTGGTTTTGATGTCCGCTTTGTAGATACGGCTGCTGAAATTCGTCAAGCGATTGAAGAGATGGCTGATAAAGATTATGGTGTCATTTACATTACAGAAGAATATGCACAAAAGGTTAGTGAAACCATCGCACGTTTCGATGAAGTAATGACACCAGCGATTGTCCTAATTCCAAACCATTCAGGAAGCTTAGGAATCGGCCAACAAAATATCCGAGACCGCGTCGAAAAAGCCGTCGGACAAAATATTCTATAAGAACACAGAATAAGGTCGTGAAGCAGCTAGGGAAGCCTCGAAGAAATTTATGTGCTTACCTACCGCTGAGAAAATCGGATGAAAGGAGATTTTCACAAGCGGGAGGGCGAATTTCACAATGTCTAGCTGCTGAACGCCGTGGAGTAGATAAGAACACCATCAATAAAAAATTAGGAGGTAGCGATTTTGCAAGAAGGAAAAATCATTAAAGTTTCAGGTCCGTTAGTAATGGCTGAAAATATGTCACATGCAAGTATTCAAGATATTTGCTATGTTGGTGACTTAGGCGTTATTGGCGAAATTATTGAAATGCGTGGCGATGTCGCTTCTATTCAAGTATATGAAGAAACTTCTGGTATCGGACCAGGAGAAGTAGTAAAAAGTACCGGAGAAGCTTTATCAGTTGAGTTAGCTCCTGGGATTGTTTCACAAATGTTTGATGGCATTCAACGTCCATTAGATACATTTATGGAAGTCACTAAAAGTAATTTCTTAGGTCGTGGCGTGCAATTACCTGCGTTAGACCATGAGAAAAAATGGCAATTTAATCCTTGTGTCGCAGTAGGAGATACTGTAGTGAGTGGGGATGTTGTGGGTACTGTGGACGAAACGAAAATTGTTGTTCATAAAATCATGGTGCCTAAAGGTGTAGAAGGAACAATCACTGAAATTAAGTCCGGAGAATTTACCATTGATGAAGTGATTTACGTAGTGGAAACTGCACAAGGACCACGCGAATTAACGATGCTTCAAAAATGGCCTGTTCGTAAAGCGCGTCCAGTTAAAGAAAAATTAAATCCTGATGCGCCAATGATTACAGGACAACGCGTCATCGATACTTTCTTCCCAGTCACAAAAGGTGGGGCTGCGGCAGTTCCAGGGCCATTTGGTGCAGGGAAGACCGTGGTTCAACACCAAATCGCCAAATGGGCCGATGTGGATATCGTGGTGTATGTCGGTTGTGGGGAACGCGGAAACGAAATGACCGATGTATTAAATGAATTTCCAGAATTAATAGATCCAAATACAGGTGAATCCTTAATGGAAAGAACCATTTTGATTGCCAATACCTCAAATATGCCCGTAGCAGCCCGTGAAGCTTCTATCTACACTGGAATTACGATTGCTGAATATTTCCGTGACATGGGATATAATGTAGCAATTATGGCTGACTCGACTTCTCGTTGGGCTGAAGCATTGCGTGAAATGAGTGGCCGTTTAGAAGAAATGCCTGGGGATGAAGGCTATCCAGCTTACCTTGGTTCTCGCTTGGCGGAATATTATGAACGTGCTGGACGTGTCATAGCTTTAGGTAGCGATCAACGTGAAGGTAGTATCACTGCCATTTCAGCGGTATCGCCATCAGGTGGGGATATTTCTGAACCCGTGACGCAAAATACTTTACGTGTAGTCAAAGTATTCTGGGGATTAGATTCGCAATTAGCGCAACAACGTCACTTCCCATCCATTAACTGGTTACAAAGTTACTCACTTTATTCCACTGAAGTTGGTAAATTCTTAGATCAACAGTTACAAGCTGATTGGTCTGAATTAGTGACAGAAGGGATGAGTCTATTACAAGAAGAATCACAATTACAAGAAATTGTGCGTTTGGTAGGGATTGATTCACTTTCAGATAAAGACCGCTTAACCTTACAAGTGGCTAAATCAATTCGTGAAGATTATCTACAACAAAATGCTTTTGATGGCGTCGATACATTTACTTCTCGAGAAAAACAATTTAAGATGTTAAACAATATCTTAACATTTAACGCAGAAGGAAAACGTGCCTTAGAATTGGGCGCTTATCTAAGTGAAATTATGAATGGCACAGTGGAGTTACGAGACCGCATTGCCCGTAGTAAATACGTACCTGAAGAAGAATTAGCAAAATTAGATGCAATTAATCAAGATATTAAGCAAACCATGCAACAAATTGTGGCTCAAGGAGGAATGACGAATGATTAAAGAATATCGTACAATCGGTGAAGTCGTCGGTCCTTTGATGGCTGTCGATCGGGTGCAAGGGGTCAAATACGAAGAGCTTATCGAAGTTCGCTTGCAAAATGGTGAATTACGTCGCGGCCAAGTCCTAGAAGTACAAGAAGATAAAGCTTTGGTGCAAATCTTTGAAGGAACAAGTGGGATTAATTTAAAAGACTCTGCGGTGCGCTTTTTAGGCCATCCGCTAGAGCTTGGGGTTTCTGAAGACATGATTGGCCGTGTGTTTGATGGTTTAGGTCGTCCAAAAGATAACGGACCGGCTATTTTGCCAGAAAAAATGATGGATATTAATGGGGAAGTCATTAATCCAGTTGCTCGTGACTATCCGGATGAATTTATCCAAACAGGGATTTCGGCTATCGATCATTTAAATACTTTGGTTCGTGGTCAAAAATTACCAGTATTCTCAGCATCTGGTTTACCACATAAAGAGTTGGCTGCCCAAATCGCCCGTCAAGCCAATGTGTTAAATACCGATGATGACTTTGCCGTTGTCTTTGCAGGGATTGGGATTACTTTTGAAGAAGCTGAATTTTTCATGGAAGATTTCCGTCAAACAGGAGCGATTGATCGTTCGGTAATCTTTATGAATTTAGCCAATGATCCTGCGATTGAACGGATTGCGACGCCGCGTATGGCCCTAACTGCAGCAGAATATCTCGCTTATGAAAAAGGCATGCACGTCTTAGTTATTATGACCGATATGACAAACTATTGTGAAGCCTTACGTGAAATTTCGGCCGCTCGTCGTGAAGTTCCTGGTCGTCGTGGCTATCCTGGTTATCTGTATACCAACTTAGCGACTTTATATGAACGTGCGGGGCGTATTCGTGGCTTGAAAGGTTCTGTGACCCAAATTCCAATCTTAACGATGCCAGAAGAAGACAAGACCCATCCAATCCCTGACTTAACAGGATACATTACAGAAGGCCAAATCATCCTTTCACGTGATTTATATAAACGTGGCATTCAACCACCAATTGATGTATTACCTTCATTATCACGTCTAAAAGATAAAGGGACTGGGGAAGGCAAAACGCGTAAAGACCACGCAGCTACGATGAACCAACTATTCTCAGCTTATGCCCAAGGAAAACAAGCCAAGGAATTAGCGGTAGTATTAGGTGATTCAGCTTTATCTGATGTGGATAAAATCTATGCAAAATTTGCTGATCGTTTTGAAAAAGAATATGTGAACCAAGGATTTAGCACCAATCGTTCTATTTTTGATACGTTAGATTTAGGTTGGGAACTGCTTTCAATGTTGCCACGTACAGAATTAAAACGGATCAAAGACGACATGTTGGATGAATATCTACCTACTAAAGGGGTGTGAGATCCATGCCTGAGTTAAATGTCAATCCAACGCGAATGGAGCTGACTCGACTCAAAAAGCAATTACAAACAGCTACTCGTGGTCATAAATTATTAAAGGATAAACAAGATGAACTGATGCGTCAATTTATCTTACTTATCCGCAAAAATGACCAATTGCGTAAAGAAGTCGAGGCAAAACTACAAGAAGCGATGCGCCAATTGATGTTAGCTGATGCGGCCATTAATGAAAACTTTATTGAAGAGCTTTTCATGTTGCCAGCAAGTGAAGTGAGTCTAGATGTGTTAGAAAAAAATATCATGAGTGTCAAAGTACCGGTTATGAATTTTGACTATGATGATGACTTGCTTTCTTCACCTTTAGAATATGGTTATTTGAATTCCAATGCAGAGTTAGATACGGTGATTGATGATTTTACCGCGATTCTACCCAAGCTATTAGAGTTAACGGAAATCGAAAAAACGTGTCAATTGATGTCTACGGAAATTGAAAAGACTAGACGTCGGGTGAATGCTTTGGAATACATGACCATTCCACAATTAGAGCAAACCATTTATCGCATTCGCATGAAACTTGAAGAAAATGAACGCTCTGAAATCACGCGTTTGATTAAAATTAAAAATATGAACCAATAAATTATGGACTCCTCTGTTGCTGGCAGGGGAGTTTGTTTATTTTAGAAATTTTGACTTAAAACCTCAATATTCGTAATCAAACTTTTACTTTCTATCAGATTTTTGAATAAGGGTTGCTTTTATAGGATGACTCGGTTATGATATTGCGGTACAATATGAATGAGTATATAGTCTATTGAAATGAAGGGGCGAAAATGTTAAAAAAAGAAAAAAAGAGTAATATTCAAAAATTAGGGCCGGTCAAATTTTTATCTTTAGGATTTGCGATAATTATTTTGACAGGGGGCTTTTTGCTTTCCTTGCCGATTAGTTCGCAAAGTGGTCAATTTACGAATTTTTTAGATGCCGTATTTACCGCAACTTCGGCGACCTGTGTCACAGGATTGACGACATTAAATACAGCACAACACTGGAGTATTTTTGGTCAAATCATCATTATGCTTTTAATTGAACTAGGTGGTTTGGGCTTTATGATGCTCCCTATTATTTTTTATACCTTAGCGAAGAAAAAGGTTAATCTAAGCACACGGATTGTTTTGAAAGAAGCTTTAAACTTAGATGATATGTCTGGTGTGATGAAGTTAACCTTGTATGTATTAAAGTTTTCGATTGCCATTCAGACAACGGGAATGGTACTATTAGCGATTGATTTAGTACCGCGATATGGTGTTATCAAGGGAATTTGGTATGCCCTTTTCCATGCGATTTCCAGTTTTTGTAATGCTGGGTTTGATTTATTTGGTGATAGTTTGGTTCCTTTCCAAAATGATCCATATATTTTATTGGTCATTTCTTTCTTGATTGTTTCTGGGGGCTTAGGATTTTTAGTTTGGCGTGATTTATTACAGTATAAACATACTAAGCGGATGTCCATGCATAGTAAAATTGCGTTGATGATGACTGGGTTATTGCTGCTTGGTGGATTCGTGATTTTCTTTTTCTCTGAGCATAATGGTCGTTACCTAGTCCAAAGCGATAATTTCTTGGTTCGATTGATGAATACTTTATTTATGTCGGTTACGCCAAGAACAGCTGGCTTTTATTCTGTAGATTATGCGGCGATGTCTAATCCAGGGCTGATTTTAACCATGTTCTTGATGTATATCGGTGGTACCTCTGGATCGACTGCCGGTGGTTTGAAAACAACAACTTTCGGGGTCGTCTTAATTCAGATGATTTCACTATTAAAGGGGCGTCAACGAGCTGAATTTGCTGGCCGCTCGATTAAAGAAACCGCAGTATTTCGGGCGATGACTTTATTCTTTATCACCTTAAGTCTATGCGTTATCTCGATTATGATTTTATCAGCGACCGAACATCTACCACGTCAAAATGGGATTGAGTATGCGGCTTTTGAAGTATTCTCTGCCTTTGGTACAGTAGGTTTGACGATGGGCTTAACACCGGATTTAACCGAATTTGGTAAATTATTAATTATTGGTTTAATGTATATTGGTCGAGTGGGTATCATGACCGTACTCTTCTCATTAATGTCAAATAATCAAAAAACAACTTGTCGCTATCAATATCCATATGAAAGCGTCTTGGTGGGATAGATATAGACTATCTAGCAACGTGAAAGTATTTCCAATTAAAACTGATATTTGATATATCTCAATAATATATCAAATATCAGTTTTTTGTACTATCTAAAGTTTGTTTCAATACTTCTTAAGTTTGTTCATTAATAATAGGTCAATATGATGCTATGCTTAATTCGTAGAGTTAATTGAATGATGTTGAGAGGAGGATGTTTATTTATGGGTAAAAAAAGAAAGGTCGGATTTTGGCAGAATGTTTGGCGCTATAAAGCATTAATACTTATGGCACTTCCAGGTTTTGTTTGGTTTATATTTTTCTTCTATATACCTGTATTTGCAAATATAGTTGCATTTAAAGACTTTCATATTTCACCAAACGGTTTTATCGATAGTTTAATCTCTAGTAAATGGATTGGGTTTGAAAACTTTAAATTTTTATTTGCTTCAAAAGATGCCTGGTTAATTACTCGGAATACATTGGCATATAATTTAGTATTTTTAGCCTTTAATTTATTTTTTGCTATTACATTTGCAATTGTTATGAGTGAATTGAGAAATAAAAAATTAGTTAAGGTATACCATACAATGTCACTATTACCCTATTTTTTATCATGGGTCGTAATTGGATATTTTCTTTACGCATTTTTAAGTCCTGATAAAGGGATAATCAATACATGGTTAGTACATCATGGCAAAACAGCTATTAATTGGTATACAGATCCAACTTGGTGGCCATTAATTTTTGTTATTATGAATGTATGGAAGAGTTTAGGATATAACAGCATTATTTACTATGCGTCTGTCATGGGGATTGATCCAACTTATTACGAAGCTGCAATGGTTGATGGTGCAAGTAAGTGGCAACAAATAAAAAATGTTACAATTCCTCAGATTGTTCCGATGATGATGGTATTATTGATATTAAATATTGGTGGTATATTTAGAGCTGATTTTGGGATGTTTTATAATTTGCCTAGAAATAATGGAGCATTATATCAGGTGACTTCAGTGTTAGATACATATATTTATAATGGGTTAACAGCAACAGGAGATATAGGGATGTCTTCAGCTGCAAGTTTATATCAATCAGTTGTTGGGGCAATATTATTGTTGATTACCAATTTTATTGTACGTAGGATTGAACCTGATTCAGCACTGTTTTAAGGAGGTTTTGAGATGCGAAAAAAAGAAAAGGTTACCAAAGTTGAAATTCGCAACTTTAATCCAACAGCCAATTTGATCTTCAATATTATCATTGCTCTCTTTGCTTTATCTTGTGTACTCCCCTTTTTCTTTGTAGTTATGATATCGCTAACAGAAGAGCACTCTTTAGCTGAGCTAGGATATCGATTTTGGCCAAAAGAATTTTCTACAGCTGCGTATTCCTATATTTTTGCTGGTCAGATGAGTTCAAAGATATTCAAAGCTTTCGGAGTTACGGTATTGGTGACTGTTTTGGGAACGGTTGTTAATTCAACGATGACATCATTATATGCCTATGTTATTTCTCGTTCTAATTTCCCGTTTAGAAAATTTTTTACAATATTCGCGCTAATTACTATGTTATTCACTCCAGGAATGGTAGCTACCTACTTAATTGTAAGTAATATGCTGTTCTTGAAAGATACTATTTGGGCTCTAATTTTACCGATGGCATTAGGACCATTTAATATATTAGTTATGAGAACATTTTTCATAAAAACAGTACCTGACAGTATTATTGAATCTGCCAGGATGGACGGTGCTAGTGAATTGAAAATTTTTATGAAGATAGTTTTACCGTTGGCTGTACCGGGAATAGCTACGATTAGCTTATTTGCTGCATTAGGATACTGGAATGATTGGTTCAATGCGTTACTGTATATTCAAAATGATGATTTAGTTCCGTTACAATACTTGCTTATGAAGATTCAAAGTAATTTAGACTTTTTAGCCAAAAATGCAGGAATGGGTGCTCAAATTCAAGGCGGTTTAGCTGCTTTACCTTCTGAATCGGCTAGAATGGCAATAGTTGTCGTTTCTACTTTACCGATTGCATTAACTTACCCATTTTTCCAAAAGTATTTTGTAGGAGGATTAACCATCGGTGGGGTTAAAGAGTAGGAGTATTGATAATAATAAATAGGCAAATAATGTCTATTTAATAGATATATTTTACAAGGAGGTTTTCTAATGAAGACTTGGAAAAAATTTATTGGTGTTAGTGCAGCTACTTTACTTGCTATTAGTTTAGCTGCTTGTGGGAATCAAAATAAGTCGTCATCAAAGGATACAAAAACTGGAGATTCTAAATCTTTACTGATGTATCAAGTTGGTGATAAACCAGAAAATTTTGATGAATTAATGAAAATTGCTAATAAGCGTATCAAAGATAAAATTGGTGTAACTGTTGATATCCAGTATATTGGATGGGGTGACTGGGATAAAAAGATGCCTACAATAATTAATTCCGGTGAAAGCTATGATATTGCATTCGCTTATCATTATGTTGCTAATGCTCAAAAAGGTGCTTTTGCAGACTTAACAGAGTTATCTAAGAAATACGCTAAAGATTATTTAGATCAGTTGCCAGAAATGTACATCAAAGGTAATGAAGTTGATGGAAAATTATATGCCATTCCAGTTTACGGAAATGCTTGGGGGCAACAAGTATTAACTTTTAATGACCAATATGTTAAAAAATATAATTTAGATATTTCTAAAGTAGACGGATCTTATCAATCTGCTACAGAAATTTTACGCGAATTTCATAAGAAGGAACCTAAAATTGCTGCTTTTGCTATAGGACAAAACTTCAATGCTTCAGCAAATATGGACTATCCTTTAGGCAAAGACTATCCATTTGCTGTTCGATTAGATAGTAATGATAAGCCAGTGATTATTAATCAGTATGAAGATAAAGATTTTCAAGAAAGTCTAAAAACATTACATCAATGGTATAAAGAAGGTTTGATACCAACTGATGCAGCGACAAATACAACAGGATTTCCATTAGAAGGTAATACTTGGTTCATGCGTGAAGAAACTCAAGGACCAATGGATTATGGTGATACAATTTTGCGTAATGCAGCACAACAAGATTTAACTTCAAGACCTTTAACAGAGCAAGTTAAAACGACAAGCCAAGCACAAATGGCAAACTTTGTTGTTTCGAATACTTCAAAGAATAAAGAAAAAGCTGTAGAATTTCTAAATTTACTTAACACTGATCCAGAATTATTAAATGGGCTTGTGTATGGTGTGGAAGGTAAGGCTTGGGAAAAAGTAGGTGATAATCAAGTTAAATTACTTTCAGGATATAAAGCAAATCAACATATGGCTGCTTGGAATACTGGTAATAATATGATTTTATATACTCAAGATACTATTACTGAAAAACAAGTACAGGAACGCGATGAAAGTATTGAAAAAGCAAAAACTTCTCCTATTTTAGGTTTCAATGCTAAAACCGATAAAGTTAAAACTCAGTTATCCAATATTATGAATGTGATGAATCGATATAAAGCAAACCTAAATACTGGTTCTATTGATCCTGAAACAACAATTCCAGAGCTAGTTAAAGAGTTAAAACAAGCTGGATGGGATGATGTTCAAAAAGATATTCAAAAACAATTAGATGAATTTATTGAAAATAGCAAATAGTATTGCTAATTTTAGAGCGTAGAATCATGTTCTACGCTCTTTTATGGCAATAATCTGAAAGAAGTGATATATATGGTGAGCAGTGGCATACAACGAGGATTTTATTTCATTTGGACTATTATTAAGTTGAATATGTTTTTTTTATTATTTTCTTTAATGGGAGGTATTTTGCTTGGGATTGGACCATCCTTTCAAACGATGGTGGACTTATTATCTGAATATGGTTTGGATTATCAAAATATGACCTTAAGTAACTATTACATAAATTGGAAATATAATTTTAGAAGAAGTAATCTGCATTTTTTTATTATGGAAATATTAACAATTTTAGTAGTATATAATTTATTTTTATCCACTCAGATGAAAGGGTTAGTTTGGTTTATAGCAGATATCATAATGGTATTTATTTTGTTGTTGATAATGGTGATGTATTTATATTTAGTTCAATATGAAAGTAAATATGATATATCAACAATTAATTTATTTAAATTGTCATTCATTAGTGTATTCTTTAACTTTTTTGGATTTTTGAAAATAATTCTTGGGATTATTACAATTATTTTTATTACTTGGAATTTTAAAGGGTTGCTGTTATTTGCTACTTTTGCTTTAATAGCTATATGGAGTGAATTTTCCACTAAAGAAAAACGTGAGATTATTTCAAGAAAGTTGGAAGAGAATGAAGAAGCTTATAAAGCAAATTTTTAAAAGAGAATACTTAATGAATCGTCTCATGCAAATTTATGCTGTTTTGTTAGTGGGTGTCATCTTTTTAACGGTAGTGGGACTTTGTTTATATACAGCGGATACAAATTATCGTAAGATGGTAACCAATATGGAAGATTTAGAGAAGCGTATACAAAATTCAGTTGAAGCAAATAATGATGCGCTAAATTTTATTTATATGGAATTAGCAGGCTCTAATACTGCTATTGATAATATGCGTGCTTATTTAAATATGTCTGCATCTGATTATTTTTCATACACGCAAGATTCTTGGCTAGCTTATAAACGAGATACCAGAATTTCGGAGACAGTTCCTGTTTTTTTTAGTGCATTTAATGATTTAGATAAAGTTTATGTAAAACTTGAAGAATCTTCTAAGTATTTAGTCGCAGATAAATCAAATCCTATGGGTAGAAAAGAATATGGACAAATTCCACATGAGCAAGGGTTTGTTATGAAAAAATCAATAATTAGTCCATTTGGATTCGAACATGTAGGTGAGTTATCAGTCGTTTTCTCACAAAAGTCTGTTTTAGGTACTTTTGAACATATGATGGAATTGAACGGAATGGAAGCATTTATTTTTGATAATTCAAATCAAATGATGTTTTCAACTCAAAATTTTTTGAATGATAAACAATATAAAAAAATAATCGCGCATTTTTTACGTAGAAATAATATACCAGATGAAATCAGCAAAAAATTCTATGTTTTAAAAAGTCATAGTAGTAAAGATTTGTGTTATGTAATACTTGCAAGTAAAAAAAGACTATGGTCAGAAAATGTAAAATTTTTTACGATTATTATATTATTCGGAGTATTGCTTGCTGGAATTTTATTAATCACGCTAAATCATACATTTAAACGATATTTTAATCAAGTTTCCATGATTGAAGGTATTACACATAGTGTTGCTGAAGGAAATTTAAAAGAGAGAATAGATGTATCGAAAGTTCAGGATGAGCTAGAGGATTTATCACAAGCAATTAATTTTATGATTGAGAGTTTAGATCAGTATATCCAAGAAAATTATGAACTTGAAATAAAACAAAGAGATGCACATATGAGAGCATTACAGGCACAAATTAATCCACATTTTTTATATAATACATTGGAATATATTCGAATGTATGCTTTAAGTAAACAACAGAATGAATTGGCTGATGTTGTTTATGCATTTTCTGCTTTACTTAGAAATAATACGAATCAAGAAAAAACTACCACTTTAAAAAAAGAGCTGTTTTTCTGTGAAAAATATGTATATTTATATCAAATGCGTTATCCTGATAGAGTTGCGTATAATTTTGTATTAGACGAGAAGCTTGAAAAATTAATTGTTCCTAAATTCACTATTCAACCATTAATTGAAAATTATTTTGTACATGGTGTAGATTATACAAGAAATGATAATGCTATTAGTGTAAAGGCAATGTTGGTGGATGAGGATATTATTATTCAAATTATTGATAATGGAAAAGGAATTTCAGAAGAAAGATTAAAGGAGATACGTGAAAAATTAACTCAGAGAGCTGATGAAAATCAAAATTCAATTGGTTTGCATAATGTCTATGATCGTTTAAAAAATACATTCAATGAAAATTTCTTCATGAATATTCATTCAATTGAAAATGTAAGAACGACTGTAACATTAGTGATTAAAGGAGGAGAATATTTTGTATAAAATCTTGGCTGTAGATGATGAATATATGATTTTAGAAGGATTAAAATTTCTTCTTCCTTGGAATGATTTAGGTTTTGAATTTGTAAAGACTGCTAGAACAGCAATGGAAGCGCTGGATTATTTGGCTGATAATCATGTTGATTTGGTGATTAGTGATATTACTATGCCGGAAATGACAGGAATTGAGATGATAAATACCGCGCAACAACAAGGCAAAAAATTTATGTCAATCTTTTTATCCGGATATCAAGAATTTGATTATGTTAAAGAAGGTATTCGACTTGGAGTGAAAGATTATCTTTTAAAACCTGTAGATAAAGAAGAGTTAGCAGAAATAGTTTTAAAAATTAAAAAAGAGCTTGATAAATTAGCTCAGCGTCAAAATCAAGAACATTTGATACGTGAAAACCAATTGATTAGGTGGATAAACGACGAGTTGAATGAGAGTGAATTTGAGAGGCTATTATTGGACTTTCACATAAGCGGCAAAGGTCCTTTTACGACATTGAAAATTCAGGGCAATCAAGATGAATTACTTTCAATAATAGAATTCACACAAAAATTTGGACAGCCGTTAATGATTTCTGGAGGTATTCAACAACATAATCAACTGCTAATAATCTTTATCGGGAAAGTCTCGGCCTTAAATACCTATTTATCTAATATAAGAAGAAAATATGAAAAATCAATTCAAATATATGTTGGTGAAACAATTGTTGATTGGGAAAATCTATATGAAAGTTATTCAAGAGTCTCACAATTAGAAGAAATAAGAAATTTCTATCCTGACTTATTGCCAAATTTTTCGAATAGGATTGATTCTGAACTTGTTAGAGATGACTTTTCGTTTCTTTCGTTTAATAAGTCACTAATGATAGGGGATACAAAAACAATTTCCCAGGAACTAGATAGTATATTTGAACGTGTAGTTAATCAGCAAGTGCCACCAGAGAATGCAAGATATATTACATTTTTACTCTTTAATGATATGTTTCGACAATATCCTACAATTAGTAGAGAAATATATGAAGAAACTATTGAAAAAATCCGTAGTAGTAATACTGTTTATGAATTGAAACGTTTACTTGAAGAATTATTGAACGGTGCGGCTTATCAAGGTGAGGATACTCATTTTTCATTGCTTACAAAAAGTGTAATTGAAATCATTCAAAAAAATTATCGAGAAGAACTTACTTTAAAAAGCGTGGCTGATCAATTACATGTTAATGCAGTATATCTTGGTCAAGTATTTAAAAAAGAAATTAGATACAGTTTTTCACAATATCTAAATCAAATTAGAATAAAAAGGGCTCAGTATCTCCTGTTAAATAGTAATTTTAATATAAATGAGATTTCAGAAGAGATTGGGTATAATAATACAAACTATTTTTCTAAAATGTTCAAAAAATTAAATGGAATAACACCTAAAGAGTTTCGAGAAGAATATAAGGATGGATATACTGAGTTGTAGAGAATCAATATAAAAATATAATAAGGAAGTGATTCTATTGATAGTCGTATTCGATATAGGTGGTACAAGTATAAAGTATGCAGGATGGAAAGAAAATCAATTAGTATCTCGGGGAAATTTTAGCACTCCAGATTGTTTTGAAAAATTCATTGCTAAAATGAAAGAAATAGTAGGTAGGTATGATAATGTTGAAGGGGTTGCGATTAGTTCCCCAGGGGCAGTGAATGTTGAAAAAGGCTGTATTGAAGGTGTAAGTGCAATAAGTTATTTGCATAATCGTCCCATTCTTCAGCAACTGGAAGAGTATTTACAGCTACCTGTATCAATTGAAAATGATGCTGTTTGTGCAGGCATTGCTGAAATGAGCTTGGGGGTTGGAAAAAACGTAAATAACAGCATATTTATTGTCATTGGCACAGGAATAGGCGGTTCAATATTTATCAATAGGAAGGTGTACAAAGGAAGCCATCTATTTGGGGGAGAATTTGGATTAATTAAACCATATGCAAGTAAAAAACTCAGTCTTTTAGCAACTGCTGTCCATAAGGCTGAAGAATATTCGGAAGCTACAGGAACTGAAATCGATGGGAAAAAATTATTTGAATTAGCAAATGCTGGCGATGCAGTTGCTCAAGACTATTTAAATCAAATGTATGATGGAATTGCTCAGGCTTTGTACAATATACAGGTCATTTTGGATCCTGAAATAATTATTGTTGGCGGAGGCGTTTCTACTCAAGCAATATTAATTGAAAATATTAGTGTAAGACTTCAAAAACTATTAAAAATAGAAAAGATAGATGATATTATGCCCCAAGTAGTAGCATGTAAATATGGAAATGATGCGAATTTAATTGGTGCAGCAATAAATTATGAATTACTTTTTACATAAAGTTTTTAGATAATCAATACAAAATTAGATAAAATAACACCCTCACTTACTGTTCAAAAATAGGTGTATTGAATAGTAGGTGGGGGTGTTTAACGTTATATCATTATAATTAGTGTAGGTAAACGGGAAGTATCTATTTAGATAATGAAAAAGGCAAGTCAGATTTTTGATATTTCTTCGGATGGGGGACTGTCCCTAGTTCAAAGAATATTTCACCGCCTTCCATCAATTCATTGTGTGTAAAGTACAATTTTTGATATCGTTTGTCTTTTAGGTATATTTCGTGGATGAACTGATGTTGAGGCTTGTTCTTATTAGTACGAATAGTTAAGATATTTCCACTTGAAAGTTTTAAATGTGCTTCTTTTATTAGTGGCATACCAATGACATATTCTCCACTTCCAGGAGTAACTGGATAAAAACCAAGAGCGTTGAATATATACCACCCAGCCATACTCCCATTGTCTTCATCACCAGGATAAGCTCGATAACTAGCATTAAAACATTGCGTTAAAAGATTTTTTATTAATGGTTGGGCCATCTCAGGCTTACCAATATAATTAAATAGGAATGGATAATGGAAACTAGGCTGGTTAGAAATAGCAAGTTGTCCGAAATCTACTGCAGCCATTTCGCTCATTTCATGAATTTCGTATCCATAGCCGCCAACATCAAAGATTGGTTCTTGATTACAAAGATTGATAAGCTTTTCCGTAAATGCCTCCTTACCACCAAAAATAGATATCAAGCCATTAAAATCTTGATAAACTGCAAAACTACTTTGCCAAGCACTTCCCTCAGCGTAATCTTTTCCCCAGCTGATTGGAGAAAAATCTGTACGGAATTGACCATTAATATCTTTTGCACGCATAAACTTGTGCTCTTTATCAAAGATATTTTTATAATTTAATGATTGGTCCGCATAATACTGTGAAACTTCCTTCATTCCTAATACATCAGCAACTTTGCTAATACAATAGTCACTATAGGCATAATCAAGTGTATGATTTACTGACTCTGAAAAGTTACTAGGTACATATCCATATTTCAAATATTCTAGCGCACCTTGGCGTCCATATTTTTTACTTTTACTTTGAGTAGTAGCAGATTTAATCATTGCGTTTAGAAAATCAGGCATTAATTCTAGTTTTATCCCCTTAACTGCAGCGTCTGCAATAACCGCGTCAATTAAAGTTCCAGGCATTAACCCTCTCTCATCAGGGGACAACCATTTTGGCAAGAATCCAGCTTCTTTGTAGCTATTAAGAATTCCTTCAAGTATTTCTTCGTATTTTTCTCTTAAAAAAAGTGAGAATAAAGGATAGACTGTTTTATAAGTATCCCAAAATCCATTGTTTGTGTATAGAATACCAGATTTAATTGATTTGCTAGTTGTATCGTAGTGAATCTTATTTCCTTCATCATTGATTTCATAAAATGTTTGTGGAAATAACAATAATCGATATAAATTATGATAGAATGTTTTTTCATGATTGGAATCCGAAAATTCTACTTGAAATTTATCAAAGTATTGTTTCCATTGATTTACGCTGCTATTTCGAAAATGATCTATGTGTAAATGTTGCTCACGTTTTCTGTTTAATATTGCCTGGTCGAAACAGATAAATGATGTTCCCAGATGTAATATTTGATGATTTATATTCTCAAAATGGATGATTAGATAGTCGTTTTCATCATCAGAAGTGAAGCATTCGATATTTTGAAAAGGATTATCGAAATGTAGGGATAAGTAAAAAGTGAAATCCAAATCTTCGCAATCAGAAAAATTTACGATACTAATCACCAATTCATGTTCATTAAGCTGTTTGTATTTTTTTAGTCCGGGTAATGTTAGCAGTAAACCATTTTTTGAATGTGTATAGTTTATTTCTAATATAGCACCATACATGCTTGGAACCAATTTTGAACTTATTTGGTATCTTAATTGAGAAATATTGATTTCAAATGGTTTGAATAAAGCTTCATCTGGCCGATAACTGCTTTGTACTTTAAATATTGATGGGTCAGTTAATTCACCACTAAATGGAGTTAATAACAAATGAGAAAAATCGCCCATCCAGGGACTAGGCTGGTGGGTTAATCGATAGCCTTGGAAGATATGCTCTTCTGGATGAAACCACCAACTTCCTCTTTCATTACTTGTTTGAATAGAAAAATAGTTCATTCCAAAAGGGACGCCTGTATAGGGTAGACAATTACCATTTGAAAAGCTTTGTTGATTAGCAGTTCCATGTCGAGTATCTATTTTATTAATCATTAGTTGCCTCCTTAGTAGATTCCCTAATTATTAAGTGAATTGGGACTTTTTGACCACTTGGTTTCTGTTTTGTTTCAATCCATTGGAGTATGGCCTGGCCGGCTTTTTTTCCGATGGTATGAAAATCTTGTGAAATAGTTGTTAGTTGGGGATCAACAAGTTGTGCTGCTTGGATATCATCAAATCCTATAATAGATAAGTCATCTGGGATAGATAATTTATTATTTTTTAAATGCCGCATTGATTGAATTGCTACAACATCATTTTCACAAACAATCGCTGTAATATGATTTTTGTGTATATATTTAATTAATTTTTTTTCGTCATAAATATCTTCATTATATGCTGTGTGGAAAGGAAGAGTATTATTTATGATACTTTGGATATATCCTAAATATCGTTGTCTAGCAGATTGAGGATGTTCATGATTTCCAAATAAATAGGCAATATTTTTATGTCCTAGTTCAACGAAGTAATTTGTAGCTGCTATGCCACCAGCAAAATTATCAGATAAAAAAGTTGGGAGATTTAAATCTGGAATTTCTTTATCTAATAATATTGTAGGAAAATTTGTCTGGTTTAGTGTGAATAATAAATCTAAATGCTGATTGTCATTATTCGCGTAGTATATGATTCCATCAAAGTTATTTTGTAATTCAGTAATAGTAATATCATTTAAATAATTATGTGTAACAATTGATAATTCGTAATTCGCTTCTTGAGTGACAGATAATATGCTTCCTGATAAATTACCTAAAGCAAAATCATCAGTAAAAGGTAATACTAGCAAAATCTTTTTATTAGTTACTTTGTTTTCTAATTTCTTGACAAAACTTCCTTTTCCTCTCGTGCGCTCGATTAATCCATTTTTTTCTAATTCACTTAAAGCTCGTTTTGAAGTGATGCGACTTACTTTATATGTTTCTGATAGCTCTTTTTCTGTTGGTAGTTGGTCCCCAGGACGTAACTCACCATCAAAAATCTTTTTTTTCAAATCATTTAATATTTTTAAGTATAAGGGTTCCATCTTATTCCTCCAACATTTGATATATCAAATATAGTTTAATATATATTTTTTTACTTGTAAATAGAAAAATAGATAGACATATATGGAAAAATAAGTTAAAATTAACAAAAAAGATATATCATATATAGTGACAAGGAGGATTTTCTATGAAAAAAGATATACCTAATAGTGCTGCGATTCTTATTAAAAAAATCGTAGAAAAATGTGGAGAAAAACATGTGGATTGGGCAGTGAATTTTGAAGCTTCTTTTGCTAATACATTAACTACGACAGTTAAGCCTCAAAATGATGGTACGACATTCGTTTTAACTGGAGATATTCCAGCTATGTGGTTGCGTGATTCTACAGCCCAAGTTCGTCCATATTTAGTTTTGGCTAAACATGATAAAGAAATTGAAGAAATGATATCTGGTTTAGTAAAAAGACAATTTAAATATATTAATTTAGATCCTTATGCAAACGCTTTTAATGAATGTGATAATGGTTTTGGACATCAAAGTGATGATACTGAAATGAACGGCTGGATTTGGGAGCGTAAGTATGAAGTTGATTCTCTTTGTTATCCTGTTCAATTAGCGTACTTATTGTATAAGAATACGGGATCTGAATCACATTTTGATGAAGATTTTAAAGAAGGAATCATTAAAATATTGAATGTGTTTAGTTTAGAACAAGATCATCATTCATCTTCATACAGATTCCAACGGACAACTACTCGTAAAGAAGATACTTTAGTTAATGAGGGAAAAGGTACTGATGTAAATCCTACGGGAATGACATGGTCAGGATTTCGACCAAGTGATGATGCTTGCCAATATGGTTATCTGATTCCATCGAATATGTTTGCTGTTGTTATATTGGGTTACATTGAAGAAATATTTACTATTATTATTCCTAATAGCGAAATTGCAACAAAAGCGAAAAAATTGAAAATGGAAATTAATCAAGGAATTTTAGACTATGGATGTATAAAAAATAAAGAAGGGCAAACCATTTATGCATATGAAGTAGATGGATTAGGAGGGACACTATTACAGGATGATAGTAATGTACCTAGTTTACTTTCAGCGCCATATTTAGGGTATTGTACGTTTGATGATCCGATTTATCTAGCAACTCGTAAAACAATTTTAAGTAAAGAGAACCCTTATTTTTATGAAGGATTATACGCGAAAGGGATAGGATCGTCTCATACACCTAAAGACTATGTTTGGCCGATAGCGATTGCAATGGAAGGCTTAACAACTAACGATAAATTAGAAAAAGAAAAAATTTTGGATTTATTGGTAGCAACTGATGCGGGGACACATTTTATGCACGAAGGATTTGATGTTAATAATCCGAATAATTATACTCGTGAATGGTTCTCATGGGCGAACATGATGTTTTGCGAACTGGTTATGGATTATTTTGATATTAGAGTGATGAAATAAAGGAAGTGTAATCATAAAATGAATAAAACAAGAAAGAAAGTTCATATTATTTCTCATAGTCATTGGGATAGAGAATGGTATATGTCCTATGAGCAACATCATATGAGATTAATTGAACTGATTGATGATTTATTGGAGTTATTCAAAACAGATTCTGAATTTAACAGTTTTCATCTTGATGGGCAATCAATCATTATTGATGACTATTTAAGTGTTCGACCAGAAAAAGAAGAAGAGCTAAGGTCAGCAATACGCCAAGGTAAATTGAAAATAGGGCCTTTTTATATACTACAGGATGCTTTTTTGACAAGTTCAGAGTCTAATGTTCGCAATATGTTAATTGGCATGCAAGAAAGCCAAAAATGGGGTAGTCCTGTAATGCTAGGGTATTTTCCTGATACTTTTGGAAATATGGGACAAACACCGCAATTAATGCAACAAGTAAATATTACGACTGCCGCATTTGGTAGAGGAGTGCGGCCAATAGGGTTTGATAATCAAATTTTATCAGATGAAAACTATTCTTCTCAATTTTCTGAAATGAATTGGATAGGTCCAGATGGATCTAAAATTTTAGGAATACTTTTTGCTAATTGGTATTCGAATGGTAATGAAATTCCAACAAGTGTTGAAAAAGCTAAAAAATTTTGGGATAAGAAATTAATGGATGCTGAAAAATATGCTTCAACAAATCATTTACTTTTGATGAATGGTGTGGATCATCAACCAGTTCAAAAGGACATTACAAAAGCAATCAAATTAGCTAATGAATTATATCCTGATTATGATTTTATTCACTCTAATTTTACTGATTATCTGTCTGCTGTAAAAGCAGAATTACCGAAAAATGTGGGGAATGTTTTTGGAGAACTTACTTCTCAAGAAACAGATGGATGGTTCACACTAGCAAATACAGCTTCTACAAGAGTGTATTTAAAACAATGGAACACTAAAGTTAGTCATCAACTAGAAAAGATTGCTGAACCATTGGCTTCGATGGCATACGAGATTACAGGTAAATATCCAACCGATCAATTAACACATGCTTGGAAAACATTTATGCAAAATCATCCTCATGATAGTATTTGCGGTTGTTCTGTTGATGAAGTTTGTAGAGAGATGATTCCTCGGTTCGAAAAAGCAAATGAAGTAGGAAAATATGTAGAAGAAGAGGCCAAAAATCAATTAGTCTCTGAAATTGATACTAGTGTATTTCCAAAAGATAGTTTTCCTTTTGTAGTCTTTAATACATCAGGTACAGAAAAAGCAGGTTTAGCTAAAATTGATGTTGAAGTAGATAGAATTCCTTTTTCTTCTCTGTATCCTACAGATGGATATAATAAACTATCAGAAAAGAAATCTAAAAAATATCACGTGATTAACCAGTTTGGCGAAAGAATGGCCGCAATTGTATCGGATGAGAAAATACGATTTAATTACGATTTACCAAAGGATAAATTTCGCGAACCGTATATGGAAAAATATGTGACAGTAACTGTAGCGATGGAGCAAATGCCTGGATTTTCATGGGAGAGTTTCGCACTTGTAAAAGCCGATTATGAATCTAATCAAGAGTCAATGGTAATAGATAATGGGTTTGGTCTAGAAAATGAGTTTATTAAGTTAAAAATTGAAAATCAGGGTAGTATACAAATTACCGATAAACAAACCAATAAAACCTTGAGTAATCTACTAATTTTTGAAGATGTTGGAGATATCGGCAATGAATATGTTTTTAAGCAGCCATCTGAGGATCAGGCAATATTGTCTACACAATTTCCGTTTGAAGTCATTGTTGCTGAAGATAATGGATTGGAAGCAAAAATTATATTAAAAAATAAAATGCTAATCCCTGAATCTGCAAATAAGTTATTAAAAGAAGAGCAAGAAAAAATTGTTGATTTTAGATATAGAAAAGCGCAAAGATCTGAAAAAAAAGTTTCTTATGTAATTGAAACAGAAATTTCAATATCTAAAAATAGCAAGAATATCCATTTTAGTACAAAAGTAAATAATGTTGCAAAAGATCATAGATTGAGAGTTGTTTTTCCAACAAATATCATTTCAGAAACCCATGAAGCAGATAGTATATTCGAAACAGTTATTCGCCCTAATAAAGTTTCTAACTATTGGCAAAATCCTACCAACCCTCAGCATCAACAATCTTTTGTTAATATTCACGATAATGAGCATGGAGTAACAATTTCTAATATCGGATTAAATGAATATGAAGTAGTTGATGATAAAATCTGTTTAACTTTATTACGGTGTGTGGGAGAAATGGGAGATTGGGGATATTTTCCAACTCCAGATGCTCAATGTATTGGAGAGCATGTTTTTAATTATGCATTCGAACTCCATGCAAATGAATTAGATAGAATAAAAAGTTATCATCGTGCACATCAATTAGGGGTCCCTTTTATTGCTAAACAAACGGGCATTCATGAGGGAAGATTACAAACGAGTCACACATTTATTAAAATTCGAGGATTAATGTTTGAACCCACCGCATTGAAACGAAGATCAAAAGACAATGCTTTGATTTTAAGAGGATATAATTTGGGAAATCAGGAAGTTGGATTAGAGATATTTAAAGATGGAAAGGTTCCTAAACAAACTTTAAATTTACTAGAAGAACCTATTGACGACAATAAAAAACAGTTGAAAGCATATGAAATTCGAACTGTGGAGATATAGATAGAATGGAGGCACAACGAATGACTTCAATCAAATTTATTGCAGTTGGTGAAAAGGAAGAAAAGATAATTAATCGTGTTCAAATGTTATTTAGTGAAATTGGTTATAGATTAATTGACTCAGATAAATCTATCTATGTAGAGATTAATGCTAGATTAGATGAAGAATTCAATTTCCTTCAAGATGATAGCTTAAAACTTGTAGCTAAAAATGAACGTATATTATTTCGTAGCATGGTGCAATTACTCATTCACAGTTTATTAGGTGAGGGTCTAAAGGTTTCCTCGCCTAATGTGAATGAACGTTGCTTGATGTTGGATATTGGACGAAAATATTATTCATTACCAATTTTGAAAAGTTTGGTTCAAGTAATGGCTCTTTTCAATTTTACTCATTTGCAGCTGCATTTTTCTGAGAATGAAGGATTTAGAATTGAATCAAAAAAATATCCAAAAATTGTTTCTAATCATTTTTTGAGACAAAGTGAAATCAAAGAACTCATTGATTATGCGCAAAAATATTATATTGAAATAATTCCTGACATAGATAGCCCAGGTCATCTTGCTAAGGTTTTACAGAATTATCCAGAATATCAATTGATGAAACTACAAGAAAATCAACTAGTTAGAGACAAAACCGCTTTAGATATATTGAATCCTGAAGCCGTAGAATTTGTTTTTAGTATATACCAAGAATATGCTAATCTATTTAAACAAAGCAAATATTTTCATATTGGTGCAGATGAGTTTATTGAATTTGATAAGCTAGAAGACTATCCTACTCTGGTAAAAGAAGCTCAAAGTAAATTTGGGGATAAAGCGAGTGGAATAGAGTTATTCATTTTATATGTTAATGAATTAATACAAAAAATGAATAATTTAGGATTTATTGTTCGTGTATGGAATGATGGATTTTATCGGTTAAATCGTGAGGAAAAAATAAGTTTAACTAGTGATTGCCAAATTTCATATTGGACTAAATGGAATAAAAATATGGCTCCAATCGAAAAATATTTATCTTTAGGATACGAAGTAATCAATCACAATGATAATTATTTATACTATGTTTTAGGAAATAACTCTAGTTACACATTGCCTACTTATGAAAAGATCCAAGAGAATTTCGAAACTCTTACCTTTGCAAATAACCAAAATATTGAAAAGGACAACAAAAATCAGGTGATTGGAGTAGCCTTGTCTGTATGGGCAGATGAACCGAATAAACAATCTTGTCAAGAAATATGCGAATCTCTATTTTATTTATTAGCTGCGATGAACGAAAAAGTAAGCGGCTATAAGCTCAGTAAACGATGCTATTTGCCTTTATTTAATTCTTGGAAAAAATATGTATTAGGTGAGATAACAAGCTAGAAACGAGGAGAGATAGAAAATGACGAAATATCAATTTCCACAAGATTTCTTTTGGGGGTCAGCCGCTAGTGGTCCGCAAACAGAGGGACGCGTAACCGGAGATGGTAAAGGCGAAAATATTTGGGATTATTGGTATCAACAAAATCCAACACCCTTTTTTAATCAAGTAGGACCAGAAAAGACTTCACAAGTGTATACCAAATATAAAGAAGATATTCAATTAATGAAGCAAGTCGGACATAATTCGTTTCGTACTTCAATTCAATGGAGTCGACTCATTCCAGAGGGTGTCGGGAAAGTGAACGAAAAGGCGGTACAATTTTATAATGATTATATTGATGAACTCATTGCCAATGGTATCGAGCCTTTTATCAATTTATATCATTTTGACATGCCGATGAAACTACAAGAACAAGGTGGTTGGTTAAATCGTCAAACAGTAGAGGCTTATGTAAATTATGCGAAGACTTGTTTTGAATTGTTTGGGGATCGGGTGAAATATTGGTTTACCCATAATGAACCAATTGTGCCTGTTGAAGGTGGGTATTTATATCAATTTCATTATCCAGCTGAGGTTAATATGAAGCATGCTGTTCAAGTCGGTTATCATGAAGCTTTAGCCAGTGCCCTTGCAATTCAAGCTTATCATCAAATGAATCTAGGTGGTCAAATTGGGATTATTTTAAATCTTACCCCAAGCTATCCTCGTGATGAAAACAATCCCGCAGATGTCAAAGCGAGTCAATTGGCCGATGCTTTCTTTAATCGTTCATTTTTAGAACCAGCCATCAAAGGAGAATATCCACAAGATTTAATTGAAGTGGTCAAACAATTAGATTTACTACCTGAAAGAAAAACTGAAGATGCTGCGATTTTCAAAGAGAATACCATTGATTTTCTAGGCATTAATTATTATCAACCACGCCGAATCAAAGCAAAGGAAAATTTATCAAAAGTTGATCCGAATCATCCAATGCCTGATGATTTCTTTGATAACTATGAAATGCCAGGTCGTAAAATGAATCCTTACCGTGGTTGGGAAATATATGAAAAAGGGATTTATGATATCTTAATCAATGTTCGTGATAATTATGGCAATATTCCGTGTTATATCTCGGAAAATGGCATGGGTGTGGAAGGTGAAGAACGCTTTATCAATGAAGAAGGGCAAATTGAGGATGATTATCGCATTGAATTTGTGCAAAATCATTTGAAATATGTCCATCAAGCCATTCAAGAAGGTGCCAATTGTAAAGGATATCATATGTGGACTTGCATGGATAACTGGTCATGGTTGAATGCCTATAAGAATCGCTATGGCTTTATCTCAGTCGATTTGGTCAATGATGGGAAAAGAACAATTAAGAAATCTGGACATTGGTTCAAACAAGTGGCTGATAAAAATGGTTTTGAAGCCTAAAATCTATGGAAAAATCATGCTGGAGGCGGATACATTTTTAAGATTCTTTTGCTAAAATCAAATAAAAAGCAAAGGATGATGTGTGATGTGGCTAGGTTTTGTCATAATCGGTTTATTAGTTGGTATAGGTCTATGGTTTTTCAGTACGCGATGCAAACCACTGCCTAAAGTCATGTCGAGGCAAGATGAACACCTGATTTCCCAAATCATACGTAAGAGCCCAAATAAAGATTTAGCCATCAAACGTATTCGCTGTTCCTTTAAGCTTTCGATGAGTCAAGCAACAGATTTATATATGAATGCTCAAAAATAAAAAAGTAGCTTTCTTCTATGATATATCAATAGAAGAAAGCTACTTTTTTACAATTGGTGGCGACGAGCAAAATCATGAAATTTAAACTTGTCGAGGCGATGATGGCTTTCTGTATATTGAAATTGCCGCATATTTTTTAAGAAGACGCGACTTGTCACCGAAACAATGTGGGTATCTTGCTCATTTAAATCCAAATATAATTTATCCAAGGTTTTAACAGGATCAACCGTAATTTCTTTTTCAGCAAAAGAGATTTCTAGTCCGAGCTGTTTTTCAAAATATGCATATAAGGAATCTTTGGCAATTTCAGTATCGAGCTCTTTCACAAATTCTAGCGCAATCAAATCCCAATCTAAAATTACCTTTTGCCCATCAATTTTACGGCTTCTTAGGACGGACCAAACTTCATGATTTTCTTCAAAGCCAGTTTTTTCAGCTAGTTCTTTTTTGACAATTAGCTTGGTTAAACTTTCGACTTGGGTGCTGCTATCATAACCATAGGCATTTTGTAACTCTTTATAACTAGTTAGACCAGAAACAGGGAAACGTAACTGTTCTCTTCTTAAGACTAATGAACCTTTACCTTGAACTTTTTTGATATAGCCATGGTTGGTCAATTGCTGCAAGGCTTTGCGAATCGTATCGCGTGAGGCTTCAAAGTGCTTAGCTAATTGGCTTTCACTTGGTAAAAAGGTTTCTGGGGGATAATTTCCCAATAAGATTTCACTTTCTAATTGTTGATAGATTAATTCATATATTTTCATCAAGGACCCCTCTAACTTGTATGTACATCATAAATACTTAACATCTCTATCATACGAAAAAAATGGATATTATTTATAAAAAATTAAAAAAAATTAATTTATAAGCAAGTGATACTTTAGCTTGTTGGTGAATTTCCATACAGGTAGGTAGAATAAAGACATATTTATATCTGGGGGACCGGTAACAGAAACCGAATGATTAAAATGCTCTAATTTAAGAAAATTTTCAAACGTGTTTTCAAAGTTGTAAACGGTTTACAAAAAATATCAAATACAGTATATTAACCATGTAAGAAACATAGTTATACAAGTTGTTTATAAGGAGGAAAAAAACTATGGGCAAATATGATAAAGAAGCCAAAGAATTGCTATCTGCCATTGGTGGTAGAGAAAACGTGTCAGCCGTTACCCACTGTGCGACAAGAATGCGTTTTGTCTTAAATGATCCAAAAAAAGCAGACGAAGCAACAATCGAAAACATTCCAGTGGTTAAAGGAATGTTTACGAATGCAGGGCAATTCCAAGTAATTATTGGTAATGATGTTCCTGTATTCTACAATGATTTTATTGCAGTATCTGGACTATCTGGGGTTTCTAAAGAAGATGCGAAATCAGCTGCGAAACAAAACCAAAATCCAGTACAACGTGTGATTACCATGTTAGCTGAAATCTTCACACCATTATTACCAGCAATTATCGTAGGTGGTTTAATTTTAGGTTTCCGTAATATTTTAGAAGGTGTGCAATTCGGCTTTTTAGGTAATCAAACAATTGTTGCCGTATCGCCATTCTGGAATGGGGTAAATAGTTTCTTGTGGTTACCTGGTGAAGCGATTTTCCACTTCTTGCCAGTAGGTATTACTTGGAGTATTGCTCGTCGAATGGGTGCTACTGAAATTTTGGGGATTGTCTTAGGGATTACTTTAGTTTCTCCTCAATTGTTAAATGCTTATTCTGTAAATGGTACTTCTGCTGCTGAAATTGCGAAAAACTGGTCTTGGGATTTTGGTTTCTTCCAAGTAGCTAAAATTGGTTACCAAGCACAAGTGATTCCAGCGATGATGGCCGGATTCTTACTTGTTTACTTAGAAAGATTCTTTAGAAAACGTATCCCTGAATCTGTTTCAATGATTTTCGTACCATTCTTCTCATTATTACCAACAATCATTGCGGCTCATACTATTTTAGGTCCAATTGGTTGGAAGATTGGTTCAGGTATTTCTTGGATTGTGAATACTGGTTTAGAATCACCTCTTAACTGGTTATTCGGTGGTATTTTCGGTGCGGTTTATGCGCCATTAGTAATCACTGGTTTGCACCATACCACTTTAGCGATTGACTCTCAATTAATTGCCGACTTTGGTTCAACTAACCTTTGGCCAATGATCTGTTTATCTAATATCGCGCAAGGTGCTGCAGTATTAGCGGTTGTTATTGCTCACCGTGGAAACAAAAAAGAAGAACAAATCTCAGTACCATCTGTCATTTCAGCTTGGTTAGGGGTTACTGAGCCAGCGATGTTCGGGATTAACTTAAAATATGTTTATCCATTCGTGGCAGCGATGATTGGTTCAGGTATTGCAGGTATGTTTATTACAATTATGAAAGTTCGTGCCAATGCGATTGGTGTCGGTGGTTTACCGGGGATTTTAGCTATCAAGAATAGTTTAGGTGTTGGTAAAGGTACAGGTGCGCAAGGTTATGTAATCTTCTTGATTGCGATGGCGATTGCAATTGTTGTACCAATAGTGTTAACTTTATTCTTCCGTAAAGCAGGCATCTTTAACAAAATCGACCGTGTAGAACAAACCATTCCAGTTGGTTTAGATGAAGTAGATGAAACACCAAAAGCAACTGAAGCAAAAGTTGTGGCTGCAGGTACAAAAACTGATGTTAAAGCACCATTTACTGGACAATTATTACCATTAGCTGAAGCCAAAGATCCAGTATTTGCACAAGGTACAATGGGACAAGGGGTTGTGATTGATCCTTCTGAAGGTAAATTAGTTGCACCATTTGATGGTACAGTCAGCTTATTATTCCCAACAAAACATGCGATTGGTTTAGTTAGTGATACAGGTGTAGAGGTCTTGATTCACGTTGGTTTAGACACGGTAGAATTAGATGGTAAAGGCTTCACTGCACATGTGAAACAAGGCGATGCGGTTAAAGCGGGACAATTATTACTTGAAGTTGACTTAAATGTAGTTAAAGAAGCAGGTTATACGACACAAACACCAGTCATTATTACTAATTCTACTGATTTTCAGGTGGATCCAGTGGTAGCTACAAAACCAGTGAATGCTGGCGAAACGGTTGTAACTGTAACAAGCTTATAATAAAAATTAGTCATGGACTCATCACACCTAGTTGTGGTGAGTTTTTTTCTTATATCCCCACGTATTATTTTTATTAAAATGTTAGCGTCTACTTATTTAGAATATACTAAAAATCGTTATTCAATGCTTGCAATTATAGTGGAAAATACTTAATCTATAAAACAGTATGTCAAATGTATATACAAGAAAAAAGAAATGAAGAGGTGGGAAAATGCAGCTATTGATTGCGTGCGTTGGTTTAATTATTGTTATTGGATTAAGTTATTTGGCAAGTAGTAACAAAAGTCAAATCCGTTGGAAATCGATTGGAATCATGTTGGTCTTGCAGTTTGTTTTAGGATTTTTCTTATTAAGAACTTCTGTGGGGACCTTTTTAGTGGCTTCTTTTGCTAAATTATTTGATTATTTATTGGAATTTGCCGCTAGTGGGGTCAATTTTGTCTTTGCCGGAGTAGCGAATAAAGGCAGTGCACCTTTTTTCCTAAATGTTTTGATGCCAATCGTCTTTATCTCAGCCATTATTGGGATTTTACGTTATATTAAGATTTTACCATTATTCATTAAATATGTAGGGTTAGCCATTAGCTATATCAATGGTATGGGTAAGCTGGAGTCTTATAACGGGGTAGCTTCCGGAATTTTAGGGCAGTCAGAAGTATTTATCTCTTATAAAAAAGAATTGAAATTTTTAACTGAAAAACGCTTATTGACGATGAGTATATCGGCGATGTCTACTGTTTCCATGTCGATTGTCGGTTCTTATATGGCGATGATTGAGCCAAGATATGTCATTTGTGCATTGGTTTTAAACTTATTTGGTGGTTTTATTATCGCCAGCTTAATCAATCCATATGAACTAGGCGAAAAAGAAGATCAATTCAATGCTTCTGAAGAGGACAAAGATCAAACTTTCTTCCAGATGTTAGGGGAGTATATTCTGGATGGTTTCCACGTGGCGATTACTGTTGCGGCGATGTTGATCGGTTTTGTGGCAGCGATTGCGATGATTAATGCAATTTTTAAAGGCATCACTGGTTTTACTTTCCAAGAGTTATTAGGTTATGTCTTTGCGCCATTAGCCTTCTTAACAGGGATTCCTTGGAATGAAGCAGTGGATGCAGGCAGTTTAATGGCGACTAAATTAGTAACCAATGAATTTGTAGCGATGAGCGAACTCTCTCAAGGCAACTGGCATTTTAGCGAACATACACAAGCGATTCTGTCAGTCTTTATGGTTTCCTTTGCGAACTTTTCTTCTATCGGGATTATTAGTGGTGCGATGAAAGGCTTAAATGAAGAAAAAGGAAACTTAGTCGCTAAACATGGCTTAAAGATTGTATTTGCGGCGACTTTAGTTAGCTTCTTAAGTGCGATTATTGCCGGAATTTTAGTATAATCCTCAAAAAACAGACGATAGGTGTAGTGGCTTATCGTCTATTTTTTTTTGAAATATTTAAAAAAAACACTTGAAAACGGTTTTAGATTCTGCTAATATACTTTTTGTACAGAGGATTGTTACTGTTCGGCAGGCAAAACCGGAATTTCTCATTTAAGTAAATGGGGGGATTCTGGCTTTTTTTGTACAATAAATTACTTAAGGAGTCAGCTTCGTGGAAATTTTACAAGTATTTAATAATAATGTGGTGCTTTCAAAAAATGAAGCTGGCGAAGAAATTGTTTGTATGGGACGTGGCCTAGCATTTGGTAGAAAAGCTGGGCAACAATTTGACAGAACAAAGGTTGAAAAAGAATTTGTCTTAAAGGATAGTCAAGAGTTGCAACAATTTGAGCAGTTACTGACAGATATCCAGCCTGAAGAATTAGAGGCGGTGCGTGAATTTGTCGATTTGGCTGAACATTCGCTGAAAATTAAACTGTTGCCAAGCGTATTTTTGAATTTGACTGATCATGTGCATTATGCGATTGAGCGTCAAAAATCAGGCATCACCTTAGCGAATCCTTTACTATTCGAGACTAAGAAATACTATCCAGAAGAATATTATTTGGCAAAGCAAGCTTTAGTCATTATCCAAACTCGTTTGGGCGTTCTTTTACCTGAAGAAGAAGCTGGTTTTATTGCTTTTCACTTGGTCAATAGTCAACAAGATAGTCAAAATATGCAGCAAACTATGCAAGCAACTAAATTGGTTCGTGATATCCTTACCTTGATTCGGCGCTTTTTTGGTAAAACTTTTGATGAAGAAAGTCTTGCTTATCAGCGGATGGTCACACATTTACAATATTTTGCCCAACGCTATGTTCGTCAAGAAAATCTAAAAGAGCAGCCAGATGAATTCTTATATGCTTTGGTTCAAGGAAAATATCCACAAGCTTTTCAATGTGTACAGCGAATAAATGATTATTTGCACACCCAACATCTTCCGTTAATGGAGGAGTCAGAACAAATCTATTTAACGATTCATATTCAAAGGATTGTTACTGAGTAAGTCAGGCAAAACCTAGATTGAAAATGATGCGTATACTTTTTAGTATGCCGTTTTTTCAATCTAGGTTTTTTTAATAAAAAAAGAAAGTAGGTTCAATCATGAGTAAAAATTCAGTAGGACAACGTGTTTTTGAAGCGGTAGGTGGGAAAGATAACGTTATTAGCTTAACGCACTGTGCTACCCGCCTAAGATTTAAGTTAAAAGATGAGGGCAAAGCTGATACCCAAGCGCTAAAAGCCGATCCTGAGGTAGTTCAAGTTGTACAAAGTGGTGGACAGTATCAAGTAGTTATCGGTAGTCATGTAGCGGATGTATATCAAGAAATTATGGAAAACAATGCTCTTGGCGAATCAAAAGAAGACAGCGCGCCAAAAGGAAATGTGTTAAGTGTATTAATTGATATTGTTTCTAGTATTTTTACTCCGTTTTTAGGGGCTATGGCAGCTGCGGGGGTACTCAAAGGTTTCTTGGCATTAGCAACGACTCTTCATTGGATGGATGCAACGAGTGGGACGTATCAAATATTATATGCTGGTGCGGATGGGCTCTTTACTTTCTTGCCAGTGATGTTAGCCTATACAGCAGCTAAAAAGTTTAAAGCAAATGAATATCTTGCTGCAACAATTGCTTTTGCGTTAGTTTATCCCAATATTACTTCGCTTGCTTCAGCGGGCAAAGGTTTAGATTTTCTAGGCATTCCAGCAGTGTTATCTCCATCTGGCTATACTTCTTCAGTATTACCAATTTTACTAGCTGTCTTTGTACAAAGTAAAATTGAACCAATCATTAAAAAAGTTGTGCCAAAATCACTACACACTATTTTTTATCCTTTAATTGTGTTATTAGTGATGGTTCCTTTAACCTTTGTGGCATTAGGTCCAGTGGGTACAATTATCGGTAATACTTTAGGTGGCGTATATAATAGTATTTATAACCTTAGTCCACTAGTTGCTGGTGCGGTAATGGGTGGCTTATGGCAAGTATTTGTCATGTTTGGTATGCATTGGGGCTTTGTACCGATTATGATGCTTAACTTATCCAATTTAGGTTTTGACACAATGGCACCAATGTTATTACCAGCAATTGTTGCACAAGGTGGGGCAGCCTTAGCCGTTGCGGTACGTACAAAAGATATCAAAATGCGTTCGTTGGGGATTTCTTCTGGTTTAACCACTTTCTTTGGAATTACTGAGCCAGCGGTTTACGGGGTGACATTACCACTGAAAAAGCCATTTATTGCAGCTTGTATTTCAGGTGCAGTTGGTGGTGCCATCATCGGTTGGGCGAAAGTAAAAGTTTTTGCCTTTGGTTTAACCAGCGTACTTTCTATTCCAACATTCATTAGTCCTAATCCAGAAATCGAATCTAACGTAATGATGGCTGTAATTGCCACAATTGTATCTTTTGTTTTAGGTTTTATTTTGACCTTAGTTTTATATAAAGAAAAGCAAACAGCTGAGACGATTGAAAAAACAACTACTGACTTCAAAGCACAAACAACGGATACACAAGTCCAACGTGTCGTATTAAAAAGCCCATTAACTGGTGAAGTAGTAGCCTTATCTGAAGTACCTGATCCAGTCTTTGCTTCAGGGGCGATGGGCAAAGGAATCGCTATTCAGCCGACTAAAGGAGAATTATTGGCTCCAGCTGATGGTGTGATTATGACGGCTTTTCCAACTGGACATGCGATTGGAATGAAAACGAATGACGGTGTGGAAATCTTAATGCATATCGGAATGGATACCGTTGAACTTAATGGTGATGGTTTCACATTAAAAGTAAAAGAAGGACAACAAGTAAAACAAGGCGATTTATTGGTACAATTTGATGTTGAACACGTTTCCAATAAAGGTTATAATCTAATTACCCCAATCATTGTGACAAATACCAATGATTATGCGGATATTTTAGATTTAAATCAAGTAGAAGTATTAGCAAGTGAAGATTTTCTAGTCGTAATCAAATAATAAAGGTAGGTAATAAATATGAGTCAAACAGTATTTCCTGAAAACTTTTTATGGGGTGGCGCTACAGCAGCAAATCAATTAGAAGGTGCCTATTTAGCAGATGGCAAAGGCTTATCGGTTGCAGATGCGATGCCAGGTGGAAAAATTCGTTTTGAAGTCTTAGGTAGCCCAGAATTTGACTGGACGATTGATGAAGAAAAATATGTCTACCCAAATCATAAAGGAATTAGCTATTATGAACATTTTAAAGAAGACATCGCGCTTTTTGCAGAGATGGGATTTAAATGTTATCGCTTCTCTATTGCCTGGAGTCGTATTTTTCCACAAGGTGATGAATTAGAACCAAATGAAGCAGGGTTAAAATTTTATGATCAAGTTATCGATGAATGCTTGAAATATGGCATTGAACCAGTTATCACAATTTCACACTACGAAATGCCTTTAAACTTAGCGAAAAAATATGGTGGTTGGAAAAATCGTGAATTAATTGCCTTTTATGAACGCTATGCCAAAGTGGTATTAACACGTTTCCATCGTAAAGTAAAATACTGGATGACCTTTAATGAAATCAATTCAGCGCTTCATTTTCCAGCGTTAAGCCAAGGAATGGTTTTATCAAATGGTGCGGGCGACTTCAAAAATATTGCTCAAGCTTGGCATAATCAATTTGTAGCCAGTTCATTAGCTGTGAAGATTGGTCATGAGTTAGATCCAGATTTAAAAATTGGTTGTATGATTATCTATGCGACAACCTATAGTTTGGATGCCAATCCAGTGAACCAAGCAGCTACGATGGAACAAAACCAAATCTTCAATTATTACTGTGCGGATGTGCAAGTACGGGGAGAATATCCAGGGTATACCAACCGTTTCTTAAATAGCCGCGGGGTGAAATTTGAAGATCTTGATATTACCAAAGAAGACTTAGACTTATTAAAAGCTTATCCAGTTGACTATGTTGGTTTTAGTTACTACATGTCTTCTGCGGTGACGGTGACTGGCGATGAATCTGATACAGTAGCTGGTAACTTACTAGGTGGTGTGCGTAATCCATTCTTAAAAGCGAGTGAATGGGGTTGGCAAATTGATCCAGTTGGTTTACGAATTGCTTTAAATGAACTTTATAATCGTTATCAAAAACCAGTCTTTGTCGTTGAAAATGGACTAGGAGCTGTTGATGAAATAACTGCTGAGGGCCAAATTATAGATGATTATCGCATTGACTACCTACGCGCGCATATCGAACAAATGGCTAAAGCAATAGAAGATGGTGTCGACTTGATGGGTTACACACCATGGGGCTGTATCGACTTAGTCTCAGCGTCTACCGGTGAAATGAGTAAACGCTATGGCTTTATCTATGTAGATTTAGATGACAAGATTGAAGGTAGCGGCAAACGTATGAAGAAAAAATCATTTGACTGGTATAAACAAGTGATTGCTACAAATGGTGCAGATTTAGCTTAATAAAAAAGTTTCAGGCTGTGGGATTTTTCTCACAGCTTTTTTGAACTTGATTTTCAATGATTCTATGTTTTTTGTTCAATATTTGAATAAATTGTTTCGTTTCATTTATCTAGTTGGCTTTTTTAAATTATTTGAGCCATAATATACATGAAAACGTTTGAGAGGATGAAGAGAGATGAAGTTAGCCGTTTTAGGAACAGGAAAAATCGTTCAAGAATTCTTGCCGATGATTCAACAAGTCACAGATGTGGAATTAGTCGCTTTATTAAGTACCCCACGTAGTTTAGATAAAGCCAAAGAGATGCAAGCACAGTATCAGGTTCAAGAAGTATATACAGATTATGAGACACTCTTAGGTAATGCAACAATCGATACAGTATATGTTGCTTTACCCAATCATTTGCACTATCAATATACCAAAGCCGCTTTATTACAGGGCAAAAATGTAATCTGCGAAAAACCCTTTACACTCAATGCCCAACAATTACAAGAATTAATCCAAATAGCTACAGAAAAACGGGTGATATTACTTGAGGCGATTACCAACCAGTACTTAAACAATTTCTTACAGATTAAAAAGGACCTAGCTCAATTAGGAAAAATCAAGATTGTCGAATGTAATTATTCACAATATTCTTCTCGTTATGATGCTTTTAAAGAAGGCAAGATTCTCCCAGCCTTTGATCCACAAAAAGGTGGTGGGGCATTGATGGATATTAATATTTATAATATCCATTTTGTAGTTGGTCTGTTTGGAAAGCCAGAAAAGGTACAGTATTTAGCAAATATTGAACGTGATATCGATACTTCAGGAATTTTAGTTTTAGATTATGGGGCATTTAAAGCGGTTTGTATTGGTGCAAAGGATTCGACGGCTCAAATTCGTTCTGTTATTCAAGGGACAGATGGTTCAATTGAAGTGTTGGGCGCAACCAATGAAATGCCACGCTATGAACGGCGAAGCAAAACTGAGATAGAAGCCGTAAATGCGAATTTGGATAAGCATCGGATGTATCAAGAGTTTGAGAAATTTACTGAGGTAATTGATCAAAAAGATTTGGCCTTTGCTTTGGAACAATTAAACCATAGTCTCACAGTGATGCAAGTAGTTGATCAAGCCTTAGAAAGTGCCAATCTTCATTTAGGATAATTATAAAAGAGGTCGTCTCAGATTTAAAGACGGCCTCTTTGACTTGTATTTTATTCTTCGGTTTGTTTGACATGAACCATGCTTTTGGCGAATTTGAAACGATAGACAAGCAATAAAAAGATAAACCAGACTGGCGCAAAAAGTAATGCTTGTCGTGTATCAGGTTGGAAGAGTAAGACGACTGCAATAAATGCCATAAAAGCTAGCACAAAATAGTCACTTAAAGGATATAGTGGCATTTTAAAAGGATGCTCACTTCGTCCTTGAATGGTTTTCTTGTAGCGTAAATGGGCTAAAACAATCATACTCCAAATAAATAAGAAACAAGTTGTTGCGACACTTGTAACTAATACAAAAACACCGCTTGGCATCACGTAGTTTAGAATAACTGCGAGTAAAATCACTCCAGCTGAGAAGAAAATCGCTCTAGCTGGTACTTTATGACTGGTTAATTTATGGAAAGCTTGTGGTGCATTTCCTTCAGCCGATAATGAACGCAACATGCGACCGGTTGAATAAATGGCTGAGTTACAAGCGGATGCGGCTGAGCTCAAGACAACGATATTAATAATGGTAGCTGCGGAGACAATGCCGATTTCTGAAAAAACTTGGACAAATGGACTCTGGCTACCATTCATTGAATTCCATGGGTAAATCGACATAATTACCGCTAAAGCACCGATATAAAATAAAATGATACGTACCGGAATATTATTAATCGCCTTTGGTAATACACTTTCAGGGTCTTTGGTTTCACCGGCAACTAGGCCAACTAGTTCAACTCCGGCAAAGGCAAAAGCAACCATTTGAAAAGAGAGGATAAACCCTTTAGGACCTGAGGCAAAAAAGCCACCGTGTGACCAAAGATTACTGATGCTCACTACGCCTTGATTGGTGTGAAAATGTGTGATAATCATAAAAATCCCGACGATAATGAGCGCTAAAATAGCAACGACTTTGATTAAAGCAAACCAAAACTCTAACTCACCAAATAAAGAAACAGCAATTAAGTTAAATGCAATGAGCAGTGTTAAGGCAATCAGTTCGGGCAACCAATTGGGTAAATGAGGCAACCAATATTTCATATATGTACCAATTGCCGTTAAGTCAGCCATAGCAATCGCAATCCAGCAAAACCAATATGTCCAGCCAGTGACAAAAGCTGCCTTAACCCCGAGATATTCAGCGATAAAATCAATAAATGAATGGTGGCTAGTATTAGATAAAAGCAACTCACCTAATGCACGCATAATTAAAAAGCACACGCCTCCCATAATGGCGTAGGCTAAAAGTATCGATGGACCAGCCAACTGAATCGATTTACCTGAGCCTAAGAATAAACCTGTCCCAATGGCGCCTCCGATTGAAATGAGTTGGACATGGCGGTTTTTCAGCCCACGTTGTAAATCCTGTTTTTCTTTTTTCATGAATAACTTCCTTTAACTTTCTTTTTTGTGAATACTATCATTTTATTACATTTTCTGAAAATTTCAAATAATGCTTAGGAAAAATGATAAGATATACGTATTGTTCTTAATGAAAACTTAATTTTCCCAAATGGCTTTTCTGAAAAAATTGCTAAATTCGTAAATAAAATAATGAAAAATGATAAAAATCTCATGAAAAGAAATGTCATGATGTGTATAATGAATGGTATTGTTGGTTAAATTTTTGAATGTAAAGGAAATAAAATGAATTTATTTAGAAAAAAACAAATCAATACTCAGCAATCCAGTCATTTAAGCAAGACGTTAAAGTTAAAAGATTTAATTTTACTAGGGATTGGGGCGGTCATTGGTACGGGAATATTTGTCGTGCCAGGACAAGCTGCGGCGAATTTAGCAGGACCAGGCTTGACCTTATCCTTTGTATTAGCCGCTTTTATCGTGATATTAACTGGTTTTAGTTTCGCTGAGTTTGCCTCACGTATTCCGGTCATCGGTGGGGCATATAGCTATATGTATGTGGTTTTTGGAGAGTTTATCGCATGGCTTACGGGATGGTTTTTATTATGTGAATATATGTTGGCTGTGGCTTCAGTAGCCTCGGGATGGTCTGCGTATTTTCAAGGCTTTTTAAGTTACCTACATCTTCAATTACCACAAGCCTTGACTGCTGGTTTGAATCTTGAAAAGGGAACCTATTTCGATTTGATTGCAGGCCTTGTCGTGATTTTGGTCGTCTTTTGGGTGCTACAAGAAGCGAAAAAAGCCTTAGCCCTCAATAATTTTATGGTATGGATCAAGTTTGGTATCATCGCTTTGTTTATTGTAGTTGGTGTCTTTTTTGTGAAACCTAGCAATTGGCAACCTTATTTACCTTTTGGAGCGGAAGGTGTGATTGATGGGGCAGCTTTGGTTTTCTTTGCCTTTTTAGGTTTTGATGCCATCGCAATGGCTGCAGAAGAAGTCGTGGAACCACAAAAGACTGTGCCACGAGGGATGATTGGCGCTATTGCCATTTCAACAGTCCTTTATATCATTGTCACAGCTATTTTAACAGGTTTAGTCCCTTATACAAAATTAGGTGTCAATGATCCAGTAGCGTTTGCGATGCGCTTTTTACATTTGGATTTAGTTGGTTCCATTATTTCTATTGGGGCGATTTTAACTTTACTAACTGTGACGATTTCAATGATGTATTCTTTAGCACGTTTGGTTTATGCGATTAGTAAAGATGGCTTACTACCAATCTCTTTGAATAAAGTAGATACCAAAACCCATACGCCTGTGCGCGCGACTTTAGTTTCAGGTGCGGTAGTCTTTGTCTTTGCGACGATGTTTCCACTACAAATCTTAGCCGAATTAACCAATATTGTTGCTTTGGGCTATCTGATTATGATGGCATTGGGCATTATTCGCTTACGTCAAGTAGCGGGTGATCCGAAACCCGGTGAATTTAAAGTACCGTTTGTGCCTATTTTACCACTCATTACCGTGGGCTTTTGTATCTTTTTAATGGTGCAACTATCTTTAACCACTTGGATTGTCTTTTTCATTAGTTTGGTAATTGGTTTAGGCATATACTTCGGTTATGGTTATAAACATTCAACATTAAATAAATAAAAAAAGGTTCAACGCAAAATTTTGTGTTGAACCTTTTCTACTAAGAATGGGTAATTTCCAATAGTTTTTGTTTGAGATTTTCTTCCATGACGCCAAGTTCAATTTCAGCTGCTTGACGTTTTTCTTTTCCTTCTTTTTGGATACGCAATGTTTCTTGAATAGTTTCAATCAAATCATCTTGCGTTTTTTGTAAGGTTTCGATATCAATAATACCGCGCTCATTTTCTTTGGCGGTTTCAATTGCGGATACTTTTAATAATTCTGCATTTTTCTTCAGTAAATCATTGGTCGTTTCTGATACTTGACGTTGTGCAGTCACAGCATCTTTTTGGCGTAATAAGGTCAAGGCAATGACGACTTGATTTTTCCAAAGCGGAATGGCTGTATGGATAGACGATTGAATCTTTTCAGCCAAGACTTGATTGGTATTTTGAATTAAGCGAATTTGTGGCGCTTGTTGGATGGTGACTTGGCGCGTTAATCTTAAATCATGGGTACGTTTTTCAAGTCGGTCTAAAAATTGGGTGTAATCATTGACAATTTGGACATCCATCTGATCACCTGAGTCTTGAGCTTTAGCCACTGCTTGAGGAATGATTTGATTTTGTAATTCATCGATTTTCAATTCACCTGCGGCAATGTAAATATTTAAAGCATCAAAATAATCTTTATTTTTTTGATACATTTGTTCAAGCATTTGATTATCCTTGATTAGCCCATCTTTTTCGTGTTCTAATTTGACAGCGACTTTATCGATTTGGGCACCGATTTTTTGGTATTTAGCGGTAATTTCATAAATTGATTGTTTCACTTTGCCAAACATTCTTTGGAAGAAATTGCCTTCACCTGCTCGTAATTCATCAGGGTTGGCTTCTTGTAGGCGATACATTAACTCGTTTAAAGAATCCCCTATTGGCCCAATGTCGTTAGCTTGGACGTGACTTAGCATACTTTGCGAGAATTCACTTAACTTACTTTGGGCATTAGCACCGTAGATGATGACCGCCTGAGCATCATTGACATCAATTTGGGAAGCGAGTTGTTTGGCTTGCTCTTGATAATTGGCATCTAAACGATCAATTAAACGAGGCGCTGTTTGTTTTTCTTGAAATTGTTTGATTTCGTTTTGTTGACTACTAGTTAATTCATTGGTATCAACGGAAAAAGGATTGGCTAATAAGTCATCCAAACTTTTATTAGTATCTGGTGTTAAATTGTCCATCATGTTTCCTGCCTTTCAATGCTAAAATTGTAGGGTTTGATGATCTGAATCTTTTTCTATTTGTTTTTTTGCCATATTGATTTCAATGTCCATATCTTCAAAATCATCCGCTACAAAGTCTTGATAATCACGTTGAATCAATTCAGTTAATTGTTCGATGACTTGAATTCCTTCTTCTAGACGATCATAAGCTTCTCGACTTTTGATTTCATGATTATTGATTTCAACATATTTATTGGTTAAATCGACCAAGTTAGGAAGATGTGTGTATAAAAATAGACTTGCATCGGATAAGCGTGTTGGATTTTTGACGATTTCTTTAAACAATGCTTTAGAAATTTTAAGATAGTCGTGACGCAAATCTAAGGCTTTTAATTTTGAATTGCTTCTCACATTTTTTTGTAATTGCTCAATTTGAATTTTGGCTTGATTCATCGTGTCACGGAATAACTCAATTTCGCTATCACTTAAGCCTAATTCATGGTAATATTGTTCTTTGGCTTTGGATAATGGTGGCAAAGTATTCGGACGCACGACTTTATTTTGAAAATATTTACGCCAAGCTATATACAAATAAATGGGAATGAATAGTGCAAAAATCTTCATCGTTGTTTCGATGCCGGTTTCTACAAAATCATAGCGTAAATCATAATAGAATTCATGATCAAAAGCAATTGTAGCACAGGCGATAATGGCAATAGCATAAATCAGACTCTTATATAGTGGTTTCGCTTTATGCCGATTTTCTAGCGCTTGGATTGCTAAATAAGCCATAAAAATAATAAAGGCAATGGCTGCTGCAAGTAAAAAGAAAGTCTCAAAATAACCTAGTACTAAAAAAGCAATCACAATCAGTACGCCGAATATAAATAGATTTTTTTTCATTAGAACCCTCCCCTTAAAGGTGTAGATTATATACTGTGCTTGCTTCAAAATTGGGCAAGCGTTCACTTCTTTTATATTTTAGCATTTTTTTGACCAGAAAAGTATCCAACTGAGGAAGTATTTTATGGATTTATGAAAAATATAAGAAATCTTTTGCGTCCTATGGTAAACTAGAAACAAATAAAAGCAAAGGATGAAGTATATAATGCTGGAATTTCAAGATTTTGAAGAAAAAACAATCCACCGTAAAGAAATTTTTCATGGAAATATTATTGATGTATGTGTCGATGAAGTCCAATTACCTGATGGATCCCATTCACAAAGAGAACTTGTCTTTCATCCAGGCGGGGTAGCAATCATTGCGATAACTGATGAAGATAAGATGGTTTTTGTGAAACAATTTAGAAAACCGCTTGAATCTGTCATTTTAGAGATCCCGGCCGGTAAAATAGATCCAGGTGAAAATATTCATCCCTTGACCACTGGACAACGTGAACTAGAAGAAGAGGTACAACTTCAGGCGAAAGATTGGGAGTTAGTGGCGCAAATGTATCTTTCACCGGGATTTGCTAATGAACAGTTGTATATTTATCATGCCAAACATTTAAGTAAGGTAGAAAATCCGAAAGCCATGGATGAAGATGAAGTCTTAGAAGTGTATGAATTAACATTAGAAGAGGCCAAACAAGCGATTCTTAATCGAGAAATATGTGATGCAAAGACGATTTTTGCCATCCAATATTGGGAAAACTTAAAATTTAAGGAAGGTCGATGAAATGTCAGATAAGCCCTTACTCACACGTGCAGAATTAAGAAGACGGCGTGAACAAGAGCAACAGGCGTTAGAACGTAATCAAAAAATTGTTTCCAAACAAGCACAAAAAGAATTTGAACAAGAAGAACAACGCATCGCTCGCCATTATCGCAAAGAAGCAAAAAAGAATAAGGAAATTCATAAATCACGGGTAGAAGAAAAAGAAACTTCTCGTGCCTTAAATTCTTTTTTATGGAAAGCAATTATTATCGTTGGGTTAATGTTGGTTTTAATTTTTATTTTTATCTTTTTTATATAATTTGTTCAGAAAGTTGGTAGAAAATGAAAATCGGAATTATCGGTGCAATGGACCAAGAAGTCAAAATATTAAAGGAAAAAATGGAAGCACCCATGTCCTGGGAACGCGCAGGAGTTTTGTTTGTTTCGGGTACTTTAGGCAAACATGATGTCATTGTGGTACGCTCAGGCATTGGGAAAGTGGCTGCCAGTGTCACAACGAGTTTACTGATTCAACAATATGGCGTCAATATGGTGATTAATACTGGTTCTGCTGGAGGAATTGGTGAAGGCTTGCAAGTCGGTGATGTGGTCTTTTCTGAAAAATTAGCGTATTTTGATGTTGATGTCACAGGATTTGGCTATGAGTATGGTCAATTACCAGCCGGCATGCCATTATATTTTGAAGCAAGCAAATATATTATAAATGAAATGAAAAAAGCCGCGGAAAAAACTGGACAACAAGTGCGTAGTGGCTTAATTGTAACTGGAGATAGCTTTGTCAATAGTCCGGAAAAAATTGCGGAAATTAAATCGCATTTTCCAGAGGCGCTTGCTTGTGAGATGGAGGGTGCAGCCATTGCCCAAACTGCTCGTCAATTTAATATTCCATTTTTAGTTGTACGAGCAATTAGCGATACAGCAGACCATCAAGCAACGATGAGTTTTGATGAATTTATTGATGAAGCTGGAAAACGCTCTGCAGAAATGGTAATTGAGTTTTTAAATACAATCAAATAAATGAAAAAAGGTGAAAAATATGAAGGCTTTAATTTCGATTGATTATACGTATGATTTTGTCGCAACGGATGGTAAATTAACTACCGGTGAATATGGTCAACAAATTGAAGAAGCGTTGGTAAAGGTTACGAAAGATTTTATTGAAAATGATGATTTTGTGGTTTTCGCCATTGATGGTCATGATAAAAAAGATCACTATCATCCAGAAAACAAACTATTCCCACCACATAATCTGATAGGCACACATGGTCGCGACTTATATGGTAAATTGGCTGACTTGTATGAGCAAAATAAAAGCAAAGATACACTTTATTGGCTTGATAAACGTCATTATTCTGCTTTTTGTGGGACGGATTTAGATTTACGCTTGAGAGAACGTCAAATTACTGAAATCTATTTAACTGGGGTATGTACCGATATTTGTGTATTGCATACCGCTGTAGATGCCTATAATTTTGGCTATAAAATTTTTATTGTGAAAGATGCTGTGCAAAGCTTTGATCAAGTGGGTCATCAATGGGCGCTTAACCATTTCAAAAATACATTAGGGGCGACAATTGTTTAAATGAAAGCAAAAATTTTAGATAAACAAACTTTTGAGCAACTCATTGATTTAGAAAATACCCAAGGAAATTACTGTGGGACGTATTGCTGTGCGGTCTTATTAAGCTACTTTCAAAAACATTTTACGCCAGCTATTTTGCCTGACTTTTTACAGGAAAATACACAGCAAGGTCAAGCAAGCTTGGTCGAAATATTAAAACTATTGGTGCAACCATTTGGCTTTCCTACCTTACCGATTGAGTTGTCGATGGGGGTGAATCGATTTTTTAGGCGTTACCAGATGCCTTATCGTGCCCATAGTACTACTATGGTTTGTCTGACACGTATTAAAAAACGAATTGATGCCGGACTTCCCTTGATTGTGGGTTTATCTAAGAAAAGAGGGAGTGACTATGGGAATCACTGGGTTGTTTGCTACGGATATTTGCAAAATGAAGACGGTAGCTATGATTTGCTGGTGCATGATGTCTGGGGCAATCCGGCCAAAATTATTCCGGCAAAGTGGGTTAATAGCACAGTTTCGATTAAACGATAATTATTTTTATGAAAACACAAGAAAATTTTCAAAATCACCTCAAGATATGATACAATAAAAGAAAAAACATTTTTGGAGGATGAAACGGTGGCGAATTCTGCAACAGACAATGTCAAAATTTTTAGTCTCAACGGGAATCAACCATTAGCAGCAAAAATTGCTAAAGTCTTTGGACAAGAATTAGGAAAATGTGTAGCGCGACAATTTAGTGATGGCGAAATTGCGATTAACATTGAAGAAAGTGTCCGTGGGGTGGATACTTACTTAATCCAATCGACCAATCAACCAGTGAATGATTATTACTGGGAACTTTTAATTATGATTGATGCAATGAAACGGGCGAGTGCGAAGTCAATCAATGTCGTCTTACCTTATTATGCTTATGCGCGTCAAGATCGTACAGCGCGTCCACATGAACCAATTACTGCAAAATTAATTGCAAATATGATTACCAAAGCGGGTGCAACTCGAGTGTTAACATTAGATTTGCATACAGTACAAGTACAAGGTTTCTTTGATATTCCAGTGGATAATTTATTCACGATTCCATTGTTTGCTCAGTATTATCTAGATCAAGGAATGTCTGGTGATGACTATGTCGTTGTTTCACCAAAAAATAGTGGTGTTCAACGTGCACGTAGCTTAGCAGAATATTTAGGTTCTACTTTAGCCATTGTGGATCAATCAGATGAGTATGAAGCAGGTGGCTATGTGATTGGGGATGTCAAAGGTAAGAAATGTATCATGGTGGATGACATTTTAAATACCGGTCAAACTTTTGTTAAAGCAAGTAAACTGCTAACTGAGCAAGGCGCTACTGAAATTTATGCTTGTGCTTCTCATGCTTTATTATGTGAAGGGGCTAAAGCTGATTTAGATGCAGCACCGATTCAATCTATTTGTGTGACTGATTCATGTCTGATTGATGATAGTCGCAAGCCAAATGTCGTTCATTATATTACTTGTGCGGATTTAATGGGAGAAGCGATGAAACGTATCCAAGAAAATACCCCAATGAGTCCTTTATTCCGCCTATCCATTGAAGATCAAAAATAATTGTTTAGCCAAATGAGTTTACTTGACAGAAATTGCGAAGTTTAGTAAGCTGATTTGGCTTATTTGTTAGTAAAGGAAGTAGATTTTATGTATTTTGACCATGCAGCAACATCGCCTATGCATCCAGTGGCCATTGAAAAAATGACTGCTATCATGAATGAGGTGTTTGGTAATCCTTCAAGTATTCATCAATATGGTCGCAAAGCTCATGAATATTTAGAAAAGGCGCGCCAAGTCATTGCTAAAACTTTAAAGGTTAAACCTCATGAAATTATTTTTACCAGTGGGGGAACAGAAGGCGATAACTATGCCATTATCGGAGCCGCTTTTGCCAATCAAGCGAAAGGACGTCACATCATCTCTACAAGCATAGAGCATCCAGCAGTTATGGAAACTTTACATTACTTAGAAAAACAAGGCTTTGAAGTGACCTACTTACCAGTGGATGCTAATGGACAAATTTCGCTAGCTGACTTGAAACAGGCGCTGCGGGAGGACACGATTTTAGTCTCAATCATGTTTGCGAATAATGAAACGGGTAACTTATTACCGATTGTCCAAATTGGTGAAATCTTAAAAGACCATCCCGCTGTTTTTCATACGGATGCGGTACAAGCTTATGGAAAAGTGGCGATTTTTCCAGAAGAATTAGGCATAGATTTATTAAGTATTTCTGCCCATAAAATCAATGGCCCTAAAGGAATTGGTTTTCTTTATAAAAAAGATAGCGTAAAATTACAGCCAATCACACATGGTGGTGAGCAAGAAGAAAAGCGTCGGGCTGGAACTGAAAATTTACCCGCGATTTGTGCGATGGCTGAAGTGGCACAATTTCACCATGAACATTTAGCTGAAGAACAAGCACAGATTCAAGCGATAAGTCAGCATTTTCTAGACGTGTTATCCCAACAACAGGTTCGGTATCAAGTGAACGGCGATGAAGCAAATAAATTGCCACAGGTATGGAATCTTTCCTTTAATCAAGTGAATAATCAAATGCTTTTGATGCATCTAGATTTAGCAAACATGGCCATTTCAACTGGTTCGGCATGTACAGCGGGGAATGTTAATCCTTCCCATGTATTAGAAGCGATGTATGGAAAAAAGGATGAAAAAATTCATACCGCTATTCGTGTCAGTTTTGGCTTTGGCAATACGTTAGACGAAGTAGGACAACTAGCTCAACAATTAGGACAAGTCGTGCGCAAATTTCAACAAGCGTAAAATTTGTTTTCTTAAATCTAGGCAAAGGTTTTCAGATGACAAAAGCTGTGATAAAATAAAGAAAAACATGAAAAGAGGCTAGATTTATGGCTTTTGAAAAAACAGCAACAGTTCTAGGTTCAACTGTCAAATACCAAATGAACCCAAATGCAAAACGTTATACCTTGCGTGATAATGGTTTTGTTGAAACAAATGGAGGCAACTTCCAACTGATTCGTTCATTAGAAGCAACTCCTCAAAGTAAGGAAGGCTTTAAATTAAAAATAACTATTTCTAAAGACCTTCAAACTTTAAAAATGTCGATTACCAATGCGACAGGTCTTAAAGCAGTCAATATTTTCAAGAGCGAACAGCATAAAATGTTGCAAGATAAATTCTATTTCTTGATGGATGGATTTATCGATCGTGGTTTATTAGAAAAAGCATAAGGTAAGAAAATCGTAGTCTGTGTACTGCGATTTTTTTCGTGCATGTTGGGAAAAATTGCGCTATAATGAAATTTACTGAAAATAATGCGACCTTCAATCGTAGTAGATTTCAGAATCTATAAAGAAATGATGGTGATTTTTTATGCAAGACAACAGCAAAATTCGTGTTGTCGTAGGTATGAGTGGCGGGGTTGACTCGTCGGTTACTGCCCTTTTATTAAAAGAACAGGGCTATGATGTCATCGGAATCTTCATGAAAAACTGGGATGATACCGATGAAAATGGTGTCTGTACGGCAACAGAAGATTATAAAGATGTTGCGGCAGTCGCTTCACAAATTGGGATTCCCTATTATTCAGTGAATTTTGAAAAAGAGTATTGGGACCGTGTTTTTGAATATTTCTTAGCCGAATATCGCGCGGGTCGTACCCCAAATCCTGATGTTATGTGCAACAAAGAAATTAAGTTTAAAGCCTTTTTAGACTATGCCATGCAACTAGGTGCAGATTTTGTCGCAACGGGTCATTATGCACAAGTGAAACGTGATAAAAATGGCGTCGTGCATATGCTAAGAGGAAATGATAATAACAAAGACCAAACTTACTTTTTAAGTCAGTTATCACAAGAACAATTGTCTAAAACTATGTTCCCACTTGGACATTTAGAGAAAAAAGAAGTACGTGCTATCGCGGAAAAGGCTGGTTTAGCAACTGCCAAGAAAAAAGATTCAACGGGTGTTTGCTTCATTGGTGAAAAGAACTTTAAACAATTTCTGAGTCAATATTTACCCGCTCAACCTGGGAAAATGATGACTCCTGATGGAATAGAAAAAGGAACGCATGATGGTTTAATGTATTATACAATCGGTCAACGCCAAGGTTTAGGTATTGGTGGGGGCGGTAAAACACAAGAGCCATGGTTTGTAGTAGGAAAAGACCTTGCAACAAATACCTTAATTGTAGATCAAGGTTTCCACCATCCATTATTGTATGCGAACCGTTTAACAGCAAGCCAAATTCACTTCACAACGAATGAAGAAAAACCACAAGAATTTCGCTGTACCGCTAAATTTAGATATCGGCAACAAGATGTACCCGTTACTGTCCGTTTATTAGATGGGGACCGTGCTGAAGTATTATTCGATGAAAAAGCCCGCGCCATCACCCCTGGCCAAGCAGTCGTCTTTTATGACGGAGAAGAATGCTTAGGCGGCGGACTCATCGACCAAGCCTACCAAGACCAAAAACAAATGCAGTATATATAAAGGTCGTAAATCGACTCGATCAGCTACGAGCGGATAAGTTTGTCCAGAATGTCGGGAAAGTCCGAAAAGTAAAGACTTTCCCAGACGGGCTGGCTTATACGCCGAAGTAGCTAGTCGATTTACGCCGTCAATAAAGGTCGTAAATCGACTCGGTCAGCTACGGGCAACAGCATGACCAAAAGTTAGACTGTATATTACCGAATAGTCGTTGTTTGTTAGCGGCTGTTCGGTATTTTTTTTATAAATGAGATACTACAAATTTGCTTTACTGTCCTTTTCACAAGTAAATTATTTGCCAGATAAATCAAAGCTTAATACTATAGAGTTATCAAGGAAAAATAGTATATAGTTTACAACGAATGAAACAAAAGGAAATACAAACTAAAAATTGTTATAAAAGTTTTTGTTGATTTGTTACGAATGATTTAGGAAAATAGAGATGGTGAATAGGATGTATCAAGTAATTCGTATGCATGGTGATAATGAAGTGTGGTGGTTCTTTGAAGGTTGGCAAGAAGACATTGTGGAAGAACAATATTTTGCTACTTTTGAGGAAGCAGTCGTAGCTTACACCTTATTATGGCATGAATATAAAATAAAATATTCCTGTGTCAGTGCAAAAGAAAATTATCTTTGTGCGTTTTGGAATGAAGAAGAATTACGTTATTGTGAGGAATGTGAGGATGATTTACAGCAATATCATTCCATTGCTTTATTAAAAGATTTTGAACCCGTCACAATAACAAGTGAAAGGAATTTATATGAAACAGCTAATCATTGCGGAAAAACCAAGTGTTGCCAAAGATCTGAGTAGAGTGTTAAAAGCAACGAAGAAAACTAAAAATTACTATGAAGGCGACAAAGTGATCGTCACTTGGGCTTTAGGACATTTATTAACCTTAAAAATGCCTGAAGATCTAAACAAAGAATGGCAACAATGGCAATTAGAGACACTGCCAATGTTACCAAAGCAAATAGGTATCAAACCTTTACCAAAAACTGGTCATCAATTAAAGGCGATTGCATCGTTGGCCAAACGAAAAGATGTAGGAGAAGCCGTGATTGCGACCGATGCTGGACGTGAAGGAGAGTTAGTTGCCCGTTGGATTTTGCAGTGGGTGAGATTTAACAAACCAGTGAAGCGTCTATGGATTTCATCACAAACAGACAAAGCCATTAAACAAGGTTTTGCCAATTTAAAACCAGCCAGTCAATATGACAATTTATATGAGTCAGCTATTTCTAGAGCAAAGGCGGACTGGTTGATAGGATTAAATGTGACCCGCGCTTTAACTGTGAAATATCAAGATAATCTAAGTGCTGGACGTGTACAAACACCGACCTTGGCCTTAGTGAGACAGCAAGAAAAGCAAATTGAAAAGTTTCTTCCACAAGAATATTTTACAATTCAGTTTGCCGATAATCAGTTGACCTTTACTCATCAACAAAAGAATCCGCAAGCTATCAAAACACGAGAAGCGGCCCAACAATTAGTTCAAAAGATGAGCCAAACAGCAGGCACCGTGGAAAAAATTGAAGAAAAAGTCAAACGCCAAGCCGCACCATTACCTTATGACTTAACAGAAATCCAGCGTGAGGCTAATCAACGTTACGGATTTTCTGCTAAAAAAACGCTCTCCTTGGTGCAAAGCCTATATGAAACCCATAAAGTCGTCACTTATCCGCGGACTGATAGTAAGTATTTAACCACGGATATGCAAAATACGATGAAGGAACGCCTACAAGCAATTAGTGATTTTGATCCGCAAGTCAAGACGATTATTAAAAATGGGTCTAAAGTTGTCTTAAAGAAAGTCTTTAATAATGCGTTGGTTTCTGACCACCATGCCTTGATTCCAACTGAACAAAGGGCAAATTTTGCTAAGTTATCCAGTGATGAACAACGCATTTATCAGATGATTGTGTCACGCTTTTTGATGTTGTTCTTACCTGAATATCAAGAAAAGGTTGAGAAAATCACACTATCATTTGGTGCTGAACGCTTTGTTGCAAGTAATAAAAAAGTGCTTGAACCAGGTTGGAAAGGGGCAAGTGACGAAGTAAAAGCAAAGGTCGTGCACTATACAGAAGGTCAAAAAATCAAGGGTGAGTTTAGCATTGAAAAACAATTGACCACCCCGCCTAAGCCATTGAGTGAAGGTACTTTGTTGGCGAAGATGGAAAAATATAGCTTAGGTACGCCGGCCACGCGTGCTGAAATGATAGAAAAGTTGATTAAAAGCGACTTGATGGAACGCAAAGCCAATTATTTAGCGGTCACTCCTAAGGGAAAACAGCTACTAGGTTTGGTGAATCCTTCATTAGTCACGCCTGAATTGACGGAAAAATGGGAGAAAAACCTAGAAAAAATTGCGAAAGGTCAGATGAAGAGTCAAGAATTCATCCAACAAATCGAACAAGATACGAAGCGTTTAGTGGCTGAGATTAAGCAAAGTAACCAAAGCTATCAAGATTTTTCAATTACGCAAAAACGTTGCCCAGAATGTGGTTCGCTCTTAAAAGAAAAGAATGGTCGCGATGGCAAGCGTTTGGTCTGCACGAATGAAGACTGTCAATACTCAAGACGAAAAGAGCCAAAAGTATCCAATCATCGTTGCCCACAATGTCATAAGAAAATGGAAATCATCGAAGGGAAAAATGGCGCTTATTATCGTTGTAAATATGATGGCACGACTGAAAAAATGCAAACCAAGGCTGAACGAAAACAAAAAATGACCAAACATGAAGAAAAACGACTATTGAAAAAATACAGTCAAGAAAATACAGAAATGGAAAGTCCATTAGCTTTAGCCTTAAAAGCGATGATGGCTGAAGATAAATAATACAAAAGATACTCAAATCCTGCATGGAGGCGAGTATCTTTTTTATGTTGTGCATGATATTTGGCTGTGGTAAAATGAATGAAAAAATAATTAAAAAAAGGTGTGATGAAATGAAAGAAGGAAACAAACAGATTGTTAAAATCATTACTTCATTGATTTTTGGTTCTTTAGGCAGTAGTGTTTTATCTTTTGTTATCGGGTTAGAAATTTTATCCAAAACCAATTCTGCACTTGCTTTTGGTGGGACGCAGTTAATTGGTCCTGTGGTATCGTTGGTTTTACTGCCATTTGCTGGGGCAGTGGTCGATCGTTTTGAAAAGAAGAAAATCATCTTTATTGCACAAGTTGTGAGTATTCTGATGCTTGTCTTTTATGCTTTTTCGTTAAAAAGTGGTTTTTCCGTGTTGATTTCCACTTATTTGCTATTGATTGTATTACGGCTAGCGGATATTTTTCTGAGTACGGCCTATGGAGCAGCAACTATTCATTTGGTAGATGAAGCCGATTTACAAAAGGTGAGAAGTTTTGAACAATTAGTTTCAGCAGTGAGTCAAATTATTGCGCCAATTATTGGTGGCATCATTTATGTGCTTATTTCCTTAGCCAATATCGTATTGTTGGAAGTTGTTTGTGAAAGTCTGGCAGTAATAGTCTTGATGATGGTGAATTTTCATTATCGCAAAGTTAGCGACAGTCACGTGGATGAGTCACAGGATTCTTTGTTAAAGATGTTTTTATCCGGATTAAATTATATCAAAAAGGATCGTTTATTGATGTTTGCGATGGTGATGGGTATGTCCATTAATTTCGTCTTATCTTCTATTAGCGTCGGAATTCCATATATTCAAATTCACCAACTTCATTTTCCAACACAAGCTTATAGTTTTTCTGAATCAGCTTTTGGATTTGGATTAATCTTGGCTTCCTTGATTTTATCTATGATTAAAAATATTCGTTATCCACTTTTGAATACCTACATTTATGTGATTTCATTAGGGGCAATTATGAGTATTCTCGGATTTATATTGATGCAATCTCTTCCGTTAAAATGGATGATTGTCATTATGATTGTCGGAAATTTTGTAATGGGTGTATGTATTACCCTTTTAAATGTGCCGCTGAATACTTGGTTAAGCGCGTATGTCGATCCACAGTTTCAAGGTCGTGTCTTTCACTTTTTAATGACTGGAGTGCAATTATTAATGCCTCTGGGAATTGTTTTTTATTCATTCTTATTTGAAGTGGCCAACGGTGGACTGACCTTCTTTATTTCAGGAATCGTTATGATTGTCATGATGGTACTGTTACCCATTCTATTACAAGCCAATTTAAAATCAGCGGAAATAAAACCACAAGAAAATCAAGCATAACAATAAGGCCTAGCAGATGGATTGCTAGGCCTAAACTAATGTATAAAAAGGGGACGAAGACTAGAAATGTGCAAGATTAACGGATAACTTCTTCAGATTCTACATCAAAGAAGTGTGCTTTATTCAAGTTAAAGGCTAATTCTACTTCTTCACCTGGTTTGTGATAATCACGCGCATCCACACGAGAAACAAATTCAGTATCACCAATCATAGTATAAAGCATGGTTTCAGCACCTAAAAGTTCAGATACGACAACAGTTGATTTCACACAAGCATCAGGAGTTGCATCTAATACGACACGTTCGCTATGAATATCTTCTGGGCGGATACCAAAGATTAATTGTTTTCCTTCATAACCTTTTTCAACTAAGATTTTATTACGTCCTTCAGGTAATTTCACTTTCAAACCACCATCGTTTGTAATATAACCATCTTTTAAGGTTACTTTGAAGAAGTTCATGGCAGGTGATCCGATGAAACCAGCTACAAAGACATTGCTTGGTGTATCATAAACTTCTTTTGGAGAGCCGATTTGTTGGATAATACCGTCTTTCATAATAACGATACGGTCAGCCATTGTCATCGCTTCTGTTTGGTCGTGAGTAACGTAGATCGTTGTTGTATTTAAACGTTGGTGTAACTTCGCGATTTCTGCACGCATGGCTACACGTAATTTCGCATCCAAGTTTGATAAAGGTTCGTCCATTAAGAAGACTTTAGCATCACGCACAATCGCACGTCCTAAGGCAACACGTTGACGTTGACCACCAGATAGAGCAGCTGGTTTACGATCAAGATATTCAGACAAGCCTAAGATTTGAGCGGCATTTTCCACACGTTTTTTGATTTCTGCTTTATCATATTTACGTAATTTCAAACCAAAAGCCATGTTATCGAATACTGTCATATGTGGATATAAGGCATAGTTTTGGAATACCATCGCGATATCACGATCTTTTGGTGCGACATCATTCATCACTTTATCGCCAATTAATAATTCACCTTCAGAAATATCTTCAAGACCGGCAATCATACGTAGAGTAGTTGATTTACCACAACCAGAAGGACCAACGAAAACGATAAATTCGCGGTCGGCAATTTCTAAGTTAAAATCTGTTACTGAATATTTTTCAGCGTTATCATATTTTTTATATACATGTCGTAAAGCCATTTCTACCATAAGTTTATACCTCTTTCTATGTTTAATCATCCTATTCGCAAAGTTTATTTTTGCGAGAAATCTTTTTATCGACATCCTTAATATAAATGAAAGCCTTTTACATCTCAACGTTAACATGTACAAAGAACACCTCAGTGAATTGTGCAAAATGTTGAAATCGCTTTTCACACATAGAAAGAATTGTCGAATCTGTCTTTCTTAGATACAATAAAGATGAAAATAATTGAGGTGATGACAATGCAAATTTTACCTTTAGAGCAAATTTATGCGGAAGGTTTCATTAAGGATGAGCCTTTATTTAATAAAGATTTTTTGTGTATTCCATATAAGGGAAAGTTCTTTTGTATTGAAAAGCAAAAGTTAAGCGTTACAGAGCAAAAATTACTTTTAACATTATATCCCAATGTAGCCCCTCTTTATGAATTAGAGCGCAAATTTTGGTATCAAGTTTTATTCAAACATACACGACTTTCTGAAAAAGACGCGGGTGAATACCGGATTATTCAAGTCCAGTTTAAGCGGATGGATGACAGTATTTATCATTCATGGATACAAACGATGGAAACTATTTTGCCAAATTTAGTCGATTGTTTATTTGTTAGTTCAAACCAAGCCCTACTTATTGACAAAAGAACAGAGAATTATTATCAAAAAGAAGAATTGCATGGATTGTTCACGGCTTTGGATGATGATTTTGCGACCTTTACCCAGATATTTGTGGGGGCTTTTTATCCAAGCGAGGTTGATTTTACGAAGATTTATCGTGAGGAAAGCCGGTTATTTCAAGAAATGTTAGTTGAAAATCCTAAAAAGTATCTTTCTTTGAGTGATTGCGTTTTATATTTAGCAACGAGTCAAGATTTAACGAATTATGAGTCATTAAAAGAGTTAGGAAAAATCTTTTTTGCAGAAGAAGGCATGAAAGAAGTCATCCATGCATTATGGAAAAATCAAGCCAACGTTTCTTCGACTGCTAAAGATTTATTCATGCACCGTAATACATTATTGTATAAAATGGAAAAGTTTCAACAACGTTTTGATTTGAATTTGAAAGAGCTAAATGATTTATTAATGGTTTATTTAATTTCGAATTTAAAATTTTAATCGAATTTTCATATTGACATCCTCAAAATTTTCTGATAAATTGGATTCATCAAATTGAAAATACGTTGAAAAGAAGAGTAGCCATAGTCCTTTTTCAGAGAGCTTCTGGTTGGTGCAAAGAAGTAGAGACCTATGTGTGAAACACATCTTGGAGTAGATTTTCTGAAATGAGGAAGTAGGAAGATTCGGGTGGCCCGTTATAGCCAGAGTCAAGTAGACTTATTGAGACAATTACTGCGAGGTAGTTGTGAAAAAAGGTGGAACCACGTCAACACGTCCTTTGGTTAAAAAAACCAAAGGACTTTTTTATTTTAAGGATATGAGGTGGGTCGATCAGCTCCAAGCAGGATAAGGTTTCCCAAAAAAAAGTTTACTTGACTCACGGAGTTCTTTTCTGCGAGGGAAAGATAAATAAAAGGTGGCACCACGTCAATCACGTCCTTTGGTCAAAATGATCAAAGGACTTATTTTATACCTTGAGGGCAAGATAGTGGGTAAGTTCACCAATCATAGAGAAATGAGGTTATACATGTGCAAGTAATATTAGATACGTTTCCCCAAATTATTCAAGGGGCAGGGGTAACATTAAAGCTATTTGGATTGACCATCTTAGGTTCAATTCCACTAGGGGTATTGTTAGCATTCTTATTAAGGAGCCGCTTTTATCCAGTGAAATTATTGATTCAATTCTATGTTTGGCTCATGCGCGGAACCCCGTTACTATTACAATTAATTTTAGTCTTTTACGGCTTGCCTTATATCGGCATCGTCTTTGATCGTTTTGAAGCAGCTTTGATTGCCTTTATTCTAAACTATGCCGCCTATTATGCAGAAATTTTCCGTGGTGGGATTCAATCCATACCTAAAGGCCAATATGAAGCAGCCAAAGTATTGCATCTAAGTCCTTGGCAAACGATTAGTAAAATCATCATTCCGCAAGTCACTAAAATTACCTTACCTTCTGTCGGCAATGAAATTATTAACCTAGTCAAGGATACTTCGCTTGTATATATTTTAGGTTTATCCGATGTGATGCGTATTGGTAAAATTGCGATGGAAAGAGAATCTACCTTGTTGCCATTAGTAGGCGTGGCAATCGTTTATCTATTAATGACTGCCATCGTGACTTTACTGTTGAAATACTTTGAAGGACGCTTAAATTATTATCGTTAGGAGGGATTGTATGTTAGCACTAAAACAAGTCAACAAAGCATTCGGTTCACGACAAATTATTCGCAATCTAGATTTATCCATTGAAGAAGGCTCGATTTTATGTATTGTAGGTCCCTCTGGTGGTGGGAAAACGACACTGTTAAGAATATTAGCTGGTTTAGAAACTTATGATAGTGGCGAATTTTTATTAGATGGCCACCCCTTTAATCCAAGCACTTCAAAGGAACAAGTCGTTGGGGTCGTCTTTCAAGATTTTCAATTATTTCCACATCTAAGTGTGATGGAAAATATTACGTTAGCTCCTAAGTTGGCATTGAAGCAATCGGCGGTCGAATCTCAACAAATGGCACAAAACTTGGCGCAACGTTTAGGTTTATCTCAACTTTTGGACCATTATCCTTATCAATTATCTGGTGGGCAAAAACAACGGGTCGCAATTGCACGGGCGATGGCGATGAATCCCAAAGTGTTAGCTTATGATGAGCCAACGAGTGCCCTTGATCCAGGTTTAAGTCAACAAGTCGCTGATTTAATCTTAGAAATGAAAGAAGCAGGTATGACGCAAATTGTGGTGACTCATGATTTGGAATTTGCCAAGAGAATTGCCGATCAACTTTATCAGGTAACCCCTGTTGAATAAACATAAAAATAAAAGGAGAAGATGAAAATGAAAAAATTATTTAAAGTATTATCAGTTGTTGCGTTAGGTTTAGTATTAGGCGCATGTTCTACTCAGAAAAAAGGCGAAACGAGTAAGTCTGCTGCCGACAAAAAAGAAGTCGTGGTAGGGCTAGATGATACCTTTGTGCCAATGGGATTCAAAGATGACAGTGGTAAAATTGTTGGTTTTGATGTTGATTTAGCGAAAGCCGTATTTGAATTAACGGATCAAAAGGTGAAATTCCAACCAATTGACTGGTCGATGAAAGAAACAGAATTAAAAAATGGAACGATCGATATGATTTGGAATGGTTATTCTGTGACTCCTCAACGTCAGAAAAAAGTGACTTTCACAGATACTTATATGAAAAATACCCAAGTGCTAGTCACACCTAAGAAAAGCAATATCACCAAGCCTGAACAAATGAAAGGCAAAGTGTTAGGGGCACAAGAAGGCTCTTCAGGTTATGATACTTTTACGAAACAGCCAGAAGTTCTACAAGATATCGTTAAAAATAATGATGCGACGCTGTATGCTAGTTTTAATGAAGCCTTTATCGATTTAGAAAATAGCCGGATTGATGGTCTGCTAATTGATAAGGTATATGCTGAATACTACTTGACACAAGCCAAAAAATTAGCAGAATATAATATTATCGAATTACCATTTGATAGCGAAGATTTCTCTGTTGGGATACGTAAAGATGACGAAAAATTAGCCAAACAAATTAATGAAGGTTTCAAAAAATTACAAGAAAATGGCAAGTTTAAAGAAATCTCAGAAAAATGGTTTGGCCAAGACGTCACACCTAAACAATAAGGATTTGCTTTTGATACTCAGAGCCACTTCTCAATAAAAGGAAGTGGTTCTTTTTTTATTATTCAGAGAAAAAACTAAGAAAGCGTTTTATATTTTGGTATATTCAATGACGAAAAAGTGATATAATTATAACGAGAGGTGAGAAAGATGAACGTAGCAATTTGTGATGATAATATGGCTATTCATGAACAATTACATAACCTATTGTCATAATTTTCTCATCAGTATGGACAAGAAATCAAAGTGTTCGATTTTATGAATGCACAAGAAGTATTGGACTATATTCAGGATGAAAAAGCAGTAAAGATGGCCCTTTTACTTTTAGATATTGAAATGGATGGACTAGATGGGATTGCTTTAAATCAATATTTGATAAGGAATAAAAAGATTTCATGGATCGTATATGTCTCAAATTTTGTTGAACAAATGAGTGAAGCTTTTAGTGAAAAAACGCTAGGCTTTATCAGTAAGCCCATCGAGAAGGAAAAGTTATTCATCAAAGTGTTAGAGGTAAGTAAAAAGATTACACAGAGTAACTTGAAAATAACGATAAAAGATATTCATGATACGGTTCATACCCTCTATCTAGAAAATATCGAGTATTTCGAAGCGCTAAGAGGCTATACGAAAATTCATCTATTTCCACAAGCGGAGATGATTATCCATCAATCTTTTACAGAGACAATAGCACAATTTCAGCAACTACCGATTTTTGTTTGTCGCCGTTCTTATGCCATTGTGCTATCAAAAGTTAAAAAGATGACTTGGAAAGATGTGACGCTGCTCTCAAATGCGAAAATTCCTCTGGGTCGAAAAAAATATCAAGAATTACAACGAAAATACATGGATTATATGGAAAATGGGTGATCTAAATGGGTGAGTTAATCAATGCAGTGATGTATGAATTGTTGTTTCTTATCGCGGTATTATTAGGTTATGCCTTTTTTGGTGGAATAAACTTTGTCTCTTCAAAAATTTTATGGGGGACGTTAATCAGTTTGTTAATAGTTATTCCAATATATATCAATCGCGCGTTAAATATTGTTAATCCCACACAAGAAGCATTCTTTTCAATCATGTTGCTCTTATTATTAGTAAAAAAGGAAAGTGCTAAGAAATGTACCGACCCCCAAAAGTTAGACCATAAAATCTAACAATTGGAGGTCGGTATTTTTATGTCCAAATATTCTTATGAGTTTAAAAAGCAAGTTGTAAATGCTTATCTTAATGGCGAAGGTGGTTATACTTATCTTGCAAATAAGTTCGGCATTCCATCTGTTAATAAAGTTAAACTATGGGTGGATAATTACAATGCATTTGGTGATGAAGGATTAAAACGTTCTAGAAAAAAAGATTTTTATTCTTTTGAAAAGAAGCTTTCTATAGTAGAGTTATATTTATCAAGTGAAATCTCATATCAAGATTTAGCTCTGCAAGAAGGAATTACTAATCCAAGTATGATCACAAATTGGGTGAGTCGCTTTCGCGCAGCTGGTCCTGATGCCCTAAGACCACGCAAGAAGGGACGAAAGAAAACATTGAATACAACTAATGGCAATACACAAAACAAACCAGTTGAAGAATCTTCTGTTGATACAAGTGCAGAACATGTAAAAGAGCTAGAAGATGAACTTCTTAAATTGAGAATTGAGAATGCCTTTTTAAAAGAACTGAGGAGGCTGCGTTTAGAGGACGAGGAAAAAATGAGAGAACGGCACTCGTCATCAACAGTCTCCGACGAGAATTCAAACTAAAAGACCTTCTCTCTTATACAGGCATGCCTAAAGCAACATATATGTATTGGCAAAAACGATTTGATAGAGAAAATCCTGACAAAGAACTTGAAGAAAAAATCCAAGAAATCCGTAAGAATAATAAGGATTACGGATATCGTAGAATACATGGAGAGCTTCATAATCAGGGATATCTCATCAACAAAAAGAAGGTTCAGCGAATAGTTCAAAAACTTGGCTTGCAGGTGACATCCTACACACGCAAAAGTAGGAAATATAGTTCCTATAGGGGCAGGACTGGTACCATTGCACCCAACAGAATTCGCAGACGCTTTAATACGCACATACCCCATCAAAAAATCACAACGGATACGACTGAATTTAAGTATTATGAAGTTGATGTCAAAGGACATATGACAATGCATAAGCTGTATTTAGATCCATTTATGGATATGTGTAATGGAGAAATACTAAGTTACGGTATCGATAAGAAACCTTCAGCAAAGAATGTAATGAATGCCTTGGATAAAGCCATTGAAATCACTTCAGACTGCCCTTATAGACGAACATTCCATTCTGACCAGGGTTGGGCATACCAGATGAAGGCATACTCTCACAGGCTAAAAGAAGAACGAATATTTCAAAGCATGTCTCGAAAGGGCAACTGTCTAGATAATTCCGTAATGGAGAATTTCTTCGGTCTGCTTAAGCAAGAGATATACTATGGCGTTAATTACTATAGCTATGAGGAATTAAAAATGGAAATAGAACGATTTATAAAGTATTATAATGAACAACGAATAAAAGAAAAGTTAGGATGGATGAGTCCTGTTCAATATAGGCTCCATCTTTTAGCTGCATAATGAAAACGAGACGACCGGAGTCGTCTCGTAAAAAAGTCTAACTTTTGGGGGTCACCTCAAAACTGATAGTCTTATATCCTTTCATTTTTGTGATGATTGCTCTGTTGAACTTAAATGTGATGTATATTTTTCGTTTTTTATTTCATATTGAAGTGATTAACCTCTTCTCTTTATCACCCTATTCTGATTTTACAATGGGCGTTTCCTTGCTAGTTCTATTGCTATTATGTTTATTCAGAAAAAGATGGTTGGATGACGAAATTATGCTCAGCAACAAGTAGTTAGTCTCGCTCTATACGATTTTGGTATTAACTTGTATGATGATATTTTATGTGAATCATTACCAACATTTGATTCATCCGCTTAAAGATGGAGCGTTATTTGGATTTTTTTCAGTATTTTCTGCTACAATTTTAAATTTTTTAGGTGTTTATCAAGTGATTCTAGCCCAAAATTATAGCCTATTAGAAGAAAATTTTCGACTTCAACAACAATTCCATTCTATGCAAGAGGTTTATTTTGAGAATATTTTGCATCAGAGTAAGCAGACTAGAAATTTCCGTCATGATATGAAAGCTCATTTTCAAACAATTGCCCAAATCGCTCAAGAGCACAATGATCAAGCAGTGATGAATTATTTGGATGAAATCGCGCATCTTTTTCATTTTGATAAGCAATATTTTTATACAGGGAATCAGATAATCGATATCTTGTTGACGAATTTAATCGAAAAAGCACGCGAAAATAATATCACAGTTAATATAGAAGGAATCATTCCAAAAGACTTAAATGTGGATTCCGTTGATTTAACGATTATTTGCTATAACTTATTACAAAACGCGCTAGAGGCAACAATCCTAGAAAAAATGATTTCTTTAGTGTGTCATGTTCGATTAAGAATCAACAATTTATTTTTGTTGTGAAAAATAAGGTATCAAATGAAATCAGTATTGAAAATGGACTGATTAAATCTCAAAAAGCAGATGAGAAAAATCACGGTTTGGGTTTGAAAAATGTTAGAGATGCTGTTGAAAGAAGTAAGGGAATTTTTGATATCAACGTTAAAAATCAACAGTTTATAGCTAGAGTCGTTTTGCCCTTAGATTAGTTGAAAATATTTGGTTGTAATCAAATGTTTTTAGTATAGACTGCATTTCGTTGATAAAACCTGCATTTCGTTAATGTATTCTTATTTTTTTGATTTATATGAATTACAATTAAGTTGACGAGAGGAAAGTGTGGTTATAAGATGACTTTTCATAAGTGGTGGCAGCGATTACTCATTAGCCGTTATAGATAGAACATGGATGAAAAGAAGGGAAAAGCGATGAAAAAAGACCATTTATTAATCTTTAGTTTTGTATTAGCATTTTTACTGTCGATAATTTTCAATGCATATCTTCCTTCCGTTGCAAAAGTATTTAATTTTGTCACTTTTTGGATGCTAATTGCTGTGATAGTATATAGAGTCTTAATAAATAGAAGAAAGAGATGAAGAAGGGAATTTCAGATGGTAATTAAGAAGTATTATCCAGTTCTACTTGTGATTGGTCTGTTGTTTTGGTTGAGTGTGTTTATCCTCCCTACTGATTTTTTGAGTGATATTTTGGGAAATTTTCGTTGGGGTGGTGTCGTTGGGTTGATTATTAATCCGATAATTGGCATAATCTGTTTACTGCTGGCTCTATGCTATAAGAATTATTGGATAGCTGGCTTAAGCATTCTTTTAGCTGGACTTCTTCCACTTGCAATTACGTTATTTGGGTTTTAAGTACGTCATTCTCCTTCGAAAATTAAATGAGGGAGAATGATTATTTCGTTATAATGGTAACGCTTTATACTAAGTGTGAGTTGTGATATAATGAACTTGTAGAAGTGACGGAGTAACAAAGGGATAGGAAAAATCTTGATAGCTAATCCTGTTTACTCATCATTGGAGTTACACATTAGAAAGAAAGGGTGAGTCTTATGTTGCAAGAATTAAACAAAAAAATGAGAAGTCTGGATCTAAAATTTAGAAGTTTAGATAGTACGATGAAATTTTTGGTTGTCATTTATGGCGCGCTATTTGGCTTTATGACTGGTTACTTAATCTATAAATTATTTGTGGTACACGACTATTTCTTTCTATTCATTTACATTATTTTTATGATTGGAATGTATATCAATTTGTATTTTCAAAAAAAGTATCCGATGTGAGCTTGCTTTGAGTGCGTGCTACTTTTTAAAAATGATAAAGGAATACGGAATTTAGGTATAATTAGAAACGATGTGATGAATTTGATTTCGGGCATCGTTTTTTTGTCATATTTTTAGTATAATGGAAAGGATGAAGGGGTTGAAATGATTTATGGCGCAAAGAAAGAAAAGAAAATCGACCAAGAGAACAAAAAAACAGCAAGCCAATAATCAAACCATGGCAATGATTATTACCGGCTTTTCTTTTATTTTTTTAAGTTTACTTGGTTTATTTAAATTAGGCTTTTTAGGCATTTTATTTGCCAATATATTAAGATTTTTTGTTGGAAATACGTACCCATTATTAGCGGTAATACTCATTTTTTATGGAATCTGGTTATTGGTCAAACATCAGCTCACCGTCTTTGATTCTCGTAAGCGTAGTGCTGGTTTGGCATTAACCTATGTTGGGATATTAGTGATTGTTTCGGCGATGCTTTTTGCGAAGATTCATACTAAAAATCCTAATATTTTAGGAACAACGCTAAATCTATGGGTGAGTGATTTAAAACATAGCCAAATTAGCCAAAGTCTTGGTGGAGGCATGATTGGTGGCGCGCTCTACCAAGTAACTTACTTCTTAGTGGCCCAATTTGGTAGTTATGTATTGGGTGTCTTAAGTATTTTTGTTGGGGTCTTTTTATTTACGCAAAAGTCGGCGCAAGATTTGATTGATTTTCTTCAAGATTTTGGCGAGGCAATTAGTCAACGTCTCAAGGTCAGTGAAGAAAAACAAAAATTGCGTGAAGAAAAGAAAAAGGCCAAACAAGCGAAAAAAGAGGCTGAAAAAGAAGCACTCCGTCAGCAAATGTTAGAACAGCAGAAAAATCAAGTGCGACCTTTTACTGAAACTGAGGAACAAGAACGCCAACATAAAGCACCAGAAATGATTATTGAGCCTCATCAGATGAGTTTGATTGAGCCAACTGAGGCTGAAAAGTTAATGCAAGAACAAAAGGATGCGAGTCAGGTTCCACCCAAACGTTCCCGCAAAACCAAAGCAGCTCCTGAAGAGGACATAGAAGGCGATGATCCATTAGAATTTAGCATGGAAAATGAGGAGCCAGATGAATTTTATGAGTTGCCACCAAGTACGTTGCTTGATCCGGCGAAAGTTCAAGATCAAAGCGATGAATATGAAAAAATTAAGCAAAACGGGGAAATCTTAAATCAGACTTTCCAAAGCTTTGGCGTCGATGCTACGGTGGTGAAGGCAAGCTTAGGCCCTTCTGTGACGAAATTTGAGATTCAGCCAGCTGTTGGGGTAAAAGTGAGCAAAATTGTTAGTTTAACCGATGATATTGCCTTAGCTTTAGCGGCCAAAGATATTCGGATGGAAGCACCCATTCCAGGTAAGTCATTGATTGGGATTGAGGTGCCAAACCAAAATATTTCGATGGTTTCATTTAGAGAAGTTATTGAAGCCACACCGGCACATCCAGATAAGATTCTTGAAGTGCCATTAGGTCGTGATATTTCTGGTAAAGTGCAGACATGTGATTTAACGAAAATGCCGCACTTATTGATTGCTGGTTCGACAGGTAGTGGGAAGTCGGTAGCGATTAATGGGATTATCACCAGTATTTTGATGCAAGCCAAACCACATCAAGTGAAATTAATGATGGTTGATCCGAAAATGGTTGAGTTGAATGTGTATAATGGGATTCCGCATCTGTTAACACCAGTGGTAACCAACCCACGTAAAGCTGCCCAAGCGCTTCAAAAAGTCGTGAAAGAAATGGAAGAACGCTATGAAAAATTTGCGGCTACTGGTGTGCGCAACATTGCTGGTTATAATGAACTAATTGAAGCAAAAAATCAAGAAGATGGGCAAAAACGTCCAATTCTACCATTTATTGTGGTGATTGTTGATGAATTGGCTGACTTGATGATGGTCGCAAGTAATGAAGTTGAAGATGCGATTATTCGTTTAGCACAAATGGCCCGGGCAGCTGGGATTCATATGATTTTAGCCACACAACGTCCAAGTGTTGATGTCATTACGGGAATTATCAAAGCCAATGTACCTTCACGTATTGCCTTTGCAGTATCTTCAGGAACGGATTCGCGCACCATTATTGATAGTCATGGGGCGGAAAAACTATTGGGACGTGGAGATATGCTTTACCTACCAATGGGTGAGAATAAACCTATCCGTGTGCAGGGAGCCTTTATTTCAGATGGAGAAGTTGAGCGTATTGTCAAATTTGTGACCGATCAAATGGGGGCAAATTATGACGAGAAGATGATGAATCTGGAAGAAGAAGCACCAAGTGAAAGCAACAATGACTATCCACAAGATGAATTGTATGAAGAAGCCAAGGCCTTAGTTGTTGAGATGCAAACGGCAAGTGTTTCGCTTTTACAACGGCGCTTTAGAATTGGTTATAATCGAGCTGCCCGTCTGGTAGATGAGTTAGAAGCCAATGGGGTAGTTGGCCCTTCTGAGGGGAGTAAACCACGGAAAGTTTATCTGGAATCCCTAGATACACCTGCGGAGTATGATGAGCTGCCTCAAGATTATGAATAACAAATTAGCCTTGCTAGGTCGAGAGGATCGACTCTGATAGCAAGGCTTTTGTTGTATTGTGTATTTTTTATTTGTGATAAAATGTACAAGTATATTAAATATAAAGGAATTAAGATGAAAACACTTAAACAACAAATCAATCACTATGTATTTCCCTTAATCGCCAGTCAGTTGCTACAGATGGCGATTGGCATTGCAGCACTACACTTTGCAACAGCCGGTTCTACGCATTCTCTTTCTGCCATTACGATTATTCAAAATTTTTTATATGCCTTTGGTGGAATATTAGGGGCATTTAGTCTGAGTTTTAATATTTTGGCGGCGCGAAGTTTTTACCAAGAGAAGCAACAGTTCCAGCAATATGTACATTCAGCCTTGCGCTTGTGTTTATTATTTGGCGGGGGCTTCTTAGCTCTTTGCTTGCTTTTTGGCAAACTGTTTTTGCGATATTTTTATGGTTTTCAAGGGGATTTATTGCTAAAAGCGAGTCAGTATCTCTATATCATGTCGGGCTATATCTTACTATTATTGCTTTCGTTTCTTTTTAGCAATCTGCTCAAATTCGCCCAAAAGACAACAGTGATTTTTCGTATCGGCGTAATCAGTGCTTTACTCGAATGTGGCTTGAATATCATTTTAGTGCCACTGTGGGAGATTCAAGGAGCGGCCTTAGCGAATATGGCAGGTGTCTTGTACCTCGTATTGGCCTATTTATGGCATATTTTTCCCATCCTCAAGCAAAGTCTCTTGCAATCAGCTAATCAAATGCTTGCTATCACACGTTTAGGTATTCCGTTAGCCATCCAGGAAATATTTGAGAGTGTCTTATTTATCCTCGTTTTTGAAAGTTTTATGGGACATTTGGGGAATACTACGCTAGGTGCTTATGCTGTCATTTCTCAAATGTTTGCAATTATAAAATTACCAAGTCTAATGTATGCCAATAGTTTGCCAGTCTTTTTACCAGAAGTCACTCAAAAACAAAAGGCACAACTGTTAAAATGGTTATTGCGGATAAATTTTCTATTGTTTATTGGGCTATCCATTGTAGGAACTTTGACTATCCCAGCTTTTGCGCAACTTTTTACCCAGCAAATGTTTAGTCACTTAACATTCATGGCGGGATTTACTTTTAGTGTGATGCTAGCTGTCCCATTTTATGAAATCATTAAGGTCTACTTACAAGCGCAAAATCATGAAAAAATGGTTGTTATGCAAACAATTATTGTTAATCTAGCAGGTTTGCTCGTGATGTTTGTTTGTCAGTTGATACATATTCAAACTTACTATAGCCTATTTGTGGTCTTTGGCTTGACGCAAGTGGTGCTCGCACTTAGATTTTCTCAGGTCAGTTTTCAGCAAAATTTAAAGTAGATTTCATTGCATTTCCCTAAATTTTTCGCTATAGTGGATACGATATTGATAAAGTGAGGGAAAAACGATTGAAACCATCTATTTATGGATTAGAAAAAGCAGAATTAATTGCCTGGTTTGAAGCAAATGGCGAAAAGAAATTCCGTGCGACTCAAGTTTGGGAATGGTTATATGAAAAGCGAGTGATGACTTTTGCGGAAATGACCAACCTATCCAAAGCCTTGATTGCTAAATTAGAAGAGAACTTTGAGATTTGTCCGTTAAATCAAATTGTCGTGCAAGAATCAAGTGACGGTACAGTAAAATATTTATTTGAATTACCTGATAAGCATATGATTGAAACAGTTTTAATGCGTCAAGATTACGGAATGAGTGTCTGTGTGACGACGCAGGTGGGCTGTAATATTGGTTGTACCTTCTGTGCGAGTGGCTTATTGAAAAAACAACGCGACCTGACAGCTGGGGAAATCATGGCCCAAATCATGCTTGTGCAACACTATTTTGATGAGCGTGACTTAGGTGAACGTGTTTCTCATATCGTGGTGATGGGAATTGGTGAACCTTTTGATAATTATGATAATGTAACGAAATTTTTACGCATCGTGAATGATCCAAAAGGTATGGCTATTGGTGCGCGTCATATTACTGTTTCAACGAGTGGGATTGTACCGAAGATTAAAGAGTTTGCTGATAATGGTTTACAAGTAAATCTTGCAATCTCTTTACATGCGCCAAATGATGAATTACGTACATCTATCATGCGTATTAACCGCAGCTTCCCATTGGCAAAATTAATGGATGCGGTAGATTTCTATTTAGAAAAGACTAACCGCCGTATTACCTTTGAATATATTATGTTGGCCGGTGTGAATGACCGTGTGCATCATGCCCAAGAATTGGCGAATTTACTCAAAGATAAGAAGAAACTAGCCTATGTGAACTTAATTCCATATAATCCAGTCAGTGAACATGACCAATATTCAAGAAGTAGCAAAGACGATGTATTGCGTTTCTATGATACATTGAAGAAAAATGGCGTTAACTGTGTCATCCGTAAAGAACACGGAACCGACATCGATGCCGCCTGTGGCCAACTACGAAGCAAACAAATGAAAAAAAGGTCGTGAGAAGGGTCGATTAGCTACAAGCAGCTAAGTTTGTCCGGAATGTCAGGAAAATCCACTATGTTTTAAGATTTTCCTAGACAGGCCGGCTTAGATGCGATGTAGCTACCCTTCGAACGCCGTGTATAAAGGGATGTGAGGCAGCTCGCCGAATACAGATTAAAAAGGTCGTAAATCGACTCGGGCAGCTACGTAGTTCGAAATGAATTCAATCCATAATGACTTGTTTTCTTTTAAAAAATTGAAGGAGGCAAGTCATTTTTTTGCATTTTTTAAAAAAAGCTTCCTTGCTTGATTTTTCAGACAATTCAGAACAAACAAGATAAATTATCAGTTATATTATTAAAAACGGATGAAAATTATGTTGATTTTTTAATAATTAATCATTATTATTAGTTTATCTCTCATAGTATTGAAAGATAGATGGATAAAAGGGTGGAATGAAAATGAAGAAAAAACAGGTATTAGCATCTTTTGCTTTATGCGCTTTAGTTTTAGCGGGATGTTCAACAGGTGGCGGTGACAAAGCCAAAACTGAAAGTGGCGATAAGGCTGCAAAACAAGAAATTAATGTCGTGGTCCAACAAGAAATGCCTTCAGGAGACCTTTCTTTAGCGACTGATACGATTAGTTTCACAGCTTTGAACAATGTGTATGAAGGGTTATATCGTTTGGATAAAAAAGACCAACCACAACCTGCAGGCGCTGAAAAAGAGGCAGAAGTATCTCAGGATGGTACGACTTATACCGTTAAATTACGTAAAGATGCTAAATGGTCAAATGGTGATCCAGTAACGGCCAAAGATTATGTCTATGGTTGGCAACGTACAGCAGATCCTAAAACAGCAGCTGAATATGCGTATCTATATGCATTAGTGAAAAACGGAGAAGCCATCATCAATGGTGAAAAACCAGTGAGCGAATTAGGGATTAAAGCTGTAGATGATTACACATTAGAAATTCAATTAGAAAAGGCAACACCATACTTCCCATACTTAATGGCGTTTCCTTCTTTCTTCCCACAACATGAGGCAACGGTGAAAGAATTTGGCGATGCTTATGCGACAAAATCTAATAAATCTGTCTACAATGGACCTTTCGTATTAGATGGTTTTGATGGACCTGGTACCGATACTGAGTGGGCTTATAAGAAAAATGACTCTTATTGGGATGCAAAAAATGTCAAATTAGATAAAGTAAATGTCAATGTAGTCAAAGAATCTTCTACTTCATTGAACTTATTCAAAGATGGTCAAGCAGATGATGTCATTTTAACTGGTGAATTAGCCAAACAAATGAAAAATGATCCAGCTTATGTGACACAACCAGAAGCACGTACCACTTATTTAGAAGTAAACCAACGCGATGAAAAATCACCATATCGCAATGCTAATTTACGTAAAGCTTTTTCTTATGCTATTGACCGTAAATCTTTAGTGAATAATATCTTGGGCGATGGTTCTGCAGTGGCGACTGGTTTAGTTCCTACAGGTAATATGACAGGTCCAGATGGTAAAGACTTTACTGAAGATTCTAAAGTCAAAGTGACATACGATAAGAAAAAAGCCAAAGAATATTGGAACAAGGCTAAACAAGAGTTAGGCATTGATAGCTTAACAATTGAATTAGTTTCTGATGATACCGATGCGACGAAGAAAGTCAGTGAATACCTACAAAGTTCATTACAAGATACTTTAGATGGTGTGAAAGTGAACTTAACGCCAGTACCATTCTCTGTTCGTTTGGATCGCGGAAATAAAGGTCAATTCGATATGATTGTGAGTGGTTGGGCAGCTGACTATTTAGATGCAAGTAGCTTTACTGATTTATTCGTTACTGGTAATAGCTATAACCGTGGTCGCTGGAGTAATGCTGAATATGATAAATTAGTTGATGCTTCAGGTAATGCTGATGCGACAGATGAAAAGAAACGTTGGGATGACTTACTAGATGCTGAAAAAGTACTTCTAGATGAAAGTGGCGTAATCCCAGTCTTCTATAAATCAGAAGCACACTTACGCAATCCAAAAGTAAAAGGCATCGTTGCTCACCCAGCCGGCGCCCAATACGAATACAAATGGGTAGAAGTCAAATAAGGTCGTAAATCGACTCGGGCAGCTACGAGCAAAAGGTTATCAATCAACTTGGTCAAATACGAGAAAATTCATGTGTTACCTACTACTAAGAAAATCGGATGAAAGGAGATTTTCTTAGGCAGGAGGGTGAATTTTCCGAGTATTTAGTTGATTGATACCGAGAAGGATAAGTTTATTTAAGCAGTCTGGCAGTTTGCTAGACTGCTTATTTTAATGCTTACTTAAAATATGAATCTAATTGTTTGAAATAATCTGAATTTTTTTATTTTTGTAAAAAGAACAGAAAAAAATCTATATCTTTCTGATAATGTTAATATAAAAATGTTTTACTGAAAAATAAAAACAAAAAATTGATAGCAACTTTCAAATATTATGAAAAATTAAAAATAATTGAGAAAAACTAGTTGAATTTTTAATAATTATTATTTAAAATTGCATTAAGCTAATTTTTTTAAAACAAAATTAATGATAGGGGAGTTTAGTATGAAGAAAAAATGGGTGATTGCAACTCTGGCAGTTTGCGGATTAGTGTTAGCGGGCTGTTCAACAGGAAACTCATCAAAAAAGGAAGAAAGTAAATCTTCTGACACATCAGCAGTAGCGAAAAAACAAGTCTTTAATATGGTTGAGGGTGCTGAAATGCCATCAGCAGACCTTTCATTAGCAACAGATGAAGTGAGTTTTTCAGCTTTAAACAACTGTTATGAAGGTCTATATCGATTAGACAAAGATAATAAACCAATTCCTGCAGGTGCTGCAGAAATGGCAAAAGTAAGTGAGGATGGATTAACTTACACATTAAAATTACGTGAAGATGCTAAATGGTCAAATGGCGACCCAGTAACGGCGAAAGATTATGTTTATGGTTGGCAACGTACAGTCGATCCAAAGACAGCTTCTGAATATGCTTACCTATTTGAACCAGTTGCTAATGCTTCTGATATCACTGCCGGTAAGAAAGCAACAAGTGAATTAGGTATTAAAGCGGTGGATGATTATACACTAGAAATTAAACTAGCAAAAGTAACACCATACTTTGACCAATTACTAGCATTTCCAATCTTCTTCCCACAAAGTCAAAAAGTGGTAGAGAAATTTGGTAGTGACTATGCAACAAAATCTGAAAATGCTGTTTATAACGGACCATTTACTTTAGAAGGTTTTGATGGCCCAGGTACAGATACAGAATGGTCTTATGCGAAAAATGATACTTACTGGGATGCTAAAAATGTGAAATTAGATAAAATCAATGTGAGTGTTATTAAAGAATCTTCAACAGCATTGAACTTATTTAAAGATGGTCAATCTGATCAAGTAACGCTAAATGGTGAATTAGCACAACAAATGGCTAATGATGAAGCTTACTTAACGATTCCAGAAGCTTCAACTTTCTATCTAGAATTTAACCAAAAAGATGAAAAATCACCATATCGCAATGCTAATTTACGTAAAGCTATTTCCTATGCAATCAATCGTGATTCTCTAGCAAAACAAGTTTTAGCCAATGGTTCAATTGCGACAACCAACTTGATGCCAGAAAAATTCATTTATGATCCTAAGACGAAGAAAGATTTTGTCAAAGAAGCGAAATCTCCTGTGAAATATGATAAGAAGAAAGCAAGAGAATACTGGGAAAAAGCCAAGAAAGAACTTGGTGTCGATCAAGTGAAACTAGACATTTTGTCTTCTGACTCAGATGTGGCTAAAAAGATGCTTGAATATCTACAAGGTTCATTACAAGAAAACTTACCAGGTCTAAAAGTAAGTGTTAGTCCAGTGCCATTCTCAGTTCGTCTAGATCGTTCAAACAAAGGTGATTTTGATACGGTTCTAAGCGGATGGGGTGCTGACTATGCAGATGCTTCTAGCTTCTTAGATATGTTTACAATTGGTAACAGCTACAACCGTGGAAACTGGAACAATGAAGAATATACGAAACTTGTTCGTGCCGCAGCTACTACAGATGCCGCTGATGAAGAAAAACGTTGGGATGACTTTGTAAAAGCTGAAAAGATTATCATGGATGAACAAGGGGTAGTGCCAATCTATCAAAAAGCAGTTGCCTATATGCGTAATCCAAAAGTCAAAGGTATCGTCAACCACCCAGCTGGTGCGAAATACGACTTCAAGTGGACTTACATCGCTAAATAAAGCAATGTGAAACTTTCAAAAAATAAGCTGATGCACTTTTACTTCAGTGCATCAGCTTTATAGGTTTAAAAATAACCAGAAAAAAGTAGACAAAGCACACTCGTAAGTAAGAGTAGGCCACTTATTTCAAAAAAGAAGCGGGAACTACCTTTACTTGCTTGCGAGAGTGAAAGATCATCTTCTTTTAATTTTTTGAAGGCTTTTTTCATGGAGTAATGGAAGAAATCAAACACTCCAGAAGATAAAATCCACAAAAAGACGGCAATGATTAAAAATGGTAGCATGGATAAAAACAAAGTGTCTGAAAGATTGACCAAATGTAATTCATGCTTCATTGTTAGAAATCCTATATTGCCAAGTAAAATAATGAGAGATAGATACAGAGACCACTTTTTGGGACGCATAAGAAGCTCCTTTCTTGGTTTATCTATGCTAAATGTACACAAAATCATGTGAGAAGTCAAAAAATCCTATACTTAAAAAATTGGAGGGAACCTATTTGAATAGTTATGTAAAATACATTCTTAAGCGACTATTCTATATGGTAATTACTTTGTGGTTGATTGCTACCATTACTTACTTTTTAATGAAGCTTCTACCTGGTACACCATATACCAACGCTGAGAAATTATCCAAAGAACAAATTGCTATTTTAAATAAACAAATGGGGCTTGATCAACCTGTCATTGTTCAATATGGAAAATATTTATGGAATGCCCTACACTTTAATTTTGGGACTAGTTTCCAATTTAAAAATCAACCTGTTGCTTCATTATTAATGGATCGTATTGGACCTTCCTTACAATTAGGGTTCCAAGCTATTGTTGTAGGTACGATTTTCGGAACAGTTTTAGGGGCAATTTCAGCCATGAAGCAAAATACTTGGGTGGATACCTTGGCGACTTTAGTGGCTATCATTGGGCGTTCGATTCCTAACTTCGTGTTTGCGGTATTATTACAATATTTCTTTGCGATGAAATTACACATTTTACCAATCGCGAAATGGGAAGGTTTTGCATATACGATTTTACCGACGATTGCCCTTGCGATGAGTCCATTAGCCGATTCTGCTCGTTTTATTCGTACGGAAATGGTCGAAGTCTTACATAGTGATTATATTGAATTAGCGCGTGCCAAAGGATTGAGTCGTTGGCAAATTGTTTTTCATCATGGTTTACGTAATAGTTTGATTCCATTATTAACATTATTAGGACCTTTAGCAGTCGGTTTGATGACTGGTTCATTGGTTATCGAAAATATTTTTGCTATTCCAGGTATCGGGGAACAATTCGTTAAATCAATTACTACAAATGACTATCCAACCATCATGGCCGTAACAATCCTTTACTCTACAATGTTGGTTGTCGTTATCTTAGTGGTCGATATCCTTTATGGAATTGTTGATCCTCGTATTCGTGTATCAGAAGGGAGTCGTGGCTAGATGGAAGTGAAACAAATGCATGAAGAGATTGCCAAAATTCCTGCTTCTGAATTTGAATTTCTACAAAAAGATACCGTTGAAGAACGTGAAGCCATTGCCGCTCCTTCTTTGACATTCTTGCAGGATTCATGGCGTCGATTAAAGAAAAATAAGGCCGCTGTATTTTCAATTACTTTATTAGCGATTATTTTAGTTGTGAGTGTGGGCGCAATTTTCTTCTCACCACATAATCCAGCTAAACAAAATATTGACTATATTAACTTACCACCAAAAATTCCTGGTATAGATATCAATGGCCTTAACGGGAAAGCCATGGTCGGGGGTGAATTAGTCGATAAATATAAAGAAGCAGACGTACCTAAAGATGTGTACTTTATTTTTGGTACAGATAGTCTAGGTCGTGATTTATTAAGTCGCTTATTAATGGGAACGCGAATTTCTCTATTTATCGCCTTTATTGCGGCTATACTAGATATTTCCATCGGGGTAGTCGTTGGTTTGATTTCTGGCTTACTTGGTGGACGTGTCGATACGATTTTACAACGTTTGATTGAAATCTTATCTGGTATTCCAACCTTAGTCGTAATGATTTTGATGTTAGTTGTATTTAAACCAGGTATTCCATCAATCATTGCAGCAATGGCGATTACCAACTGGATTCCAATGGCCAGAATTGTGCGGGCCCAATCCTTGAAGCTAAAAGATCAAGAATTTGTACTCGCAGCGACTACATTAGGTGAATCTAAAATGAAGATTGCATTTAAACATATCTTGCCGAATATTTCTAGCGTGATTATTGTGCAAATGATGTTTAGTATTCCATCAGCAATTTTCTTCGAGGCCTTCTTAAGTTTTATCGGTTTAGGGATTAAGCCACCAGCAGCTTCTCTAGGGATGCTTTTAAGTGATGGATATAAGACATTCTTATTCTTGCCATATCAAATGTGGATTCCAGCCATCATGCTATCAGTAATTATGATTGGGTTTAACCTTTTAGCAGACGGTTTACGTGATGCTTTCGACCCTAAGATGAAGGAGTAAACGAATATGAAAAAAATTCTAGAAGTAAAAGATTTAGAAATTTCATTTGACACCTTCGCCGGCAAAGTGCAAGCCATCCGTAATGTGAGTTTTGATTTATATGAAGGGGAGACCTTAGCGATTGTAGGGGAATCCGGAAGTGGTAAATCAGTCACTACTCGAAGTGTCATGGGCTTACTTGCAAGTAATGCCAATATTGAAAATGGTCAAATCTTATTTAATGGTCAAGATATTGTACAAAAGACCGAAAAAGAAATGCAAAAAATTCGTGGGAAAGAGATTGCGATGATTTTCCAAGATCCGATGACTTCTCTAGACCCAACCATGCCAATCGGAAAACAAGTGGCAGAATCTTTATTAAAACATACGAAAATTTCAAAAAAAGAAGCGATGGAACAGGCCTTAGAACTATTAAAACTAGTAGGAATTCCAAATGCTGAAAAACGCTTGAACAACTATCCACACCAATTTTCAGGTGGGCAACGTCAACGGATTGTCATCGCGATTTCTTTGATTTGTTATCCACAAATTTTAATCGCTGACGAACCAACGACTGCGCTAGACGTAACGATTCAAGCCCAAATTTTAGAACTATTAAAAGATATTCAAGAAAAAATTAAAACCTCGATTATCTTTATTACCCACGATTTGGGGGTAGTAGCAAATGTGGCAGACCGTGTAGCTGTTATGTATGGAGGAAAAATTGTAGAAATCGGCACTTCTGAGGAAATTTTCTATAATCCTCAACATCCATATACTTGGGGCTTATTAGGTTCGATGCCATCCTTAGAAGGTGGAGAAGAGCGACTATATGCGATTCCAGGGACACCACCAGATTTATTGCAACCACCAAAAGGAGATGCTTTCTATCCACGTAATGAGTATGCTTTAAAGATTGATGCTGAAAAACAACCACCATTCTTTGAAGTGTCACCAACGCATAAGGCTGCTACTTGGTTATTAGCACCTCAAGCACCAAAAGTAACCCCACCGAAAGAAATTCAAATTCGTTGGGCAAAATTTGCAGAAAAAAATCAAATAAAAAAAGGTCAAGCCTAGAAAGGAAGTCGTAACGTGAAAAAAGTTTTATTAGATGTTAAAAATTTAAAACAATATTTTAACGTTGGCCGCAAAGATGAAGTTAAAGCGGTAGATGACATTACTTTCCATATTTATGAAGGTGAGACTTTTGGCTTGGTAGGTGAGTCAGGAAGTGGGAAATCGACTACTGGCCGTACGATTATCCGATTAAATCAACCAAGTGGCGGAGAAATCACTTTTGATGGAAAAGATGTTATGAAGTTGAAAAAACGCGATGAATTAAAAGAATTTCGTCGTGAAGTACAAATGATTTATCAAGATCCTTATGCTTCATTGAATCCGCGAATGAAGGTTCGTGATATTATTGCTGAAGGGATTGATATCAACCATTTAGCAAAAAGTGAAGCAGAACGTAATCAAATGGTGGATGACTTGTTAAAAACAGTAGGGTTAAATCCAAACCATGGTACACGTTATCCACATGAGTTTTCTGGTGGACAACGACAAAGAATTGGGATTGCGCGTGCTTTAGCGGTTAATCCGAAATTCATTATCTGTGATGAACCAATTTCTGCGTTAGACGTTTCGATTCAAGCGCAGGTTGTTAACTTATTACAAGACTTGCAAAAAGAAAAAAATCTTACCTATTTATTTATTGCCCATGACTTATCGATGGTGAAACATATTAGTGACCGTATCGGCGTAATGCATCATGGGAAATTGCTTGAAATGGGTACGAGTGATGAGATTTACCATTATGGGGTACATCCATATACAGAAAGTCTACTATCAGCGATTCCATTACCTGATCCAGATTATGAACGTACTCGTAAACGTATCAAGTATACACCACCTAAAGAAGACAGAATACCACGAAAGATGCAAGAAATCGCAGAAGGCCACTATGTCTATGTTAGCGATGAAGAAGCCAAACACTTCGCCGAAAAACTAGCAGAGAAGAAAAGGATGTAAATCGACTCGATCAGCTACGAGCAAAAGGTTATCAATCAACTTGGTCAAATACGAGAAAATTCATGTGTTACCTACTGCTAAGAAAATCGGATGAAAGGAGATTTTCTTAAGCAGGGGGGTGAATTTTCCGAGTATTTAGTTGATTGATACCGAGAAGGATAAGGTCTGTCCAACACGTCGAGAAAGTCCGAAAAGTAAAGACTTTCTCAGACGGGGTGGCTTATACGCCGAAGTAGCTAGTCGATTTACACTGATTAGAAAAGGATGTAAGAAGGGTTGGTCAGCTAAAGGTAGATAAGGTTCCCAAATCGGCGAAAAAGACAGCTTAATATAAGTCTTTTCTAACCAAATTGGCTTATCTACCTAGGAGCTACCCTTTGTATATTAAATAATAAGGTTGATTCGATGAAAAATTTAAAGGGTTATCGATTTAGAATTTATCCCAATGAAGCACAAAAAAGGTTCTTTATTGAAACGTTTGGTTGTGTTCGCTTCATCTATAATTATTTTCTGAAGTTAGATACAGCTGAGCGCACAAGTGAAGAGATTATTACGCCAGCGAGTCTCAAACGTGATTATCCTTTTTTAAAAAAGACGGATAGTCTAGCCCTTGCAAATGCGAAGAGAAATTTAGATAGGGCTTTTCAAAATTACTATCAACAGCGTAGTGGCTATCCTAAGTTGAAAAATAAGAGTTCTGTCTGGCAATCTTACACGACCAATAATCAAAACGGGACAGTACGTATAGAGGATGGTTATCTGAAATTGCCAAAGTTAAAAGAAAAAATTCAAATATGCGAACATCGAAAAATTACTGGCAAAATTAAATCAGTGACTATTTCAGCGAAGAATAACGAGGAGTTTTATGCTTCGATTTTGTGCGTGGAAACCATTGATAAGTTCGAGAAAACAGGTAAAAAAATCAGACTTTCTTTTGATGCGCATCAATTAGTCCAACAAGCGAAATATCGTGCTGAAGTGATTGAACCCATTCAACATACGAAAGGACGTCTGGCGTTTTTACAACGAAGATTAAAGGTAAAGGCTCGGGTTGCGCGTAAGCAAAATCGGATATTAGCCGACTGTAAGAATTACCAGAAGCAAAAAAAACAGTATGACAAATTATTGACACACCTTAATAATCAGATAAAAGATTATTTGAATCATTTATCTGTCTTTTATATTAAGGAATATGATGTAATCGAAATTGTCGAACCAGAAGATAGGTCTTGTGCTGAAGATGCTTTATTCACCAGCAATGAATGGCATCAATTAGTTCGTTTATTGAAATATAAAGCACAATGGTACGGTAAAGAGATTCAAATCATAAATTGTCAAAATATTTAAAAAAATAACTGGTAGGGGTGCCAGGGTTCGCCTAGGTAATAATTGATTTGTTTCTAGGAAAAGTGCCCACTAATTATGAAAAACCACAAAAAATCAGCCTATTTCGGGCTGATTTTTTTATCGGTCTTTAATTGATAGATTTTTGATGGTCGTCCAACACCACTAGCACGTTCACCGATAGCTTCTAAATGATCATTCAATGCTTTTTTGAGGTTAGAGTGGTCTATATTTTTAAAATCAATGCCTAAAAATTTAGCAAAGACCTTTCTGGCATCGGTAATCGTAAAGCCAGGTCCCAATACTAATAGTACGCGTGGGTCATGCATCATTGTTTCTAATACATGATGGAATGCTTTAAGAATAATTTGGCTGTGGTCAAAGGCTAAGGTATCTTTTCCAAGCGATTCACCGGTTTCTAAATCGAGAATGATTTGCGTTTCTTGGTTTTCAAGGACAATTGTATTTTGTTTGCGATTTAAATTAAACCAGCGTACTTGGCTCGCATCATCGCCGGCATCTACTGGCTCTTCACCGATAAAGGCTAAATAGCTAACAGTTACCACCCAACCACGAGGGTCACGATTTGGTGTAGAAAATGTGTAGAGTTGTTCAATTTGATTTTGGTTAATATGTACACCGGTTTCTTCTAATGTTTCGCGAATGACACTATCATCAGTGGACTCACCTTTTGAGACGAATCCTCCAGGTAAAGCCCAAGAATGACGGAATGGGTGACTTTTACGCTGAATCAATAGCAATTTCAGTTGTTCTTCTTGGCGATTATAACAAAGTAATACCATATCTACGGTTAAAGAAGGGGCTTCGTAGGTAGGATGTTCTTGTTCATGGTACCATTTTAAGAATCCTTCTTCCGTTGCGATTTGTTCGTAATATTTTTTTTCTTCGGCTTTTGATGAAAATTCCATATTCGATCAACACCTCTTTAAGATAATATGAGATTCAATAAGAATAGTCCCGTATATGGGAACCAAAGATTGGGCTTTTTGCGGACCTGTGGCACACCTAGAATGATTACTCCTACTAAACAAAGAATTTTGAATAATAGGCGCAATTGTAAAAAGATTGCTATACCGTGGTGCATCATAAAGTAGGCTTGAATATAATCACGATTGATAAATAGCAAAATATGTAAAAATGTCAGCACACAAGCAAATAAAAAAGCCGCTTTCGAAGCTGATTTCATAAATAATCCTCACAATTTTCCTGGTAACTCTCATTATATCACATTTTAAGTAATTTGTACCTTTATTTCATTGAATGCCCCTTCTCACAACTTTATTAGACGGTGTAAATCGACTAGCTACTTCGGCGTATAAGCCACCCCGTTTGGGAAAGTCTTTACTTTTCGGACTTTCCCAACGTGTTGGACAAACTTATCCGCTCGTAGCTGCCCAAGTCGATTTACAACCTTATCCACGGTGTTCGGCAGCTAGACATTGTGAAATTCGCCCTACCACTTGCAAAAATCTCCTTTCATCCGATTTTTGCAGTGGTAGGTAAACACACGAATTTCTTCATGTCTGTGCAAGCTACCTCACAACCTTATTTTTCAATTGATAATCATTTCATCTAATGCTACAATAATTTGGTATAAGTCGTTTATTGATTGGAGGAAAAATTGAAAGATGTCTGAAAAACCAACTTATTATATTACCACTCCGATTTACTATCCAAGTGGCAAGTTACATATTGGCAATTCTTATACGACCATTGCTTGTGATGCATTGGCCCGTTATAAACGATTAATGGATTTTGATGTGTTTTATCTTACTGGTGTGGATGAACATGGTCAAAAAATTGAAAAGAAAGCAGCTGAATTGGGATTAGAACCACAAGCATATGTGGATAAAATGGCTGCGGATATTAAAAAATTATGGAAAACCTTAGATATTAGCTACGATAAATTTATTCGTACCACTGATGACTATCATGAAAAAGCAGTCCGCAAGATTTTCCAACGTTTACTTGATCAAGGAGATATTTACTTAGGTGAATATGAAGGCTGGTATTCTGTATCTGATGAAGAATTCTTTACAGAAACACAATTAGCTGAAGTCTATCGTGATGAAGAAGGCAACATGATTGGTGGTAAAGCGCCAAGTGGTCATGAAGTTGAATTAGTGAAAGAAGAGTCTTATTTCTTTAGAATGAGTAACTACGCTGATCGTTTATTAGCGTATTATGAAGAACATCCAGAGTTTATTCAACCAGAGTCTCGTAAAAATGAAATGATCAATAACTTTATCAAACCAGGACTGGAAGATTTAGCGGTATCTCGTACGACTTTCAAATGGGGAATTCCAATTGATGCGAATCCTGAACACGTGGTTTATGTGTGGATTGACGCGTTATCAAACTATATCACAGCACTTGGTTATGGTAGCGATGATGAAAGTTTATTTGAAAAATTCTGGCCAGCTGATGTTCATATGGTTGGTAAAGAAATTGTCCGTTTCCATACTATTTATTGGCCAATCATATTAATGGCGCTTGATTTACCATTACCTAAGAAAGTTTTTGGTCATGGTTGGTTATTAATGAAAGACGGCAAGATGAGTAAATCTAAAGGGAATGTCGTTTATCCCGAAATGTTAGTGGAACGTTATGGTTTAGATGCTTTACGTTACTACTTATTACGTGTGGTACCATTTGGATCTGATGGCGTCTTTACTCCAGAAGATTTCGTTTCGCGTGTGAACTATGATTTAGCCAATGACCTAGGTAACTTATTAAACCGCACAGTTGCGATGATTAACAAATATTGTGGCGGTTTTGTTCCAGAGTATAAATCTCGTGTTACTGACTTTGATGCGGATCTTTCTACAACTGCGGCTAATGTCATCAGTAAATATCATGAAGCGATGGACAATATGGAATTTAACCTTGCTTTAGGCGAAGTGTGGAATTTGATTTCTCGTGCAAATAAATATATCGATGAAACTCAGCCATGGATTTTAGCAAAAGATCCTGAACGTAAAGCTGAATTAGATTCTGTTATGATTCACTTAGCCGAAGTATTACGTATTGTCGCTATTCTTTTACAACCAGTGATGACCAATGTACCAAATCAAATCTTTGAACAACTTGGTATTAGTAATGCAAGTAAAGAATTGACTGATTTACGTTTTGGTGAGTTTCCTAAAGATACAAAAGTAGTCGAAAAAGGTGTGCCAATCTTCCCACGTCTTGATGTAGAACAAGAAGTTGCTTATATTCAAGAAAAGATGGCTCAAGGTGTGCCAAGTGTTGAAGAAAAAGTCAATTGGAACCCTGAAGAAACAGAATTAGTAAGTGTGAAAGAAAAGCAAATTAAATATGATGATTTCGATAAAGTAGAATTAAAAGTCGCTGAAGTTATCGATTGCCAACGTGTGAAAGATGCCGACAAGTTATTGCAATTCCGCTTAGATGCAGGGGATAAGCAAGACCGTCAAATTCTTTCAGGTATCGCAGCGTTCTATCCAGATCCAGCTGCTTTAATCGGTAAAAAAGTGGTAATTGTCGCAAATCTTAAACCACGAAAAATGCGTGGAGAAATCAGCCAAGGGATGATTTTATCTGCTGAAGATAGTCAAGGACGCCTACAAATTGTAGAAGCTCCTGAAAACATGCCAAATGGTTCGATTATCGCTTAATTCTTTATCCATTTAGATTTTTGACTAGTCATTCATTTTGAGTGGCTAGTTTTTTTACCTTTAGAACTCATTCCGGATAACCTTAGCTTTCTCGGTATCAATCAACTAAATACTCGGAAAATTCGTCCTCCCGCTTGAGAAAATCTCCTTTCATCCGATTTTCTCAGCGGTAGGTAAGCACAAAATTTCTTCGAGGCTTTCTGAGCTGCCTCACAACCTTGATAGACGGTGTAAATCGACTAGCTACTTCGGCGTATAAGCCACCCTGTCTGGGAAAGTATTTACTTCTCGGACTTTCCCGACGTGTTGGACAAACTTATCCGCTCGTAGCTGACCAAGTCGATTTACAACCTTATTAGACGGTGTTCGAAGGGTAGCTACATCGCATCTAAGCCGGACTGCCTAGGAAAATCTTTAAACATAGTGGATTTTCCAGTCATTCCGGACAACCTTAGCTTTCTCGGTATCAATCAACTAAATACTCGGAAAATTCACCCTCCTGCTTAAGAAAATCTCCTTTCATCCGATTTTCTAAGCAGTAGGTAACACATGAATTTTCTCGTATTTGACCAAGTTGATTGATAACCTTCTGCTTGTAGCTGATCGACCTTTCTCACAACCTTATTTTTTATTTCATTTGTTAACGTTTTCTGTGAGTGTTGGTTGTTGTCAGGTTTGGAATTGTTTAGTATAATGACAATGTAATAATTCATGAGGGAGTAACTGGCAGTAGGAATACTGTGGCAACATCACCAGCAAGAAAGAAATTTCTGGTGTTGCCTTAATTAGTGAGACTTATGTATGTATTTTTTTGCATACACAGGTCTATTTTTTTTAGCAAGAAATAGACTTGTGAAATTTAGCAACCAGTTCAAGTAATTGGTTAGCGAGAATTTTGAAGGAGGAACATATGTCAGAACAACAAAAACAAGCACAATTGCATGAAGCTTTTTATGCAAAAAGTGTCGATGAGGTCACACAGGCGTTAGATACAACTCTTGATGGCTTAACTTCTAGTGAGGCAAAGGCGCGTTTAGCAAAATTTGGCCCAAATGAACTAGAAGAAGGTAAGAAAAAAAGTATGCTACAAAAATTCATCGAGCAATTTAAAGACTTGATGATTGCTGTTTTATTAGTAGCTGCAATTATTTCTGCTGTTGTTTCACATGAAGTAGTGGACTCATTAATTATCTTAGCGGTGGTTATCATTAACGCCATCATGGGTGTGGTGCAAGAAGCCAAAGCCGAACAAGCCATTGAAGCTTTAAAACAAATGTCTACACCAAATGCGAATATCGTTCGTGATGGTCATCCGATGACAGTCAAAAGTGATGAATTAGTACCAGGTGACCTAGTATTACTAGAAGCAGGGGATATTGTTCCTGCAGATATGCGCTTGGTTGAAGTAAGTTCATTGAAGATTGAAGAAGCAGCTTTAACCGGTGAATCAGTGCCAGTTGAAAAAGAATTAATCGTTTTAGAAAATGCTGAAGTGGGTATTGGTGACCGTGTGAATATGGCTTATTCAAATAGTAATGTCACTTATGGTCGTGGTAAAGGGATTGTCGTTAACACTGGTATGGATACCGAAGTTGGTAAGATTGCCGGAATGTTAGCTCAAGCCGATGAAACAGAAACACCATTAAAACGTAACTTAAACGAATTAGGTAAATTCTTAACAGCTGCGATTGTCGTGATTGCGGTAATTATGTTCTTTGTTGGTATTTTCTTCAACAATACTTCATGGGCAGATATGTTATTAACTTCTATCTCACTTGCCGTTGCAGCGATTCCTGAAGGTTTACCTGCCATTGTTACGATTATCCTAGCGCTTGGTACACAAGTCATGGCCAAACGTAACGCTATGATTCGTAAATTACCTGCCGTAGAAACATTAGGGGCTACTGATATTATCGCTTCTGATAAGACAGGTACACTAACTCTTAACCAAATGACAGTTGAAAAATTATATGTGGATAACCAACAATTTGCAGTGCATGATGAATTTGCCAATGATCATATGGCGATTAAAGTAATGAACTTTGCCAATGACACTAAATTTTCTCAAGAAGGCACTTTAATCGGTGATCCAACAGAAACTGCCTTAATTCAATTTGGTTTAGATCAAGGCTTTGACGTGAAGGCTGCATTAGTGGTTGAACCTCGTGTGGCTGATCTACCATTTGACTCTGATCGTAAATTGATGTCTACTGTTCACCAATTAGCAGATGGCAAATATTTAGTTGCTGTCAAAGGTGCGCCTGATGTCTTATTAACTCGTACGACGCAAATTTTAATGGATGGTCAAGTACGTCCATTACAACAAGCAGATAAAGACAATATTTTAGCCAATAATAAAGACATGGCCCAACAAGCTCTACGTGTCTTGGCAATGGCTTATAAGATTGTAGATGAAATGCCAGAATTAGTCAGCGAAACACTTGAAAATGATTTAGTATTTGCTGGTTTAGTGGGGATGATTGACCCTGAACGTGCTGAAGCTGCTCATGCTGTTAAAGTGGCCAAAGAAGCAGGTATTCGTCCAATTATGATTACTGGTGACCACCGTGATACAGCTGAAGCAATTGCCGCACGTCTTGGTATTATTAAAGAAAAAGACGATGCTGCGGTATTAACTGGGGCTGAATTAAACCAAATGTCTGATGATGAATTTGCCCAAAAAGTGACCCAATATTCTGTTTATGCACGTGTCTCTCCTGAACATAAAGTACGTATCGTGAAAGCATGGCAAAAAGCTGGTAAGGTCGTTGCGATGACCGGTGATGGGGTAAACGATGCGCCTGCCTTGAAACAAGCAGATATCGGTGTTGGTATGGGGATTACTGGTACGGAAGTTTCTAAAGGGGCTTCTGATATGGTCCTTGCTGATGATAACTTTGCGACAATTGTTGTGGCTGTTGAAGAAGGACGTAAAGTATTCTCTAATATTCAAAAAGCCATTCAATATCTATTGGCTGCGAACTTAGGGGAAGTTTTAACCTTATTCTTAGCGACACTTTGGGGATGGGATACGTTATTACCAATTCACCTATTATGGATTAACTTAGTAACTGATACTTTCCCTGCCATTGCTTTAGGTATGGAACCAGCTGAACAAGGACTGATGCAACACAAACCACGTGGTAAGAATTCAAACTTCTTCTCTGGTGGGGTCTTGAGTAGTATCATTTACCAAGGTATTTTAGAAGCGGCTTCTGTATTATTCGTATACTGGGCAGCAATTCAATGGCCAGATCACACTGCAGCGAATACACCAGGTATGTCTGCGGCGGCTTTAAGTCAATTACAACATGCCGATGCGTTAACCATGGCCTTTGCAACATTAGGATTAATGCAACTATTCCACGCATTTAACGTGAAGTCGGTTCATCAATCTCTATTTAAAGTGGGTGCCTTTAAAAACCGCGTCTTTAACTGGGCGATACTATTGTCATTTGCTTTAATGATGGTCATTATTGTTGTACCAGGATTGAATGACATCTTTAGAGTTTCTCACCTTGATTTATATCAATGGGGAATCGTTCTAGCTTCTTCATTTGCGATTATTCCAGTTGTTGAAATTGTCAAAGCTATTCAACGTGCAATGGGTAAAGACTAATCAAATAATTGCGCTACTAGTTAGGATATCTAGCTAGTGGCGTTTTTTTTATCTCAAAAATATGCTAAAATAGACTCATTACGAAAAGGAGAGAATTTATCTATGCGTGTCGATTTAGGATATTATATTCAAATGATTAATCAACTTATTCAAGATACAGAAGCTGTCGGGGAAAAAATGAATCCCAAATTTGAAGAAGTGAAAAAAGCAATAGAAGACAATCAACTTGCTACTTTATCTTCTGAACAATTATCTGAGATTTTAGCTACTTTTAATGAAGGAACCCAAACATATAAAGCATACTTAGCCAAATTACAAGGGTTAAAAGCACCAGCTAGGGTAATTGGTTTGCATAAAAAGTTAGTAGCTGCTTATCAAAAATATGTGCAAGGTTGCCTAGATATGATTGCTAGCCTTGAAGGTGAGGTAGACGTAGAGGCCTTTAATCAAGCTGAGCAGCACCAAGATGAAGCGACTGACACAATAGCTTTTGCGATTCAAAGAATGACCATGCTTTTGATGAAACGTTAATGATAAAAGCACTTCCAAAAAAGGAGAAAAATCTAATCTAAATATTAGTCAGTTTTTAGGATAAATTGTTTTACCTAGTATATAATCCTGAGTTTTACAGTTATTTAATTATAAAACGCCCCTAATGCTTGATACATAAGCTTTTAGGGGCGTTTCTTACTTTATTCTATTTTCGTACTTTTTTCTGAGTTAACCACTCTAGAAAATTTTTTTATATATTTTTGCGATAATATCTTTCTAGCCACTTGGAATCCAAAAATATCCATCAATTCATCAACTAAATCAGTTCGGTCAAAAGCAGGAGTATAGTTTGAACCTTCAAGATAAACGATATTCATTTGACGTAAGGTTGTAATGATTTGCTCTGGACTATATTTTTCTGACAAATAATGTTTTTCAAGAATTCTATAAACAAGAAGAGCGATAAAGCAGGTTAATAGATGCCCGTTGATTGATTCTTCTTTTCTAACATACATAGGTCTGGTTCGAAATTCACTTTTCATAATTCGAAAACTTTCTTCGATTTCCCATCTTTGACGGTTAGCTTGAATGATGATACCGATATTTTTATCTTCTAAATCAGTCGTCACTACGTAGAATCCATCTAACTTTGCTTCATTTTTAATTTTTTCTGTATCTAATTGAATGACCTTGTTAGAGGCGATTTCTCCATCCTCAGTAGTTGTGGTCGTTTTTATATAATAGCTAGGCTGTCTTTGATTTTTACGATCTAACTTGCTTGGATTTTCAATAAATTTAAGAGCACGATCAATTTTTTTCTGACGAATATGTTCGTGATAAGCTTTCTGACGAAAGCTGAACGATACAATATAACGTTCTTCAAGAGAATATTTATCTTTGGCTACGTCAGATTTTTTTGTTGTCTTTTCCCATCTTTCTTTGTAAAAAATCAAATCATAAACATTTCGTTCCGTACCGTCAATATTTATTTTATAATGTTTCAAATCAGTTTCGGCATTTTCTGCGGCGTTCATGATATCCTGTAAATTGAATTTCTCTCTAGAGCCGCTAATTCTCCAACCTGAAGGATCAATAGCCCATTCCTGTAGTGATTTTTTTAATTTCTTGATAGGTTGTGTCACAATATAGGCATGATTGTTTTTCATGTTATTATACACTTTATTTTCCCAACCATTTAATCCAGCATCCGCAACGACAATGAACTTTTTCAACTGAAAATCTTCTTCAATTTTTTGTTCTAATTTGCGTAACGTAGGCTGCTCATTCATATTCCCTGCGAAAGCATAGTCCGCTAAAGGTATCCCATTACCATCCATAAACAACCCATATTGAACAATTGGATTGGGACGATGTTCTTTGCTAAAACCATATAATCTAAATTCATCTGGTTCTTCTGTTTCAAAGTAAAAATTTGTACAATCGTAGTATAAAACATTAGTATTGCGCGGATATAATTTTGTAGATCCTTGATATAATGCATTTTCAATCGTATATCGTTCTTGATACAAAATATGAAGTGCCCGATACACATCTTCCAATTGATAAGTAGATTGATGTAAAAAACGTTTTTTGTATTCAAAGGTTGCGCGTTTTGAACAAGGTTCAATAATACGTGTACAAACTAAATCACATAAGATATCAAAAAGATTAAATTGTATTTTGTATCGAGTTTGAATTTCTTGACATATACGCTTTAGCCCTAGAGAACAAAGAATATCCTTGATATACAAATATCCAACATTGTAAATGCTGGTTTCATCTTTTTCTATTAAATCCTTTTGAGCAACTTCAATAAGCATTTTACCATTTTCTGCCTTCAGTTGTTGTTTTCGCTCTTCGATATAATCTTTCAAATGATTGACAACTACTTCTCTGTCTGTAGTTTGATATTTTTCCATCAATGAATTTAAAGAACCTAGAGCCTCCACAACAAATGTAGAGCGTTTATTGGTTTCAGGATGAGTATAATCATCAATAATTGAAAACGACTCTGAATATTTAGATTTTGTTGATTTTAAACGCATTCCCATAGTAATCACCCAACTCTATTATACCATAAAGTACGAAAAAGTACGAGTGTAAAATTGAAAAAATTTGACAAAAAAATAGCTTTATACCAAGGCATAGAGCGAAAATATTTCAATTCAACTGTAAAACTCCCGAGGTAGACGTAGAGGCCTTTAATCAAGCTGAGCAGCACCAAGATGAAGCGACTGACACAATAGCTTTTGCGATTCAAAGAATGACCATGCTTTTGATGAAACGTTAATGATAAAAGCACTTCCAAAAAAGGAGAAAAATCTAATCTAAATATTAGTCAGTTTTTAGGATAAATTGTTTTACCTAGTATATAATAATCACATAACCAACAATAACCTTTTTATTTTTCATTTTACTCCTTAGTTGAGTAATTACTCCTTTTTCCGCTAGGCCTAACCAACCTAGTGGTTTTTTTATGTCCCAAAAAGCCTGTCTGATGCGAGAAGTCGCAATCAGACGGGCTTTTTGAGGATTACTTACTTAAACGTTCTTTTAAATGAATGTCTTGATTATTGATTCGTAAATCTCTAAATTCAGCAGCGGCGGTAAAGAGAATGTCGCTAGAGGAATTGACAGCTGTTTCAATTGCATCTTGTACCACTCCAATAATAAAACCAACACCAACGACTTGAATGGCGATATCATTGGAAATGCCGAATAAACTACATGCTAAAGGAATCAATAATAATGATCCTCCGGCAATTCCACTGGCACCACAGGCACTTAAAGCAGAAAGGATACACAAAATTAAAGTTAGTACTGGCGAAACTTGCATATCTAATGTGTGGACTGCAGCAAGTGTCATCGTTGAGATAGTAATGGCTGCTCCACCCATATTGATAGTAGCCCCTAATGGTAAAGAAATGGAATAGGCTGATTCGGTAAGCCCCATGTTTTTGGCAAGCAACATATTAATTGGAATATTGGCTGCGGAACTGCGGGTAAAGAAGGCTGGAATCGCACTGTTTTTTAAGCAGTAGAAAACCAAGGGATAGGGATTTTCTCTGATTAGGAAAAATACCATAATTGGGTAGACGACTAGGGCGACAAAGAACATGGAACCAACGAGTAATAATAATAATTGCCCATATTGTAAAAGTCCTTTTAACCCAGTGGTTGCAACCGATTGAAACACTAAGCCGAAAATGCCAAGTGGGGCGAAGGCAATAATTAATTGGACAACTAAAGTGATCGCTTGGGCAATTTCTTGGGTGGCTTTTTTCACAGCTGGACTTGCTAATCTTAAAGCAAACCCGATTAATGCTGACCAGAAAAGAACGGCTAAATAGTTTCCTTCAATCATGGCTTGTAGTGGGTTTTGAACGATATTGGTTAGAATTGTATTTAGCACTTCATTAATCGACTGTGGGGCAGCTTGTTGCGTACTTGTCTGTTGTAAAGCAATCTTAACTGGAAATAGAAAGCTTGCGAATACTGCCACAACTGAAGCGAATAGGGTTGCTGTTAGATAAAGTGTAATAACAGGTTTGAGATAGCTTTTATTGTCGCTATTGTGTTGGGAGATGGAGGCCAAAATCAGTACAAATACCAAAATAGGGGCGATGGCTTTCAATGCATCGACAAATAGACTCCCAAAAATGGTAATAAATGTCCAATGTGGCAAGAAGATACCACAAAGAATACCAAGAATAATACCAATTGCTATACGTTTTAATAAGGATAAATCTTTTAAAAATTCTATCAAGAACTTTTCCACCTTTCTGATATTTACTGAAATATATCATGAAATATTGTGAAAATGAATGATTTTATTATAATTTTAATTCAATTTTAATGTGAAAGCTCGAATAAATGGGGAAAATTGTTGGTAAATGAGTATGAATAGTTGAATAACTGGCTTAATACAAAGACTAAAATGAGAAAACCCGCAAGCATCACGTCACTTGCGGGTCCTAGGATTAATGTTCAAAATTATCGACGTAATTGCGATAATAATCAAGTAAATCTGCTTTTAGTTTTTGATATTCCTCTTCGGTATACTCTTTGTCTTTTAAAGGAGCATAAAATTTAGGCATATCTAAGTCTTTACGTAATCTATCAAGTACTTCTTGTAATGTCATCTGTTTTTCCACCTTAGAATAAATCATATAGTTTATAAAGTTTTTCAAAGCATACATTCATGCGTTCTAGATGACTGGCTAATAATGCATAATCATCCTTATCATGGAATAGAATTTGCTTCAATTGGAAATAAAAATCATCAAATGCATTGATATAGTTACTAATTTCTTCTGTTTGTAAGTTGGTAAAGGTATCACAGCGAAGATATAGCTTTTCAGCAATCGCATAGACTTCAGCGGTAGTCAAGATAACGAGATTTTCATCATAGCGTCGACTTTGAACGAGTTCTAGTAAAGATTGACATTTATTATAGATATTTGAGGCATCTTTCACTAATAATTCTACGGGCGTTTTTGAAAACATTCAGCTTCATCCTCTCTATACAAATTTGACACAAACTGCTTCTGGTGCAAAGACATCTTTTTGTAGTAAGGTTAATTTTCCGGTTTGGGCATCACGTTGATATAAAGTAAGATTATCAGAATTTTGGTGTGCACAAACTAAAAATTCTTCACTTGGATTTAAAGAAAAGTCGCGAGGGAAGTCACCATAAGTATCTACACGTTCAATAAAGGTTAAGCTACGTCCATCTTCAGCAATCGCAAAGACAACAATTGAGTTATCGCCACGGTTGGAACCATATAAGAATTTGCCGTCTTTCGTTACTTTAACAGCAGAACCACTGTTAAAACCTTCGTAATCAGCAGGTAATGTTGGGTAAGTGGCCAATACTTCAAAATGTCCATCGGCGCGATTATAAGCTAAGACACTAATAGTACTATTTAATTCACCAAATAAATAAGCGATATCTAGTGTCGGATGGAAAGTAAGATGTCTAGGGCCTGTTTTATCGGCTACTTTTAATTTGCTCGCTAAACTTAATTTGCCATCAGCACTTAAATCATAAGTATAAACAGTATCAGTTCCTAAATCACAAGCAACTAGGCGATGGTCAGGTGTTAAATCGGCATAGTGCGCATGAGGTTTGTCTTGGTTTTCGTGGCTACCAGTCGGATCTGTATGGGTTACTTCGTCGGTTAACGTTAAGCTACCATCTGCTTCAATTTTATAAACAGTAACTTGACCTTTATGGTAATTTGCGCTAAAGACTAATTGACGCTCTTCATCCACCGCTACATAGCAAGGAGAAGCTCCTGGAGAAGTAACCGTATTCAATAGTTTGCCATCTTTTGAATAACTAGCGACACCGCCATTGCCATCTACACTAGTCACATTATATAAATTTCCTTTTTCACTTAAAGCAACAAATGTAGGACCACTCTCTTCAGTGAATAAAGTTAAATTTGTTAGCTCTTTCTTGTCTGTATCTAGTTCAACAGTATAGATACCTTGACTTTTCTTTTTAGTATATGTGCCTAAAAAAATCTTTTCTTGCATAATCAGACCTCCAATAACTTTTATAAAAATATTGTACCATAAAAAACATGAATTTACTCATATGAAATGAAATATGATATAATAAAGAAAAATTAGAGAACAGAGGGAATGTTTAATGGCGCAAGCAAAGATTATTTCAATAGGTGAAATGGTAGCAACAACCACCGAAAATATTTTAATTTTATTTGGCAAAAAAGCCACATCAGTTTTAAAAGATTATGCGGTGATTCAAGAATTTATCAATGAAGAAGCGAAAATCGTTCCTGGGATGGAGTTAAAATTCGGCGATCAAGTGTATCATGTAGAAAAAGTGGGAAATGCAGTGGAACATAACATGCATGAATTGAGTCATGTCAATATTTCATTTAATCCAATTGATGAGGATAAGATGATTTCAAGCATGATTTATGTCAAACCTTATGTATTCCCTAAATTATCAGAAGGAATGATGATTACCTACGAAGAATAGGGGGAAAAGAGCATGCAGGAATCAAAGCATCAGGGAAAGATTTCTTGGTTTTGGCGATGGTTTCTAAATAATCAGATGACAGCTGTATTGCTAAATATCTTATTATTTTTATTAGTAGTCTTTACATTTACCAAGGTTTCGTATTTATTTGAGCCAGTTTGGCAATTTTTAGCTGTTGTGGGCTTACCGATTATTATGGCCGGTATTCTTTATTATTTGATGAATCCGCTCGTGGACTTGTTAGAAAATAAAGGAGTGAAGCGCGTTTATAGTATTATTGGTTTATTTATTGTCGTGATTGCCTTGATTGTTTGGGGAATAATCGTCATTATCCCTAGCATCCAATCTCAGACGATGAGTTTTATCAACCATCTACCTGGATATATTGAAACCATTCAAAAAGAAGGAATGAAATTTTTCAATGATCCAACTTTGAATAAATTAACGACCGAGTTTCAAGATTCAGGTCAGAAATTACTTGATAATATTACTGATTTGGTCAAAAACTTATCGACTGTCACGATTAAAAATATCGGCAGTTTCTTTGGCACTTTGGCAACGATTGTCATCTCATTAATTACTATGCCGTTTATTTTGTTTTATTTATTGCGCGATGGTAAGAATTTAGGGCCCTATATCGTACAATTTTTACCAACCAAATTACGTCAACCTACTTTAAAAATTTTAAGTGAAGCAAATGATCAAATCGCTTCTTATATTCGAGGACAATTAACGGTGGCTTTTGCTGTGGCGGTAATGTTTGTCATTGGCTTTTCTGTTATTGGCTTAGATTATGCAATTACATTAGGAGTGATTGCTGGATTCTTAAATTTGATTCCATATTTAGGATCCTTTTTAGCAATGGTACCTGCGATTATTTTAGGAATTGTAGGCGGCCCTATTTTATTAGTGAAAGTCTTAGTCGTGTTTGTGATTGAGCAGACGATTGAAGGACGTTTTATTTCACCATTAGTTTTAGGAAGTCAATTAGCCGTTCATCCAATTACAATCCTATTTGTATTATTAACTTCAGGAAAATTATTTGGCCTAGTCGGTGTGGTTTTAGGGATTCCGACCTATGCCGTATTAAAAGTAGTGATTAGCAATATCTTTCAATGGTATCAAGCACGTTCACGATTGTATGAAGAAATTGAAAACTCAGAAGAAAGATAAAAAAAGGTCCTGCGAATGAGGTGACCCCCAAAAGTTAGACTTTTTTACGAGACGACTCCGGTCGTCTCGTTTTCATTATGCAGCTAAAAGATGGAGCCTATATTGAACAGGACTCATCCATCCTAACTTTTCTTTTATTCGTTGTTCATTATAATACTTTATAAATCGTTCTATTTCCATTTTTAATTCCTCATAGCTATAGTAAATAACGCCATAGTATATCTCTTGCTTAAGCAGACCGAAGAAATTCTCCATTACGGAATTATCTAGACAGTTGCCCTTTCGAGACATGCTTTGAAATATTCGTTCTTCTTTTAGCCTGTGAGAGTACGCCTTCATCTGGTATGCCCAACCCTGGTCAGAATGGAATGTTCGTCTATAAGGGCAGTCTGAAGTGATTTCAATGGCTTTATCCAAGGCATTCATTACATTCTTTGCTGAAGGTTTCTTATCGATACCGTAACTTAGTATTTCTCCATTACACATATCCATAAATGGATCTAAATACAGCTTATGCATTGTCATATGTCCTTTGACATCAACTTCATAATACTTAAATTCAGTCGTATCCGTTGTGATTTTTTGATGGGGTATGTGCGTATTAAAGCGTCTGCGAATTCTGTTGGGTGCAATGGTACCAGTCCTGCCCCTATAGGAACTATATTTCCTACTTTTGCGTGTGTAGGATGTCACCTGCAAGCCAAGTTTTTGAACTATTCGCTGAACCTTCTTTTTGTTGATGAGATATCCCTGATTATGAAGCTCTCCATGTATTCTACGATATCCGTAATCCTTATTATTCTTACGGATTTCTTGGATTTTTTCTTCAAGTTCTTTGTCAGGATTTTCTCTATCAAATCGTTTTTGCCAATACATATATGTTGCTTTAGGCATGCCTGTATAAGAGAGAAGGTCTTTTAGTTTGAATTCTCGTCGGAGACTGTTGATGACGAGTGCCGTTCTCTCATTTTTTCCTCGTCCTCTAAACGCAGCCTCCTCAGTTCTTTTAAAAAGGCATTCTCAATTCTCAATTTAAGAAGTTCCTCTTCTAGCTCTTTTACATGTTCTGCACTTGTATCAACAGAAGATTCTTCAACTGGTTTGTTTTGTGTATTGCCATTAGTTGTATTCAATGTTTTCTTTCGTCCCTTCTTGCGTGGTCTTAGGGCATCAGGACCAGCTGCACGAAAGCGACTCACCCAATTTGTGATCATACTTGGATTAGTAATTCCTTCTTGCAGAGCTAAATCTTGATATGAGATTTCACTTGATAAATATAACTCTACTATAGAAAGCTTCTTTTCAAAAGAATAAAAATCTTTTTTTCTAGAACGTTTTAATCCTTCATCACCAAATGCATTGTAATTATCCACCCATAGTTTAACTTTATTAACAGATGGAATGCCGAACTTATTTGCAAGATAAGTATAACCACCTTCGCCATTAAGATAAGCATTTACAACTTGCTTTTTAAACTCAAAAGAATATTTGGACATAAAAATACCGACCTCCAATTGTTAGATTTTATGGTCTAACTTTTGGGGGTCGGTACAATCGCAGGACCTTTTTTGCAATGTGAGTTTTAGGCAGCTTTTTTGAAGGCTTTAACGCCACCGATAATATGAGTTGCTTTGAAACCATTGTTACGTAAAAATTCAGCAATAATCTCTGAACGACGACCTGAATGGCTAAGTACGTAATATTGAGTTTCGGCGTTTAATTCATTTAATCGATTAGGTAAACTTGTTGTAGTCATTGCAACAGTATTTGGTAAGCTAAATTCTGCAATCGCCGCTTTGTCGCGAATGTCTAATACGACCACATCTTCATTTCCTACAATTGCTTGGAAATCTTGAATAGTAATTGAATGCATGACTCTACCTCCTAGATGTATTTTTATTTTCAAAAAGTCAACATCATCATTAAAGTAAAGAAAACTAAAATCTTTCTCTTTATGTTGAAACATTTTAGGAGATTTTGAATGAAATTGCAAGTAATTTTCCTTTTGTTTTCAGAAAATACAAAATCTTTAATAAAAAGGCAATAAAGCTGTCTGTTATTTACCAATAAGTCTTGACAGAAATTGAGTGATTTTGAAAAAAGCGTGTTTTTCATGAAAAGTTCTTGCATTTTACGCATAAATCAAGTAAAGTAAATTTGTGTGTAAAAACACCTCCATTACTTGGTTTTGCGAATCACCAACGCTTTACTCAGTTTTCGGAGCAATATATTAGAAAGATAGGTGTAATGAAATGGCAATTTCAAAAGAATTAAAAAATGAAATCATGAAAAAATATGCACGTCATGAAGGTGACACTGGTTCTCCAGAAGTACAAATCGCTGTATTAACAGAAGAAATCAACCACCTAAATGAACATGCTCGCCAACACAAAAAAGACCACCATTCATATCGTGGACTAATGAAAAAAGTTGGTCACCGTCGTAACTTATTAGCATACTTACGTCAAAAAGATGTGCAACGTTACCGCGAATTAATCCAATCATTAGGATTACGTCGTTAATCGACTCAGAAGAAAAAGTGAGGTTCACACTGAATCTCACTTTTTTTGTAAAAGGTAGTGAAGCAATGAGAAAATTCAGTAGATAAGGTCTCAAAAATACCTTATGCACTAGGATTCGTTGCCTAAATCCGTAAACAAAGCTATCCAGTGGGAAACTTTGCCCACGAATAAAATTGATTGAAATTTTTATCACTGGGGTTTCTTTGTCTTACTACTAACCAAAGGAAAGGGAACAAATTTTTGTGCGTTTCCCTTTGTTTAGTAGCAAGTCCCCCGGTAAGAAAGGAAACATTATGACAAAACAAGTATTTTCAACCACTTGGGGAGGCCACCCACTATCAGTTGAAATCGGTCAATTAGCAAAACAAGCCAATGGTGCTGTTTTAGTTCGTTATGGAGATACTGTAGTACTAAGTGCAGCAGTTGCCTCAAAAGAAGCCAAAGATGCTGACTTCTTCCCATTAACCATCAATTATGAAGAAAAAATGTACGCAGTTGGTAAAGTCCCAGGGGGCTTTATTAAACGTGAAGGTCGTCCGTCTACAGAAGCTACTTTAACCGCGCGTTTGATTGACCGTCCTATCCGTCCAATGTTTGCGGAAGGTTTTAGAAATGAAGTTCAAGTCACAAATATCGTTATGAGTGTGGAACAAGACTGCTCACCAGCAATGGCCGCAATGTTAGGTTCCTCTTTAGCGCTTTCTATTTCAGATATTCCATTTGATGGTCCGATTGCTGGTGTTCAAGTGGGTCGTGTCAATGGCGAATATGTATTGAATCCTACTATTGAACAACAAGAGCAATCAGATATTGATTTAACAGTTGCCGGAACAAAAAAAGCGATTAACATGGTAGAATCAGGTGCCAAAGAAGTATCTGAAGAAGATATGTTAGGTGCATTATTATTTGGTTTTGAAGCTATTAAAGAAATGGTGACGTTCCAAGAAGAAGTAGTGAGCCAAGTTGGTAAAGAGAAGATGGAAGTTGTGTTATTGCAACTTGATCCAGAATTGAAAAAAGCCATTTATGATGCAAACTACCAAACAATGAAAACCGCCGTCTTAACAGAAGAAAAATTGGCGCGTGAAGAAGAAATCGAAAACGTCAAAGCGATGATTATTGCCGAATACGAAGCCATCGCCGCTGATATTGAAGACGAAGAAGAAGCAAGTCAATTATTAAAAGAAGTCAAACAAATCACGGAAGACTTAGAAAAAGATGTCGTTCGTGAATTAATTACGATTGATAAGATTCGTCCAGATGGTCGTAAGCTAGATGAAATTCGTCCATTATCTTCTGAAGTAGCATTATTACCACGTGTGCATGGTTCAGGATTATTTACTCGCGGACAAACTCAGGCCTTATCAGCTTGTACTTTAGCGCCATTGGGGGAACATCAAGTAATCGATGGTTTAGGTGTTCAAGAGTCTAAACGTTTCATCCACCACTATAACTTTCCACAATTTTCAGTTGGGTCTGTTGGTCGTGCAGGTTCTCCTGGTCGTCGTGAAATCGGACATGGTGCTTTAGGCGAACGTGCTTTAGCGCAAGTCATTCCTAGTGAAAAAGACTTCCCTTACACTATCCGTTTAGTTGCGGAAGTATTAGAGTCTAACGGTTCATCTTCTCAAGCAAGTATTTGTGCCGGTACACTAGCTTTAATGGATGCTGGGGTGCCAATCAAAGCGCCAGTAGCTGGGATTGCAATGGGGTTAGTTTCTGATGGCGAAAACTATACAATTTTAACAGATATCCAAGGCTTAGAAGACCACCTAGGAGACATGGACTTCAAAGTAGCTGGTACGAAAGATGGGATTACTGCTTTACAAATGGATATTAAGATTCAAGGGATTACCGAACAAATCTTAACAGAAGCGTTAGAACAAGCGAAAAAAGCTCGTATGGAAATCTTAGCTGAGTTAACTTCAACAATCAGTGAACCTCGTAAAGAATTGAGCCCATATGCGCCTAAGATTGAAATGATTCAAATCGATCCAGCTAAAATTAAAGATGTCATCGGTAAAGGCGGCGAAACAATCAATAATATCATCGAACAAACAGGCGTAAAAATTGATATTGACCAAGATGGTAATGTCTCAATTGCTTCATCTGATGCTGAAATGATTGCAAAAGCGATTGAAATCATTGAAGAAATCACAAAAGAAGTAGAAGTTGGCCAAGTTTATCTTGGAAAAGTCGTTCGTATTGAAAAATTCGGGGCTTTTGTCAATTTAATCAAAGGTAAAGATGGCTTAGTACACATCTCTCAATTGGCTAATGAACGTGTGAATAAAGTGGAAGATGTCGTGAAATTAGGCGATGAAATCCTTGTTAAAGTAACAGAAATCGATGATAAAGGACGTATTAATTTATCACGTAAAGCTTTACTAAACGAAGAAGAATAATCGATGTAATTCATAGTAATTCATAAATAGAAGAAAGTATTGGTTTTTAGGGAAATCCTGGAGACAATACTTTCTTTTTTATACTTATTCTAAAAAGTTAAAAAATTTTTCGCGAAATGAGTGCAATTGATTTGAATATCATTCTCAATTAGTCTAAAATAAAAAAGAACATTATAAAAGGGGGCAATGAGATGTCAACATTAGAAATTAAAGACTTACATGTTTCAATTGAAGATAAGGAAATTTTAAAAGGCGTGAACTTAACGCTAAAAACAGGTGAAATTCATGCCATTATGGGACCAAACGGAACAGGGAAATCTACCTTGTCCGCTGCAATTATGGGTAACCCAAATTATGAAGTGACACAAGGGGAAATTCTATTAGATGGTCAAAATATTTTAGAATTAGAAGTGGATGAACGTGCGCGCTTAGGTTTATTCTTAGCAATGCAATATCCAAGTGAAATCCCAGGAATTACTAATGCAGAATTCATGCGTGCTGCAATCAATGCGCGTCGTGAAGAAGATGATAAGATTTCAGTTCGCGAATTCTTGAAAAAATTAGACGAAAAGATGGACTTATTAAATATGCCTGAAGAAATGGCTGAACGTTACTTAAATGAAGGCTTCTCAGGTGGGGAAAAGAAACGTAATGAAATTCTACAATTATTAATGTTAGAACCAAGCTTTGCGATTTTAGATGAAATTGACTCTGGTTTGGATATTGATGCCTTAAAAGTAGTTGCTAAAGGGGTCAATGCGATGCGTGGCGATGACTTTGGGGCTTTAATCATTACCCACTATCAACGTTTATTAAACTATATTACACCAGATGTCGTGCATATTATGATGGATGGACGTGTGGTCTTAACTGGCGATGCTGATTTAGCTAAACGTCTTGAAGCAGAAGGATATGCCGGTATCAGTAAAGAATTAGGTATTGAATACAAAGAAGACGAAGCGTAAGGGGGAATCGATCAATGAAAAAAGATCTGATGGAATATCAAGAAGCAGTCAACGTCTTTTCTGCTTTAAAAGAAGAACCAGCCTTTATGCTTGCTCTTCGCCAACAAGCCTTAGCTAAAATCAATGAATTAGCTTTACCACAAATCGAACGTGCGAAATTTCATCGTTGGCCATTATTAGCAATTGACGAAGACGTGCTAAATGGTCAAGAAACATATAGTGAAAATGTTGCCAGTTTTGATCAAATCGATAATCATCCAATGTTTGTGCAACAAGATAGTCAAACTATTTTTGAACAATTACCACAACATTTAATCGAACAAGGGGTAGTCTTTACCGATTTGTTTACAGCTTTACAGGAAATGCCTGAATTGGTCGAACAATATCTAATGACCAAAGCAGTACCTTTTGATGAAAATAAACTAACCGCTGCGCATATGGCTTTCTTAAATAGTGGAATGTTCTTATATGTACCGAAAAATGTCGTAGTAGAAGAACCTTTTGAAGCGATTTTTTATCATAATGGGGACTCTAAAGCGCATTTTTACAAACATTTATTAATCGTTGCAGATACTAATAGTGAATTGAATTATCTAGAACGTTTTATCTCCCAAGGAAAGGCTGCAAAAGAAATCGCCGGCAATATCGTAGTTGAAGTGATTGCAAAAGAGGGTGCGAAAGTAAAATATTCTGCCATCGACCAATTAGGTGAAAATGTCGCAGCTTATATGAATCGTCGTGGCTATTTAATGCGTGATGCTTCAATTGATTGGGCTTTAGGTGTTATGAATGATGGCAATATTGTCGCTGATTTTGATTCTGACTTAGTCGGTGTTGGTTCACACGCTGAAGTCAAAATTGTGGCGATTAGTGCAGGCAAACAAGTCCAAGCTATCGATACACGAGTGACGAATAAAGCTTCTTATTCAGTGGGTCATATTCTACAACATGGTGTTATTCGTGAAAAAGGAACCCTAACTTTTAACGGCATTGGTCATATTATTAAGGGCGCTAAACAAGCAGATGCCCAACAAGAAAGCCGTGTATTAATGCTTTCTGACCAAGCTCGTGGCGATGCGAACCCTATTTTATTAATTGATGAAAATGAAGTTACCGCAGGACATGCAGCTAGTGTCGGTCGTGTGGATCCTGAAGAAATGTATTATTTGATGAGTCGTGGCTTGAAGAAAGCAGATGCCGAACGTTTAGTCATCCGTGGTTTCTTAGGTGGCGTCTTAACAGCTATTCCAATTAAAACGGTGCAACAAGAATTAGTAGATGTCATCGAAGGGAAGTTGAATGCTTAATGCCAGAAACTTTTGATGCCAAGAAGATACGCGCGGATTTTCCAGTGCTTGATCAAATTGTCAATGATGAGCCACTCATTTATTTAGATAATGCAGCAACGACACAAAAACCGCAAGCTGTCTTAGATGTATTAAATCATTATTATTTACAAGATAATGCCAATGTTCATCGGGGCGTGCATACCTTAGCTGAACGTGCAACAGCCGAATTTGAAGCAGCGCGGAAAAAAGTTCAACAATTTATCCATGCCAATAGCAATAAAGAAATTATTTTTACTAAAGGCACAACCGATAGTTTAAATATCATTGCGCAAAGTTATGGTGAATTCATCCAAGCCGGCGATGAGATTGTTATATCGAAAATGGAACACCATGCGAATTTGATTCCTTGGCAACAGTTAGCCAAACGCAAGCAAGCCGTATTGCGCTATATCCCTTTAACCGCTGATGGACATTTAGACGTACAAGCAGCGAAAACAATCATTAATGAAAAAACAGCTATTGTTGCTTTGGCGCAAGTTTCTAATGTTTTAGGGACAGTAAATCCAGTGAAGAAAATTGCGCAACTTGCTCACCAACACCAAGCGATTATGGTTGTTGATGGGGCGCAAGCAGTGGCGCATATGCCGGTGGATGTCCAAGATTTAGATTGTGACTTCTATTGTTTTAGCGGTCATAAAATGTGTGGCCCAACAGGCATCGGTGTTCTTTATGGCAAACAAGCCTTACTTGAAAAAATGGAACCCGTGGCATTTGGCGGTGAGATGATAGATTTTGTTGACCTTTATAAAAGTACTTGGACTGACTTACCTTGGAAATTTGAGCCAGGTACCCCTAATATTGCCGGGGCGATTGGTTTAGGTGCAGCAATTGATTATTTAGAAAACATCGGTATGCAAACCATTCATGAGTATGAACAAGCCATTGTCGCTGATCTGTTACCAAAATTACAACAAATTGAAGGACTAACTATCTATGGACCGCAAAATCCTGCAGAACATACGGCGGTGATTGCTTTTAATTTGGATCATCTGCACCCACATGATGTCGCTTCTGCTTTAGATATGCAGGGCATTGCAGTCAGAGCGGGTCATCATTGTGCACAACCTTTAATTAAAGAACTAGGCTGTTTTGCAACGGCTAGAGCAAGTTTTTATTTTTACAATACCAAAGAAGAAGCCGACCAATTAGTGGCAGCGATTCTGGCAACAAAGGAGTTTTTTGCAAATGGCGCTATCTAAATTAGATAACTTATATCGACAAATTATTTTGGATCATTCTAGTCATCCACATCATCACGGAACTTTGGATCAATCTAGTCAACAAATCGAGCTAAATAATCCAACTTGTGGCGATGTGATTCATTTAGAATTGGCGATTGATGATCAAGGTCTGATTCAAGATATTGCTTTTCATGGGCATGGTTGCTCGATTTCGACGGCCTCTGCTTCCATGATGACCGATGCAGTAATTGGCAAAACGCTCGAGCAAGCCAAAGAATTATCTGCTGCTTTTTCTGAATTGGTTCAAGGACAAGAAATTACTTTAGAAGATGAATTAGGCGATGCAAGTATGCTTTCTGGTGTGGCGAAATTCCCCGCTCGAATTAAATGTGCCACTTTAGCCTGGAAAGCCTTGGATAAAGCAATTGCCAACCCAACTGAAACAAAAATTACCGAAGAAATAAAACATGAGGAGTGATCAATGTGGGCGTACCAGAGTTAGAAGAATATAAATTTGGTTTTCACGATGATGTCGAACCCGTTTATAGTACCGGAACTGGCTTAACAGAAGAAGTCGTTCGTGAAATTTCAAGAGTCAAAGGCGAACCTGATTGGATGTTAGAGTTTCGCTTAAAATCATTAGAAACCTTCCATAAAATGAAAATGCAAGAATGGGGCCCAGACTTATCAGATATTGAGTTTGATAAAATTAAATATTATCAAAAACCTAGTGATAAGCCAGCTCGTTCATGGGATGATGTGCCAGATAAAATTAAAGATACTTTTGAAAAAATCGGGATTCCAGAAGCTGAACGTGCCTACTTAGCCGGAGCCTCTGCGCAATACGAATCAGAAGTTGTTTATCACAATATGAAGGATGAATTTGCTAAATTAGGCATTGTTTTCACGGATACGGATTCTGCTTTGAAAGAATATCCGGAATTATTTAAGCAATATTTTGCAAAATTAGTCCCTCCAACCGATAATAAATTAGCGGCTTTAAACTCAGCTGTGTGGTCAGGTGGTACGTTCATCTATGTACCAAAAGGAGTCAAATGTGAGATTCCGCTACAAACTTACTTTAGAATTAATGCCGAAAATACTGGTCAATTCGAACGTACTTTGATTATTGTAGATGAAGGGGCGAGTGTGCATTATGTAGAAGGATGTACTGCGCCGACTTATTCAAGTAATAGTTTGCATGCGGCGATTGTTGAAATCTTTACGTTAAAAGATGCTTATTGCCGTTACACAACGATTCAAAACTGGTCTGATAATGTTTACAACTTAGTAACCAAGCGTGCCCGTGCAGAAGAAAATGCAACAGTTGAATGGATTGATGGTAACCTTGGTGCCAAAACCACAATGAAATATCCAAGTGTCTATCTTGAAGGTCAAGGTGCACGCGGAACGATGTTATCAATTGCTTTTGCTGGTGCGAACCAAATTCAAGATACTGGTGCGAAGATGATTCACAATGCGCCAAATACTTCAAGTTCTATCGTTTCTAAATCCATTTCAAAAGACGGTGGGGAAGTAAACTATCGTGGTCAAGTGAAATTTGCCAAGAATTCTCAAGGCTCTATTTCACATATCGAGTGTGATACGATTATTATGGATGAATTATCGAAGTCAGATACCATTCCATTTAATGAAATTCATAATAGTCAAGTATCTCTAGAGCACGAAGCCAAAGTCTCAAAAATTTCTGAAGAGCAGCTTTACTACTTGATGAGCCGCGGTTTATCAGAAGCTGAAGCCACAGAAATGATTGTGATGGGATTTGTGGAACCATTTACCAAAGAGCTACCAATGGAATATGCCGTTGAGCTTAATCGCTTAATCAGCTACGAAATGGAAGGTAGTGTAGGGTAATTACTAATGAGAAGCTCGAAATGCTTTAAAATAAGCGTTTCGAGCTTTATTTATTCTTTTCTTTAACATATTGGCTACGATATTGGCTACGTTCTGATTTATTGCTCCATAAACTTCGCAAATCTATCTCCAGTTTTTTTAGTAGTTTGTGGTGAAACGTGAGCATAGATATTCATTGTAGTTTTAATATCTTTATGCCCTAGTCGCTCTTGTACTTCTTTTATTGAAGCACCACTCTCGAATAACAGGCTACAGTGAGTGTGTCTAAATCCATGTGGAGTAATTTGAGTCTCCATAGGTGTTTTTTTGTAAATCCAGTCAAGCCAATCATTTGCTACTTGTGGATAATAGAGTTTATTTTCATTTGTTGTAAAAATAAATTGCTTTGGTGAGTTAGTGTTATATCCATGAAAAATCATTATTTTTAATTGCTCTTTTTGCCAGATAAGTAGCTGTTTAATTGTAGTCTCATCCAGTTGAATTGTTCTTGTTGATGATTTGGTTTTGGGAACTTGTAAGACTACTTGATTAAATTCATTTTGTGCAATTGTTTTACCAATAGTTAACGTTTTGTTGAAAAAATCTACATCTTCCCACTGTAGTGCTAATGCTTCACTTTTGCGTATCCCAGTATAAGCTAATAAGCGAAAGAAAGTATATATCTTAGTTGAGTGATTCTCTTTCGTATTTTGTAGAAAAGTTTGTAGCTGTTCTTTTGTATAGAACTTCAAGGATTGCTCTACTTCTATTTTTCTTGGGAGTAGCGTTTTAGACATTGGATTATCTTTACAGACTTCCATTGCTATTCCAAATTTAAAGATTTGTGCGGTGGTTTTTCTTAAATAGTTATATTGTTTTAACTTTTTATGCCACTCATTAACTTGTTTTTGACAGTAACTAACACTTATCTTATCTAACCGCAATTTGCCAAAAACAGGCAATATATGATTTTTACAAAAACGTTGAGCTACAGCGACAGAGGATGGTTTTACTCTGCTTCTATAGTTATCAATCCATAATTCATATAACTCTTGAAAAGTTGTAATATTGATTTTATATTCTTGTTCTTCTTTATATTCTACTAATAGCTTATTGAGTGCAATTTGAGCTTCAGCTTTTGTTTTAAATCTTCTTCGCTTTGTACGTATATCTTTTCCGGTTTTAGGATCTTTTCCTAAATATGTTTCAAATCCCCAGTATTTTTCTCCGCTTTTTAATCTATAACTAAAAAATGTTGCCATATGATTCTCTCCTTACTTCGTGAATTATTAGGTAGAGAAGTTATTTGAAGAATCAATTATGTTTGAATTTGTCGTGATTATTAGTTAAGAATTTTGCAGTTGTACTATTTTTCTCGTATGGGAAGTTATACTTTTTGCTAAGTTCATAAATTAATTTTTCTGTTTCAAATTGGTTTTTAGTATTTTGATAGAAGAAATCTTCAATGGATGAGTATCTTGAGATATCCTTATATGCTAAGTCCATTTCATCTAAGACTTGTCTTGAATAATCAATAATTTTTTCTTTTTCACCATATTTACAATCACTCTTATTTATTGAATCTTGAATTTTACTAGAAGCCCTTTTAAAGAATAGTTCCGTAGAAATAGAGTGTTTTTTATCAGCATATTCTTTGATAAGAGGGGTGATGTCAGTAACAAATATATTATCTAAATAATTACTTAAATATTTTGAGTAATACTTTGTAAATATATTTTTTATTATAGGATTCAGCAATTCATAGTCTTTGTCTAATGAAAAAGTTTCGCTATATTTTTCCTGAATATCTTCAAAAATAATGTGAGATGTATCTGGAAAATCTTTGATATATAATTCATATCCTTTGTCTATGAGGTACGAAGTTATATATTCTTCTAATGTTCCCCATTTAATCCAGTCGATAGTTTTGTTACTTAATTCAGCAATTTTAATTAATCTTTCTTTGTTGGGAAGGGAGAATCCTCGTTCCCAATTGTTAATATTTCCTTTTTGAGCATTTCCAATTAAATCTGCAAATTGTTCCATAGTCATTCCAAAATTAGAACGAATTGATTTAATTCTTTTACCTGTTTCAACAGGATTTGGTTTCATACAATCACCTCTTTTACGTAATTTGGTTTCATTATATATCAAGTAACAAAAAAAGACAAAAAAACAATTGACATTAATAGGAGGTGATAGTATATTAACAATGTGGATTGTTACTTTTTGTTACTTTGCGATATTTTGTAACAAAAAGTAATAATTTTCAGGGTGGAGAAGTTATAGAATAATCAATAAAAAGGAGAGAGTATTATGGAAGCAATAAAATTAATGATTTCACCAGAGCAAGAGGAAATGTTTCTAAAGCAATTTTATCAAATTGCTACAAAAGCTATTGAAAAGGCTCAAGAAAATGCGGGTATGACAAGGGAATATCTCAATCAAAAAGAAATGGCAGAATACTTAAATGTGAGCGAAAACTTTTTAAAAAATGTTGTTAGAAATGAAGGGTTACCTGTAACAGTATTAGGTGCAAGAAAGTTTTATTCGAAAAAGTTAGTTAATGAATTTATGTTGGCACGCATGAAAAGTGGTGAAAATATTGAAAGATGAGGAAATAGTACGGTTAATAATGTCGGAAATCGAAATATATTTATCTTTTGATTCAATGCAAAAAGAATATGCTGAAAAAGGGATAAAAAATGCTTTGAGGAAAATAAAAAAAGAGTGTTCCCAAAAGTTTGGAGACTGGGGGAACACTCATATAAAGTTCTGACAAAACTTTATATGAGTTTATTTTAACATAAAAAATTGTATGGAGAAATAAAATGGCTGAAAAAAGAATGTTATCAAAAAGTTTTTTACTTGATTCGAAATTCATGACAATGCCAGATTCAGCACAGGTTTTGTATGTATATCTAAATGTGAATGCTGATGATGATGGAATTATTGATTCGTATTCAATTATTAAAATGCTAGGTTCAAAGGAAGATGATTTAAAAATTCTGCAAGCAAAGGGATACATTGTCCCCATCGATGATTATTTGGTATTTTTGCCTGATTGGTTGCAAAATCAAAGTCTGAGGATAGATAGATATCGTCCTTCTATGCATAGGTTCAGATTGCTTAATTTATATCCTAATTATTTCAACAACCTAAAACCTATTAAATTATCAAAAATTCTTGAAAGCAAACAAACAGAGAATCTTAGAGAAGAATTAATGAATAAATGGTATGCCGAAGAACAACCACTGGTATACCAAACGGATCCTCAGTTAAGATTAGATCAGATTAGGTCAGATAAGATAAGATTAGATAAGGTAAGTATAGATAAGGTTAGTCCAGTTGACGTTGGAATTCTTGATAATGAAGGTCTGTTAATCCTGAATCGTGATGGCAACAGATACACCGAATCGCAACGGCTAAATTTTTTGCAAATTTTATTTAAGACAAAAAAAGAAACAGAAAAAGAATTTGCGATAGAAATTAATCCTGAAAATTACCACAAAAAAACTAATCAAATGTTATCTCGAATATTCTACAATTTGAATCAAAAAATAAATTCAGGTGCTGAGGTTAATGATATAGCCTATTTTACAAAATCAGTCAAAAATCACTGGAGTGAGATTGCCGAGAATGTGCAAAAAAATAGGAACGAAATACTAAAGAGCTTAGGAGGATATAAATAATGATTGACAATAAAACGCTTTTTTTTTACATCATGCGAAGATGATAATAATGATACCCTAATAATCAAAGAGGTCATTACATTTAACACAAAATTGCTTGATGTTCGTGCGACTAATGGTGATGAATTAATCACTCATATTCTATTATCAAAAAATAAGGCTCTAGAATTAGCTCTGACACTTTTTAATTGGGGGAGGGTGAATTAGATTGATTATGTTTAAAAAGGCTATAGAAGGGAAAAAAGGGGCAAATAAATACATTTATTTATGTTTGTTTATTTTAGTTGCGATAATATTTATAATGTTTTTCCATGAAAAAGATGTTTTTGCCTCTTTTTTTAAAGAGGATACTCAAAAACAGACTGAATTTTTAACGAATCCTAACTTAAGACCGTATCTCAAAAAGTTCGATGGCGGAATTGTTCAGTTGATTTTTATTCAATTGGGTTGGTTGCTTATTAAAGGTGCTTATTTTTTAACTACTGCTATACAAGGTTTAACTTCTGATTTTTTAACTCTATTCAATTTTGTTAAAAGTACAGGTATGAATCAGGTCTATCAATCAGTTTTGGACACGATTGTTGTTGGATTGATGATATTATCTTTAATTTTTATTGGATACAAAATGGTTATAGGAAAAGGAACAGTTGATTTAAAATCTGTTGGCATGAATGTTGTAATTTCTGTATGCCTAATTTTACTAATGCCAACAATGATTACTAGTGGGATTAAATTTGCCGAAATATTCTATTAAAGATTCGGTTAGTATTTCTGGTGGTAATGGTGATATAGCATGGTCATTGATGAAAAATAATATTACCGATTTGGCTTACGTGAACCAAACTAAAGGGGCATATAATAAAATAGCTTCTTTGAATCAACGTAATAATTTGAGTAAGGATAATCTGATGTTAACTAATTTAGGGCAAGTTCTGACGTCTGATTACATAGACGCAATGCAAAAACAAAATCCCGAAGCAAGTAATTTTAGATACGATTTAGTGCCAGATCCAAATGGGAATTTAGTTGCAACAAAATTTGATGATGGCTTCTTCTCTATCTTTTCTGACAGTCTAAAAACAGGATATTATCGTTATCCTACTAATATGTGGGGATTATTGATTGCAATGATATCTTTAGCGGTTGCATATTCATTTAGCTTTTTCATTATTGTTACATCTGTTATTGAATTGGCATTTAAACGTATAGTTGGGGTTGTAGTTTTTGCGACTGACCTAGAAACAGGACAACGTTCTAAAATGGTCTTGTCAGATATTTTACAATGCTATTTAACGATAGGATTTCAAGGGTTCGGTTTAGGGATGTTTGGGCTATTTATTTCATACATGAATACAATTTCGATTAATCCAATCGTAAAAACAGTTGCATTTATCGCTTCGGTTGTTGTATTAATTAAAGGTTCAAGCACGATTATGCGTTACTTTGGCGTAGATATTGGCTTGAAAGAAGGATACGGTCAGCTTGCTTCTGCCTTTGGTTTAGGAACTCTAGTAGCTAGAAAAGGAACTAGTTTTGGTAGAACAAAAATGGCGAAGCGTTCTGACACTCAAGTTTCAGATAATCAAGATAATCGACAAGCTGAAAAGAATTTTGGTGAATCATTGGCAACTAAAGCGAAGTATACTGGGAATAAGTTTGGTTATGCTCGTGAACGTGGATTATCTGGACTTGCTTCCGATGGATTATCAAAAGTCGGTGAAAAGGCAACAAAACCATTTAAGGATATGCGAAATGTAGCTATAGGTGGTTTAGATGGATTTAAAGATGGCTTAACAGATGGTACAGCAACAGCAATAGAAAAGAATAGTAGATCAAAAGTTTCAAAAGCACAAGATAACGGTAGATACGACACTTCCATGCCTACACGACTTTCTAATCGTCAAGATGGTGCAAAAATAGAAAGTGCTGATAGAGTTATTTCAAGTTCAGAACGTATGAGAGCTTTGGAAAATGGTGGCAATATGAGTGCTGTTCAGCAAAAAGTTCAACAAGATGTTGAGCAAAGAAGAAATGCACTTCATAATACAGGAACTTCATCTACTGAAGAAATTATCAATCAGAAGCGAAATGAAGCGAAATACACGCCGGAAGCTATGACTCGTGACGAAATGGTTAGACAACGTACACAAGGGTTCACAGGGGCAAATACAAGCAATAGAGAGGTATCTGTTAGAGAGAACGTACAAGGAGCGACTGGAACAACAAACCGTACCGTTGATGTAAGAGCAGATCTTCAAGGTTCAACAAGCAGTCAATCAAGAACGATTGATGTTAGAGAGAACGTACAAGGAGCAACTGGAATGACTAACCGTACTGTAGATGTAAGGGAAAATCTTCAAGGTTCAACAATTAGTCAACCAAGAACGGTTGAAGTCAGAGAGAATGTACAGGGAGCAACTGGAACAACAAACCGTACCGTTGATGTAAGAGCAGATCTTCAAGGTTCTACAAGCAGTCAACCAAGAACAGTTGAAGTCAGAGAGAATGTACAGGGAGCAACTGGAATGACTAACCGTACTGTAGATGTAAGGGAAAATCTTCAAGGTTCAACAAGCAGTCAACCAAGAACGATCGATGTTAGAGAGAACGTACAAGGAGCGACTGGAACAACAAACCGTACCGTTGATGTAAGAGAAAATCTTCAAGGTTCAACAAGCAGTCAATCAAGAACGATCGATGTGAGAGAGAACGTACAGGGAGCAACTGGAATGACTAACCGTACTGTAGATGTAAGGGAAAATCTTCAAGGTTCAACAATTAGTCAACCAAGAACGATTGATGTTAGAGAGAACGTACAAGGAGCGACTGGAACAACAAACCGTACCATTGATGTAAGAGAAAATATTCATGCGCAACATAATCAAGCAAACATAGAAGATAAAACACAAAAAATAAATATTGTTGAGAACCGTCAAGAAGCTAAAAAAGTAGATAAAGAAACGGTCATTGTTAACAAAGAAGTGAAAGAAGTAAAACGAAAAAGATTTACTTATGAAGATAATGATTTGTTTAGAGATCGTTCAAATGATTATAATCCGCTTTTTGATTTTTCGAAAAAGGAGATCTAAAAAATGAAATTAGAGGTTGATGTTAGCGTTGAAGAATACAATTCGCTTTCTAAAATTGTTTATTTGATGAATTTTTTGTTACCTGAAAAAATATCGATTGAAAATTATATTAATTTACTTATTCAGCAAGAAATAGATTTACAAAATATATACGAAAATCTGATTTTCAAAATAGAAAACAAAATTTAAGAAACAATTAGAAAAAATTTTTTTGATAACCTGAACAAGTTTAGCAAATTTTAAAACAATTGATGACCTTGTTTTTTTGTTTAAATGTGCTTGTATTTTTCGTTAAAGGTGTATGCAAGCAATCGTAATTTTTTTGTTTAGGGAAGTGCAAAAGTAAAGTTTTTTGCAAGGAAAATAGGTTGTTAAAAATTTTATTTTCCTTGCGAAAATACAATGTAAATTACATCAAATTACATACTAATGTATCTTTTTTATACACTATAAATTACAATATTTTTCTTTGTTTTTATGATATCACTAGTATTTAGAAAAACCAGTTGGCACCGCCAACTTAGCTATAACCTTGCTTGCAAGGTGCTATAAGTTTTTCCTTATGCTCTTTTTAAAAAATATCTGTAAAAATGATGTATTTAAGTAAGTTTATCTATAAGTTTAATAATTTTAGTATTATCTATTTAAAAATATTGAATGAAATGATGATAAAAATATAAAGGGGAAATATACAATGACACAAAAATATTTACAAATTTCTACTACAAAAGAAACGAGAAGAATCTTTAATGAGTACTTTGAAAAGAATAAAGAGTATTTTGGCACGAAAGCTAGTATGTTTAGGTTTATGGTGTATAATTTAGATATACTTACAAAATTTAATTCAAAAATCGTTAATCCAGAGAAAAAGAAATTAGAAAAAGAGTTAAGAGAAGCAAAAGAAAAAATCATGGAATATGAATTAAAGCTAGGTAAACAAAAAGAACTTAAAGCAGAATTACCAGAAAATGTTACCGATCAACTAGATAGAATAGAAAAAATGGTTGCTATAATATTTGAATCTGATTTAATCAAAGTTAGTGATAATAAAACAAGTGATAAAAGAAAATATGACTTTGATTTCAAATTCTAACGTGTTTTTGGTAACTAATAATTAAGCTTTGAAAGGAAAATATAAATGGCATTAATTAGAATAGAGATTAGTGATTTGTTAAAAAAAGAAGCAGAAAGTATTTTACTTTCACAAGGAATGACACCTCAAGAAGCTGTTCAAACTTTATACAAGAAAATTGTTGCAAAAGGCGAATTTCCAAAAGAGGTTCAATTAACTGAAGAAGAAATAAATAGTCGCTTTGATAAAGTTATGAGTAATTTTGCACCAGAACCATTAAACACCAAAGAAGAAATAGAAGCGTGGTTAAATGAAGAATAGTTTTGCTAGTAATTACTATTGACATAGACTATTAAAAAAGGGTTGAAAGAAAATAATCATCTTTCAACTCTTTTATTTTTTTAGAATGTTTTTATTACTAAATCATCTTCATTTTCAGATTTGGGTAATTCTTGTAATCCTGTATTAACGGTACTAAACTGATCAACTAACCAAGTTTTATTCTTTGAATCGTAGACAAATTTAAAGTTAATATCGTAATTATTATTCTGAAGGGGCTTATCTAAATAATTTGCTGTATATTCATAATCAACGTAACCAGCTAATACAAAAGAAATTACGCCATCATTTAAGCTTAAACGAAAAGGATAGTCATAAGCTTTTATTTTCTTTAAAGTCATATTATACATATCTTCACCCCAAAGCGTTGAATTGGAGATTTCGTCTTGTGTTTCTTGATAAAAGTTATCAGAATAATTACTTATTTTAGAAAAGTCTCTATTAGCACCGGCATCAAAAAATTGTTCAACTTTTTCAGTATAAAATTGTGCTAATGTTCCTTTTTCTATATTTGACTTGATATTTTGCTGTGCGTCAATTGTGGTTTCATTTAGCAAGGGAAGGACAGCCTTTAGTTTTATATCCTCTTGGTTTTTTTGGATTTTAATCGGTAGAATCGTCTTAGTAGATTTTGTTTCAGATAATGGTACCTCAAGTTCTTTTGAGTGGTAGTAAGCTTTAAAATCCTTTGGAACAGGGAAAAAATATACAGGATAATTTTTTTCTGAAGATATTGTACTAGTTTCGTTACTTTTAGTTTTTGTTTCAGAGAGGGTACAACCACTTATAGTTGATACGAGTATTGCACATCTTAGAAAGATTGCGAATTTTTTCAAAAATATTCCTCCTTGTAAAAATGAATATGGACTAATACTGGTCCCATTATAGCACATAAAATCTTTAGGATTAATATAAAAAAGGATTAATTTTGGTCCAAAAGGTGTGCTATTATTTGAAAGTAGAAAAAATTATTGATAATAAGAATGTAATTGGTAGCAATATTAGGCGAATTCGGTTAGAAAAAAAGATAGGACAAACTGAGTTGGTTAGAGAATTACAACTAAGAAAAATTTCTATCACTAGGGAAACGTTGGTGAAGATTGAGGGGGGTCGGCAACATATTAAATTGGTACAATTGAGAGCGATTAGAGACATTCTACAAGTATCTTATGACGAGTTACTCCAATAACAATTTATATATTTTATTAAGACTATTTTGTGGTACTCTTATTTGTCATAAAAAAAACACAAATACCAATGATAAGGCATGTAACATTAGTTGTATGTGTATGTTATGATATTAGCTTGTAGGATGGCTTAACTAGTTTGAAAACTACACGTTCAAGATATACGATAATATATATTTGATAAATGGTGGTGAATAAAGTGAGTGAAAAGCAAATTACTGATGCTGAAAAAAAGAAGGAAGATACTAAACGTATTCTGGAACTAAATTTTAAACTGCTGAAAAAACAACTTGAGAAACATAAAGATATTTACATGAGATTAAAGGATAAATAAATTGAAGAATATAAATATATAGATGTAGAATTTGATTCTTCAAATAACTTCTCTACCTAGTTTTTTTGGCTACGATATTGGCTACGTTTCTGATGATGGTATATGACGATACATACCATCATTCTATAGTAATTTGCTGAATGAATTAGCTCTATACTACTTATTTCTTATTATTGAGTCCCAAAAGACTTATTGGAAGGTAGTGTGGGATAAACTACTAAGAAGAATAATAATTAAGAGAAGCCTTATCGTATCAGAAGGGCTTCTCTATTTTTATGTATACACAGTACAAAACTAAAAGATTTATATTAGAATATATGCTAAATTGTAATTATAGATAAATAATGGAAGCGAAAAAGTATGCGTAATAACAAATCAACGGATACAGAAAAAGAATACAAAGCGTATCCTGGAACTAAATTTTAAGCTATTGAAAAAACAACTCGAACAACATAAAGAAATTTATATGAAATTAAAGGATAAATAAGGTAGGTAATATGAATATATAGATTTGGAATATACAATTAAGGTTCATGATCTAATAATAGATGAGATAGGAGGATTAAAAGGTATAAAAGATTACGGTCAATTGGAAATTGTACTTGCAAATATTCAAAATGATTTATACTATCCTACATTTGCTGATAAATTAACACACTTGATGTATTCAGTAGTACAACTTCACATGTTTTTATACGGTAATAAGAGATTGGCATTATTACTTGGAACATATTTTATGAATATTAATCACTATTCATACTATACTGATATTTTTAGTGAAAGAATGGAAAATGTAGTTGATGATGTAGCGAGTGGTAAAATATCTAAAGAGCAATTAAAAGAAATAAGTATTGAGTTGTTGGAATTAGACGAAATAAAAGGATAATTACATTATATTACAAAGTAGCTGTATAAATACTGATATTTAGGCGTACTTATGGCTGCTTTTTTTGAGTAAGAAAAGAGTGTGCTCAGAGACTACACACTACTGATTGTAAGTGTCTAGAATTTAGTTAGATGTAAAAAAGTGAATAAATCAATATTTGAGGATAGAGAAATCTATCCTCTTTTTTGGTTTAGGCGGAAAACTTTTTTACGGGAGACAAATAGCTAGACAGTAGTACTTTTGGTGCAAGTCCAAATATTTGTATTGAGTTTAGTTATAACTAACTCATTGCCCTCTGAGGCATATTCATTCCCCCTATGTTTAACCTATCCGCCAATTTATAGGTTAAACAATCGCAGGTAATGGTTAAGGTGGGTTCGATTCCCACGACCTGCTTTATAAAGAGCTTTTCCTTTGGCGGAGGAAATGAATGGAGGAATAAATATGGCAGGCGCAACGCAAAAATATGTTAAAAACAAAGGCTATGAGAGCATAAAACGAGAAATGCTACAAAATGATGATTTGAGCTTAGAGGCTAGAGGATTACTTGCCTACATGGAAAGTATGCCAGAAAGTTACGTGTTTCATAAAACGCAACTACAAAAGGCTTTTAAGCATAATAAGCGTACTTGTATCGATCGAATCTGGAATGAGCTGATGAGTCAGAACTATCTCATTGCTTTTCGTAAACGAGATGGCAAGAAGTATATCTATCAATATTATTTCACTCAAGAAAAATTTGATGAAGAAGATATTCAGGCGATTGAATCTGATTTGCTTTCTTCAGGATTTGAAAGAGTCCCTTTGATTGAAAGAAAGAGTAGAAAAGCAAAAACAAAATCAGAAACATTGAAAAATCAAGATTTATCTGATGATGAGATTTGGGATGTTGAAAATCAACACTCCAAAAATGAGGGAAATATTTGGGATGTTGATTTTGAACAGTCCAAAATGAACTGCTCAAAATCAGCAGGTAATAAATTAACTATAAATAAATTGAATACAAAAATAGAAGATACTCAATCGAAACCAGTATCGAAACAAGAAAATCATTCTGAATTGATAGCAGATGAAAATTTAGTTGCTACTCAGAAATATCCTTTACTGTCTGAACAATCGACTGAATTATTATCTAAATTTGGTAAAGACGGATTAAAACTTATTTCTAAAATTTATGAATCTAAACGAAAAGTTGAAAAAGATTTGAATGCTGGTGTGAAAATCTATGGCGATATTTTTTCTGAAGAGTTAGACGCTGAAGTAAATAAATTCATTAAAACATATCGATTAGGCAATTGGAAGGAACAAGGAATTAAAGACATGTTTGGCTACTTTTATAAGATGATGATGAACTTTTGGAAGAAATGCTTATTGACAGTAAATGATAATCCAGGTGTCATTTATGAAACTGAAACTGTTAGATTTAATGATTATCTTGACGCTACTTTATCAAATGCAGATATTGATTCCATTTTACGAACGTCTGCACATAAATTCGCATAAAGAAGGTGTTGAAAATGTTAGCATACAAAATTTCATCACTCACAATGCCAGAAGATGGTCGTTTTGGTTCTTTTCAGCTGGAAGGATTAGAAAATATTTACTTCCGCTTTGAAAGACAAGCTGAAGGTTATTATCTTTATCCTGATTTTTTCAAAAAGATAGATAATGGCGGCGAGTTTCATCAATTGAATCATGGAGAAAAATTATATGATTCATTGCAGCAAGCTCTCAATCAAACCTTAGCAAATCAGGAAAAAGTAAAAACAATGCACTAAACACTAAATCTTTGACCTTAGCAAGTCGTTAAACTGCTTGGTCTTTGATAACTGAATAACAACCTGTCGCCCTGATCAGCGTGACTATGGGATGAAAAAGAGAAATGAGGGAGACAGTAGGTAGAGACAGAACTACCCCCAGTCACTAACGTAGCTATATTAGAAATAGCACAAGAGTTGGAATTTCTAGACTAAAAATTCTGCGTAAAAAATACCGAAAGTCAATACGTTTGACTTCAGCACCCCGTAAATTCGGGACTTCAAGAATATTCCTAAGGAGGAAAAGAAGTATGGAAAACAATAAAAACACTATTTTTCAGCGTGACTTACGCTACCTTGCTACTTTTGGCAACGCAACGGCAAAATTAGACGCAGCTTACAAGCATAGAATTGCGGATATCAGAAAGGATGGTTTATACGTCCCACAAGGTAAAGCAATTATTGATGGACGAAAAGCTGATGTGAAAATTAACGAACCATTTTATGCAATCATTAAACATATTGTCACGATTAAAGTCGGCAATTTGTTGGTTGCTGAAACACTAAATGGACGATTGATGAAAACAGAGAAATTTACGAAACTAGTTAAAATTGCTGCAAAAACCAAAAACAGAAAGGGAGCGAAGTAATATGTTGATTATTAGTGCGAATTCAGATAAGGGTGGCGTAGGAAAAACTACCACCGTTAAAAATTTAGCAGAAAAATTAAGACTATTTTCTAAAGTACTCATGATAGATTTAGATGATTCTGGTAATTTGACGACTGGATTTGGTGAATTTGAATCCACTGAAAATACAGTCATTGATTTATTTGAAAAAGGAAATGTTCATCCATTTAGCATAAAAGAAAATCTCGATTTAATACCTGGTCATAAGCTTGTCTCTGCCCTAAAAGAAAGACTTATTTCCAGGAGACAAAGAGAAATTATTTTAGCTAGATGGATTGCTAGAAATTATGCGTATCTATCAGAAAACTATGATTATATCTTAATCGATACAGAAAATGATGAAGGAATACTCACTCAAAACGCATTAATTGCAAGTGATATTGTTTTATCGATTGCTATGCCAGGTGTGGATGATTTTTCTGCCGCCCTTAATTTGAGTACGTTTGTCAATGAATTAAACATTGATTTTGATACACACACTCAAGTGCTCTTGATGGCAAATCGAATTGATAAACGTGCCAATCGTTCAAAAGAGCTTATTCAAACGTTGGAAAGATTTGATAATTATGTAGGCTACTTGCCCCAGTTAGATTTATTGTATGAAAAGCAATCCGTCTATTGTTCGGACGCTGCCAAAAAGAATAGAGCAGGTTTTGAAACAATTGACGCTTTCTTTCAAAATTTAGTAGTTAAGATACAAGAAATTGAAAGGGAGGTAGCTTAGATGAGTAGCCGATATGACCAATTTTTAAAAGACAATTATCAATCCACCAGGCAATTAAGGCAGCAACAATCAGCAGTTCAGCCAACGGAAAAGGTTGCATATGTCAAATATAAAAGTATTAAAATCAAAGAATCTAGCTATCGAAAGCTAGAATTGATGAAGATGGCAACTGGAGAAAGCTATATATCACACTTAGATCAAGCAATTGACGAGTATTTTGAATTGTTGTTACAAACGGATGAAAAATTAAATACTTTGAATGACTTGCTTTAGTTTAATTTATCGACAAGCGTAAAAGGAGCTTAAAAATGAATTTGATAGTTTTTGATACAGAAACAACGGGATTAACGTATGGTGATGAAATTTTGCAATTGTCCATTATTGATGGCAATGGCAAATTATTGCTAGATCAGCTGTTCAAACCAACTCACAAAAAGAGTTGGTTTGAAGCACAAGAAATTCATAAAATTAGTCCTGAGATGGTTAAAAATTGCCCGAATATTTCTGATTACAAAAAGCAAATACAAAAAATTGTCAATCAATCCGAATTGTTAGTTGGCTATAATATCAATTTTGATATTACGTTTTTGGAAAATATAGGGATAAATTTTGAAGGAAAGAAAACGATAGATATCATGAAAGCTTTTGCTCCTGTATATGGTGAATGGAGTGAATACTTTGGTGATTATAAATGGCAAAAACTAACCACTTGTGCAGCATATTTTGGATATAATTACTGTCCGCATTTGGCTTTAGAAGATGTGAAGGCAACTTTATATGCATACAACAAGTTGAAACAATTGAACAAGTTAGATGGATATTACGAGACCGTAAATTATACAGAAGATTTTTGGAATTGAGAAAGGAATGATAATCATGATGAATGAAGATAAGGTGGATATGGAAGTGAAATATATAGATATAAGTCAATATAAGTTAGATGATTTATTGACACTTCCCCGACACTATTTTGTTGAGCAAATTTACTTAGTAATGACGGCAAAGGAAAAACTATTAATTAAAGCAAATTCTTTGAAAGAAGTATGTAATTTTATAGAAAAAGAAAATGAATTTCATATAGAGATGGATAGATTTCCTCTGATTATATTAATTGAGGAAGCTCATTATGAACAGATAGACAATGATATTTTAACAAGAGATGAAGGCATATTAGCACTGTATAGGGATGAAGTACTAACATGCCTTGAAGAAACACTTAAAAGATTTATGGATTTTATTTGAAATATTATTATTTTACTTTAGGGCAAATATAATAAAACTTAATAAACATAGAACTAAATAACTAAAAAATATGACTCCTGTTTTATGCTTCAAATTTTCTATACCTTGAATAGCAGATTTTAAATTTAAAAACTCAGGATAATAGAAATAAATAAGGATAAACGATAGAAGGTATCCTGGATAAAATCTTTCAGTAATCGCTAAATGGGAAAGAAAGTATTTTAAAAAAGATGTTTGCTTATAATTCGAAATAAGAACAAGCAATAGACTAAAATACTTAATATAAGGGCTTATGTGGGTAATTGTTCCCTGTGAAGCATATATTGGATTGATAGAAAAGAGCACTAGTGATTTAATCAATACATGTAGGATATAGAATCCAATTAGTGAAAATAAAATAAATATGCCGTTATCATAGATGAATTGAATATGCAGCCAGCTATCCAATTGATGAAATAATTTATATTTATTTTCTATAGACTGGAGAAAATAATTTGAATTAGGAAATAAACGTAACCATAGTATAGCGAATATAAGAAAATTAGTAACAGCTAATTCTTGTTTTGCAAACGGCAATATAAATTTGGATAAAATTTTTTCACTATTATTCAAGTAAATCACCTCTGAATAATTATATCATTAAAAAATTTTGAAAGGAAGCTAACCAGATGAATGAAAAAGAGACACATTTAGTCACGTATTTAACTAAAGTTCCTTATGGAAAAATTCCTTATCGAATCGTAAGTATGATGGTTGGACAGGATTTTTCTCAAATTCCCGAAAAATCTAAGGAAATTAGCGTGATTTATGGAGATAGAGTAGCTGCTTATTCTAATTTATTATTTCAAGACTTTCCAGATTATGAAACACTTCTTGATTGCATTATATTAATGACAGGCAATATTTCTTATAACCACGCAATGAAAATAATTGCAAAAAAAATAGTTGCACTCAATCAAATGAATGTTGTGGATTTGAATTTAGAGGGATATATTAACGTGTTAGAACAATTAGACTATAATCGTCCAGCAAATTGGAAAGTTAGATTAAAGGATATATTTAGCTATATAACAAAATTAAGTGCTCCTAGCACGATTCAAAAGAAATGCCTTCAAGATTTAAAAGATATAGTCATTCAAAGTAATGATAGGAAGAAATAGAAAAGAAAGGAATGATAATCATGCTGAATCATGTTCAACTTATTGGTCGGTTAACAAAAGATCCTGAGTTAAGATATACGTCACAAGGAATAGCAGTTGCAAGTTTTACTTTGGCTGTTCAACGTAATTTTAGTGATGGTAACGGCGAGAGACAAACTGATTTTATTCAGTGTATTGTTTGGCGGAAATTAGCCGAAACAATCGCTAATCACCTTGTAAAAGGGAGCTTGATTGCCTGCGAAGGACGTATTCAGACACGTAATTATGAAAATCAACAAGGTCAGCGTGTGTATGTGACTGAAATAGTCGTTAATGAAGTACAATTTTTAGAAACAAAGGAACAAATGCAGTCTAGAAAAGCAACAAAACAACAATCCTTTTTAGACAATCAAAATTTGGAAGAAACAGTACCATCCTATATGACTGATGAAAATTATACTATGGATGATTTACCCTTTTAACCTTTTGATGAGGAGGTAAGTGGAAATGAAAAATACAGTAAAAGGCAAACGATTTGCATTTACAGGTACCTTGATATCGATGAAGCGGAATGAAGCAGAAGATAAAGTAATGAACTTACATGGGATTGTGCAACATTTTGTCAATGGCAATACAGATTATTTAGTTACTGGAAATTATCAACTAAGTTTATTTGAGCCAGAAAAAGTAACACGTAAACGCAAAATGGCAGATCAGCTACTTGCGCAAGGTTCGGACCTAAAAATCATTAATGAAGATATTTTTTTAGAAATGATTTATCTTTAAATACGAGGAGGAAAATAGATGGATGTTGAAACAATGACTAAACAAGATATTGTGGAAATTTACTTAGAATGTGGGGACTTTCATCAAGCAGTACAAGAAAGTGGGTTGCCAGTATATATTGCGCATGTCAGATTACTAAAAAGCGGGGTACTGAAGATACAAGATAAGATAAATTACGGTAGTCGTGCAGCGAGATTAGGTGGCATGGCAGAAGAATTGTTTCAAAAATACGTACCAGGAGCAATAGACGCAAATACAAATTTTCAAAAGAACAATCCAATCTATGATTTTTACTTTAAAAATGTGACGGTTGATGTAAAGTACAGTTCGTTAATGTATCGTTCTAAAAGTAAACAATGGACTATTCGAGTGAAAGGAAAACAAGATTTCATTTGTGCTTTTTTAGAGAGTGAAAAAGAAGCAGAATTAAAAAATCCATATGTTTTATTAATACCTATGGCATTTTTTAGTCAAAAAAATACAGTGACAATCACTGAAGTTGGAAAGTACTTCCAAGAGTTTCAAATTGCACCAGAAAATCTAGAAGAAACGCTTGAAAGCTATGTAGCATTACGAAAAGAAGGAATGTTTTAATTTTTTGAATAGTGGTTTTTTAAAGGAAAATTTGCTAAAATAAATACTGTAATAGTAAACACTTTCAGAATCATTGAAATAAATAATACGAAAGGAGATTGAATGATTATGAAAAAGTGGAAAGTTGGGGTTGCGTTAGTCTGTACGTCTGTATTATTGGGATTTGCAGCTAACCAAGAAGTAGAAGCAGCAATTCATTCGTATGGAATCATTGATAATGTCAATCAACAGGAAGGCACGTATAATGTGACGATTCGTGCTACAACAGATGAAATGGGAATTGACGGTATTCGTGAAGTAAGTGTACCCATTTGGTCTACAAAAAACCAAAGCGATATTGTTTGGTATAAAGCTAAACATCAGGGAAAAGGTGTTTGGAAGGTACGAATGAATACAAAGAATCATAAAAATCATCGTGGCAATTATACCACACATATTTATATTTATAGCAAAAATGGGCAAGTAGAAGGACTGAATGCCGGACAAACCAAACTTAACAATGTATTAAGTGCAGAAATCAAAAACGTGAATACTAAAGTAGGTACTTATGATGTGGTTGTTAAAGACCATATTGGCGGGGCAGTCGATAGCGTGAGTGTGCCGATTTGGTCGAAGGATCAAAGTGATTTAGTATGGTACCCTGCGAAGAAACAAGCAGATGGCACCTATATTGTGCATATGAATATTAAAAATCACAAGTACAATGTGGGTAACTATACGACACACGTTTATATGTATACCAAAAATCAAGGAGTACATGCGATTAGTCTTGGTCAAACCAACGTTCAAAGCGAATCTGAACAATTAAAAGCTGGAATCAAAAATGTGAATGCCAAAGCAGGTACTTATGATGTCGTTGTCCAAGCAAAATCAGGTGCAGGTATCAAACAAGTTAGTGTGCCAATTTGGTCTAAAGCAAATCAGAGTGACCTAGTATGGTATCCTGCGAAAAAACAAGCAGACGGTACCTATGTGGTTCATATGAATATTAAAAATCACAAGTACCATACAGGTAATTACACGACTCATGTTTATGCATGGAAAAATAATGGTACAGAAATGGCGATTAATTTAGGACAAACCAATATTCCTGGTAGTCCTGATGAATTAAAGGCGAATATAACTAATGTGAATCAACAAGAAGGAACCTATGATGTTTCGATTCAAGCCAATGCTCAAGGTGGGATTCGTGAAGTATATGTTCCAACTTGGTCAGCACAAGACCAAAGTGATATCGTTTGGTATAAAGCCCAAAAACAAGCGAATGGTAGTTATAAATTGCGAATGAATGTCAGAAATCACAAAAACCACCGTGGTACTTATATTTCTCACGTTTATGCCTATAGTAATCGAGGCACAGTTAAAGCAATTAGTGCAGGGGAAACCAAACTAAATAATGTATTAAGCGCAGAAATTAAAAACGTTAATAGTAAAACAGGTACTTATGATGTCATTGTTAAAGACCATATTGGCGGGGCAGTCGATAGCGTGAGTGTGCCGATTTGGTCGAAGGATCAAAGTGATTTAGTATGGTACCCTGCGAAGAAACAAGCAGATGGCACTTATATTGTGCATATGAATATTAAAAATCACAAGTACAATGTGGGTAACTATACGACACACGTTTATATGTATACCAAAAATCAAGGAGTACATGCGATTAGTCTTGGTCAAACCAACGTTCAAAGCGAATCTGAACAACTAAAAGCTGGAATCAAAAATGTGAATGCCAAAGCAGGTACTTATGATGTCGTTGTCCAAGCAAAATCAGGCGCAGGTATCAAACAAGTTAGTGTGCCAATTTGGTCTAAAGCAAATCAGAGTGACCTAGTATGGTATCCTGCGAAAAAACAAGCAGACGGTACCTATGTGGTTCATATGAATATTAAAAATCACAAGTACCATACAGGTAATTACACGACTCATGTTTATGCATGGAAAAATAATGGTACAGAAATGGCGATTAATTTAGGACAAACTAATATTCAAGGTATTAAAGACCAATTGAGTGCAGCAATTAAAAACGTAAATCAACAAAACGGTACGTATGATATTGTAGTTAATTCAAGTTCTCAATTTGGTGTTCGTGAAGTTAAAGTCCCAATTTGGTCAACACCAAATCAAAGTGATTTAGTGTGGTACAAAGCGCAAAAACAAGCGGATGGTAGCTATGTGGTTCACATGAATATCAAGAATCACAAAAACCGCCGTGGTACTTATATGACACATGTATATATGTATAATAATCGAGGACAACAAACAGCTATTGCATTAAACAATACAAATTTACCTGCCATTCCAGATACACTAAAAGCCCAAATTAAGAATGTCAATAAGGAAGCTGGTAGTTATGATGTTGTGATTCAAGCTGCCTCTCAACAAGGCTTTGCTAGAGTAGAAGTGCCAACTTGGTCTACAGCAAACCAAAGCGATTTAGTATGGTATAAAGCAACTAAACAATCAGATGGTAGCTATATTGTTCATGTGAATATTAAAAATCATAAGAATAATCGTGGAAACTATACGAGTCATGTTTATTTATGGCATCCAGATGGTAGCAATACCGCAATCAGTTTAGGAGAAACGGACTTAACTAAGCCAATTCAAGAGCAACCAAAACCTACTGAACAACCAGGGAAGTCTGATAATAACCAACAAGGTAATACAAATACTGGAACTACGGCAGAACCTACTAAGCCAACAGAACAACCTGGTAAAACAGAGGAACCACAAGTTAGAGAACTAGATGTTGAAAAAATTAAATCAGAGGTATTTAGATTAACTAATTTAGAGAGAGCGAAACGTGGATTGAAGTCAAGAATATATGACAAAAAATTTGATGTAGTTACAGATTTACTTGCACGAGAATTATTAATAAGTTACTCTCATACACGTCCGAATGGAACTACATTTGATACGGCTATTAGAGAAAAATATCCTGATTTTATTATTGATGAACATTCTTATATACAAGAGATTTTGGCAGGAACTCAAGATCAGATTAATTTTGGTGAGTATAAAAACGAAACACAAATTGCTGATGATTTAGTCAAGAGTTGGATGGGAAGTCCATCACATAAAGCGGCTATATTAAGTGATGATTCAGATGTTAAATGGGTTTCTGTAGGAATATCAAGAAAAGAGAATGATAAAAATAAAGGGTATTATGGATATACGTATTACGGAGTACAAATCTTTGTAAATGATCGAGATGAGTCAATTGCTTCTGGAGGTGAATATGTACATCCTGAACTAGCTGAATAGCAAATAAATGTATTTTACATTATCATAGGTTGTTCATTAATTCTACCTAGGATAGGAACTAGTGAAAATCGAATAAAATAGAAACAAAGCACATCAAAGCCCTGGATTTCAGGAAAAATGATGTGCTTTTTGTTTTGTATAAGATTGGAGGAAAATATGATATTAAAAGTAAAAAAGTGAAGAAATCCTTTAATGAATCAAGGCATGAATTTTAATAATTTCAGAAAAAATATTTTGGTTGTTGGGGAGGCGTTGACACCGAAAATGTTTTATCCTGAAAATTATGATAAGAGAAATGACCTTCAAGGAGGCGGAAGAACATGATTTGGCATGTATTTGCTCATTATGGAATTGTGGCTAGTTTAATATACATATTGGTAGAATTTTTAATTTTCCAAATTTTATTGGAATTGTTAGTATTTTCTATTGATTCTAAACATAATTAGAGAGGTTGATGAAAATGGATGTATACGTTATTTGTGAAAATGATAATGGGAGATTTATTGACTTAGAAGTGTATTTTTCTGAACAAGCTGCAGAAGAAGCTTTGAGTGATAGTTTTGTTTTTAGAAGAAAAATAGAGTTTCTCGGAGAACGAACCACAGAAGGTCAGTATAGAGCTTTCAAAGCTGGTATTAGAGAGAAGTATAGACAATATTCATGGATATTATTTTGTTTGAGAAAGGGAATATTGATAGATAATAAAAAATTAAAAAAGCTGGAGCGGCGTATCTGAAAAGATAGGCTTTTTTTGTACATAAAAATTTAGAGGAGTTGATAGAGATGAAGCGTGTACGAAGTCCTACAGAATAGTTTCACATGAAAAATTATAGAGAAAAGGAGGCAAAACATAATGAAGAAAATCTTCTCAAAGACGTTGATTCTGGCTACAACTTTAATTACAACGTTGGCAATGATATCCCCTTTCGGGCATAAAGCACAAGCAGATGTGATTAAAGTGGATCCTAACACAAGTGTCTTTAGCGAAGCAAATTCAATTCTGATTCAAAAAAATCCTGAACTAACACGTTTTGATTTTAAGACTAATATTGATAGTAGTAGATTAAGAACTTGGAAAGTTACAGGACATACTGGATATGGCTGGGATTTTATTAACTTGAATAAGCCTAACAATTTAAGTCAAACCAAGTGGCATAATATGTCGGGGGAAAAACCAGCGTATTCTTATCTAATTAAAGCCCCAAAACCCTCAGATTGGATTAAAACCTATCATGGTCATGTCGGCTTATTTAAGGGAAAACCAGTAGATGTAGAAGTTACGTATTCTAATTTCTATTTTAGAGATGCTGCACTTGCTCCTGAAGGGGGCGCTTATCCACCTTATGAATCATTTAATCAATCTTGGGGAGGTTCAAATTATAGTGTACTTCAAATCAGTGGGAATCTTTTTGAGGGCTATGTTTTCGCAAATTTAAAAGAATTTAGTACAACATTGACTTTTTATGATTCTGAAACCAAACGACCAATAACCATGGATAAAAACTCATATTTGACTTTTAACTCTTTGAACTATCATAAAAAACTACCATTAAGTGAAGGAGTTAAATACACCAATCCAGACCCCTCTCTTAAAACATATCTAACTAAAGACACGAATGTAACTTATAAAGCGGTTCGCGGTGGTGAAACATTCCATGCGTGGGCAGGGAATTCTAATGATTTTACAGACCGTCTAGGTGCCTTGGATTTTAGTCGTAACAGCGTTTCGTTCCAGTTATCAGGCACAGAACAAGAATTTAGAATCATCGGTGAAGAAGGATGGCCAATTTGGAATACTTATTCTAGTGGTTTGTTAAGCACGCCGCCAACTCCACCACAAAAACAAGCTGTAGATTTGAGTGGAAATAAAGTTACTGTATTTTCCCCAGGGCAAAAGGTCAATTATCCATTCACAATTGGTGTTTCTGAATTAGGTACGCAGATGGTACAAAAATACTCTCGTTATGAAGTAATTGATAAGCTTCCTAAAGAGCTTGAATACCTTGGTGGGAAGGTGACCACCATGAGTGGTGAAGATATTACATCCAAAGCAGGGACTTTTAGCTATGATAGTGCCAAACATACGGCTACATTTAAATTTAGTGCGGATTATCTAGAGAATGGCTTTAAGTATGAGTTAGGCGAAAAATATAAAGTTGTGTTCAAAACTCGTGTGAAAGATAATATTGGAGATGGTAAAGTGATTGTCAATCCTTCAAAAGTGATTATCAACAATCAACCGTTTGAAGGGAATACCGTTGAAACGCCTGGGTATGAAAAGAATAAAGAGAAGAAGGTCATTCATTCAGGTAATCAAGAAGTGACAGAAAAAACACTAGGAACCAATGAAAATACCGTGACCTTCCGCTTGTATCATACTTTAAACCAAAATCCTAACACTACCAAAGTACAGATTGATGATTTGTTAGAACCTGATTTTGAATTACAAAGTGTACGGTTCATGAAGGATAATCGGGAAGTCACGGATCAATGGAAACGACTCTCTACTTCAAACAAGCAGCAACTAAGCTATCAAGTAAATGCTGCGAATATCAAGGAATACTTAGGGAAAACTTGGTATACAGATGTGACAGTTCGTGTTCGTGATGATTATCAAAAAACACGTATTCCAAATCATTCTACTTTAATTACGAATTTTGATACGGTAAAATCCAATGAAGTATACGTTACACCTAGAACAATTACAACAGGAATTACTAAGTCTATTTTGAAAGGTACTACTGAAGTAAAAGAATCAAGTATTGCAGATGGACAGAATGTAGTTTATCGAATCACGGCTAATGTCGGTAACAAACCAATGACAAGTTTAGTCTTAAAGGATAAACTTGAAGCTCCGCTTGCCTTGCAAGAAGCTGTAGTGGCAAATAACGGTAAAGATGTTACGAGTCAAGGCACATTAAGTCTAGCAAATAATACATTTACATGGACTGCAAAGAATCCTAATGATTGGCGATCAAAAACTTTAGTGATTGGACTTAAAGCGAAGTTTAGCATGAATAAAAAAGTGATTCCTTATTTAGATAAGGCAAGTAACACTTATCGTATTCCAAACCAAGCACACATTGTGATTGATGGAAAAGATTTACCATCAGATAAAGTAGTCGTTGTACCTGAAGTGAAACAACCTACTGCTGATAAATTTATTGTGAAAAAATAAAAAAGAGGCACTTACAAGACTGTGGGTGCTTCTTTTATTTCAGAAAGGATGATTTTACATGAATAAAAAGAAAATTGTTTCAGGGCTAATTTCCTTAGCATTTATTGGAAGTTTTGCTGGAAGTCAATTGATGACGGCTCAAGCAGCTACTCAAGAAGCAAAAAAGATGAGTACAGATGTTCAATTAGTTAAATCAGACACGACAAAAGAAGGTAAGACAATTACTTATCGACTTCAATTTGATACTGGTACGGTGCCAATGAATAAATTGGTGTTACGTGACCAATTAGAATCTGTACTACAAGCTAAATCAGCTACTATTTACGATAAAGATGGTAATGACGTTACTGGAAAAGGAACGTTATCACTCAATGAAAAGACGGGATTAATTACCTGGTCTCCTGGTACGGCAAATGATTTCTATAATCGTCGTTTGTATCTTGAAATTACTGCGTTAGTTCGAGAAAATGTTGACTTTTCTAAATACGAAGATAAAGAAGGGATTCCTCGTATTCCTAACGTAGGTCAAATGATTCAAGATGACAAAACCACAAACACACCTCCTGTAATCGAAGAATTACCTAAGACAGTAACACCAAATATCAACAAGACAGTTGAAGGAAAGAAAACACTTAATATTGATTACGAAAAACAATTCACGTATGAAATTGATGTAACAATCCCTACAAACCGTAAAGTGGATAAATTAGAAATTGTGGATGATATGCCAGATGTGCTTGAACCAGTGAAAGCTGTAGTTAAAGAAGGCAAATCTGATGTGACTAGTAAAGGTACTTTAACCATTGATAAGGCTACATCAACCATGAAGTGGGTACCAAAGGTTCCGACAGAATGGAAAGGTCATAAATTGACTGTTGAATTAAAAGCCTATATTAAGAACACTTACAAAGTAAAAGACTTTGCGAATGACAAAGGGGTAGTGGTAATTCCAAACTCTGCTAATTTGAAGATTAATGATGGCAACAATCCAACCCCACCAGTAACGGTGACACCACCAGAATCAAACCCACAAGCAAGTAAATTTATTGTGAAACCAGATCAGTCTAAATAAAGGGTATTTAGAAAAAAGGAGGTGACGATACCGTGAATTTTAAACAATTTGCGTTTTCTGCAACAATTATTAGTAGTATTTTGTTAGCTTCAACCTATGTGTTTGCGGAGACGGCTGCTTCGCCTTCTACTAGTACTGAAACCATTACTACTTCATCTACTACTTTCTCTACTACTTCTGAGACAAAATCAAGTACAAGTACAGAAACTACGACCACAAGTACGGAATCCACGGAAAGTACAAGTGATATGACAGTTGAAGAAGATAGCTCTAAAAAACAGGACAAAGAGCGAAAATCGAAAAAAGATGAAGAAAAATTTTTGAAGAAACTAAACCGACAAAAAGGCGATAATGTGCAGTTCGAATTGGATTTTGAAACAGGAACATGGAACAAAACACCCAAAACATTAACTTTAAAGGATCCGTTAGAACCAGGATTTATCTATCAAAAATCCTCTATCTTTTTAGTTGATAAAGATGGTAAGGAAGCAGATGTGACAAAATCGGGCGAATTGGTTTATGACCAAGCAACACATACAGTGACCTGGACAATCAAAGCGACAGAAGAACAACCAGAAAAAGTTAATGAATGGTATAACCAAAAGCTTATTTGGCGTATGAATGTACAAGTGAAGCCAGATTTAGAATTAGGTAATAAACACCAATTATTGCTTAAAAATCAAGGGATATTACTAATTGATGATAACGAATATCCAACCAATCCAGTGACGGTGGAGATCACTGAAGAACCAGCTGCACCAGAAAAAACAAAAGAAACACCTAAGAAAGAAACAGAAAGCTTTTTACCTAAGGCTGGTACGCAAGTCCTTGCTTCGTTGCCTTATTTAGGTGGCGGTATTTTAGTGGCTGCACTCGCTTTATTGTATCGGAAGAAGCTATACAAAACTTTTAAAAAAATCATAAATAAAAAGTAGAAAAATTAATAAGCACTACTTGAACTTAAAACGGGCATTTATTGTTATAGATGTCCGTTTTTAATCAATATTTATAAGGGGGTATGGTTTTATGGAACCATTACAAAAAGTATTAATCATTATTGGAGCAATCATTACTATTTCTTGTGGAGTAGGTCTAGTTTATAGTATCTATAAGCTAAAGAATGCACTAGAAACAGAAGATCCACGTGATTTAAACAAAGCGATTTCAGCTGTTGTTGTCAATGGCGTAATTATTGGTGTCTGTGCAGGCATGATTGCTTATGTAAGTGGCTTACTATCTAACATTCAATTCTAAAGTAGGAGGGGAAATCATGAATCCTTCAAATGAAATTGTGAAACAACTCTCCCAATCTTTAGAAAAATATAGTCCCTTAGCCTATCATGTGATGGATACGATTACGATTTCCTTTCAAGTGATTGGGAGTTTTATCTTATTTACAATGTTTTTGCTTCAGTTGGCAGAAGTGAATAAGCATTTTCAACGAGAAGAAGGAGGGATGAATGTAGAAGTTCTTATCAATATAGCGATAAAATATTTAATCGCTTGGTGTTTGATGATGAGTATTTCTTATATATTAGATGGCATACTTTGGGTTGGTGGAGAAGCAAATAAATGGGCTGCTAATGCCTTTACTTATGCTGACGTCAAGCAGGCGTCTGATTTTTCTTCGTTACTCTCGGAAAAGATTTCCTTTTGGATGAAGCCAATCGTCTTTTTCTTTATATTGATTACTAACGTGATGATGGCTTTAACCACTTTAATTGCGTATTTACTCGTTTATTTACGTGCTATCCAATTATATATATACAAGGCAATAGGTCCTTTATTAGTGGTTGGTTATATGCACGACGAAACGAAATCTATCGCCATTAATTTTATGAAAAGCATTGCTGCCTGTGTTTTGCAGGGAATACTGATTATTATCACATTAGGTCTAGTTGCAATTTTAGGTGCAGCTGATATTCAATTGATGAAAAATTATTCTCCACTACTTTTTGGAGCAAATCTAGGTGGAGGGACCTTAGTAATTTCATTGGCATTAACAAAGTTGATTCTGCTTATTATTAAACAAGGTGCTATCATTTTTTGTTTGATTGGTACGCAAGGACTCTCTAAGCGATTGTTGGGGGTGAATTAAATGGCGGTAAATTCAGAATTCTATAAAGATATGTCTAAAGTAGAAAAGAAAGTTTGGGGAATTACTTATCGTCAATTAAAGGCAGGGCTTTCTTTAATTTTGTCAGTTGTGTTGATTAGCCTATCCGTTTTTTTCATACAAGATTTAGCTTTACTCATTATTCTTGTTTTAATTTGTTGGCTAATTTTTGGATTATATCCAGTACTTGTAATGATTGGAAAAGCGGATGAAATCAAACGAAAATTGAGAACACTATTTTTATATCAAAATGCTTATTATTATTCAGGACAAATAAGGAGGTATGCCAAAAATGAATTTGTTCAACAAAAAAATGTTAGCGAAACCGATGATTTCTAAACAGAAAGAAACTGTTTCAAAGAAGAAAAAAGAACGGATTTTAGAAAATACACAGCCTTCAACACAAGCTTATTTTAAATATACGAGTCAATTTGAAAATGGCGTTATGCACATTGTTGAAGATGAATATTCTAGGATGGTGAAGTTAGGAGAAATTAATTACGAAGTTGCAACAGAGGAAGACCAATTAATGACGGTAATGAGTTATGCAGAAGCATTAAATACCCTAGATAAAAACGGTCGGTATCAACTTTTTATCCATAACAAACCACTAGAGGATAATTTTTTTGAAGATACGTTCTTAGATTATCGTGGTGATTCCTTAGATACCTATCGAGAGGAAATCAATCAGATTATTCAAAATCAGTATGAAAAAGATGCAAAGAATTTTGTAGTGGAAAAGTATGCTATCTTTTCGACAAAGGCGAAGGATGTGGCAACAGCCAATCGTTCATTGAATACGACCATTAAAAATTTTCAAAATAGATTCGTCAATAATGGCGTAGATTTACCTATGGAAACGTGTGACGGTATTCAAAGATTACGGGTAATGGCAAGTATATTACGTCCTAAACGATATTTTACAACGACTTATCAAGATATTGTTTTTTCAGGATTAACTAGCAAAGCTTTTATTGCGCCTAGCCATCTTCGGTTCCCAAGAAATAAACCGTACTTTTACTTGGGAGATAAATTTGCCAGTATTCTTTATATTCGTCAATACCCTAAATATTTAGAAGATCGGTTGATTAAAGAATTATGTCAGGCTGGTTATGAAATTATGATTAGTATCCATGCAAGACCTTATGATATGGTACAAGCAAAGAAAATGATTAAAACGAAACAAGTGTTGAATCGATTAGAAGTGGAAAAACAAATTAAACAAAATTTCAAAGAAGGGCTTCCTGAAGAATACATTTCAGGAGCTGCAGCTGAAATTAAACGGTCTGCGCAAGAATTAATGAAGGAAATTAAAGATAATGGACAAAAACTCTTTTCCGGTATTTTTTCGATGATCGTAATAGCTGATACAGAACAATCTTTGCTAGAGGCAGTACATGATTTAGAGGATGTTTGTCATACCTGGTCTGTAGAACCAGAAATCATTGAAGATAGGCAGGAAGAAGCTTTAAATACGATTTTACCTATTGGCAAACCTTATTTAGATGTCGAGATGAATTACATGAGAGACATGACTACGGCAAACGTAGTGACTCAGATTCCATTTTCAAATGTGGAATTGCAATCTAAAGCTGGACAATTTTATGGTCGAAACCAGATGACCAATAATATGATTACGATTAATCGTAAAAAAGATTTAATTACTCCGTCTGGTTTGATTTTGGGAACTTCAGGTTCTGGAAAGTCTATGGCAACGAAATGGGAAATGCTTAGCACATTTTTAAGATACCCTGAAGATCGAATGATTGTGGTCGATCCAGAGTCAGAGTATTTGGTTTTAGCTAGAGAGTTAGGAGCGCAAATTTTGGATATTTCTACGGGGACGACACACCACTTAAACATTTTAGATTTACCCGATGAATCTTTGTTAGATCAAGAAGATAGAAGAGTAGATTTGATTAAAGAAAAAGCAAACCTACTTTCTAATTTATTTGAATCTTTATTAAAAGAATATACAGATGAAGAGGCTTCTATAATTGATAGAGTTACTAGAAAAACATATCAAATGTATCATGGGCAGATTCCAACCTTGGTCGATTGGTACCAAGTATTATCGAAAGAAACAGAATCAACTGCTAAGCATTTAGCTTTGAAAGTTGAACCGTATACGATTGGTTCGCAAGACATTTTTGCACATGCAACGAATGTAGATTTAAATTCAAGATTGGTTGTATTTAATATCAAGAAATTAGATGAACGTTTGAAGCCATTTGCTATGAAAGTGATTTTAGACACCATTTGGAAACAAATCGTGGAATCACAAGGAAAACGCACTACTCGATTGTATTTTGATGAGTTACAGTTGAATTTTGATACAGAATCCAATGCACAGTGGTTTATGGCATTGTGGAGTCGTGTACGAAAATATGGGGCGATTCCAACAGGCATTACGCAAAATGTTTCTACTTTACTTGATAGCTCTGCTGGAAGAAAAATGATTAGTAATAGCGAATTTTTAATCTTGTTGAGACAGAAAATTGGGGATATTACACGCTTGCAAGAGGTCATTCATTTAACGCCTAAACTTATTAAATATATTAATGATCGTGCACCACAAGGTACGGGACTTATATCAGCAGGTGGAATTACTGTACCATTCGAAAATCCGATTCCTAAAAACACGCAGCTGTTTATTATGATGAATACCGACGCATAAAGGAGGAGTGGAGAATGACTAAGCAACTAATGCGTAAAATGGTTTTTGTTCGGCAAAGTGAATCAAAATCACTGAAATATAGATTACACCAAAAAAATTCGTTGCAGCGTTCCTCCTTTCAACTCAATCATGGAAATCGTAAAGACTACGAGGTCAAAGCAAAACAAAGTATTCCTTCAACAGAAAATGCTTTTTCAAGTAGTTTACAATTTCAAAAACTTCAAATGAAACAGTCAGCGAAAAAGCAAAGAAAAATGGATCGATTTAAGAAAAGCTATAAGGTTAAACAGGTTGCAAAAAAAGAGCTGTTCGATAGCAAACAACGATTATATCTGCGTAGAAAGCAGTTAAATCAAGTTTTAAGTTCAAAAAAACAAGCACCAACTGTTCTTTCCTATTATCGAACAAAAGAACAGTTGGCGGCTTATCAAGTGAAGTTATCGAAAAAACGTTTGAAAACGGCTAAATTAAGAGATCCTATTCATCCGGTGAACATAGCTGTTTTTCAAGCAAAAAACAAAGTGCTTGATTCAATTTCACAAGACGATACGTTAAACGAAGCTGTTCATACCTATTATCAGGTAAAACGTCTGAAAAGAGAAATGAACCTGGTCTATCGAGTCGGTCATCAAAGCATTAGATTAGTAAGAAATCTAGCTAGTCATTCTTATGGTTTAAGTAATCGAATGTACAACATGATGAGAGGAAGAGGATTTGAACGAACGCCTGAAAGCATAAAGAAAGCGAGAAAGCTACATCAAAAGCAACGTTTGAAAAATTATCAGCAATTTATCAATCGATATGCACAAGCAAAAAAAGCAAAAAAAGCACAACAAGGTTTTTCTTTGATCAAGGACCTATTTTCAGGTAAGAAGCAATTAGTAGATGTTGTTTTTACGTTAGCCACTCAACCCGCTACATGGATACTCTTTGTTTGTATGTTGGTGTTGCTATTCTTTTTTGGGTTGCTTATGAGTTCTTCTCGTCCAGTGATTGTGCAAGAAGAACGTGCGTTGACTGATTCTTGGAGTTATGTGACTGAAATCGATGCCAAACATACAGATGAAAACAATCAATTCTTTACGAATATTGACGAAATCATGTTTTTTATGAATATTAAATTTGATGACTATGAATTATCTGAATCAAGAGTACCGTTACAAACATATCGTCAATATTTAGATAAATTATGGTCTGATTTGAATGGCAGTGATCCTGATTATCGTTTGCATACGATGGATGATTTAATCAAAAAGAAAGAGTATGCTTTTTCTGAAGATGAAAAAGAGTTGTATGCATTATCTAAAGAATCTAGGTATGTAGGCTTAGAAGATTTATTAGAATTTCCCTATACTACCGATCAGCTAACAATAAGTAGAAGATTTGGGTATGAGAAGGTATCAAATAAAGAAGAATTATTTGAAGGTGTTGAAGTGTCTACACCCTCTAAACAATATCTTGAAGCTCCTATTGATGGGGAGATGAAAACATTTGAAGATGGCATACAAATTACACAAACGAACACTTATCGACTGAAAATAAAGGGTCTAACAGAATTGTTTAGAAAATCAAAAATAAAAGTGGGAGAAAGAATAGGAAGAGTAAAGGAGAATACCATTCAGATATATTATGAAAAATATGACAATATTAAGAAAGAATGGTTTTATGTGAATCCAGCTTTCTATTTTCCAAAAGTAACTTATGTGCAACAAACCATATTAAGCAGTGATTTAGCTACACCTGGAGCAGATATTGCCAGTCGCGCCAAATATATCTTTAACTACTTTTCAAAATTAGGCTTTACCAAAGAAGGAATTGCGGCTATTTTAGGTAATTGGCAAATTGAATCAGGCATTAATCCAAAAAGTGCAGAAGGGGCTTTTCTCAATCCTCCAGTTGGTGCCACCGCCACTTCATGGGATGACGATAATTGGCTAAATATGAGTGGCATAGATATCTATGGCAACAATACAGTGATTATCCACCGTGGACTTGGATTGGGACAGTTTACAGATACAAGTGATGGTTCCAATCGCAATACATTGATTCGGATGTACGCCAAAGAAAAGAATAAGAAATGGTACGATATGGACTTACAATTGGATTTTATTGCAAATGCTGACGCTCCTGCTTATCGTACTTATTTGAATCGAGTGGGAAAAAGTGAAGTAGCTAAAGATGTAGTCGCCTTAACAAAATACTTTTTAGATAAGTGGGAAGGAAATCCTAATAATAAGTTAGCGGACAGAATACAAGCGGCTAATTATTGGTTTAATTACTTCTCTAATCCAGTCAACCAAAGTAGTTATCGTTTACCTTTGACTGTAATTAATCTAAGCAGTCCTTTTGGTTGGCGTAACTTTGGCGGTGTTTCTGAGTTTCATAGAGGATTAGATTTTGCGGCTAGCATGGGGACACCAATTTATGCGATTTCTGATGGTGTAGTATTGAAAGCTGAATATCATTATAGTTGGGGCAACTATGTACAAATTAAACATCCAGATGGACGTTCTAGCTTGTATGCTCACCAATCACAGATTTTAGTTCATGCTGGTCAAGAAGTACATCAGGGCGATAAGATAGGCTTAGTCGGTTCGACTGGAAATAGTACAGGTGCACATTTACACTTAGAAATTTCAAAATCAACCAGTTTAGCACAAAATGAATTAATTGATCCAGCAACTGTTTTAGGTCTGAAATAAGAGAGGAGGAAACGCAGGAAGAAAATACTTCTTTTTGCTAAAGCTTAATGAAGGATGAAAGAAAAATTAAATGCATAAAGAAAATATTATTGATTGTAGGAATACTTTTTGGTCTCGTTTTTACTTTTCTGATTGGAAGTAGTACGGGATATTATCGTGGTGTAAAGAAAATGACCTCTACTCACACTAAAACGACAAATAAAAAGGAAAAAGATGTTTTATTGACACAATCTGAAGTTCAAAAGTTTTTAATTGCTTATTATACAAAAGAAGATTTAGGAGAGAATCAAAATCGTTATAAACCATTTATGACAGATTCTCTCTATCAATCAACCAAGGAGGAAGAGCAATTACCGATTCAACAGGCGTACAAAGGCTATGTGGTCAATCAGGTTTTTCAGAAAGCAACCATTTATATTGACCAGAAAAATCATACTGCAGTTTGTTTGGTTAGTTTTAAAAATACACAGCGAGTGAAGAAAGGTTCTGATGAAAGAGCCATTAAAAATCAATCTAATCAGCAAAATATAAAGCTTACGTATCAATTAATCGATGGTCGTTACAAAGTGAATCAAATGAAGCCCATTGTAATAGATGAGAACATTACAGAATTGGATAAAAATAGCTATCCTAGCGATAGAATCCAATTGCCTACACAATTAATGGAAAATAGTGCGTCAGAAGCCGCTGAAACCTCAAGTTCAGATACAAAGCAAGAGGAATCATCGAATCAAGTCACAGAATCAAAATCAGCAGAATCTGATAAAACAGAAACTTCTACTCCTGAAAAATCGACTAATGAAGAAAATCAAAAATCAGAAGAACCAAAGAATAAGGATATGCAAGCAATTATTGATAGCAGTAAGTAGGAGGTGTTCAGATGAATAAAATGGAAAAACTAGAAAATAAACGAAAAAAGTTACTGAGTGATATCGAACGTTCGGAGTCTATCATTGAAAAAGAAAGTGAGAAGCTATCCGCCTTGAAGGAAAAACTAGAAGTAACTGAATATGAAATTACGGCTGCTTTGATGGTAGAAAATGATTTAAATCTGGATCAGCTGAAAGAATTGTTACAAATGGATGGAGTGAAGGAGTTATTGACACCAACTTCACAAAATACGAATAGTTATTCAGAAGTACAGGAGCAGTCTTTAGCAGAGGAGGGAGTTTAGATGTTCTTTTTTAAAAAGCCAGAAGAAAAATTTGAATTTCTTTTTGTCAAGGGAATCATGTTAGATGAAATTAGTAGCACATTGGATTTTATCAATTTTATAGATAGTGAAAATGCAAGATTAGAATCGCTTGGACAAACGGGAAGCATGGTTGCGATTAAATATCTTGAAAAACGGAATAAGAAAAAAATGATTTATGCGCAACGCATTCATTTACCTGTGGCATCAGAAGTAGATATGGATGAATTTCTCAATAATTTCTACAGTATGAAGCCGATTGCCTTTGATGAGTCTATTTTGACTATACCTCCAGTAACAGAAGAAAGTGAAACAACACAAAAAGAAATATTAGAAGCTACTAAAGAAGATAGTGTAAGTTTAAGCAGCAAAGAAGCAATTACTTCTATTGACCTATCAAAAGTTATCGAGAAAAATGTTTATTCTCCGCATGATGCTATGCAGAAAGAAATTGAGCGTCAACGTGCAGAAATTGAGGAATTAAAACAATTACTACTCAAGCAACAATCTGAAACGGTGGTAGAAGATTCTACAAGTAGAAAAGTAGAAGTGCAAGTTGCAGAAGAAAGTGAAACAACGCAAAAAAAAGTATTAGATGAAGCTACTAAAGAAGATAGTGTGAGTTTAAGTAGCAAAGAGCCTTCTACTGCAATCGACCTATCCAATGAAATGATGATGGATACAGATGTGGAAGAAGTTTTGGACTTAGTGAAATCGAGTTACCAGGAAAAAGTGCAAAATTATCTGGAAGAAGAACGCCAGAAAATTTTAGTGGAAATTAAAGAGCTAGACCAGCGTGATAAGATTGAAGCACAAGTAAGCGAAAAGTTAAATAAGCAAAAGAACATTGACTTGAAAGTTATGCAAAAAGAATTAGCTGCTGATTTTGAAAAACAAATGGAAGAAGAAAATCGACGTCATCAAGAGGCGTTGAAACAACTTGAATTGACGCATAAAAAGACACAAGCTGCAAAAGAAGTGGAAATTGAAGAAGCGTACAGAGATAAAATCACTCAAACGATTCAAAAAGAATATGAGACACAAACTATTCAGCTGGAACGTATTTTACAAGGAAAAGCGGAGGAATTGCAATTAAGACAAAAAGAAATGAATAAGGGATTGAAAGCCGATTTTGAAAAGATTTTACAAACCTTTAATCAAGGGCATGAAAGCGTCATTCAGTTGGTAGAAGCACAGAAGAAAGAAAAGAATATCCTTTCCTTTCCCGAAAAAGTAAGGAAAAAAGCGTAAGAGATCGATTTGTTTCGGTCTCTTTTTTTGAAAGTAGGTGACTTTGTATGGAACAAAAGGATATCGTACACAAAATCTTTAATCCAGGTGTACTAACGCTAGAACGCTTGCTTTATGCAGCAACCATTCTGACAGGTGAAACCATGTCTGATTGGATGGCAAAAAGACAAACTTTAACAGGTGAAACGCAACTGTATCAATTACTAAATAGCAAAGACGCAACAACCTCAGTATCTTTAGATTTAAAAAGAGAAGTGGATTTAAATAAATTAAAGGCCTATCTAAAAGAGCAGGGTTTACCTTTTTCTTTCCAAAAAACTGAAACTGGCGTCAATCTTTTCTTTAAAGTACAAAATGAAGCACTTGCCAAAAATGCATTGAATCGTTTCTATCAAGCGGCTATTTCTAATGCAAAAGAATTTTCAAAGACGATATTGAAGCGTCCTGAACAAATGAGCTTTGAAGAACGTGTGAAATACGCACAACAAAAGACGTATCAAGGCGTGATTCAAGGCGTTCAAAAAACGAAGGGAAAATGACTATGCAAATTTATAAAAAAGAATTTAAACCTTATCTAGTCTTATCTATATGTATCGCCTTACTATTTGCAGCTACAGGAAATTTTTGGTCACATTTACCAGGAGATTCTTTTTATGAACAAGTAAATTTTTTCTTTGCGGAATCAATGTTGGACTATATGCTAGTAAATAATCATTGGCTGACACTTTTTTATCCTAGTTTATTAGGTTTATATTTGTCGTTTATTGGCTTAGGCATAGGCTTGCTTTTTTATACGTATAACAATGATTCTAGGTATTATCGACCAAATGAAGAATATGGATCTGCGAGATTTGCGAAAAAAGAAGAGATGGCAAGATATGCAGATGAGATTCCAGAATATAATACAATTCTTTCTAAGGTTGCTAGGATGGGCTTGTTTAATGATCGTATTACTAGAGCTTTTCAACGAAATAAAAATCTTATGATTATTGGTGACCCTGGTTCAGGAAAAACTTTCAATGTGTTAAAACCTAATATCTTACAAACCAATGCCAGTTTTCTCATTACCGATCCTAAAGGATTATTAATTAGAGAATGTGGCGCTTTTTTAGAAAAAATGGGCTATAAGATTAAAGTCTTTGATTTGAATACACTGTTAAATAGTGACCATTTCAACGTATTCAAATACATCAAAACAGAATTAGATATTGATAAAGTGTTGGAATGGATTACTGAGGGTACAAAGAAAACGGATAACCAGGGGGAAGATTTTTGGATTAAAGCAGAAGGACTGCTCATTCGTAGTTTTTTAGCGTTTTTGTGGATAGATGGTCAAGATAACGATTATTTACCACATATTGGTATGGTGGCAGATATGTTGCGGTTTGTTAAACGCAGAGAAAAGAATAAACCTAGTCCAGTAGAAGAATGGTTTGAAGAACAAAATGAGCGTCATCCAAACAATTATGCTTATCGTCAATGGACACTGTTTAATGATTTGTATGAAGCAGAAACACGAGCTAGTGTATTAGGAATCGCGGCTGCTCGATATTCTGTCTTTGACCATTCGCAAGTGGTTGAGTTAGTCAGAAATGATACCATGGATATTGAAAGTTGGGATGAAGAAAAGACGGCAATTTTTGTTACGATTCCTGAAACAACGGATTCTTACAATTTCCTAGCAGCTATTTTTATCTCAACAGCAATGGAAGTATTGAGAGATAAAGTAGATAAAGTTTTGACAGGTGAAATAGCGTATCGTCAACTTTTACACTTCAGATTTTGGATTGATGAGTTTGCCAACATTGGACGTATTCCTAATATTGATAAAGCATTAGCTTCATTTAGAAGTCGGAATATGTCAATTGCCATATTTCTTCAGGCGTTAGATCAGCTAAAAACAATGTATAAATATGGTTGGGCTAGTATGGCTAACTTATGCGCTACAGTCATATTTTTAGGCGGAGATGAGGAAGCAACTGTTAAATATCTTTCAGAACGTATTGGCTCGCAAACGATTGGGACTAGAAAATATTCTCACAATAAAGGTAGGCAAGGTGGCGGTTCAGAAAATAGGGATTATACTGGTCGAAAACTACTTTTTCCAGATGAGATTGGTAGATTAAATGGTGACGAGTGTCTGGTATTTATTACCAAAGAATTTGTCTTTAAAGATGAAAAATACCCCGTGTTCGACCATCCAAATGCCCAATATTTAGCCAATAAACCAACAGATGAGAACTGGTATCGCTACAAACGCTATAAAGATGATGTAGAGGAATTTTTAGACAAAGCGGTGATGGTGGATCACGGAGAAATTCCAGAAACAATTTAAAAGTAGAAAAGTAGAAAATTCCACAAGTAGAAAAGTAGAAGTTTCTACTAACGAAGAAAGAAGGGAAGAATATGTTGTTTGATGTAGAAAATGTACAAGAAAAATTATCAGATGAAAGTTGTTTAGAGATATTAGAAGCAACACCTGGCTATGTTAGCTATCATCAATCTGTACCTTTAGATAAGCAGTCAGAAAGCTATGTAGAGTTGATGGTGGTTACAAATAAATATGCCAATCTTGCAGAAAGTGATTATAATTATTGGCTGCTTACACTCACGCAATCTGGAGAAAATAAAGGTACACTTGCCTACGGAGAAAATTGGGCAAATGACTTTGAGATTAGTAATGAGTTAACGCAGCTTCAGATGAGTGGTGAAGTCCTTGAAGAAGTGAATGTAAATGACTTTCTTGAGCAAGCCGATAGACAACTTTCAACTGTCAATGCACGTTCAATTATTAAGGAAATCCTCAATTTACCTATTTACGACAATAAAGAAGAAAATACGATAGGGCAAGCCTTAACGGGTGTAGATTTAGATTTACTTTCTTTAGAAGATTTTCTAAAACGATATCCTTACCTAGATGAAGATTTAGGAGAAATGGATTGGATTAAAGACCCAACAAATCCTCAAAATATGGTGTTATTCGACCCACAATGTGCATCAGATATACTATGTATGAGTAGTAATCCTGTAGATATTGTGGAAGTGTTAGAAGATGACTCTTATTTCATGAGCATTGAAGGCAGAACATTTGATTTTTCAGGAGTAGATAAGCATTTTGGACTAGAGGAAGCCTCGACACGTCAAGCCTTTCAGGTCGCAGAAGGAGTTGGTGAATCTTTCCAGAAAGCTAAACAGAAATAGCGATTGGGCTTCAAAGTAGAAAAGTGGAAAAGTAGAAGCTTCTACCTTTCTACTTGTAGAATAAATATAAAAGAAAGTAGGGATAACTATGAGTCAGAGTAAGTTTAACTATCCAGATGAACAAGTCTATCAGTATTTAACGGATCAAATGGAATTAGCAAAATTAGAGATACTTTTAACAGAAGATGAGCATATGCAACAACGTTTAGGTCTCTTTCAAAAGGTTTATGATTTTTTTGAAACATTGGTAGAAAGAGCTATTGAAGAACAATCTACTTTGCCAACAGAAGCGGATGAGGACAACGATTATTATGGAATGATTAACGGTATGGAATTAGACCGTTACTTGGTGTCTCTTCGTGAAACAGCGATAGATGACGTTTACCAAAAGAATGTTTTAGCAGAAATTCAAGACAAGATTTTTGAATTGTGGGAAGCTTATGATTTAGAACAAGAGAAAAAAGAAGAGCTAGAATGGCAACGAGAACATCCTGATTGGGTGCGTGATGATGATTTCTAAAGGAGCGTGGTTTGTATGAAAAAATTAACTTCATTGATGAAAGAAAAATATGGTATCACTAAAGTGGCACCTTTAAAATTAAATGCGGATGATCCAGTCAATATTCAATTACGCAAGATTGCTAGTTATATCTATAAAACAGGCGACTGGACGGAATATGATATTCAAGAGGGGGTAAGACAAGCTGTCCTCTCTAAATATTCTGTGACGCAACAACAAACGTTAGAGATAAAGCTATCGCCAATGTCAGAGGAAGATATAAACCAACAAGCTGTGTTTCGGAGTTATACGAAAGGCTATCATATAGAGATTACCGATACGGCAACTCAGAAGAAATTCACGGATAGTCCTACTTACTATTTAATTGATACGGCAACCAATAAGCAAAAAAATCATAATGTACGCTATTATATCCGCCATACTGTGCCTGTTGTGAGATTTTACACTGGTTATGAGCAATATTTAATCGGTATGGCTAAACTGAAGAAAGATTTGCTGCGATATTACGAACAAAATCAAGAGTTATTTGAAGCGCACCAAGTAAGTTTCACTGAATATAAAAGTAAAGTGGATAGTATGTGTAATCGGATTCAGCAAAAGGACACCAAATTTTTTGAAGAAAGAAAACCTAGAAAGCTTTTTGGGGGAGAACAACCATTGACAGAGGAAGCGCTTCGGTTTAATTTTATCCGTGCACAGATTCAGAAGTATATTAACCATACGTATAATATCGTTCGGCAACAAAATTATGAAGCAGAAATTGATAAAATGACTCGTGCAAGTGCATGGCAAACAAAAAAGAATATTAATGATGAAACAAAGTCTTTGATGGAAAATACTTCTCTCAAAGACTTTTTTCATTATGTTGAACTGGACAATGATGTAGATTTGGAACTTTATCAGATTTTCGAAAAAGAAATGCAGTCGATTTACCCTTTGTTGCCTAAAACCAATGAAGTAGCCGATTTACGTTTACGAAAGTTAGGGAATTACCAAGCACTAGGGCTTTATCATTCGATGTCTCAAACGATTGCTTTAGACTTTCGCAGCGGTAAAGATCGAGGCAAGGATAAGAATAATCCATACGCACCCAATGAACCAGGGATTGCTTCTTTTATTCATGAATATGGACACTTTTTAGATTTTACCGTTGATGTGGAAATCGGCAACTTATCCATGCAAGAAGCCTTCCAACCTATCTTGCAGCGTTATCAACAAAATCTCAATCGTTTAGATAAGGATAGTTTCGTTAAAGCAAGAGCAGATTATTACAGTACCCCTACGGAGGTATTCGCCAGAGCCTTTGAGGTCTATACGGCTCATCTAGGGTTACAATCTAGTTTCCTGAGAAATTCTAAAAGTTATGAATTACTGGAACAATATCAATTGTTTGATGAATCGATTCGTCCCGTTCTGTATGCGTATTTCGACCAGCAATTTCCAGAATATCGGAAGCAAATTGAAGCTTATCAGTCTCAAAAGTTAGAACGTACTTCTATGGCTGAAGTTTCTAAAGAGATGATAAAACAAATTGTAACAGAAAACCCCATTATTACTGACTCTAAAGGAGAAAATGTAGAAAGTTTTACAATTAGAAAAGTGGAAGATAAGACAAACGAAAAAGTAGAAAGTTCTACAAGTGGAAAAGTGGAAAATTCTACAAGTGGAAAAGTAGAAAATTCTACCAAGATAGCAAAACCACAAAATCAAGTGCAAGGTTCGATTCGTACACATGAAGAAAGAAAGGATTTCTTAAATCAAATCAATCAATTGGATATCGTAGAGGTTGCTGCACGATTAGGAATGGATTTGGTAAAACAAGGACAGTCTTATACCTGGGCAACACATGATTCTTTCGTGATAGATACACGCAAGAATTACTTCTACTGGAACGCACAAGGCATTGGAGGGAATGCGGTGAAACTTGTTCAAACCATTCAAAATGTTTCCTTTAAGCAAGCACTCAAATGGCTACAAGAACAAGAGTTTACACAAGTTAAAACCTTCCAAGAAAAACCAAGGGAACCTTTTAGATATTACTTGAAAGAAACTAACCGACCAGGACAAGGAACAACGTATTTGAAAGATGAACGTGGAATCAGCGATACAACTATTCAATTATTTAAATCTCAAGGAGCCCTTGCAGAAGGTACGAATCACTCGAAGGATGGCTATAGCGAACCTGTATTATCTTTTAAATCCTATAATCCAGAAGGAAAATTAGTTGGCGCTACGTTTCAAGGAGTGGTCTATAATGTAGAACGCTATCCTAAGAAAGGACGCATGAAACTTATTTTGCCGAATAGTGATGGTTATCAAGGAGTTAAAGTCACGCTAGGGGAACAACCCAAGCATTTCATCTTTGCGGAAAGTCCGATTGATTTAATGAGTTACCTTGATTTACACCCTGAATTATTTAATGAAAATGTTCAACTTGTTTCGATGAACGGCTTAAAAGAGGGAGTCATTTATCAAACACTCAAAGACCAGTTTAATCCTAATTATCCAGGTACGGCAGAAGAATATTTTAAAGACTTAGACGCAAAAATGAATGCACAAATCGCTTTAGAAAAAGGCTTTAAAATAACGCTAGCTATCGACAATGACGCTGGTGCACAAAGATTTGTTGAAAGATTTCGCCCTAAAAATTTCCCACTGGTGCTTGATTTACCATCAAAAGAGGCAAACGAGGAGAAAAAAGATTGGAATGATATGCTCTTAGAAAGTCGAGAAAAAGCAGAAGAAATTGACGCAGAATTTACAGAGGTAACAGATAGAGAGGAGTTAGCTAAAATGAATGAAGAAATTATAGATGATACTAGATTAGATAAGAGTGAAGATGTAGATACACAACCACGTCAGGAAGAAACTCAGGAAACAGCAAAAATGTTCACTGAAGCAGAAGCAAACCAAATCTGTGATGTCATTATGCACACACCAATTGCTCTAGTTGATTCAGAAAGAGAATTGCAATTCGTAACAATGGGGCAGGCTATTAAAAGTCATATGATTGAAGCTGCTACTGGATATCACCCAACCATTTATACTCGTTACAATTTACCAGAAAGTCATAAAGAATTGTTAATTGAAGATCCAAATGCTAACTTCTTTGTTTTCAATAAAAAAAGAACTGGAGGTACATTTATTTTAGCTTCTGAAAATCAAAAGGGGCTATTTCATGCGTTAGGTGGAAGTTCCGATATCCATATTGCGTATGATTCAATAGACAATGATTTTGGATTGAATATTGACTCTACCACAAAGACCTTTCATGCAAATACGCAAGAATTAGTGTATATAGATGATACATACTCTTATTATCTTAAAGATGAATACATTGATGAAGAAGAAAATAGAATAAAAGATATTCCAATGGATGAACGTGATGTGACTTATTTAAATGAGCTAGAAAAGAATTTAGAAACCAATCAAACGCTAGAAACAGTGATGGAAGCTCATAAACAAGATGTAATTGCTGAGGTACAACAGAATTCAGAATATCTAACAAAAGAGGAAGTTACGCAGCTTTTAGACGAACATTTTCAAAAAGTAGAAAAGCTATTAGCAACGGTAAATGTAGCGTCTGAAGCCAATCATGTAACGACCAAACAAATCATTCAACAATTCCTTCAAGAGCTAAAAGCACTCTTGCAGAGTACAAAACAAAAAATGACTACTATGGTAACAAACAAGTTAGACAAACTTGAAAGCAACTTAGAAGCCAAACGTGTCTTTATTAAAAATAGCGTGAATGAACAAGTGCTTAAATTATCTGATTTGATGAAAAATACGGCAAATAAACTTGACACAAAATTTGCATTAGAGGTATCACATACGCAAGAACAAGCTATTGATACAAAAAAAAATGAAGCGATTCGCACGTTTAATGTTACGGTTAATAGAAAAGAAAATGCTATGGAAATGCGTTTGAAAAAAGCTAGGGAAGGCGATAAAGCGTTGAAAGCAAATCAAGCCACACAAATGCAACAAGAAACTCAAGATATACAAGATATAGATGAAAAGATAAGTAAAGTACGCTAAAAAAGAGCATAAAAAAAGAGAGGCCTCCACTAGTGAGACATTCGAAGCATGCCCTGCTTGTACCTCTCAAGAAATATTATATAGGAGAGAATAAATCATGTCAAATTATATACTAGTAATGATTGACTCAGTATTTGTTGCAGAAACAATAGCTAGAACAGGCAGTGATGAATTATTAGAAAAAGCCTTAAGAAACTATATTGGTTTATATGACCAAACAGAAAACTGGTATATCCCCTTACGCTCTAATTTAGGGAAACGTAAACCATCAGAATGCTTTTATGAGACACCTTTTCAAACGAACAATCCACATTTTAAACGTCCTGGATTAGATTTTGAGAAAGCATTGTATGTGCCTTATGAGTCAGTGATTCAAATTCAAAACACTTTGCCAAAAGATCAGGCAACATTCATTGATACGAATGCAGAAGATATAAAAAGTAAATTTGAAACATATTTATTAAATTCAGAAAAACCTGATCAAGCAAAAAATTATAAATATTCAACAGTACCTTTATTCCCAGAAGGTATCGAAAAAATCAAAGCATTAAAACAAACTGAAGTAAAAGAAATTGATTCAGAAAAAGAAATAGATTTGCGACAAGCACTAAAAAATCAAAATCCAGTTGAAGTGAAAAAAGCATTGAAATTAGATTTGCTTGACTATGGAAAAGATAAAAATAAATTAAAGGATTACTTGAAAATCTTTGCAAGAATGCCTTATCTCTCAGTTGAAAACTTGCAGCTGCTTGTCGCACAAAAGGCGGATATTCGAAAGTTTGAACGCCTAACTGATTGGCAAATGGAGAATCCAGATGAAAAGAATCAATCTCAGACCTATCAATTATTAGATACGCAATATGTGACAAAGTTAGATGAAAAAGGGCAACCAATCATTGATGATGAAGGAAAAGCTGTGAGGTATAAAACGACTGAATTAATTGATATTGTGGAAGTAGAAACAAGCAAAAAAACAAATAAAGAATGGACAAACAATGATTATGTTGAAGTGTTCAAGAAATTAAAAAATCTAACTTCTTATGAGATTAAGATAGACAAAATCAATCAAAAATATCAAATAGATGACAACAAAAAACAAATTGTGATACAGGAGCATTTAGGTTATGAAGCAACAATGCTGACTTTAATTCATGCGATTACTCATCAAAATGCAAAAGATAAGAATCAATTATTTCTTGCGGATGTACACGAATATGTATTAGCTAGACGACTAGATTTACCTGAAGCGGATGTCATATTCGAATCGCTGGAAGAGAAGAAATTGAGTGAAACTGAAATCTATAATGTGTTGAAATTCATCTCTAAAGAAGGAAAGACCTTCATTCAAAATGCTGAAAGGCAAATGTTTCATCCAACTTTGGAAACAAAATTTGAATCGAAATTTGAAGAAAGAGTGGCAAAAGCAAAAGCGAACAAAAATAAGCAAACACACAAGAATACGCAACAAATGAATAAGCAAAACTCCCCAAAAGGCAAACGTCCGTAAACGAAAATAAAACAAAAACAGTCAGTCGTATGCGGACGAGAAATTCAAAATTAGATATTCAAACTTTAGAGGATTTTATGTTAAAAGAGGCAAATGAATAATTTAAACTGGGGGATTGGGGGACTCCCCAAAACTTCTACGCTCATCATTTTTTATTTTGGTGATGAGCGTGGAAAATCGTATTTGCACGGGCAAATACTATGCTCGCAAAAGGTGAAGCGTAGCGAGGAAAAAATTTGTTTTTCCTGATTTTCGTCAAAAGGGGTTCGGGGAAAAAGTCCGTTTGTCCCCGACGCAAATTTGAAAGGAGTAAAATTTATGCCAACAGGAAAAAGATACCGTTCGTACAGAAAAGAAGTGTATTTTACAGAAGCGGAGTACAATTTTATCAATAAAAAAGTAGAGAAAAGCCCCTTCAACAACTTTCAAAATTTTGCACGGATCATGCTGATAACGGGTGAAGCAAAAATTGTTGATTATTCTGAGTTAAAAAAGCTGAATGGGCAAATTAACAGACTCGGAAATAATATCAATCAAATTGTAAAACTCGCACATTACTTTGATGAAATCTCAAATGAGGATATTCAAGAAATTAAACAAAACGTCAATTACATGAAAGCATTAGTGGAAGCTGCATTAAAAGAAGAAAAGAGAGAGGAAAGGAGAATTTGGCAAAATGGTCTACACAAAACATTATCAAGTACACAAGATGAAACATTTAAATCGACTGAATGATTATGTAGAGGACGCGGCCAAAACGGTAGTCACTAACAAAGAAAGAAGTGACCTAGACAATCTATTTCAATATGTGATGAATGATAATAAGACACTCAATAAGCAGTTGGTAAGCGGCTATTTAATCAATGATGTCTACAATGCAATGGATGAATTTCTAGCCACAAAAGAATTACACGATAAGAAAAAAGGCACTTACATTATATTTGATGAAAAACAAAATCTGTTGAAATTAAATCAAGAGAGTATTGAAAATATAGATGGTCGTGGGCAACGTGTATTAGCTCATCATTTAATCCAATCCTTTTCGCCAGATGATAATTTAACCCCAGAACAAATACATGAAATCGGGCGAAAAACTATGTTAGAATTTACTGGGGGAGAGTATGAATTTGTGATTGCAACTCATGTAGATAAGAAACATATTCATAATCATATTGTGGTCAATTCGACTAACACGGTGACTGGAAAACAAATGCCCTGGAAAATTGCGAAACAGAAAAGCGGAAAGAATAAAGACTACACCAAAGAATTATTTGAGCAGATTTCTGATAAGATTGCGAGTAGGTATGGTGCGAAAATTATCGAGAAGTCTCCCAAAAATTCGCACAAAAAATATACAATGTGGCAAGCAGAATCCATTTTTAAATCCAAAATACAATCACGATTAGACTTTTTAATTGGTCACTCACATAATTGGTTTGATTTTTTGGAAAAGGCAAGAGCACTTAATCTTGAAGTTGATACGTCAGGTAAATGGACAAAATATAAATTGCTAGATGAGCCTCAAATCAAATGGACAAGGGGGAGAAATTTAGATAAGGGAAATCCAGCAAAATACAACGAAACAGAAATAATCAAGCGACTAGCAAATAACGATATTACTTTTTCGGTTGATGAAGTCCTTTCGGCTTATGAAGAAAAAGAAGTAGCTGCAAAAGATGATTTTGACTACCAGCTAACGATTGAATCCTGGCAAATCCATCATGTGACAGATAAAGGCATTTATTTGAATGTGGACTATGGTCTATCTAGTAGGGGACAAATTTTTATAGGCGGATATAAAGTAGACAGATTAGAAAATGGCGATTATCAATTTTACTTTAAACGCAAAGATGCTTTTTATTTCATCAGCGAAAATGAAGAAAAACGTAGGCGGTATATGAACGGGGAAACCTTAATGAAGCAGCTAACACTTTATAATGGCAATGTGCCAATTCAAAAGGAACCTGTGATTGAAACCATCCATCAGTTAGTGGACGCTATTAATTTTTTAGCCAAGCATGATATTACGGCGACTCAAACTGGGAACATGGAAAGAAAATTAGAAGAAGCACTGAACGAAGCTAAATTACGCTTAAAAGAAATTGATCAGTTGATTGAAACACAAACGGAGCAAGGAAAAATCATTTATCAAATCGAAATGACAGATAATGAATTAGAGAAGCAGCGACTGCAAAATCAACTTGAGGATAGGGGAATGCAGCTACTTTCGATTGATAAAATTAATTCACTGATTAAAGCAACCAAGCAGCAAAGACAATTTCTGTATGATACTTTTAATGAGACAGTAAAAGATTTAGAAAAGTATCATGAATTGAAGTATGCAGCACTACAAGGGAAAGAAAATCAAAAAGTAGAAAAGTGGAAAAGTAGAAACTTCTACAAGTAGAAAAGTAGAATAATTTAGTTATAAAGTGTTTACATTTTTGCAAAAAAAAGGTAATCTATTAACATAGATATTGTATGTAAAGGAGAGTTGTTATGGGATTATTATCTAAACATTTGGAAAAAAACTGCGAAAGTCAACTTGCTGGAGAACTAAATTTTAGTGTTCAAGAAGCATATCGGTACTTACATGAGTTAATTAATGCCAATCCTATTTTAAAACGGAAAGAGATGAACAAATCTTTAGGTCATATTAGACAAGGGCTAGTAGACGTTGCGTTAGATGTTGTTCTAAGTGATTCACCAATTAAAAGTGATGTGCAAATGATTCCAGCAAAGAATAATACGAATGGATATACTTATTCGATGATTGAAGTTAAGGGTGCAATTATTTCTCCAGTTAAAGTGAGAAATAGAAAATATATGCCTCGTAAAGCAGTTCATAGAAGTACGGCAAGTGTCTTGAATAGACAATTTGATCTATTTTATTCTCAAGAAGATATAAACGAAGAATACAGCAAAGATACGCCACCGTTCATTTTATTAACTTATGGCGGTAAAAATCACCAATTAGAATTTGTACAACTTGGATTGCCTGATGTGTCTACCGAAAAATGGATTGACCGACTAGAAATTTCAAATGTCCCAAGGTTACAAATTGCAGATGGTAAGCAAGAAGAAACTCGTAAAAAGCTAGATTTAACATTGACTGCGTACTCTGAAGATTTGTTGAGGAGGGAAATCAATGGAGAAAACAAAATTTAATCCAACTCGTTTAAAAGAAGCTAGAATTGCAAGAGGATTGACTAAAAAAGAATTAGCAGATAAAACAGGAATTTCTAGGCAAATGATAAGCAATTATGAATTGGGAAAAACAACCCCAGGAGCAACTAATTTACTTGCTATAATTAAGGAACTGGATTTTCCTAAGAATTTTTTCTCTAGCAATCCAGAAAATATATACCGAGGAACAACGTTTTTTAGAAGTCAAGCTGCAGCAACCAAAAGAGCACGTGATATGCAATCTATCCGATTAAAATTTCAAAAAGAAATCTATAATATTTTTTCGTTATATGTTAATTTTCCAGAGGTTAATTTACCTGAACCTTTATTAAAAAATGTAGAAGATATTACTGAAGAAGATATAGAAAATATGGCAATATGCTTAAGAAAATGTTGGAAAATAGATATGCAATCTCCGCTACACGATTTAATAGGAAATGCAGAAGCAAACGGAGTAATCGTTGTTGAATCCAATATGCAACATGATAAATTGGATGCAGTTTCTGAATGGATAGGTGATAGACCTTTTATCATGTTAACTGATAATCAAGAATCTGCTGTGAGAAGAAGATTTAATATTGCGCATGAACTGGGGCACTTATTGTTACACGGAGATGTAGAAAGTATACATGATTATTCTAGTAATGAACTAAAAATTATAGAAAAGCAAGCTGATTATTTTGCTTCATGTTTATTATTGCCGGAAGAAGCATTTATTCGTTCTCTTCTCTCAATTAATTTAGAATATTATATTGAGTTGAAGAAATATTGGAAGGTATCTATGCAAGCAATGATAATGAGAACTTTTCAAATTGGTTTAATCAATGAGGATCAGAAGTTATACCTTTTCAAAAGAATTGCTTTAAATAAATGGAAAAGTAAAGAACCATTAGATAATGTGATAATTTCAGAAAAACCTACACTTTATCATGAAGTGTTTCAAATGATTATTGAAAATGATTTATTAACGAAAAATGAGTTAATAAATCAACTTGCTCTCCCAAACGATGAACTTGAGAAGTCTTTAAATATTACAATAGAAAAAATCTATAATAATGTTACTCCGTTTTTACGTTTAGTATAATTTTTTTAATAGATAAATTACTATTAACTCATTAATCAACAAGAAAGTAGAAAATTCTACAAGTAGAAAAGTAGAATTTTCTACTTTTTTTGAGTGTAAACAGAATGAATTTTTTAGCTAAGTATGGTACAATAGATGTGAAAAGAGGAACTGCTGGAAACAGTTCCCCTAAAAAGCAAGCTCGAACGGTAGCTTTATAAAATTCGCTAAATAGCTCGTCCTACAACATGCCACTGTTACTTAGGACGGCTATTTTTTATTGTTCATGTGCTTAATAAGCTCCACAACAAATGTTAGTAAGGCAATGATAAACATGCCGAAACTAAGCATTAATGTGAGCCCTTCAGCTACACTCACGAAGCAACCTCCTTTCGTGTAGATTCCATGATAACATTCATAGGCACCACCACTTTCATAAGGGATTGCTACCGCCCACTTGCTGATTAAATTACACCATAAAACAGTATAGAATGGTTGATACATCAATATTTTTTTGCTGTAGAAAAGTGATTTTTGAATAACGAAGAAGGCATTAATATAATTGCTTTGTTATTTGATAATAAGGGGTTTGAATTGAATGGAAGAAACATTAATCAATACGAAGCAATTAATCGAAAATGACTTTTTAATGAAGATTCAGCAGATTGAAAATCAAAAAGCAAGTGAGTTGTTAGCAAGTGGTTGGAAGTATGTAAAAACGGCTACTCGAACAGTAATATTTACCTTTGGCGAAATGACCTTTAGTAGACGATGCTATAAAAAGGACAATGAATATTGTTATCCTGTGGATCAAGTATTAGGACTACTTCCCTATGCTAGATATAGTAAGGAAATATGCTACTTGATAGCTAAATTGGCGACTCAAATGACTTATCGTGCGGTAGCTAGTACAATCGAAGAAACAAAAGGTATCCATATAACAAAAGATACCGTGTTAAAAGTAAGAAAAATGGTGGATGAACTATACGCTGCAAAAGATGAATTCGAATTGTTGAAAGATGAAGAAATTATCAAAAGAAAAAAAGTGGATAAATTGTATATCGAAGGAGATGGCGTTATAGTTAAAACACCATTAAAAGATGAAAAAAATCGCACTGAACTAGCACATTTTGTTATTCACGAGGGTGTTGAAAAGAAATATAATAGAAATACATTGATAAATAAGCATGAAATTATATCTATCAGTAATAAAGCAGCGAGGAAATTGGTTTTGGATTATCTATACAATACATATGAATTTGACGAAAATAGCTTGATAATTACTAATTCGGATATGGGAAAAGGATATACAGCGTATACATTTAATGAGTTAGTAAAATCATTTGGATGTAAACACGAGCATTTTTACGATGAATATCATGTCAATGACTCAATAAAAAGAATTTTTAAGAATGTTCCAGCTTTAAAAAATAAAGCTATTGAAGCAATAAAGACGCATAGTCGCAAGAATTTAAAAACTGTTTTTGATACTTTTGAATCTATGATAACGGACGAAAAAATATTACAAAGATTTTGGGATATATCAAAACGGATACTCACCAATTTTCAGTATACTTTACCAGCAAGAAAACGTGGCTTCTCACATGAAGGAATTGGCATAATGGAGTCGCAACATTGTAAAATTTCTAATCGAATGAAACATAGAAAAATGAAATGGTCGATAAAAGGTGCGGAAACCATGGCAAGGATGATTATAGATATTGGTCAGAACAAACTTGATGATTTGTTTTTTGGTGAGTGGAGAGGCGGTTACATTAAAATGCAACTCAAAGGATTTTCAGCTGCAAAATCAAATGTATACACAAGAGGGAAAAAGAATATTAAAGAATCAGCTTATAAAATAGATTATAATGGGTGGATTAAAATATAAAAAACATGATAAAATCAACGTTTTTCATTGCTTTCTAAAAGAAAATAGGTTATAATTAAGGCATAAGAAAAAGGCAAGGAACTCCACATTCCTTACCTCACAAATTAAGCAAATACCACTTGCTTAACTCAATTCTAATTATAAAAAAGATTCTGAGGATAAGCAAGAGGCAATCTCCAAATTTTTGCACTTTCTTATCCTCTTTAATTTATTCATCAGACTACATCATAACTAAAATTCAGACACACACCTACTGATTTTTTTCCTAGATATTTTAATCAAAAATTTGTATAATAAAGATTAGCGTATTTCAAAAATAGACACAGAAAGGGACTGGTAAAATGAGTTATCAAGCGTTGTATCGTGTATGGCGTTCGCAAAGATTTGCAGATATTGTCGGACAACAGGCGATTACGCAGACCTTAAAAAACGCAATTAAACAAGATCAGATTTCGCATGCTTATTTATTCACCGGCCCTCGAGGAACAGGGAAAACCAGTGCGGCGAAGATTTTTGCAAAAGCGGTAAACTGTCCTCACCAAAAAGACGGCGAGCCTTGCAACGAATGTGAGATTTGTCGTTCAATTACGCAAGGGACGCTGGATGATGTCATTGAAATGGACGCGGCTAGTAATAACGGAGTCGATGAAGTCCGCTTGATTCGGGATCGAGCGAATTATGCACCGACACAAGCCAAGTATAAAGTCTATATCATCGATGAAGTGCACATGCTTTCAACAGGGGCTTTCAATGCTTTATTAAAAACGTTAGAAGAACCTAAAAAGAATGTCATCTTTATTCTGGCAACAACCGAAGTGCATAAGATTCCGGCTACTATTATTTCGCGAACCCAACGTTTTGATTTTAAGCGTATTGGAATTCCAGAAATAAGCGAGCATTTGGCCTATATATTGGACCAAGAGCAAGTTGCCTATGATCAAGAGGCACTTCAACTTATTGCTAGATGCGCTGAAGGTGGGATGCGGGATGCGTTAAGTATATTGGATCAAGCTATTGCCTATCATCCTGAACACATTGATTTGCAGACGGCGATGAGTGTGACCGGTAGTTTATCCGATGAAGTGATGGCCCAACTATTGACCTATTGTGAAAAACAAGCAACTGCACAAGCCTTAACTGCAGTCAAAGAGTTATTGCAAGCGGGAAAAGAAGCCAAACGATTATTGGAAAATTTATTGGTTTATTGTCGGGATTTATTAATTGCGCAAAAAGCACCAGATTATTTAGCACAGCAAGCAACCAATTATACTGAGAGTTTTCATCAGTTGGCCAAAGAGTTAGCACCAGAAACGATTTTTCAATGGATAGAGATACTTTCCAAGGCACAAAATGAATTACGCTTTGTCACGAATCCGACAATCTACCTAGAAGTGGCAATTGTAAAATTAAGTGAGCCTACACAAACACCTCGTCTATCTGTTGGTTCACAAGCAACGAATGCAAGTCCTGCGATGGATTCACAAGAGGTGCAGCAATTAAAACAGCAAATTCAAGCTTTACAAAAAGAAGTTTCGCAATTGAAGCAAAATCAAGGAAGCACACCGACGGAAAATAAACCGAAACGTAGCACAACTTCACAAAGTACGGTGCAATATCGGATTCCGAAAGTACAAGTGTTTGACGTCTTATCGAAAGCCACTCGTGAAGATTTGCAGGCTGTGAATCAAGTTTGGGAAGAATTGATGCAACACTTGCAAGTAACGCAACGGGCTTTATTACATGCTTCAAAAGTGCAAGCAGCTTCTCCAGATGGACTAGTAATCTCCTTTGGTTATGAAATTTTATGTAATAAAGCGGCTAATGATCAAACGCTACTGAATGATATGCAGAATTATCTCAGTCTGTTAATTAAAGATTATTCACCGAAATTAGTCTTTATTCCATCAGATAGCTGGCCACAATTAAGACGTGAATTCATTACCCTACATAAAGATGAATTTGCTAAAAAAACAGCAACTACTGACAAAACAGGTCATGAACAAACAAATGGTGATACACCTCAGCAGCCAAATCATGAATTTATGGCAGAGGAATTAGCAAACTCACCAGAACAAGAAACGGAAAAAATGGTCCAAACAGCCCAAGAGTTGTTTGGTGATTTAGTTAAAATAGAAGAATAATGAAGAATTTGGAGTGATAGCATTATGATGCGCGGAATGGGCAACATGCAAGGAATGTTAAAACAAGTAAAGAAAATGCAAAAAGAAATGATGGCGGCTCAAGAAGCTTTAAATCAACAGACTTTTATCGGTGTTTCAACCAATGATTATGTCAAAGCTACCGTTACAGGTGAACAACAATTAAAAGATTTGGAAATTAATCCTGCTATTATTGATGATCAAGATCCAGAAATGTTACAGGATTTAGTGATTATGGCCGTGAATGATGCCTTACAAAAAGCGAAAAAAGCCCAAGAAGACACATTAGGTAAATATACGAAAGGCTTACCAGGATTTTAATTAAAGGGATGAGACGATGCAATATCCAGAACCAATTGCCAGATTAATTGCAAGTTATATGAATCTGCCGGGGATTGGTCAGAAAACAGCGACAAGATTAGCTTTCCATACGATTGATATGAAAGAAGAAGTGGTGAATGAATTTGCCAAATCGCTCTTAAGTGTCAAACGTGATTTAATTTTTTGTAGTGTGTGCGGCAATATCACGGAAGAAGATCCATGTGAAATCTGTAGTGATGAAACGCGCGATAAAAGTACGATTCTTGTCGTTGAAGAACCCAAAGATGTCATGGCGTTAGAAAAAATGAAAGAATATCGGGGGCTTTACCATGTCTTACACGGGGTCATTTCACCGATGGAAGGCACAGGTCCGGAAGATATTCAAATTCCATCGCTCTTAACACGACTTCATGATGAAAGAGTCAAAGAAGTGATTATTGCGACCAATGCAACGACAGAAGGAGAAGCAACCGCAATGTATCTATCTAGGCTGATTAAACCAGCAGGCATTAAAGTAACCCGTCTTGCTCATGGTTTGTCTGTAGGAAGCGATATTGAGTATGCGGATGAAGTAACCTTGCTCAAAGCGGTAGAAGGCCGTCGCGAGCTATAAAAGATATTGGAGGAAATTATGGCTAACGGCTTATTTATTACAATTGAAGGACCAGACGGCGCAGGGAAAACCACCGTCTTAAATGAATTATTTCCACGTTTACAAATGATTGCGAAAAAAGAAATCATTAAAACCCGTGAACCAGGCGGCGTATTGATTGCGGAAAAAATCCGTCAAATTATCTTAAATCCAGATCACCGTCAAATGGATGAACGTACAGAAGCCTTACTCTATGCTGCAGCGCGTCGTCAACATTTGGTAGAAGTGATTATGCCTGCTTTAAACGAGGGAAAAATCGTTATCTGTGATCGTTTTGTAGATAGTTCCTTAACGTATCAAGGCGCAGGTCGACGTATTGGGATGAAAGAAATTGCTCAAATCAATGAATTTGCCACAGAAGGGTTAGAACCAGATTTTACCTTATACTTAGATGTTGATTCAGATACGGGATTAAGACGTATCCAAAATCATCGCAAAAAAGATATCGACCGCTTAGACTTGGAGGGATTAGAGTTCCATCAACGGGTGCGTCATGCTTATCTAAAATTAGCAGAAGAAAACCCAGTGCGTATTCATCGAATTGATGCTAAAATGAGTTTACAAGAAGTTGTTGAATCAAGTTTTTCAGCAATTGTGGAAAGTAACCCAACATTTTTTAAACGAGGTGAATAGCGATGAAAATGATAATTGCGATTGTTCAAGATAAGGATAGTAATCGACTAGCCAATGAATTTATTGAGGCTGATGTGCGCGCCACAAAATTATCGACTACTGGTGGATTTTTAAAAGCGGGCAACACCACTTTCATGATTGGTTTAGAAGATGAACGAGTAGAGGAAGTCCTAGCTTTGATTAAGAAAACTTGTCAATCTAGAAAACAATTTATCACTTCTCCTATGTCCTTAGATTTATCCATTGACTCACCAATGCCTTATCCACTGGAAGTAGAAGTCGGCGGTGCAACGGTATTTGTCTTGCCAGTTGAGGGATTCCATCATTTTTAAAAAGAAGGAGATGGCGTAATGGGTGAATTGTTAAATCCTACTGTGCATTCTCTGATGAAACAAAGTATTGAGCATGGGCGTTTGGCTCATGCTTATCTTTTTGAAGGGGAAAAAGGCACAGGAAAACACCAAGAAAGTCTTTGGTTAGCTAAGCGTTTATATTGTACTAACGTGAAAGAAAACGAGCCTTGCAATGCGTGTCTCAATTGTTTACGTATCGAAAATAATGAGCATCCCAATGTACATCAAGTTACACCAGATGGCCAAACGATTAAAGTGGATCAAATTCGACAACTACAAACAGAATTTGCGAAACGTGGCTTTGAAGCAGGTCGACAAATCTTTATTCTTTCTGATGCTGAAACGATGAATATCCAGGCGGCGAATAGTTTGTTGAAATTTTTGGAGGAGCCTTCTGGACAAGTGTTGCTCTTGTTAGAAACAAGTGCGATAGGCAAAATTTTACCAACGATTCAATCGCGTTGTCAGATTATTCATTTTCATTTGTCGACTACGCATTTAATCGAGCAATTACAGCAAGCTGGCCTATCTTTAAATACCGCGAAAATTCTAGCATACTTAACGAATAGTTATGATAAAGCGGTTGAAATCTCACGCGATGAATGGTTTAATGATGCTAGGGATGTTTTAAAACAATTTGTCCAATATTTGACAAATCGGGATTTTGCAGCCTTTGTATATGTGCAGCGGAAAATCATACCAATAACGAAAGAAAAAGAGCAGCAACAATTATTTTTTGATTTATTAATGTATGCGTTTCGTACGTTGCGCGATGAAAATCAAGGAAATTTACAGACTGTTTATAATCAGGCATTGGCCGATTTATTACAGGCAAAAACGAAGCTGAATAGTAACGTTGCCTTTCAAAATGTCATCGAGCAATTTGTTTTGCATTTTCTACAGCAATAAAATTTTTGAGGTAAAGGAAGAGGATTATGGTTCAAGTAGTAGGTGTTCGTTATAAAAAAGCTGGCCATATTTATTACTTTTCTCCAGGACATACACAATATCAATTTAAAGACCAAGTACTTGTTGAGTCTCAGCAAGCGACTTGTTTAGCTACTGTTGTTTTGCCAAATCGTGAAATGGCCGAAGAAGACTTGCCCGAAGAAATCAAACCAGTTATTTCTTTGGCAAGTGAATCTGACTTAGATCAAGCACGTCAAAATGAGTTAGATGCCAAAGAAGCGTATGGCATTGCAAAAGAGAAAATTAATGAGCATGGACTAGTGATGAAGTTAGTACAGGTAGAATATACCCTTGATCGTTCTAAGATGATTTTTTATTTTACTGCCGATGGTCGCGTGGATTTTCGCGAATTGGTCAAGGATTTAGCTAGTATCTTTAGAACACGGATTGAGTTGCGTCAAATTGGCGTCCGTGATGAAGCCAAGATTTTAGGCGGTATTGGTCCATGTGGTCGTCCATTATGTTGCTCGACCTTTTTAGGAGACTTTATGCCTGTTTCGATTAAGATGGCTAAAGATCAAGGTTTATCTTTAAATCCAACCAAGATTTCTGGTTTGTGTGGACGCTTAATGTGCTGTTTAAAATATGAAAATTATGAATATGAATTAGCTAAAAAAGAGATGCCTGATTTTGGTGCGCAAGTCAAAACACCAGAAGGCATCGGTAAAGTGGTGGAATTGAACTTATTGTCACGCATTGTCAAAGTGAAATTCCCAAATCGTGAAATTGCCTTGGAATATACCCAAGATGAAATTGAAGAAGTGGTAAAGTAGGTGAACAAGATGAAGTTAGATAAACGTGATTTATATGATGGCTTGGATGCGTTTGAGTCTGATTTATCTCAGATGCTATCTAAATTACAAACAATGAAACAATCCATCCAAGAGTTAGTGGAGAAAAATACCGAGCTCGAATTGGAAAATCAAAAATTACGTGAGCATTTACGAGAAATGAATCAAACCAATCCAAATTCAAGTAAAAAAATGAAGCAAGCTTTGTCTACTTCACGTAAAAATCTTGAAAATATCTATGAAGAAGGCTTTCACGTATGTTATGACTTATATGGTTCAAGAAGAGCAAATGATGAACCGTGTGCCTTTTGTTTAGAAGTCATTTATCGTGAATAATGAGGGATAAAATGTTAACCAAACAAAAAAGTTATCATCATAATGGCGCTTGTCTTTATCTAGTTCCGACGCCCATTGGAAATCTGCTAGACATGACGCAAAGAGCCATTGATATTTTAAAACAGGTAGATTTAATTGCTAGCGAAGATACACGCAATACGCAAAAATTGTTAAATCATTTTGAAATTTCTACGCCGCAAAAAAGTTTACATGAGCATAATTATAAGGAACGGGTGCCGCAGTTAGTCGATTGCTTACTTGCAGGTCAGTCGATTGCCCAAGTCTCTGATGCAGGCATGCCCTCGATTAGCGATCCAGGTCATGAATTAGTCCAAGCTTGCATTGCAGCAGATATTCCTGTTGTTGCCTTGCCAGGACCAACAGCTGGACTTACTGCGTTGATTGCATCAGGCTTATCCGCGCAGCCAAATTATTTCCATGGTTTTTTACCGCGTAAGAAAAAAGAGCAAGTCGCAGCTTTAACCCCTTTAGCGCAACTTTCTGCCAGTATGATTTTTTACGAATCACCGTATCGCCTCGCAAGTACGTTAGCGAATATGGTGAAAGTTTTTGGGGAAAATCGACAAGCCGTGATTTGCCGTGAATTAACCAAAATCCATGAAGAATTTATTAGAGGAACTTTACTAGAGTTAGCCCAATATGCTAAAGACAATGAGATCAAAGGCGAGTGCTGTCTCTTAGTATCTGGCCAGTCTATTGAGGAACAGTCAGCAGAAGTAGTTGCATTGACAGAGGAACAAATTCGCCAAAAAGTCGCCGATCGCATCGAAATATATGGTGAAAAACCAAATACTGCAATTAAAGAAGTGGCTAAGGCGCTAGGCTATAAAAAGCAAGCAATCTATCAAATCTATCACGAAATTCACTCGTAAAATATCTAATGGTAACGTATCAAATGTAGAGAATTTTCTATGTTTGATGCGTTTTTTTGATATATGTGTCAGAAAAGTTAACATAGTATGTGACGAATTTTTAGAAAATTACACCAATTCAGTCGAAAAGCTAGAAAATTCAAAAAAGATGTGTTAGTATTTCTAACATAAGGTAGGTTACCTTAAAAAAGTTGGTTATCATTCAGTCGTTTAGGACGATAAAAAAGGAGAGAATTCAAATGGAAACAGGAAACATTGCATTTATTTTGATTTGTAGTGGGTTAGTATTCTTAATGACCCCAGCGCTAGCTTTCTTTTACGGCGGGCTAGAGCGAAGAAAAAATATCTTAAATACGATGATGATGGTTATCTGTACTTTAGGATTGGCCTCAATATTATGGATTGCGATTGGTTATTCGTTATCCTTTAGCGGCGATCATCTATTAGTCGGAAATTTGGATAAAGTCTTTTTTAACCATGTATCAATGACAAAAGGCGATGGCATCCCAGAAGGACTATTCGCAGCCTTTCAAATGATGTTTGCCTTGATTGCTACAGCGATTATTACCGGTTCAGTAGTTGGCCGGATGAAGTTTTCGGCGATTTTCTTATTTATCGCTGCTTGGATTATTCTCGTCTACGCACCATTAGCTCACATGGTTTGGGGCAAAGGATTGTTAGATGCGATTGGCTCAATTGACTTTGCGGGTGGAAATGTCGTGCATATTAGCTCTGGTATTTCAGGTTTGGTTTTAGCTTATGTAGTGGGTAAACGACGCGAATATGCGCAAATCGAATATCGCCCACATAATATTCCGTTTGTAGTGCTTGGTGCTGGCCTTTTATGGTTTGGTTGGTTTGGTTTTAATGCCGGTTCAGCACTTGCAGCCGATGGTTTAGCGATTCATGCTTTATTAACAACGAATACCGCTGCAGCTAGTGCGATGCTATCATGGATGTTGATTGAAAAACTAGTCATTGGCAAACCTACTGTAGTCGGTGCTTGTACAGGTGCTGTTGTAGGCTTAGTTGCGATTACCCCAGGCGCAGGTTTTGTTTCACTATGGTCTTCCATTATTATCGGATTTTTAGTTAGTCCGTTTTGTTTCTATTTTATTTCTGTTATCAAGCAAAAATTGCAATTAGATGACGCGCTAGATGCTTTTGGCTGTCACGGTGTTGGTGGGATTTTCGGTGGAATAATGACAGGAATTTTCGCCGATCCTGCAGTTGGTGGGAAAGCTGGTTTATTCTATGGCAATGTTCAATTATTCTTAGCTCAGCTTGAAAGTATTGTCTGTACCATTGTTTTTGCCGGTCTATTAAGTTTCGTGATTATCAGCGTGATTAAATTCTTTATGCCAATTCGCGTCACTGACTCAGAAGAAGCACTTGGTATGGACCGTATCGAACATGATGAAACGGCTTATCCAACCTTTATGGGATTAGATTCATAAGAAAGAAGGTAGCGTTTATGAAGAAAATAGAAGCAGTCATTCGTTTAGAAAAATTAGAAGAATTAAAAGCTGAGATTAACCGTGATTTTGAGATTTCCGGGATGACCGTTACCCAAGTCTTAGGATATGGGAATCAAAAAGGTGTCAAAGAATATGTACGCGGCAAGGCGATTATTACTAGTCTTTTACCGAAAGTTAAGGTTAGCTTTGTTTTAGAAGATAAAGATGTCGAAAGTGTGGTCGATCGTATTCTGATGATTTGTGGCACAGGAGAAGTCGGTGATGGCAAGATATTTATCTCACCAATCGAAGAAGTCATCCGCATCCGCACCGGCCAACGAGGCAAAGAAGCAATATAGAATAAAGGATGTGAAGCAGCTTGATTAGCCACGAGCGGCTCGCAAAACATTTTCATCAATTAAAACGTCCCATAAGCTAGTGAGTGAATGCTTGCTAGCTTATTTTTTATTGTTTTTCGATAAAAATCTGTTATGCTCTAGGCAAAGGAAGGATGATGAAAATGGAAAAATATATGATTACTTTCGTTAGTATCTTATTGAGTGTGATTTTTTGGTTGATGAGTTTTCTTGTGGGCGTATAGATTTTTACCAGCGAGCATCAAGGTATGATTTGGCAAAACAACTTAACGCTTATTTGTTTGATTTTAGCAGCAGCAACGATTAGCTATATGGCAGTTAAGAGTGTGCATATTTGGCAAAAATCAAGTCAACATGCTTTTCAAAAGGAATTACTCATCTATACAAAGCAAGTAAGTTTAGCAAGTGGTGTCATCTTTTTCTTGAGTTTAGGCATTTTACCGATGTTTTATCGTTGGGCGGACTTAGGCGATGCACCAGGATTGATGCTGATAGGGTTAGCCATTTGTCTGTTTTTTTTCACGATGGTTTTAATCAGTATTAGTTTTTCAAAGTTATACCAAAAAGCACTATCCCTACAAGATGAATTAGAGATGGTGATTTAAATGATTGAAATACACTTAGACCAATATTTAAAAAAGCGCCAAATGACCTTAACGCAACTCTCTGAAGCCGTCGATATTACAATTGCCAACCTCTCTATCCTGAAAAGTGGCAAAGCAAAGGCCATTCGTTTCTCGACTTTAGAAAAAATCTGTGAAGTACTTGAATATCAACCAGGCGACTTGATTTCTTATGTGCCTGAAGATTGAAACGGAATGTCTGTTCTTGTATAATAGAGATAGAAAAGTTTGAGAAACAGGTGAGAGATATGGCGGAGATGCGTTTTCCCTTAAAAAATGACATGAGCCGTAAAATCATTCATATTGATATGGACGCGTTTTTTGCCTCGGTGGAAGAGCGCGACAATCCTGAGTTGGCTAAGCATCCTCTAGTGATTGCCCGTCATCCCAAAGATACCAAAGGCCGTGGTGTGGTGACGACTTGTAATTATAAGGCTAGAGAATACGGGATACATTCGGCGATGAGTGCCAAAAAAGCGTATGAGTTATGTCCGCAAGCCGTTTTTGTTCCCGGAAATTATCAAAAATATCGAGAAATTTCGCGTCAGATTCGCGCCATTTTTCATCGCTATACAGACTTGATTGAACCAATGTCGATTGATGAAGCATATCTAGATGTGACTGAAAATAAAATTGGTTCAAAAAGTGCCATCAAAGTTGCACGCTGTATTCAAGAAGATATATGGCGTGAATTACATCTGACTTGTTCGGCTGGGGTGAGTTATAACAAGTTTTTAGCCAAATTAGCTTCAGATTATCGCAAACCCCATGGCATGACTGTGATTATGCCAGGAGAAGCCGAGGCGTTTTTAAAACCATTACCGATTGAAAAGTTTCATGGTGTGGGGAAAAAGACGATTCCTAAAATGCATGAGATGGGGATTTTCACGGGTGAAGATTTGTATAATAAATCAGAAATGGAGCTAATTCATGCATTTGGCAAGATGGGCTACTCGCTTTATCGCAAAGTTCGGGGGATTCATAATTCTCCTGTCGTGACTAATCGTGAACGCAAATCTATTGGCAAAGAACATACTTTTGGTGAGAGCCTTTATTCGATGAACCAGGCGATTTCACAGCTACGTCTATTATCAGAAAGTGTTGCTAATACAGCTAGCAAGCAAGAAAAACAGGGACAAACTGTGGTCTTAAAATTGCGCTACGATGATTATACGACAATTACCAAGAGACAAACCTTCCCAGAGTTTATTGATCATAAAGAGGATATTTTTTCGAAGGCGAGTCTTTTATTTGAAGATACATATGAAGAAGGACGGGGGATTCGGCTGTTAGGTATCACCTTGACCAATTTAAAAGATAAGACCTATGAGTTGATTACCTTACTACTTTTTGAATATGAAAGAAAAAATCTCAAGGACGACAGATGAGTCACTGTTTCCTTGAGATTTTCATTTTAGCCGCCTAATTCACTACGTTTGATTTGTTCGTAACTTTGATCGGCATCTTTACATTTTGACCAAATAACGGCTTGTTTTAATTTTAACGATTGAGGAACATCGACAATTCTTTGATTCCGACTGCCTCGAAATTGTAGGTTCAAGTCTTTTTGGGCTAATTCGAAACGACCATCGACTAAAACATCGATTTGGCTTAACAGTTCTAATTTATCAGGAGTTTCTTGCAGTAATTCTTCAAAGGTATAGCCACTCCAACTCCAAATATCTTTTGTGTCGCCAAAGGTTTCGCGTACTTTTTTGACGAGTGGTAAGACGACGGGTGTATTTAAGAAGGGTTCACCACCGAGTAAGGTTAATCCTTGCACATAGCTATGGGATAAGTCGGCCATGATTTTGGCTTCTAGTTCTTCCGTGTAGGGGGTGCCGTAATTGAAGTTTTGGACTGCTTTATTAAAACACCCCTCACAAGCAAATAAGCAACCACTAACATAGAGACTATTGCGGACTCCTTCGCCATCGACAAAGTTAAAAGGTTTATAGTCGGCAATCATACGTTGAGATAAAAGCTTTGCATCCCATTCTTTTGGTTTTGGATGATTCATTAGTGTACATCCTCCATATGTTTAACACGTGCTGAGATTTCTTTATGACGACCATGCACCATTGGACGAGCTTGTGGATTGCCTAGATAACCACAAGTTCTTTTGACGACATCGCAAGTTCTTGGATCATGATTATGGCAAACTGGACATTCAAATCCGCGTTCAGTCGGTGTAAAATCGCCCTCGAAACCACACTCGTAACAATGGTCAATCGGTGTATTGGTGCCTAGATAGCCGACTTTATCATAAGAATAATCCCAGACAGCTTCTAAGGCTTTTGGATTTTGTTGAAGGACTGGATATTCACAATAATGGATGAAGCCACCAGAGCAATATTTTGGATAGTCTTTTTCAAAATCTAGTTTTTCAAATGGGGTCGGATTTTTACGGACATCATAATGGAAACTATTGGTGTAGTATTCTTTATCCGTGATATTTTCCACAATCCCGAATTTATACGTATCAAAACGACAGAAACGGTCTGTCAAACTTTCAGAAGGCGTAGAGTAGACGCTGAAGTGATAGCCGTATTCATCTCCCCATTGGTCGGCGTGCATCTTTAAGGTCTTAACGATATCAAGGGTAAACTGTTTGGCTTCTGGATTGTGTTCCCAAGCACCTCCGTAAAAGGCTGAGGCAACTTCATAAAGACCAATATAACCAAGAGACACCGTCGCGCGTTTGTTTCTAAAGAGTTCATCGACATTGCCATTGCGTTTTAATCTCTTTCCAAAGGCACCATACATATAAAGAATTGGCGCATTTTGAGGGAGCGCTTCTTTACAACGATTCACGCGATAGACTAAAGCATCTTTCACAATATCCAGACGGTCTTCCAAAATACTCCAGAATTTATCAAAATCACCTTGGGCTTCCATCGCAATTCGTGGCAAGTTTAAGGTAACAACACCTAAATTCATCCGACCGACATTGACTTCTTGACCGTTTTCATCTTTCCAACCCTGTAAGAAAGAACGGCAACCCATTGGCACTTTGAAACTACCCGTTAATTCGACAATCTTATCATAGTTTAAAATATCCGGATACATGCGCTTGGTTGCACATTCCAAGGCCAATTGTTTGACATCGTAGTTTGGATCGGTTGGTTCTAAATTCACCCCACGTTTAATAGAAAAAATTAATTTAGGGAAGATGGCTGTGCGATGTTCGCGACCTAAACCATCAATCCGAATTTGTAAGATAGCTTTTTGAATTTCCCGTTCAAACCAATTTGTCCCTAAACCAAAGCCAAGTGAAGTGAAAGGCGTTTGACCATTTGAAGTAAAGAGTGTATTAATTTCATACTCTAAACTTTGCATGGCATCATAAATGTCTTTTTTGGTCTTTTTGTAGGCGAATGCTTCTTGACGTTCTTGACCATCAATCCATTCTTTGGCATCTTGTAAATGTTTTTCAAAATTCAATTTCGCAAAAGGAGCTAATAATTCATCAATGCGGTCACAAGAACAGCCACCATATTGACTAGAAGCTACATTGGCGATGATTTGAGAGATTTGCGCGGTTGCTGTTTGAATAGATTTAGGTGACTCGACATCTGCATTTCCCATCTTAAAGCCTTCCGTGAGCATACTCTTAAAATCAATTAAGCAGCAATTCGTCATTGGGGCATAAGGATGATAATCTAAATCATGATAATGAATTTCCCCTTTTTGATGGGCGTTAGCTACATGAGGCGGCAACATTTTTAGTCCAATTGATTTGCCGACAATCCCCGCAGTTAAATCCCGTTGCGTATTAAACACATCGCTATCTTTATTGGCATTTTCATTGACGACAGTCTCTTCCTTATTAATCAACTTACTAATAGAAAGATTAATATCTGTTGCTTGTTTACGCAGAAAATCGCGATTGGTCCGATAACTAATATATTCTTGCGCTAAGGCTAAAAATGATTTTTCTAATAAGAAGTGTTCGACAATATTTTGAATTTCATAAATTTTGACATTGTCGGTAAAACGTTCCGCAATTTCTCGATCTACCAGTTGTACGATTTCCACTAGTTTTTCGTGTTCTAATGGGGAAAGGGGTTCTTTAAGTTTTTTGCGACCTTTCATCAAAGCATCGTAAATTTTTTCATCATCGAAATCAACCAAGCGGCCATCGCGTTTCACGACTTTCATTTTAGATAATTTCTCAGTTACTTCATCTGTCGCAACTGGCATTGCTATATTTAACAAGCTGCTCACTCCTTCAATCATTTTCTTCAAATAAAAAGGAAATACTAGACAAAGTGTCAATAATCTCGAAATCAAATTTCTTAAATAGCCAACTTTGTGTATTCCGTAAACATTATCTATAAATATTTTTTATCTGTACCTATGATAAGATAAAGTGAGAAAATTTACAATCAATATCTTGTACTAGATTACGAATATAAATCTAATTGCACACAATATATAGTGGTACTTGACAAGAAGAAAGGTTAAAAGTACCAAGCTTCACAAAAGTTGAGAATGTTTCATAATGCTGTGAAACAAATTGAAAAATGACAAAAAATTTTTTTGACACTAAATTGTTTGAATTGTAAAAAAATTTAAGACAATTATTAGATAAAAATGAAACGAAACATGTGAATCCAAACGAAAAAATAAAATATTAATTATTAAAATACAAGCGGAACTGTTAACAATAATGCGGTTATAAAATCAATTTATAAGCAAATGTTGATTGAAGTTAAAAAACATCTAACTTATGTGAAATTGTGAATTTGTTGCTGTGTGTAAATGACGATAAGAAAATGTTATAACAGAAAATATTTTGAATATATTGACATCCGCTAGATAAAAAATTATAATTTTCTTAATCTATCTTAATATTTTTATAGCTTTATGAACTTTTTATGAACAAAAAGAGGGGAGAATGCAATATGAGCAATAAAATGAAAAAAATCGTAGTGCCATCTTTATTATTATCAAGTACTGTTTTATTGGCAGCTTGTTCTGGTGGTGACAAAAAGGCTTCAGATTCTGGAAAGGGAGAATCTAATTATTCTTACGTCTATAGCACCGATATTAATAGCTTAGACTATACTTTCTCATCACGAAGTTCAAATAGTGACCACTTCGCAAATTTCATTGATGGTTTGTTGGAAAATGACGAGTATGGTAATTTGAAACCTGCGCTAGCTAAATCATGGGAAGTAAGTGACGATGGCTTAACCTACACTTATCACCTACGTAAAGGCGTAAAATGGGTAGATAGTGAAGGAAATGACTACGCAGAAGTAAAAGCTCAAGACTGGGTAACTGCTTTGAAACATGCCGTTGATGTAAAATCTGAAACTTTATATGTTGTTCAAGATAGTATTAAAGGTTTAGATGACTATGTCAAAGGGGTAACGAAAGACTTTTCTACTGTTGGGGTTAAAGCAGTAGATGACTATACTTTACAATATACGTTAACTCGTCCAGAAAGCTTCTGGAATTCTAAATTAACTTACGGTATCATGTGTCCAGTGAATGAAGAATTCTTAAAATCTAAAGGTAAAGACTTCGGGCAACCTACACCAGATAGCATTCTATATAACGGTGCTTACATTTTAACAAACAATACTGCCAAATCAGTAATTGAATATAAGAAGAACGAATCTTATTGGGATAAAAAACATGTCTACATTGATAATGTAAAATTAACTTACTTTGATGGAAGCAATCCTGATTCGCTATTTAAAGAATTTGATCAAGGTAACTATTCAACTGCACGTGTATATCCTAACTCAGGTGGTTATAAAGATGTAGAAGCTAAATACGGTGATGCGATTAACTTCTCACAACCAAATGGTTCAACATTTAATATGACCTTTAACTTTGATCGTAAAGCATACAGTGCAACATCTAAGAAAACAGATGCTGAAAAAGATAGTACTCATAAAGCTATTATGAATAAGAACTTCCGTCTAGCTTTAGAATTTGCGTTAAATAAAGAAGAATATATTGCGCAAAACGTTGGTAAAACTGGTGCAGCACAAGGTATCCGTAATATGTTAATACCATCTCAATTCGTAACAGTTGACGGTAAAGATTATGGTGAAGTTGTACAAGAAAAATTAGCCAAATTAGACCCAGATACCTTTAGCGATGTGAAATTAGCGGATAGCCAAGAAGGTTGGTTCAATGCTGATAAAGCGAAATCTTTATTTGAAAAAGCAAAATCTGAACTACAAGCGCAAGGCGTACAATTCCCAATTCACCTAGACTTACCTCAAGATGAAAAATCTGAAGTTTTAGTGAACCAAGCAAAATCATTGAAGCACTCAATTGAATCGACATTAGGTAAAGATAATGTCGTGATTGATATTCAATTATTAAACGAAGATAAATATCTTGCTGCTACTTATCAAGCAACAACAGCAGCAGATAAAGACTACGATATCTCTACTGCTTCTGGTTGGGGCCCTGACTACTTAGATCCATCAACTTACTTAGACATCTATAATTCAAGATCAGGTGCTCAATTGGATAACTTAGGTTTACAACCATCTGAAACAGCTAAAGATAATCCATCTGCTCAAGTAGTAAATGAATTAAAATTAGCGGAATATGATGCTTTATTAGACAAAGCTGCAAAAATCACTGCAGTTGAAGATGTGAATAAACGTTATGATGCTTATGCAGATGCTGAAGCTTGGTTATCAGCAAATGCTTTACAAATTCCTATCCAAGCTGGTGGTGCAGTTCCAAGTGTATCTAAGATTGTACCATTCACTAGACAATTTAGTTGGTGTGGTATGGCTGCTACAAATGCATCATACAAATTCAAAGGTATGAAACTTCAAGACAAAGCTGTAACTACCAAACAATATCAAAAAGCTTTGAAGAATTGGGAAGAAAAAAGACTAGAAACAGCTGAAAATACGAAGTAAAATGTGTTAAAATACTAAAGGAGTAGAAAGGGCGAAAAATTAAAAAAGCCCTTTTTACTCTTTTTAATCAGTGTAATTAGTGCTATCATAGTAAGTGATTTTTGTAGGAAATTTTGCGCCGTTGAGAATGAAAGTCTAAGGATGATTTTTATTCTCAACGGAAATACAAATTTTCTTGTAAAAATTGAGCTATTTTGGTAGTCTCTATTTAAAAAGATATGCTTTGAAAGTGGTTATAAATGAATTGGGAAAAATATCGGCCAAAAGTTTAATAATTAATATTTCGAGGCATATTGATAATTTAGGAGGAAGCTGAGTGAATAAACGTTATCTACTCTTTCGTATTTTGCGTTCGATCGTGAGTATCTTTTTAGTAACTACGATCACTTATGTATTAATTTATACGTTAGTGCCGCGAAATACCATCTTTAAAGAGGACTCTACGTATTCTAAATTAAAAGCCCATCCAGATGAATTGGCCAACTATGAAAATACGGCCTTTGATCGCATGGGTTATATTGAGTATCTAGACTCTCGTGATTTAGTCAAAGAGGTACGTAAAGAATACAAAGAGGCAACTGCAAAACCAAGCAAGGAAAACAAATCTTTGTATCAAAAATGGGCCAAAGAAAATGGCTGGAAATTAGGGATTTTTCCTGAAAGTGGTCGTTACTATGCGACAAAAGATATTCCATTATTAAAACGTATTTGGAATTTCTATTCAAATTTGATAGTAATTGACCATCCATGGAAAGTGAAAGACCCATCTAATCCGGATTTGAAACGCTATTTGAAGATTGAAAAAGATCCAATGGTTGGTTGGGCTTTAGTCGGATCAGGTACGCAATATAAGTATCAAATCTACTTCAATGGTCAATTTCCATTTATCCACCAAAATATCATCCACATCAATCTAGGAACTTCTTATCCAACGTTCTCTGGACAAAGTGTGTCAGATGTCTTATTTGGTGGCCAAGGACAAACGGTGAGTGAGGAAATTACTTTAGCAGATGGCAAGACCATGCGTTCTTCTGCCAATATTTACACTCGCCAATACAAAAATTCAAATAAAATTTCATCTCGTGAAAAAGCAATGTATCATGATAACTATGTGCAAACAAAACCAAACTACAAAGACCCTTCGATGATTTCTATTTCATTTAGAATGGGTGCCTTAGCAGTGGTGATTGCTTATCTTATCGGGGTGCCTATGGCGATGGTAATGGCGCGTTTGAAAGGTAAACTACCCGACAAGATTGGTATTGCGTTAGTAACGGTTATGATTTCAGCACCGTCACTAGCCTTTGTCTACTTCTTTAGATATCTAGGAAATACCTTATTTGGTTTACCATTATCTTTCCCAACTTATGGTGCAGGGGATATTAAATCCTATATCTTACCAACCTTTATCTTAGGGTTCTTAAATGTGTCTGGTTTAGTTATTTGGGTTCGTCGTTATATGATTGACCAACAGTCTGCAGATTATGTTAAATTTGCCAAATCAAAAGGGTTGACCTCTAAAGAAATTTCGCGTCGTCATATCTTCAAAAACGCCGTGATTCCAATTGCCAATGGTATTCCAGGTAGTATCATTTTATCTATCGCTGGGGCAACCATCACGGAGACGATTTTCGCCGTTCCTGGTATGGGTAAAATGTTACCAGATGCGATTCTTTCACATAATAACCCATTAACGGTAGCGATTGTCTTTATCTTCACAGTCGTTGGGGTATTAGCTGTATTATTAGGTGACCTATTAATGGTTTACTTAGATCCACGTATTAAATTGTCAGGAGGAGATTAGAATTGGAAAAGTTAAATCAAATCAGCCAAGAAGATTTTAACTTTGTGTCGATTGATACGATTAATTCTGAAAAAATCGATACGCCGAAGTATTCCTACTGGCGATCAGTGGCACGAAAGTTTTTCTCAAGTAAAGTAGCCATTACGATGCTGGTATTACTTGTATTAATTATTTTGATGAGTTTCATCCAACCGCTATTTAGTGGTTATGATTTCATGAATGTATCAAATATCAATAACTTCGATGCACGTTATAATCCACCAAGTGCTGAGAACTGGTTCGGTACCGATGCCAACGGTCAATCATTATTCGATGCGGTTTGGGCAGGTGCGAGAACTTCTATCTTAATCAGTGTGTTAGCTACAACAATTACCACAACGATTGGCGTTATTGTAGGGGCACTTTGGGGTGTTAGCAAAAAAGTGGACCGTGTCATGATTGAAGTGTATAACGTCATTTCAAACGTACCTTCACTATTAATCATTATCGTTTTAGCCTATGCCTTTGGTAGTGGTTTTTGGAATTTAGTCTTTGCGATGTGTGTAACAAACTGGATCGGGACAGCTTACTTTATTCGGGTACAAGTAATGATTATGCGTGATCGTGAATATAATTTAGCATCCCGTAATTTAGGGACACCTGTACCACGAATGATTAGTAAGAATATCTTGCCGTATTTGATTTCTGTTGTGATGACAGATATTTCTCGTACGTTACCAGGATTCATCTCAGCAGAAACTTTTCTTTCATTCTTAGGCGTTGGGTTGAGTGCAGATGTACCTTCGTTAGGACGTATTATTTCTAAATACACACCGAATATTAGTAACTATCCATACTTGTTCTGGATTCCAGTTGCAGTTTTAGCGTTAGTATCTATTTCATTATATATCGTAGGTCAAACATTAGCTGATGCAACGGATCCAAGAACGCACTTATAAGGAGGACACAGAAAATGAGTAAGACGATATTAACGGCTGAAAATGTTTCAGTGAGCTTCCAAGTCAGAAAACGTCAATTAAAGGCCATTCGGAATGTCTCACTGAGCTTAGAAGAAGGCGAAATCTTAGCAATCGTAGGTGAATCTGGTTCAGGGAAATCAGTATTAACCAAAACATTTACTGGGATGTTAGAACAAAACGGACGTGTCAGTGAAGGAACCATTACTTATGATGGAAAAGTCCTAACTGATTATAAAACCGATAAAGATTGGGAAAATATTCGCGGGAAAGAAATTGCAACCATTTTCCAAGATCCAATGACTTCTTTAAACCCAATTAGAACGATTGGCTCACAGATTGCCGAAGTAATTATCAAACACCGCGGCAAAACACCAAAAGAAGCGAAACAACTAGCCATTGAATTAATGGAAAAAACGGGTATTCCAAATGCAGCTCAACGTTATGATGAATATCCTTTCCAATATTCTGGAGGGATGCGTCAACGGATTGTTATCGCGATTGCCTTGGCATGTCGCCCAAAAATATTGATTTGTGACGAACCAACTACTGCGCTAGACGTGACAATTCAAGCACAAATTTTAGACTTGATTAAAGATTTACAAAAAGAATATGGATTTACGACCATCTTTATCACGCACGATTTAGGGGTTGTGGCATCCATTGCTGACCGAGTAGCTGTTATGTATGCGGGTCAAATTATTGAAATTGGTAAGTCAGAAGAAATTTTCTACAATCCAAAGCATCCATATACTTGGAGCTTATTATCTTCTCTTCCACAATTGAGTGAAAAAGGGGAAGAATTATACTACGTGCCAGGGACACCACCTTCTTTATACAAAGAGATTGCTGGAGATGCCTTTGCCTTCCGTAGTCCATATGCGATGGAAATTGACTTCAAAGCGGAGCCACCGATGTTTGAAGTAAGTCCGACACATTTTGCCAAGACTTGGTTACTCGACCCTCGAGCACCAAAAGTCGACACACCTGAAAAAATTAAGCAACTTCATGAGCGGATGGTTCAACTAACGCAAGAAATTGATGCTGATGATTTTGAAGAAGGGGTGAACTAATTCGTGACTGAAAACAAAGAAGTATTATTATCGATTAAAGACTTAGAAATTGCCTTTGGTGAAGGAAAGAGTCGTTTTGTGGCAGTTAAAAACGCTAATTTCGATATCTATAAAGGGGAAACTTTCTCATTAGTAGGCGAATCTGGTTCAGGGAAAACAACGATTGGTCGCGCAATTGTAGGATTAAATCCAACAAGTAAAGGCGAAATCAATTTTAAAGGTGAAAAGATTAATGGTGGAATTAGTAAACAAAAACGTCATGAAATCATCCAACAAATTCAAATGATTTTCCAAGATCCATCAGCTTCTCTAAATGAACGTGCCACGGTTGATTACATTATCTCTGAAGGGTTGTACAACTATAAATTGTATAAAGATGATGCGGACCGTGAAGCAAAAGTACGTGCAATGTTAGAAAAAGTCGGACTACTACCTGAACATATGTATCGTTATCCACATGAGTTCTCAGGTGGTCAACGTCAACGTATCGGGATTGCGCGTGCGATGATTATGGAACCGGAACTAGTCGTAGCGGATGAACCGATTTCAGCGCTAGACGTATCGATTCGTGCCCAAGTCTTAAACTTATTAAAAGAAGCCCAAAGAGAACGTGGCGTAACCTATCTATTTATCGCCCATGACTTATCAGTGGTACGTTTTATCTCAGATCGAATCGCGGTTATCTATCGTGGTGAAATCGTGGAACTAGCCGAAGCGGAAGAATTATTCAATCATCCAATTCATCCGTATACGCGCGCACTTTTATCTGCTGTACCAATTCCTGACCCAATTTTGGCGAAAAAGAAAAAATTGCATGTCTATGATCCAAGTGTGCACGATTATTCTGTAGATAAGCCAACTTTTGAAGAAGTAGTACCAGGGCATTTCGTTTACGGAAACAAAGCCGAAATCGAAAAATATCGTGCAGAATACAACGATTAAGAATGATATTGAAAAAAAGGGGGGGCTTGCTCTCCTTTTTTCATGAAATGACATATATAGAAAGAAGGATTTTGATGTTAGAGCAAAAGGATGAACAATTATTAATTGACTTAACTTCAGCTCGAGGTGTACCAGGCAATGAAGAAGTACGTGAAGTCTTTAAAACTTATGCCAAAGACTATGCGGACGAAATCATTTTTGATGGTTTAGGTAGTGTGATTGCCAAACACGGTCAAGATGAAAATAGTCCACGTATCTTTATTTCAGGACATATGGATGAAGTTGGCTTTATGGTTACCAAAATTACGGAAAAAGGCTTCATCGAATTTCAAACATTAGGCGGCTGGTGGTCACAAGTGATGCTCGCTCAACAAGTTGAAATTAAAACCCGCGAAGGTAAACTAATTCATGGGGTTATTGGGTGCAAACCACCTCATGTCTTAAGTGTAGAAGCGCGTAACAAACCATATGATATTAAAGATATGTTTATTGATGTCGGCGGCTCAAGTGAAGAAGAAGTGAAATCATGGGGTGTCCGTCCTGGCGATATGATTACACCGTATATCGAATATAAACGATTAAATGATAGTAAGTTCCTTTTAGCCAAAGCCTGGGATAACCGTGTCGGAACTGCCGTGGCTTTACGTGTGCTAGAAAACTTAGCTAAAGACGGCCATCCAAACCAATTATTTGCTGGTAGTGATGTCATGGAAGAAGTCGGCTTACGTGGGGCAAGAACAAGTACTTATCTTGCTAATCCAGAAATTGCCTTTGCGCTTGATACCGGTACAGCAGGTGATACTCCAGGAATGACACCAAAAGAAGCAGATTCTGTATTAGGCAAAGGACCACAAATCTTGATTTTCGATGCTTCAATGGTTCCTCATAAGAAATTATTGAACTTTGTCACCGATGTAGCCGAAGAATTAGAAATTCCATTCCAATATACGGTTATTGCTGGTGGGGGTACAGATGCAGGTCAAATGCACTTAACCCGTCAAGGTATTCCATCTTTAGCGATTACCGTACCTGTCCGTTATCTACATTCCCATACTTCCGTGATTCATGAAGATGACTATCTAAATACGGTTAAATTAGTCACAGAAGTCGTTCGTCGTCTAGACCGCACCACTGTTGACCAAATCTTAAGCTATTAATTTTCAAAGGCTATCCTACTCAATATGGGGAGGGTAGCTTTTTGACATAGTTTCGATTATTTCTATTTTTGGTTCAGATAGTGGATTCATAAAGGAATTGAGTTTATGGCGAATACAATTATTACTGCTCAGATTGATACAGAATTAAAAGAAAATGTTGAAAAAATCTTTTCAAAATTAGTGATTTCTCCTTCTAGCGCAATTCAAATGTTGTACAGTCAGATTGTGTTAACGAGAGGATTACCGCTTCATTTGTATCTTCCATCCGCTACACCGACTGCTATTGGTGCAATGACTCAGACAGAACTGGACACTGAACTATTGAAGGGAATAAAATCACTAAAATCAGGAAGAACCTATACGACAGATGAAGTTGATGCACAATTATCTAAGGAATTTGGCATATGAGCGATAAGTATGCTATTGTTTACACTCCAGAAGCTTTAAACAAACTTAAAATGATATTTCTTTACTTCTTGTTCATGAATGGTTCAAATGATTCTCTTCTATATCTTTGAAGAATTTTTTAGAAACATGCTATAATCATCTTAAGGAAAATCTGAGGAGGAATGACGATGAAATTAACGATTTTAGGTTGCATGGGAGCTTATCCATCTAAAGGGCGCGGAACTACAAGCTATCTTTTGGAATCAGACGGCTTTCATCTATTAATTGATGCCGGCAGCCAAACATTAAGTCAATTAGAAAAGGTGATGTGTCCGCTTGATTTAGATGGGGTCATTATCAGTCATTATCATCATGATCATATTGCTGATTTAGGTGTGTTGCAATATATGTGGCAGTTATCTAACAAGCGTGATAAAAACAGAGTCTTACCCATCTATGGCCATGGTAATGATGCGTTTCATTTTAATGATTTAACCATGCCACAAGTGAGTCAAGGGCATAATTACTTGGAGGCGAATCATTTGAATTTGGGACCGTTTTCTGTTACATTTAAAAAGACGATACATCCTGTGGAGTGTTATGCGATGAGAATTGTCGAAAAGCGTAGTGGCAAGGTATTTGTCTTTACGGCAGATTCTGGTTATATGGAAAGTTTTAACGAATTTGTCAAGGATGCCGACTTATTTTTAGCGGATACTTATCTCTTTGATGGACATGAAAATCACCATGCGCATTTTACAGCAGGGGAGGCAGGTAAGATTGCGAAGGCTGCTGGTGCGAAACGTTTGATCCTATCTCATTTACCAGAAGAAGGCGACTATGATTTACTCAAGGCTCAAGCGCAAAAACAAGCAGGAGAAAATATCCAAGTATCGGTTGCCAAAATAGGTGACACTTACCAAATTTAGGAGGGATTAGGCATGATTTTTGTACCTAATGAAATCACAGATCCAAGAATTAACTTAGCAATTGAAACTTTTTTACTACAAGAGATGCAAGTAGATGAGCCGATTCTACTTTTCTATATCAATGAGCCGTCGATTATCATTGGCCGTAACCAAAATACCATCGAAGAAATCAATAAAGAATATGTGGATGAACACGGCATTCATGTGGTTCGTCGCTTTAGTGGTGGCGGTGCGGTATATCATGATTTCGGGAACTTGAATTTCAGTTTCATTATGAAAGATGATGGCGAGTCTTTCCGCGATTTCGCAAAATTAACGAAACCAATCGTGGAAGCATTACAAGAATTAGGCGTAAAAGGTGCGCATCTAAAGGGCCGCAATGATTTGGTTATCAATGATCAAAAATTCTCTGGTAATGCGATGTATGCGACAAATGGCCGAATGTTTGCGCATGGTACAATCATGTTCGACAGCGATATTAACGAAGTCGTGAATGCCTTGAAGGTGAAGAAAGAAAAGATTGAATCTAAAGGTATTAAGTCCATTCGTTCACGCGTAACCAATATCAAACCATTCTTGCCTGAAGATAAACAAAGCATGACCACCAAAGAATTCCGCCAAGATATTTTATTAAAAATCTTTGGTGTCGATAGTGTCGATCAAGTGAAAACCTATGAATTAACCGATGCTGACTGGGAAAAGATTAATCAAATTTCTGATAAATATTACCGTAACTGGGACTGGAACTATGGCCAATCCCCAGCCTTTGATTTACAACGTATCCAACGATTCAATATTGGTTCTATTGATGTGCGTTTAAATGTTGCGGAAGGTAAAATTACCGAGGTCAAAATTTATGGAGATTTCTTCGGTTTAGGGGAAATCAAAGACGTGGAAGAAGCTTTAGTAGGTGTGAAATATGAAAAATCTGCCTTACAAGAAGCCATCAGCAAAATCGATTTAAAGAAATATTTTGGTAATATTGAACCAGAAGAATTCTTAAACTTAATTTACTAAAATGAGGTGTCTTATGAACGCATTTCAAGAAAAGTTTTTATCATTTTATTTTAGACCGTGTCCAAACTGACAAGGTAGAAGATGTGAAAGAATTATTGGCAGAAAGCTTTGCCAAACAATCGGAAGGAACCTTTGATGTGGCTTATCTTTTAACTTTTAAATACAAAATCGTGCCTATGTTAAAAGAAGCCGATAAAGAAGAAGTACTGAAGATTATGGAAGAATTTGGCAAAAAGTTCCAATAAAATCTACGAACTTAGCTGACACGATTGAAGCTTTACGAGAGGTTAAATTGATGCAAAATTTGCATGGATCTTTTACTTCTTTAGAGGAGCTATTAGGAATCAAAATCAAAAGGACTGACTGCAATAGGCGCAATCAGTCCTTTTTGAATGAGGTTGTAAAACGGATTGGCAAGACAGGAATGTCAAGCTGTTTTGCGCCAATGTATTATTCATTTTTTTCGGTCACATAATAGACTTTGGCGATTTGCGGATATTTCTTTTGGATTTGTTTGGTTAATTTTTCTTGGTAATTCTTCGTTATGTCATTTTTCGTTTGAATCACGACCAATTCGATTTCCTCATCATTTAAGTATCCTGTCGCACTAGCCACATCAGTAATGACTGTTTCATCCATTTTCTGAATGGTAGCATTGATTTTGGCATAGTCGCTTGTTTCTTCGCTATTTTCTGCCTGGGTATTGGCATTTTGGTGACTTTCGATAATGCTAGAAATATAGGCTTCAAACTGTTTACCCGATAATTGAGAAAGCTCGGCAATTTGCGTGATTTTGAGTTCATACCCACTCAAGCCATAGTGTTTTAAATCATTTTGTAGTTGATCGATATGGGCATCCGTATAGTCATTGCCGGCAATCGTAAAGCGCAAAATCTTATCTTTTTCATCGATGCTTTGTTTGATAATGGTCGCATGGGTTAATTCTTCCGTGGTAAAATTTTTCACACTAGCATCTAAAATCGATTTTTGGACCAAAGATTTTGCGGAAATCACGCTTGGAAGTAAAATCAAGGCAGTCAACCCGATATAAAAAATGCGTTTATGCTTGGTTAATCTTGGCTCGGCTTCTACTTTTTGACGACTTGGCATCCGCAGTGCTTTGACTCCAGCATAAGTCGTTAAAATAATGAAGAACGCATTAATGATAAAGAGATAACCCGCACCCGTGGCATAGCTGAGATTTTTACTGGCAATCCCATAACCCACCGTACAAATTGGCGGCATCAAAGCAGTGGCGATGGCAACCCCGGGTACGATATTATTGATGGTTTTCTTTCTAGCTCCGATAATCCCGGCCGTACCCCCAAATATAGCAATCAAAGCATCCCAAAGTGTCGGTGCTGTTCGGTTAATGATTTCCTGACTGGCATAACTAATCGGTGAAAAGTAAAAATAAATACTGGCAACTAAGACGCTGAGCAATACTTCAATTCCGAGCGTTTTAACTGCACGTTTTAATAGTTCTTGATCATAAATCGCTAAAGCCGTCCCAATCGCCAAAATAGGGGACATTAGAGGAGAAATCAACATTGCCCCGATAATTGTTGCTTGCGAATTCATATTTAAGCCAATCGATGCGATGAAAATTGCGCAAGTTAAAATCACTAAATCCTCTTTACTAATATCGCTGTCTTCATACATCTTATGATAAAATTCTTGGTTCGTATACGTATCTGGTGTACGCAAAAATATCACTCCTCAAGTCATATAACTGGTCATATTCTAGCAAATTTTCACACAAAATAAAATAAATTCGCCCAAAAATTGAGCGAATTCATCTAAGGAATTAATAAGCGCGGGCAATCCAAAGGGTGTGTTTGGCAGGTTTGCCGCTGACGATATCAAATTCTTTTTGCATAGGCACTTCAAATGGAATGTTACGCGTCGTAAAGCCAGTTTCCTCTTTAATTTTCGCTTCTGTTTCTTCAGTGCCATCCCAACCGATTAATACAAAACCAGGAACTTTGCCTTCTGCTTTAGATTTTTCGATATGTGCTTTTAATTCATCTAGTGTATTGATGTCATAGTGTTCGTTGGCTTTATTGCGTTCTTTAGCCGCTTGTAATAGACGTGGAGTCATCGCTTGTAATTGTTCATCAATGTAGCTTTCCAAGTCTTCAAATTTCACCGTTTCTTTACCATCAAGGTCGCGCATTTTGACCATGACATGACCATTTTCTAAGTCGCGTGGGCCACATTCCACACGGATACAAGCGCCTTTAAGTTCCCATTCATTAAATTTATAGCCAGGTGAATTATTAGAATCATCTAGGCGTACACGAATGCCTTTTTGTTTTAAGGTGGCGAAGATTTCATCTAATTTTTCCATGATAGCTGGATTTTTCTTCCATGGGCCAACTGGGATAAGTACCACTTGAGTAGGTGCTACAGTTGGTGGGAAGACTAAGCCATTTTGATCCCCGTGTGTCATAATCAATGAACCAAGTAAACGAGTCGAAACGCCCCATGAAGTCGTATGTGCAAGCGTGTGTTGGTTTTCTTGGTTAAGATAAGTGATGTCAAACGCTTGGGCAAATTTGGTTCCCATATAGTGAGAAGTACCGGCTTGAACTGCTTTTCCGTCTTTCATCATCGCTTCGATTGAGTAAGTATCCACCGCCCCAGCAAAACGTTCGGAAGGTGTTTTTTGACCTTTATAGACTGGAATCGCTAAAAATTCTTCACATAGACGGGCATATTCATCTAATACACGCATTGTACGACGGCGCGCATCTTCTTCATCCACGTGCGCTGTATGTCCTTCTTGCCATAAAAATTCAGAAGTACGTAAGAAAGGAAGGGTCTTTTTCTCCCAGCGGAAGACATTGGCCCATTGATTGATTTCATAAGGCAGGTCACGATAAGAGTTAATCCAATCTGAAAAAGCGGAACCAATCATTGTTTCTGAAGTTGGACGCAATGCTAAAGGTTCTTCTAATTTTTCATTTCCTACTTCGGTCACCCATGGTAATTCAGGGGCAAATCCTTCAATATGATCGGCTTCTTTCATGAAAAAGCTTTGTGGAATCAACATTGGGAAGTATGCATTACGGATGCCTTCTTTGCGTAAAAATTTGTTGAACTCTTCTTGGATATGTTCCCAAAGTTCAAAGCCATCTGGACGGAAAATAATTGAGCCACGTACGGGTGAATAGCTCATTAATTCCGCTTGTTGTACTGTCTGTAAGTACCATTCTGTAAAGTCGTTGGTTTGGTTGTTTGCCATAATTTCCTCCTAAAAGATTTATCTCTTGTCAGCTCATCTTTTATCAAACGCACACAGGTAATAAAAAAGCACTCGCCCTCATCAAAAGGACGAATGCTTGAATTCGCGGTACCACCTTTATTGGTTAGAGAATGTCTAACCCAGCTTTAGCGTCGATAAGGAAGACGAGTCCTGACTGTTTGCAATCAATCATCATTGGTAGGTTCGCAAATACAGGGGTTGCCAAAGTTCCAGCCATGCTTTAGCTCTCTATAAACATCTATTTGCTACTAGTCCAAATCTATTTCTTATCCTATACAAAATTGAGCGAAAAAGCAAGTAAAACTCATAAAAAATAAAGGAAAGAAGAAAACAGTGTCTTTACAAAAATAATAGAAAAATTGCTATTTTAAATGTTCGTGATTTATTGCTTAGTTCGTTGTTGGAAGAAAGTAAAAACATGATATTTCACCAAATTTGTACTTTCTTTCTCAAATCAAATGAGCTGTTTTTCGAATAATCTGAGTGAAAAATGTTGTTGAAAACGATTGAAATAATATAGATAACTATAGTATAATAATAGTCGTCACTGTATTACAACATATTATCGAGGAAGGTAGGATAATTTTTGATAATGTGGCAAATTACAAATGAAGAAGGTGCGAAATTTTGAAAATGAAGAAGTTGACAAAACATTTATTAGTGGCTGGGGCGGTGCTTTCCTTTGGTTGCTTTGCGCCAAAAATCTTAGCAGAACAAACGACGGTACCTGTGCAAGTGCTGGGGGTAAATGACTTTCATGGTGCATTAAGTACAACCGGAAGTTATTACTATCCAGGTGGCAAAATCTCAGGTGCTGGTGGTGCGGCTTTACTTTCAAGTAAGCTAAACCAAATGCAAGCAAACTTTGTAGCCAATCATCCAACTGGGCAAACCTTACGTGTCTCTGCTGGGGATATGGTTGGGGCTAGTCCAGCTAACTCAGGTCTACTCCAAGATGAACCAACGATTAAAGCATTCAATGCAATGAACTTCACAGTAGGTACAATTGGTAACCATGAGTTCGATGAAGGTTTAGCAGAATTTAACCGTATTTTATTAGGTCAAGCTCCGAGCGCCGACAGTAACTTTTTAGATATTGTCAAATCTTATCCACGTGAAGCTTCTAAAATGGATTTAGTCATTGCTAACTTGGTGAATAAATCTGACGGCAAGATTCCATTTGGCTGGCATCCATATACGGTCAAAACACTTACAGATGCAAATGGCAATTCTGTTAAAGTTGGTTTTATCGGTGTTGTCACGACAGAAATTCCTGATTTAGTTTTGAGAAAAAATTGGCAAGATTATCAATTCTTAGATGAAGCCGAAACGATTGCGAAATACGAAAAAGAATTACGTGAAAATCAAAAAGTGAATGCGATTGTCGTCTTAGCCCATGTACCAAGTGTGCAAAGTGGCGAGACTACGACCGGTGCAGTGGCTGATATGTTAGCTAAATTAGCAACAATTGATCCAAATCATACCGTCGATGCCGTTTTTGCTGGACATAATCACGTGTATACAAACGGGGTAAATGGTAAGACGCGCGTGATGCAGTCTACTTCTCAAGGTAAAGGCGTCGCAGAAATCACTGGAGAAATTGACGTTGCGACTCAAGATTTCGTGAAAGTACCAGATGGCCAAGTCGTTCCTGTCACGAAAGAAAATCTTACCCCAGATGAAAAAGTTGCTGTGATTGTTGCAGATGCCGATAATCGAATTGCTGATGAACGAAATAAAGTCATTGGGGCAGTCGATGCAGATACCATGGTCACTCGTGAAGTCAATGACAATGTCCAAAGAGAATCCCCACTAGGAAACTTGATTACAGATGGTCAACGTGCGATGGCGAAAGAAGCAGGCTATGATGTTGATTTTGCGATGACGAATAATGGGGGAATTCGTGCTGATTTATTATTAGGCAAAGATGGCATGGTTACTTGGGGTGCTGCTCAAGCGGTTCAACCATTTGGCAATATTTTACAAGTAGTCGAAATGACCGGTGCACAAATCAAAGAAGTGCTAGAACAACAATATGATGATGAAAAATACTTCTTACAAATTTCAGGATTAAGCTACACCTTTACGGAAAATCCAACAGGGGATGCCAATCAAAAATATGTTGTGGAAAGCATGACGAAAGAAGACGGCAATCCAATTACCCCTGAAGGAAAATATAAAGTAGTCATCAACGACTTCTTATTTGGTGGGGGCGATGGCTTCAAAGGCTTTACTAACACGAAATTATTAGGGGCTATTGATCCAGATACGGAAACTTTTGTCAATTATATTCAAAAATCTTCCGCAAAGGGTAAAATGGCTGTTCCTGCTTTAGGCCGTAAGCTTTTATATCAAGAACGCGTGGCTAAAGTTGGCGAAATCCAAGGACATGATCATCTTGGTGCTTTTACGCATCAAAACGTGACAGTGAAAGATGTGGTTGTTACTGCAGTTGAAAATTCAAGTCGCTTCTATGTTCAAGATTTACACCCAGATGGCGATATTACAACTTCAGATGGTATGAGTGTCTATTTCAAGAACCATAATGTGAAAGTCGGCGATCAATTAGAATTAAAAGGAACGGTCGCTGAAGTTTTTGGTGCTGGCTATGCGGAAAAAGAACAAACTGATTTAACCATTACCCAATTACAAGCAACTCAAGTAATGAAAGTCGGTACTGCCCAAGTGCCTGCGCCAGTCGTATTAGGTGTCGATCGTAAAGTGCCAAGTCAACATATTGAAAATGATGGCTTTGTAAACTTTGATCCAAATGATGATGCTTTAGACTTCTGGGAATCATTAGAAGGGATGCTTGTTGCAGTAAATAATGCGAAAATCTTAGGCCCACAAAAGAATGGCGAACTTTTTGTCTTGCCTGGCGAAAGTACGGATATTTTAAATCATTCTGGTGGTTTACTACTAGATGAAGATTTCAATCCACAAATCATTGCGTTATCAACAGGGGATCGTAAATTACGTGCAAAAGCCAAAGACACCATCGAAGGACAAGTAGCTGGTCCCGTGACTTATTCTTATAGTATGTATAAAGTGTACTTACCAAAAAATAGTGTCAAAATTAAAGACGGTAAACTTGCCCGTGAAAAAACAACAATCAAAGCAAGCAAGGATAAATTGACCATTGCTTCTTATAATATTGAAAACTTCTCAGCAAATAAAGCGTCCACAAGTGATGAAAAAGTTCAACGCATTGCTCAATCATTTGTGAATGACTTAAATGCACCAGATATTATTACCTTGTTAGAAATGCAAGATAATAATGGTCCAATTGATGATGGCAATACTGATGCGACTCAAAGTGCCAAACGTTTGATTGAAGCGATTGAAAAAGCAGGCGGTCCAAGCTATCAATATGTTGATGTGGCGCCAGAAAATAATCAAGACGGTGGCGCACCAGGGGCTAATATCCGTGTTGGCTTCTTATACAATCCAAAACGTGTAGATTACAATAAGTCAGAAGCTATCGGTAAAGGGAACGAACTCTTTAAAGATACACGTAAATCTTTAGCGGGATACTTTACATTTAAGGATCAAAAATTATTATTGATTGGAAACCATTTGAATTCTAAACGTGGCGACCAACCATTATACGGTAGCCATCAACCAGCAAGTTTTGCCTCTGCGATGAAACGTGATCAACTAGCGCAAACGATTTATACCTATGTCGATAAAGCGGTGAAGAGTGATCCAAGCTTGAATGTCGTAATGACAGGTGATTTCAATGACTTTGAATTCAGTAACACTTTAGCGATTCTTGAAGGCAAACAATTAGTAAACTTAGTCAAGACGCATCCAGCTGAAGACCGCTATTCCTACTTCTATCAAGGAAATAGCGAAACACTTGATCATATCTTAGTATCTAAAGACTTAGCGAAAAATGCTGTGTTTGACATGATTCATATCAATGCGATGTTTATGCAAGAAGATGGTCGCGCTTCTGATCATGATCCAGTGATGGTACAATTAACCTTTAAGAAACAAAATTCAGGTGCTGGTGAAAAAGATAAAGATAAAGGCGATTCAACAGATAATCAAGATAAGAAGAATAATAATGGTAAATTACCTAAGAAATTGAAAAAAGATTTACCAGCTGCCGGTACGAAGATTATGGGCTCATTGGTCACTATCGGTGTGGTACTAATCGGTACGGCAATTATTATTCGTATCTACAATACTAAAAAAGCAAAATAAGCATGAATAAGGAGTAGTCAGATTGGCTGCTCCTATTTTGTAACCATTAGTCTATCAAAAACAACCACCTATCGAATTTTTGTCAAAAGTAACTGGAATTTTGCTATACTACAGTTGAGGTGAGGTCGATGAAAATTAAGATCCATTATGATCAAAAGTTAGCACGCGATGAATTACAGATTGCTGCTTTTGAACCTAGTCGTACGTTAGATCATATCATTGATTTTGCGCAAAAAGAGTTATTCTATTTAATTGGTTTGAAAGAAAAGGAAAAAGTCCGCATTGATTTAAAGGATATCCAACGTATCTATAGCGCTAATAAGCAAGTTTTTTGTATGGTGAATGGTCAGGAATATCAGCTTTTAGAAAGACTCTATCAACTGCAAGAAAAATTACCCAATAGTTTTGTGCAAATTTCAAGAACAGAAATGATTCAAATTCAAGCTGTTAACAAATTTACGATTACGAGATCTGGTATTATCGAAATTATTTTTAAAGATGGGCAAAAAACGAGTGCTTCTAGACGATATTTAAAGAAAGTGAAAGAGGTGTTAGAACATGCGTAAAGTAATCAAGCTATTTATTTTCGGTGTGTTGATAGGTACATTTGTTGGTTTGTGGCTATCAATCGCATTTTCTGGAATTGCAACGAAGGGGGCATTCTATGGCAGTATGGCTACAAAAGACTTTACTTGGGAAACCATGCTGATATCCAGTCTTCTTTGGGGCTTGCTTGGTGGTTGGATGGGTATGTCAAATGTGGTTTTTGATTGGTTTGATTCTTTGACTACGGCGACGATTGCACATGCGATTATCATTTATATCCCGTTAGTTTTAGTCGCGTTTCACGAAAAATGGCTCACTTTACATACTGTGGTTTCATTTACAGTTCAGTTTATCGTGATTTATTTCTGTATTTGGTTCGTGCTGTACCATGTGATCAAAAAGCAAATTCAAGCAATCAATCAAAAATTATCTTAAATCTCAAACTCACTTTCAACTGATTGGGGTGAGTTTTTTGATAAATCCAAACAATCTACAAAAATATTCAGAAAATTTCGCTAAAACTATTGACTTTTAATTTTAAATTAGGTAAATTCTAATAAAATATTAATTTAATTAGGTGAGTCAAATGAAAAATAAAAAGGTTATGCATTTCGGTTTATTATTAAAATAGAGAACTCTTTTTACCCAACCCAACAGTTGAAATAAAAGAGTTCTATTGGCATTGCATCAAAACAACATGCAATGCCTTTTTAATTAAAGTTGTGAGAAGGGTTGGTCAGCTACGAGCGGATAAGTTTGTCCAGCACGTCGGGAAAGTCCCTAAAGTTAAGACTTTCCCAGACGGGGTGGCTTATACGCCGAAGTAGCTAGTCGATTTGCACCGTCAATTAAGGTCGTGAAGTAGCTCGGAAAGCCTCGAAGAAATTTCTGTGCTTACCTACCGCTGAGAAAATCGGATGAAAGGAGATTTTCTCAAGCGGTAGGGCGAATTTCACAATGTCTAGCTGCTGAACGCCGTTGATCTAAGGTTGTGAGCCGGGTCGAACAGCTAAAAGCTAGGTTTGGCAGTAAGTATAAAATAAAAAAGGAGTGGCAGGTTCTATGCGTAAAATTCAGTTTTTTGATACGACACTAAGAGATGGGGAACAAACCCCAGGCGTCAATTTTAATACGAAAGAAAAGGTACAAATCGCTCTACAATTAGAAAAATGGGGAATTGATACGATTGAGGCGGGCTTTCCGATTGCTTCACCGGGCGATTTTGAAGCAGTGAGTGCGATTGCGAAGGCTTGTCAAAAGATGACAGTCGCAGGTCTAGCACGTTGTCAGAAAAAAGATATTGATGCAGCCTATGAAGCTTTAAAAGAGGCCAAATATCCACAAATTCATGTCTTTTTAGCAACCAGTCCTGTGCATATGGAATATAAATTAAAAATGACGCCAGATGAAGTCTTGGCATCCATCAAAGAACATGTGACTTATGCGAAAAGTAAGTTTGAAAAAGTCCAATTTTCACCAGAAGATGCGACCAGAACAGAAAAGGACTTCCTACTAAAAGCTGTCCAGACTGCCATTGATGCGGGTGCGACCATTATCAATATTCCTGACACGGTAGGATATACCAACCCAACAGAATATGGTGCGATTTTTAAATTTCTGATTGAAAACATTCAAAGCAAGACGGAAATTACTTTTTCTTCTCATTGTCATGATGATTTAGGAATGGCCACGGCAAATGCATTAGCAGCTATCGAAAATGGGGCCAATCGTGTAGAGGGCACGGTCAATGGCATAGGTGAACGCGCCGGAAATACTGCACTAGAAGAAGTCGCAGTGGCTTTGCATATTCGTCAAAATTATTATCAAGCGACCAGCCAAATTGATCTGAGTGAAACTAAGTGTACCAGTGATTTGATTGCGCGACTATCAGGAATCAAGGTGCCGAAAAATAAAGCAGTCATCGGTGGAAATGCCTTTAGTCACGAGTCAGGTATCCATCAAGACGGTGTGCTGAAAAATCCCGAAACGTATGAAATCATTACCCCACAATTGGTCGGAGTCAAAACCAATGCCTTGCCACTTGGAAAACTTTCAGGTCGCCATGCCTTTACTAATAAGCTAGAAGAGTTAGGCTATCACTTTGATGAAGCTGAACGCAATCTATTATTTAAGAAATTCAAAGTCTTAGCAGATAAGAAAAAACAAGTGACTGACCAAGACATTCAAGCACTGATTGCGGATAAACAAACACGTGAGGCTGATTTGTATCAATTATCGGCCATTCAACTACAATATGTCTCCAATGGTTATCAAGCAGCCGTTGTATCGATTACGACGCCAGAGCAAGAAATTAAGACATCTTCAGCGATTGGTGATGGCAGTATTCAAGCCATTTACAATGCGATTGATGACGTCTTTGAACAAAAACCAATCCTAACCAATTACGAAATTCAAGCCTTAACTAGTGGGGAAGATGCCCAAGCGGAAGTACGTGTCACACTCACGAATCCCCAGACAGATACACAAATTAATGGAATCGGCGTGGACTTTGATGTGTTGAAAGCTTCTGCCAAGGCCTATGTCCATGCAAGTTCAAGTATGAAGGAAAGAGGATAAGCGATGAAAAAAATAGTAATCTTAGCCGGTGATGGAATCGGACCAGAAATTATGGACAGTGCGCTCAAAGTTTTTGAAGCAGCTAGCCCAACAATTACCAAAGAATATACCTTCGAAGCGCATGTCTTTGGTGGTGCGGCCATTGACAAGACGGGTGAACCTTTGCCAACAGAAACATTACAAGCCTGCCAAAGTGCCGATGCAATATTAATGGGCGCAATCGGTGGACCAAAATGGGAGCACGCCGAAAAAACACCAGAAGCGGGACTCTTAGCCTTACGAAAAGTATTGCATTTATTTGCGAATATTCGCCCAGTTCAAGTCCCCCCAGCCCTTGTGAAGTATTCGCCCTTAAAACCAGAAATTGTCGCAGGAACGGATTTGGTCGTAGTCAGAGAATTAACCAGCGGCATCTATTTTGGTGAACCGCGTCATCTGGGGGAAGATGAGGCTTATGATACGAATCGTTACCGCAAAGAAGAAATTGCGCGCATCTTACATCAAGCTTTTCAAATTGCCCAAACTCGCAATAAACGTGTGATGTCGGTGGATAAAGCCAATGTATTAGCTACGAGTAAATTATGGCGCAAGATCGCTAATGAAGTTGCCAAAGATTATCCAGATTGCACCTTAACGCATCAATATGTGGATTCAGCGGCGATGAAATTAGTCCAGCAGCCAAATAGCCTAGATGTCATCGTCACAGAAAATTTATTTGGGGATATCTTAAGTGATGAAGCTTCGGTCTTACCAGGAACTTTAGGGGTATTACCTAGTGCCAGCCATAGTATTAATGGTCCGTCACTTTATGAACCAATTCACGGATCAGCACCTGATATCGCAGGGAAGAATATCGCGAATCCTGTTTCGATGATTTTATCTGTCGTGATGATGTTGCGCCAATCCTTTAAAGAAGAAGCCCTTGCAGCGAAAATCGAGGCCGCTTGCTTTGAGGTAATGGCCAAAGGGATTTTGACACCTGACTTAAATGGGACAGCAACTACGAGTGAATTTACCCAAGCCGTCATAACAGAACTAGAAAAATAATAGAGGTGAAAGCGATGCAGACACTATTTGAAAAAGTATGGCAAGAACATGTGATTAAAGGAGAAAAAGGACAAGCGCAGTTAATTTATGTTGATTTGCAGATGATACATGAAGTTACCTCGCCACAAGCGTTTGAAGGCCTAAGACAAGCCAATCGTCCCGTGCGCCGTCCCGATAAGACCTTTGCGACAATGGATCACAACACACCCACTAAAGATATCTATAATATTACCGATTTAATTTCGAAAAAGCAGATTGATACGTTAAGAAAAAATTGCGAGGAGTTTGGCATTACGTTATGTGATAATGGCTCTGAACGTCAAGGTATCGTGCACATGGTGGGACCTGAAGTAGGATTGACCCAGCCTGGCAAAGTGATTGTTTGTGGGGATTCACATACGGCCACACATGGTGCATTTGGGGCAATTGCTTTTGGGATTGGTACGTCTGAAGTGGAGCACGTCCTAGCTACCCAAACCATTTGGCAAAAACAACCCAAAACCCTTGGCATCAAAGTCACTGGACAATTACCAAAAGGCGTCTATGCCAAAGATATTATTCTTGCTTTGATTCGTAAATACGGGGTTGATTTTGGGGTTGGTTATGCAGCGGAATTTTATGGAGAGACGATTGAAGACTTGTCCATGGAAGAGCGCATGACGATTTGTAATATGTCGATTGAAGGGGGCGCCAAAATTGGTATGATTCGCCCAGATGAAAAGACGTTTGAATATATTAAAGGACGTGAATATGCTCCTCAAGATTTTGAAGCAGCGGTGGTACATTGGCAAACGCTGTATACAGATGATGAGTCTTGCTATGATCGTATATTGACGCTAGATGCTTCGACTTTAGCGCCATATGTTACCTGGGGGACGAATCCAGAAATGGGCGTGGCATTTGATGAGGCCTTCCCAGAAATCAAAGACCACAACGACACGCTAGCTTATGAATACATGGACCTTCATCCTGGACAAATGCCAAGTGAGATTCCGATTGAGTATGTCTTTATCGGTTCGTGTACCAATGGCCGTCTATCTGATTTACAAGAAGCGGCTCAATTCATTCGTGGCAAAAAAGTCCATCCTAAAGTCACCGCCATGGTCGTACCAGGCTCTAGACCGGTGAAAAAAGCAGCGGAGAAGATGGGCTTAGATCAAATCTTTAAAGAAGCTGGCTTTGAATGGCGCGAACCAGGCTGCTCGATGTGTCTAGGGATGAATCCTGACCGCGTACCTGAATACGTCCATTGTGCCTCAACGTCTAACCGTAACTTTGTTGGCCGTCAAGGAAAGAATTCACGCACCCATCTTTGCTCTCCAGCCATGGCCGCCGCGGCAGCTATTCATGGACATTTTGTAGATGTAAGAAAAGAAGTAGGTGAAAACTAATGGAAAAATTTACGATACACATCGGGCAAAGCGTCCCATTGATGAATGATAATATTGATACGGACCAGTTGATACCTAAAACTTATCTCAAACGTGTGGAAAAATCAGGCTTTGGGGAGTTTTTATTTGATGATTGGCGCTATCTAGCAAACCGCAGTTTAAATCCTGATTTTATCTTGAATCATCCGGACTATCAGCAAGCGACCATCCTAGTTGCTGGCGATAATTTTGGCTCGGGTTCTTCTCGTGAGCATGCGGCCTGGGCTTTGATGGATTATGGCTTTAAAGCGGTGATTGCCGGCAGTTTTAGTGATATCTTCTATATGAATGCGACAAAAAATGGTTTATTACCCATCGTACTAGACCAAAACGCGCGCGAAAAAATCGCCCATTTACCTAGCAATCATCAGCTAACGATTGATTTAGAAGCTCAAACTGTAAGTGTGGGTGAGGATACGTATCATTTTGATATCGATGAAACCTGGAAGTATAAACTGCTTAATGGCTTAGGTGAAATAGGGATTACGCTCCAATCCGCTGATGAAATCACAGCCTATGAGCAGACGATTCCAAGCTATCGTGCTTAAAAGTAGTTAGTAAGTCTACCAGTTGTGCTCATGTCTTCCCTATCTCCATCTTGATAAAAAAACTGGTAGCTTTCTATATAAAAAACGCGCTGAAATTCCATCAAGCGCGTTTTTGTATTTATTTCGCATTTTTTTCATCGACAAAAGCATCATTATAGTAGTTACTATTTTTCGATAATTCAGTATTGACTTTATCTAAGCCGTATTTTTCAATCAAGGTTGGCGTATCAGAAGCTAAGTTACTACCAAGTCCTAAACGATTGCCTTGAATTTTCACACCCATACTTGCCAAAATGGTAGGGAAGTAATCATAGGGGGCGTATTTGCGATTGAAGGCTTTGATATTCTTTTGGTCAAAGTCCGCATTTAAAATCAAGTTAAACGTCGTGCGGTGATAATTTGGATCAAAGTTAGCAAAGAATTTTTTATCCATGCTTGGGTGATCCCCTGTTAGAATAATCACGGAATCTTTATAGAATGGTTGCTGCTGAATCCAACGAACTAAATCCACAACTTGTTTTTGAGAATGGTGAATGACATTGGCATATTGATTAGGATAAATCTTTGGTGTATCTGGTTCGACAAAGCCATCAGGGAAGTGAGTATCGGCATTTTCCATGGTAAAGTTAAATGGTTTTCCGGTACTTGCTAGACGCGTCATTTCAGCTTTGGCAAAATCATATAGCTTATTATCCTCAAAGCCCCACCAAACATTATAATCATTTGGAATCAAGCCAGCTTTGCGCGCATATTTCACATCGAAAATATTGTAGTGACCATGTGTCGTAAAGAAGCTCGTTAACCCACCAAAGTCTGCATCTGCACCGAACATAATCGTTTGTTCATAGCCTTGTTTTTCCAAAATATCCCCGATAAGTGTCGCACCTGGTAAGAATTGGCCCGTTTTACCGTAGCTATTGCCCTCCATCGGAATCTTTAGCGGCAACCCACTACTCATATTAACCATGGAGGCTACCGACCAACTAGAGCCATAAGTTTGATAAGGTCCGCCAAATGTTTTCGACTCACTAAAATGAATCCCTTCTTTAGATAGTTCCATCAAATCAGGCATTAAGTTCTCATCCATAAATCCACCATTGGCCTTATCAAAGTAAGAATTCTCAATAGACTCTAAGTAGAGATGAATGACATTGCGTTTTTGTTTTGGAAAGGTGAGCTTGACATCATTTGGATTGACATACTCGTCTTTAATAAAGTTAGATTGGTCAAAGTAAGCAGCATAGACTTTATCTAGTTGGAGTTCTTTAATACTATAGAAGATACCGCTAGCTAAAAATCCTAGACTGAACAGCGCAAATAAAATACGTTTTACTCGATTAGGAAGCACTCTATAATCTTTGACGTAGATATCTTTATTCGCAAACAATAAGACTGCAAAGATAATTAATAAACCAACCGCAAATAATACTGGTGTACCGACGATTTGATCGGTCATATTGCTCGCAGTACCCTTAACTGGTGATTTGAAGTTAAAGATAAATTGCTCTGGTGTTAGCCGACCGAAGAAATCAATAAACCAACTCGTCCCAATAAAACAAACCGTTCCTAAAGCAAAAAGGATGCAGCTGATCACACTGAGTACGATTTGCCAAGTCGTTGTTTTGTTCTCTGCTTTTTCCAAAAAGATTGCCCCTTGGAAGCCAGCTTTTAAGATATTTAAGCCTAAGCCAATCCCAAGTGCCAAGGCAAGATACTTGTAGGCGAAATTTGTTGCATAAATTTCAGGAATGAGCCCGGTCTGGATATTTAAGACAAAACGCACAATTAATAACGCCACTGCATTGGTCAGCAGCGTGTCGATGAGCCATTTTTTTAAAATTGTCGTTTTGCTGTAATCCTCAGTCAACCAGACATCGACAGCACAAGTAATCACTCCGACAAGTAAGTAAATTAGTAGTTGCAAAAAAATCAAATTATTTCCCACCCTATCATCAATTTTTCATATGTTTCTAGTATACCTTTTCATGAGTGATGACGACAAGTAGCTAAAGTTTAAAAATTTATTATTATTTGTCAAAAAGAATCTAGATAAGGGGAGTTCTCCACATTTAAACGAAAAATCCCTACTTTCCAATCTTTTCAGAAAATCAAAAGAAATCAGTCGAAAATGATTGACAAGCAAGGACGGTTTTGGTAGTCTTAAATTGTTGTAATTGTGGTCTCCACAGCTACAACCGCTCAGAACAAGTATTTAAGTACGTATGTCGCTTGGGATGGCGAGTCTAAGTATATATAAGGAGGTGCTTTAAGCATGTACGCAATTATCAAAACTGGTGGTAAACAAGTGAAGGTTGAAGTAGGTCAAGCTATCTACGTTGAAAAATTAAACGTTGAAGCTGGCGAAAAAGTTACTTTCGATGAAGTTGTCTTAGTTGGTGGTGAATCAACTAAAGTGGGAACTCCTTTAGTAGCTGGTGCAACTGTTGTAGGTACTGTTGAAAAACACGGCAAACAAAAGAAAGTTGTGACTTTCAAATACAAACCTAAAAAACATTCACACCGCAAACAAGGTCATCGTCAACCATACACTAAAGTGGTTATCGAAGCAATTAACGCATAATTAGACAAAGAAGGATAAGTTGATGATTAAGGGTACTTTTTACCGAACAGAATCAGGAACGATACATCAATTTCGCATTACAGGTCATGCTGGGGCAGGAGAATATGGCGAAGATATCGTCTGTGCTGCTGTGAGTGCATTGAGCATCAATGCGATTAATAGTGTCTCTTCACTTGCTGGCATTGAAATGCAAGTTGAGGCAGATCAAGAAAATGGTGGTTTCCTAGAGGCGACGATTTCTGAAGATTTGACTCAGGAGCAAAAAAATGTCGCGCAGATTCTCCTTGAAAGCTTGCTTTTAGGTTTAGAGTCGGTACAAGAAGACTATCAGCAATATATCCAAATCAAAACCATTACAAATCACTAGGAGGTGCATCTCATGTTAAAGATGAACTTACAATTCTTCGCTCATAAAAAAGGTGGGGGTTCTACTTCTAACGGACGTGACTCACGTGCAAAACGCTTAGGTGCGAAACGTGCAGACGGTCAAACAGTTACTGGTGGTTCTATCCTTTACCGTCAACGTGGTACTAAGATTTATCCAGGTGTTAACGTTGGTATCGGCGGAGATGACACATTATATGCGAAAGTTGACGGCGTAGTACGTTTTGAACGTAAAGGTCGCGACAAAAAACAAGTGTCAGTATACCCAGTTGCTAAATAATTGAAATTCAATAGTCCAAGATGTCTTCGGATGTCTTGGGCTTTTTTGGTGTGTTGAAACCCATGTGAATTCATTCTGATTTTAGCGAATAAATGACCTAAATTGTTTGTTTTAACGGATGAAACTGAAAAATGAGTATAAGTAGAATATATCTATTTTTTAAAATGACTATATTTTGCTTTGTTTGAAATTGAAAAATAGATTATCATAGTGTGCTAGTATGTAAACGTAAATAACGATTAAATTTTATTTAAAATAATAAAACTCTCGGATGGCTGAACTCCTATAGCCTCCGGGAGTTTTTTCGGCTCTTTGATTAGCGTTTGTTTTCTACAGTTTTTCACGATATAATAAATGTATAATTTTTTTGGAGTGGTGAAAAATGAAAATTAGAGTTGCTGAAATTGAGGATGCTGCGAGCTTAGTCGAAATTTATCGTCCTTATGTAGAAAAAACTGCGATAACTTTTGAATATGAGGTGCCAACTGTTGAAGAGTATACTCAACGAATGACTCAAACTTTAAAAAAATATCCTTATTTAGTGCTAGAAAACGAACAAGAAAAGATTGTTGGTTATGCTTATGCAGGAACTTATAAGGGACGGACAGCTTATGATTGGTCCGTAGAAGTAACGGTTTATTTAGACCAAGAAAATCACGGACATGGTTATGGTAAGTTATTGTACACCGCTTTAGAGGTATATTTATCTAAGCAGCATGTCTATCAGTTAACAGCTTGTATTACTGCGGGAAATGGGGACAGTGAGCATTTTCATGAAAAGCTAGGTTATCGTAAAGTTGCACATTTTGCGCAAATTGGCTATAAATTTGGTCAATGGTATGATGTTTGTTGGATGCAAAAGACTTTAGGAGATTTACCGTCTCAGCCAGCACCATTTATCCCTTTTAGTGAATTGTAAAAAGTATATATAGTAGTTTTTGTTGTGAGGTGAGGATTGTTGAGTAAACGAATGGAACGAATTTATCAGTATGTCTATGAGCAGACGGCCTTATTGACTAGTTCGCAACTAGTATTATCCGGTGTGACAACCAATGAAGTCGCCGAAGCTTTAGCCATTCAGCGGACGAATGCCAGTAAAGATTTGAATGAGTTGGTCCGGCAAGAGCGCTTGATGAAGTTAGAAGGTCGCCCAGTACGTTATGTGGTACAGACACAAAAAGAAATCTCAGCTACTTCTTATAAGGATGCTTCCGTAGTTGTAAGTAAACCAACTGTAGAAAACATAGCGCAACTTCCTGATACATCTAATCATGTAGATATCTTCTCAAAAATTATTGGGATAAAAGGAAGTATGAAAAATGCGGTCGAACAGGCAAAGGCAGCGATTTTATATCCGCCACGTGGGTTGAATTGTTTAATTACGGGTCCGACTGGTTCAGGGAAGACTTATTTTGCGCATGCGATGTTTCAGTTTGCCAAGGATAATCATGTGGTCCCTCAAGATAAGGATATGATTGTCTTTAACTGTGCTGATTATGCCAATAACCCAGAATTACTGATGAGTCACTTATTTGGGTATGCTAAGGGTGCGTTTACCGGTGCCGATGATGAAAAAGAAGGGGTTATTGACCAAGCGAACGGCGGGATGCTCTTTTTAGACGAAATTCACCGCCTCCCTCCTGAGGGGCAAGAGATGATTTTTTACTTTATGGATCATGGTACGTATAGTCGTTTGGGTGAGACGGGTAAAAAGCATCAAGCGGACGTGCGAATTGTTGGGGCGACTACGGAAGATCCTACTTCGGCATTATTAGATACGTTTGTCAGACGGATTCCGATTAATATTCAATTGCCAGCTTTTGAAAATCGACCAGCCATGGAGCAAATTGATCTGGTCCGGGTGATGGTTGCGCAAGAAGCCAAACGTATCCAACGCACGATTACCTTGACAGAAGATGTGGTCAAAGCATTACTAGGTAGTGTGAGTTTTGGGAATATCGGGCAGCTGAAATCGAATGTCCAACTAATCTGTGCGCGTGGCTTTTTAAATCATATGAACCAGACGCAGATTGATATAGATTTGCATGATTTATCTGAAGGTATTAAGAATGGCTTAATTGTTTTGGCCAATAAGCGCGATCATTTAGCCCAGTTGCAAAAATATTTGGTGCCGAAATTAATTGTTCAACCAAATGAAAGCATCGTGGATATTAATACGGATTCTTATGAGTTGCCGTATAATTTGTATGATATTATTGGCGATAAAGCAGCCTTGTTAAAAGCAGAAGGAATCGACCAAGAAGCGATTAACCATTTCATTAAGACCGATATTAATATTCATTTGAAATCATTTTATAAGCATCATCAGTTTTCTTTCCAATCTGATAATAAGTTAGCTGAATTAGTGGATCAGCGTGTAATTGAAGTGACGCGTGAGATTTATCAGTTAGTTGAAAGTGAATTGAACATCGAATATCAGGCGAATTTCATTTACGCTTTTAGTTTGCATATCAGCAGTCTACTAAAGAAACTCAACCTCGGGGAGCAACGCCAGATTAACGACAATATTCGTACCATGATTAGCGATTATCCTGAAGAGTTTCAATTGGCTAAAAGAATTCGTAAAATGATTGAAGCAGCTTTTTCGGTAACGATTTTGGAAAGTGAAGATTATTATTTAGCGGCTTTACTTGTTTCGCTGAAATCCACTCCATCTGCAGGAAAAATAGGAGTCGTGGTCGCTGCCCATGGTCGTAGTTCGGCCTCGAGTATGGTGGAAGTCGTTTCTCAATTATTAGGCGTTGAGCAGTTAAGGGCTGTGGATATGCCTTTAGATATGTCTCCGAAAGTTGCACTAGAAAAAATCAAGAAAGCTGTATTAGAAGTCAATGATGGTAGCGGGGTTCTTTTGTTAGTAGATATGGGTTCGCTTGCGACTTTCTCTCAAGAAATTTACCGTCATACAAATGTTCGCGTGCGTACGATTGATATGGTGACAACGGCGGTGGTATTAGAAGCGGTCCGTAAAGCCTCGATGGTTGGCGCAGATTTGGATAGTATTTATGAAACGATGCGTAATTTCCGCGGCTATGGTCATGTCGATCACGAGGGCCCAACCGATGTCAAAAAGACCAAAGCAATCTTAGCCGTCTGTGCATCTGGAGAAGGAACCGCCCAACGTATCAAAGAAATTTTAGAGTATTCATTGCAAAAACGTCCAGGAACCGATTTAACGATTGTGACTTCATCTATTGCTCAAGTGAATCAAAAATTACCAGAAATTATGGAGCGATATCAAGTGATTGCCACGACCGGAATTGCCCAACCAAATATTCCAGTGCCATTTATTACTTTAGAACAATTTATTGATGCGGATATTGATCAATTATTAGACCAATTATTAATAGAAGATGAATTACTTGATTTAGATCAGAAACAACTCGAGCAAAATGTCGATGAAGATGATACGCGCCAATTGTGTATTCAATTTTTAGAGCGCAATGTCACTTTTATCAATCCAAAGAAAGTCATCGATCTTTTGTGGAACTTTGCGGATAAAGTGATTGAACAATGGCAGTTTACCGATGAGTTGAAAGGATTTCGGATTAATTTTATCTTGCATTGTGGCAATATGTTAGAACGAAATGTCTTACACCGTACCTTAACTCCACCAGATGGCTATCAAGGCAAACTTTATGGAAATGCAGCTTATGAGCAACTTCATTTGGCTACTCAAAGTCTTGCCAGAGCGCTAAATATCGATATTTTACCTGTGGAAGAGTATTATCTTTTAGAACTAATCGAAAATCATCGTGCAAGAATACAGTCTAAATAATACAGTCAAGACAGCGATACACTATATACACTAAAATACAATTAGTGTATTCTTTATAGTGTATCGTTTTTTTGTTGATTTTTAAGCTTTTTTTAAGTAGTGTATTGTTTTAAAAGTTGGCACGCATCTTGCTTATATTAAGGTGGATACAAAGGAGGGAGGAAATACTAAGGATTGAAAGGTACTGTATTTCTAAAAGTTTCAAAGGAGCAGTTAGTATGGATGTCCGTTTAGTTCGAATTGATGACCGTCTGATTCACGGCCAAGTTGCGACAGTATGGGCGAAGGAAACCGGTATTGAACGCATCATTGTTGTGAGTGATACGGTAGCGAAAGATGAGTTGCAAAAGTTTTTACTCAATCAAGCAGCTCCACCAGGCGTCAAGGCGAATGTTGTCCCTGTCGATAAGATGTTTGAGGTATTTTATAATGTATTATTTATCAATACCAAGGTCATGTTATTATTTACTTGCCCTCAAGACATCGAACGACTGGTACAAGCAGGCATACACATCCAGTCAGTGAATATCGGTGGCATGCGTTTTTCTCCAGGTAAGAAGATGCTGACCAATGTGATTTCACTAGATGAGGATGATGTCCGATCTTTCCAATATTTGTATGGGAAAGGAATTGAATTGGAAGTCAGAACGGTGCCAGCTGATCGCAAGGTAAACTTTATGGATTTACTTTATCGTTTCAAAGATGCGAAATAAAAGTCATCGTTGGTTGGAAGGTTAATTTAATCAGTAGGAGGTACAAAGAATGGTAGGAATTATCCTAGCAAGTCATGGGGAATTCGCAAATGGTATTTTACAATCAGGCTCAATGATTTTTGGTGAACAACAAAACGTTGCAGCTGTTACTTTAATGCCTAGCGAAGGTCCAGATGATGTCAGAGCAAAAATGGAAGCAGCCATTGCTACATTTGAGAATCAAGATGAAGTCTTATTCTTAGTCGATCTTTGGGGTGGTACACCATTTAACCAAGCAAATAACTTGCTTGAAGCACACAAAGACAAATGGGCAATTGTTGCAGGTATGAACTTACCAATGGTAATCGAAGCTTATGCTTCACGTTTTTCTATGAATACTGCGCATGAAATCGCAGCGCACATCATTGCTACAGCAAAAGATGGTGTGAAAGTGAAACCTGAAGAGTTAGAACCAGCTGAAGAAAAAGCAGCCGTTCAACAACAAGGTCCTGTAGGCGCAATCCCACCTGGAACAGTTTTAGGTGATGGAAAAATCAAATTTGCTTTGGTGCGTATTGATTCACGTCTATTACACGGTCAAGTGGCAACTGCTTGGACAAAAGCAGTACAACCAACACGTATCATCGTTGTTTCGGATGCTGTATCTAAAGATGAATTACGTAAGAAATTAATCGAACAAGCTGCTCCTCCAGGAGTAAAAGCAAACGTTGTTCCAATTGCTAAAATGATTGAAGTCGCTAAAGACCCTCGTTTTGGTAATACAAAGGCTTTACTATTGTTTGAAAACCCACAAGATGTAGTTCGTGCAATTGAAGGTGGCGTTGACATTAAAGAAGTTAACGTTGGTTCAATGGCTCACTCTGTTGGTAAAGTATTAGTCAATAAAGTATTGTCAATGGATGCTAAAGACGTTGAAGCTTTTGAAACAATGAAAAAAGCTGGCGTGAAATTTGATGTTCGTAAAGTACCAAATGATAACAAAGACAATATGGATGCTTTACTACAAAAAGCAAAATCAGAGCTTGGTAATGCTTAGTTTACCAAATAAAGGACTTATATAGGAGGTTTATTATGTCTATTATTTCTGCAGTATTAGTCGTAGTGGTTGCCTTTTTAGCCGGAATGGGAGGTATCTTAGATGAGTTCCAATTCCATCAACCATTAGTTGCTTGTACTTTAATCGGATTAGTAACCGGTAACTTAGAAGCCGGAATTATTTTAGGTGGTTCTTTACAAATGGTTGCCTTAGGTTGGGCAAACATCGGGGCTGCCGTAGCACCAGATGCTGCCTTAGCTTCTGTTGCTTCTGCAATTATCTTAGCTTTAGGTGGTCAAGGAGTTAAAGGTGTTGACTCTGCATTCGCTATTGCAATGCCTCTAGCTGTTGCTGGTTTATTCTTAACTATGATTGCTCGTACTTTAGCCGTTGCTATCGTGCATGCAATGGACCGTGCTGCTGAAGCTGGTAACATTCGTGCTATCGAAATGTGGCAAGTAGTTGCTATCTGTATGCAAGGTTTACGTATCGCTATCCCTGCTACTTTACTTTTATTGATCCCTGCTGAAAGTGTGCAAGCTTTACTTGAAGCTATGCCAGCTTGGTTAAACGAAGGTATGGCAATCGGTGGTGGTATGGTTGTTGCCGTTGGTTATGCAATGGTTATCAACATGATGGCATCTCGCGAAGTATGGCCATTCTTCATGCTTGGTTTCGTTATCGCTGCAATTACACAAATCACATTAATTGGTTTAGGGGTAATCGGTGTTGCTTTAGCATTACTATACCTACAATTAACTAAGAATGGTGGTTCTGCTGGTGGTAACAGTGGATCAGGTGATCCTCTAGGCGACATTTTAAATGATTATTAAGAAGGAGGAAAATGAGTAATGGCTGAAAGAATTGAATTAAGTAAAAAAGATCGTTTAGCTGTAGCGTGGCGTTCAACTTTCTTACAAGGTTCTTGGAACTATGAACGTATGCAAAACGGCGGCTGGTGTTATGCAATGATTCCAGCAATTAAAAAATTATATAAAGATCCCGAAGATCGTAAAGCGGCTTTAAAACGCCACTTAGAATTCTTTAACACTCACCCATATGTAGCATCTCCAGTATTAGGGGTTACTTTAGCGCTTGAAGAAGACCGTGCTAACGGGGCAGCTGTCGATGACGTTGCAATTCAAGGGGTTAAAATTGGTATGATGGGACCTTTAGCCGGTGTTGGTGACCCAGTATTCTGGTTTACTGTACGTCCTATGTTAGGGGCTTTAGGTGCTTCTCTAGCTTTAGGTGGTAACATTTTAGGTCCAATCTTATTCTTCGTATTATGGAATGCTATTCGTTGGGGATTCATGTGGTATACACAAGAATTTGGTTACCGTGCTGGTTCTAAGATTACTGAAGACTTATCAGGTGGTTTATTACAAGATATCACTAAAGGTGCTTCTATCTTAGGTATGTTCGTATTAGCGGCCTTGGTTGAACGCTGGGTATCTATCAAGTTCACACCGGTTATTGCTGAAATCAAACTTTCAAAAGGTGCCTACATTGAATGGGATAAAGTTGAAATGTCTGGTAAAGGTATGAAGACTTTATTTGAACAAGTTCAAAGCGGTATGGCATTTGAACCAATCAAACAACAAACGCTACAAGGAAACTTGGATTCATTAATTCCTGGTTTAGTTCCATTACTATTAACATTCTTATGTATGTGGTTATTGAAGAAGAAAGTTTCTCCAATCGTAATCATCATTGCATTATTCATCGTTGGTATCGTTGGACACTTAATCGGATTATTATAATTCATTATTACTACTATTCGTTTATTGGAGAAGCGAGAATCAAATTGGTTCTCGCTTCTTTTTACTAAGTATGCTATGCTAATGGCGAGGTGAGAAATATGGTGCAATCTTTAAATACAAAAGTAGATTTAACAGTGAATGCGACATCCTTTATGGGCCTAGCAAACTATGGCAAAATCATGGTTGGTGATAAGGCTTTTGAATTTTATGATGATCAAGATGTGCGTAAATATATTCAAATCCCTTGGGAAGAAGTGGAATTTGTGATGACAACGGTTCTATTTAAAGGAAAGTGGATTCCTCGTTTTGCGGTCCAAACCAAGAAAAATGGACGTTATCAGTTTGCTGCAAAAAATCCAAAGAAAGTCTTACGTGCCATTCAAGATCATATTGGTAAAAAGAAAATGCGCCGTTCGCTGAGTTTTTTCCAAATCTTTTCTCGAAGCATCAAGGCAAAATTTGGCAAAAACAATTAAACTTAATTTTTTCGAGATAAACACATTAAATCGTGCAAAGTCAATGATTTAATGTGTTTTTTGTGTTAGAATTAAAAATATCTTAGAGAAGAGAAGGTAGATATGATGATTCGAGTAGAAAACTTACGCAAATTAATGAGAGAAAATGATTTAGAGGCTTTTTTAGTCACTAGTCCATATAATTTGCGCTACTTAACAAACTTTACAGGAACAACTGGTCTAGCAGTTATTACGTTAGCCAATGCTTACTTTGTCACTGACTTCCGTTATACTGAACAAGCAGCGATGCAAGCAAAAGGCTATACCATTGTGAAAAATACTGGTCCAATCTTTGAAGAAGTAGCTAAGATTTGCACACAAGATGGGTTGAAGAATCTAGCCTTTGAAGAAAGCTTTGTGACTGTCAGAGATTATGATCAATTAGAAGATCTAATCCACGAAACTTCTTTAGTGCCAGTGAGCGGATTAATTGAATCTTTACGTGAAATTAAAGATGAAAAAGAAGTCGAAATCACGAAAAAAGCTTGCGAAATCGCGGACAAAGCCTTTTTACACATTCTTGACTATGTAAAACCAGGCATGAGCGAAATTCAAGTAGCAAACGAATTGGATTTCTTCATGCGTTCTTTAGGTGCAAGTGGTGTCAGCTTTGATACGATTGTGGCAAGTGGTTTACGTTCAGCTATGCCACATGGTGTTGCAAGTGAAAAATTAATTGAACAAAATGATTTAATTACGATTGACTTTGGTTGCTACTATCAAGGTTATGTTTCAGATATGACTCGTACTTTTGCAATTGGCGATCCTGGAGAAAAATTAAAAGAAATTTATCAAGTGGTATTGGAAGCTCAATTAAAAGTCATCGAAGCCGCTAAACCAGGCATGACTGGCGTTCAATTGGATGCAGTGGCTCGTGATCATATTGCTTCTTATGGCTATGGTGAAGCATTTGGTCACTCAACGGGTCATGGGATTGGTCTAGAAATCCACGAAGGGCCAAATGTATCCTTCAGAGCAGAGAAAGCTTTTGTGCCAGGAAATATTATTACAGATGAACCAGGTATCTACTTACCAGGTGTTGGTGGGGTACGTATTGAAGACGACCTATTGATTACCCAAACTGGCAATGAAGTCTTAACACATGCACCAAAAGAATTAATTCTCTTATAATCTTGTTAGAATTACACCAAGCTATAGATTATCAGCGCATAAAATGATAAAATAGTTGTGAATGATAACTATCTGTTAGAATTGGAGGAAATAAGATGGCTGATGAAAAAGCTTTAAAATTAGATGTCCAAGATGAACTTGGCGAAATCGTCATCGCCCCTGAAGTTATTGAAATTATTAGTGGGATTGCTGCTTCTAAAGTAGAGGGCGTATATAAAATGCAAGGATCTTTTGCTAATAATGTAACAGAATTGCTTGGTCGTAGTGTCTATGGTAAAGGCGTTTATCTATCAAACACTGAAGATGGAATCCAAGTAGATGCTTATGTGAGCGTAAAATATGGCGTTTCTGTCCCTAAAGTAGCAACCGAAATCCAACAACGTATCAAACAACAAGTCCTATTCATGACTGATGTGACTTTAGCTCAAGTCAATGTGCATATTGTAGCAGTGATTCCAGAAAAACAAGAAGCAGTGAACTTAGACGAACTTTTTGATGATAATGAGGACGACAATGAATAAAGAATTATCCAGACATCAAATCCGTGAAATAGCCATTCAAGCTTTGTTTCCGTTAAATTTTAACCAAGATTTAACGAAACAAGCGGCGATTAATCATGCAATTGAATTGAATTTAGTGGACCAATTAGATGATGAGCAAGCTAGTTTTGTGCCGCCATACTTAGATGTATTAGTCAGCGGTGTGTGCGATAACCAAGCGACCATTGACCAATTAATTGAAAACCACTTAAAACCAGGTTGGAAGATTAATCGTTTAGCAAAAATGGATGTCACAATATTACGTTTAGCAATTTTTGAAATGAAGTATGTAGACGATGTACCGAATAATGTTGCTTTAAATGAAGCAATTGAATTGGCAAAAACCTTTAGTGATGAAAAATCGCGTCGTTTTGTCAATGGTCTTTTATCTGCAGTGAATCAAGAATTACAAGCATAAGTAGGTTAGACCGAAATTTCTCAAATTTGGAAACACAAATCGGGGGAATTTCGGTTTTTTAAATCTAAAAAAAGAAAAAGGGGGTCTAACAAATGCATCTATTGAATGGAAAAGAATTGGCACAAAAATTACAGCAGGAAATGACGCAAGAAGTAACTGAATTGAAGGAAAAGGGACTACAACCTGGACTAGCCGTGATTTTAGTTGGTGAAGATCCAGCAAGTCAAGTGTATGTCCGTAATAAAGAACGCGCAGCAAATAATATTGGTATGTATTCGGTCGTGTATCGCTTACCAGAAACAACTAGTGAAGCAGATTTGATTACTAAAATTGAAGAATTGAATCATGATGATAAGGTTCACGGCATTTTAGTACAGTTGCCGTTGCCAAAGCATATTAATGAAGATTTAGTGCTTGATACCATTGATCCAGCTAAGGATGTCGACGGTTTCCATCCAATGAATTTAGGAAATCTTTTTGCTGGCAAACCTACGATGATTCCATGTACACCAGCCGGAATCATGGAGTTAATTAAACTTTCGGGCATAGATTTAGCTGGGAAAAATGCTGTGATTATTGGCCGTAGTAATATTGTTGGTAAACCCATGGCACACCTTTTACTACAAGCAAATGCGACCGTGACGATTTGCCATTCGAAAACCAAGGATCTTCCTAAAGTAGCGAAACAAGCAGATGTTTTAGTCGTAGCGATTGGTCGTGCGAATTTTGTGACCGCTGATTTTGTCAAAGAAGGCGCAGTTGTGATTGATGTAGGGATTAATCGTGATGAAAATAATAAATTAACGGGTGATGTGAAATTTGATGAAGTCGCACCGTTAACCAGTTTCATTACGCCAGTGCCTGGTGGGGTTGGCCCAATGACAATTACGATGTTAATGCGTCAAACGATTGATGCGGCTAAAAGAAAGGAAAATGTTCGTTGAGTCAACCAGAATACTTAACGGTGAGTGCCTTAACGCGTTATATCAAGACGAAATTTGATAATGACCCTTACATGAAACGTGTCTATTTAACTGGGGAGATTTCAAATTTTAGAAAAAGACCGAACCATCAGTATTTTTCGCTCAAAGATGACCATGCGAAAATATCAGCTGTGATGTTTCGGGGCCCATTTAGTAGGGTAAAATTCGATGTCCAAGATGGGATGAAAGTCTTGGTGGTCGGTTATGTCTCGGTGTATGAAGCTTCCGGAAGTTATCAGATTACGATCGAGCATATGGAACCAGATGGCATCGGGGCACTATACCAAGCTTTTGAACAATTAAAAGAAAAATTATCTAAAGAAGGTTTGTTCACAGCACCGAAAAAGCCTTTACCAAGATTTCCCAAACGCATCGGGGTTATTACAAGTCCTTCTGGGGCGGTGATTCGTGATATTATGACGACGATTAATAGACGTTATCCAATTGCACAAATTATTCTATATCCGACAGTCGTGCAAGGCGATCAGTCCGCCGATGATTTGGTGCGTAATATTAAGCGTGCCGATGAGTCGGGCAATTTCGATACCTTGATTATCGGACGCGGTGGTGGTTCCATTGAGGATTTATGGCCTTTTAATGAAGAAAAAGTAGCTAGAGCAATTTTTGCTTGTCAGACACCAGTTATTTCTTCGGTAGGCCATGAAACGGATACGACGATTGCTGATTTTGTGGCAGATGTCAGAGCAGCTACCCCAACTGCGGCGGCCGAGCTTGCGGTACCTGTATTAAGTGAGGAAATAATGAAGATTGACCAACAAAAGATGCGCTTAATGCAAGCTTTTGCCAATCAATTGAAATTAAAAAATCAACGCTTAAACCGGGTGCAACAAAGTTATGTCTTTGCCCAACCGCATCGTCTTTATGAAGCCCAATCGCAAAAACTTGACCAATTGCAACAGCGACTAACCAGTAGCATGCAGGCGCAATTGCATCAACAAGAACGTCGCTATCAACAATTAAGTCAACGTTTAATCCAACAAAATCCTAGTCATCGTTTGCAAAATGAGCAACAAAAGCTAGGATATCTAACGGAAAGCTTGCAACGTCAAATGCAACTACTTTTCCAAAAGAAAGTACAAGGCTTCAATCAAGCTTTGGTTTCACTGGATTTATTAAGTCCTCTAAAAACCATGCAGCGTGGATTTAGCTATACAACAGTGGATGAGCAAGTGGTTAAAAGTGTTGTACAATTAGCCCCTAACCAAGTAATTACCGTACATTATGCCGATGGTACAATTCAAGCGCAGGTGCAATCCATTCAGAAAAAAGAAAAGTGAGGAAAATCATGTCAGAATTAACTTTTGAACAGTCTTTACAACAGTTAGAACAAATTGTTTCGCAACTAGAGCGTGGCGATGTGCCGTTAGAAGAAGCTTTAGATGCCTTTCAAAAAGGAATGGTTTTATCTAAACAATGTAAAGAACAATTAGCCAATGCCGAAAAAACGTTGGCCAAAATGATGACCGACGCCAATCAAGAAGTGCCATTTGAAGAGGCTAAGAATGAATAAGGAATTAACTCAGGCGATGCAGCAAGTCGAAACCTTAATGGAGCAGTTAGTCCTGGATTTGACCAATGATGAATTGCTTGCTAAAAGTATGTGCTATTCCCTTGCAGCAGGTGGCAAGCGAATTCGTCCGCAAATCTTTTTAGCGACTTTACAAGCATTTGGTGTACCTCTAGAGGAAGAAGCCTTAAAAATTGCAGCAGTTATCGAAATGATGCATACTTATTCATTGATTCATGATGACTTGCCAAGCGTGGATGATGATGATTTACGTCGTGGGAAACCAACCAACCATAAAGTTTTTGGAGAAGCCATGGCCTTATTCGCTGGCGATGCTTTATTGACTTTGTGTTTTGAGATATTGGCTCAGTTAAACTTACCGTCATCTATCAAGACTCAGTTGATTGCGCACTTAGCCAGAGCAGCTGGTCCTTCTGGAATTGTGGCTGGTCAAGCAAGTGATGTCCAAGCAGAAAAGCAGCATGTCCCGTTAGAACGATTAGTCCAAATTCACGAGCGAAAAACGGGTGCACTGTTACAATATTGTTTTGTTGCTGCCGGGATTGTCGCTGGTGGATCAAAGGAACAATTTGCATTACTGAAAACATTAGGGATGGATGTTGGGATTGCCTTTCAAGTGCGGGATGATTTACTAGATATATTAGCAACCACACAAGAACTAGGCAAAACAGCTGGGCGCGATCTTGAACTGGAAAAAAGTACGTATCCTGCGTTACTAGGCATCCAAGGAGCAAAACAGGCTTTAGCTGATTACTTGTTGAAAGCCAAACAAGCTTGTCAGATGCTCGCTGAAGACGGAATGGATATGACTGAGCTAGTAAAAATCATTGAAAAATTAGAATTGAGGGATTAATACTTGAAAAAAGAACGAGTAGATGTCCTTTGTGTGATGCAAGGATTATTTGATACCAGAGAACAAGCCAAGCGTGGAATTATGGCCGGCTTAGTTTATAATGATAAGCACGAACGCTTGGACAAACCTGGTGAAAAAATTGATGCCAGTATGACTTTAGAAATTAAAGGAAAAAAACTTCCTTATGTTTCTCGAGGGGGCCTAAAATTAGAGAAAGCCTTAAAAATTTTTGATTTTACAGTTAAAGATAAAATCGTTTTAGACATTGGCGCTTCAACCGGTGGCTTTACCGATGTGGCTTTGCAAAATGGTGCGAAGTTAAGTTATGCCTTAGATGTTGGCTATAATCAGTTGGCTTGGAAGATTCGTCAAGATGAACGAGTGGTTGTGATGGAGCGGACGAATTTTCGCTATAGTAAACCTACAGACTTTTTAGAAGGATTACCACAAGTGGCGACCATCGATGTTTCCTTTATTTCTTTAAGTTTGATTTTGCCGCCTTTATATGAGATTTTAGTGGCGGACGGTGATGTCATGGCTTTAATCAAACCGCAATTTGAAGCAGGAAAGGAATTTGTCGGCAAACACGGGATAGTCAAAGATCCAAAAGTGCATCAAGCCGTGATTGAAAAAGTGATTGATCTTTCGCTTGAGACTGGTTTTTCAGTTGAGAATTTAAGCTTTTCACCGATAACCGGCGGCGAGGGCAATATCGAATTTTTAATACATCTGAAAAAAGCGAGTTTACCGGCAAGTGTTTCAAGTAATGTGGATGTCACTGAGGTAGTGAGACAAGCGCATGAACGTTTAGAAAAATAGTGAAAGTTAGACCATGTAGAAAATAAATGCTGCATGGTCTTTTTGTCCTATTCATGTTATAATCGATTTCATGAATAAAAATAAATTTGGAAGGGGTAACGTAATGCGTAAAAAAGATCGACACCGTTTAATTATCCGTTTATTAAACGAATTTGCGATTGAAAAACAAGAAGATTTTGTCGAGATTTTGAAAAAGCATGGGGTAGAAGTGACACAGGCAACTATTTCGCGTGATATCAAAGAGTTAAAGTTAGTAAAAATTCCAGCTGCAGATGGGAATTATCGCTATAGTTTACCGCAAGAATCAAATGAAGATTTGTTTAATAAATTATTACGCTTATTAAAAACGGCTTGTATCGCGATTGATTCCATGGATAAAATGATTATGATTAAGACGATTCCTGGGAATGCTTCGGCGGTGGGGAATCTACTAGATAAATGTTTTAAAGAAGAATTATTTGGCTTACTGAATGATGATGATAGTATTTTGATGATTTTACGTACAGAACAAGATTGTGCGACGATTTATCAAAAATTACGCAACTTTTAAGCAGATTAGAGGGAAGAAATGTGATTTTAGAGCTTTCTATACAAAATTTTGCGATTATTTCAGAATTACATTTGCACTTTAAACCAGGGATGACTGCTCTCACTGGGGAAACAGGGGCGGGGAAATCAATTATTATTGATGCGATGTCACTATTAGCAGGAGCACGCTCATCCGTTGATTTTATTCGCCAAGGCTGTGATAAGTCGATGATTGAAGGGATTTTCGAGATTCCCCAACAAGTGGAATTCACTCTTTTAGCGCAAGAGTTAGGAATTGACTTAGAGGAAGGATATCTGATTATTCAGCGCGATATCACTTTAAATGGTAAGAGTTTCAATCGGATCAATGGGCGGACGATTACTTTAACCAACTTGAAGCGAATCGGTGCATTTTTAGTCGACATTCAAGGGCAAAATGATCACCAACAGTTATTGCAACCGGAAAAGCATTTGGATTTTGTCGATAGTTTTGCAGATGAGGCATTTAAGGAGAAAATCAAGCAGTATCAAGCAAAATTTAGTGAATATCAACAGTTGAAACAGCGTGTGCACAAAATTCAGTCTAATGAACAACACTACATCCAACGAATGGATATGCTGCAATATCAAAAAGAAGAACTAGAACAAGCAGCATTAGTTGAAGGGGAAGAAGAAGCCCTAACAGAAGAACGGGAAAAACTATTGAATTTCCAAAAGATTATGGATGCTTTTGCGCAATCACATCAAGCGCTTGTGATGAATGAGCCGAATTTATTGGATGGTATCTCACAGGTGGGGGATTTATTACAAGAAATTGCCCCAATCGATGCGGATTATGAAGCGTTAAATGAGCAAGTCCAAAATGCGTATTATTTGTTACAAGATGTCGCTACAGGGATATCTAGACAGATGGATTTGATGGACATGGATGAAGCGCGTTTAGAAGAAATTGAAGAACGCCTAGCCGTCATCAAGAGGTTAAAACGCAAATATGGCGATACTATCACGAAGATGTTAGACTATCTTGCTGAAATTACCGAAGAATTGGAAGCAACGATGCAATCAGAAGACCAGCTAGATCAGTTAGAAGCACAATTGGCTGATTTAGAAAAAGCTTTGATGAGTGAAGCTGAGGCCATTAGTCAAAAGCGTCATGAGATTGCCTTTCATTTATCGAAGGAAATCATGCAAGAACTCAAGGAATTATATCTGGAAAATACCCAGTTTGAAGTTCGCTTTGAAAAAGAAAAACAGTTGCAAGCTCAAGGAATAGACCAAGTAGAGTTTTATTTGACTACGAATCCAGGGGAACCATTAAAACCTTTAGTGAAAGTTGCTTCTGGTGGCGAGCTTTCTAGAATTTTACTCGCTTTGAAGTCGATTTTTTCTCGTAGCCAGCAGATGACGAGTATCATTTTCGATGAGGTTGATACCGGGGTAAGTGGTCGGGTGGCCCAAGCGATTGCAGAAAAAATCTTAAATATTGCCCGCTCCTCTCAAGTATTGTGTATCACGCATTTACCACAAGTAGCGGCTGCGGCAGATAATCAGTATTTGATTCAAAAGCAAGTGCAAGATGGTCGTACTTCAACCACGGTTTTACCGCTAGATGAGGATCAAAGGGTGGAAGAAGTAGCGCGCATGCTTGCCGGTGCAGAAATTACTGATTTAACTATCAAACACGCACAAGAATTGATTACTACACTAGACCAATTACGAAAATAAACAAATCATCGCTTGAGCAAAAGAAAAGCCAAAAAAAAAGAGGCGTAACTTGCAAAAACGCCTCTATTTTTTATAAGGTTGTGAGAAGGGTCGAACAGCTACAAGCAGCTAAGGTTGTCCGGAATGACAGGAAAATCCATTAGTATTAAAGATTTTCCTAGGCAGGCCGGCTTAGATGCGATGTAGCTACCCTGCGAACACCGTCAAATAAGGTTGTGGGGCAGCTTGCTTTGCTACCCTTCGAACATTTTACATAAGTGCTGCTACCGTTGATAAGACGACGCCACCAATTGTGACAATCAACATTGCCCAAATAACTACTTTAGTGACTTTTTCAAAGGTAGACATCTTTTTCTTTTCATTCATACGATTTCGTCCTTTTTCCATTTTTTTATAGTCTACAACCTATTATACGTTAATTCAAGGAAAAGGACAAAGAATTTTTAAAAAGTTTGAAACACCGATGTAAAGTTTGTGGTGTATATTAGTCTTGGCTTAATGGATAAAGAGGATTTTATGCATTTCTCGCCAAGCAATCATTAGGTAAATTTGAAGTAGAGAGGATTACATAAATGAATCATAGTACATTAGAATTATTAGGGTGGTTTGCTAGCCCAATATTATTATATATGGGATTGAATTTTATTGTTCATCGTTTTTCCTTAAAAAATTTAATCAAAGTGAAGTTAGCCGATATCATGGTACCAATCTTATTTATAGTAGATAATCATTTATCAAAATTGTTGTTTCATGAATCTATCTTAGCTTACTTATTTATTTCAGCCTTTATTTTAGGGATTGGAATTGCTGTGATACAGGCTTATTTCTATGATGAAATTAATTATCATGTGTATTTTAAGATGTTTTGGCGCTTTTTATTTTTATTACTGATTGTTTTCTATCTGTTTTTATTTATTTTAGCAATTATTTAGAAATTATTGAGAAAATCGTTTCCAAATCCATTTAAACTTTTTAAAATCTTTTAAAAAACTCTATTATGAAAAATTTTTGTTTTTTTTATTAAGTTATATTAAATATTAGAGAAATAGTGGTAGAAAGTGGGGGAATGTGGTAGACTAAGGATATTAAGTGGTAAATGGAGGAAATTTCGATGTTTATGGGTGAATTTCAACATTCAATAGACGCGAAAGGCCGTTTAATTATCCCTGCTAAATTTAGAGAAAAGTTAGGCGAAAATTTTGTCGTGACCAGGGGGTTAGATGGCTGCTTATTTGGCTATCCTCAAGACGAATGGGAAAAGTTAGAGGCAAAACTAAACGAAATGCCCCTAGCTAAAAAAGATGCTCGCCTTTTTGTGCGCTTCTTTTATTCGGCTGCCACTGAATGTGAACTTGATAAACAAGGCCGCATTAATATCCCACAAAGCTTACGTCAACATGCCAATTTAGAAAAGAGTTGTGTGATTGTTGGGGTAAGTAATCGTATCGAGATTTGGGATGAAACACGTTGGCAAGCATTTACGGATGCTGCTGAAGAAAACTTTGACGAGATTGCTGAGTCAATGATTGATTTTGGATTATAAAAGATTGAAATGAGGATTTAGAGAATGGTTCAGTTCCAGCATTATACAGTGATGAAACACGAAACCGTAGATGCACTTGAGATTAAACCAAATGGTATATATGTAGATTGTACGCTTGGTGGAGCTGGCCATAGTGAATATATCTTATCTCAATTATCGAGTGAAGGTCATTTATACGCCTTTGACCAAGATCAAAAAGCGATTGACCATGCAAAGATTCGCCTGAAAAAATATGTAGATGACAATCAAGTGACATTTATTAAGGCGAATTTTCGTGAACTGCAAGTGCGTTTAAATGAATTAGGTGTGAATGGCGTAGATGGCATTATTTATGATTTAGGAGTTTCTTCGCCGCAACTAGATGAAGCTGCGCGTGGATTTAGCTATCACCAAGATGCACCTTTAGATATGCGCATGAATCAAGAAGCTGATTTTAGTGCTTATCATGTTGTGAATGAATATAGCTATCAAGAATTAGTAAAGATTTTCTTTCGTTATGGGGAAGAAAAATTTTCAAAGCAGGTTGCTCGTGAAATAGAGAGAGTGCGTGAAAAACACCCAATTGAAACAACGGGTGAACTAGTGGATATTATTAAAAGCGCAATTCCTGCTCCGGCTAGACGTAATGGCGGACATCCGGCCAAACGGATTTTTCAAGCAATTCGTATTGCGGTCAATGATGAGCTAGGAGCAGTGGAAGAATCTTTAGAGCAAGCAATCGCATTATTAAACCTTAATGGCAGAGTAAGTGTGATTACTTTCCATTCATTAGAAGATCGTATCGTAAAGACGATGTTTAAGGAATATAGTCAAGTGCGTGATTTACCACCTGGCTTACCTGTGATTCCAGATGAATACAAACCTATCTTAAAGTTAGTGAATAAAAAACCAATTACTGCCTCAAAGGAAGAATTGGCAGAAAATAATCGTTCGCGCAGTGCAAAATTGAGAGTGGCGGAAAAAATAATGATGAAGGAGTAGGGCAATGGCTGAATTGAAATATCAAGATTATTCATTTGATATCGATACATCAATGAATCAACCAAAAGAACAAATGAATAGCTTTGTGATCGAAGAAGTCAAACGGCCAGCTATTAACAATGCAGGGGTTTCAGCTGCTAACAAGTTGAAACGGATTAGCTTAGTTGAAAAAGTGATTGCTGTTTCTATCCTACTCTTTGTCGTTGTTGTGGCGCTAGGGATGATTTATATTCGCACTTCAATTAATCAGATGGAACACGACATCTCAATTGTTGAGAAAGAAATTACAGTGAATGAAAAAGAAATTACTCGCTTACAGCAAGAAAAAAATGAACTATCAAAAGCTGATAGAATTAAACAAATTGCTGAAAAATTAGGGTTATCAATTAATGATGATAATTTAAGGAAAGTGAAGTAAATGACTTATAAACAAAAATTTGATAAGTTTCTTAAAAAAAAGAATCTAACTACTACGAACAACCGCAAAAAAGTCGGAATCTTATTCTTTCTTACCACTATTGCGTTGTTCTTTTTATTTGTTTTACGTTTGGGCTACATTGTACTAATCGGTAATGTGGGCGATGTATCTTTAAAGCAGCGTACGACCGAATTATATAAAGGTTCAGAAGTGATTGCGGCCAAACGAGGGACCATTTATGATCGAAATGGCATTGCGATTGCTGAGGATGCCACCTCTTATTCTGCTTATGTGATCCTTTCTGATAGCTATGTACAAGGAAAGACCAAATTATATGCTGAGCAAAAAGATTTTAGTCAGATTGCAGAAGTGCTACATGATAAGGTCGGAACTAGTAAAAGTAAAGTAGAAAAGATTTTAAATACAGCATATGACAAAAAAGTACGTCCTTATCAAGTAGAAATTTCGGCTGCTAAAGATATTACTTTGCAACAAAAAGAAGCGATTGAAAAAGAATTAAAATCTCGTAAAAGCAAAGGGTTATATTTCAATAGTCATCCTTCGCGAATCTATCCAAATGGCCAATTTTCTTCTCATTTAATTGGTTATGCTGATATTGCTGTGAAGAATAATGAAGAACGCTTAGTCGGAAAACTTGGCATTGAAGAAGCGTATAATGATGTCTTAAAAGGTACAGATGGCAAGATTACCTATCAAAAAGATAATTATCAAAACCCATTGCCTGGTACGGTTGCTGAGAAAAAGGCTGCAGTTGATGGAAAAGATATCTATACCACTTTAGATAGTCGTCTCCAAACTTATTTAGATTCTTTATTGACTGAGGCTTACAAGAAAAGTAAGCCAGAAAACATGACTGGTGTCTTAATGAATGCGAAAACAGGGGAGATTTTAGCCGCTGCCCAACAACCTTCTTTCAATCCTGAAGATAAATCGACATTAGGTGGCAAAGATTTTACTTGGTTGAATTTATTATTACAAGAAACATATGAACCCGGGTCAACAATGAAAATCCTAATGACCTCCGCAGCAATTGATCAAGGGATATTTAATGAGTATGAAAGTTATCCATCTGGTCAAATCAAGATTGCTGATACGGTGATTGATGACTGGGATCATGGGGCTTTAGGTACTTTAACCATGCGTCAGGCGCTTTCTTGGTCTAGTAACAAAGGGATGGTTATGTTAGAGCAACGTATGCAAGACCGTTGGCAAAGATATTTAAAACAATTCGGCTTTGGTCAAAGTACAAATGCTGGTATACTGGGTGAAAGTCCGGGAATGTTGCCAGAGGACAATGTGGTTTCGCATGCGATGACATCCTTTGGTCAAGGGATTGCTGTGACGAACTTCCAAATGTTGCAAGCATTTACGGCGGTTTCGAATAACGGGACTATGGTTAAACCACACTTTATTAAAGAAATTGTCGATCATACAACCAATAAAAAGGCGATTACGCAAACAGAAGTCGTCGGTAAGCCAATTAGTGAAAATGCTGCTCGTAAAGTCCGCGAATATATGCGAGATGTTGTTGAAAATAAAGATTATGGTAGTGCTTATGGTAAATATAGCGTGCCAGGTTATAATATTTCGGCTAAAACGGGTACTGCACAGGTCGCTTCAGATTCTGGTGGCTATCTACAAGGTGAAAATTCTTACCTATATTCTATTGTCTTGATGGTTCCTTCTGAAGAGCCGGAATATGTTTTATATCTAACGGTGAAATTGCCAAAAGAAAACGATGGAACGATTTTACCAAGTGTCGCAAATCCATTGTTAAAACGTGCGATGGACCTTCAAGATGAAACGGTAGCTGCACCTGAAACTACTGAAAAGAGTACCGAAAAAGTCACCGTGGATAAATTCACAGGCATGAGTAGTGTTGATGCTGCTAACCTAGCTGAAAAACGTGGCCTAGATGTCGTGGTCATTGGTAATGGCGAAAAAGTGACGGCGCAATCCTTGAAAGCCGGTATCAAAGTCTTACCAAATGAAAAAATCATTCTTTTAGCGAAGGGTGAAAATGCTTATATGCCAGATGTGTCTGGTTGGTCGAAAGCGGACTTAGTGAAGCTTGGTAGTATTTTAGATATCAAAGTGAAATTTAATGGTAGTGGTTATTGTGTGAACCAAAGTATTCAACCTTATGAAACTTTAACGGATAAAAAATCAATTACCTTTACCTTAAAAGAAAATGATTAATAAGTAGGAGTTAATGATGGAACTAACAAAATTTTTCTTACCTTTTGCAAGTGGCTTTGGCTTGACCTTTGCCTTTATGCCGCTGTTTATCCATTACTTTCAAATGAAAAAATATGGTCAAGAGATTCGTGATGAAGGACCTAAATGGCATAATGTAAAAGCAGGGACCCCGACGATGGGAGGTTTAGTATTTAGCTTAGCAGCGATTGTAACCAGCATTTGGGCAGCTGTTTGGCTAAAACTATTAACCCCTACGCTATTTATTTTACTATTTGTCTTTCTTCTTTATGGCACACTGGGCTTTTTAGATGATTTTATTAAGATTTTTATGAAACGAAATCTTGGTTTGAAATCTTTACAAAAGCTAATCGGCCAAATCATTGGTGGGGTAGTCTTTTATCTAGTCTTTTTAGCTGATAAACAACCAAACACGCTAAACTTCTTTACAATTGAAATCCCATTATCTTATCTATATGGTTTGTTTATCGTTTTTTGGTTAGTTGGTTTTTCAAATGCAGTCAATTTAACAGATGGGATTGACGGTTTAGTCTCTGGATTAGGCACAATTTCTTTCTTAACGTATGCGATAATCGCTTGGCATCAAAAACAATATGATATCTTACTTGTATGTATTAGTGTGGTGGGTGGCTTAGTTGGCTTCTTCCCATATAATCATAAACCTGCTAAAATTTTCATGGGGGATGTTGGTTCACTAGCTTTAGGGGGGCTTTTGGCTTCGATTTCGATTTTATTACATCAAGAATGGACCTTATTATTAGTTGGCTTAATCTATGTGATCGAAACAGCTAGTGTGATGTTGCAAGTGACTTCCTTTAAATTAACAGGAAAACGTATCTTTAAGATGTCACCGATTCACCACCATTTTGAGATGAGTGGCTGGTCAGAGTGGAAGATCGATATCGTATTCTGGTTGATTGCTGTGATTTGTTCAGTGGTCACTTTGATGATTGTATTGTAAAAAGCGAGGAATGAAAGATGAAGAAAGTGACAAAATTTCAAAATGAAAAAGTATTAGTTTTAGGATTAGCAAAGAGCGGAGTAAGTGCGGCCAAATTGTTACACGATTTGGGTGCACTTGTTACCGTTAATGATGGTAAACCTTTTAATGAAAATCCTCAAGCACAGGAATTGTTAGAAGCCGGCATTACCGTTATTACCGGTAGCCATCCGATTGAATTAGTGGATGAAGGATTTAGTTTAATGGTCAAAAATCCTGGTATTCCTTATACCCATCCAATGGTTGCGCGTGCTTTAGAACTTCATATTTCGGTGATTACTGAAGTGGAATTGGCTTATTTGATTAGTGAAGCACTTATTATCGGTATTACTGGAACTAATGGTAAAACCACAACGACTACGATGATTGCGACGATTTTAAATGAAAATCGTACAAAAGGGCAAGCACGTTTGTCAGGAAATATCGGTTATCCAGCTAGTTCTGTGGCCCAAGAAGCAACAAATGATGATGAGCTAGTGATGGAATTATCTAGTTTCCAATTGAAAGGGACACGAAGCTTTCACCCACATATCGCGGTGATTACGAATTTATATGAAGCGCATATTGATTATCACCAAACGCGAGCTGATTATGTAGCCTCAAAATGGAAAATCCAAGCGAATATGACTGCGGATGATTATCTTGTACTTAACTGGCAACAAGAAGAAGTTCGTGAATTAGCTAAAACGACCCAAGCACAAGTAGTGGCATTTTCAACAACTGAGAAAGTCGATGGCGCCTATTTGCTAGATGGCAATTTGTACTATAAAGATGAGTTGATCATGCCAGCGGATCAATTAGGGGTTCCAGGCAGTCATAATATTGAAAATGCCTTAGCTGCAATTGCGGTGGCTAAATTAATGCATGTCGAAAATAGTGCGATTCAATCCGCGCTTAGTCAATTTCATGGTGTGAAACATCGGACGCAGTTTATTAAAGAAATTGCTGGGGTGCGCTATTACAATGATTCTAAAGCAACTAATATTTTAGCTACACAAAAGGCTTTAGCTGGTTTTGATTTGAGCAAGGTTGTATTATTAGCTGGTGGATTAGACCGTGGCAATTCTTTTGATGCCTTAATTCCTAGTTTGAAGGGTTTAAAAGCAATTATTTTATTCGGTGAAACCAAGGATAAATTAGCTGATGCGGCGAAACAAGCAGGAATTACCTCTATTACAATGACCGAAAATGTCGAAACAGCAGTCCCTATTGCAGCTAAATTAGCGCAAGCAGGCGATATCGTCTTATTATCACCAGCCAATGCTAGCTGGGATCAATATCCAAACTTTGAAGTCCGTGGTGATAAATTTATCGCGGCAATCGAAAAATTATAAGAAATGAGCGGAAATTCATGAAAATATTATTAACCGGTGGGGGAACTGGTGGCCATATTTATCCGGCTTTGGCTTTTATTAAGTATGTTAAATCAGTGGATCCAACAAGCGAATTTATGTATATCGGAGCAAAACGTGGATTAGAAAATAAAATCTTGCCACAAACGGATATTCCTTTTCAAACCTTAGAAATTCAAGGCTTTAAACGCAGCTTGTCAGTAGATAATCTCAAAACATTGCAACTCTTTTTTAGAAGTATGCGTCAAGCGAAGAAAATATTGCGAGATTATCAACCAGACGTCGTGATTGGTACTGGTGGCTATGTTTCTGGTGCAGTGGTATTCCAGGCTAGCCGCATGCATATTCCGACAATTATTCATGAGCAAAACAGCGTACCTGGGATTACGAATAAATTTTTAGCGCGCTATGTGGATAAAATTGGGATTGCTTTTAGCGATGCGGGACAGTATTTTCCACTAGCCAAAACAGAACTAGTCGGTAATCCACGCGCGCAAGAAATGCAAGGAATCGTTCGCAGTGATGTTTTGTCGCAATATGATTTAAAACCAGGTGTTAAGACGGTTTTAATTTTTGGTGGGAGTCAAGGTGCCTTAAAAATTAATCAAGCCGTTGTCAATGCCTTACCTATCTTAGCGAAAAAAAATTATCAAGTGTTATATGCTTCAGGTGAAAGATATTACCATCAAATTGAAGAAGAAATCGGGATGTCCAAGGATGCATTTGTGAATATCTCCATTCAACCTTATATTCACAATATGGCAGAAGTGATGGCCAACTGTGATTTACTCATTGGGCGGGCCGGAGCGACTTCCATTGCTGAGCTAACTGCGCTTGGTTTACCATCAATTTTAATTCCAAGTCCATATGTAACCAATGATCACCAAACGAAAAATGCCAAAAGTTTAGAAAAGATTGGTGCAAGTAAGGTGATTGCAGATGCGGACTTAACTGGTGAACGTCTGGTGCGAGCGATTGACTCAATTATGAATGATGATACGCTTTTACAAAGTATGTCTAAAGCGTCTAAGAGTCAAGGAATTGTGGATGCCTCACAAAGGTTGTATAAGCTAGTTTTAGAAGTAACTGAAAAGTAGGTGATGACTATTAGTACGAAAGAGGAAAAGCAATCAAAGCTAGACAAAAAAGAAAATAGTCAAAAAAAGCCTACACCTTGGCAAGAAGCCCATCAAAAATATTTAGAAGAAAAGCGATTGATGGATAAAATCTTGAAAAAAAATCAAGAGCAAGAAGAATCAGAATCTCTGGCAGAACCTAGTGAAGAAGTTGAGCAGCAAGAAAATCAAGAGCAAGAAAAAAATGAACGTCCCATGATTGAAATTCTCTCTTCAGAAAAGCCAACTGAGTCGATTCGTGAAAGTGAAAATACCAGTTTTTCTGATAAGTTGCCTAAGATGAAGGATTATCGTCAACGCAAACTATATCGTCGTTTAGCGTTGATTATTTCACTGTTTTTGATACCATTAGTAGGATGTATCTATTACATTTCGCCTTTGGGTCAGTTATCAAAGGTAAATGTTGTACATAATCAGCAAGTTGCAAGCAATCAAATTGTGAAAACAGCGAATTTTAAAATCAATGAACTATTATGGGAACAATATTTTGCACGTCAAAACGCGATTCAAAAAATCAAAAAAATTTCTCCTTGGATTAAAGCGGTCAATGTAAAGGTTGTTCATTTCAATCAATTTCAAATCAATGTGACAGAATATCACAGAGTGGCTTATTTACTCACAGGTGATAAGTATTATGATATTTTAGAAAATGGTCAAGTATTGAAAAATCCGATTACCCAAGATCAATTACAAAGTGGTTTACCAATATTGGAAGGATTTACTTCTAAAAAGTTAATTTTAAAAACGCTGAAAGCTTATCACAAACTGCCGGAAGAATTTAAACAAAGCATTTCACAAATTAAGTCCACACCGCGCGCAGAAAATGATCAATTATTAACGTTAAATATGAACGATCAAAATCAAGTGTTAATCAATATTGATCAATTGACAAAAAAATTACCATACTATGCCAAAGTTGCTAGCAATATGCAAGAGCCAGGGATTGTGGATATGGAAGTAGGTTTATTCACTTATCCTTATCCAAAAGAAGAGAAAAAAACAGGGGATAGTTCAGAACAAACGGCAGACAGTGACGCTGAAAATAGTGAAAGCGTTCAAGAAAATCCACAAGCATAAGATTCTTTAAAGAAATTTGCAAAATTTAGGATTTTTTTATATAATTTATCGCTACCTACTTTTTAAAATTGGGTAAAAATGTTAGAATTGTAAACAGTGAAAACTAAAAAAAGTTAAGTTTGAACAAATTTTGTTCTATTGATAGTTAAAAATTAGGAGGGAGCCCCATCCATGGCAAAAACGGGAATTTATGTTGGGCTTGATATTGGTACGACATCGGTGAAAGTCGTTGTCGCTGAATATGTTGATAGCCAAATGAATATTATCGGTGTCGGCAATGCGAAGTCTGAAGGAATTAATCGCGGAATCATTGTTGATATTGAAAAAACTGTCCAAGCAATTAAACGCGCAGTTGGACAAGCAGAAGAAAAAGCAGGTATTCAAATTCGTACGGTGAATGTTGGTATTCCAGCAAATCTTTTAGAAGTCGAAAACTGTCAAGGGATGATTGCAGTAAATAATGAATCTAAAGAAATCACAAACGAAGATGTTCGTAATGTAGCATCTGCCGCATTAGTTCGTTCAGTGCCACCTGAAAGACAAATTATTGCAGTATTACCACAAGAATTTACGGTTGATGGTTTTGAAGGTATTAAAGATCCACGTGGCATGATTGGTGTTCGCCTTGAAATGTACGGTGTGATGTTTACTGGTCCTAAGACGATTATTCATAATATTCGTAAATGTGTCGAAAAAGCAGGGTTAACAATTGGTCAAACCATTATTACGCCACTTGCTTTAACTGAATCTATTTTATCTGATGGTGAAAAAGATTTCGGTACGATTGTCATTGATATCGGTGGTGGTCAAACAACAACAGCTGTCATGCATGATAAACAATTGAAGTTTACTAACGTGAATCAAGAAGGTGGCGAATATGTCACTCGTGATATTTCAACTGTTTTAAATACTTCATTTAATAATGCTGAAGCCTTGAAAATTAATTATGGTGATGCTTATCCTGCACGTACGTCTGCAAGTGAAGAATTCCCAGTTGATGTCATTGGTAAGGCAGAACCAGTAAAAATTGATGAACGTTATTTATCAGAAATCATCGAAGCACGTATGGAACAAATCTTTACAAAAGCCAAAGATGTGTTAGATGAAATCGATGCGCTTGATTTACCAGGTGGTGTCGTCTTAACTGGTGGGGCAGCTAGTCTCCCAGGTTTAGTTGATTTAGCACAAGAAATCTTAGGTACACCAGTGAAATTACATGTTCCAAATCACATGGGCTTAAGAAATCCAGTATTTACAAATGTCATTAGCTTAGTGGACTATGCGGCAAGTATGAGCGAAATTACCCAAGTGGTTGTTTCAGCTATTACTGGAGAAAGAGTCGTTCCTACCACTTCATCTACACCGGCTGTTCAAACACCAGTGGTCCCAGATGAAGAACCAGAATATGAACAACCAACTTATGAAACAAATGCGAACTACTATGATGAAGAAGAACATCAAGAAAAAGTCACAGATAAGATTAAGAATTTCTTTTCTAACTTTTTTGAATAGTTGATAGGAGGAAATCGATAATGGAATTTTCAATTGATAATAGTGTAAATTCTGGCGCGATTATTAAAGTAATCGGTGTCGGCGGTGGCGGTGGTAATGCCATTAACCGCATGATTGAAGAAAACGTAAAAGGTGTTGAATTTATCGTAGTCAATACGGACGTTCAAGCTTTACGCGCCTCAAAAGCTGAAACAGTTATCCAATTAGGACCTAAATTCACTCGTGGTTTAGGAGCAGGTTCTCAACCTGAAGTGGGTCAAAAAGCTGCTGAAGAAAGTGAAGAAGCAATTCGCGAAACATTAGAAGGTGCGGATATGGTCTTCATCACTGCTGGTATGGGTGGCGGAACAGGTACAGGTGCTGCGCCAATCGTTGCTCGTATCGCTAAAGAAATCGGTGCTTTAACTGTTGGGGTAGTGACACGTCCATTCACATTTGAAGGTCCAAAACGTGGGCGCTATGCTGCAGAAGGTATCGCTAAACTAAAAGAAAACGTAGATACTTTATTAATTATCTCAAATAACCGCTTATTAGAAATCGTTGATAAAAAGACGCCTATGTTACAAGCTTTCCGTGAAGCTGATAATGTATTACGTCAAGGGGTTCAAGGTATTTCTGATTTAATTACTGCACCAGGTTATGTGAACCTTGACTTTGCCGATGTGAAAACTGTGATGGCTAATCAAGGTACTGCTTTAATGGGTATCGGGGTTGCTAGTGGTGAAGAACGCGTGGTTGAAGCAACTAAACGAGCAATTTCTTCTCCATTATTAGAAACTTCTATTGATGGGGCAGAACAAGTCTTACTAAACATCACTGGTGGCTTAGATATGACTTTATTTGAAGCACAAGATGCAGCTGATATCGTTGCTCATGCTGCAAGTGGCGATGTAAATATCATCCTTGGTACTTCAATCAATGAAGAACTAGGCGATGAAATTCGTGTCACTGTCATTGCTACAGGTATTGATCCAAGCAAACGTGAAAATACATCTGCTCGTAGTCATCGTGCTAGCCAAATTCACACAACACAACCAAAACCAACGCTTGATTTAGATCAAGCACGCCCAACAACACCAACAACGAATGAAGAAAATTCATTTGGTGACTGGGATATTCGTAAAGAACAAAATGTCCGTCCTAAAGTAGATGACGCACAATTTGATAATGTTGAAAAACGTGAATTTGAAACATTTAACAAAGAAGAAGTAAAACCGGCAGAAGATGAGTTAAGTACACCTCCATTTTTCCGTCGTAAACGCAATAATTAAGCAATAAAGGAGACCTGATCATGATGTTAGCTGATAATTTAAAACAAGTACAACAATCTATTCAGAAAGCTTGTGATCAGGTTGGACGCAGTTGTTCTGAGGTAACTTTAGTAGCCGTTACGAAGACTGAAGATGTGCCGACAACCCAAGCGATGATCGCATTAGGTCAATTGCACTTAGCCGAAAATCGTGCGGATAAATTTTTAGCTAAAAAACAAGCAATCACTCATCCGGAGGTTGTCTGGCATTATATCGGTAATTTGCAACGACGCAAAGTCAAAGATGTCATTAATGAAGTGGATTATTTTCATGCTCTAGATAGTTTAAAGTTGGCTGACGAAATTCAAAAAAGAGCGCAAAAAGTCGTTAAGTGTTTTGTTGAAGTCAATGTTTCTGGTGAAGAAAGTAAGCATGGATTGACACTTGAAGAAACCAAAGACTTTATCTTGTCGCTTCATGCGCATGATAAAATTCAAGTTGTTGGTTTAATGACGATGGCTCCTTTTGACTCTACTGCGACTGAACAACACGATATTTTCAAGAAATTAAAACAAAAGCAATGTGAAATTGAAAAGTTGACTTTATCTTATGCTCCTTGCCATGATTTAAGTATGGGGATGTCTAATGATTTTCCTATTGCTGTGATGGAAGGCGCCACTTTTGTTAGAGTCGGCACGGCATTGTTTAAGTGAGACGTGAAAGGAGGATGAACCATGAAACTGCAGGAAATGTGGGAAAATGCTAAAAACTTTTTTGGTATGGCTGAAGAAGAGGATACTGAGAGAAATGACTATGCTGATGAAGAAGAGCAAGTTCACGCTCATCCAAGTGTGACGAATCGTGTTAATAATCCAGCGCCTCAAAATACCCAACCTACTAGACAATCGTTTTATCAACGTTCAGTAGCCAATCAGTCTCGGGATTATTCATCACAGCATTCACAAGAAAATAATTATAGTAATCAATCACAACAATATCACACGCAAGTACAAAATGTTGTATCTATGCAGCAGTCAAGAGCAAATAAATCTTCTACTAAACCACGTAGTACTAGAGAAAATCAAGCTGCAAATAAGATTATTATTATCGAGCCTAGAGCCTATTCAGAAGCGATGAAAATTGCCAAACATATTATGAATGGTGAGTCTGTCTTGGTGAACTTCCATCAGATTGAGGAGTATCAAGCAAGACGAATTGTTGATTTCTTGACAGGCACTGTTTATGCTGAAAACGGTGATATTAAACGTGTAGGTAATGAAATCTTCTTATGTACGGCACAAGGAGTAGAAATTGATGGGACAGCGCAATCTTTAATGGATGCCAATATGTTGGAGATTCAATAACTGTTTTGTCAGTTTAGTGTTTGCTGACAATGATTAGGAGGACAAGCCTATCCTATTTTTATTAATTAAATTAATCGGTGATGTGGTCTATCTTTATACGACATTACTTGTTATCTATGCATTATTATCTTGGTTCCCAGGTGGATACCAAAGTAAATTTGGCCAACTTTTAAGTAAGATTTGTGAGCCATATTTAAGTATATTTGATCGGGTGAAATTACAATTCGGACCGGTCGATTTTACGATTCTTTTTGCGGTACTAGTATTACAATTAGCTAGTCAGGCATTGATTCGTATTTTACTATTTTTTGTATATTAATTTAAGGGGGTGGCTTTTTTGAACGCAAATGTGTATCAACATTTTCGGGAAGATGAGCGCCCTTTTATTGACACTGTAGAAGAATGGTTAGAAAAAGTGGAAATGCAATATGCGCCCGTTCTAACTGACTTTTTAGATCCAAGACAAGCCTATATTTTAGAGACATTGATCCGTCAAAATTCTGATTTAGGTTTTCGTTTTTATGGTGGTTATGAATTAAGCGAGCGTACACGTTGTTTGATTTATCCAGATTATTATACGCCGACGCAAGAGGATTTTGAAATTGCCCTATTTACCATTCAATATCCTAAAAAATTTGCGCAATTAAGTCATAGTAAGATTCTAGGAACTTTATTATCTACTGGGTTAAAGCGTCAATCTTTCGGAGATATTATTTCTGATGGGGAAAATTGGCAAGTCTTAATGTCTAAAGAAATTAGTCATTATGTGCAGACTCAGGTAGAAAAAATTGGCAAAATCTCGGTGCGTTTAGAGCAAGCCAACTATACAGAATTAATTGTTCCTAAAGATGATTGGACCTTAGAACAGGCAATTGTGAGCTCTTTGCGGGTCGATGTGGTGATATCCAATGTCTTTAATATCTCGCGTCAACGTTCAAAACAACTCATCGAATCCAACAAGGTTAAGCTCAATTGGATGGAAATGCAAAGAGCGGATTTTGTTTTGGATTTATTAGATATTGTATCAATAAGAGGATTTGGTCGCCTGCAGATTCGTGCGATTGAAGGGACGACTAAGAAAGAAAAAATTCGTTTATCATTGGGTGTGTTACGTAAATAAATATTATGAGGTGATTGCCATGGCTTTAACTCCATTAGATATTCAAAATAAAGTATTTTCAAATAAGATGCGCGGCTTTGATCGTGATGAGGTATTAGACTTTTTAGATTTAGTAGCGCGTGATTATGAAATTGCTGTGCAAAAAAATCGTGAGCTAGAAAAATCTTTAAAGCATGCGGAAGAAAAATTAGCTTATTTTAACGAATTAAAAGATGCGTTAAATCAATCTATCATTGTGGCACAAGATACAGCAGATAAGGTGAAATCAAGTGCTACCAAAGAATCTGAAGTATTAGTAACTTCTGCACAAAATAAAGCCAATGAATTGGTTGCAGATGCGGAAAAACGTGCTTTCCAAATTACACAAGCGGCAGAAGATAAAGCAAAAGAAATTCTTTCAGATGCCACTCAAAATGCGCGTCAATTAGTTCTAGAAACCAACGATTTGAAGAAGAAAACACGCGTCTTTTACAATAGCTTATTACTGAAGATTGAAACCCAATTACAAGAAGTGAAAAGTCCAGAATGGGATGATATCTTGGCACCATTTTCAACTTATGTGCCAGATTCATCTACTGTTTTGAAAGAAGTTTTAGAACAAACACTTGACAACGAGGTAGATGTTGAAGTAAACTCTCAATTAGAAGTTTCTAATCAAGAAGACGATGAAACTGATTCATCTTTAACTGAATAAATATTAGTGGAACAGAAAGCATTATTTTATTTTTCATAGCGAGTCGGTGAGAGTGAAAGACCGGTAAACCCTGGAATAATGCAGATCATCCTAAGTTTACTATCCTGAACCCATCGTATATGCTAAGTAAGGGTAGACGGCTCATCTCGATATCGATGTCAAAAGGAAGATTTTATATCTTTAAATTTTGGGTGGTACCACGATTTCGTTCGTCCCTATGCTGAATTAGCATAGGGACTTTTTTTTAGGACGTGAAACAGCTGGTCAGACATGAAGAAATTCGTGTGCTTACCTACCGCTGAGAAAATCGGATGAAAGGAGATTTTCTCAAGCGGGAGGGCGAATTTCACAATGTCTAGCTGTTGAACGCCGATGATTAAGGATGTGAGCCGGCGAACACAGATTAAACATGGATGTGAAGCGACTTGATTGGTCCACTGAATTATTTTTTTTAGATGATTTTTAATAATTAAAAGGGGAGACAAGATAAATGAAATTGAAAGAAACACTCCATCTTGGAAAAACTGGTTTTCCAATGCGTGGGAACTTGCCAAACCGTGAAGGTGAATGGCAAAAGGAATGGGACGAAAAAGATTTATATGGTCAACGTCAAAAATTAAATGAAGGTAAACCAAGTTTTGTTCTACACGATGGTCCTCCATATGCGAACGGGAACATCCATTTAGGACATTCTTTAAATAAAATTAGTAAAGATATCATTATCCGCAGCAAGTCTATGTCTGGCTTCCGTGCACCTTATGTACCTGGTTGGGATACGCACGGTCTACCAATCGAACAAGTTTTAGCCAAACAAGGTGTTAAACGTAAGGAAATGGATATCGTTGAATACCGCAAACTTTGTCATGATTACGCGTTATCTCAAGTAGATAAACAACGTGCCGACTTCAAGCGCTTAGGTGTTTCTGGTGATTGGGAACATCCATATGTCACTTTAACACCTGATTATGAAGCAGCTCAAATTCGTGTATTTGGTAAGATGGCTGAAAAAGGCTATATCTACAAAGGTTTGAAACCAATTTACTGGTCACCATCAAGTGAATCTTCACTAGCTGAAGCCGAAATCGAATATCATGATGTAAAATCACCATCTATTTACGTTGCTTTCAAAGTGGTAGATGGAAAAGATTTATTAGATACGGATACTTCATTCATTATCTGGACAACTACGCCATGGACCTTGCCTGCTAACTTGGGTATCTCTGCTAATCCTGATTTTGACTATGTGCAAATCAAAGCAGATGGTCGCAAATTTGTCGTTGCGAAAGACCTATTAGAAACTGTATCTAAAGAAATTGGTTGGGAAAATGTTGAAGTCTTACAAGAATTCAAAGGGGAAGTCCTTGATTTAATGACGGCACAACATCCTTTCTATGATCGTACTTCATTATTAATGTTAGGTGATCATGTTACTTTAGATGCCGGTACTGGTTTAGTTCATACCGCTCCAGGACACGGGGAAGAAGACTACATCGTTGGTAAGAAATATGGTTTAGATGTGCTTTCTCCATTAGATAGCCGTGGTTGCTATACAGCTGAAGCACCTGGTTTTGAAGGAATGTTCTATGACAAAGCCAATCCAGTTGTAACCAAGATGCTTGAAGAAAATGGTTCTTTATTAAAACTTGATTTCTTCACCCATAGCTACCCACATGACTGGCGTACAAAGAAACCTGTTATTTATCGTGCAACGCCGCAATGGTTTGCTTCAATTGATAAATTCCGTCAAGATATCCTTGATGAAGTCGAAAAAGTAGACTGGATTATCCCATGGGGTAAAACTCGTCTGTATAACATGATTCGTGACCGTGGTGACTGGGTAATCTCTCGTCAACGTGCTTGGGGTGTGCCATTACCTGTATTCTATGCAGAAAATGGAGAAGCAATCCTAACGCACGAAACGATTGAACATGTTGCTGAATTATTTGCTGAATATGGTTCAAATGTTTGGTTTGAACGTGAAGCTAAAGATTTATTACCAGAAGGCTTTACACATCCAGGTTCACCAAATGGTATCTTCACAAAAGAAACAGATATCATGGACGTATGGTTTGACTCTGGTTCTTCACATGAAGGTGTGTTACGTAATCGTCCTGAATTGAAATTCCCAGCTGATATGTACTTAGAAGGTTCTGACCAATACCGTGGTTGGTTCAACTCAAGTATTACAACAAGTGTGGCTATCAATGGGGTTGCACCTTATAAAGCAGTCTTATCTCAAGGATTTACTTTAGATGGTGAAGGCCGCAAGATGAGTAAATCATTAGGAAATACGATTGTTCCTGAAACAGTTATTAAACAAATGGGTGCTGATATCTTACGTCTATGGGTAAGTAGTGTGGACTATGAAGCCGATGTACGTGTGTCGATGGATATCTTAGCACAAGTATCTGAAGTTTATCGTAAAATTCGTAACACCATGCGTTTCTTATTAGCGAATACGACTGACTTTGATCCAAAATCAAATCGTGTGGCTTATGAAGATTTACGCTCTGTAGATAAATACATGATGGTTCGTTTAAATCAAACCATCGAACAAATCAGAAAAGAAGGTTATGACAAATACAACTTCTTACACATCTATCGTACAGTTGTGAACTTCTTAACCGTTGACCTTTCTTCATTCTACTTAGATTTTGCCAAAGATGTGGTCTATATCGAAGCGGCTGATAATCATGAACGTCGCTGCATGCAAACTGTTTTCTATGATATTGCTGTGGCCTTGACGAAATTATTAACGCCAATTATCCCACATACGGCTGAAGAAATCTGGAGCTACCTAGAAGAAGAGGAAGAATATGTACAATTAGCTGAATTCCCTGAAGTTGAAACTTTTGCGAATCAAGAAGAATTACTTGATATGTGGAAAGCCTTCATGGACTTTAGAGATGATGTATTGAAAGCATTAGAAGTTGCGCGTAATGAAAAATTAATTGGTAAATCAATGGAAGCGAAAGTAACGGTTTATCCAAATGAACAAGTTCGTGCTTTATTAACTGCTTTAAATACAAACTTACCACAGTTATTAATCATTTCACCAGACTTCTTTACTGTAAGTGAAGAAGGTCCAGCAAGTGCGCCTGAAGCTGCTCAAAAATTTGAAGATGTTGCTATCTTAGTGGAACGTGCAGAAGGTCATGTATGTGATCGTTGTCGTCAAGTCAAAGCTAAATTAAGTGACCATGAACACCTAGAACATGTATGTGAACACTGTGCAGAAGTGATTGAATCAGAATTTCCTGAAGAAGCAAAAGTGGGCTTTGAATAAAAGATCATAACAAATTTTTTAGAGGAAATCGCCGACCAGTCGATGAAAGCTGGTAGGTGCTTTCCTCTTTTTTTGTAAGAATGTGAATGAACACCGAGTATTTTTGGTACATTTATAGTCTATTGATAACGATTCTCAATGAAAACAGTGAAAAATATATTGGAATTTTCTAAAAATTTATGTAATATTAAAAATATTCTTAAAGAAAATCATTGAAAATGAATAATAAATGAGAAAGTTGATTGTTGGTAGGTTTAGATGAAAAAAGGAAGGTGTAATCAATGACGACAGCTGAAAAATCAAAATTAATGTATGATCCTTCATTTGAAAAAGATGCTTGTGGGATGGGATTTATCGCGCAAAAAGATGGCAAAGCAAGTCACCAACTAGTCGACTATGCATTAACCATGTTAGAAAGAATGAATCACCGTGGGGGAACTGGTGCGGAGCCTGATACGGGTGATGGGGCAGGGATTTTAATGGCCATGCCTGATAGTTTCTTCCAGAAAAAAACGCAAGAAGTAGGCGTACAATTACCACCAAAAGATGATTATGCGGTGGCCATGCTATTTTTACCAAAAGAAGCCGAGCAAAAAGCAACTTTACAACAGGCGATTGTCAATGATATTGAACAAGCAGGATATCATGTCTTATGGCAAAGAGATGTCCCATATGCATTTTCAAACTGTGGACCTGGTGCCCAAAAAGTGATGCCAAGTTTTGTCCAAATTTTTATTGAAAAACCAGTGGATACGAAGGCAGGACGAGCATTTGAAGATCAATTATTCTTGCTTCGTCGCAAATTAGAAAAAACGTATCTAGCAAGTGATTTGACGATTTGTACGTTATCGAGTCAGACAATTTGTTATAAGGGGATGCTGCATGCTTATCAAGTGCGTCTATTCTATCTAGATTTACAAGATGAAGCGATGGAAACAAGTATTGCCTTAACCCACTCGCGCTTTTCAACCAATACTTTCCCTAGTTGGAATCGTGCGCAACCTTTCCGCTTTTTAGCCCACAATGGTGAAATTAATACCTTACGTGGTGCGGAAAACTGGATGCACTCTCATCAGATTGAAGTCTATGATGAAGAAAACTCTGACTCTGCGAAATTAGAAAACTGTATGGAATACCTTTATCGCAATGGTCGTGATATGGCGCATGCGTTAATGATGATGGTCCCTGAGGCGTGGTCTAAAGAAGCCAATCTATCTGCCAGCCAAACAGCTTTCAATGAATATAATGCAAGTTTTATGGCGCCATGGGATGGACCGGCTGCTTTATGTTTCACTGATGGTCAATTAGTAGGGGCTGCCCTTGATCGTAATGGATTGCGACCTTCACGATATTCGATTACCAAAGATGGGTTAGTGGTTGTAGCTTCTGAATCTGGTGTAGTTGACCTTGAGCCAAGTACCGTGATTGAAAAAGGTGTATTAGGACCAGCCAATTTCTTCTTAGTGGATACCAAAACTGGTAAAATCATGCATTCAGCAGAAGTCAAAGCCCATTATGCGAGCCAACATCCGTATGAAAAATGGATTGCGAAAAATACGTTAACTTTAGACAAAATTGCTCCCGTTAAACAAACTGCGACAAGCTATAGTGAACGTGACATGCAACAAATGTGGAAAGTCTTTGGATACACCGATGAAATGATTCGTACCGTGATTATTCCAATGGCTAAAGACGGGCAAGAACCGGTTATTTCTATGGGATTTGACTCTCCATTAGCGGTATTAAGTAAGAATCCACAGTCTTTATTTACGTACTTTAAGCAACAATTCGCGCAGGTCACCAATCCACCAATTGATGCGATTCGTGAAAAGATGGTCATTGGTACAGAGTTATTCTTAGGTCGCGATGTGGATGTTAAGGCTGATATTGAGAAGAACTGTACGAAATTAAAAGTGGATTCACCGGTGATTTCAACTGAAGATTTCTTAAAGATTCAATCTTTAAAACAAAAAAATCATCGTGCTGTTACTTTATCGACACTCTATGATTATGAACCAGATAAACGTCATACACTCGAAAAAGCGTTAGAACAATTATGTCGAGAAAGTGAACGTGCCATCGACCAAGGCGCAACGATTTTGATTTTATCTGATCGTGATTATCAAAAAGGAAAACTTGCGATGCCGATTCTCTTAGCGGTTTCTGGTTTGCATAATTTCTTAGTCCGTCAAGGCAAGGCGGCTTTGGCTTCGATTGTTGTAGATACAGCTGAGGTCTGCGAAGTGCATCATTATGCGATGTTGGTAGGCTATGGTGCAGGGGCGATTCATCCTTATGGGGCTTATCGTACTTTAGCGCATCTTGAATTGACCGACAAACTAGAAAATTACCGTCATGCGTGTGAAAAAGGCATTATCAAAGTGATGTCGCGGATGGGGATTTCGACGATTGCGGGTTATCATGGGGCACAACTATTTGAAGCAGTTGGGCTAAGTGAGAAAGTTGTGAATGAATACTTTACTGGTACGCAAACTCGAATTAGCGGTTTAAGTTTAGAGCAAATTGAAGAAGAATATGCTAAACGCTATGAGCTTGCCTATGGTCCTAAAGCCAATGATTACTTGCCATCTGGCGGTAGTTTCCAATACAAATCAGACGGTGAACATCATTTATACAATCCTAGAACAATTTATAATTTCCAAAAAGCAGTACGTGCCGGCGATTATGAATTATTTAAAGAATATGTGGCGCAGATGGAAGCAGAAATGGCGGAAAATCCTACCACCATTCGCTCACAATGGGAATTTAAAAAGACTCGTCCAAGTATTTCACTTGATGAAGTCGAGCCAGCTGAACGCATTGTCAAACGTTTTAAAGTTGGGGCGATGTCTTATGGTTCTTTGAGTGAAGAAGCGCATAAATGTTTAGCTGAAGCGATGAACCGTATTGGCGGAAAATCTAATAGCGGGGAAGGTGGCGAAAATCGCAATCGTTTCAAAGTGCAAGCAGACGGGCGTAACTTCAATAGCCGCATCAAACAAGTGGCTTCTGGTCGTTTTGGGGTCAATGCAGAATACTTGATGAGTGCCGATGAAATTCAAATCAAGATGGCACAAGGGGCAAAACCAGGTGAAGGCGGTCAGTTGCCAGCGAAGAAAGTCTTCCCTTGGGTAGCGGAAATTCGTGGGTCAACGCCAGGGGTTATGTTGATTTCACCACCACCACATCATGATATCTATTCTATCGAGGACTTGGCACAGTTAATTTATGACTTAAAGACGATTAATCCATATGCCAAAATCAATGTGAAGCTAGTTTCTAGTACAGGTGTGGGTACGATTGCGACCGGTGTGGTCAAAGCAGGTGCCGATGTCGTCGTGATTTCTGGTTATGATGGTGGTACCGGGGCTTCTCCGAGAAACTCTGTACGTGATGCTGGTCTACCATGGGAAATGGGATTAGCTGAAGCCCATCAAACCTTATCTATGAACCATTTACGTCAACGCATGACCTTAGAAACAGATGGTAAATTGATGACGGGTCGCGATATTGCGATTGCGGCGTTACTAGGTGCAGAGGAATTTAGTTTTGCCTCATTAGCTTTGGTCTCTATCGGCTGTGTCATGATGCGTGTATGTAGCTTAAATACTTGTCCAGTCGGGGTAGCCACACAAAATCCAGCCTTACGTAAATTCTTTGCCGGTAAGCCTGAACACGTCATTAATATGATGATGTTCTTAGCAGAAAATCTACGTGAAGTGATGGCTGAATTAGGCTTTAAGACAGTCGATGAAATGGTTGGTCACGGGGAAAACTTACAAGCACGCTTTGTTGCAAAAGGAAAGGCAAAATCATTAGACCATTCACGTATGATTGGCCATGAAATCGGAATTGAACGTAAAGTTGTTGATCCATTCTATGAAAAACGTCAATGGAAAGATTTAGATAGCTTTGCCAAAGGAGCGATTGAAGCCAAACAAGCTGTTACCGTTAGTCAAAGCATCAACAATGTCAATCGTAGTGTCGGTACACGGATGGCTGGTTGGATTGCGGAACGATTTGGAAATTATGAGGTTGATCATGGTCTAATCAAATATGTATATACAGGTATTGCCGGTCAAAGTTTTGGGGCTTTCTTAACCCAAGGAATGGAATTAAAACTAATCGGTGAGGCCAATGACTATGTAGCGAAAGGTCTAAGTGGTGGGCGTATGATTATTGTGCCACCAAAAGACGCGGCTTATGATATCGAACATTCACCAATCGTTGGGAATGTTGCCTGCTTTGGTGCTAACCGCGGGGAAGCTTTCTTTAGAGGATTAGCTGGTGAGCGTTTCTGTGTTAGAAATAGCGGGGCTCATGTCGTGGTAGAAGGCTGTGGTGACCATGGTTGTGAATACATGACAGGTGGCGTTGCGGTCATCTTAGGTAAGACTGGTCGAAACTTTGGTGCTGGGATGTCTGGTGGGGTGGCTTATGTCTATGATCCAGAGCAAACCTTTAGCCAACGCTGTAATTTGGAAATGGTTGATTTATATCCAGTCGGCCAAACAACTGGCGATGAAGTCTTAAAAGAATTAATCGAAAAACATCTAATGTATACAGATTCCGTAAAAGCGGCTGAAATCTTGAGTGACTGGGAGAATCAGCAACAATTCTTTGTCAAAGTTTATCCACATGAATATCATCGAATGGTAGATGCGACACAAGAATTGGCACAAACTGGTTTAACAGGCGAAGAATTAGCCAACCAAGCATTTGAAAAAGTCGTGGGACCGCAATTAAGCATCCCACAAGCACAAGGAAAGGGGTAAGAATGTTATGGCAGATCCATTTGGTTTTTTAAAACATGCAAGAAAAGAAAATCCATATCGCAAAGTAGACGAGCGAATTAAAGATTGGCGCGAATTACAGATTCCCCTTTCAGTTGAAGAACGTCAAGAACAAGCTTCTCGTTGTATGAATTGTGGGATTCCGTTTTGTCACACTGGGACCTTTTATGGTGGCAAGCGCGCGGTGTCAGGTTGTCCCAATGATAATTTAATCCCTGAGTGGAATGATTTGGTTTATCAAGGTCGCTTCAAAGCTGCTTTCGAACGCTTAGCACGCACCAATCCATTACCAGAAATGACGGGTCGTGTGTGTCCAGCACCTTGTGAAAAAGCTTGTACCGAGTCTTTAAATGGTTCAGGTGTTACGATCCATGATAATGAACGCTTTATTATTGACGCTGCCTTTGAAAATGGTTGGGTGAAAGAATCCGGTCAGCCAGCACAAAGAACGGGCTTTAAAGTAGCGATTGTCGGTAGTGGCCCGGCTGGTTTAAGTGCGGCATGGCGCTTGAATCAATTAGGCCATGAAGTCACCGTTTTTGAACGCAGTGATCGCTTTGGTGGTTTATTGATGTATGGTATTCCAAACATGAAGCTAGATAAAGAAATCGTACAACGCCGCATTGATTTAATGGCGGAATTGGGCATTCATTTTGTGGCGAATACTGAAATTGGTCGTGATATTACGGCTGAAGAGTTACAGCGTGATTTTGATCGTGTCATTATTGCCGCTGGTGCAAGTGTGCCACGTGATTTGAAAGTCCCTGGTCGTGAATTAAATGGTGTAAAATTTGCCGTTGATTACTTAACTGAAGCGACAAAAGATGTCTTAAAGCATGGTAAAGAAGCGACGAGTCGTAAATTAGAAGGAAAGCATGTGATTGTCATTGGTGGTGGCGATACGGGAAATGACTGTATCGGTTCAGCCATTCGTCAAGGTGCAGCTTCTGTTAAACAATTAGAAATCACGCCACAACTTCCATTAGAACGTCAAAGCGATAACCCATGGCCAGAATATCCGATGATTAATCGTGTCGGCTATGGTCAAGAAGAAGCATTGACTGTTTTTGAAAAGGAACAATTGACTTACTATAGCACTTCAACTACTGGGTTTATTGGAGCAGAACGCGGGCAACTAATCGGGATTGAAACAGTGAAAGTGGACCAAAAATTCCAACCAATTCCAGGAACAGAACAAGTGATGAAAGCTGATTTAGTTTTATTGGCGATGGGATTTTTAGGTGCGGAAAATATTCTGTTAGAAAGTTTTGGTGTCAAAGAGGTCTATGATGATTCGACAACCAATAATGAACGTGTTTTGGTTGCCGGAGATGCTAAACGTGGCCCAAGTTTAGTTATTTGGGGCATTCGTGAAGGACGTCTAGCTGCTGAAAAAGTAGACCAAGCTTTACGTGCTTTAACTTACCAAGCATAAAAAATAAGCCGTTGGATGATTCCAGCGGCTTTTTTGTACGTTTATTTGGCTAATGGGGTCAATTGCCAGTTACCATCTAAATAGACGGCTAGTTGATTCACGCCATGCTTTTCAAGTAAGTGCGACATGTCTACAAATAATAAGCGATAATCACTTGCTACATGGGCATCCGAACCAAGTGTAAAGAGTTGACCACCAAGCGAGCGATAAAGTGGGATAATGTAGTCATACAGCGCTTTGTTTTGATATTTTCCATAGCTTTTAGCATTTAACTCTAGGGCCATTTCTTTTTCAATGATGAGTTGTAAGATGCGTGTTAATTGTTTTTCGTAATGTTCTCCTAATTCTTCAGGAGTAAAGGCTAAGCGGCGTAAACCATATTCAAAATGCGTTAAAATCTGTGCACCGCTAAAGCTTTTTAGTACGTGTTCCATTTGATTAAAATACTCAGATGCCACTTCAAATTTGTCTTTGGAGAGCACGACATCATCCATATAATCGAATTGTCCATTTTGGTGAATGCTCAATAGCTTTAAATCATAAGGATGACTGGCAAGGTAATCTTGAATTTGACGCTCTTGACCAGGCACGACGCCTAGTTCGATGCCTTTTAATAGACGTGTGGGATATTTGTCGGCCAATTCGTGATGTTTTTGCACAAGTTTTTCATAGTCCGGAATATCATCTTGATACTGACTACATGGATTTTTTATGTCTAAATGATCCGTTGCAACAAATATTTCAGGCTGATACGCAAGATAATTCTCGAATTGCTCTTCAGAATCAAAAGACAAGAACGTATGTAAATGTTGATCGTAATATTGCATGAAACCACTCCTTTTTATTGGTAGGTATATTATAGAATTAGATATATATTTTGAAAAGTAAAAAGAAGTCAATTTTTTAAAGACATTTTTTGTTGATTATGTTACTATCCATGTAAGGAAGTGATTTGAATGGAGAAAGCAAAAGAATCAATTACAATGAAAGATGTGGCTCAGTTAGCAGGTGTGAGTGTTGGAACAGTTTCTCGCGTGATAAATAATGAAAGTGGTATCAAACAGTCTACTTTGAATAAAGTGGAAGCTGCGATAAAAGAATTAAATTATATTCCAAATGCTTATGCTAGAGGGATGAAGAAAAATCAAACATCAACAATTGGTTTGATAGTTCCCACGATTTGGCATCCATTTTTTAGTGAATTCGCACAATACATCGAACAATTGTTAGCAAGCAAAGGATATAAAACACTTTTATGTAATATTGGTCAGTATAATTCAGAAGTGGAAATTATCCAAATGTTAGAGCAAAATAAAGTTGATGGCATTATTGCGATTACTTATAGTCCAATTGAAGAATATTTATCGACCAATGTACCTTTTGTAAGTATTGACCGTATATATACAGATAAAAATATTGCTTGTATTTCAGCAGATAATGCGCTAGGTGCGACAATTGCAGCAGAAAAGCTAATCGAAAAAGGAGGCACTCATTTTGCTTTTGTGGGAAGTCATAACAAAACCATCAATGAGACGAAAAAACGCCGACAATATTTTGAAAAAACAATATTAAATGCAGGACTACCATTTGTTGCTTTTGATTTAGAAGAACCACTTACTGATTTTAAAGGAAAGCTACATCAATTTCTATTAGAAAATCCATTCATTGATGCAATATTTGCAATTAATGACTTTACGGCATTAGATGTGATAGAAGAATTGAAGTTAATTGGAAAAAGCGTACCAGAAGATGTTCAAGTGATAGGGTTTGATGGGATTAGAATGGCTGTGGAACGAAACACACCAGTTACGACTATCCGTCAACCGTTGGAATTAATGGCCCAAAAAGCTGTTGAGTTGATTGTACAGAAAATTGCGGGAGAGTCGCCAGAAAAGTTACAGTTTATCTTGCCAGTAAACTATATAGAGGGGCCAACTACAAAAAATTAAAAAAATCTATTGACAGGAAGCGTTACCAATGTTAGTATCAAGTTGTCAAAAATGATTTTTTTATTTAGCAAAATTTGAAACGTTTCAAAAAAGTTAGAGAGGTTACGCGCGACTCTCTTTACTTTTAAAACAAAAAATGAAACGTTTCAAAAAAGGAGGAAATTATGAATAAAGTATCAGCGAATAAGAGTGATTCATTCCTTCAAAAGGTGAAAAAACAGAAATTATTACTTGTAATGTTAGTGCCTGGGTTAGTATTAACTTTTATTTTTAAGTATATTCCGATGTACGGTGTGCTCATTGCTTTTAAAGATTACAATCCATTACGAGGAATTTTGGATAGTCCGTGGATTGGTTTTACTGAATTTGAGAAGTTTTTGTCTTCACCTAATTTTATGAATTTATTGATGAATACTCTAAAATTAAGTGTTTATGGCTTGCTACTCGGCTTTTTGCCACCGATTATTTTAGCCATTATGTTGAATCAATTATTGAGTGAAAAAGCAAAGAAACGGATTCAATTAGTATTATATGCACCGAATTTTATTTCAGTGGTTGTCATTGTTGGGATGATTTTCTTGTTCTTCTCAGTAGACGGACCAGTGAATCATATCCTTGGTTTCTTTGGGATAAAAGCGAGTTTCTTAACTGATCCTGATTGGTTCCGTCCATTATACATCTTTAGTGGGATTTGGCAAGGAATGGGTTGGGCTTCGACATTGTATACCGCGACTTTAGTAAATGTGGATACCTCATTAGTTGAAGCAGCAAAATTAGACGGTGCGAATATTTTTCAACGTATTTGGCACATTGACATTCCAACCTTAAAACCAATTATGGTGATTCAGTTTATTTTAGCAGCTGGTGGCATTATGAGTGTTGGATATGAAAAAGCTTATTTGATGCAAACTTCACTCAACCTTACTTCATCTGAAATTATTTCGACTTATGTTTATAAAGTGGGGCTAGTCTCTGGTGATTATTCTTATTCTACAGCAGTTGGCTTGTTTAATACGGTGATTAATGTAATCTTACTTGTTGCGGTGAATAAACTAGTTTCTAAAGTTAATGATGGTCAAGGATTATAGGAGGGAAAATCGTATGAATATGAAAATGTATACCAAGTTTGATAAAAGAATGTTGGTATTAAATAAGATTATTATTGCTTTTTTAGTACTAATTACATTTGTTCCTTTAGTTTATATTCTTGTCGCCTCTTTTATGGATCCACAAGTATTAGTGAGCAAAGGAATTAGTTTTAACCCTAAAGATTGGACAACAGAAGGATATGCCAGAGTATTTAGTGATAAGTCGATACTTCGAGGCTTTTTAAACTCGCTATTATATTCCTTTACTTTCTCGGTTTTAACAGTTGTTATTTCTGTATTAACCGCTTATCCATTAGCAAATAAAGAGTTAGTTGGACGTAAATGGGTCAATATCTTTTTAATCATTACGATGTTCTTTAGCGGTGGGTTAGTCCCAACTTACCTTTTGATTAAACAATTAGGTATGCTAAATACAATGTGGGCAATTGTGTTACCTGGTGCTGTAAATGTATGGAATATTATTTTAGCGCGGACTTATTTCCAGGGATTACCAAAAGAATTGGTTGAAGCAGCAGTGATTGATGGTGCAAATGACTTGCAGATATTCTTGAAAATTATGTTACCTTTAGCGAAACCAATTATGTTTGTATTATTCTTGTATGCTTTTGTTGGCCAATGGAATTCATATTTTGATGCGATGATTTATATCAAGGATCCGAATTTAGAACCATTACAATTAGTTTTACGTAAAATCTTAATTCAAAGTCAACCAGCCAAAGATATGATTGGGGCACAAGCTGCAATGAACGAGATGAAGCGCTTGGCTGAAATGATTAAATATGCGACAATTGTCATTTCAAGTTTACCATTGATTGTTATGTATCCGTTCTTCCAAAAATACTTTGATAAAGGAATTATGGTTGGTTCACTTAAAGGATAAAAATAATTTTAGATTGGAGAAAAATATCATGAAAAAATGGATGACAGTAGGTAGTGTTTTGGTAGCGAGCAGTGCACTTTTATTAGCAGGTTGTAGCAAAAAAGATGAAGCAGCGAGCCCAGATTATAAATTAGAAGAAGTGAAATTTCCTTTAAAAGATGAAGTGACCTTGAAATTTATGACTTCTTCTTCACCATTATCACCAAAAGATCCAAACCAAAAATTGATTTTAAAGCGGATGGAAAAAGCGACAAATGTTCATATTGATTGGACCAATTATCAATCTGATTTTGCTGAAAAACGGAACCTAGATATTTCTTCTGGTGATTTACCAGATGCCATTCATAATGATGGGGCTTCAGATGTGGAATTAATGAACTGGGCAAAACAAGGTGTCATCATTCCGGTAGAAGATTTAATTAAAGACTATATGCCTAACTTGAAAAAAATTCTTGATGAAAACCCTCAATATAAATCCATGATTACAGCACCGGATGGACATATTTATTCTTTCCCTTGGATTGAAGAATTAGGTGAAGGTAAAGAGTCTATTCATAGTGTGAATGATATGGCTTGGATTAATGTCGATTGGTTAAAAAAATTGAACTTGCCAATGCCACAAACAACAGATGATTTAGTGAAAGTTTTAGAAGCCTTTAAAACGCAAGATCCAAACGGAAATGGCAAACAAGATGAAATTCCGATGTCCTTTGTAAATGGTGGAGGTAATGAAGATTTCAAAATGTTGTTTGGAGCATTTGGTATCGGGGACAATGATGATCACTTAGTTGTAAATAATGATGGTACAGTCGATTTTACTGCTGATAATGAAGAATATAAAGAAGGCGTTAAATTTATGCGCCAATTACAAGAAAAAGGATTAATTGATAAAGAAGCTTTTGAACAAGACTGGAATACTTACATTGCCAAAGGGGCGGAAAAACGTTATGGTGTTTACTTTACTTGGGATAAGGCAAACGTATCTGGAATGAACGATTCGTATGATGTTTTACCTGCATTAGCTGGTCCAAGTGGTAAAAAACATATTACTCGCTCAAATGGTATGGGATTCCAACGTGATCGCATGGTTATTACCAGTGCGAATAAAAATCTTGAATTAACAGCAAAATGGATTGATTATCAATATCGACCACTTCAATCCGTCCAAAATAACTGGGGAACTTATGGCGATAAGAAACAACAAAATATTTTCGAATTTGATAAAGCAACCAATTCATTGAAACACTTACCATTAGAAGGTACGGCACCAGCTGAATTGCGTCAAAAGACTGAAATTGGTGGACCATTAGCCATTCTAAATAGTTATTATGGAAAAGTGACCACAATGCCTGATGATGCAAAATGGCGTTTAGATTTGTTGAAAGAATACTATGTTCCTTATATGGATAATGAAAATATCTATCCAAAAGTATTCATGAATGAAAAAGATTTAGACAAGATTAGCCAAGTAGAAGCAGATATGAATGACTATATTTATCGTAAACGTGCAGAATGGATTGTAAATGGCAATATTGATAAAGAATGGGATAGTTATTTGAAAGAGCTAGATAAATATGGCTTAAACGATTGGTTGAAGATTAAGCAAAAATATTATGATAGCAATCAAAAGAATAAGTAGGTGGAGTGTATGTATAGTATTGAACGTGCAAATGAATATATTCAAGCAAACAAACATCATGTGACGGCAACCTATCAACCTAAACTACATTTTATTCCAGAAATTGGTTGGATGAACGATCCTAATGGCTTTGTATATTACAAAGGAGAATATCATCTTTTTTATCAATATAATCCTTATGATAGTAAATGGGATACAATGCATTGGGGTCATGCGAAAAGTAAGGATTTAGCGCATTGGGAATATTTACCTATCGCCTTAGCACCAGATCAAGATTATGACAAAAATGGTTGTTTTTCAGGTTCAGCTTTAGTAGTTGATGATACACTTTGGTTAATGTATACCGGCCATATTGTGAATGAAGATGGCTCAATTTCTCAAGTGCAGAATATGGCTTACTCTACTGATGGTATTACTTTCCATAAAATTAAGGAAAATCCGGTTATTACAGGTCAACAATTACCTAATGAAATTAGTAGAAGTGATTTTCGAGACCCAAAATTATTTGAAAAAGATGGCAAGTATTATGCAGTGGTTGCGACTCAGCATTTGGATCAAGTTGGTTGTGTAGTATTAATAGAATCTGAGAATTTGCTTGATTGGTCTTTTAAGTCGATTTTTCTAAAAGGTGAGCAAAATCAAGGCATTGTCTGGGAATGTCCAGATTATTTTGAAATAGATGGTCAAAGTTATCTGATTGTGTCTCCAATGCAATATCATTCTGAGTATTTAGACTTTAATAATCAAAATTCAAATATCATTATGCAAGGTCGAGTGGACTGGCAAGTAGGGAAATTTTATCCTAGCAATCTGAAAGAAATTGACCATGGCCATGACTTTTATGCTGCTCAAACAACTAAAAATGCAGATAATGAACGTGTGATGATTGCTTGGATGCATACTTGGGGACGTCCACTGATTACAGACCAATTGCAGCATGGTTGGTTTGGCTCCATGTCTTTGCCTAGAATCTTAACCGTGCAGGAAAACCAGATCATTCAAAAACTACCCGAAAGTCTGGACAATCAGTTCGTGAAGGTTGAATTAAATGAAGAGTTAAAACAACCTTCAAAAATCGAAATTGATATCAAAGAAACGATTGAATTGAAACTAGGAACCAAAGAGGATTATATTTCTTTTGGATATGATGCCTTCAGAAAAGAAGTTTATATTGATAGAAAAAATCTGAAGTATCAGCTAATTGGCGAAGAACGCAATCCTGTTTTATACCGTGGTGTACAAATTCAAGCGACTCATTTGACCGCTTATATCGATCAGCAAAGCATTGAAATCTTTGTCAATGATGGCCAAGAAGTGCTTACCTCTGTCTTTTATATCGAAGGACCGAAAAAGGTTTATTCGCAAAGATAAAAAACTTGGATTATAATATATTTGTCATGAATGCGGTTGACAAAATCAGAAAATTTAGTATGATAAAAATGTAGAACCGTTCCCACATGGTGAAAATTCAAATAAAGGAGCAATCGATATGGGACTATTTGGCAAATTATTCGGTAAAAAAGACGAAAATCAGGAAGTTGTTGTAAGCGCTGTGAACTTAAATCCAGGTGAAGTGGCTGCTGTGGTATCAGGTGAAGCTGTGGCATTAAGCACTGTAAATGACCCAGTATTTTCAAGTGAAATGATGGGGAAAGGGATTGCGATTAAGCCAAGTGCTAATGAAGTCTACGCACCAGTTAGCGGTGAATTAACAGTCTTTTATCCTTCTATGCACGCATATGGTATTAAAGGCGATGATGGCGTAGAAATTCTTATCCATATCGGTATTGATACAGTGAACTTAGAAGGTAAACACTTTACTTCTAAGAAAAAACAAGGAGATCGTTTGGTTGCTGGCGAATTACTAGGTACTTTTGACCGTAATGCTATTAGCAAAGATGGTTACGATACTACAGTGATGCTAATTGTGACAAATACGGACAACTATGCAGAAGTCGCACCAGTTAAAACAGGCGAAGTCGCAGCAAAAGAAGTAATACTAAATGTAAAATAATAAAAAGGTCGTGAAGCAGCTTGCCTTGTAAACAATAATTGGATTGGTTGGGAAATCCATTCATATTGGATTTTCCTAACCAATTTGTTTTGTTCGATAAATTTTGAACAAAGTATCATGAAAGGGTATACTTTCCTGATAAAGCGTTTTATAATATGATTATCAATGTTCATGGGAGTGATTTTTGTGTATTACGGATCAATTGAAGCAGGTGGAACAAAATTTGTTTGCGCCATCGGTAATGAAGAATTAGAAATTTTAGAACGTGTAAGTTTTCCAACCACCACACCAGAAGAAACAATGAGTGCGGTGATTGACTATTTTAAAAAATATCAAGCAGAATTAGCGAGTATCGGTGTCGGTTCGTTTGGGCCAATTGATATTCATCCTGATTCACCAACTTATGGTTATATCACTTCAACCCCTAAATTAGCATGGCAAAACTATGACTTTGTCGGTGCGCTAAAGGCTGTTTTCGATGTGCCAATTGCTTGGACAACTGACGTGAATGCAGCGGCTTATGGCGAATATTATTATGGTCATGGTCAAGGTAAACATAGCGTGGTTTACTACACAATCGGTACTGGTGTAGGTGGTGGTGCCATTCAAGATGGACGCTTTGTAGAAGGATTCAGCCATCCAGAAATGGGCCATATGCTAGTGGTTCCTCATAAAGATGATGATTTTAAAGGTGCTTGTCCATTCCACGGTAACTGTCTAGAAGGAATGGCAGCTGGACCTGCAGTGGAAAAACGTCTAGGAATCAAAGGACAAGACGTACCAGCGGATCATCCTTACTGGGAACAAGAAGCATACTATATTGCGCAATGTGCGTATAATACGACTTTGATGCTCTCTCCTGATGTGATAATCTTCGGTGGTGGTGTGATGAAACAAGAACACATGATGGAACGTGTGCATCGTCAATTCAAAGAGTTATTGAAAGATTATGTGAAAACGCCGGAATTATCAGAGTACATCGTAACCCCTAAATTGGTCGACAATGCGGCAACTATTGGCTGTTTAGCGATGGCCAAAGATTTATTGAAATAGAAATTTGTGAACGTTACAGAGGTTTTTCTTTGTAACGTTCATTTTTTTCGTTATAATTTAAATTAAAACTCTATTAAACCTTTCTAATCTGATATAATGTAAATCACATAAAAGGAAAACGGAAACTTTTCATCGCTTGCTTACATTCAAGAAATTCCTTGATTTGGCAAGCAAAATTTTTTTAAAGGATTGGTGATTTCTGTGTTTAATTTCTCTGCAGGTCCAGCTGTTTTACCAAAAGAAGTGTTGCAAAAAGCTCAAAGTGAATTCCTAAATTACGAACAAAGTGGTATGTCAGTGATGGAGATGAGTCACCGATCCAAACTTTACGATGCGATTATTAAAGATTGTGAGCAACATTTGCGCGATTTGATGAACATTCCTGATAATTATCATGTTTTATTCCTTCAAGGTGGGGCAAGCTTGCAATTTAGTATGATTCCACTCAATTTAGCTCAAGGCAAAAAAGCGTTATATGTAAATACGGGTGCATGGGCCAAAAAAGCCATTCAAGCAGCCAAACAAGTCCCTGGTGTTGAAGTGGAAGTTATCGCAAGTAGTGAAGATCAAAATTTTACTTATGTCCCTGAAGTAAGCATTGATCAGGTCGACCAAAACGCGGCTTATGTGCATATTACGACCAATGAAACAATCGGCGGGGTGACCTATGATAAGTTACCAGATTGTGGCAAGGTGCCAATTGTCGCAGATATGTCTTCTAATATTTTAGCTAATAATTTCAAGGTGGAAGATTTTGGCGTGATTTATGCCGGTGCGCAAAAGAATCTCGGCCCATCTGGGGTGACATTGGTGATTATTCGTGATGATTTATTGAATAAGGAACCAATTTTTGCACCGATGCTAGATTTTGCCTTACAAGCGAAAAATCGTTCTCTTTATAATACACCACCTACCTATGCCATTTATATCATGAAATTAGTTTTAGAATGGGTGAAAGAACAAGGCGGCGTACCAGCGATGATTCAACAAGATCAAGCCAAGGCCAAACTTTTATATGACACCATTGATCAGTCTAAACTATTTTCAAATCCGGTGGCGAAAAAGAATCGCTCCATTACCAATATTCCTTTCGTGACTGGGGATGAAGCATTAGATCAATTATTTAATGAACAAGCCTTAGCCCAAGGGTTCCAAAATTTAAAAGGTCATCGCAGTGTTGGTGGGATGCGTGCTAGTTTGTATAATGCCTTTCCATATGAAGGGGTAGAAGCGTTGGTTACGTTTATGAAGGCATTTGAAGTGGAAAACGGAGGAGAAAAATAATGTATCAAATTAAAACATTTAATGTGATTGCGCCAGAAGGTTTGTCTCGTTTTGAAAAGGAAAATTATGCGATTAATGAAAGTGATCAGCCGGATGCGATTATTTTAAGAAGTCAAAAGTTACATGATTATGCTTTTCCATCTTCAGTTTTAGCCGTAGCCAGAGCAGGTGCAGGAACCAATAATATTCCGGTGGATGCTTGTACCGAAAAAGGCATTGTCGTCTTTAATACACCAGGTGCCAATGCCAATGCGGTGAAAGAATTGGTTTTAGCAAGTCTTTTAATGAGTGTGCGTCCTATCTTAAAAGGCGCACAGTGGGTTCAAAGCTTATCTGGTGAAAATGCGGAAGAACAAGTTGAAGCCAATAAAAAGCAATTTGTAGGCAATGAATTAGAAGGAAAACGTCTTGGCGTCATCGGGCTTGGTTCAATTGGTGCGATGGTAGCCAATGATGCTTATCGCTTAGGCATGGAAGTGATGGGCTATGATCCTTATGTTTCTGTGGATACGGCTTGGAGTATTTCTCGTCGTGTCAAACGTGCCACTCAAATAGAAGAAGTTTTACAGACTTGCGATTTTATCACGCTTCATTTACCATTAAATGATAAGACCCGTGGCATGATTTCCACTCGCGAGTTTAGTATGATGAAGCCCACTGCGCAATTATTAAACTTCTCTCGTGGCGAAATTGTCGATGTCGATGCTGTTTTAGAAGCCGTAACAAGTAAAAAATTAGCAGGATATGTGACAGATTTTGCGGATAGTCGCTTACTTCATCAAGAAAATATTGTGATTTTACCGCATTTAGGAGCCTCTACACAAGAAGCAGAAGTAAACTGTGCGAAGATGGCTGCTCGTACCCTCAAACGTTATTTAGAAACAGGTGCAATTAAATATTCGGTAAACTTCCCACAGGCTGAAATGGCCTTTCAATCGCCTTATCGTCTATCTATTATTCACCGCAATATTCCAAATATGCTTGGAAAGATTTCAGCGGTGATTGCAAGTTTAGATATTAATATTGACAACATATTAAACCGTGGGCGTGACGAGTATGCCTATACGCTGGTGGATGTGAATGAACAAGATCCTCAAGTCATTGCTGATGTAGTCGAAAAATTAAGTGCACAAGATGATATTATTCGTGTACGCAGTATTCAATATACGGAGGTCCCTTATTAATGGTAGATGTACAACCTTTTCGTGCAATCCGTCCTAATGAGCAATTAGCTTCTCAAGTGGCTTGTTTACCTTATGATGTGATTGATACCAATGAAGCACGTGTTGAATCTCAGGATAATCCTTATAGTTATTATCATATTGATCGTAGTGAGATTGCCTTTGACGATGATTTTAATCCATATGATCCAAAGGTATATGAATTAGCCAATCAGATCTTACAACAATTCTTGCAAAAAGGTTGGTTAAAAAAAGAAGATAAGCCATGTTTTTATTTGTATGAATTAACGATGGATGGTCGTAAGCAAACAGGAATTGCGGCTAGCACGTCAATTGATGATTATGTCAATGATCAAATTAAAAAGCATGAATTTACCCGACCAGCCAAAGAACAAGATCGCATCAATCATATCAAAGCTTGTGATGCCAACACTTCACCAATCTTTTTAAGTTATCGTCAACCACAGGCGATGCAACATTTGGTAGAGGAATGGAAAGCCAATCATGCACCGGTATATGATTTTACCAAATATCATGGTGTTACCCATCGCTTATGGGTGGTAGATGAGGAAGCTACAGTTGCTCAAATGGTTGCCCTTTTTGCACAGGTGCCGGCTTTATACATTGCGGACGGTCATCATCGGGCGGCTTCAGCAGTAAAAGTTGGCTTAGAAAAACGAGCACAAGGTCAAGCAAGTGCAGAAAGTGATTATTTCTTATCGATTATTTTTCCTGAACAAGAATTAAAGATTTTAGAATATAACCGTGTGATTAATGTTACGCCGCCAGCTGATTTTCTTGAACGCTTAGCAAAAATCTTTACCATTCAGCCAACGAGTGAAACGAAATCACAACAAAAAGGTGAGTTCAAGCTTTATTTTCAAAATCAGTGGTATACGTTGACTTTAGATGAAAGCTTACGACCAACGGATGCCGTAGAAGGATTGGACGTGGCAGTTTTACAAAAATATGTGATTGAGGATATTTTTGGCATTATGGATGTCCGTACCGATGCGCGGATTGATTTCGTCGGGGGAATTCGTGGTTCAGAAGAATTGGCTCGTTTAGTGGATAGTGGGGCCTTTCAAGTAGCCTTTGCGCTTTATCCGACTTCGATGCAAGATTTATTAGCTGTGGCAGATGACAACCAAATTATGCCGCCAAAATCTACATGGTTTGAGCCAAAATTATTGAGTGGTTTATTACTACACGATTTAGAAACAAGATGACATCATACTGCAGATAATTACGAAAAACTGTAATTATCTGCAGTATCTTTATGCTGGAATCGTAAAGGATGAAGGGGGACATCTGAATAAAACGAGGGATATTCAAGGTTGAGTAATCTAATAGCTTTATTTTTACGCTTTACATATCATTACGGATTTTTGTAAGTATGTGTTGGAAAACGATGTAGCTTTTTTCATATTTGTAATCAAAGAGGTTCATCGTTTAAAGCGAAAAACTATATCAGAAGTAGATCATACATTGTTTGAGTTAATGAAAGAAGAATATAAATAGATTTCATCCAAAAAAGCATGTGCCGTTTTTTGTCACATGCTTTTTTTAAAAAAGTTCTTGGATGGTTGAGAGGATAAGCTGAATATTTAGAACGGTTAATACCGCTGTACTTATCCAACCTAAAATGCTGAGGATAGGTTTGTTTTTAAATTGTTTGCCCATGATTTTTTCCGAACTCGTAAAGTAAACGAGTGGAATCATCGAAACTGGTAAAGCGATACTTAGAAAGACTTGCGAATAAATCAACAATTGATCCAGCGTTCCTTCATCATCTCCAAAGAAAATAGCACAGAGTATGACTGGTAGTACAGATAATAGTCGTGTGATTAAGCGACGAATCCATGGTGGTAATTTAATATGGATGAATCCTTCCATCACGATTTGTCCAGCTAAAGTTCCGGTAATGGTCGAGTTTTGACCGGAAGCTAGTAGTGCAACGGCGAATAGAACACTTAATACCGGACTAGCAACTTTTCCAGCAATATTTGGATCTTTTAAGGCATCATAAAGGGCAGTAAAAGTTCCTAAATCTCCTTGATGACCAAAGAATAAGGCACTTCCCAAAATCAGCAATAGACAGTTGACTAAAAAGGCGAGAGAAAGTTGTAAATTCGAATCCCAAGTCGCAAAACGGACAGCCAGTGCAATATCTTCTTTACTTTGACGATTATATTTGCGAGTTTGTGAAATCGAAGAACCTAGGTAAAGGTTATGCGGCATTACAGTAGCGCCGACAATCCCTAATGCCATGGTTAATTCTCCATGATGTAATATCCGTTTTTGAGGGATAAAGCCGCCGAAAACTTGTTGGACCGCTGGATCGGCTTGGAAGACTTCATATAAGAATACGCCTAAAATGACTAAGATTAAGGTCATCACTATGGCTTCGATTTTTCTAAAGCCTAATTTCATCAATAATAAGAGTAAAAAGACATCAAAGACAGTGAGCAAGACCCCATAGGTGAGTGGAATGCCAAACAATAGATTTAAAGCAATCGCACTTCCGATAATCTCGGCAATATCAGTGGCCATGACCGCCAATTCAGTAATAATCCAAAGCAAGATTCCTAATTTTTTTCCGGTATATTTCCGTGTCGCCTGTGCCAAATCCATGTGTGTGACAATGCCTAGTTTAGCCGCCATGTATTGGAGCAACATCGCAATCAAACTTGATAAAAAGACAACGGATAGTAGGAGATAGCCATATTTTGCCCCGCCGCCAATGGAAGTAATCCAGTTTCCGGGGTCCATATATCCAACTGCTACTAAAGCTCCAGGACCGGAGAAAGCTAGTAAATTACGCCAAAAGTTTTTTGTTTTAGGAATTTCAACTGTTCCATTGATTTCTTCTAAGCTTTTGGAATGTGTATGTGTAATAATTGGCGTTTTATGTGTTGTTTCATTCATGAAAGCACCTCATATTCTAGTAAAATGTTAAAAGTTTAGGTAAGCCTAAAACTAATTACATGGTACACTTATTTGTAAGAAAATGCAAGTAAAATCCTTTTCTCATTTTAATCAAAAATGAAACAGATTATTTGAGAATTTTATCGTTTAAACTTATGCTAGAATGAGGAAATTAGATGGTAAGACAAAAAGGTAAATAATCGGGATACATTCTGACATAATTATGATAAGAAAGGATTTGATAGTATGCCAGTTATCATACCAAGTGAAGCTCTCTGTAATATCACTGAGTTATTCGATATGGCTCATAAGATACAGGAACCGATTTTTATTACTAAAAATGGTTATAGTGATCTGGTGTTAATGAGCAGTGAATTATATGATAAATTTGTAAAAAACAACCGAATCGACCAGGCAATCTACGAATCTGAGAAAGAAATGGAATCAGACGGTGTTTCTATCGGTCTTGATGAAGCTTTTTGAGACCCTGAAAAAATAAGTGAATGAAACGTAAAATCGGAGTCATCTTCAGTGTATGAAAGATGACTCCGATTTTTTTGATAAGCGAGACTAGTAGATAAGCCTCAAGATTTTTATCCTTTGACTGAACCTGCTGTGATACCTTCCACATAGAATTTTTGCATATAGATGAATAGGATGGTAATTGGAATGGCAATCATCACACATCCAGCGGTAAAGGACATGAATAACGAATTGGCAGTTGTCTTGGTCATCATTGAGTAAAGACCAATTGCAACGGTATAGTTTTCAACTTTATCGCCCATGATGACTTTGGCAAAGATGAAGTCCATCCAAGGTCCCATGAAAGCCATCAAGGAAGTATAAACGATAATTGGTTTAGATAATGGCAAAGTAATTTGAGTAAAGATTTGCCATTTGTTTGCGCCGTCAATCATAGCCGATTCATCCAAAGTCATTGGAATGGTATCAAAGAAGCCTTTCGCAATGTAAAAGCCAAGTGCGGCACCGGATGAGTAGACGATGACTAGGGCTACTAAGCTTTCTGTTAAGTTCATGGCTTTTAAGATGTAGTAGATAGCAATCATACTCATAAAGCCAGGGAACATGTTTAATACTAAAGCAACTTTTAAGAATGGTTTACGCATTTTGAAACGTAATCTTGATAATGAATAAGCCATCGCAATCGTAATAAATGTTGATAATAAACAACTAAAGATAGCAACGATTAAAGTGTTCATAAACCAACGAACGAATGGATAAGTACCATTTGGATTGGTCAATAGTTTGGCATAATTATCAAGCGTGAATTGTTTTGGAATGATGTAAGGGACGAATGCGCCACCTTCAGCACGAAAACTTGTTAAGACAATCCAGATTATTGGAAAGACCCAGATACAGGCCAAAATAGCAAGGATGACATAGACTAAAGTTAGATTTAATTTGCGTTTTGCACGATAATTCATATTGTTTAGCCCTCCTTAAATGAATTTGTTCTAGTGTAGGCTGCTAAACTAAAGACAGCTGAAAGAATAAAGATTAAAATACCGATAACCGAAGCTAAGTTATAGTCCATTGTATCCACGGTTAATTTATATAACCAGGTAACGAGCAAGTCTGTACTACCGGCACCATAGAAATCTGAGTTAGATGGGCCACCACCAGTTAATAGGTAGATGACGTTGAAGTTATTGATATTGCCGACTAATTGTTGAATCAATGAAGGCATCATAACAAATAAAATTTGTGGGAATGTGATGCTTCTAAAGATTTGGAAACTATTTGCACCATCAATGCGAGCCGCTTCGATTTGGTCAGTTGGTAAGTTTTGTAAAATACCAGTAGTGATAATCATTGTTACCGGAATCCCAATCCACATATTGACAAAGATAATTGAGAATTTTGCCCAAGTTGGATCAGTTAAGAAAGGTAAGGCTGATTTGATAATCCCTAAATTCATCAAAGTTGAGTTGATTGGACCCGCATCGTTTAAAAGGTTACGCATAATCAATAAGGAAACGAATTGAGGGACGGCCATCGTTAAGACGAATAGGGTACGCCAAAATTTCTTTCCTTTGATGCCTTTAGTGTTGATTAATAAGGCAAGGATCACGCCAAAGATGAAACAAGTGACAGTTGCCATAACCGCCCAAATCAAGGTCCATACTAATACTGGGAAGAAAGTAGAAGCCATATCCCCAGTAATGACATTACCGAAGTTTTTGAATGCCACCCAAGTAAAGAGTTGTTTTGGTGGGAGATGATTGTGATCATAGTTCGTAAACGCAATCGAAATCATGTATAACAACGGTAAAATGGTAAATAATAGCACACCAAGTAAAGGAATGGTCATCAAAGTTGCGTGGAAGCGTTCGTTGAGTAAAGATCTTAAATCATCACGAGTGGTAGGAATAGGTTTGTTCTCTTGTTTTAATTCATAAAGTTTGCGTGCGCTCTTTAAGTTGACGATGTAAAGATAAATCATCATCGCACAAGTTAAGATGGCTGCGATACCGAATAGCAAGATTAACATGGAGTTGTCGCCTTTTTGTAAGACTTCAATACCTAAATCTTCATTATAAACTAATCCTTGTTTTTTCGTACCAAGTGTTTGTAACATTGCTAGAGCGGTCACTCCATTACGAATTAACCAAAAGAAGAAAAGAATTTCTGAACCTAAAAAGAGTAAGCCTTTTGGAATTTGCTTGTTACATAAATTAGCCGTTCCCATAAATAGAAAAGATAGTTTAGTTGGTAAATCGCCCTGTTTAAATAGTTCTCTAAAAGTCATTTTTTTAGGGTGAGAAAGCATTTTTTGAGACATAAGATTCACGCCTTTTCATAAGATATAATGAAATGTTATCTGCAGGAAATCCCCGCAGATAACATTAGTAAGTTCAATTATTTTGCTTCTTTAGAGATATCTTCAACGAATTTATCTAATTTAGCTTGATATTGGTCACTAGCAATTTTACCTTTGTAAGTATCGTTAATTAAAGCATCCATTGCTGGCCAGAATGATACCATTTCAGGTAATTTAGGCATAACAACTGAGTGAGCTTCATCAGACATTGCTAAGACAGCTTTTGCGACATCATCACTTTGAACTGCTTCAGATTCTTGAGCCGCTTTGTTTGATGGGATGATACCATGGTTCTTGAATAATTCTTCTTGTGCTTTTTCACCACTGATGTAGTTTGCTAAAGCCATCGCAGCTAGTGGATGTTTTGTTTGTTGGTTAACCGCGAATAATTTCACACCTAAGAAAGCTTTCATAGGAACTTCGCCATTACCAAAGTCAACTGTTGGATAAGCTGCAACGCCCATCTTGTCACCTAAACCTTTTTTCACATCGTTTTTAGACCATGGACCTGAAAGGAAGGCACTTGTTTCACCTGAAGAAAGTTTTGCAATCGCTGTTTCGCTTGATTGAACAACCCCTGGATTTGATTTTTGTTTAGCAATCCAGTCAAGAACTTGTACACCTTTTTCATTGTTGAAGTTAGTACCTTTTAGATCTTCACCGTTTTTACCAAATAATACATCGCCATTACTCATAAATAATGGGGCGAAGATGTAGTTTGCACCATTTTCAGCAAAGTTGGTACCTAATTTACCTTTTGTTGTGATTCCTGTCCAAGTTTTCACATCTTCTTCAGATAAAACAGATTTATTGTAGTAAAGGACTTGAGTTTCTACTCCATATGGGTAAGCGTATAATTCGCCTTTCCAAGTTGCCCCTTCAATAGCAGAATCAATATTGTTTTTCTTCACTTCATCTGCGAATTTTGTATTCTTATATAATAGACCTGCTTCAGCCATTTGTCCGACTTGGTCATGTGGTAACATAAAGACATCGGCTGCTTTTTCAGGATCTTTAGAAACATCTTTTTTCGCATCAGCAGAAGAACCGACTTTGACATCCACTTTAACATCAGGATATTCTTTTTCAAAGTCTTTAACGATTTTGTTGAAAGTGGCTTTTTGTTCGGTATCAATCCATAATTTAATGTGACCTTCTACTTTAGAACTTGAAGCTTTGCCACCATTGTCTGTAGCGCTTTCATTCTTGCTTGAGTTTCCGCATCCGGCAAGTAGTAATACGCTGGCTCCTAAGGCTACTGTCCCTAGAGCAAATTTTTTGAAGTTAGTTTTCATTCTCAAGACCTCCATTTATTTGAGAAAAATAATTACATGTTTATTATGCAATCGTTTGCGTCTTTTGTCAAATGTTTTTTTCGTAATTTTTTTAAAATATGAAAAAGATAAGGGGGTTTTATAAACATAAATTTTAAATACAAATGTTTAAAAAAAAAGGTAAATGCTTGGTTTTAAAAGGATTTCTGACTGATTAACAAAACAAATTTGCGATAAAGTGCAACCGATTGCTGTTTTTTGCTTGATTGCGTTTTCGGTTTATGTAATAATAGGGGCGAATCAAATATTTAAATAAAAGGAGAGATTGTATTTATGAATACTTCTGCAATTTATCATCGACCTGAAAGTGAATTTGCTTATCTTTATAATGAAGCAACGATGCACATTCGCTTACAGACCGCCAGAGAAGATGTGAAAGCGGTATACCTTGTTCACGGTGATCCTTATTTGGTGAATAGTGAAAAATGGTTCCAAAAGAAAGTACCTATGCAAAAATTATTGACAACGCAATTGCATGATTATTGGCAAATTAGTGTAGGTGCAAAATTCCGCCGTATTGCTTATGGGTTTATTGTTGAAGGTGTGGATGGCACGACCGCTTTTTATGGAGATCAAGGCATTTTTCCAGCAACGGAAGAATACTTGTCAACACCAAATCTTTATTATCGTTTGCCTTATTTCCACCAAACAGACCGCGTTAAAGTGCCTGAATGGGTGAAACAAACAGTATGGTATCAAATTTTCCCAGAACGTTTTGCAAATGGGGATACGACGAATGATCCAAAAGGCACTCTTGCATGGGGAAGCGAAGAACCAACGCCATTTAATTTCTTTGGTGGAGACTTACAAGGGGTACGCGACCATTTAGATCATTTGGTTGATTTAGGAGTAAATGGTTTGTATTTCTGTCCAATCTTTAAAGCGACTTCTAACCATAAATACGATACGGAAGATTACTTTAAAATTGATCCAGCTTTTGGCGATGATGAAACCTTTAAAGCCTTGGTTGAGGAATGTCATGCTCGTGGGATTAAAGTGATGCTGGATGCAGTATTTAATCATATTGGCGATAATTCTCCACAATGGCAAGATGTCATTAAAAATGGAGAAAAATCTAAATATGCTGATTGGTTCCACATTCATGAATTTCCAGTGAGTTATACAGAAGGGGACAACTTTGAAGATGCTAAAGATTTAACTTATGATACTTTTGCCTTCACGCCGCATATGCCAAAATTAAATACAGCTAATCCTGAAGTGCAAGAATATTTACTTTCAATTGCGAAATACTGGATTGAAAAATTTGATATCGATGCTTGGCGCTTGGATGTTGCCAATGAAGTGGACCACGCGTTTTGGAAGAAATTTAGACAAACTTGTGATGCAGCGAAAAAAGACTTCTATATATTAGGAGAAATTTGGCATTCTTCTCAACGCTGGTTACAAGGTGATGAGTTTGATGCCGTGATGAACTATGCCTTTACCGATGCGATTAAAGCTTACTTTGTAAAAGATGAAATTCCTTTGACAAAGATGGTTGCGCAAATGAATCAACAATTAATGCTCTATCGCATGCAAACCAACCAAGTGCAATTAAATGTTTTGGATTCTCATGATACCCCTAGATTATTAACGGAAGTTGCTGGGGATAAAGACTTGGCTCGTCAAATTATGGCTTTCACTTATTTACAAATGGGTGTTCCGTGCGTGTATTATGGTACGGAATATGCGATGGAAGGCGAGTTTGACCCTGGTTGCCGCAAATGCATGGTTTGGGATGAAAAAGACCAAGATTTAGAAATGTATGAATTTATGAAATTGTTGGTCGCCTTTAGAAAAGATTATCAACCAATTTTAAGTGAAGGTAGCTTGGAATGGTTAGCAGTCGATGATTGCACAGGAATCGTATCGCTTGCTCGTCAATTGGAAGATCGTCTATTAGTCGCAACTTTTAATACTGGCGATCAACCTGTGACAATGCCAGTAAGCGAAAGAACAGTTTTAAGTCAAAATACACAAGAAAATCAAATTTTACCTAAAGGATTTGTCATTACTTATTGGGAAGGTGTGGAATAATGAGCCAAAAACATTGGTGGCAAGAAGTCGTTGTTTATCAAATTTATCCAAGAAGTTTTAAAGATAGTAATGGTGATGGTATCGGGGATTTACCCGGTATCATCGAAAAATTAGACTATCTGGAAAAACTAGGTATCGGTGCGATTTGGTTATCTCCAGTCTATCAATCGCCAAATGATGATAATGGTTATGATATTTCTGATTATGAAGCGATTATGACTGAGTTTGGGACAATGGAAGATATGGATCGTTTAATTGCCGAAGCGAAAAAACGTAATATTCGTATCATCATGGATTTGGTGGTCAATCATACCTCTGATGAACACACATGGTTTGTTGAAGCACGCAAATCTAAAGACAACCCTTACCGCGATTACTATGTATGGGCTGATCCAAGTGAAGATGGGGGCGTGCCAAATGGGTTACGTTCGGCCTTTTCTGGTTCAGCTTGGCAATTGGATGAAGCAACAGGACAATATTATTTACATTTATTTAGTAAAAAACAACCTGACTTAAACTGGCAAAATGAAAAAGTCCGTCAAGCAGTCTATCAAATGATGAATTTCTGGATTGATAAGGGCATCGGTGGGTTCCGTATGGATGTGATTGATTTAATCGGTAAAGTACCAGAAAAAGAAATCACCGGAAATGGTCCTCGTTTGCATGAATTTTTACAAGAGATGAATCAAGCGACTTTTGGTAAACATGATTTATTAACCGTCGGCGAAACTTGGGGTGCCACACCAGAAATTGCGAAACTTTATTCAAATCCAGATCGTCACGAACTTTCGATGGTTTTCCAATTTGAACATATCGGCTTAGATCAACAAGAAGGCGGCGAAAAATGGGATTTAGCACCAGTTGATTTAGGTAAGTTAAAACAAATTTTTGCAAAATGGCAAACCGAGCTTGATAATCAAGGTTGGAATTCACTCTTTTGGAATAATCATGACTTACCACGGATGATTTCAAGATGGGGCAATGATGGTCAGTATCGTGTTGAAAGTGCGAAAATGTTGGCGATTTTACTTCATATGCAAAAAGGCACCCCTTATATTTATCAAGGAGAAGAAATCGGCATGACTAACACAGCAATTACCGATATCTCTCAAGCGCGTGATATTGAAACCATTAATATGTATCATGAACGTTTAGCTAATGGCTATGCAAAAGAGGATATTATCCACTCGATTAATGTCAAAGGTCGGGATAATGCTAGACGTCCAGTACAATGGAATAATCATGCCTTTGCCGGTTTTTCAACGGTTGAACCATGGATTGCCGTCAATGATAATTATGAAAAGATTAATGTTGAACAAGCTTTGGCCGATCCCGATTCGATTTTTTACACTTATCAAAAATTAATTGCGCTACGTAAAGCAAACCCAATTATGATTTGGGGCGATTTTGAATTAGTGGATACGCAAGAGGAAGTATTTGCCTACCTACGTAAATATCAAGGCGAAACTTGGCTAGTGGTGACTAACTTTTCTAATGAAGCACACGACTTTAAGTATGACAATGCCAAGGCTAAAGAAGTTGTCATTGAAAATATGCCTGTGCAGTTATCAGAATGCTTAGACTTGACCTTAAAACCATGGCAAGCTTTTGTTGTAAAATTGGAGGCATAATATGGAAAGAAAATGGTGGGAAACTGCGATAGGTTATCAAATCTATCCGCGTAGTTTTTATGATAGTAATAATGATGGTATTGGTGATTTGCAAGGAATCATCGCAAAATTGCCTTATATTAAAGATTTAGGAGTCGATTTCATCTGGATTAATCCAATTTATGCTTCTCCTAATGTGGATAATGGCTATGATATTTCCGATTATCAAGCCATTCATCCTGATTTTGGCACGATGGAGGATTTTAAGGAATTATTGACAAAAGCACATGATTTAGGCTTGAAGATTGTGATGGATCTGGTCGTTAATCATACGAGTGATCAGCATCCATGGTTTCAAGAAGCGCTAAAAGGCAAGGACAACCCTTATCGTGATTATTACTTATGGGCAGATGCAACACCGGATCGAATGCCGAATGACTGGCAAAGTTTCTTTGGTGGCTCAACGTGGCAATATGATGAAAAATCAAAACAAGCCTATTTCCACATTTTTGCGCCTGAACAACCTGATTTAAATTGGAAAAATCCTAAGGTCCGTGAAGAAATTTATCAAATGATTCGCTGGTGGCTAGATTTAGGCATTGATGGCTTCCGTTTAGATGCGATTAGTCATATCCAAAAAGAGCCATGGGACTTCAAAATTACCGATAATCCATGGGCGCCGTTTATGAATGTGGCGGGAATTGATGAGTATATGCAAGATTTGAAGGGAATTTTTGACGAATATCCGATTGTAACGATAGGTGAAGCAAGTGGTGTGACGAGTAAAAAAGCGGTGAAATGGACCAATCGAGAAGGCTATCTAGATATGATTTTTGAATTAGAACATCAAGTCAGAGAAGGCCAACCTGGTCATGAGCGTATCAATGTGCTCGGATGGAAGAAAGTTGTCAGTCGTTGGCAAAAAGATTTGAATGCGAATGGTTGGAATGCACTCTATGTCGAAAATCATGATAATCCTCGCATCAATTCGATTTTGGGTAACGAAAGCGAACAGTCGGCCAAAGCAATCGCAACGGCTTTTCTATTTATGAAAGGGACACCGTTTATCTATCAAGGACAGGAAATCGGTATGACGAATTTCCCATTTACATCAGTAGAACAATTAGATGCTAAAGATAGTTATAGCCATTATCAAGAATTGTTGAAACAAGGTGTAGAACCATCTGAAGCATTACAACAAATTTGTCATTGGACCAGAGATCATTCCCGGACACCGATGCAATGGCAAGATAGTGATGAAGCTGGGTTTAGCCAAGCACAACCTTGGTTAGCGGTCAATCCAAACTATCAGGAAATCAATGTAGCTGAGCAAGAAGAACGTCCAGATTCCTTGTTAAACTTTTATAAACAAGCGATTCAGTTGCGCAAAACACCGCTATTTGTCGATGGTAATTATGAGTTGCACTTAGCGGGTCATCCACAAGTCATTGCTTATACACGAAATACGGCTGAGCAAAGTGCTTTGGTTTTAGTGAATTTAAGTGATCAAGAAGTTGTGGTAGATTTGCCAAACCGTGTGGTACAACCAATGGCGAAAGTTATGCTTGCAAATGTCACGGAGCCTAAACTGCAAAAACGCATGACACTTGCGCCATTTGCAGCGATGATTTTTGAATATTAAAAAAAAGCCCAGTCAGCAATCTTGCTGACTGGGAAATTTTGATTAAACCAATCGTTCAAATGGGTCGCTGCTAATGCCTTGAGCAAGTACTTGTTTGGCATATTCTTGGGCGGCAAATAAGGAATGGTCGCGATAATTCCCACATTCTTTGGCCGAAACAGCTGGCACATAATCAGTCCCAATGACATGTTTTTCTAAGACAGTTTTAAGGGCGTCACGAATTTCTTCCGTTGAATGTTCGCCCCAAACGATTAAGTAAAAACCAGTGCGACAACCCATTGGAGATAAATCGATGACTCCTTCAATATAGTCGCGTAAATTCACGGCTAATAAATGTTCTAGTGTGTGAAGTGCAGCAGTTGGTAAGGCATCTTGATTTGGTTGTAAGAAACGTAAATCAAATTTTTGAATGACGACTCCTTGATTGGTTTCCATTCCTGCCATGCGGACGTAAGGTGCTTTGACTTTATTATGATCTAGACTAAAACTTTCTACTTTTGCCATGTATATCCCTCCAAAATTCATTTGCATACCCACTATAACAAAGCGTGCTCTTACTTTCAATGAATTTATCGGAAAAAATGTGTGAAAAGACTAGTAAAATTTGAAATATATGTTAAAATAATTAAAAAATATTAATAAAGGGAGTAATGTCTTGTGGCAAGAGAATATACTGTAGCAGTCGTCGGAGCAACTGGGGCTGTCGGAACAAAAATGATTGAAATGTTGGAGCAATCTACATTACCTATTAAAGCGGTGAAATTATTAGCTTCTAAACGTTCTGCTGGAAAAAAAGCATTCTTCAAAGAGCAAGAATTAACGATTGAAGAATTGGTGCCAGAATCATTTGAAGGTGTGGATTTGGCTTTATTTAGTGCAGGTGGTAGCATTTCAAAAGTCTTTGCGCCAGAAGCTGTGAAACGTGGCGCGGTAGTAGTTGATAATACCAGCTATTTCAGAATGCATGAAGGAATTCCGTTGGTTGTGCCTGAGGTGAATAAAGAAGCCTTAAAATCACATAAAGGAATTATCGCCAATCCAAACTGTTCAACGATTCAAATGATGGTTGCCTTAGAGCCTATCCGTCAAAAAGCTGGTTTGGACCGTGTGATTGTTTCTACTTATCAAGCGGTATCGGGTGCTGGTGCGCGTGCGATTGCTGAATTAACAAATCAAGTGAAAGCCTTTAGTGAAGGGACGCCATTAAATGAATTAACGGCTGAAATTTTACCATGTGGTGGCGATAAAAAACACTATCCATTGGCCTTTAATGCTTTGGCGCAAATCGATGTGTTTAGTGATGAAGGTTACACTTATGAAGAGTGGAAAATGGTCAATGAAACGAAGAAAATTATGGAAGATAGCAGCATCAAAGTTTCTGCGACTTGTGTCCGTGTGCCTGTTTTAAGCGGTCATTCTGAATCTGTTTATATTGAAACAAAAACACCATTAACGGTCGAAGAAGTGCGCGATGTATTAAAAGATGCACCAGGAGTCGTTTTAGAAGATGATCCTAGCCAACAAATCTATCCACAAGCGATCAATTCAATTGGCAAGAAAGAAACCTTTGTTGGTCGTATCCGAAAAGATTTAGATGTCGAAAATGGCTTACACTTATGGGTCGTATCTGATAATCTATTGAAAGGCGCAGCTTGGAACTCTGTACAAATCGCCGAAACGTTACATGAAATGGATTTAGTCCGTGTACCTGAATAAAAATTTACCGACTTGTTGATAGGACAGGTCGGTATTTTTGTGTCTAAATGGATGGATATTCTCACTTTTGCACGAATAAACTAATGATTTTTTGAATTCTATGAGATAGTTGTATTTTTCTTTTTGTTTTAGTCTTGATTTCATGTATAATAGTAATGATGAGTTAAAGAAATAAAATAAAAATTGAGGTGAAATTTTTGACTAAGATAAATATCATTCCACAAAGCGGGGTTCGTGAAAGTGGAAAAAACCTATACATTGCCGAAGTCGATGAAGATATTTTCGTGCTTGATTGTGGGTTACGCTATCCAGAAAGTGAACTATTAGGAATTGATACGATTATTCCTGATTTTACTTATCTTAGAGACAATAAAGAAAGGATTGCCGGGATCTTTTTAACCCATGGACATCCGGATGCAATCGGAGCGCTTCCTTATCTTTTGGCTGAAGTGAAGGCCCCGGTTTTTGGGACGAAATTAACCATTGAATTAGCAAAATTAAATGTGCATCGTTATGAGCCAACTAAACGTTTTAAAGAATTCCATGTGATTGATGAATACACAGAAATTGATTTTGGTGAAACAGTGGTAAGCTTCTTTAGGACGACCCATTCGATTCCCGATTCAGTAGGGGTGAGCTTAAAAACACCTGAAGGAAATATTGTTTATACTGGGGATTTCAAATTTGACCAATCAGCCAGTGAACCTTATCGCACCGATTTTGCACGTTTAGCCGAAATTGGTAAAGAAGGGGTGCTTGCATTATTAAGTACTTCAAGTAATGCTGAAAATCCTCAACCGATTGCTTCAGAACAAAAAATTGCTGAAGAAGTCTATGATACCATTAATTATTGGGAAGGCCGAATTGTCGTTGCCTGTGTCGCAAGTAACTTACAGCGTGTTCAACAAGTGATTGATGCCTGTTATAAAGCGGGCCGTAAAATTGTATTGACGGGTCAAGATTTCGGTCGTATTATTCGAACCGCGATGAAGTTAGGCAAATTAACGGTTCCTGATGAAAATTTATTTATTCCGCAAAAAGAAATGAAAAAATACGCTCCAGAAGAACTATTGATTTTAGAAACAGGTCGTATGGGAGAACCAATCAAATCTTTACAACGCATGGCAAAAGGAACACATCGAACTTTGCGTATTCATGAGGGCGATTTGGTTTATATTACGACTACGCCAACTATTTCGATGGAGACGGTGGTTGCTAAGACAGAAGATATTATTTATCGTGCAGGTGGCACGGTTAAAAATATTTCTGATAATATGACGGTTTCAGGTCATGCTAATCCAACTGACTTACAATTGATGATGAATCTTTTGAAACCGAAATATTTAATTCCAGTTCAGGGAGAATATCGTCAATTAGCCGCTCATGCTAATCTGGCTAAACAATTAGGTTATGATGATAAACATATTTTAGTGACGGCTAAAGGGGATGTCATCAGCTTGATTAAGGGCCGTTTGATTTTAAATGGTTCGGTGCCAGCTGAAAATGTCATGATTGATGGTAAAGGGGTCGGTGATATTGGGAATATTGTCTTGCGCGACCGTAAAGTATTGTCTGAAGATGGCATCTTTGTAGCAGTGGTTACGATTAATCGCCGTGAGAAAAAAATTATTTCCTCCCCACAAATTACTTCACGTGGCTTTGTCTATGTGAAGGCGAGTCGTGATTTAATGCGTGAAAGTGCAGAAATTGTGCAAGAAATTGTTGAAAGTCATTTACAAGTGCAAGACTTTGATTGGGGCAATCTCAAACAAGATATACGTGATCAATTGAGTCGCTATCTATTTGAGCAAACACGCCGTCGCCCAGTCATTTTGCCAGTGATTATGGAATCAAGCAACCGTAAAGGCAAAAATAATCGCTATTAATACACATAGCCAAGAGAATGTTATCAATGGTTCTCTTGGCTATTTTTGTGGTTAAAATTGAAAGGTCGATGTATATTTTTAGATTCTAATATTGATGAAAATAATTGGATTATTTAAATAAAAAAGATACCTAATGCCAAAATTTAACACTAGGTATCTTTTTCACGTATTGAGTTTCACCTCACGCTAGATATGCCCTCTCTATTCCTCAAGGGTAGGCAGTCCTGCTATTCTTTTACTCAACATTAATGATAAATGTTGAGCCCACAGGCGGGTGCAGACCATATCCACTAACCCACAAATAAAGCAAATCAATTTTCGGTTCCAATCATAGCGATGGCGAAAATCCTTGTCGATATTTAGGTGTGAAAGTTGCAAAAAACGCTAAACTTGAATCATTTCTCCTGATAGTCTAGAAAATTATTTTTCCCCTCAGAAACTTCCTAAAAAGCATTGTACTTCTGCTAAAATCTGTTACAATAAATGTTGCATACTGTATTAATTTCATCTAAAAAAGTTAGATGTAAACGTTCTATATAATGGATTGTGTTATAACAAAGTACAAGAGGAAGAAGTGAGCAAATGACAACGAAACATGATTTAATTTTATCATATATTGAGCAGTTGCCAGTTGGCGAAAAAATCTCAGTACGAGGGATTGCCAAACAGCTACAGGTCAGCGAAGGGACTGCCTATCGCGCCATTAAAGAGGCCGAAAATAGTGGTTTAGTTTCGACCATTCAACGGGTAGGAACCATTCGCATTGAACGCAAATTAAAGAAAAATATTGAAAAATTAACCTTTGCAGAAGTAGTAGAGATTATTGAAGGAGATGTGCTTGGCGGAGAAAGTGGTTTAAGTCATGTCCTCAATAAATTTGTGATTGGAGCGATGGAAGTATCAGCCATTGAACGTTATGTGACACCTGGTTCATTGATGATTGTCGGTAACCGTATCAATGTGCAACGCTTGGCTTTAGAAAATGGAGCGGCGGTACTGATTACTGGTGGTTTTGATACGACTAGTGAGATTGCCAGTCTTGCTGATGAAAAAGGGCTACCAATTTTACGGACGACTTATGATACGTTTACCGTGGCGACGATGATTAACCGAGCTTTAAGCGATCAATTGATTAAAAAAGAAATTATGCTGATTGCCGATATTTATATGCCCCTAGAAAAGACGCATTATTTACAAGTTCATGATACTGTGCGTGATTATATTGAATTGGCCGAAACCACCAAACATTCGCGCTTCCCAGTCGTCAATAAAAATATGCGTGTCGTTGGGATTGTGACTACCAAGGATATTTTAGAAAAGAGCGATCATCTTTTAATTGAACGGGTCATGACCAAAGATCCCCGTGTCGTGAAAAAGGAAATGTCGATTGCTTCTGTCAGTCATCAAATGATTTGGGATGGCTTAGAAGTGATGCCGGTGGTTGCCGATGATTTTTCACTATTAGGGATTGTGACACGTCAAGATGTGATGAAGGCGATGCATTTGATTCAAAGACAGCCGCAAGTATCTGATACGATTGCCGATCAAGTCAATGCGCAAATTCAGATGATTGAAGAAGATGCCCAAGGAAATGCCCTTGAATTGCCAGAGTTTCAATTTACAGTTACGCCACAAATGGTAGATGAACTAGGGACGATTTCTTTTGGTGTGCTTTCAGGATTGATTGCCAATACTGCCAAACAAACCATGATGATTTATAAACGTAAAAATACTTGGATTGAACAAGTGAACTTACATTATTTCAAATTGATTCAGTTAGAAAGCGAGCTGTCAATCAAGCCGCGAATTTTAGAGTCAGGTCGCCGTTCTGCTAAACTAGATATGGAAATTTATCTTGAAAATACTTTGGTGGCTAAAGCGATTGTCACTTGTCAAGTCATGGAAAGAGCATAGAAAGAGCATAGAAAGTAGGGATAAGATGGATTTACAAACAGCACAAGCAATACTAAATAAAATAAAAGCCTATGATACGATTATTATTCATCGCCATATGCGTCCTGATCCAGATGCCTTAGGTTCGCAAGTGGGATTGGCTGAGATCTTACGAGCAAGTTTTCCTGAAAAGCAGATTTATCAAGTAGGGAAAACTGTTGATCATTTGGAATATTTAGCAACGATGCAAGAAATAGCTGATGAAGTTTATCAAGATTCACTCGTGATTGTCACTGATACCGCCAATGCACCACGAATTAGTGATGAGCGCTATCATCTAGGAAAAGAATTAATTAAAATTGATCATCATCCAAATGACGAACCTTATGGCGATTTGGTCTATGTGGATACGACTGCAAGTAGTTGTAGCGAGATTATTTGTGATTTTTATCAACAATTAGCGGATGAATTAACGATGACAACTGAGGCAGCACGTTTGCTCTATGCTGGTATTGTGGGAGATACAGGTAGATTTTTATATCCAGCCACTACAGCCAAAACACTGCGAATGGCAAGTTTTTTACGAGAATTTGATTTTGATGCAACTTTATTAAATCGCCAACTTTCACAAATTAGTTTGGCAGTTTCTAAATTAGTCGGTTATGTCTATCAAAATCTAAAAATTGATGAAAATGGCGCAGCTTGTTGTTATTTGTCACAAGCCATTTTGCAACAATACGGAGTAGATGATTCAATGACTGCCCATTTGGTGCCCTTACCTGGGGAGATTGATCAAGTCCAAGCCTGGGCATTATTTGTCGAGCAACCAGAAGGCTATTATCGTGTGCGTTTACGTTCTAAAACTAAGCCTATCAACGAAATCGCGAAACGTCATTATGGGGGCGGCCATCCATTAGCAAGCGGTGCCAATGCCTATAGTTTGGAAGAAGCCCAAGAAATCTATCAAGAAATAAAAGATGTGTTAAAAAATAGTCATAAAGAATAACTTTTTTATTGGTTCTTTAAAAATGCATTTCAAAATCTTTGAATAATATCTTCTCCTATTTTATTAATCTATGTAAAAAAATAAATTTATTTAAAGAGGCGAATAAAATTATGGATCATATAGAAATTTATGTCAGTGACTTAGAAAATTCTTTTAAGTTCTATAGTTGATTACTGCCCAAATTTGGTTTTAAAGTTTTTCAAGAATGGGATGAGGGATTTTCATATCGAAAAAATGATTTTTACATTGTTTTTATTCAGACGAAGGGTCAGTATTTGCCTTCAACATACCATAGATGTCATGTAGGACTAAATCACTTAGCTTTTCATTGTGACAAAATAGAGACGATTGATCATATTCATCAGTATTGTTTGGGTAATCATTTGACATTATTGTAAGAAGAAAATTATCCATATGCTGCAGGTAAAGAATTTTATGCAGTTTTTTTTGAAGATCCGGATAGAATAAAAATTGAAGTTAGGTTAAGAAAAGATTAGGGGAGATATCAGGAAACGAATGATAATTTTATCTTGATAACGTCGTATATAAGCAAAACTATCAGGTTAAATTAATTTTTTTAATAATGATAAAAATCCGAATGTTCAACTTGAGTATGAATTCAATCATTGCTGAACATTCGGATATTTTTTTGTTATACCGAAATATTAGTCTATTACTTCTCTATTTTAGTTCATCACATTTTGTTCGATATCTTCATCCATAATTTCGCCTTTGGTAATAATGTTGGTATCCCCAATTAAGAAGAGTCCGTCTGGTGTGACTTTGACTTTTAAGGTACCACCAAGTACATGAATCGTGACTTCTTCTGGTTGGACTAAACCTTTTTGTGCCAGGATATAGGCAGTTGAGCCGCTACCTGTGCCACAAGCTAGGGTAAAATCTTCTACACCGCGCTCAAAGGTTCGAACCACGACTTCTTGATTATCTAATACTTCATAAAAATTGACATTGGCTCCTTTAGGTAAGTAATCCCAATAACGTAAACTTTTGGCCAAAGCTTGAATCGATGCTAATGGTGTGATACTCAAATTTTCATAAGGGACTACCAAATGAGGAATGCCAGGATCCCCCAATTCAACATAGTCTACTAAGAAATCATTAAACATCAAAGCTTCTTGGATATTGGCCGGATCATTTAATTGCACTTGATAATTTCGTTGGTCTAAACGTTTGGCATAAACCATCCCCGCGACTGTTTCAATTTGCATTTCTTCATTTGCCAGTTGGTTTTCAAAAGCATAGCGCGCCAGACAACGAGCACCATTGCCACACATTTCAGCTTCGGTACCATCTGCGTTGAAGAAAATCATGCGAAAATCGCCGCCTTTCTGGGGAGTATCTACTACCATTAAGGCATCTGAACCTACAGAAATTTTACGTTGGCAGATTTGTTTGGCTAATTTGACTAAGGTTTCATAAGGAAATTTTAATTCAATATTATTGATAATGATAAAGTCGTTGCCGGTACCTTGCATTTTGTAAAAAGGAATTTGCATCATTTCACACTCACTTTCTATAAAAAATCAGGAACCAATTCATTTTGGATCATTTGTTCGTAGCTTTGGCGTTTGACGATTAAAGCATCTTGCCCGTCTTTCACTAATACGACCGCTGGAATGGGTAATTTATTATAGTTGCTAGCCATGGAATAGCCATAAGCCCCCGTTGTAAAGGTAGCAAAAATATCACCCGTTTCAACTTTTGGTACGGCTAAGTCTTTTACCAAAATATCGGTACTTTCACAGGCTTTTCCAGAGATGGTTATTTTTTCTGTTTTTGCTTCATCGGCTTTGTTGGCAATGACTCCGGTATAAGTCGCATCATATAAGCCTGGGCGAATATTATCAGTCATCCCACCATCAATGGCAGCATAAGTACGGATGCCTGGTAAAGTCTTAATTTCGCCAATTGTGTGTAAGCTAATACCAGCTTCGGCCACAATACTTCGACCAGGCTCGATGACGATATTTGGACGTGGGAAATCATGTTTTCGACAAAAGCTTTCCGTTAATTCCATCAAAGGTGTTAGGAAGTATTCGTATGGTTGGCGGAGTTCATCTGGTAAGTATTTCACACCAAAGCCACCGCCGTAATTCAATTCTTTAATCGTATAGTTTAGACGTTTTCGCACTTCTAAGGCTAAATCTAAGGCAATTTTCGCTGCAGTTAGATGCGCGCTATTGTCTTTTAACTGACTCCCTACATGGAAATGGAAGCCATAAAATTCAATATTGCTGGCATCAATGGCTTTTTGAATGGTTGGCCATAAAATCTCTTCATCAAGCGGAATCCCGAATTTGGAATCTTTTTGACCGGTTGAAATATAGCTATGGGTTTGCACATTCACTTCAGGGGTAATTCTAAACAAGACTTTGGCTGTGGTTTGTTTTTCACTCGCAAGTTTTTGAATGCGTTCAATTTCTTGTAACCCATCAACGATAATCCGCCCTACACCATAATCTAAAGCCAGACTTAATTCTTCATCAGATTTATTATTGCCATTAAATTCGATATGTTCGGCTGGAAAATCAGCTTGAATGGCGGTATATAGTTCCCCACCACTGACCACATCGATACAAAAACCTTCGCGAGCCATGATTTTATAGATTGCTAGTGTAGAAAAGGCCTTTGAAGCATAAGCCACACGCGTATTTGGATATCGATTGGTAAAGGCAGCTTTTAACTGATTACATTCTGATACAATCGCGTTTTCTGAAAAGACATAAAGTGGGGTGCCATATTTTTGGGCTAATGCAACTGTGTCGCACCCATCAAAATATAAATGATGATTTTTTACTTCAAAATTCATTGCAGGACTCCTTATTGATTTAATTCTTTCATTAATTGACGGTAACATTCCACGCCGCCGAGTAAATATTCTTCATTAAATTGTAGTTGATCGCTGTGTAAAGGATGTGTATAGCCTAATGCTTCATTGCGAATACCTACGAAGAAAAAGAGACTCGGCACCTTTTGCTGATACATTGAGAAGTCTTCAGCGAGCATGTAAGGTGGGGTCGTTACATAGCTATCCCCAACAATTTTTTCTAAGGCTGCGACCATTTGTGCATCATTATCTACCACACGATACATATGATTAAAAGTCACTTCAGCTTCACAACCATATCCTTTGGCGATGTTTTGCGCAATTTCTTCAATACGACGGGTCATCGTTTCATAAACTTCATCGCTAAATGCGCGCATCGTTCCTTCAATTTTGACTTCTTGGGCAATAATATTCATCGCATCGCCACCGGTAATCTTACCAAAAGTGAGGACGGCTGAATCCATTGGCGAAAGATTTCGCGAAATAATTGTATGTAGTCCTGAAATCACCGCGCTAGTAGCAACAATCGCATCAGCCCCGATTTGTGGTTGCGCCCCGTGAGCACTCTTACCTTTGATTGTGATGTAGACCTCGCCATTTCTTGCCATCATTGGTCCTTTACGACAGGCGATGACACCTTCGTCAAATTCTGGAAAGACGTGTAAGCCAATCATTTGTTCAATACCGTATTTTTCAAATAGTCCCGCATCAATTAAAAGTTGGGCACCGCCAGGACCTTCTTCAGCTGGTTGAAAGACTAAGACGATGGTACCGATAATTTCTTGCGGATGTGTGGCAAGATATTGTGCAAAGCCTAGCATGGTAGCCATATGTCCATCATGACCACAAGCATGCATCTTACCAGGATGAGTGCTTTGAAAGGCTAAGTCAGTATTTTCAGTAATCGGTAAAGCATCGATATCGGTACGAAAGCCTAATGTCTTGCCTTCTTTGGTGCCTTTGAAGATTGCGACTAACCCGGTGTCTAATATTTCATGGATTTCAATATTGGGTAAGTATTGTAAAAAATTGTATAAATATTCTTTTGTTTTATATTCGGATAAGCCTAATTCAGGAATTTGATGAAGCGCGCGTCGATGTTTCGTCACGAGGTCTTTGAGTTGCGCTACGTCTTGAGAAATTAACATTTTTATGCAAACCTCCTTAGGGATTTTTCTTGTGATATATTCATTAGCATATTAATTATTAAGATTGAATGCAACTAACCTGCTTATTTTTGAAAAATTTTTTGCAGAAATTAGTGAATATTCCTTGCTAAGTATTTACATTATATAATATAATTAGAGCAATTCATATTGTTTTGTTAGTATTTTTTCATTTTATTGTCTGAAAACTAATGAAAATGAACAATTAATGATAAATTTGAAAGGAAGTGTCAAAAAGTGGCAATTTTTACAGGTGCAGGAATCGCGCTGATTACCCCAATGTTAGCAGATGGAACGGTGGATTTCGATAAGTTAAAAGAGCTAGCTGAATGGCATGTACAACAAGGAGCCGACGCCATTATCGCGTGTGGTACAACAGGAGAAGCTTCAACTTTAGACGATCAAGAACATATCGCCGTGATTGAGGCAGTGGTCAAACAAGTAAATGGCCGTATCCCAGTAATTGGTGGGACAGGTTCCAATAATACCCAACACGGGATTGAATTATCTCAAGCAGCCCAAAGAGTGGGGGCCGATGCATTATTGGTTGTGACACCATATTATAATAAAGCAACGAAGAAAAGCATTATCAAACACTATCAAGCAATTTGTGCCAGTGTTGATTTACCAGTTATTTTATACTCAGTGGCTTCACGGACAGGGATGAATTTAACACCGGCAATTGTCAAAGAGTTAAAAGAAATTCCTAATGTCGTCGGTATTAAAGAAGCAAGTGGCGATATTTCACAGATTGTAGAGATTGCGCGTCTGGTTGATGAGGACTTTGCGCTTTATTCAGGAAATGATGATCAAGTTCTTCCATTATTGTCTGTGGGTGGTTCAGGTGTGATTTCTACGATTGGTAATATTGCACCAAAACAAACTTCGCAAATGGTGCATGATTATTTAGAAGGTCAAACAAAAGCAGCCTTAGCCGTACAATTAGCACAAAAACCATTAATTGATGCGATTTTTAGCGAGGTTAATCCAGTGCCGATTAAAAAAGCAGTCGGTATGCTTAAAGGCTATGATACCTACTATCGCTTACCACTAGACCAACCAGAAGAAAAAACGGTCGAATTATTAGCCAAAGAAATGAAAAATTATGGTTTGTTATAACTCATCAATCGCGTTAGAAAGGGTGAAAACATGCTAAAAATTATTTTAAGTGGTTGTCATGGTAAGATGGGGAAAGTCTTACAGTCCATGATTGCGGCTAAAGAAGAAATGACGGTCGTAGCTGGCATTGATCAAAATACGGATTTACCTAGTGATTTTCCAGTTTATGCGCAGTTAGCACAAGTCCAAGAAACAGCAGATGTTGTGATTGATTTTTCACACTTTTCAGCTGTGGCGCAGTTAGTTAATGATGCCAAAGCGTTACACTTGCCAGTTGTTGTTGCTACTACAGGATTAACGCCAGACATTCAAGCAACGATTGACCAAGCAAGTGAAGAGATAGCGATTTTTCAGTCAGCGAACATGTCTTTAGGGATTAATGTCTTGATTAAGGCCTTGCAAGCAGTGACACCAATTTTAGAAAAAGATTATGATATTGAAATGATTGAAAAACATCATAATCAGAAAAAAGATTCACCGAGTGGAACGGCTTTATTATTGGCGGATAGCATCAATGAAGTTTGTCAGGAGAAAAAAGAATATATCTGTGACCGCACGCCTAAAGATGAAGCGCGCAAAACGAGTGAATTAGGGATTTCAGTGGTTCGCGGAGGCACGATTCCTGGTGAGCATATCGTGATTTATGCGGGTGAAGATGAGATTTTAGAATTTAAACACACCGCTTTATCACGCAATATTTTTGCCAAAGGTGCCCTTGAAGCAGCCGAATTTCTTGCCAAACAGCCAAGTGGCAAATATAATATGGCTGATTTAGTGAATCAAAATTAAGAATTTATCGAGGTGGAAAATGTCAGAATTACAATTTACCGATCCATATATGTTAGCAAAATATATTAAGGATGCAACGAAACAAACGCCAGTCAAAGCCTATGTTCAAGGTGATTTATCTGGTGTGACGAGTGATGAAGTGAAAATTTTTGGTGAAGGGAATTTTCATTTTGTGATTGGCGATGCAGATAAAGTAGCCGCCTTTTTAGATGCGCATCAAGATAAGATTACGGATTCTTATTTAGAAAATGACCGCCGCAATTCTGCTGTCCCACTATTAGACTTAACCAAAGTGGACGCTCGAATTGAACCAGGGGCGTTTATCCGTGACCAGGCTGTTATCGGAAAAAATGCTGTCGTCATGATGGGCGCCGTGATTAATATTGGTGCCGTAGTAGGCGAAGAGACCATGATTGATATGGGAGCCATTTTAGGTGCACGCGCGACAGTAGGAAAACGTGCGCATATTGGTGCGGGGGCTGTGTTGGCCGGCGTCTTAGAACCACCTTCAGCAAGTCCAGTGATTGTGGAAGACAATGTGTTAGTCGGCGCCAATGCAGTTGTACTAGAAGGGGTACGCATTGGTGAAGGTGCAGTGGTTGCTGCGGGTGCTGTCGTAACTGAAGATGTGCCAGCTGGTGCGGTAGTTGCGGGTAGTCCTGCCAAAATCATCAAAATGAAAGACGAAAAAACGATTAGCAAAACGGAATTTCTAGATGATTTACGTAAATAAAGTGGTTGAGGTCAAGTAGAAAAGTGGCTACTTGACCTTCTTTTTATATCAGTTACCAGCAGAAGTAGCAAAAGGTTATAGATAGGCAGATTAGATAACGCAAAGAATTTAAGTCGGAAATAAATTTTCTTTGCAAGTCACCACGTTTTCAAGTATATTAGAAATTAGGAAAAATAAAACAACTTTAGGAGGAATTTATGTCTCTACCAAAATGTCCAATGTGTCAATCAGAATATACTTATGAGGATCGTGGGTTGTTGATTTGCCCTGAATGCGGTCATGAATGGTCACCAGAAGATTCAGTTCAAGAAGAAGGCTTAGTCGTCCTTGATGCAAATGGCAATCAATTACAAGATGGCGATACAGTCACTGTGATTAAGGATTTAAAAGTCAAAGGAGCAAGTGGTGCGATTAAACAAGGAACTAAGGTCAAAAACATCCGCTTAGTAGAAGGCGACCATAACATTGACTGCAAAGTTGATGGCTTTGGTGCGATGAAATTAAAATCAGAATTTGTGAAGAAACTATAATCTTTCAAAAGCTGTTTACAAATTTTTCATACTTTTTTGGTAAACTATTCTTGAAAATTGATACGAGGTGAAAGGAATGTATGGAATGTATCCGATGGGGTTTTTCTTTGATCCCACCTATATTTTAGTGATTATCGGAATTATGCTATCCATGGCGGCTTCGGCTTATGTGAATAGTACTTACCGTAAATATGACGAGGTTTTGAGTAAAAAAGGGGTTACCGGGACGCAAGCTGCGCAGTATATCTTACAAAGTCAAGGTATTCATAATGTGGGGGTGCAAGGGATTGCGGGCGATTTGACCGATAATTATAATGCCCAAACGAAGATGTTGAGTTTATCCCAAGCTACAGCGCAATCGACTTCTGTTGCGGCAATTGGTGTGGCTGCTCATGAATGTGGTCATGCTGTACAAGATGCGAAAAATTATTTTCCATTGCGTTTGCGGGCAGGCATTGTACCGATTGTCAATATTGGTTCGGCTTTGTCTATCCCATTGATTTTAATCGGGATTTTATTACGTGGGCAATTTTTGATTAACTTAGGCTTAATTGCATTTGCGTTAGTCTTTATTTTCCAATTAGTCACGTTGCCTGTCGAATTTGATGCTTCAAGAAGAGCGATTCAAATTTTAAGTGAAGGTGGCTTATTGGCTGAAGATGAATTGCCTATGGTGAAAAAAGTCTTAACCGCCGCTGCTTTAACTTATGTGGCTGCTGCAGTGAGTACCTTACTTCAATTATTACGTTTATTTATTCTTTTTGGAAATAACAATCGCGACGACTAAAAGACAACTCTTAGAATTTGTCTCAAATCGTTGTATAATCGATGAAAATGTTTTCTAAATGTGCTAAAATAAAGACAAAAGAAGAATTGGAGTGATGGTTATGAAAACATCTACAAAAATTGCCTTAGGTGTCAGTACTACTTTGGTAGCTGGGGTGATTACTTCAGCGATTGTGGCCGATAAAATTATCACAAAGGTTAAAAAAGTTCAAAACCGCAAAAAAGTGAAAAAATTTGTGGACGATAAGTTAAATGGCAATGCTTTTGTTGGCGATATGGTGGACCGTCTAAGTGATAAAGATATTGAATCATTAATCAACATCGGTAAAAAAATCGGTGAAGGTCAAGAACAGTTATCTACTTATGGCGAATCAGTCAAAAATGCGACGAGCCAAGCCAAAGATAAAGTAGGTTCAGTCATTAAACAAATCAAAATCAAATATTAGTACAGATAGTCTCAAGAATTGCTCTTGGGACTTTTCTTAATAAGAAGTTAGGATGAGAAAATGGAAAAAAGGAGCAGTCTGACCCAAGAACAAAAAGAGTATTTCATGCAAGAAGCCATTAAAGAAGCCAAAAAAGCGGAACAAATGGCAGAAGTTCCCATCGGAGCGGTCGTGGTTTATCAAGGTGAAATCATAGGGCGCGGACATAATCAAAGAGAAACGCAGCAACAAGCCACCGCCCATGCAGAGATGTTTGCCATTCAAGAGGCTTGTGAAAAGGTCGGTAGTTGGCGTTTAGAGAGCAGTCAATTATTTGTGACTTTAGAGCCTTGTGTAATGTGTAGCGGGGCCATTCAGTTAGCCCGTGTCGAAGAAATCTATTTCGGGGCATTTGATCCAAAAGGTGGGGCATGTGGTTCTTTATTAAATATCGCCACGGATGAACGTTTTAATCATTGGAGCTATGTCGAGTCAGGTATTTTAGCTGAGGAATGTGGCCAGTTATTATCGCAATTTTTTAAAAAGCTAAGAGAAGCAAAAAAATTACGAAAAAAGGCTAGTCATTCACCAGAAAATAGTATATAATAGGTCTTGCCGTTATGGCTAGGACAATGGGAAGCTTGTGAAGCGTGTCAGGTCTGGAAGGAAGCAGCACTAAGCATGTCTTTCCATGTGTCTGATTGATTACATCAGTATTGACTGGTGTATTTTTTTTACCTTCAAAGTGATTTTTTGAAAGACTTCTTTATGTTTTGTTTAAATCAAGGTTTAAAATGATGAATGCTAAATAACGCCACCAAATCAAGTTAGATTAAGTGGCGTTTTTTATGCATCGTGCTTATTCTTTGATTTTTACTGTAAGCTGATTGTTGGTATTTTTGGTGATGTAAACGTTAAATGTTTTTTTAAAAGCATACTCATAATAACCTGAAATGCAGTGTTCTTTTGTTGAATTTTTATTTTTGATTTGAAGCGTAATATGACCAGAAAAATTTTGGGGTATCTTTATCTTTTTCTTTGCTTGGAAGCTTTGATTGACATTTCCACGAAACTTTACTATCATATCAGTCAAGGATAAATTTGTATGATTTGTGATAGAGATAGTATTGTCTTTTCCATGATTGTATATAAAATAACCACCCAAAAATGCAATAATGAATACTACCCATATGATTACTTTTTTCTTCATGTTTTCACCGCCTATACTGATTTGAACGCATCCTTTTTTTAGCAATTCATTTTTTCGACTGTCTTTTTAATTTTAATGCCCAAAATAACTCTCTTCTCAGTATAACATTTTTGTAGAAGAAAAAAATTTTATGATAGCTGTCATATAATGAATGGAAGTTTTTTGTCTAAAAGTGATTGTTCTATTAGTGGAAAATCATTACTTTCTTTATTTTGTTGTCAGCATTAGAATGGTTCGCTTGTTGAAAAGACAAGAGGAATGTCTGGCCGTCATGAAAGAAGAATAAATATGATTTTTCCTTTGCAAATGATTATGATTGTATGGTATAATTTTTGTCATTGCTGTAAGTTTTCAGCAATATTTTTGCAAATAGATTTGATGGAAGGATGACAGAAATGAAAGGGAAAAACCTTACCCTGAATTATAGTCTTCTACAAGGTAGCTATTGGATGAGTTATTGTGCCTTGTATAGTTTTGCGACAGTTTATCTTTTATCAAAAGGCTTTAATAGTGCGATGATAGGGATGATTGTGGCTGGTAGTAACATTTTAAGTAGTGTATTACAACCTTATGTTTCAACTTTGGCCGATCAAGCGAAGAAATTAAGTATTCGGCAAATTATTTTAATGGTAGCAGCTGTATTGGCTATTTTATTAGCAGGCTTAACGATTGTGCCTAGCCAACTTTTACTTGTAGGTCTTTTATTTATTTTTGCCAATATTTTCTTACAGGTGTTACAACCCTTAATCAATGCGATGAGTTTTTACTATATTCGTCATGGCATGAAAATTGACTTCGGTTTAGCCCGTGGAACAGGTTCGCTAGCTTTTGCGATTCTTTCAAGTATTTTAGGATATTTATTATCAAAATTCGCGAGTTGGGTCATTCCGTTTAGTAGTTTAATTTGCGTGGGACTGATCGTATTATTGATGTTGAGTTTCCCGATGATTCAAAAGATGAGCGAAGAAGTAGCACACGATGAAAATCCTAACCATGTGCCTGGTGGTTCCTTCATGTATTTTATCAAGGAATATCCAAGTTTTTGCTTTGTCTTAATTGGTAGCACTTGCTTATTTATCTATCATAATATGTTTAACGGTTATTTAATCCAAGTGGTAGAAGCCTTGCATGGGACTTCAAAAGAGTTAGGAACAACGATGTCACTTGCGGCGATGGTTGAGATTCCGACCATGTTCTTATTTTCAAAGATTGTAGCCAAATATAGCAGTCATAAGTTATTGGTTTTTGCAAGTATTATGTTTACGGTTAAAGCGATTGCGACGATTTTTGCAGTCAATATTCCGATATTATATGCGACTCAAATTTTCCAAATGTTTGCTTTTGCGCTATTCACCCCAGCATCTGTCTATTACACCAATCAAATGATGAAACCGCAAGACCAATTCAAAGGCCAAGCTTACCTGACAATGACCATTACCATGGGTGGGGTGCTTGGAAGTCTGTTAGGTGGTTTTATCCTTCAATATAGCAGCGTGTCAATGATGTTGATTGTCTGTGCGATTGTTTCAGCGATTGGGACTTTCTTTGTAGCAAAATTTGCGAAAGAAGTAAAAAATGCTTAAATCTTATCTTGAAAAGTGAGTTTCTTTTTAGAGGCTCACTTTTTTTGCTTCATTTATCCATTGGTAAAAAATAGGGCTTGTCTTTTAATCTAAAATTCGCTATGCTTGATTCGTGCATTGAAATCAAGGTCAACTTGGACTGGTTCGAGAACTTCCCAGGATAAAAAACTAAGAATCTCAGAAACTCTTTTTTTTGTCAAAGAAAAAGAGAATATTATGAAAGGGGTTGGAGAGATGCGCAAAGTAATTATTGATAGTGATCCAGGGATTGATGATTCGCTGGCTTTATTATATGCGCTCAAGTCACCAGAAATTGATGTTGTAGCGATTTGTGTTGTTGCAGGCAATGTTCCAGTCGAAATCGGTGTGAAAAATGTGTATTACTGCTTGGATTTGGTCAATCGGCGGGATATTCCTGTTTATCTCGGTGCGACTGAGCCTTTGGTTGTGCCTTTCGTGAGTGCGCAAGATACGCATGGTTTCGATGGTCTCGGGGAATGTCATTTAGCTCAAGCGACTATAGTTACGCCACAAGAGCAAAGGGCTGCTGAATTTTATGCTCAGACTTTTGCTCACCCACAGGAAATCTCGGTTATTGCCTTAGGTCCTTTAACGAATATCGCTCAAGCACTCGATTTGAATGTCAATCTCGGTTTAAATATGCAACGCTTTGTCAGTATGGGTGGTGCTTATCTTAGTCATGGTAATTGTTCACCGGTGGCAGAGTATAATTATTGGTGTGATCCCGATGCGGCGAAAATCGTCTATGAAAAATTAGGTTGTCCGATTGAAATGGTCGGCTTAGATGTGACACGTAAGATTGTTTTGACACCGAATTTGTTGCAATATAGTCAGTATTTAAATCCACAAATGGGTGAAATACTTGCAAAAATAACCCAATTTTATTTTGATTTTCACTGGCAACAAGAGCATGTCTTAGGCTGTGTGATTAATGATCCGCTAGCTGTGGCTTACTTTATTCACACCCAATTATGTAGTGGTTTCGATAGTTATGTAATTATTGAAAATCAAGGAGTCAGTCGTGGTCAAAGTTTGGTAGATGCGCATGATTTTTGGCGCAAACCGGCAAATGCCAAAATTTTGACTCAAGTCGATTCGACAGCGTTCTTTGTGGAATTTCTAGCCATTGTCTTAGATGTACCTCACGAAGTCATTGCACAAGATATGAAAAATTTGAAACTAGGTGAATGACTTTGAAAAATATCTCAACGAAAAAAATTGCTTTGATTGCTTTATGTGTCGGACTTAATTATGTGGGTGGGAATATCGCCTTATTTTTACGTTTGCCCATTTATCTTGATAGCTTAGGGACAATTATGGCTGCGTTTTTACTTGGACCGATTGCGGGGATGGCAGCTGGTTTGTTAAGTGGCTTACTTAGTGGCATTACGACTGATTTATTCTCGCTTTATTATATTCCCGTCGCACTGTGTACTGGTTTTATTGCGGGGATGGTTTATCAGCGTTTGCATAAGCCTTGGCGTGTTCCGATAGAAGCTGCGGTGATTTCCTTACCAGGTACGTTGATTTCTTCTTTTATCACGTATTTCTTATTTGGAGGTATCACTTCTTCAGGCTCGAGTATTATTGTGCAATTGATTCATGGGCTAGGACTCAACCAATTAACTAGCGTGATCTTGGTGCAAGTGATTACCGATTATGTCGATCGCTTATTGAGTGTTGTGGTGGTATTAAGTGTGATTGCGATGTTGCCGAAAAAAGTAAAAATGATATAAATTACAAGAGTGTCTGATTTTAGGCACTCTTTTTTAGGCGTTTTGCTTGTGTTTCGTCTAAAAAGCATTATAGTTAAAGTTAGAATTGAAAGTTACGGAGTATTTTCATGGAAACGATAAAGATTTTACATACCAATGATATCCACTCACATTTGGAAAATTGGCCGCGAATAGCGCATTACATCCAAAGTCAACAACAAGCATCCAAAGACGATGAAACACTTTGGACCTTGGATTTAGGCGATTTTTGTGATCGGTGGCATCCTTTAACCGAGGCCACGCATGGAAAAGGCAATATCGCATTACTGAATCAAGCCCACTATGATCTTGTTACTTTGGGTAATAATGAAGGACTAGGTTTTAGCCAAGATGAATTTAAAGAGCTTTATCAACAAGCTAATTTTCAAGTGGTGATTGCTAATGTCAGACAAATGAATCAACAACTTCCGCCTAACTGTCACGCCTATACGATTCTGACGACAAAAGACCAAACTAAAATCGCCTTTATCGGTTTGACTGCTCCTTTTGAATCTGGGTATCGTGCCAATGATTGGTTAATTTTAGATCCACAAGAAACTTTGCGTGCGTTTTTACCAGAATTAAAGCAACAAGCTGACCTCATTTGTGTGATGAGCCATTTAGGGGTGAAGCAAGATCGTTTACTTGCTCAAAAATTTCCTGAAATTGACCTTATTATTGGTTCACATACGCATCATGTGTTTCTTCAGGGGGAATATGTAAATCAGACTTTGTTGGCAGCGGCCGGGAAGTATGGTCAATATGTGGGTGAAATTACTTTAACTTTGGAAAATCATCAGCTAAAAGAGAAACGAGCACGGACCATTTGTTATGAAGATTTACCACCGGTAGCCGATGAAGGACGTGTGAGTGAAGGGTATTTTCAAGAAGGTCAACATTTATTAGCTGAGCAAGTCCTTTGCACAATCAATGAAGAAAAATCCATTGAAAAAATTACCGCAGAATTAGCTCAAGCGATGAAAGCTGCGACCAATCAAGACTTGGCTTTATTAAATACAGGCTTAGTTTTACATGCTTTAGCTAAAGGTGTCATTACGAAAAAAGACTTACATGAGATTTTGCCTCATTTGATGCATTTAGTGACTGTTCAGTTGCAAGGACGTGATTTAATACGTTTAGCAGCTGAAATAGCTAAAAATCAAACCTTTTTGAGTTATTATCAACCAAAAGGCTTAGGATTTCGTGGTAAGATTTTCGGGCAAATTTATAATGACGGCTTAGTCTATCATCCGGAAAGTCGAACAGCAAGTCTTAGAGGAAAGGCAATTGCACCCAATCAAAGCTATTCGTTAGTGACTTTGGATTATTGGGTCTTTTTACCTTTTTTCCCAACACTAGAAATTGCTGGGAAGGTCACGTTATATTATCCGAAATTATTGCGGGGGATTTATGGCGAATTTTTAGCAAGAAATGAGAATTAAACATACACAAACAATCGCTGAAAAGGTATAATAAAAAGGACAGTATATTATTGATAGGATGGTGAAAAGATGACCAATCAGGAAACGCAACAAGAAGTGCAAACAACCCAAGAACAAGCCGCTGAAGAAAAAGTGGAATATAAAGGGGAAGTCGTTACCCGAATTGAAGAAAATAAATATCAAGTTGGATCTAGACAATATGAACTAGTAGCCAATCATCGTGACGGGTTCGATGCGCAAAAATTCGGTGAACGTTATAGTGAGGTACTAGCAAAGTATGATTATATTGTTGGCGACTGGGGTTATGAACAGTTGCGCTTAAAAGGCTTTTTTGATGAAAATAATAAAAAAGCTTTACCCGAGCAAAGAATTGATACTTTAGAAGATTATTTATATGAGTATTGTAATTTTGGTTGTGCCTATTTTGTGGTGAAACGAATTGGTGGCAAGCGTGAGAAGATGCAAAATCGTAAAAATAAAAAGCATAAAAATAATCAAGCTTTTGTAGAAGAAAAACGTGAAGTCATTACTCACAAGAAAAAGCCAACGATAAAATCACGAAAAACTTCTGAAAATCATAAACAAGAAAAGCATACCATCAGTCATGCCGAAGGTAAGCGAAATTTTGTAGTAAGAAAGCGAGAGGACTAGGCTGTGAAATATAAAGGATACTTAATTGATTTAGATGGGACAATTTATCTAGGAAAAGAACCCATCCCAGCAGGTAAGCGATTTGTCGAACATCTGCAAGAAAAGGCGATTCCGTTTTTATTTGTAACGAATAATACGACGAAATCTCCAGAAACAGTGGCGCATCGTCTAGCCAATGAATTTGATATTCATGTGACCTCCGAACATGTTTATACTGCGACTTTAGCGACGATTGATTTTATGAAGGAAAAAAATCTAGGTAACAAGGTTTATGTGATTGGAGAAGCTGGTCTAATTGATTTAATTGTTGCAGCAGGTTTTGAATTAGATGATGAAAATCCTGATTATGTGGTTGTCGGTTTGGATAATGATGTGACTTATGAAAAATTTGTCAAAGCGACTTTAGCGATTCAAAAAGGCGCCTACTTTATTGGAACGAATCCAGATAAAAATATTCCTACTGAGCGTGGATTGTTGCCGGGTGCTGGTGCGTTAATCTCATTTTTAGAGACTTCTACGCAAACCAAAGCAACCTATATCGGTAAGCCTGAAGCCATCATCATGGAAAAAGCCCTTGAACATCTGCAAATGACTAAAGAGGAAGTCATCATGGTGGGTGATAATTATGAAACGGATATTCGCTCAGGGTTAAATAATGGGATTGATACTTTATTGGTGCTTTCTGGATTTACCTCTAAAGAACAAGTGCCACATTTACCTGAGGCGCCAAGTTATGTTGTGAATAATTTGGATCAATGGGACTTTAAATAATGAAGTTATCCTTTACGACTAGTTATTGGCTGAAGTATTTGTGCGTGTTGTTGACTGTGATTAGTTTGGCGATTACGATAACCATTCATTTTACGCCACTGTATTATTTACAAGAGTTTCAGCAGCATCTAGCGCAAAGTGTTGGCTTGACGCGCACGCAATTATTTCATAACTATCATCAATTATTAGCCTATTTGGATTTGCCTTGGATAAAGGAGTTGCGATTACCCGATTTTCCAAGTAGTAGCTCTGGAGCGAAACATTTTTACGAGGTGAAACGATTATTTTTATTCAATTATGCCGTTTTACTTGTAACTTTTGTGCCGAGTCTACGCATTTTAAAGCAGTTATATCGGCAAAAAATGACTTGGCTATTTATTCGCCCGATTCAGTGGACCGTATTGGTGTTTGCGGTTCTGTTGTTTTTGATGGCGATTGGTTTTGAGCGCTTTTTTATCTATTTTCATCAGATTTTATTTAGAAATGCGGATTGGTTATTTGATCCAGCTACTGATCCAATTATTAATGTTTTGCCAGAGTCTTTTTTCATGCAATGTTTTCTGCTATTCTTTGGGTTACTCTTGCTAAGTTTAGTGACATTGTATACAATAGGCAAAAAACAATTAAAAGAAAAATAACGAGGTGTTTGATTTGGTTGATTTAACGAATAAATTCAATCCACAAGTTGGCAAAATTGCCGTATCTTTAATTCGTCAGTTTGATGAGCGGGTTTCATCCATTCCGAATATTTTAAAATTAACTTTAGGGGAACCTGACTTTACGACTCCGGAGCATGTCAAAGCATCAGGAAGAGAAGCCATTACGCAAAATCATACCCACTATTCAGGAATGGCCGGTTTAGCAGATGTACGTCAAGCAGCGAGTGCCTTTTTAAAACAAAAATATCAAGTGGATTATCATTGGCAAGATGAGATTTTAGTGACCGTGGGAGCGACCGAAGCGATTTCGGCGGCCTTGCTTGCGGTTTTATGCCCAGGCGATGAAGTTTTACTACCAGCGCCTATTTATCCCGGATATGAACCAGTGATTACCTTAGCTGGGGCAAAACCAGTATATATGGATACGAGTGATAATGGCTTTGTTTTATCGCCTGATACCTTGGAAAAAGCCTTAATTGCGCATCGAGATAAGGTCAAAGCAGTTATTTTGAACTATCCAAGCAATCCAACTGGTGTGACTTATACACGTGAAGAAGTACAAGCTTTAGCCGATGTATTAAGAAAGTATGAAGTCTTTGTAATCAGTGATGAAATCTATAGTGAATTAACTTATGATGGCCATCATGTTTCAATTGCTGAATATTTAAGAGAACAAACCATTTTAATTAATGGATTGTCAAAATCGCATGCAATGACTGGTTGGCGTATCGGCTTTATCTGTGCACCGAAAGAATTGACCAAAGAAATTATCAAAGTACATCAATATTTAGTAACAGCAGCATCCACGATTTCTCAAAAAGCCGCTGTGGAAGCTTTAGTGGCTGGTATTAATGATGCGGATGAAATGAAAGTCGAATATCAAAAACGCCGCGACTATCTTTTTGAAAAAATGTCAGCACTTGGCTTTGAAATTGCTCGTCCATCTGGTGCTTTTTATATCTTTGCTAAAATTCCAGCTGGTCTCATACAAGATTCTTTTGATTTTTGTGTGGATTTGGCGCAAAAACAACAATTAGCGATTATTCCAGGTATTGCCTTTGGTCCAGAGGCGGAAGGTTATGTCCGTTTAAGTTATGCCGCAAGTATGGAAAAATTAGTCGAAGCGATGAACCGTTTAGAAAAATACGTTCAAAACGAAAAAGCTTAAAATATCCTAGTTAATGAAAGATTGCTCACTTTGCTATATAAGGTGGGCAATTTTTCATATCTGTCATTAAATTGGGAGGACATATGGTATGATGAAAGAAAACGTAGCAGAGGTGCGCGGTATGAAGTCATTTTGGAATCAGATAAACGATTATTTTGAACAGCATCCTTATCAAGAGGTTTTTATTCTTGCTATAGTGGGCTCAATCCTTGGTATTACAATTGAATATCTTGTAAATGGCGATTTTTTAATTGAAAATATTTGGACCTTCCTCTTTCTTAATCTTGGGTTTTTGTACCAAGCCTATCGCAAGCAGAAACGAACAAAAGAAAAGAAAAATTCCGTACAAAAAAAATAAACCGCTTAACATTTTAACTACACATTTATAAAGTGGTATTTCTAATTTGGTATGTATTGCTGTTGTGCGGACACTCGTGTATAATAAGGAAAAAGATGTACACGAGAAAGGAGAGTTATTATGGCAAAGTCAGCAAATTTATATGCGAGAATAGAGCCTGAAATCAAAGAGCAGGCTGAAAAAATCCTCTCTACACTGGGTATTCCTGCATCTAGTGCTATCAATATGTTTTATAAACAGATTATCTTACAGCGAGGGCTTCCTTTTGAAGTAAAAATTCCGGACAGAACACCCACAGATATAAGTGCGTTGAGAACAGATGAATTGCATGAAGAGCTAGATAAAGGATATGCGGATATGAAAGCTGGTCGAACCAAAGATGCAAAGACGGTTTTTTCTGATATGCGCAAAGAGCATGGTTTATGATTTTTACTGTAGACACATCAATACAGGCAGAAGAAGATTTACGAGAGATATTTGAGTATATCTCTTTTAGGCTTTTGTCACCGGAAAATGCAGCAAAGCAACTGGAACGTCTAGAAAGTCAGATATTGAGTTTAGATAAAATGCCAGAACGCTTTCCGAGATATGGAAAAGAACCGTGGTATAGCCGTGGATTGCGTTTTGTTGAGGTAGATAACTATATCGTGTTTTACATTCCAGATATAAAAGAACAAGTAGTAACTGTTTTACGTGTCATGTACAGCGGACGTAACATTCAAGAACAGCTAAGTGACCATACAAAGCAATAAACAATTTCATATCCTACATACAAAGCGGTTAGTCCTTGAAGATTGATCGCTTTTTCGATACTAAAATAATGTTGCTTTTATTTACCTAACCTTTACAATCTAAGAGAAATTTTTACATAGAATCAAACGGACTTTTACATCCACTTGTTAAGATAAATATGTAAGCAAGAAGTCAACTTACAAATCAATTCATTAAAGTAAGTAAGAGGAGTCATTACTATGAAAAAATTATCAGCCATGTTACTTTTAGCAGGAGTATTTTTAACCGGATGTGGCAATGCTAGTTCAACAGAAAACAGTTCAGCTAATTCTAAACAAGTCCAAATCGTTGCGGTCGGTTCTACTGCTTTACAACCCTTAGTTGAATCAGCGCAAGAACAGTTTGTTGCAAAAAATGCGAATTATCAAATTACCGTGCAAGGCGGAGGCTCAGGTACAGGCTTGAGTCAAGTGGCCAGTGGTTCGGTGCAAATTGGTAATTCCGATGTCTTTGCAGAAGAAAAAGATGGCGTAGATGCAAGCAAACTCGTTGATCATCAAGTGGCAGTTGTTGGGATGGCCCCAGTTGTCAATAAAGCGGTCGGTGTCAAAAATGTTACTAAAGATCAATTAATTGCGATTTTTACTGGTAAGGTGAAAAATTGGCAAGAGTTAGGCGGTAAGGACCAAGAAATTGTTGTTGTGAACCGAGCAAGTGGATCAGGTACGCGCGCCACTTTTGAAAAATGGGGCTTAGATGGGGCAAAAACCATTCAAGCGCAAGAACAAGATTCATCAGGAACAGTGAAAAAGATTGTTTCTTCTACTCCTGGTGCGATTAGTTATCTGGCTTTGTCTTATATTGATGATAGTATAGAAGCACTCTCTTTAGACGGTGTCGCACCAACTGCTGAAAATATCGAAACCAATGATTGGCCAATTTGGTCTTATGAACATATGTACACCAAAGGCAAGCCAACAAAAGAAATCAAGAAATTTTTAGATTACATGGTTTCTGATGAAGTTCAAGAAGGTTTGGTCAAAGACTTAGGTTATTTACCAGTAACGAAGATGCAAGTATCACGTTCTGCCGATGGACAAGTGACCGAAAAATAATCCAGTCTCTTCTAGTTTGAAAGAAAAGCAAAACCTACTCACGCTTTTCATTTCATCATAAGTTCTCCATAATAGAAAACCCCTCGTAGCTTGAAAACTATGAGGGGTTTTCTGTTAATTCAGGAAGTTCAACGATAAAAGTAGCGCCTAAGCCAGGATGACTCTCCACCCAGACGCGGCCACCTAATTTTTCAGTATAGTCTTTCACGATAGCTAAACCAAGACCAGTTCCACCAGAGTGTCTTGCCCGCGCTTTGTCTACCCGGTAAAAACGTTCGAAAATTCGTGCTTGATCTTTTGCTTCGATTCCTAAGCCATTATCGGTAATCTTAAAGGTGAATAGCTGGGCTTGTTTTTTCAATTGAATCGTAATCTTGCCGTTTTCAGGGGCATAAAAAATCGCATTTTCAATTAAATTTTTGAGAATGGGTTGAATCAGTTCTTTTTTAGTTAAGAGCGTGACTTCATTCTCGGAAGTAAGCGTTAAGGATAGCTGTTTATGCTCGATATTCTTTCCATATTGGCTAAGAATTTGTTTGACTAATTGTGTACATTCGACTTGACTTGATTCATAAGCAAATAATTCATCGGTTTTCGACAGTTGAATAATCTCTTGAATCAAATCTTGTAAGCGGTTGGCATCTTTTTGCATGATGGTTAAAAACTGGCGACATAATTCAGGATCTTCCATCGCGCCATCCAGCAAGGTTTCGGTAAAGCCAATCAGCGAGGTGACGGGTGTTTTTAATTCGTGGGTGACATTACCGACGAAATCTTTTTGCAGCTTTTCGAGATGTCTAATCTTGGTTAAGTCATAACTCATGCCCAGAATTTGTTGCTGATCAGAAAAACTCCGAATCGATAAATCTAATTTTCGCTTGGTTTGAAAAGTGGTCAGTTCTTCATGTAGCAGCTGATGATTCGACTGTACTTGATAAATCATTTGAATCAATTTCGGATCAGTGATGGTTTGGGTAAAATCAGCATTTAATTTGCTTTCTGTTAAACCGAGTTGTTCGCACATTGCTTGGTTCATCAGTTGTAGCTTGCCATCTGGTGCGATTAAAAAGATACCAATCGTTAATTCTTGTAAGACTTGAGCAAATTGTACTTGACTTTGGGTATATGCTTGATGGGTTTGGCGCAATTTTTCATTTAATTGATTAATCAAATAGAATAATTCGCCACTTTGTTCATCTTGCGTTAAAATCCATTCGGTGTGGTCAGGTTGATTGAGCATTTTTTCTAAGATAGGGACCACGGTTTGCAGCGGTTGGTTGCGTTTATAGATAACTCGTAAAATAAAGATCGTAATCATCAAATACATCAAGCTAAATACGATAAAAATCGCGCGTTGCATGGACTTAGCTTGCTTATAAAAGGTTGCAGTCGGCTCAGCTAAACGTAAAATATAACGTAATTGTCCTTTAGATTGTAAAGCAAGTGTGACATACATCATTTCCTTATGTAAAGTCTGACTTTCACGGATTGCTTGGCCGGTTTCATTGCCATCCAATATCGCTTTAACTTCTGGTCGATTTTTGCGAGAATCAGCTCGTAATTGGGATTCAAACGTATCAAATAGGATTTTACCGGTTTTACCATCAATTAAGGTGAGCCGCTCATTTTCATTTTGGACATATTGTGGAGCGAGCTGGATGATTTTTTCCGCTTGATTTTGGCTGATGCGACTTAGCGTTTGGGCTTGTTCAATCAAAAAGCGATTTTGCTGCGTAATGACTTGTTGGTTATAAAAATAATGAATCAATTGCCAGCTAAACAGATAAAGAATGATCAGGCCGATTCCCCAAATTAGGGCTTCCTTATGCAGATATTTTTTCATAAAAAAATATTTGTCGCGGAAACCCACTACCTTTAGGTGGTGGGAGAAGCGACTATCTCCTTTCTTTTTTTATAATTTTATGCTATATTTTCTAATTTCTTAGTTGTAACGATCCATGATTTTCTAGCAGATATTCTGTGACAATTCTTTGCTTTAGGAGTTTTTTGACCTTTAGACATATGATTAAAAGAAATTGTTTGTCCGTAAATATCCATTAAAGTGAAATAACCAGATGTTCGTCTTCCTTTAATGAAATATTCGTTACCAAAATATCTTACTTTGTCATATTTTTTAAATCCGTCAATTTTACCTTTTGGAATAGTCTTTTCTGAACGAACACCTTTTGTACGTTGAAAATCACCTTTAGGAATACAACGTTTAATCATTAGATTACATGCAAATTTTACTTGATTTCCAGCTGTTGCAATGACAGCCGCATCTACATAATGTTCTTTAGGTAAACCTAAATTTAAACGATTTGCTTTAGTGACATACCCAAATGTTTCAATTGCGTCTGGATATAATTTTAAAAGTTGTATACGAATGCTATTCATCTGCGTTGCGTATTTTAAAGCACTTTTTAAAGAACCTTCAAAATTCGGATGAATCAATCCTTTATGCAGTTCAACATGGCAACTATGACAAAGCGTAACTAGGTTGTTTTCTTCGTCAGAGCCACCTTGACTTCTAAAGACAATGTGATGAACTTCTAAGCGTTCGTTTTTGGGCTTTTTATTACAAATTTGACAAGTATGATTGTCTCTTACTAAAACCCTTGCTTTCGTATTTTCAAAACCGTAATTCGGACCTTGTTGATAGCCCCATGGTTTTACTTTTGGATTCGCCAAACTAGGGTTTTTCATTAAATGTGGGTCGAATGTTCCTGTTTCAAAAATTAATTTTGCAATAGGTAGAATGCTTTTAATAAATTCAATTTCTTTTTGATGACTATGCAATTTACTAGTCATTGTTGGACTAAAACGCTCTTTACGTTTTGAGTTTTTACGATTGTTGAACCGTGCTTTACGATAACGTGTCTTACAGCTACGTCGATTGCGACGATACATACGTCGTTGATCCATTTTCTTTTTAATTGAATTGTTCTTATCTTCTCTTAAAGTCACTTCAGAAGTGTAAAGAATATTTCCTTTTTCATCTGCAACGGCTGTTGCAAACGTTTGACTACCAGTATCAACACCTAAGGTTAAAGGTTGCGTATAGGTAGTTGTTTCATACGTCAACTTAATCGTAAAAGGTTCTCGATATTTGACTTTTGCTTTTCCTTGTTTTAACAATAAACGTGCGATGACGTTGCTACAAGGCATTAAAGGTTCGTTATCGATAGATAAAACATATACCATGAACCAGTCACTCCTTTAAAATAAAAATATTTAAAAACGCTGCTTAAAAGCAGGTAATGCGTACTTAAATCATACTATTACCATATGATTTTTTCCGTCTTCAACTCGACAATGATAATTAAGCTTTTTAGATATACGTCACAAGGCTTTGCTTACTCCAACCTAACTTAAACGTATATGACAGAGCATTGGTCTGTTGCGTCAACCAAAGGTGTCATGACTTAACTATCGTAGTATATATTTCTATATACTGAGTCTGGTAAACTATTTAATGGAAGCCACATATCCTTGGGTATGTGGTAGTTTACTTGTCCGGCTCCTGAAATTTATAGCCAAAACCGCGGACTGTGACTAAATATTGCGGTTTTTTCGGATCCACTTCGATTTTTTCTCTTAGATGACTAATATGAACATCAACAATCCGTGTTTGACCATCAAAATCAAAATTCCAAATACGTTCAAGCAAGGTATCACGATTGATGACGCGATTTTTACGTTGCATAAAATACACCAAGAGTTCAAATTCTTTAGGTGTTAAAGTAATTTCTTGACCACACACTTGGACTTGGTAGTTTGCTAAATCAGCGATAATTTCACCAATTTGTAAGGTTTGTCCTTCTTGGTTACTGGCTATTGGATGAATAGTATCATGTTCTTTTTTCACATCGACTCTGCGAAAAATTGCTTTCATACGTGCCAGTACTTCACGCGGGCTAAATGGCTTGGTTAGATAATCATCTGCGCCAATCTCAAGGCCTAAAATCCGGTCAATGGCATCATCTTTAGCGGTAAGCATCAAGATGGGACTGTCGACTTTTTCTTGACGGAGTTTTTTGGTGATTTCCATTCCATCCAGATACGGCAACATCACATCTAAAATGATAAAATCAAAAGCTTCTTGCAAGGCGAGTGCTAAACCTTTTTGACCATCTTCAGCTAAAGTGACCTGGTAACCTTCTTTTTGTAAATTAAATTGTAATAGGGTACGAATAGATTCTTCATCATCGACAACTAATACTTTTTTCATAAAAACCTCCAAATGATTTTCTGTTTCCATTTTACCATTAAGTACTATGGAAAACCACAAAACAATGATATAATGAAAAATGTTAGTCAATCTTATTTAGAAAGTAGTTAGAAATCATGATTGGAATAAGTGCTTGTCTGGGCGGTGTGTGTTGCCGCTATGATGGACGGATGCAAAAAATCAATCTAATAAAAGAACTGATAGCCGCCAATGAAGCTGTCTTAGTTTGCCCTGAAGTGATGGGTGGTTTACCGATTCCGCGCGTGCCAGCTGAGATTGTCGGTGGTGATGGCTTTGATGTCTGGCAAGGAAAAGCCAAAGTCATCAACCAGAATCAAGAAGATGTCACCGAAAGCTTTAAACATGGGGCGAGAGTAGCTTATGAAAAGTTACAGGCGCAGCAAGTGACGACCTTAATTTTAAAAGAGCGCAGTCCTTCTTGTGGTAAGTCACAAATTTATGATGGCACTTTTTCAGGTACGAAGCAGACAGGTGTCGGAGTAGCCACGGCCTATTTTATCCAAAAAGGGATGCAAGTTTATAGTGAGGCGGACTTACCAACCTTATGCTCACAAAGGGGGATTTTACTTGGAGATTGAAAAAACAAATCGCATGAACGCTTTGTTTGAGTTCTATTCGACACTTTTGACGACCAAGCAGATGAACTATATGGAATTATATTATGCGGACGACTATTCTTTAGGTGAAATTGCTGAAGAGTTTGAAGTGAGTCGGCAAGCCGTTTATGATAATATCAAGCGGACCGAAAAAATTTTAGAAGACTATGAAAAAAGATTACATATGTATTCAGATTATATGGTCAGAAGGCAAGTTTATGAGCAGTTTCAAGAATATATTGCCAGTCACTATCCAAAAGACGAGACCTTGCAAAGTTTTATCAATGAATTACAAGCAATAGAGGATTAAGAGATAAGGAGTTTTTTATGGCATTTGAAAGTTTAACGAAGAGATTACAAGATGCGATGAGTAAATTACGTCGCAAAGGGAAAGTAACCGAAGCCGATGTAAAAGAAATGATGCGTGAGATTCGTTTGGCCTTACTTGAAGCCGATGTGAACTTACAAGTCGTGAAAGAATTTACGAAAAATGTTCGCGAGCGGGCAGTTGGGGCAGAAGTTTTAGAAAGCTTATCCCCAGCGCAACAAGTTGTGAAAATCGTTGATGAAGAGTTAACGAAGATGTTAGGTTCTGAAACGGCTGAATTAATCAAGTCACCAAAGATTCCTACAGTTATTATGATGGTCGGGTTACAAGGGGCTGGTAAAACAACCTTCACAGGGAAATTAGCCAATCATTTAATCAAAAATGAAAAAGCGCGTCCATTACTGATTGCAGGTGACGTATATCGACCAGCTGCGATTGATCAATTAAAAGTTTTAGGCGAACAGTTAAAAGTGCCTGTTTTTGAGATGGGTACTGAGGTTTCACCTGTTGAGATTGTACGTCAAGGGATGGAAGTTGCCCGTGAAAAACGCAATGACTATGTGTTAATCGATACGGCCGGACGTCTGCATATCGATGAAACTTTGATGGATGAGTTAAAACAAATTAAAGAAATCGCCCAACCAAATGAAATTCTTTTAGTTGTTGATGCCATGACCGGTCAAGATGCGGTGACTGTAGCGGATAGTTTCAATCAACAGCTAGGCATTACCGGGGTGATTATTACCAAACTTGATGGGGATACTCGTGGCGGTGCAGCATTATCCATTCGCTCAGTTACGGGTGCGCCGATTAAATTTACTGGTACTGGTGAAAAATTAACAGACCTTGAAGTATTCCACCCTGACCGTATGTCTAGTCGTATCTTAGGTATGGGGGATTTATTAACCTTAATTGAAAAAGCCCAACAAGATTACGATGAGAAAAAAGCGGAAGAACTAGCCCGTAAGATGAAGGAAAATAGCTTTGACTTTAATGACTTTATCGAGCAGCTAGATCAAGTGATGAGTATGGGACCGTTAGAAGATTTGATGAAGATGATTCCAGGGATGAGCACCATGCCAGGAATCGAAAATCTAAAAGTGGATCCAAAACAAATTGCTAGACAAAGAGCCATTGTGATGTCCATGACTCCCCAAGAGCGTGAAAATCCTGACTTACTCAATCCAAGTCGTCGTCGAAGAATTGCTGCTGGATCAGGAAATAGTGTGGTCGAAGTCAACCGCATGATTAAGCAGTTTAAAGAAGCCCAAAAAATGATGAAACAAATGACCAATGGTAACTTTAATATGCCAGGTATGGACCAAATGTTTGGCGGAGGCATTAAAGGGAAATTGGGGAAAATGGCGATGAACCGCATGATTAAGAAGAATAAAAAGAAAAAGAAGAAAAAACGTAAATAAACGGACAGAATAGCCACCAGTCGTTCAACTAAACTGGTGGCTATTATCTTCTTATTCGTTAAAAAAGGAGGATGTGTTGAAACCAAAAGCGAAACGATTATATGAGCTCATCCATGAAATCTACAAGCAACCCACTTATCCACTTTCGCAAGTAGAAAAACAAGCATTTTTTGAGGCGGCTCAAAAACTAACAAACAACCAAGAACGCATTAGCTTGATTGCGTATCGCTTATATCTGACAGAGGAAAAGGCTGCTCAAAGCCATCAAAGTTATAAGGAATTACAATACTTGAAAAAATTACTTCTAAAATATCGTTGGAAATACTATTTAGGTGCGGTATTGCCAAGTTCTTTTATTCGATAATTTATTGGGGTTTAGTTTATGACTAGACTTATTTTTTTTGCATTGTGCCTGATTATTCGTTACAATGAATTTATCTTATTGAAAGGAGTTTTTTTATGCAAAGATTAAAAATACAACATTTGATTGCAACCGGGATTTATACAGCGTTATATTTTATTTTGATGGCACTTTGCTTACTCGTTTTGCGCTTTACGATTCCTGGTTTTCATAATTTATTGCTTCCTGGTGTGACCGCGTTATTTACTGGATTGATTTATTTAATTTTAATTGCTAAAGTTCAACGTTTTGGTGCTATTTCAATTATGGGTAGTGTGATTGGCCTATTATTTTTAATGACGGGCCATTTTCCTCTAGCTTTCTTACCAAATATTGTTGCGGCCATTTTGGCGGATTTCATTCAATTTAAAACGAATTTGCCAATCAAGATAAGAACGATGCTAAGTTATACCGTATTTAGTTATGGTTTAGTTGGACCGCTTTTGCCACTTTGGTTTATGCGTCAAGCTTACATTGATGCGTTACTTGCTCGAGGAAAAGATCAAAAGTATATTCATTTCGTATTTGAACATGTGACCCAACAGATGTTTATTGTGAGTCTGTTAGCGATATTCATTGGTAGTATTGTTGGCATTTCGTTTGCTTTTCGTTTGTATCAAAAACATTTTGCTACTCGTTTTGGACAGATTTATGAATAAAAAATCGTTATCCATTGATCCTCGGGTTAGTTTGTTTTATGTCTTATTGGCAAGCTTGTTTTTAATCTTTCCTTTTCAGCTAAGTGTGCAGTATTGTTTCTTTGGCGTTGTGGCAGGTGCGCTATTACTTATAGGAAAATATCGCCAAGTTCTCTGCTACTTACTCATCTTTGTTGTCTTTGTACTGCCTATAGCTATCCGCCATCCAATATTAGCGCTGATTCGCGACTTTTTAGCTATTGGTTTTGCACGTATGTTGCCACTTTTTATGACGATGAGTTTGGCGATGGACCGTCAATCAATGGGGAAGTGGCAGGCGGCGATGGCGAAGATGAAGATGCCCAATTTTCTCTTTATTCCACTGGTGGTTTGTATTCGATTCATTCCGACATTTATTCAAGAAGGTAAACAAATTGCGCAATCTTTGAAATATCGTGGATTAGCCCAAAACTGGCGTCAGATACTCTTTCATCCATGGCAGTTTTTTGAGTATTTTGTTATTCCGTTACTTTCTTCCAGTGAGCAAGTCATTATGGATTTATCCAGTAGCAGTCTCATTCGATGTATTCAAAATACCAATCCCAAAACGAGTATTTATCCTATTCGTTTGAAAATGTTAGATTATTTACTATTCCTAATTGGACTAGGAATGATTGGAGGTCAATTATGGTTGCACTCATTGATTTAAAGAATCTAGAATACCATACACCTAATCAGGAGTGTCTGCTTAAAGGAATTGATTTTCAACTTTCTCCAGGTGAATGTGTACTGATATGCGGAAAAAGCGGAAGTGGCAAAACAACCCTTTTGAATGTTTTAAGTGGATTGGTTCCAGAATTATTTGAAGGGCAACTGGCTGGTCAAGGACAAATGTTAGGTCAACAATTTCCAATCAGTGATTTTCCTAGTCATGCGGAGAAAATCGGTCGCGTATTTCAAAATCCTAAATCCCAATTTTTTACCAGTGAGGTCCTAAGTGAGTTAGCCTTCAAGATGGAAAATTTAGGACTTTCGCGGGAAATGATGCAAGAGAAAATCCAGCAAGTCGCTACCTTTTTTGAGATTGAGGCATTTTTAGCGCAACCTTTATATCAATTGTCAGGTGGACAGAAGCAAACTGTTGCTTTCGCTAGTAGTTTGTTGCCAGCTTGCCAAATTTTGTTTTTGGATGAAGTTGCCAGCAATTTAGACAAAACTGGATTGGCCAAATTAAAGCAGACGTTAAAACATTTGAAACGCTCGGGTGTCGCTCTTGTATTGGTAGAACACCGTTTAGATTACTGTTTAGATTTGATTGATCGCATCTACGTATTAGAAAATGGTCAACTAAAGCAAGAATTATCCGCTGCAGAATTAAAAACTTATTCCGCAAACGGATTGGCTGGATTTGGTTTACGACATTGGCAAGCTGCGGTAAACCAGCTAACCTTACAAATGGAAAAGAAAGAAGCGACCATTCAATTACAGCTAGAAAATCTCTTCTTTGCCTATCCAAAGCAAAAAGAAAAGCAAATTGCTATTCCCTCATTGACGTTGGATAACAGCCAAATCATCGGACTCGTCGGTGAAAATGGTGCGGGTAAATCCACTCTAGTACAGTTGTTAACCGGATTGCTAAAGGCTAAGCAAAGTCGAATTACTTTAAACGGTCAATTGATGCGCGCAAAAGACTTGTTGGCGCAAAGTTTTCTTGTCCGTCAAGAAGTGAGTTTGCAATTATTTTTTGAAACTGTAGCAAAAGAGCTGACCTTTCAAGCAAAAAGGCTAGCATGCTACGATGAAATAGTGGCAGCTTTTGGATTAGAACAACTATTGTCCCGACATCCGCAGAGTTTATCTGGAGGGGAGAAACAACGCGTTGCCATCGCCAGTGCTTTGCTATCAGGAAAGTCTTGTCTTTATTTTGATGAGCCTACGAGTGGTTTAGATGCGCTTCAGATGCAGCAAGTCAGCCAGCAATTAAGATTTATCCAACAAAATTATCCAGTCTTAATCGTGGTTATCAGCCATGATCAACCATTTTTAAGCCAGACCTGTGATTGCATCCTTAAGCTAGAGAAGGGACGTATCACATCTGCATAAAGCATTCATTAAGCGATTGTCTATCAGTAGAAAGGATAGATAATCGCTTACTTTATTAGAAAATGCCAATTCTCTATTCCTTGTTTATTATTAGCATTTGCATTCACATATTCCTCCACCAATCTTTTATCATTGGTGGAGGACTTTCCTTGAAATGCAAGTAGAAAAATAGTATTAAAATACAAAATAGTAAAAGTAAGGCTAACTTCTTTGTCTTCTTCATTTTGACACTTCCCATTATTAAGTATTTCTTTCTTTACGCATTGCCCATCTATTTAGCCAAGTTTGATAGTATACGATAACGGCAGAAAGCATAGTGATTAGCAGAAATAGTATAAATAAATAGATATAGTCTCCTAAATGGGTGATATAACTACTTACTCGAATATAGCTAATGATAATCAACGTTGTCGCAATAGACATCGTGAGAAATGCTGGCAATTTTAAATGACTAAATTGTAAAAATTGTCCATTTGTTTCAAGACTTAAGCGTTGATAGTAATGATTACTTAAAAAAAGGCATGCTGCGATGAGTAAGGTATAAAGGATGATTTGTTTTGGATGCATCCCGTTAAAGGCGGCATCATGTACAGCCGTGCCAAGCCAATCTTCCCAGTGCGGATAAAAGACAATGCTTTGTTGAAAGAGTGTATAAAGCAAGGATACAAATGCTATTATCATTGGCCCAGTGAATAAATTGCCTAAGATTACGCCTAAGAAAACCCCAATCACAAAAAGGAAATAATAGGAAAGGCAGCAACTAAAAATGGCATATAGTGTTTGCAACCAATCCCAATGAATATATTTTTCAGGAATTGAGAAATAAATCATCCCCTCAGCAAGCGCACTTCCAATGAAAATGGTTCCTAGCAAAAATAAACTATAAAGAATAAATTTACTTCTGAATAGCTGCTTTCTGCTGTATTGTAAGCTAAAGAGGAAGGTATTAAATTTACTCTTCAAGTCCCAAAAACACATACTAAAACCAAAGGCTAGAACGAGAAAAATACATAGTAAATTTTTCTTAGAAAGAGAATCGTAACGAAAATAGAGACGTTCTCTTCCTAAAAGAGTGGAGGTATAGGGAAAACTTTTTTTCTTCGGATTCACTTCTAACAGATGCGTTCGATAGTTTTCTAAAGAGACTTTCTTTTGGCTACCATTTGATTCATATAGGTAATAATTATTCGCTTTAAAACCTTTAGCAAAATAATCAGAATAAAAAAAATCATAGCTCCCTTGCCACCCTACAATATTTGAGCGTGTGTTTGAGGCCAAAAAAGTAATAGCCAACAAACTAAATAATAATAAGAGTACTTTTGATTTTTGCCACAGTAAGCGATAGAGCATCAAAATCTCCTCCTTTACCATTTATTTTCACGATATCTCTGCCACCATTTAAGCATTGTTTGGAAATAGACAAATATCGTTGCAATTACTGTACAAAATAAGGTGATAACAACAAAAATTTTCAAGTCTTGCCAAGTTTTAAGTGTTAAGAAACTGGTTCTTGCAGCAAGATAAACAGAGCTTGCAATCATCAGTAGATAGATTGGTAATCTTAGCTTTTTGACCAATAGAAACTCGCTACTATTTTCAAGACTTGTCCGGTTAAAACTATAGCATCCTAGGGCTAATAAGCTGAGAGAAGCTAGTATCGTGAAGACGATTAACATTGGATGGCTCCCGTAAAAGCTTGGTAGGAGTTGCCAAGTGTCGAACCATTCTTCTTTTAGATAGCTAAGTTTTTCTTGATAAAAAACAAAATAGAAAAGTAAGGGAACAAGTGAAAGTGGCGCAAAGAATAAATTTCCTAATCCAACACCAAATAATAATCCAATGATAAAGATAAATAGATAGCTCATTGTGCAACTGAAGCCACTATATAAAAATTGCGTCCATGTAAAATCAAGATATTTATCCGGAATGTTTGCACCGATGATTCCTAGTGCGCAATAGTTGCTCAATAAAGTGACGATAAAGAGAATTCCCGTATAAAAAAGCACCTTTTTCCAAAAGATTTTCGAACGTTTTATGCCTAATCCAAAAAGAAATTGATTAAAATGTAATTTCAAATCTAAGAAGAATACAGCAAATCCTAACAATAGAAATAGGACGACTTTTTCAGCTTGTCCGAGTTGTACATTGGTTTGGAAATAAAACACATTGGAAGGTGAATCGTTAAAAATCTGCGTTTGCGTAGTGTATAAGGGACTGTTCTTTGAATGCACCATGAGTTGACGATCACTATATTTTTGTCGAATGGCTGCTTGATGCTTGCTCGCCCGATATTTATTTTCATCTTTCACGTAATTTTTTGGATAGGAATCAAAATCTTTCTTGAATGCTTCTGATTGATAAAAGTTTCTACTATCTTGCCAGTTATAGACAATGCTTAGACTAGAAAAGGCAAAACTAGCAAAAATGACTAGGCTAGCAAAGAGGATAATCCATTTGCTGCGTTGCCAAAAAATTTTATATAGCATAATCGTTTCACCCCTTAGACTTTTTCATTTCTGAGATTGGCTTCAAAGACATCGCTTAATTGAATAGGTAGTTCTTCCATGACAAGTGGTTCGAGTGCTTTGAGTTGAGTCGCCAGTTCATCGGTATAGTTTTCAAATAGTGCTACAATGACACGCCCTTGGATATCAATCGCTTTAGAATTTTGTTTGACGAGTTCTGGAATGTCCTTGACTTTAAAGACCAGTTGAAGTTTGCGCGCCTTTTCCCGTAAACTTTCTAATTGATAATCCTGAGTAATGGTGTGTTGGCTCAAAAATAGTACGCGATCGATAATCGGTTCTAGCTCATTGAGTTGATGCGAAGAGACTAAGATACTAATTGGTTCATTGCTGATGGCATCTAACAAGAGTTCCACCATTTGTTTTTTCACTAAGTAATCTAGGCCATCAAAAGGTTCGTCAAGTAAAATATAAGTAGCCTTAGAACTCATTGCTAAAATAAGTAAGAATAATTTTTGCATCCCCTTAGAAATTCGTTGATAGGTCCGATTCAATGGCAACTGATAAGCGTTCATTAGCTGGGTAAATAAATCGAGATCAAATTTCGGATAACTCAATTGATAGAATCCAGCAATTTTTTTCAATGAATAAGGATTGAAGAAGTTTTCCTTTTCATCAATAAAGAATAGTTCAGTTTTATATTGCGGTTGTTCAAAAATATTTTCCCCATGAATCCAAACTTCTCCTGTATCTGCTAAGTATTGATTGCTTAGGGTACGAAAAAGGGTGGTTTTTCCTGAGCCATTGCGTCCAACTAAGCCAACGATTTCTCCAGGAGTTAATTCAAAGTGGATATTGCGTAATATTTCTTTTTGGTCAATCGTTTTAGATAGATTCGTGACTTTCATTTTCTGCTCCTCCTAACTCGGTGGTAATTTCGTCAATCCATTGTAAGATTTCATGATTCTCTATTTTCAGATGCCGTGCTTCAATCATGAAATTATAAAGTTGACTTTTCAGTTGTTGAATCTTGTAAGTATCTTTTGGTAAGTCTTGTGTTTCTTTGATAAATGTCCCTTTGCCTTTGACTGTGACGATGACTTGTTCAGCTTCTAGTTGTTTATAGGCTTTACTAACAGTATTAGGATTCATTAAGAGTTGTTTGGCAGCTTCACGAACCGAGGGAAGTTGATCGCCTGGTTGTAAAACACCTTGTATGACACTTTCTTTTACAGATAAGACAAGCTGTTCATAATAGGGTTTGCTGCTCGTTTTGTCGATACTTAACATCATCTGCTTTGCTCCTTTCTATCTATTTTCACTGTCCTTCGTGTACTATTATAACTAGTACACTTAATACAGTCAATAGGACGCTATTTCAAAAATGAAAAAAATTTAATGAAAAAATTTTAAGCTGTAAAGAAAAAACTCTTTACACCGTGAGCAAAAACTGTTAAACTAGCACATGTGATTAAAAATTATGGAGGTGTTAATTAACATGGCAGTTAAAATTCGTTTAAAACGTATGGGATCTAAAAAAGCTCCTTTCTACCGTATTGTAGTTGCTGATTCACGTTCTCCTCGTGACGGACGTTTTATTGAAACTGTAGGTACTTACAACCCATTGAAAGACCCTGCAGAAGTAACAATCAAAGAAGATTTAGTACTTGATTGGTTATCAAAAGGTGCACAACCTTCTGATACTGTTCGTAACATCCTTTCAAAAGAAGGCGTTATGAAGAAACATCATGAAGCTAAATTTGCTAAGAAATAAGGTGAATGGATATGAAAGATTTGCAAGCTTTAGTCTTAACAATCGTTCGTCCATTAGTTACTCAGCCTGACCAAGTCCAATTGGAAGTGTCTGAGTCAGAAGAATTTATTGAATACAATTTGACCGTTGCACCAGAAGATATTGGTCGTATCATTGGCAAACAAGGTCGAGTAGCAAAAGCCATTCGTACTATTGTTTACAGTGTACGTGTAAATGGTCCAAAGAAGGTTCGTTTAAATATCTTAGACGGCAAAGAGTAATGATGAAAAGAAAAGACTGGGACTCAATAAGTTCTAGTCTTTTTTAGTACAAGGATGTGAGCCGGGACGATCAGCTCCAAGCAGCTAAGGTTTTCCGGAATGTCAGGAAAATCCACCATATTTTAAGATTTTCCTAGACAGGCCGGCTTAGATGCACAGGAGCTTCCCGGCGAACACAGATTATTACAAGGATGTGAGCCGGGACAAGATGAAGGATATGAGGAGGGATACTGATGGATTTTTGGATTATGTGTTTTGTGGTTGTGTGTCTTTTCATTGCTTTATTCAAAGTCAAATCTAAATTGCTGAAATTACTATTTTTGATCATCATCCTCTTTTTACTTTGGGTTTATCAGAGTGAATGGATGACGATGGTCCAGCAATTAAAGTCAGGTTCTCCTAAACTCATTGATTTACAGACTTTCAAAGATTGGTTGAATCATGGACTAGAAAAAATAAGACAGTTTGTTTCGCAATATATTTAAAATAGTAAGAAAGGAATGAGAGTAATGACGGAATTTTACAATGTTGGTAAGATTGTGAATACGCATGGTATCCGAGGAGAAGTCCGCGTGATTTCCCAGACAGATTTTCCAGAAGAGCGTTATCAAGTCGGCAATCAACTCACTTTATTTAGGGCTAAGCATGAGCCGTTGACACTAACGATTACCAGTCACCGTAAGCATAAAAACTTTGACTTATTAACTTTTGAGGGCTATACGAATGTCAATCAAGTAGAAGCTTTTCGCGATGGCATTTTAAAAGTTTCAAGTGAGGATTTATCTGAATTAGCTGAAGGTGAATTTTACTACCATGAAATTATCGGATTAAGTGTCATTGATGAAAAGGGTGAAGTAATCGGGAAGGTTCAGGAAATTTTATCTCCAGGTGCGAATGATGTGTGGGTAGTCAAACGTCCAGGGAAGAAAGATTTCTTGTTGCCATATATTGAGCCAGTAGTAAAAGAGATTAATGTCGCAGAAGGCTTTGTGAAAGTGGAATTGTTAGAAGGGTTGATGGATGATGAGGATTGATGTCTTAACTCTTTTTCCAAATATGTTTACCAATCCTTTAGGTGAATCGATTATCGGGAAGGCCCAAGAGAAGGATTTGTTAGAGCTTCATGTGCATAATTTCCGTGATTATTCAGACAACAAGCATCAAACCGTTGATGACTATCCATATGGTGGCGGTGCGGGCATGCTTTTGAAGGTTCAGCCCATCTATGATAATTTAAAGGCGATTGAAGCACAAACACCGGATGTCAAGAAGCGAATTATTTTACTTGATCCGGCGGGAAAACCCTTCAATCAAAAAATGGCTGAAGAATTTTCTAAAGAGGAGCAGCTTGTTTTTATTTGTGGTCATTATGAAGGCTATGATGAACGTATTCGAACTTTAGTGACGGATGAAGTTTCTTTAGGGGACTATGTGCTAACCGGGGGCGAACTCGGGGCGATGGTAATGATTGATGCTACAGTCCGCTTATTGCCAGATGTTTTAGGCAATCAAACTTCTGCTCAAACGGATTCACATTCGACCGGGTTATTAGAGCATCCACAATATACCCGACCAGCGAATTTCAAGGGGATGGAGGTACCGTTTGTCTTAACGAATGGTAATCATAAATTAATAGAAGAATGGCAATTAAAAGAATCATTGCGCAGAACCTATTTACGTCGTCCAGATATGCTTGAAAAATTGGATTTAACCAAACAAATGGCTAAACTACTAGCTGAGGTCAAACAAGAAGAAGCACAAAAAGATATTGAAGAATAAAGAAGGCAAGCGGGTAGGCAGACTATCCGTTTGTTTTTTGCTGTAAAAAGAAAAAAACCACTCACCAAATGGGCAAGTGGTTTGTGTCGATAAATTAACGACGGATTTCTTTAATACGAGCTGCTTTACCGTGTAATGCACGTAAGTAGTAAAGTTTCGCACGACGTACTTTACCGTAACGTACTACTTCGATTTTAGCTACACGAGGTGTGTGTAATGGGAATGTACGTTCAACACCAACACCGTTAGAAATCTTACGTACTGTGTAAGTTTCGCTAATGCCAGCACCACGACGTTTGATTACTACACCTTCAAAAATTTGGATACGTTCACGTGAACCTTCCACAACTTTTGCGTGTACACGTACAGTATCACCAGGACGGAATGCTGGGATGTCTGAACGTAATTGTTCTTGAGTTAATTCTTGAATTAATGGATTCATTTCTTCTTTCTCCTTATACCAAATATTCTTAAGACTTTATAAGGCCCCAGCGGAATATCGTAATTAACGAGCAAACACGCTCAAAAAGTATATTAACATATTTTGCGCAGTGCTGTAAAGAGAAAATTCTTGTCAGACAGATGTTTTTTTGAAAATCTCTAGGCTGTTTCAGAAATAATCAGTGAGAGTATTGAAAAAAACGGTTTGAGAAGTAAAAGTTTAAGTGATAAGTATCAAGAAAAGAAAAAATAGATAGTCGTATATTAATCGTTTAATTGAAAGAAATCAGTTAATAATGGAAATTCCCGATAAGATAAGTCAGCGGTTATCCTTCCTTCTTGCATATAAAAAATTTCATTACATAAGTCAGTGAGATAAGCTAAAACGTGGGAAGAAACCAGAACGATTTTTCCTTGATGGGCATAATCTATCAATAGCTCTTGTAGATTTTTGACTTGTGTAGGATCTAATCCATCAAATGGTTCATCTAATAAAAGAATTGCCGGTTGGTGAATAAGAGTCATAATCAAATGCACTTTTAGCAACGTTCCTTTTGATAATTGATTCAATGGTCGGTCTAAGAAGGGAGTCAATTCAAAGTGTTCTATTAGGTGATCCATTTCGTCACTAGGATATCGCAGCCTTCTAATTTGACAGATATATCTCATATTTTCATCAATCGTCAAGTAATCATATAATAATAAGTTGGTTTCGAGATAGCCTAAATTATTTTTGATTAATTCATGAGTAAAAGGTTCATTATTATACAGAAGATAAGGATAGCTTGCAGAATAGTAGCCAGCTAAATTATCTAATAAGGTGGTTTTTCCTGCGCCATTTTTACCTACTAAGCCATAAATATATCCAGATTTTAACGACATTTGGATATTTTTTAAGGCAAAAGTATGGTTGGGATAGCTATAGTTTAAGTTTTTTACTTCTAAATGATTATGCGACATGGTTACTATTCCTTTCTACAAAATGTGTTAAATGTTTTTTGGTTAGATAAATGGCCAAAATAGTCAGAAAGATTCCTATCAAATGCAATAGTGCCCAGAAAGTAAGTAGCAAATAAACGTTGGCATTAGGCTGGTGCAATTGAAACAAGACAACTAAATTGATGAGTTCAAATAAAAGAATACCGATAACATTTATAAGAATCGCTTTTATCGTTGGTCGATTATAAAATGGACCGGTTCTAAAAAAGTTTGGGTAGATTGAAGTGGCAATCGGATAACTAGCTGGTAATATGACTAATGCAAAAGGAAGCACTAAAATAACAATCATTAATTTTACTGTCCAACTTTCTGGAATCATACTCAGAAAAACTAAAAAATAGATAGCATCACAAAAGAAATGGAGTAGATAATTGATTTGTAATTTTCGTATAAATTTTTCTTGTAAAAAGTGACCAAAATGCTGGAGTTGAATCATCCGTTTTGCTTCTAAATCAAAGCTTGTCAACGTAGATAAAAAAGAGTTATTGCTACCGATAGCTGTAAATAGTAACCAAAATAGTATACAATATCGGATACTGTCTTTAAAAAGGTAGCTATAATTTCGGCTTACTTCAAAGGCAAAATATATTAAAAGACCAGGTAGGACTAGGACCATGAAAAGAAAAGCAGAAATCGTTACGTGAGATTCATGTATAAGAATCGAAAATTCAAGAAATAGCGAGCTCTGATTGAATCGTAATTGGATTTTGTTTTTTAGGATTCGATAACTCAAAAGTAAGATGCCTATCATGATTATCATTAAAACTATCCATATCTTGACATGTAGCGTTGTGGTCAAAATTTTTTTGAAAAGCGAAATACTTGAAAAAATAATCACCAAAGTAGGATAGTTGATTAGGTATCTGCCTAAGAAATCTAGACTTTGCCATTTTGGTTTTAAAAGTATAGGTCGAATACAGATTACGCTGACTAAAAGTATGAGCTCAATGAATAAGTAGCTAAAATTGAGCTGATATTTAGCATAATGAAATATAAAAAAGAGATAAGTAAAAAGCGACAAACCAATTATTTTTGTATAATTAAGCGCCCAGTCAATCGCAAAGTGAATTTGTTTAAAAGAAAGCCCAAGGTTATACAGCGAGTATTTTCTTTTTTCATTTTGAAGAGTGAGGGTACTTTCTTTTAATCCAACTAGTAGTAAACAAATCGGCAATAAGAAGAGTAAGGAGAAGTATGCATATTTTTCTTTGATACTATAGCTGAAAAGACTAAATAGTATCGGGGTAATCAATAAATTGTTTAGAAGATGTATTAGATATAACATTTTATCCATTGCTTTTTGACTAGCTAAGTGATTTTTTTCGAAATACAAACTAGTGATAAAAATGTCTAAAAGATATCGTTTCATCTGTTTTCTCCTTTTCTTTTATTGTAATTATCGTAAACGCTTAAAAAAACTTTGTCAAGGTGATAAATCAAGTAGTCATTTGGTTCGTAAGCAGGGAAAAACACTGCTACAATATGAAAAAAAGATAAAATGAGGTTGTTGTCATGAGTGAGGTAATGGAAAAAATTACGGTTGATTATGAAGCGCCACAAGAACGTATTCAATATGAAAGTGAGCGTTTGGTTAGCCAAATCAAGGAACAGTTAGTAGGTCAAGATGTTGCTTACTTACATCGACTTGCACCAGAAATTATCGAAAAATCAATTCCGGAACTGCAACAAGCAATTCAAGCAGGAAAATTTAGCTATGAAGATTTAACCGCCTTTTACCTATTTCGGATGTTAGAAACCGATATCTTAGTAGGTGGAATGAATGCAATTTCTGAGATTCATCCGCAAGCTATCGAACAGGCACGTAAATGTGATGAACAAAAGGCAACGATAGACTACAATAAATACCCATTATTTGGTATACCAATCACCTTTAAGGAGAATATTTTAAAGAGGAAGATGCTACCTTGCTGCAAATTGGCTATGCTTTTGAACAAGCGACGAAGCTAAGAGTTTTACAATCATAATTTGTTTTAGTACAGCGACTAATCTTTTAAGAAAAAGGTCGTTGTACTATATTTTTGCGCTAATTTTTGCTATGCTAGGAATGTTGATTTTTTTAAGAAGGGAGTTATGATTTTGCGAAAAACAAATGTGGGCCTAGTGACAGTGGCAATTTTTGTGGCGACTTTCATGACGGCGGTAGAAGGGACCATTGTGACGACTGCGATGCCTACCATTGTCGGTTCGTTACACGGGATTGAGTTAATGAACTGGGTCTTTTCGATTTATCTATTAACCAGTGCGATGTTAACCCCAATTTATGGAAAACTAACGGATAAAATTGGCCGTAAACCTGTTTTCATGGTTGGGACTTTGCTTTTTATTATCGGTTCAGCACTCTGTGGCATGAGCTTTAATATGCATACGTTGATTTTAGCGCGGGCTTTACAAGGAATGGGTGCTGGTGCATTAATGCCGGTTTCATTGACTTTGTTGGCGGACCTTTATCCAATTGAACAGCGTACAAAGGTCATGGGTTATAATTCAACGATGTGGGGAATAGCTAGCGTGATTGGGCCATTAGCTGGTGGATTAATTGTTGATACAGTTGGTTGGCATTGGATTTTCTTTATTAATGTGCCAATCGGTTTAGTGCAACTATTCTTAGTTTTTATGAGTTTGCATGAAGAAAAACGTGCGCGTGAAACGAAGAAAATGGATCTTTTCGGTAGTGTTGTTTTGATGTTGGTCTTGCTGAGTTTATTAGCTGGTTTCCAATTATTAAGTGATCAAGGATTGGGTTGGCTGGTCATGAGTTGCTTTATTGCTAGTGTGCTATTTTTTGTATTATTCATCTGGGTGGAAAAGCGCGCCGAAGATCCAATTATCACATTTAGTTTGTTTAAAAATCCTTTATTTGTTGGCGTCAATTTAATTGCGGCATTGGTAAGTGGCATCTTAATGGGGGTAGATGTGTATATTCCGATGTGGATGCAAGGTGTATTAGGTTTAGCTGCTGGAATTGGAGGCTTAGTATTAGCACCGATTTCACTATTTTGGGTTGTAGGTACGAATGTGGCCAGTAAAATGATGGCCAAACAATCTATTCAAAAGGTTGTCATGCTTGGTTTGTTGGCGATTCTTATGACGACGGTTGGTTTATTTTTCGCTCCGATGGGGATTGGCGCATGGTATTTTGTCTTGCTGATGTTCATTTTTGGAATTGGCATGGGGATAGTAATTGTTTCGACAACGGTCTCTGCACAACAAGTTGTACCCAAAAGTCACTTGGGAGAAGCAACCTCATTTAATACCTTGGTTAGAACCATTGGACAAACGGTGATGGTAGCTGTCTTTGGTTTAATCTTTAACTTTATGACCAACCAAGAATTAGATAAGCAACATTTAGCTGGACGCACAGATTTGTTAAACCAATTTGTCAATCCAAAAACGGCGCATCAAGTGGCGAGTCGATTACATGAGATTTTACGAAAAGTGCTTTATGAAGGACTCCATGCAGCATTTTTCGTAGCTATTTTACTGGCAGTGATCAGTATGGTTTGTGTGAAAATTTATATCCGCCATCAAGTGAAATTAGGCGAATTAGAGGAATAAAAAAAGAACGGTTGGCTGACCGTTCTTTTTTATGCACTCATTTGGATTTGTAAGACATATTGCTCGAATTGGTGCTTAAAGCTATCAAAATAAAGAGCAGCTGGCACTTTTTGCGACTTTTTCCATTCATAGGCCATACCGATTAATAGCCAACTGGTTGAAGTGGTTAAAATTTCACTTTCTGGTGTGCGTAATGGTTTTGGAATCGCCCGTTGTAAAATCAGTTGCAAATCTTCTCTTAATACAGGGCTGGTATAAAAACTCAAGGCTTCGACATAGTTCTTTTTGCAGATGCTAGCCATATCGGTATGAAAATCAGCCAAAATTAAGAAAATCTTCTTTAATAACTCTAAAGAAAAAGGCTCGTCTGGTAGAATTTGTTCTTGAATTTGAGCGAGTAAGGTTTCTTTAGTAATCGTGTCTAGCAAGTGATATTTATCAGTAAAATAATTATAAAAAGTGGCTCGATTGATTTGTGCTTGATTGGTTATATCGGCAATTTTGATTTTTTCTAAACTTTTTTGATGCAATAAAGTAATGAAGGCCTCGATGATTTGTTGGCGTGTTTTTTTACTGCGAATATCAATAGTTGTCATGACGTTCATCCTTTCTTTTTTTCATTATATCAAGAATGGATGAATTTACCAAAAAAATGCTTTAGCGCACGAGACAAGTAATTCCTGCTTTTTCAAAGATTTTTTGATGTTTGAAGAGATCTTCTGTATGTAGTTGGCTGACCTTAGCTAGACGATAGGGACGGTTGAGCTGTTCATATTTTTTTTCACCAAATTGATGGAAAGGAAGTAGCTCAATATTTTGCACACCATATAAAGTAAATAATTTTGCAAATTCTTTAGCATCTTCTAGGCTATCATTGTATCCTGGAATAATCGGAATCCGCACAATGATTTGATGATGCTGGATGGCATAACTGAGATTTTGCAAGATGATATCTTGTTTAACCCCCGTACCTTGGCGATGCTTTTCGTTATCATAATGTTTAATGTCAAAATAAATTAAATCAACATACTGTGCGATTTCTTGAAAGGTATCTGCTTTACAATATCCAGTCGTTTCTATAGCGGTATGGATATTTTGGGCTTTTAAGGCTTTGAGTAAATCGAGGGCAAAATCAGCTTGAAACAAGACTTCTCCACCGGATAGTGTAACGCCACCACCTGATTCATGGTAGAAAGGAAGGTCTTTTAATACTTCTTCCATAATTTGGTCGACTGTTTGCATTTTACCAACTATTTGCATTTTTTTCTTTTGAGGATGAAACATTTCTTCAGGATGGGCATTTTGAGATTCTGGATTGGCACACCAATAGCATCGTAATGGACAACCCTTGAAAAATACGACAGAGCGAATCCCAGGACCATCATGTAGACTAAATTTTTGAATATTGAAAATACAAGCTTGTTTAACTGAACGCATCATAGTATCCCTTCTTTCTTTCATGTTTATCTTAACACAATAAACTTCAAACGTAAATATAATTTGTTTCAAACGAAATATGATATCTGTAAATTGAAAGGCATGCTGGTTTATGTTATGCTAGATTTGCCTGAGAAAGGATGAGGTTGATGACTAGAGAAGAAGAAATTATTGCGATTGTTAGTGAAAAGAAAAAAATAGAAGTCAATGAATTGGCTGATTTATTAAAAGTCTCACGGGTCACGATTCGAAAAGATTTAGATAAATTAGAAAGTCGGGGAATTTTGCATCGCCAACATGGTTTTGCCGTATTAAATAATCAAGATGATATCAATTATCGCCTGGCTATTAATTATGACTTGAAGCGTAAAATTGCTAAAAAAGCTGCTGAATTAGTAAAAGATGGCGAGATGGTGATGATTGAATCAGGATCGACTTGTGCACTTCTAGCAGAAGAATTAGCATATAATAAAAATGATGTGACGATTATTACCAATTCTTGTTTTATTGCTTCTTATGTGCGTAAGTCAGATAGTGTCAAAATTATTTTGCTTGGTGGAGAATATCAAAAAGATTCGCAAGTCAATGTGGGGCCGCTTGTCAAAAAAGTAATCAGTGAATTTCGAGTAGATAAACTATTTGTTGGGATTGATGGCTTTGATCGTGCACGTGGTTTTACTGGTAGTGATATCACTCGAGCGGATACTGCCAACGCGATGATGCAAAGTGCCAATCAAACCATTGTGCTTACTGATTCCACCAAGTTTGAACAAATGGGGGTCATTTCTGAATTTAATTTTGCCGATATTTCGCATGTGTATACGGATGCGGGAATTGATGAAGCAACCATTCACTTTTTAAATGAGCAAGACATTCAGGTTGAGACAGTCTAAAATAAATGTTTTTTGTCTAAGTAGATCTAGTTTCGCTAGTTTTACTTAGACTTTTTTTATTGGTTTAAGTTTATAACTTTCATTCGTAATTTAACAAAGTTTCATTTGACAAATTGTGAAAAGATGTGCTATATTGTGTGCGGAAGAAATCAATAAAGGTTTCAAATGAAGAAAAGAGGGATTTATATGTCAACTGCTGTAGCGACGCAAGATCATGTTAATCGTAAACATTTTGGAGATTTAACCCCACGGATGAATCAATATCGTGAAGAAGTTTTAGACAAGAAGCCTTATATTTGTGCAGAGCGCGCGATTTTAGCTACTGAAAGCTATAAACGGCATCAAAACGAACCTAATCTTTTGAAACGTGCTTATATGTTACAAAATATTTTGGAGCACATGAGTATTTATATTGAAGATGAGACCTTAATTGTAGGAAATCAAGCAAAATCCAATAAAGATGCACCGATTTTTCCAGAATACACCCTCGAATTTGTCTTGAATGAATTGGATACTTTTGAAAAACGTGATGGCGATGTTTTCTATATTACAGAAGAAACCAAAGAACAATTACGTTCCATTGCGCCATTTTGGGAAAATAATAATCTAAGAGCTAGAGCCGGTGCGATGTTGCCAGAAGAAGTAAAAGTTTATATGGAATCAGGATTTTTCGGTATGGAAGGTAAGATGAATTCTGGAGATGCCCATTTAGCCGTGAATTACGAAAAAGTCTTAAAATATGGATTACGCGATTTTGAAGAACGAACGAAAAAAGCTAAAGCGGCATTAGACTTAACCAAACCAGAAAATATCCATAAGTATCATTTTTACCGCGCTGTGTTAATTGTAATTGATGCGGTAAGAAGCTATGCTATGCGTTTTAGTCAATTAGCTAAAGAAAAAGCTGTACAAACACAAGATGCGAAACGTAAGGCTGAATTACTTGAAATTAGTCGTATTTGTGCGAAAGTACCATATGAAAAAGCTGAAACATTCCATGAAGCGATTCAATCTGTTTGGTTTATCCAATTAATTTTGCAAATTGAATCGAACGGACATTCCTTATCTTATGGTCGTTTTGATCAATATATGTATCCTTATTACCGCCATGATATTGACGCAGGAATAATAGCTGAAGACCAAGTTATTGAATTATTAACTAACCTTTGGATTAAAACACTAACGATTAATAAAGTTCGTAGCCAATCCCATACTTTCAGCAGTGCAGGTAGTCCTTTATACCAAAATGTAACAATTGGTGGCCAGACAACAGATAAAAAAGATGCAGTGAATGATTTATCTTTCTTAGTATTGCGAAGTGTTGCTCAAACACGTTTGCCACAACCAAATTTGACGGTGCGCTATCATAAAAATTTAAATCCGAAATTTATGAATGAAGCGATTGAAGTAATGAAACTCGGCTTTGGTATGCCAGCTTTTAACAATGATGAAATTATTATTCCATCTTTTATCAAGTTTGGTGTCAAAGAAGAGGATGCTTACAATTATAGTGCGATTGGTTGTGTAGAAACAGCTGTACCTGGAAAATGGGGTTATCGTTGTACCGGTATGAGCTATATCAATTTTGCTAAGATATTGATGATTACGATGAATGATGGGATTGATCCTGTTAGCCGTAAACGTTATGCACAAGGTCATGGCCATTTTACCCAAATGCAAAGTTTTGATGATTTGCTTCAAGCTTGGGATCAGACTTTACGTGAATTAACCAAAATGAGTGTCATTGTCGAAAACGTGGTCGATTTAGCGATTGAAAGTGAAGTTCCTGATATTTTATGTTCGGCTTTGACAGATGATTGTATTGCACGTGGTTTAACCTTAAAAGAAGGCGGTGCCGTCTATGATTATATTTCTGCTTTACAGATTGGTATTGCGAATTTAGCTGATTCTTTAGCTGCAATTAAAAAGCTTGTCTTTGAAGAAAAGAGATTTACGACTGAACAATTATGGGATGCGTTGATTCATGATTGGCAAGGAGAAGAGAATGAAAAAATCCGTGAATTGATTATTGAAGAGGTGCCAAAATATGGCAATGATGAAGATTATGTTGATCAATTAGTTCATGATGCTTATGAAGTATATATTGATGAAATCAAAAAATATCCAAATACTCGTTATGGTCGTGGCCCAATTGGTGGTATTCGTTACTCAGGTACTTCTTCTATTTCTGCAAATGTTGGTCAAGGAAAAGGCACGATGGCTACTCCAGATGGTCGAAAAGCCTGGAGCCCATTAGCTGAAGGTTGCTCACCATCACATAATATGGATCAGCACGGCCCCACCGCAGTCTTAAAATCAGTGGCTAAACTGCCAACGGAAGATATCTTAGGTGGTGTGCTCTTAAATCAAAAAGTGAATCCGCAAACATTAGCCAAGGAAGAAGATAAACAAAAATTGATTATGTTATTACGTACTTTCTTTAATACTTTGAAAGGCTACCATATTCAATATAATGTCGTCTCAAGAGAAACTTTATTAGATGCGCAAAAACATCCTGAAAAACACCGTGACTTAATTGTGCGGGTTGCGGGTTATTCAGCTTTCTTTAATGCCTTATCTAAAGCAACTCAAGATGATATTATTGCACGTACTGAACATGTCATTTAAAACTTGTAACTGAAGGTGAAAAAAATGGAACTATTATTAGATACTGCCAATTTAGAACAAATTCAAAAATATGTAAATACTTTACCAATTGATGGGGTAACCAGTAATCCATCCATCATTAAAAAAGAAGGAAAAATCGATTTTTTTGAACATTTACGCCAAATTCGGCAAATCATTGGCAAAAATCGTACCTTACATGTCCAAGTGGTTGCGACGGACTATGAAGGCATGTTGGCTGATGCGCAAAGAATCTTAAAGGAAGTGGATGATCAAGTCTATATTAAAGTACCGAGTAATGAAGTTGGCTTTAAAGTAATGAAGGAGTTGAAACGTCAAGGTATCCATATCACAGCCACGGCAATTTATACAGAATTTCAAGGGTTGTTGGCCATTCATGCAGGGGCGGATTATCTAGCACCTTATTATAATCGGATGGAAAATTTAAACATTGAGGCTAGTTTAGTGATTCAAAATCTTGCAGCTGAGATAAAGCGGGTTCATTCCGATAGTAAAATCTTAGCAGCTAGTTTTAAAAATGTCAGTCAAGTGTTACAGGCTATCAATCAAGGGACTCAAGCTGTTACGATTGGTCCAGATGTTGTTGCTCAAGCCTTTAGTATGCCATCTATCCAAAAAGCTATTGATGATTTCTCACAAGATTGGGAAAGCATCTATCAAGATAGCTACATTCATGACTTATCATAATTGAAAATGAATCATTAACGGACATGCACCTTGTTTTCACCAAGCAAGGTGCATGTTTATTTTTTTTTGTTTTATGTGAAAAATTTCTTATTTATCAGTCAAATGATTGAAACTGTGTTATACTATAGTTAATAGAAAGCGCTATCAAAAAGTGGTAAGAAGGTGAGTGTATGTATGGATTAGGCGATATTCTATTTTTAACGCTCTTTGCGATGCTTGTGGTTTTTGTTGTCTTGCTAGGCATCTGGGGGCTAATGGTCGTGATGAGTAAAATCTTAAATCAAGGTGGAAAGTAGGGGGAGCATATGTCAGCAATTGTTCAACAAATGATTGAAACTTCAGGAATAGCCAATTTAACGCTGCAAAATGGAATCATGATTTTATTAGCGTGTTTCTTTTTATATTTGGGAATTAAAAAGAAATATGAGCCGTATTTAATGATTCCGATTGCCTTTGGGATGTTGTTAGTGAATTTACCTTTAGCTAATCTTATGGCCGGTGCTACCAATGGTCAACCAGGTGGCTTATTACATTATTTATATTTGGGTACGGAATTAGGGATTTATCCGCCATTAATCTTTTTATGTTTAGGAGCAGCGACAGATTTTGAACCTTTGCTTGCCAATCCTTACACGATTCTTTTAGGGGGAGCTGCCCAGTTTGGTATTTTTGCGGCCTTTTTCTTAGCAATTTTGTTTCATATGTCGCTACAAGAAGCGGCATCCATTGGCATTATTGGTGGGGCAGATGGTCCGACAGCAATCTTTTTAACCAGTCGTCTAGCACCTAATTTATTACCCGCCATCGCTTTAGCTGCTTATTCTTATATGGCGTTGGTGCCAATTATTCAACCACCGATTATTCGTGCACTAACTACAGAAAAAGAACGCCAATGTCCAATGAAAGTCACCCGTAAAGTGAGTCAAAAAGAAAAAATTATCTTTCCAATCGCTGTGACTATTTTTGTCAGTCTATTAGTTCCTAGTGCTACGACATTAATTGGGTGCTTAATGTTAGGGAACTTAATTCGTGAAGTTAAATTAGTACCGAAATTATCTGAAGTCTTACAAAATGTCTTTATGTATATTATCACCGTTATTTTAGGTTTAACAGTGGGTGCCAAGGCAGAAGGAAATTTATTCTTATCCAAAACGACCTTAATTATCATTATGCTTGGGCTGATCGCTTTTGCAGTTGGCACCGCTTCAGGGGTATTGATGGGCAAACTAATGTATTATGTGACAAAAGGAAAAGTAAACCCAATGATTGGTGCAGCAGGGGTATCAGCCGTTCCAATGGCAGCGCGTGTAGTTCATTTAGAAGGTCAAAAAGCCAATCCTCATAACTATTTATTGATGTATGCGATGGGACCAAATGTTGCCGGAGTTATTGGTTCAGCCGTAGCAGCCGGTGTTTTACTAGCATTCTTCCAATAATGAATGTTCAATAAGTGACGTGCTGCTGTGAAACAAATTTTTTAGTGAAACAAGGTGAAAAAATAAAACGCTTTTTGCGAAATAATCCGTATGAAATTGCGTCAAATAAGCATTCTTTTATTTTCATTTTTTTGAGGATAACTCACGTAAACAGTTTTACTTGCTGATATACAAATGTTTGTTCTGCTTTAAAAATGAATGATATCAACACGTCAAGAAAAAAATTTATCTTCCCCAAAAATTGTGAAACAAAAATTCCGATATTTTTTGAATGATGTGGATAACTTAAAAAGATTTTCTTTTCAGATTCCTTATGGTAAAGTATCATTATGGAAAATGAAAGGGGCAGCGTGTATGTGGTCAAAAGAAGAAAAACGTGAAGCTTATGAGTTATTATTGCTTCAACAAAAAGGCTTATTAGAGATTGAAAGTAATTGGATTGCCAATTTGAGTAATTCATCTGCTTTATTAAATGAAACATTAAAAGAAACGGTATTTGCCGGTTATTATCTTTTTGATGGACAAGAATTAATTTTAGGACCATTTCAAGGGAGAGTTTCTTGTACGAGAATTCAAATGGGCAAAGGTGTTTGTGGAGAATCTGCGCAAAAGGAAGAAACATTAATCGTCCCTAATGTCAAAGAGCATGAGAATTATATTTCCTGTGATTCTGCAGCAATGTCTGAAATTGTCGTGCCAATGGTTAAAGACGGCAAGTTAATCGGAGTACTGGATATCGATAGTTCTAAAATTGGCATGTATGATGAAATCGATCAAGAATTTTTAGAACAATATGTCGCGATTCTTTTAGATAGTTTATAATGAAAGCTTCAAAGCGGCTTCTTTTCTAAATTTTAGAGAAGAGGCCGTTTATTTTATTAAGATTTGTTTAGAATGAAATAACATCTATTCACATACCATTTGGAAAGCTTTATACTGATTCATAGTGAAGAAAAGATGGTATTAAATCATGAAAAATAAAAAAATTATCAGTGGTGTGACGCTTGCTATTATCCTAATCGGCATGCTTATCTATTGTTATGCAGATGATATTTATCTTGCTTTACATCCACCTAAAGAAGAGCATGTTTTTAAAACAAAACCAGATGCGATGATTCCTCAATTAGCACAGCAGCTAGGTTTAGTCAATGCTATCCAAATGGATGGTTTAGCCAATCAAGCGGTGAAAGTCTATAATCATCAGTCGCAATCTAAAAATGGCTATTTTGAAAGTTATATCGAAATACCCGTTAGTCAACAGAGTCGCTTTGTCTCAATGGTCTTTTATCAAAAAAATAGTAAAGACTATTACGAAATTCCAGCCAAGAAATTATCTGATACGACTTATTATATTCAAACAAAATTTTTTTCTCAGCGTCCAAAAACAAAATGGCGCCAAGGGGTTTTGCTTTCGGGAATGTTGATGGAGTATGAGTATTTTCCAATTCAAGATCATTTCAAAGCAAAAAATTATCATCAACCTAAGCAATTATTATACCCGAGCCTACAGTTAGCTTCTTCTCAACCAATGCATTTGATTAAAGAGAAACGATTGAAAAAATTTGTTCACAGCGAAAGAAAGTCACAAAAACATGAATTCATGGGGCATCATTTAACAGATTTTTCTTTAGCTGATTTTGAACATCAAAAACAAAACAGCATTGAGAGTATGTATTTTGACTATACGAAGATTGATGATGGAAAGATTCAGATGGATTTCAACTTTACTTATCCATTATTAAAAAAAGTTTCTTATCAAATAGCGATGTTCAGTCAGGCAAATGGCTTGGATGATGTCAAAAATTATCCATTAAAACAAACAGGACCAAAGCATTTATCTTTATATTTTACGAACCATGATCATAATCGCTATGAGACGGGGTATTATACTGGCTATATTCAAAGAAATACGCCAACTCAGTCGCAAGTTAGTTTCATTAGCAAGCAATTTTTCATTCCTAAATATATTTTGAAAACCATTAGTTACAAAATGAAGAAAATAGATGGGCCTCGTGGTATTTATGCGCTACAATTAAAGTTAAATAAGAATGAGCGTATTTTGCAAGCACGTTTTGCAGTATGGACGGCTAGAGGCAATCAAGATGACTTGCAGTGGTATACAGTTAATTCGCCAAATCAACAAGGAATTTTTGAAGTGATGATTGATACGCGCAGAGTTCATTTTGATGGCAAGGAAATTGATAGTCTAGTAGATGTTGAGATAGATCAAACTGGAACACAAAGGATGGGTGAAATGAAAGATAAGGTATCGAAAAATCGAGTGGCTATGTATGTCAATCATCGGGGCAATCATCAATATGCACCGGAAAATTCATTGCCAGCTTTTAAGCAAACAAAATATGAAGCGATTGAGACAGATATTCATTTAACGGCCGATCAACAGTGGGTGATTATGCACGATGATTCTTTAGATCGTACAAGTAACGGTAGAGGAAAATTGGGCTTATTTACTTACCAACAACTTCTTCAATTTCGTTTAATTGGTATTGGTGAGCAACACTATGTATATGCGGAGTTAAAAATTCCGACACTGGTAGAATTTTTAGCAATCTGTCAAAGTAAGCAAAAAATTCCGGTCATTGAGATTAAAGATAAAGAAATAAATGAGGCTGCTTATCAACATTTGGTGCAAATGGTGCGTGAAGCTGGTTTTGGTTTGACTGCTAGATTTATTTCGTTTCATTATGAACCCTTAAAAGTAATCAAACAAATCATGCCCGAAGCTGCGGTGATGTATTTGGATAAAGATATCACGGCAAGTAATATCAAAAAAGCCAAACACTTAGGAACGCGAGCTGGTTTAAATATTAAATGGCAAAATCTAACTTATGAAAAGGTAGCCCAAGCTAAAGCTGCTGGTTTACAGGTTGGTGCCTGGACTGTTCCTGCAAGTCAATATTGGCAAATGGAACAAATGGGTGTGGATTATATCACAACAGATGATTAGCCATACAAAAAGAGCGTTTCTTCCAATCGCGTTGAGGCGCTCTTATCTTGTATATAAAGAAAAAAGCGTTGAGCAATCTCAACGCTTTTTTAGCACATTTAAAAAATACCTATGGAGGCGGTGGGAGTCGAAGTGTTTTGCTACTTAAAAATAAGAAACAACAGATTACTGTTATATCAATGTTTCTCAAATTTTATTTTAGACAGAAACACTTAAAATTAAGCTAAAAATAGCTCTAGTTTAAAAATTTTGGGTCAAAAGTGTGTCATTTTAGTAAATAAATATGTGTATAAATCAGTGTTTTGTCGCAACTAAATCTTTTAAGTTTTTTATCAAAAAACACATAAATATACAAAAAAGTAGTCTAATCGCTTTTAGACTACTTTTTTATATATCTTTATATATAAATTATTAAGAAATTCTTAAGATTGATAAAAATGACAAAAAATATTTTATAGTATATAACTTTTATACTCAATCATATCGCAAAAATTAGAAATGCTTACATATCAATAATGTTGATGTATCAATGATTGACAGTTTAATTTTTATGGTATATTTGATTGATACATAAATTAAAAATAAAGTCAACATTTAAATTTGACTTTATTTTTAAATATGCTATAACTGTAGATGTAGCAGACATAAGTATTATATTTATGAAGATACAAAAATAAAAAAGGGGGTAATTAACTTGGAAAATAAAGATAAAGAAGGTGCTTTAAGGCAAGAGTTGTTAGATTTAGTAAATAAAAAAGGAGTAAAGCAATCATTTATAGTTAGTAATTGTAATATATCTAAGCAACATTTAAGCAACTATTTAAAAAAAGGTTACAACATTAGTAATAATAAGCAATCAGAGTTAAAAAAATTTCTGAAAAATTATTATATCTAATTAAATACAAAAAATAAAAGGAAGGTAAATGTCATGAAAAATAAGGAAATTAAGCAGTTAGAAGAATTAGGATTAGAAGAAGAACAAATTGAAATATATTATGCTTTAGTAAGTGATTTTAAACATAAAAAATACACAACAGAACAGTCTGAGACACTAGCATTATATATTGTATTGAGAGCTAATGCGATAACTAATTCTATTTTTGACAAGGATTTTTAATAAAAAAATTTAAAAATAAATATTGTATCTAAAGTAATACAAAATAATAAAAAGGACGGTAAAAATACTATGCAAAAAATTATTGAAGGAAAAAAATATAACACAGAAACAGCAACATTAATAGCAACTTATGAGTACTCTAATCAAAGAGATTTTAATTATTGTTTAGAAGAGCTTTATCAAACTAAAAAGGGGGCATTTTTTATGTATGGTGAAGGTGGTCCATTATCAAAATATGCGAAAGAAATCGGAAATAATACAACATCAGGTAGTTGCACAATATATCTAGTAAGTGACGAAGAAGCTAAAGAGTTTGCAATGGAAAATTTAGATGTTGAAGATTTTGAAGAAATTTTTGGAGAAGTTGAAGAAGGTTGATTTTAAAGGTTTTTAAGTAGTTAGATAACTTAATATCTAACTACTGATAAAGTTTTTAAAATTTAAAAACTAAAAAAAATGACAGAAGGGAGTGAAACCATGCAAGTATATTTAGATAATCAACAATTTAATAGAAAGCCCGAAAGCAAAGAAATTGGAATAATCACTAACAAGATATATAAACAAAGAGCAAATTTAGATTTAAGAGAATTAGCTAAAGAAATTGCTGAAAAAGGCAGAACAGTAATGTTAGCAACTTATATAGCTAATTTAAAGCAGTCAGAATTAGAGCAACAATCTATTTTAATGTTAGACTTTGATAATCAAGATAAAGACAATCAATTTACATTAGAGCAAGCACTTAATGATAAATTTATTAAAGACAATGCTTGCTTTATCTATCGCACTTTTAGCGATTCTAAACTTATTGATAAATTTAGAGTAGTATTTGCTTTAGATAAAGAATTAAACACAGCAGACGAAGTGAAAATGGCTTATAGAGTATTGTTAAGCAAATATCCTCAAGCAGACAGACACACAAGTAACCCTAACCGCCTGTTTTTTGGTAGTAATTCAGGATTTAGAGAAATAAATTTTGAAAATAGATTAAAGAAATCTGAAGTGGTCAGAGAAGTATTAGAAGAAAAAGTTAAAAGATATGAAGTAAACATACCTAAAGATTTTGAAATTATTGATAATACTTATGTTTATGAGTTAATTAAAAATAAAAAATTTAAGCAAGCTAAAGAGATTATTGCTATTAAATATAGCAATACTAATGTTTTAAATAATCAATTCAAAAATGAAACAAGTGTAAATCATTTCTTTAAAACTGAAGTTGATATGTTAGAGTTCCTTGATTTACCGACAAAAAAATCATTTAATTGCATTGTTTTTGAAGATAATAAGCCATCTGCAGGAGTTTACATTTCTGAAACAGAAACACAAATTTATCATAATTTTGCTAACAATTATCGAGCTGATTTAGTTAGATTAGTTGCTAAATTAGCTGACATAACAGCATTCGAAGCTATTGAACTATTAATGTATCTAACAGATAGTCAATTAGTAACTGATACTTTGATTCAGCGACAAATTAGAACAGTGGATTATCTAATTAGTAGTTTAGAAAATCCTGATTTATCAAATCTTTATCCAACTTCTTATAAATTTTTAAGTCGAAATTTGGAAGAAATTACATCAATGCTTAAGATTGTATCTGAGTATAAATATATAGACAGTAGTGGTAATGTTAAGATAATGAGCTATCTAACTGTTGATTCTTTGACTAAACAAATCAATCATAGAGTCAAACATAAAAATGTAAGCAAAGAAACAGTAGTTAAATGTATGTATTTACTAACTTTGACAGATATTTTAATCAAAGAGAAAATAGAAAATGTGGACAAGCAATTATTAGAAAACATTGATAAATCTAGAGCTAAAAGCAATAACGAAACAGGTTTAAAAAGATATAAAAGATACCCAAATTTTTTAAGCATAGCAGACAATGCAGATTTAGAAACTGTTGAAAGCATTCTAAAAGAATTAAATTCTAAAAAATTTACAGTCGAAGGAAGTCTAAATTTTGAATGGTTATATACTAACTACAGTAAAGAAATAGCATTAAAAGTATTCCCACAAAAATTTGATTCTGAAGTTAAGAATATTACTGATAATTTAGTGATAAGTAATGATTCGACCAAAAAAATTGAAATGATAATGAGTGTGATACATACTTATCTAATAGAAAATGATACAAATTATATTAAAAATTCAACATTAGTAGAATTATTGAAAGAAAATAAATTCCCAAAAGTCCAAAAGAATCTAACAAAGTTTAGAAATAAAGTAGTTTTAGAATATAGCAATTACTACTCGCAAGATTTAGCTTTTGATAAAATATCTAATGACTTAAAAGAGCAATTATGTATTGATAAATCAACAGTAATTAAAGGTAATATATTTTATCTAAAATAAAAATGAAAGGAGAGTACTGATTTAACAGTATTCTTTTTTATTTGCTATCTATTTATTTAATATCTAAGAATAAGCAATATACTACATAAATTAATCATTATCAATGTAAGATAAATACTGATATATCAACAATATCTCTACTTTAATTGCTTCATAGCCCCCCTATATATAATATAATACTACTTTAGGGGGGCTATAAAAGGTTATCATTGATATATCAAGCTTTAAAGCATCTATTTTTCTATTTCTGATTGTTGAGTATTAGCAAGCAGAGCTTGCTTACTTATATAACATATTTAAGTTCAGTCAAATGTGTAAAATTTGCTCTCTATTTAATAATCAATAAAACATTGATATATCAGTACTTATTAACTGTTTATCATTAGATATTTAAATTATTCATAACAAAAAAACACCTTAAATTTAAAAGTTAGTGTAGAATTACCCATAAATTTTTTTTAATTGAATCTGAGAGGTGTTTTTTGAAAAATAGGTGCTTAAAACCTTGATATAACAATAATCTTTCTTTTTTGTCAACATAATAAAAACCCTTATAAAATCAAGGTTTTAAAGGGGTCATTTTTTAAGTGTGTTTTGTCATTAATTTTGAATAAAAAAATAGACCCCAATTTTGAGGTCTTAATTTATGATTGCTTTGATTTCAACTTTGATGTTAGTTTCATTTAAATATTTTGTGATTTGTTCTAATTCCTTTTTTGCTTCTTCTTTTTCATCTTCAGAGACATTTTTATATATTTTGATAATACTTTTTGCTTGTTTTTCAATGTTTTTAGTTATAGATTCCTTGTATTTTTTTTGATTGTTGATTTGCAAATCTTTAAAATGATAGTAATCACCTTTAAAATCAGTAAAAATAAAATGGTATTTTTTGTTAAAAAGAGTAGCTCTATTTATTGTAATATTACCTAATTTAACTTGTTTTTTTATCTTTGTTTTTAATCTCTCTTTTGCATTGTTACTGCCGTTTATGCTGTGGAAATATAGCGGAAATTCATTATTTACTATTAAAATAAAATCAATACCGAATTTTTTGTCTAAAATATCAGATATTAATACATGAGCTTTAATTCCCTCGGATTTTAATATCTCTAAAGTCTTGTATATTTTATAATCCTCTGAAAGAAAAGCATTGTAAAAAGTTGCTAATCTATACTTAATTGCAGTATCGAGTATATTTTCTAATTGTTTATTGCTTTTTATTTGATTGTTGATACTAGTATTTTGATTTAAATACAAAGTTTTTACATCATCAAAGGTCTCTTGTAAAAATTGGGATTTATCGTTTACTTTATTAAATAAGCTAATCAAATCAATGTTAAAAAAGTTAAATTGATTAAAACTTTTAACAATATAATTTCCAAAATCATTAGTGATTTCTTCAGTAATCAATCCATTATTTTTAAATCTTAGATTTATACTTTTTAAATCATCATCAGTTACTCTTTTGCTGTCTAATTTTATTGTCATTACCATCCTCTCCGTTATTTTTTTTGTATTTATTTAAATATAATTTGTAAACTATCTAACTATATTTATAACATCATTTTTTGACTTAATCAAATTTAAACAACACTTTTAAATAACGATTGATAAATCAACCTTTTACTTACATGACAATCTATATAAAGTGGTATATTTGTTTGTATATAAGTAAATAATCTAATAAAATCAAGTCTTTTTAACTAGGTGTTGTTTAAATTTGACTACAGATAAATAACATTTTATAATTAAATTATAGATTAAAATTATATCTATAAAAATACAATAAACCTTGATAAATAAGTAGTTTTTAAAGGTAGATTACTAAAAGGTTGATTTATCAACTGTTTTAAAGAATTTATGTTTTTATTTTTTTGAAAAATAAATGTGTAGTAGATGTGTGAAGGACCATTAGTAGATGTGTAGTAGATGTTAAGTAGTTTTAAAAAAAATTGATGGAGGTGTATTCAGAAAAAATTAGCCATAAATATATTGGAAATATAGATATATCAAACTTTTCAAAGATATATAGTTAAATTATTTTCTAAATAATTTAACTAAAATATTGTCTGAAAAGAGGGTATATAACATAAATATTTCTAAAAAAATATTTTTTTGAAGAAATTTTATTAAAATTTGCATTAAAAACCGAATGAGAAAGAGGGGATAAAAAAATAAAAAAAGGAGTGATGTAAATGACTTTAAATAATCGTTCAATCAACACAACAGAGTTATTAAATATTGTCAACAACAGTAAAGGGATTGCAGAGAGTGATTTACTAAAATTGCTAAACTGTACTGCATCAAGATTAAATACAAATCTAAAATCATTAGCAGATAAAAAAATAATCAAGAAAAATAGGATAAATCAAAACATATACTATAAATCAAATGTCGATTTTGAAAATATAGAACATAATAAAAAATTGATTGGTATTATGTCAATAATTAATCAATTTAATCTAAAATACAGCAATGTTGATTTAAAAGAAAGTAAAAAAAGAAAAGAAAGTTATTTGATATTAGATATTTTTAAGCAAATCAATGATATTTTATTTACATTTAGTTTAAGAGTTAATGTAGTTAGTCTGATAAACATTGATGATATAGCTAAAGAATATGCTGAAACAGTCAATCAAAATTATGTTGATGTGTTAGTAGTTAATCAAACTAAACTATTTAATGTTATTAAACATAAGATAGTAACAAAAGAAATCAAAAAAGAAATATTGATTTATGATTCAAATTTAGATTCATTGTATTTCTTCGATTCCAATTCTTCAGAATTAGAATTAGTGAAAATTAGGGAACATAAGCAACTGTTACAGTTTATTCAATCGAATAAATTAAGTAGTTTAGTCAAAAATGAATATGAGATAAAAAATCTGAATTATCAATATATAAAGAAGAAAAGAGATAAGAAAAAGTATAGAAGAAGGGAGGTAGTCTAAAATGACAGATTTTAATAATTTGCATAATTTAAGTAGCAACAATAGTAACAACAGTGACAATAGCAATAAGAATAATGATTTGATGGAGAAAGTAAAGCTATTTGCTAAACAATCATTAAATTATATATCAGATAAAGCAACAATGATATATCGAGTAACAAAGCCTTTTTTAGAATTATTTTTCAAAAATATATTTGATTTTTTTAAAATAAAATCTTTAACAAAATTAGATAAAAAGGGAACATATACTGCTGATAAATCTAGATTAATTAGAATAATATTGCAAGAAGTAAGCAAATCAGATGTAAATATATATAATCAATTAATCAGTAATGCTGAAGCTAAAAAAGAAGAGAAAAAAGCTAGTAAACTAGCTAGAAAGCAAGCAAGAAAACAAATGTCATGGCAAGAAAAGAAAGAAAATTTAAGTGCGAATATATTATTAATGTTGATTGCATTTGTTATTTTAAAAGTTGCTTTTTCGTTTTTAAAGGTTTATTTATCATCTATTGTATTTGTTGCATTATTTGTAGTAGCTCCTATTTTTTACAAAATTAAACAATTTGTAAAAGAGGCAGAAAATGAAGAAAATTTAAAAGAACTTAAAAAGATTAGAGCTGATGTGTATGATATTTATATGTTATTTGCAAACACAAGCAGTCAATATAAATTGCAAAATTTAATTTTAAGCTACTTAGAAAAGACAAAAGAAATCGAAGAGACATTAAATATTAAGTTAGATTATACTAAAACAGGTATAACTAAAGATTTAAATGAAATAGTAAAAATAACTATAAAAGCAGATATAAATGATAAATCTAAGATTACAGTTAATAAATCAACAGATGATAGATTAAATCTATCAATAATACCATCGGAAAATAAATTAGTTAGTAATTATCAGATAGAATTACATTTAGACAATTTAATTGCTGAAAGTCTTAATTTACAGCCAGTTTTTGATGTTAAGCAGTATATTTTAGATAATGATTTTGCGAAATATTATAGTGATTTAGAAGACTTAGAATTAAAAAATAAAGGTTTAAGCAAAGAAGCACTTAAATATATTAATTTTTTAAGACAAGATAATACTAAAGAAGTGCTGGGAATGCACTTGCACAATCAGTTCGCTAAAAAAATGGTTGTGACTAAGAAATATTTAAAAGTATTTATGATTTTAGACTCTATTACTAAAAGTCAGATACAGTCAAAAGCGAGTTACATTGGTTCAAAGTTAGGTATAACACCTTATATTCTTAAAGGTGATGGAGATAATAGTTGCTATCTAATGTTTGTCTTTGATGATGATTTTAAAGGTAGGGAAGTTAAATACAATGAAATTAGAGAAATGGCTGAAAAAAGAGAATTAAATATAGGTTCAACATTGACTGAAGATTTGGTAGTTAAGTATCCTAATGCACACAATCCTAAGAATTTGAATGATGAAATTGGTGGATTAGCCGGGAGTGGTAAGACAAGCTTTATTAATTTAAAAACTGCATTTGAGATGGAATTAAAAGATGAAAATGGCGAATATGAATATCAAGACTTTGTTTTTATGTCAGTTAAAGCAAATGAGGATTTTAGGAAACCATTTGAAAAAACTGGTGCTTTAATAGTTAAAGAACCTCAAGAACAATATGATTACTTGTGTTTAATCGATGATTATTTTGAATATGAAGTTGGTAAACAAATAACTGATGTATATGCTAAAGACATTGCAGACTATAATAAGACTATCGCTAATAATAGCAAATACAGTCACTTACCAAAATTGGGGATTTTTAATTTAAAAATTGATGAAAAGCAAAATAATGTTGCTGATTTAGAATATATTAAGATAAAAAATGAATTTGGAGAAACAGTTAATTTAAAACAAGCATATGAAATTAAATTAGCTAAAATGGCAAGAACACATAGAAGCAGAGGATTAAGAATATTAGTCGGAACACAAGACTTTAATGTTAAAGAAATGGGAGCTTATAGAAAGCAAACAACAACACAGATTTATGGAGTTTCTAGTAGTAATGTTTGGAATAACATTGATAAATCAGGCTTTATGTTTAATCATATAACAAATAACAATAAGCAAAATATGGGTCAATTTTATTTTAAATCAAGTGAATTAAAAGTTAAAAATGAAGATAATTTTCTATACTTGAGTGATGAAAGATTTATAGAAGTTGCTACTAATTATATTGATTCAGATGAAATTGCTAAGAATATCAGCAGAAAATTTAACACAAAAGATAAGTTAGAAGCATTTAGACAAAAGAGAGATTCTGTCAACAATCAAGAAGAATCAACTATTCAGAGCATTAATGAAACTATATCTGATGATGAAGTTCTTGACTTTGATAATTTAGATTTATAAAAAAGGGGAGGAAAGCTATCATGATTAAATTATTTATGTTGATAAGTATTGTATTTACAATTTATACAATTATTGATGCAATTGCTTTTAAAGTTGTTAAATCACAAACATTTACACTTACTGACTATATAACTAAAAAATATAAAATATCAGACAAACAAACTGTAAAACAGACAGAAAATGAAGGTATTTCAAGTGATATTTTGGATTTTGATAAATTTAATAATATATGATGTTGTTTAAATTTGACTTAATATTGTATCTATAATAATATAAAGATATGTTAGTAGCGAAAAGTCGCATATCTCACTGTCATTTATAAATTTATTTCTGAAGCAAGGTTACTCCGCCTTGCTTCTTTTTTGTGTTTGAATACTGATACATCAATGTTTGATACAAAGTGTTGTTTAAATTTGACTATTAAAATTAAGTACGCTATTAATAGATATATAGATAAATATTGTATCTAAATAAATATAAAGGAGTTTTTAATATGAGTAAATTAGAGATAATTAAACAAAATTATGTATTAGATTTTAATCAAAATGGAGATAAAGGTGATGTGTTAGAGCAATCAGAAAAAGATAAAATAGACAAATTAGATGTAAAACAGCTATTTAAGCAATTAGAAAGAGTATTAGATGATGTTGCAGAATGTGTATTAGATACTAATGTGTTAAATAGTGATTCTAAAGTAGTAATAAGTAATTCTAATTTTATAGATTTTGATGATTGTAATAAAGTTTATTTGACTACTAACTATACTTGTTTTGACACTTTTGACACAAAAAAATATATAGGAATACATTACTTTAAAGAATTATTCGCATTTGATAGTAAAATAATTTATCAGTTATCAAGATTGATTGAGCTATCTAATAGCATTGATTTGACTAAAAAAATAAAAAGAATCGGTAACAGTAATCTTATTAATGTGACTGAAGTTTTAGAATTTAAAATATAAAAAATCAGGAGGAAAATAAAATGAAATATTTAGAATTTGAGGGAAAGGAGAACACAACATTTGATAGAGATTTAAATTATAGATACTACAATCAAATCTACAAAAATCAGGAGCTAGTAATAGATAAAGACTTTAGATTGATATTAAAATCTAGAGTCGACAATGGATTTAAGCAAGATAAATTAAGTAAACAATCAGCAACTATTGATGATATGATTAATGATTTAGAATTGCTTGTAGCAATCGAACAACTACAATCAATCATTAATCAATATCCAATTACCAACAAAACATTTGATAAATCAGTATTTATTGATACTTTAGATACACAAGTATTGATGTTTAAGTTAGCAAATATCAAAGTAAATGATGACTTAAATGTTGAGAGTTTTGAAATATTATCAAAGTATATTGCTGATGTTGAGAACAAAGAAACAGAAGTAAACACTGTTAGAAATATACTTTACAATATTGTGTTAAATATATCGGAAAAGAGGCTTTCAGGGAATCTGATGTCAAAGAGTTGATTTTACCTAAAAATTTAGAAGTAATTGATGATAGAGCATTCCAATTTGCAAACAACTTAGAAGGAACTTTGATAATACCTGAAAATGTTAAATATATCGGTCAAAATGCCTTTCAATCAAATTGTCTAACAAGTATTGTTTTTCCTGAAAGTATTGAAATTATCGAAGCTGGAGCATTTTTGTATAGCGAATTAGAAAATGTTGAATTTAAAGGGAGGGGAAAAAATCTTAAAAAAATAGGTGTTGATGCTTTTTCATCTGTTAAAGTTCAAAATAAAATCGATGTGAGAGCTTTTGAAAACATTGAAACATATGACTTTAATAACCCAATTTTGTATTTTGATGAAGAAATTATAAACAAGGGAGGGATTGATTAAATCATGAAACTAATTGAATTTTTGATTGCTAATAAAGATAATGTTGTATTTTGTTTAGCTATCTTGTTGCTAATAATTCCTATTTTTATCAAATATAGGAGAAAACTAACAATTATTTTAGCAATCATTAGTTGTATTTATATTTATATTAGCTATTCTAACTTTGACAGTAATACAGATAAAATAGTAGAAAACACAACAGGAATTGTTGATAAAGCAAAAAATAAAGTCTCTGAATCAGTCAATAATATTTCAGAAAAAGGAAGTAACTTGTTAGATAAAAATAATGAGAATTTTGAAAAACAACAAGAAGAAAAGAAAAAAGAATCAAGAATTGGAACATTAAATTCAGAAGCAATTATTGATAATACTAATGAATCTGACAATTTAAAAGCAACAACAGAGTCAACAACAGAAACTACTGATATTGAATTTGAAAATGAATTAGCTGAATACTATAACAATTTAGACAATTTTAAAACATATCAAAATCAAAATGAAATCAACACTGATGATGAACGAGCTAATACAGCTTTAGCAGATTTAGAAAATTTAAAATGAGGTAATATATTCAAAGTTTTTACCTCTTTTAAATTTCCTTATTTATCAAGTGATTGAACAGTGTAAAAACATGAGGTAATTAAGAAATAAAAAAATTAACAATTTGGAGGAGTGTAAAATGAAATATGGGTATGTGAGAGTATCGACTAGAAGTCAATTTGAAAAAGAAACTTATTTAAAACAAATAGAAATATTAAAAGCTGAAGGAGTGTTAGAAGATAACATTTTTATTGAAAATGTATCAGGAAAAAACACAAAAGATAGACCTGTTTTTAATAATTTAATAGAAATTTTAAAGGAAAATGACACTTTAATTGTCACTAAACTTGATAGACTGGCAAGAAATACAGCAGATGCTTTAAAAATCGCTGAGTTATTGACAAGTAAAAATATAACTTTAAATATATTAAATATGGGAATCTTAGATAACAAACCTTCTGGAAAGCTTATGTTTACAATGTTTTCAGCATTTGCCGAATTTGAAAGAAATCTAATTGCTGAAAGAATGCTTGAAGGTCGAGAATATAAAAGACAAAATGATGTAACTTACAGAGAGGGCAGAAAACATAAGTTAAATACTAACCAACTAAAGCATTTACATCAACATTTTGAATCTAATCAATATACTAATAAAGAATTAGCAAGCATTTTTTGTGTTTCACAAAAGACAATTGCAACAAGAAAAAAAGAGTGGCGAGATTTAAAAAATTTAGATAAATTATAGTGCTTATCACAAGCACTATTTTTGCTTTACTTTTATATCAAACAGTTTAAATATCTAACATAGTAAACTATTTTTAATTATTAATAATAAACAACAATGATACTTAAAATTGACTACAAGCTTTAGATGATGATAATATATAAATATAGATAAATATTGTATTTATTTAAATATAATATTTATATAAATAAAAAAACAGGAGGGAGGCAAAATGACAGATGGAGCATCACAAGGCTTGTTTGTAATTGTTGCTGTTGTTATTTTCGGTATATTTGTATTAATTGCTTATATTTTGTTTAGAGACAATTTACAACACAGCCTAAAAAATATTTTTTATAATGCAACTTCAGGTGCAGAAGCAAGCTTAAATTATACAAAATAATAAATTAAGTAAGATACTTAAAAGCTTTAGATATTAATTATTTAGTATCTAAAGCTTTTTATTATAAAAGGAGGGAGGTATCATGACAGATGGAGCATCACAAGGTTTGCTTGTGATTGTTGCAATAGTAATATTTGGCATATTTGTATTGATTAGTTATGTATTATTTAAAGATACTTTAAAACCGAGTTTATCAAACATATTTACCGATGGATTAGAACAAGCAGAGGATGCCATTGACCCAAAAATTATTACTAAAATCACTATTATTGAAAAGACAAATGAGATAAAGAATTTAAAGAAAAATCAAATTGAAGAATATTATATCGATGAGTTTACTAAAGCTTTTGAGTTCAGAAATCAAGATGGGGACATTATCAAGACTAGAAAGCTAAATTTAGAGTTTAAATTTCATTTAAGAGGAACTACTTACCTAACTTTTGAAGAATTTATGGAGAAATATTCTGATGGTAGTATCAATTTTAGAATGGGAGTAATAGCTACTGCAAAAACAGATAAAACAGTAACAGCAACAACAAAAGTTAATGGAATATCAGGAATAACAATTTTTAGAAGTCTTTAAAGAGAGGTGAAAAAATGAAAAAAGTAAAGATATTAAACAAAGAAAAAAATAAGGAGATTGTTTTTGAATTTGAAGATTTAGGAAATAATATCTATCAATATACTACTACAGACAACAAAGTGATTAGATTTAATTATACACAAACAAAAAGATTAATTGATAGTGTTTTAGCAGATTGCAAAGTTGATATTTTTAAAGTTTTTAGGAAAAAATACAGTTTAAGTGACACAACATTTTTTAATAATCAAGAATCTAAAAACCCTCGATACAATCTAAAATTATATCTAATATACTTAGATTTGAAGCAAAATAAAGATATAATCAATCAAGAAATCAAACTAATGGAAAATGCAATTAAATCTAATAAAATATCGGTAAATCAATATGCTAAATTATCTAAAATAACAAAACAAACACTATTTAATATTAAAGCTAATAAACAAAACAAAGATAAAAAATACTTTTATAAAAACTATCTAAAAATAGTTGAAGCAAATAAATACTTAAAAGAGCCTTAAATTCAAGGTTGTTTTTGTTGGTATAACAATGTTTGATTAAAAGTGTTGTTCAAATTTGACTAACTTAATTAAGTACGCTATAAATAGATTATAGAGATAAATATTGTGTTTAAATAAATATAATATTAAACAAATGGAGAAAATAAAAAAAACAAATGAGTGTTTAAAATGACAGTAAAACAAACAATAATGACTTTCGCAGTAACAACAATGATGGGATTAACACTAGCAACAACAACAACAGACCCTGAAAAAACTACTGATACTGATAATGGCGATGGAAATGTAAATGGTAATGTTGTAACAGATACTGAAGGAACTACTGATACTACAACAACAGATACAAATAAAGAAGATTCTAAAAAAGATTCTAAAGAAAAAGAAACAACAAAAGAAGATAAGAAAGACAAACTTTATCAAACAAATCACACAAAAACAATATCTTAATAGCATTAGCAACAACATCATTAGCAAGTGTTTTAGCATTTATAACTTTTAAAAGATTTAAAAAATAAGGCTAAATTAGAGTAGTTTAACCGCTACTCTCTTTTTTGTCAAAAAGGAGGGGGAATTGATGGAGAAGTTATATATACACTTAAAAAATTTAAGAAAAGTCGCTGTTGTAATGCTATTAGTGTTTTCAACTTTTTACTTGTTATTACTCTTTTTGAATCAAAATGACAATCAAGAAATAGCTAATAATATTGATAAATTTAATCAAAGCGAGATTGTATTTAAATCAGATAATAATATACAAGATATTGCAGAGATAAAAGAAAACATTGAAAAGGTAAAAGAGAAAGAGGAAATTGTTTCTGAAAATAAAGAAAATCAAACAATATCTAAATAAGTGACAACAGAAGAAAATATCAAATTAGACATAAAAGAAGAAATTATAGAAAATAGTTATCAATCTCTAGAAACACCTGATAAACTTAACAAATTAGGAACAATTGAGATACCTATTATTGATTTAAATTTAGCTATTTTTGGTAAATACAAAGAATAAAACAGATACAATGTTATATGGTGCTGTTACCAATAAGCAAAATCAAGTAATGGGGAAAGGAAATTATATATTGGCAAGTCATATTATTAGCAATAGCGATTTGCTTTTTACAAATATTAATCGACTAGAAAAAGGAGATGTCATAGTTTTAAAAGACAGTGATTATACTTACAAATACACTGTTTACAATAATTTCATAGTTTCTAATGATGAAACTTGGATTTTGAATGATATAAAAGATTATAGTGTTTTGACATTATACACTTGCTATGATGACAGCACCAAATTACCTGAAAATCGAGTAGTTATTAGAGCAGTGCTTACAGATATTAATTAAATAATTGGTAATTTTGTAGAAATAAAGTCCTTAATTAGGGCTTTTTATTTTCTCATGACTTTTTGTATTGTGATTGATATAATAAGAAAGACTAGACTTTGATTAGGAGATGGCAAATGGATACTAGATTAATGAAACAGATTAAAGATATTTTAAAAGAGTTCCCGCAGTATTGGAACGGTGAAGAGCTACAAAGACCAGTTGTTATTGATGATTTGAAAAATTATGATGCTTTGTTAATTTCAGCATTATTGAAAAATCAGAAAATTAGAGAGAATTATTCGGTGAAAGCTGGAGATGTAATTATTTTTAAAGTGCAAGAATTTATTGATATTTTGAGATATAAAGATTATTGGGAAGATAGTTATACAAAGTATTCGAATACCATTGGATTGTCAAGTGAAGGTAAGTATCTTCAATACAATACTGATGTTGTTTTAGATTTTCCTTACAAAGATTGTGTTCTAGAGGGTGGCATGACTAAAGAAGATACTGGGAAAGAAGAAGTTTTTTACAATGAGGTCATTGCAAGAGATGAAATAGATACTCTTTTAACACCAAAAGCACTGGTAAATGCAAAAAAATATGATGCTGATGGAGAACATAAGGTTGATTCTTTTAGTAATGAAGATAATTTAATTATTAAAGGTAATAATCTACTAGCTTTACATTCATTAAAAGAACGATATGCAGGAAAAGTGAAGCAAATTATTATTGACCCACCATATTATTTTTCTAAAGAAAAGGGGAGTGATTCATTTAATTACAATTCCAATTTCAAGTTATCTACTTGGTTAACATTTATGAAAAATAGGTTAGGAATAGCTTCAACACTAATGAGTGACGATGGAATGGCATTTATTATTACTGGTGAAGAAGGATATGCGTACTTAAAAATAATTTGTGATGAAATATTTGGACTAAACAAATATGTAGGTACAATTTCATGGAGAAAATCAGATAATCAAGCAAATATTGGAGAATTTGCAAAAGTAACTGATTACATTCTAATATATAAAAAAGGAAATGGAACGCTATCAAAATTACCTTTAACAGAAAAAGCCAAAAAAGAATATCGGTATTCTGATGATAAGGGAAAATTTAGAAGAGCAATTTTACTCCATAAAACAAGAGGGAGACATATTTATGATTTAGAAACTCCCAGTGGAAAAATATTAAAGGGACCTTGGATGAAGTCAAAAGCGGATATATTGGATGCTGATAAAAGAGGTGAGATTTATTGGACAAAAGGCGGTGATGAACAACCTTATGGTAAAATATACTTGCATGACTCGAAAGGGCAAATAGCAAATGATTTTTGGGATACTAGTTTTGGAAGTAATCAAAGAGGCTCTGAAGAAATGATGCAATTATTTAATGGGAGAAAATTCGATTTTCCTAAACCGGAACTATTGATAAAAAATCTTATTTCGTTAGGTTCAAGTGAAAATGATATAGTTTTAGACTTTTTTATGGGTTCAGCAACTACTCAAGCTGTTGCTATGAAAATGAATAGAAGGTTTATTGGTATTGAACAAATGGATTACATCAATACAGTTTCTGTTCCAAGATTGCAAAAAGTGATTGAGGGCGAACAAGGCGGAATTTCTAAAGATGTAAATTGGCAAGGTGGAGGTTCATTTGTTTATGCTGAATTGATGGAATTAAATCAATTATATATGAACAAAATTGACCAAGCATCAACTAAAGAAGAATTAGCTGAATTATGGGATGAATTAGATAACAATGCTGATTTAAATTTCCAATTAGATAAAGAAAAATTAACTAATGAATTGTTAAAAGAACATGATGAAGAAGAGGGTTCTATCACTTTTAATGACTTAACTTTTAAAGAACAAAAAGAAATTTTCAAGAAAGCATTAGATAAGAATCAATTATATGTGCCTTATTCTGAAATTGAAGATAAGAATATTATCATATCTGATGATGACAAAGCCTTTAATCATAGTTTTTACAGCAATGAGAGGGGATAATTATGGCGAAAAAAAGACTATATGAATGGTTAAATAGAGAGATGATAACCATTGCTTATGCAATGAATGCCCATGAAGTTCCCGAATATATAAAAACTAATCTAAAAGATGAACTTCGTCATTACCAAGAAGAAGCGATTAGACGATTTCAATTTATGCAAGATGATAGTTTACTTGCAGGCATAAGTGATGCAGGTTTTCAAAGGAAACAATTATTGTTTAATATGGCGACAGGTTCAGGGAAAACAATGGTTATGGCGAGTTTGATGTTGTATTTATATAAAGAATTCAATTATCAGAACTTTATTTTTCTTGTAAATACTGATGCGATTGTCAAGAAAACACATGAAAATATGTTAAATAGTAGTTCTAATAAGTATCTTTTTAATCCTAGTGGTATTTTTATTGATGGCGAACAAATTATCATTCAAGCAATTGAAAGCTTTCCTACAGTTAAAAATAAAAATACAATCTATCTAAAGCTTACAACTATTCAAAAAATACATGGTGAGTTGAATAAACCTAGAGAGAATGGTATTTCTTTAGAGAGTTTGGAAGAGGAAGATATTGTCATTTTAGGCGATGAAGCTCATCATTTTAATGCTTCTACAAAGAAGGAAAAAGAAGAAGAACAATCTTGGGAAACTACTATTAACAAAATGCTATATCTGAGAACGAATAATAAACTTTTAGAATTTTCAGCGACTATTAATATGGATGACAAAAATATCTCTCAAAAATATAGCGATAAAATTATTTATAAGTATGATTTAGGCGAATTTATGAGTGATGGCTATTCCAAGAATGTATTGAGATTACAATCATCAGAAAATGATGATGAGAAAATGAAAGATGCGATACTTCTAAGTCAATATCGAAAATTGATTTCTAGAGAAAATGGGATTTCTTATTTCAAGCCAATCATCATGTTTAAATCAAGTAAAATCAAAATATCTGAACAAAAACAACAAGATTTTAATGCTATCATTGAGAATTTATCTGTTGAAAGTTTATCTAAGTATATCAATCAAAGAAAAACAACTGTATCATCGAATTCCACTCTATATAAAGTTTTTTCTTACTATTTAGAGCAAGACTTAGATAGTATTATTCGAGAAATACAAGAGGATTTTGAAGCTAGAAATATCTTAAATGCTAATGAAAAGAATATGTTGAGTGTAGATAATGCAGTGTTACTGAATAGTTTGGAAAATATCAATAATCCTATTCGAGTTATTTTTGCTGTTGCAAAATTAAATGAAGGTTGGGATGTTCTAAATCTTTATGATATTGTCAGAATTTCTGAAGGAGCAGGGATTACTCGAAATGCAACAGACAGTGAAGCACAATTGATTGGTAGGGGAGCAAGATATTTTCCTTTTGAATATGAGAATAAGAAAAGCTTTAAAAGAAGATTTGATAATGAAAACAATGATTTAAGAATATTAGAAACATTGCATTATCACACAATTAATGAAAAAGGCTATTTGGCTAACCTTGAAAAATCAATGAATGCTGTTAATTTAATTACTTCAAGTGATGAAACGGTCAAAATTTTATCTACAAAATTAAAACATTCTTTCAAAAATTCAAGTGTCTATAAACAAGGGAATTTATTTGTGAATGAAAGTAGAGAAACAACTCCTGAAGATTATAGCTCTTTAGAAAAATTCACTATTACTAAAGAATGGGAAACTGAATTTATAGGTTCAACTGTAGAAACTGATTACAAAGGAAATATTAATGATGACACTGTTATTCAAAGAGAATTTGAATATTTAACAGTTGATAAGAGATTCTTTAAAAAAGCTTTGCAAAGAAATCCATTTTTTCGTTTTGTGAACCTTAAAAAGTATCTACCTTTGCTGAAATCTAAAGATGAATTAATTGATAGTGAACAATATTTTAATGGTGTTTCAATCAAAGTTTCCTTACCTAAAGGACAACATATAACAGATTTAACAGCTTTTGAAAAGCTAGAAATTATTGATAAGTTCTTAGCTTATTGTGAAGAAAAAATTCGCAAAAATTATCAAAAAGAAGTTGGATTGAAAGTGTTCAAACCATTAGCTATTAAGGATACATTGAGAGATTATGAAATAGTAGTTCCTTTGTATGAAACAGGGCATGTTACTCAAAGAATTGAACTCCATCAAATGAAAGGCAAAGATTGGTTTGTTTATACAGATGCTATTATGAACCGTTTAGAATATGCGATGGTAGAGTTGATGGGAAGTTTTATTCATGAATTAGAAGCTAAATATAAACAAGTTTATCTAATTAGGAATGATGAAAAAGCAACTAGATACAAACTAACTGAATTTGGTGGTCCTAGAGGATTTATGCCTGATTTTATTCTTTATTTAGAAAATGAAGAGTTTGTCTACCAAGTATTTGTCGAGCCAAAGGGCGAGGATAGGGAAAAAGAAGATGCTTGGAAGCAAGAAATGTTATATGCTCTGAATGGTTCAGACATTGAAATCATAGGAGAAAATGATAATGTTAAACTAGTTGGTGTTAAGTTTTACAACAACAAGAATAAACGAGGATTTATCAGTGATTTATCAGAAAAAATCAATGATGGGGTTATTTTAGATGGTAAGTTAGAATTATTCAATGGTGAATAGATAGCCATAATGATATTACTAAACCACTTGAAAATTGGTAGTTATTAGAGCAGTATTATCAGATAATAAGTAAAAAAGAGCTGTTGATTCAGCTCTTTTTTTTATAATTATTGTATATCTTGTTTTATGAGATACTTTTTTATTTCTTTAAGTTCTGTTTCTTCTTTAGTTAAATCTGCTCTAACTATTTTTTTTATTTCTGTAAACAAACTTAAAACATTATCAGTTGCATTAAAGGCATGAAAAAAGTTCCCATCAAAATTATAATAAACTATACCTTCTTGATTAGTAAGTTCTGGTCGCTTTAATAACTTTTCTTTGATTTCATTATAATTAATTTTCAAATCATCTTTGATAAATAATAAAAATTCATAGTAAATTTTAATTGTGCAGTAAATAAAATCAGCAATTGTATAAACATAGGAAATATGGGGTGTATGACCAAAATTAGATAGAATTTTTTCTCGAATCTCAATCATCTCCTTTTCAACAGAACCGTTTTTTTTGAAATGTGGCTTATTTAGAATGTCATCTAAGTTAAAACCTGCTTTATTTATTTCATTAATTTCAATGGGTATGTGTCCATGCTGTGAATAGTTTCTAAGTTGTAATAAAAATTTATATGAAAAATTTTTATCGTATATTGGACTAGAGACTCTTGACCTAAAAGTGTCAAATAATTCCTTTCCTAAAATAGTTTTTAGATATATATCCACAGAATCAGACAAAGATTTACCCGATGAAATAAGATTTATAGTAAAAGTATTAATTAAAGTAAAAAGTTCATCTTCTTTTAAAGTTTTTAGTTTATATATTACAGTATCATTGATATTTATTGTAAAATTTTCTAAAAGTAGACTATAATTTGCTTTAAAGATTTTATATAGTTCGGAAAGCTCAATGAAAAATCTAGTCATTTCAACATAAGATTCAAATAATTTCTGTTCGTCATCAGATATCTCAGGTAAGTTTATATCTAAATTTGATATATAGTAAAACCTATCCTTATTCATAAGATTACTCCTATTCATTAAATATTTTTGAAATTGTCATTTGTCAATTTATTGATTTTAAAGTAATTTTGAAAATGTTTTTCAGTAAATTTAGTATTTAATATAAGTGCTAAAGTTTCGCTTTTGCTTGACACAAAACATCTTCGATTTACATCACAATACTTAATAAAATAGTGTTTAAAAATACTGTTTACAAACATTCCTCTTCCGCCTTCAGCAGTTGTGAAGAAAAATGGAGCTAATTCAGTTATCTTATTAAATATTTCTAAATCAGTGTATAATCCAGTGTTTTCTTTTTCAAAAGCAAGCATATCTCGATAAGATAAATCTTTGCAATTATAATTTAGTAGATTATCACTTAACTCTGCTAAATGCTCTTTATTAGCGATTAATTCTTGATGTGTCATATTTAATAAATCACTGCTTTTAAAGTAGTCGAAAATAATATTATCAACTAAATCAGTCTTTAATACATTTTTAAATTCTTTTTTGTCTTTATTTGCTTTTAAATATTCATTCAGATTCGCTAAATATAGTTTAAAGACAAGATTAACTCTTGCTTCTAAATGTATTCCGCTTTGCACTTTTTCCCTTTTTTTATTTGTTTCTGTTGCTCTTTGTTCAGCCTTGTCAATAAATTCTTTTGTTTTTTTATTGATAGATTCCAAATCTTTTTCATCTGAAGAATTGTCTATTAAGACCCATTTATCGCTAGTATTACCGATTTTTCTTTTAAACTTGTATTCAATCTTGTTGATAAAAATTGATTTATATTCAAATTGTTCTGTTGCTTTAGTCATATTTGAAGTCCTTTCTATTTTTTTGATAATACTTACTGAATAAGTTTATTAGCTATTGCTTTTGACCAATTTTCACCTATTATATTTATCAATGCTTTTTTTCTTTAAATCTAACATTTTTAGAAGTGATATCACTACATTTTTCTAATTTATCAGTAATCTCATTTATATAATTTTCTGCATCATCTTCAGTTATCAAGTCAACAACTATCGCTAAATACAGCAAAAGGGGAGTACATTGTATATCGTTTATTAATTTAGTTAAATCTATAGAACCATTATCTTTTGCTTTGTGCCACAATGTTTTGCTAAAAATCCAGTCAATTGCATGTTCTTTTTGTGATATATAGTCAATTTTGGGTATTTCTTCATTATATAATTTTGTAAATCTTTGCTTTTGTTTATAAGATTCAGATTCTTTTAAATCTGAATTTAGCAAATAAGTTATAGCTTTTTTTATATTATCATCATTTAATAAATCTAACATTTTCATTAATGTAGCTCCTATAATTTTAATTACTTCTAATATACACCATCTAATGCAAATAATCAATTTTTATATCTAATAAAATACAAAAAAAGACTGTAAAAACAGTCTTTAAATGATTAATGATTTTAAATATTGAGGGTCAGAGCTAATTAATAAGAAAGTATCGCTTAACTTATTGTCATATTTGATACACAGATATCCTTCATTTCTAACCAATTTTACCTCTTTTGCATTGCTGATTTGAGCAAATGTTGCAAGCATTGTTTTTAAATCATCTTGATTAGTTAAAACTAATTTAGTTGTTGTTTCTAAATGATTCATAATCCAACTATATACTGCACTGGATACAGTTTCGACTGCATTACTATTATTTTCTTTATACATAAGTTCTGTTTGTTCATCAGAAAGCTTAAAATCTGGGATTATATTATCTAATGCTTCTAATAATTTACATTCAAAGTGTATATATTTATTATTAGTTAAATAAATGATTTCAAAATCAATATCTATGTTGTATTTAGTTTTTAAATATTTTGTGTTTATAGTAATAGCTTCAGATAAATTTTTGATGAATAAATCTTTATCTAATGTAGTACTATTACTAGTTGTTGTAGTACTGTTAGTAATATTAGTATTTAAAAAGCTTTGATAGTCTTTAAATATCTGCATTGCTTTTGCTTTAGCAAGTTCTTTTATTAAATTATCTAAATACTGATTATTTTGAGTAGCTCTTTGTTTGCAGATTCTAACTACATCGGCTTTTGAATAATCCTTAAATTCATAGTCTAACTTATCATAAGTAACTATTAATTCTGTAACATTGCTACTTTGTTTAATTCTGAAGGGTACTTTTGTTGCTTGCTTAAATATCATATCGAGATAATAAACATATGTCTTAACTATTTCTTCATTACTTTTCTTTAATCTACCATCAATTTTCATGATATATCCACTCCTTTTTTATATTTAATTAGATACAATAATTATCTATACTTAATTATTAGCATCTAACAAGTCTATAGTCAATTTTAAGTATCTTTCTATAAATTAGTATCTAAGAGTTAGCAATGTACTACATAAATTAATCATTATCAATGTAAGCTAAATACTGATATATCAACAATATCTTTACTTTAATTGCTTCTTACCCCCCCCTATATATAATATAAATATTACTTTAGGGGGGGTATAAAAGGTTATCATTGATATATCAAGCTTTAAAGCACTTATTTTTCTAAAATTAATGATTGAGTATTAGCAAGCTCTGCTTGCTTACTTATATAGATGTTTAAATTTAGTCAAATGTGTAAAATTTGCTCTCTATTTAAAACTTTAAAAAAGACTGATATATCAATACTTATTAATTGTTTATCATTAGATATTTACATTATTTGAGATAAAAAACACCTTAAATCGAATAGTTAGTGTAGAATTACCCATAAAAAATTTTTAATTGAATCTGTGAGGTGTTTTTTCAAAAATAGATGCTTAAAACCTTGATATAACAATAATCTTTCTTTTTTGTCAACATGATAAAAACCCCTATAAAATCAAGGCTTTTAAAAGGTCATTTTTTAAGTGTGTTTTGTCATAAATTTTTAGAAAAGCAAAACATTAAATATTGTACTTGATTAGATATAATATTTATGTTATGGTCCAGTTATCAAAAATACAAAACATATAGAAAGAGTTGATAAATATGGATTTTAAAGACCTAAAAACTAAAATTAGAAGAGAATGTAATGCAGAAATCTATGATAATAAGCTTTTAAAAGCAATCGCAACTAAAGTCAAATCATCAGATATTATAATTAGTGCATTTGATTGTTGTGATAATGATAATAATTTATGTTTAGTAGTTGTTACTAAATCTAAAATGATAATTGCAACTAATCAATTTTTTAAATCAGCTAAAATTAGTATGATTAGCTTAAACAACATCACTGACATTAAGCTAAAAAAAGGATTATTTAAACAATCATTGATTGTATCAAATATCAGAAAAGATAGAGTGTTTTATAAAATATCTCAAAAAGCACAGCTAAATAGCTTAATTAGTATGATTTGAGGTGATTTTAAAATGGCAACCTTTAAAGATTATAAACTTAAAAATGGTGAAAAAAAGTGGCTTTTTAAAACTTATCTGGGCAAAGATTTAAATGGTAAAACAGTACAAACAACAAAAAGAGGATTTAATACAATAACAGATGCTAAAAAAGCAGAACTACAATTACAAATTGATTTTTTAGAAAAATTAGAAAAAGAAAAAATTGAAAGAAAAAAAAGAAAAGCTAATTTTAAAGATATTTATCTAAAATGGTTTGAGCAGTACAAAAATACAGTTAAACAATCAACATTAGCTAAAACACAACAAATTTTTAAAAATCATGTTTTAAAAGATTTTGGACATTTAGATATTAATGATATAAAAATAGACTATGCACAATCAGTTTTAAATGAATGGTACAATCATAGTCAATCTAAATATAAAGAGTATTATAATTATGCTGTAAAAATAATTGATTATGCAATACATTTAGAATTAGTTGATACAAATACAAATGTTTTAAAAAAACTGATTATACCAAGAAAGAGGGAACAAATTGAAAATGAAGAAAAGAAAAAATTTTACTCAAAAGAAGAATTACTGATATTTTTAGAAACATTGAGGAGTTTAGAGAATCAAAAAGCTTATACTTTATTTTATTTACTAGCATTTTCGGGGATGAGAAAAGGCGAAGCATTGGCTTTGAACTGGCAAGATATAGATTTTAAAAATAAAAATTTAACTATAAAAAAGGCACTGACAAGAGGTTTAGACTCTAAATTATATATCGATACCCCTAAAAATAAACAAAGTTTTAGAACGATTAGTTTAGATAACACAACAATTAAAGTTCTTAAAGAGTGGAAAATAAATCAAAAAATAGAACTTGAATCTGATGGATTTATTGTAAAAAATAATCAATTAATATTTAGTAATAGTAACAATACATTGATGAATCCGCAAGTTACAAGAAAATTTATTTTACAAGTATTAAATAAAAATAAAGAGTTAAAATATATCACAACTCATGGATTCAGACACACACACTGCAGTTTATTGTTTGAAGCTGGTGCAAGCATAAAAGAGGTGCAGGAGAGGTTAGGTCACTCTGATGTGCATACAACACTTGATATTTATGCTCATGTTTCTAAACAAATTAAAGCAGAAACAGCAAACAAATTTGCAGATTATGTTTTAAAAAAATAAAAAATTTTGTGTCATTATTGTGTCATTTTACAAAAAAAGATGCTTAAAAACTTATAAATGCTGTCGCATCAAGCTTTTAAGACACCTTTTTTTTAAAGTATGGAGGCGGTGGGAGTCGAACCCACGTCCAAACATATCGCCACCCAAAAATCTACGCTCATAGTCAGTTCTATTTAAAGTTCATTTGAGAAGATGCCGAGTGACAGGCCCCTTAACAAACTAGTCTGACAATCTCTTTAATCAAAAACAGACGGAATTTGATTACGTATCCCACTTAGAATAAGACCCGGGAAAAGCACATGGGCGATGCTTAGCGGATCACGCCCGCTGTTTTTTAGGCAGCTAAAGCGTAAGAATTGTTTGTTTTTGCAGTTATATTTAACTGTAACGTTTTAACGTAGACGTAACCTACGAAGCGCAATTCAGGCCCGAACTATGCCTGTCGAATCCGTAACGCCCCCTCAATAAAAATAAGAGGGTGCCACTTACATAAAAAGTATAGCATAACTTCTTTGTAATATCAAAGAAAAAGCCTTGAAAAGTTTAATATTATTTTAAGAGATTGCCATTTAAGCATGATTTAAGGTAAATAAAGGATGATTATTGTGAGGAAAACTATCGAATTTATATGAATTGGGTTATAATGAATTCAGAGAATAAACAAATACTAGAGGTGAAAATCATGCAAATATTAATGATTGAAGATAATGAATCTGTTGCAGAAATGATGCAAATGTTCTTTATCAATGAAGGCTGGGAAGCAACGTTTAAATACGATGGTAAAGAAGGACTTGATGCTTTTTTAGCGGAGCCTGATAAATATGATATTATCACATTGGACTTAAACTTACCTAGTATGGATGGCATGCTTGTAGCAAAAGAAATACGTAAAGTTTCAAATACGGTGCCAATTATTATGCTTACAGCGCGTGATTCTGAAAGTGATCAAGTGATTGGACTAGAGATTGGGGCAGATGATTATGTGACGAAACCATTTAGTCCACTTACTTTAATTGCTAGAATCAAGGCTTTACATCGTCGTAGTGAGCTAGTTGAAAAAGTGAGTGAAAAAAGTGATGAGACGGATGATTTTGAAATTGCTACTAAACATTTCAAAATGAATACGAAAACACGTGAAGCTTATTTGAATAATGAGCCGATTGATGGATTAACGCCTAAAGAATTTGATTTGCTTTATACGATGGCCAAAAAACCACGTCAAGTCTTTACACGTGAACAACTTCTTGAATTAGTTTGGAATTATGAGTATTTTGGCGATGAACGAACAGTGGATGCTCATATCAAGAAATTGCGTCAAAAAATTGAAAAAGTTGGCCCCCAAGTTATTCAAACAGTTTGGGGAGTCGGTTATAAATTTGATGATTCAGGGTTAGAAGCATGAAATATTTATATCAACAATTAATTGCCTTTTGGACCGTCATTGCGATTACTTTTATTTTGACAGGATTTGCGTTTATTCGATTAACGAGACACACCATCGAGCAAAATAATTATCAACAATTATACGGTTATGCCAAGGCGGTAGAGAAAATTTCCAAAAGTTTTAATAATGTCTTTGCCGGTGATCAGAGTCAATATCGCATTGTTCAGAATGCCTTGAATTTATCTGAAGCAGTATTAAATCAGCAAAGTGTCAATTTCGTCTTTGTGAATTCCCAACAAGAAGTGCTCTATCCAGATAGCAATGCTTCCGTAAAACCACCGATTACCAAAAAACAATGGCAGCAACTCACCCAAGGACAAGTGCAACAAGCAACTTTGGAAAGAGATATTTTTGGTCAAAAGAATATGACTTCCTATGAAATGGTGCCTTTTTTATTAAATGATGAGTTTGGAGTTTTGATTGTCAGTCAACCGGCGAAAGATGTGGAAGAGACGATCAATAAATTTACCGGGAATTTAATCAAAGGCTTCATTGTTTCAGGAATCGTGGCATTTATCATTAGCTATTTCTATGCAAGTTTTCAAGTGCGGCGGATTAATCGCATGAAAAAAGCCACGAAAGAAGTTGCGAGTGGACATTTTGATATTGTCTTACCGGTTCATAATCGGGATGAGTTTGATGAATTAGCTGCTGATTTTAATAAGATGACTGATTCATTGAAACAATCCCAAGAAGAAATTGAACGACAAGAAGAACGACGCAAACAATTTATGGCAGATGCTTCTCATGAAATGCGTACTCCTTTGACGACCATTAATGGACTGTTAGAAGGTTTTGCATATGGGGCAATTCCGGAAAGCCAAAAAGAGAAAGCCATTGCCTTAATGAAAAATGAGACCGAGCGTTTAATTCGGTTAGTTACTGAAAATCTTGACTATGAAAAGATTCGAACCAATCAGATTTCTATGGTGATTAGGAAATTTAACGCAACAGAAGTATTTGAAAATCTATTTACGCAATTGGAAAGTAAAGCAGAACAAGTGAATAACCAGCTGATTTTAGAAACTAAACAACCTGTGGAAGTTTATGCTGATTATGACCGTTTTGTTCAAATAATGGTAAATATATTACAAAATTCCATTCAATTTACGGAAAATGGGACAATCACGGTTAGCTTAGAAAAAGGCTATCTAGAAACAATCATTAAGATAAGCGATACTGGAATCGGCATGTCTGAAGAACAGCTGAAAAATATCTGGGATCGCTACTACAAGGCCGATCCATCTAGAAAGAATAAGAAGTTTGGTGAATCTGGGTTAGGTCTTTCTATTGTTGAACAGTTAGTGAAGTTGCATAAAGGACAAATTCAGGTTGAATCTGAGTTAGGAAAAGGAACAACTTTTATCATCTCTTTACCGGATGTCGATATGGAGCAATAAAAAAACAGACAGGCTATTTGGATAGCTTGTCTGTTTTTTTACTCATGATAATTAAGCAAAGTTAGGTTGTGTGTAAGGATAATAATTTGTTTATGATAATGGCGGCTGATTTGTTTCAATTTTAGCAATAGTTGTCGAATTTGCCAGGTCGTACAATAATCGATGCCACGAATATAGATACAGTCTTTCTGTTGGATAAACAGTTGTTGATAGACTTGAACGGCAATCAGGGTTTGGTAATCTGCTTGTGTAGGTAGGACATCAAGATTGGTTTCTGCTATCTGAAATTCTTTTGCCAACCATTCAATGGCATTTTGCTGATTCTTACGTTGAATGGCTAAATGGGCCTTTAAAGATAAAAAAGGGACGAAATTAGAAAATAGTTGATTCTCTGTTTCATAACTCATTTGTATATTTGGAAAGTTTAGTTGATTATTTGGCAAAATACATCCTTCCTTTCTTAAGATTTTGAATGAAATAAATCAGACTGTTTACTGTGATAAGTCCCAAGCTATTGACGCAGCAAGTTCTAAACAACATTTGCAAACTGATTTTTTCCAAATGAATTTGATTTTGGATGAATTGCCATAACCCATTCTCGGATTCAGGAACTTTTATTTGAAAAATATTTTTAGCAGGTACAGGTGCTTGAATCCATTCTTTAATGGAAAAGTGTTGGATATCCGTTAAGTAAAAGCGACATAAGGCAAAAATCACCGGAAAAATCAGCGTTTGTAATAAAAATAGTATCATGCTCATCATGAGTGTGACAGAAATACAAATCACGAGTAATTCACCACTCATTAAGACAAAATAATTGCTAACAGTTCCACCGTTATTCATCCACGAAATTTTTTCCCTTTGACGTTTTCTTTGGAAGCGAAATAAGAAGTAACCGAGCATGAAAAACAGGATACTTAAGACGATTAAATATAACACTTTACATGGAGTTTGCCACTGGTTGATTGGCTGCTCTACTTTAGTTGAGATATCAAAAAATTGCTGTATGGTTTGCAAGATTGCCAGAACATATTGTTGAAAAATAGCGTAGAACCATTGCATTAAAATAAGTAAGCTAAAAAAGAGCGCAATGCCTAAAAAAGCTTTTTTATGATAATAGATACTACGCTTAATGACGCTTAACCAAAACAATCTTTCACCTACCTTCAAAAATGTCTAGAGTTTCTTTAAGTATTACTATAGTCTTTTTTTATGAACATTTTGTGAATAAGGTACGAAAAAAAGAGACTGAATTATTTTTTTCAGTCTCTTTTTTACTGTTAGCTATTCGTTTTCACTTGAAGTACTTGAACTTGTTTCTTTAGGATGTAGTTCTTGATAAGATTTTGTTTGATACTTATCAGTAGTACTTGTATGATTATGTTTACTATAAACGCTTGTTGACTTATCGCCAAGTTCTTTTTCAATTTTTTCAATACGATCTGTGTTTTTCAGATAATTATAATCATCTGGGTTGATGGCTTTCAATCCACTCTTCGTATAGAACCGTAACAAATCACCATTATTTATTTTATCAGAGGTAGCCAGCTGATCCGATACAGCTTCTTTATCCGCATCGATTTGCTTTTTGAGTTCTTCACTAGGTTCGGTAATTTCTTCTCCAGTTTTATTATCATAAAGTACGCCACCATAATAAGTATAGTTTGGCGTTACAAAATCTCCATCACGGAAAGCGACAAGTTGTTTATGATCAGGTGAGAATAAATCTTGACCTAGTTGAATATAGTTTTGCGTATCAACACCAAGTAAATGTAATAAAGTAGGAAGCGCATCGACTTGACCACCGTAAGTATCAATAATTTTTCCTTTATTCATTCCTGGGATATGAATCATGTAAGGGACACGTTGGACTTGAGCATTATCAAAGTTTGACCAAGTTTCACGGTCTTTTCCTAGTAATTGAGCTAATTCTTTATTACGCGCATTTGATATTCCATAATGATCGCCGTAAAGGATAATGATGGAATTATCATAAAGTCCACTTTGTTTAAGGTAATCAAAGAATTCATGAACGGCAGTATCCATATAATTGGCTGTTGAGAAGTAACTGTTAATCGTTTCGTCTTTTGTTTGTGCCAATGGGAAACCTGTTTCATCCCCACTTAATTGTGAGTATGGATAGTGGTTCGATACGGCAATAAACTTGGTATAGAATGGTTGTTGCAAATGTTCAAGATACTTCACAGATTGTTGGAAGAAAGGTTTATCATTTAAGCCATATTGGAATGAATTATCTTCCGTCACGTTATAATAAGAAGCATCAAAGAAATAATCATAGCCTAGACGTTTATAGGTTTCATTTCGATTCCAAAACGTACCGGAGTTTCCATGGAAAACAGCAGAAGTGTATCCTTGTGTTTGTTTTAAAATATTTGGTGCTGCTTCAAAGGTATTTTTCCCACCTAATTGTGTGAAGAGCGCGCCTTGATTTAATCCAAAGAGTGAGTTTTCAAATAAAGTTTCAGAATCACTCGTTTTTCCAGCTTTGACTTGATGGAAAAAGTTAGAAAAGCTAAAAGTCGAATTGCTATGATATAAACTATTAATGAAAGGCATCACTTCATGTTCAACACCATTTTCATCTTTTAACTTATAATCAATTAAAAATTGTTGTGTACTTTCTAGGTGAATATAAATGACATTGCGACCTTTTGCTAAACCAAAGTACTGGTCATTGGGTTTGGCATAATGGCCTTTGACATATTCTGCTACTTCATCCATATCGGTAGCACTTGCCTGAGCACGCACTTGAGTTGTTTTGTAAGTTTGAACTCCATCATAAGCAGTAAATGCATTGATTCCTAAGTATTTCACTAAGTAATCACGAGAGAAGGTACGTGTTAATAATTCTGGACGATCACTTTCAGCTAAGAATAAGTTACCTGAAAAAATCATCACAGCTAACGTAGAAAAAGCAAAGGCCATGCGTGCGCGTACTGGAGTTTCATCCATTTTGATACGTTTGGTAGCTAAAGCAAAGACGAGCAAAATGAAGTCTAACCAATACAAAATATCATAAGGTCTAAATAGTTTAATGGCACTTTCACCTAAACCACTCGCAACCTTACCCGCACCTAACATCGTATTGATTGTGATGAAGTCAGTGAATTCTCGATAATAAACAGCATTCGAAAACAATAGGGCAGTCATGATAAAATAAATGACCATCATTGTAATATAGGCTGGCTTTTTGCGACGAACGTATAAACCGACTGATAATAAAAGTAAGGTTGTAGCAATTGGATTTATTATCAAAATAAAATGTTGGAGTGCATTTTCCAAAGATAGATGGAAATCTAAGGTATAAGCCAACATATTTTTTATCCACATTAACACAAGTAACAAGCCAAAGAAGCCTAACCGTTTGTTAACCCAGCTAAAATAATTCTTTTTTTTCAAAGGAAAATTCCCCTCTTTTCTTTTATTTAAATATTTTCAGAAGTTTACATACTATTCTTTTCCATTTTACCCATCTTAAAATCGACTGTCAATTGAACTTCAAAGACCATCATTAGAATTTAATCTTTCTTTATAATTGGATTTGAGCTTTTTCGTCTTTTTTCTCATTTTGTGTTATAATTTCTTAACAAAGAGAAAGAAACGGAGAATAAAATGCCAAAAGTTATAGTTATCAATCAAGCCAAGAAGAAGTTTTTACAGGGCCATCCTTTGGTACGAAAAGAAGACGTTTTAGATTTGCAACCAACGCTTGAGTGGATAGATTTTGTCGATGAAAAGAAGCGTTTTATTGCTAAAGGATATCTAGGGGAGCAAAACAAAGGAATTGGTTGGATTTTGTCTTTAAAGAATGAGCCAATTGATGGTCAGTTATTTGCGCAAAAATTTAAAGAAGCGAAACAAAAACGTAAGGCTTATTTTCATGCTGAGGATACCAATGCTTTTCGAATTTTTAATGGAGAAGGCGATGGTATTGGTGGTTTGACGATTGATTATTATGCTGGTTATGCAGTTGTTTCTTGGTACAACACGACCATTTATCATCATCGTCAATTGATTATGGAGAATTTTCTCAAAGTATATCCTGAAATTTTAGGTATTTATGAGAAAAATCGTTTTAAGAGTGACTTGCCTGAATCAAACCATTATGTTGGCAAAGTAGCACCAGAACCATTAATAGTGAAAGAAAATAATGTCCAATATGCTACCTATTTAAATGAAGGTTGGATGACCGGGATTTTTTTAGATCAACATGAAGTTCGTGGCCGTTTAGTGGATGGATTAGCTATGGGAAAACGTATCTTAAATATGTTTAGCTATACAGGAGCTTTTTCAGTTGCTGCGGCTTTTGGAGGAGCGAGCAGTACGACTAGTGTGGATTTAGCTAAACGCAGCCTTGAAAAAACCAAGGAGCAGTTTGCAGTCAATGGCATTACCTTAGAAAATCATAAAATTCATGTGATGGATACCTTTGATTATTTCCGTTACGCTAAGAAAAAAGGGCTGCAGTATGATGTGATTGTATTGGATCCGCCGAGTTTTGCACGAAATGGCAAGAAGGTCTTTACTGTCGCTAAAAATTATGGTGATTTGATTACGGACAGTTTACCGATTTTAGCAGATAAAGGGATGATTGTCGCTTCGACTAATGCAAGTAATGTTACAGTGGCTAAGTTTAAAAAAATGATTGAGAAAAGTTTCCAAGCTGCTCACGTGCAATACCGACTAGTCGAGCGTTATCAATTACCAGCTGATTTTGTCGCAAATGAGAAATACGAAGAGAGCAATTATTTAAAAGTATTTATTTATCAGAAATTATAAAGGGAGAGGAAGGATTGTATGTCAACGAGTTATCAGCGTCCAAAAATTTGTGTCCCATTAACAGGAAGAACAACCGAAGAATTAATGGCACAAGCGGAAAAAATTCGCAATAGTTCAGTCGAAATGGTCGAATGGCGCGCAGATTATTTTACAGAAATTCAGGATTTAGAGCATGTTTTGGTTACACTTCGTACTTTGCGTAATAATTTATCAAATAAGGAGTTACTTTTTACCTTCCGCACCACAGAAGAAGGTGGTCAGGCGCAAATTCGTTTAGAAGATTATAAAGAATTATGTCTGAGCGTCTGTAAGTTACAATTGGTGGATATGATAGATATTGAATTGGCTCAAGCAGAGTTTTTGGGCAGAAATTTTATCAAACAATTAAAAGATACGCAGACCATTTGTTTGATGAGCTATCATGATTTCAAGCGTACCCCTAAAGACGCTGAATTAATTTTTAAAATTGGCTTGATGCATCAAATGGGGGCCGATATAGGCAAACTTGCTTTGATGCCGCAACAGTTAAATGATGTTTTACGTACGATGAGTTTAATTGAAAAAGCACATACTTTTTATGATTTACCTTTAGCAGTAATGGCGATGGGTGAATTAGGTAAGGTAACCCGAGTCGCTGGTGAACTTATGGGATCGCGCTTTACATTTGGCTATTTTGGTGAAAATTCTGCTCCTGGTCAGATTCAAGTAGAAATGCTCGAGCAAATACTGTCCACATTGAGTATGAAAGATTCAGTAAAGGAAGAAACAAATGGCTAAGAAAAAACAAATAAAAACAAACGCAATTCGTATCGTAGAGCAAAAAAAGATTCCTTATCAAGAGCATACTTATACTTTTTCTGAGAATGATTTAGGTGCGAAACATGTGGCTGAAGAACTCAACCAAAATGAAGCGCAAATTTTCAAGACGTTGGTAGCTGTGGGCAATAAGACTGGTCCAGTTGTAGCAGTTATTCCTAGCAATCAAGAATTAGATTTGAAAAAAATCGCCAAGGAAAGTGGCAATAAAAAGGTAGAAATGCTTCATCTAAAAGACTTAGAGAATTTAACGGGCTATATTCGTGGTGGTTGTTCGCCAGTTGGGATGAAAAAACTTTTTCCAACGTATTTTGATCAGTCAGCCTTAAATTTTGCTACTATTATGGTATCAGCAGGAAAACGCGGGGTACAAATGGAGCTGGCACCAAATGATTTAGCTGGCTTAGTTCGTGGTAAATTTGTTGATTTAACTTTAGAAAAGTAATCAAAAAAGAGGGGAGAGTCCCCTCTTTTTTGCCTGCTTTTAACTTTGCCATAGTGCTGTTTGAGCTGCGTGCCTGCCTGCTACATGACCAGTAGAAAAAGCTGCTGTAATATTGTAGCCGCCTGTATAACCATTGATATCTAAGACTTCACCGCAAGCATATAATCCCATTATTTTTTTACTTTCTAAGGTTTTGGGATTGATTTCTTTTAAAGAGATGCCGCCACCAGTAACAAATGATTTTTCTAAAGCAAAGGTGCGGATAATCGGTATTTGAAAAGATTTAATCAGATTGACTAAGGAATCAATTTGTTTTAAAGTGACTTGTTTACTCATTAAATCTGCTAGGTGTAATCGTTCAAGATAAAAAGTAAGCAACCGATCAGGTAAAAGTCCCTTCAAAGCATTGTTCACTTGTTTTTTTCCGTTTTTTTGAAGCGTTTGAACAATTTTTTGGTTCAACTGATTTGCTGTTAGCTCTGGTACACAGTCCAATTCGACAATCACAGGTGTTTGTTTTTTCAGCAGTTGATTGACAAAAGAAGAACATCTTAAAGCAGCTGGACCTGAAATTCCAAAATGAGTAAATAGTAAATCCATGGTGTGACTTGTCACGGTTTTCCCTTTTTGATTTAAAACCGTTAATTGCACATCGCGTAAAGATAATCCTTGTAAGGTACGCTCCTGGATAAAATCTGCTTCACTGATTAGCGGCGATTCTGTCGGGTATAGTGGCGTGATTTGATGTTTTACTTGTTTTGCTAATTGATAACCATCGCCAGTTGCCCCAGTGGATGGGTATGTTTTGCCACCTGTGGCGATAATGACACTCGGTGCAAAAAAATCTCCTTTATCACATCTCACTCCTTGAATGGTACGACCATCATGGATGAGTTTTTCAACCGTCGTTTTCATGCATAATTCAACATGGTTTTCTTTTAGTTTAGTAATAAGACAATCAACAATTGTTTTGGATGAATCAGTAGTGGGAAACATTCGCCCGTGATCTTCTTCTTTTAATTGCACACCTGATTGGGTAAAAAATTGGATAATATCTTGGTTATTCCATTGATTAAAAGTACTATATAAAAAGCGACCATTTCCTGGAATGTGTTCGATTAAATGTTCGACTGATTGACTATTGGTAACATTACAACGTCCGCCTCCAGTCATCAATAATTTTTTACCGAATTTACGGTTTTTTTCAATAAGCAGTACTTTTGCCCCGTTTTCACTAGCGCTAATTGCTGCCATCATACCACTCGTACCGCCACCGATGACAATAACATCATATTTTTGCAAATTTTTCTCACATCCTAATTTTAATGAATTATTTTACTATTTTTTCAGCAAAATAGATGAAATATTTTCAATTTTCAGTTACAATATATCATACCTATATGATTTTTCCGAGCCTTTCGCTTGTTTTTTTGAAAATTATTCGGATATCACTACTGATAGGTGAAGAAAATTGTATAGATGTACTATTCATTCTCATGTTATATTGACGTGATGGAATTTTATGATGAAAAACAGGAAGGAAGTTGTGGTTTATGAGTAAAGTAACGGAATATGTTGAGAAAATTCAAGCAGAGTTACATGCAAAAGACAGTCATCAAGCAGAATTTTTACAAGCGATTGATGAATTTATGGAAACCGTTGTCCCATTTTTAGAAGAACATCCAGAATATGTGGATCAAAATTTATTGGCAATTATTACTGAGCCAGAACGCTTAGTCCAATTCCGTGTGCCTTGGCAAGACGATAATGGTAATTGGCAAGTGAACCGTGGCTACCGTATCCAATTTAATTCTGCTTTAGGACCATATAAAGGTGGTTTGCGTTTCCATCCTAGTGTAAACTTAAGTATTTTGAAATTCTTAGCTTTTGAGCAAATTTTTAAAAATAGTTTGACTGGTTTACCAATTGGTGGGGGTAAAGGTGGTAGTGACTTTGACCCTAAAGGCAAATCAGATGCGGAAATTATGCGTTTTTGCCAAAGCTTCATGACAGAATTAGCCAAACATATTGGACCAGATACAGACGTTCCTGCAGGTGATATCGGTGTAGGTGGCCGCGAGATTGGTTACTTGTTTGGTCAATATAAACGCTTAAAACAATATGATGCTGGTGTCTTAACTGGAAAACCTCTATCTTTCTGGGGAAGCTTAGGACGTACTGAAGCGACTGGTTATGGTGCGGTTTACTTTGTTAAACATTTACTAGCTGATCAAAACGAAGACTTTAATGGTAAGGCTGCAATTGTATCTGGTAGTGGAAATGTAGCAATCTATACTATTGAAAAACTTCAACAATTAGGAGCTAAAGTCATTTCATGTTCAGATTCAAGCGGATATATCGTGGATGAAGAAGGAATCGACTTAGACTTACTAAAAGAAATCAAAGAAGTGAAGCGTGAAAGATTAACAAGCTATCAAGCCAAACGTCCTTCAGCAAAATATGTAGCCAATGATTCAGTTTGGAATGCAAATCTAAAAGCGGACTTAGCCTTCCCAAGTGCGACTCAAAATGAAATTAATTTAGATCAAGCCAAACAATTAGTCGCAAATGGGGTTAAAGTCGTTGCAGAAGGTGCGAACATGCCATCTACTTTAGAAGCCGCCAACTACTTCATCGAAAATGGCGTACAATATTGCCCGGGTAAAGCCGCTAATGCAGGTGGAGTTGCTGTATCTGCTTTAGAAATGAGCCAAAACTCACAACGCTTAGCTTGGACAAAAGAAGAAGTCGATGCTAAATTAGACGACATCATGCACAATATTTACCGCGCTTGTCGTGATACAGCCACTCACTTTAACCAAAGCCATAACTTATTATTAGGTGCGAATATTGCAGGCTTTGAACGTGTGGCTAAAGCGATGAGTGCTCAAGGATTAGTCTAGGAAATACAAGCAATTTATCTGGAAAAAATAGACATCTGGAGCTTTCAATCTAGTCATTTTGCTAGTTGAAGGCTCCTTTTTTAGAAGTCGTTGAAGGTTTCATTAAATTTCGCGATTTTTTTCACTAATTTTAGGGAATTTACTTGAAAAATTGAAACAAAACACGTAAAGTAATAACTGTATAAACGACGAATTATTTTAGGAGGAAAACAATGGCTCACATTAAGTTTGATTATTCAAAATTAGCTCCATTTGTTAGTGAACATGAATTAGCTTACATACAAACACAAGTGACAGCAGCAGACAAAGCTTTAAGAGAAAAAACAGGTCCTGGTAACGACTTTGTTGGTTGGTTAGATTTACCAACAAACTATGATAAAGAAGAATTTGCACGTATTAAAGCAGCAGCGAAAAAAATCCAAGAAGATTCTGAAGTGCTTGTTGTCATTGGTATTGGTGGTTCTTATTTAGGGGCACGTGCAGCAATTGAATTTTTAAATCATTCATTCTACAATGTTTTACCTAAAGATGGACGTAAAACACCACAAATCTTCTTTGCCGGTAACTCAATTTCTTCAACTTACTTAGCTGATTTAATTGAATTAATTGGCGACCGTGATTTCTCAGTGAATGTTATCTCTAAATCAGGTACAACGACTGAACCTGCAATTGCCTTCCGTGTGTTCAAAGAATTATTAATTAAAAAATATGGACGTGAAGAAGCAAACAAACGTATCTACGCAACAACTGACCGTGCGCGCGGTGCTGTAAAAGTTGAAGCAGATGCTGAAGGTTGGCAAACATTTGTCATTCCAGATGATGTTGGTGGACGTTTCACTGTATTAACGCCAGTTGGTTTATTACCAATTGCTGTAAGTGGTGCTGATATCGATGCATTAATGAAAGGTGCGGCTGATGCTCAAGTTGCTTACTCATCTGATAGCTTAGAAGAAAATGAAGCTTATCAATATGCAGCTTTACGTAATATTTTATATCGTAAAGGTAAAGCAATCGAAATCTTAGTTAACTACGAACCAGGAATGCAATACTTCTCTGAATGGTGGAAACAATTATATGGTGAATCTGAAGGTAAAGATCAAAAAGGTATCTATCCTTCAAGTGCTAACTTCTCAACTGACTTACACTCTGTTGGTCAAACAATCCAAGACGGTGTAAGAAATATTTTTGAAACAGTTGTGAAAGTTGAAAAACCTCGTAAATCTGTTGTCATTCCTACCCAAGAAGATGACTTAGATGGTTTAGGTTACTTACAAGGTAAAGAAGTTGACTTTGTAAATACAAAAGCCTTCGAAGGTACTTTATTAGCACATACAGATGGTAATGTACCAAATATGTTAGTGAAATTACCTGAAATGGATGCTTATACATTAGGTTATGTCATTTACTTCTTTGAAATTGCTGTAGGTATGTCTGGTTACTTAAACGGGGTTAACCCATTTGACCAACCAGGTGTTGAAGCTTACAAGAAAAACATGTTTGCTTTATTAGGTAAACCTGGTTTTGAAGAATTAGCGAAAGAATTAAATGAACGTCTATAATTCTCAAATTTTTAAGGCTTGGCTCTCTAATCGAGGGTTAAGTCTTTTTTTGGTTTAAGAGTAAAAAAATCATCCTTAGCGTGAGAACTAAAGATGATTCTTAAAGTAGGTTATTCGGATTTGTGGGCATGATGTTTTCCTTTCTTTATTTGTTTGCAACAAGGTTTGCCACTGCTTGTTCAATTGTTACACCATAGGCACAGTTGTTTTTGTTGTTAGCATCAATTGCGATAAAGACGTTTTGTGTTGTGTCAAAAGCAATTCGATAAACAAGATTTGTGTTTTTGTATGTCATAATACCACCTCCTTTAATTATTTAATATTGTAACCCCTTTACATTGTTCATTATAGCACAAGTGGTGAATTTTGGCAAATATTTTGAATTCGTTATCTAAATTTAAGCATAAAATAAAACGACTACCACAAAATAAATGGGGTAGTCGTGTTTTCTTAACTTAATAAATTGGTTAGCCAGTTCGCCCCGTAAATTAAGGCCATACTGTAAGCTAGAATCGTCGCTGGTTTGCATAATAAGATAATCCAAGTGAACTTCTTAAGGCTGATTTCTGTGAGCCCAGCAATCATACATAAGGCATCATCAGGAGCAACCGGTAAGAGAATGGCTAAAGAAAATAAGCGATCAAATCTCTTTTGATTATCTAGCCAATGCGTATATTTGTTAAAGGTCTTTTCACTAATCATACTTAAAATGAATGATTTACCATATTTTCTAGCAAGTAGGAAAACAATGACAGACCCAATACAAATACCAACATAATTATAAACGAATCCTAAAAAAGGACCGAATATGACTACACCAGCAGCAGTAGATATCCCACCAGGAATAATCGGCACAACTACTTGAATGATTTGTAAAAGGATAAAGATAAATGGACCAAAGATTGCGGCATTCTCTATGTACAGTCGCAAGGAATGAATATCTTTAAATAGTCCTAAGCGATAAAAATAAATCGTGACAATAATCGTTGCAACTAAGCCACAAAATGAGATGAAGCTAACGATTTTACGGGATAGTTCAATGTTCATAGAGTATCTCCTTTTCCAAATTATCTATCACTATTATAGTAGTTTTTGGTTTATTTGAGAATAGCACTTAAGACTGATTTTAACAATTTTTATGCTTTTTTTGTAAATTTGATATCTTTAAAACAATTCTTTCTACTAAATTGCTCATCATAAAGGCACCTGCAATACTAGCCGCAGTGATAGTCACGATGCTAATTTGGGTAAAAGCTGCCGATGTATTGCCACTAATAAACAGACGAATGGCTAAGTAAGCCGGGCCACCAGGTACAAGCAAAAATAGGCTTGGAATATGAAAGATAATGACAGGCATCTTTTGTTTACGTGAAAAATAGATACTTAAGATACCAATCAGTAAGGCTGCCCAAAAATTCGCCCCACCTAAAGACATATGATGCGTTTTTAACTGCCAAAAGACTAACCAGCCACATACGCCAGTAAAACCAGATGCGACAAATGCTCTTCTAGGGATATTTGTAACAATGCCAAATCCAATCGTACTCAAAAAGCTAAAAATAATATGAATCAACCACTCGCTCATAGCCATCCTCCTAACCAGTTAAAAACGGTTGCAATACCGGCACATATTGTAGCTGCGACAATTAATGCTTCTGTTGCCCGAGCTGTACCGCTAATTAAATGTCCCGCTAAAATATCACGAACAGCATTGGTAATTGCTACGCCAGGTACAAAGGGCATAATTGAACCAATAATAATTGGATCGATTTGACTGGCGAAATGGTATTTTACAGCGACGATGCTCATAATACCAATACAAAAACTGGCGATGAACAAATCAAAGTAGTTCAGTTTTATCAGCGATTTGCAGACAACGCTAATAATAAACCCCAGTGATCCGATTAAAAAAGTAATCAAAAAGTCAGACATTACCCCACCAAAGAGATACATGGCTCCAGCACTAATCATTCCGGCTGCTAAAATTTCTAGCCAGAGTGGAAAGGTGGGTACTTTTTGATTGATTTGTTCGAGCTTTTCTGCCAGTTCATGAAGAGTGATTTTTTTATCTGCAAATTGTCTAGACATCTCGTTTACAGCAACCACTTTTTCTAAATTGATGGTACGCGCTTCGACACTGGCAATCATGACTCTTTGCTGATTCTCAAGACCGATGAAAATTCCTGTAGCTGTAACGTAACAACTAACATCCATTTCCCCGGCGTTTTGTGCAATTCGTTTCATCGTATCTTCCACGCGATAAACTTCAGAACCATTTTCCATCATAATTTTACCAGCTAGTAAGGCCGTTTTTAGTATTTTGGCTTTGATATTTTCTGATTGGCTATCGTTCAACAAGGGAAAATCACCTCAAAAGCAAAAGTTAGGGTACTTTTTATTTTAGCTGATTTATGAAAAAAGGCAAAAAATATCTTCCTTATTTTATTATTCTCAAATTTTTTATACTTTCCCCTGGCTATGATAACGTTTTTTATCTAGTATGATAACATTTTTCATGGATATTTTTTTGCTTAATTTACATATTTTGAGTAAAATAGAGATAGATAGAATTTGGGGGAGATTTGAATGAGGTATAAAATTTATACAAAAGAACAGATTGTAAAAGCAGGGTATAATATTGTGGCACGTGAAGGATTTGATAAGTTTACAGCCCGAAATGTCGCGCAAGAATTGGGAATTTCAACACAACCTATTTATTTGCAGTTCAAAAATATGAAAGATTTGAAGACTCAAGTTTTAGACAAAGTCTGGAATGATATTGAACGAATTAGTCTAACCAAACCAATAACAGGAGATATTATTGTAGACTCACCTGTTCATTTTATTGAGTTAGCCTTAAAGAAACCTACATTATACAAAGCTTGTTGGGTAGATAATAATGGTGGCGGTGATTACTTATTTGCCAAGTCCGAAGAATATTACCGTGAACAAGTCTTTAAAGATGATCGTTTCAAACATTTGAGTGATGAAGAATTTAGAAATTATCACCTAGAGACATTGATTGCAGTAAGTGGGATTATTTCCTTACAAAACGCCGGAATTATTCATTTAACACACGATGATTTCGTAAATATGTGTAAGAAAATGATTGATGATATCGCTAAGGGTCAAAAATTAGATTTAATTCGTCAATAAAGATAAAACCTCAGTAGTAGCAACTATTGAGGTTTTACTTGTTTCTTCTTCCAGAAATATGTTAGACTATAGAGAAAGATTTCAAGGAAGGAGAAATATATGGAAAAGAAATTAATCGCGATAGATTTAGATGGCACGACATTAAATGCGCAATCACTGATTACTCCAAAAACCCAAGAGACCTTAATTAAGGCCCAGCAAAAAGGACATACAGTAGTGATTGCAACAGGTCGCCCCTTTAGAATGAGTGAACAATTTTACCGTCAACTAAAACTGGATTCTGCAATGGTTAATTTCAACGGTTCATTGACCCATAAACCTTTTAAATATTGGGAAAAAGAAACCGAATATTTTATCGATCGTGCTATTGCTTTTGACTTAAAGGCTAAAAAAGAAGCACTAGGGATTGAATTTGTAGCCGCAGAAGATCGTCGTCATTTTTTTGTTAGCCAGTTAGACGGTGTTGATCCTACCTTTTTCGGTTCAACCAAGGTAACGAATGATAATTTACTAGAGAACTTAAAAGAAAATCCTACTTCTTTATTAATTAAAACGCGCCCAGAAACCTTAGAAAGTGTCGCTGAGGTATTAAATCGTTCTTATCCTGATGTTGCGACTAAAACGTGGGGTGGACCACATAATATGCTGGAAATGACCCCTAAGGGAGTACACAAAGCAACTGGTCTTGCGCTAATTGCGGATGATTTAGGATTTAAGCCAAAAAATATTATGGCATTTGGCGATGAATACAATGATGTGGAAATGCTCGAATTCGCAGGTAGTGGTGTGGTCATGAAGAATGGTTCTGAGCAAGCGAAAAAAGTCGCGAACGATATGACTGAATATACGAATGACGAAGATGGTCTAGCACGCTACTTAGAAAAGTATTTAAGTTTATAACAAAAGAAGCACAGAATTTTGGAGGATTCTGTGCTCTTTTGTTAATTCATTTCATTTAAAGCATTTTTGATAATTGCCATTACAGCTTCTTTATGCTCGGGGATTTCAATATCATATTTGGTAATTGGAATCGCAATTTTTTTGCTCTTATCATAAGCGTTATACCAATCATCATAACGTGAATGTAGATGTTTATAGTAGGCTAATAACTCATCATTTTCTTCATTTTCATCTACTTGTTCATATTCGCGACCACGTTTTTTGATACGCTGTAAATGAATATCAAGTGGTCCTTGTAAATATACTAATAAGTCTGGTGCTTTTTTAGGCATACCGTCTAACTCTTCCATCATATTATCTAAAAGAGAAAGATAAGTATCCATTTCAGCTTCAGACATATTGCCATTTTCAAAATTGATTTGGGTAAATAAAGCATCTTCATAAATCGAACGGTCTAAAACATTGTGTTGATGTTTCAAAGCTTCTTTAATGCTCTTAAAGCGGGTATTTAAAAAGTGGATTTGTAATGCAAAAGCCCAACGCTTCGGATCTTTATAAAACATTTCTAAAATGCGATTATCATCGACACTTTCATAAAAAGGTAAACTGCCTAATTCATTCGCAATCATTTCGGTGTATTTGGTTTTTCCGGCACCAATCATACCTGCAAGTACTATCACAGCTTGGTTAGCTCCTTTCATTTATAACAAAACTCCTTAAAGTTCAGCAATTATCATTCTTCTACTAAACTACAATATATTGACAACATGAAAAATCATATCACAAGATGTTGGGTAAAACAAGTCAGAAATCTGTCCTGATTAAAAGAAAAGTAAACAAAAAAAAGCAACTACAAAGCTGCAGTTGCGAAAAGGAGAGTACGGGATTTGAACCCGTGCACCGAAAAATTCGGCTCGCTGGATTTCGAGTCCAGTGCATTACCACTCTGCCAACTCTCCGTAAATTATATTTTGACTGTTTTTTATAAAAAAGTCAATAAGGAAATAGATAATTTCTAGTTGCTGAGAGGTGAATGTTGTAAAACACGAACATTCGAAAGTTTTTTAAAGCTTTTTATTCTTTTTCTGTTGAAATCCGAAAATTACTCGACTATACTACCTTGTGTAGTCTGAAAAAAACGTACATTTAAAATCGATTTTTTCGGAATATATCAGAATATCTGAGGAGTGGACTTATTAAAATGGAAAAATTTTTCAAATTGAAGGAAAATAAAACAACTGTCTCTACAGAAGTTTTAGCCGGATTAACAACATTTTTTGCAATGAGCTATATTTTATTCGTTAATCCAAATATTTTATCTCAATCCGGCATGCCGTTTCAAGCGGTCTTTTTAGCAACAATTATTGCTTCAGTCATCGGTACTTTAGTCATGGGATTATTTGCAAATGTTCCTTATGCTCAAGCGCCAGGTATGGGCTTGAATGCTTTCTTTACCTTTACTGTAGTATTTGGCTTGGGGTATTCATGGCAACAAGCTTTAGCGATGGTGTTTATCTGTGGTTTAATCAATATCTTTATTACTGTGACGCGTATTCGCAAAATGATTATTCATGCAATTCCTGAAAGTATGCAACACGCTATCAGTGGTGGGATTGGTATTTTTGTCGCTTATGTTGGGATTAAAAATGCGAATTTATTAAGCTTTAGTGCTGATGGTGCAACAATTACTAATGCGATCGTTGAAAAAGGTAAAGTGGCCAGTGTTTCAATGAATGGTGGCATCGTTCCTGCATTAGCAAACTTCAATAATGCACCTGTACTTTTAGCTTTAATAGGTCTATTTTTAATGACGATTTTAGTGGTCTTAAATGTGCGTGGCGCAATTATCATTGGGATTTTAGGTACTACAATTATTGGTATTTTAATGGGTGTTGTTGATTTAGGTGCGATTGATTGGCACACGAATTCATTGGCTAACTCATTCAAACAATTAGGTACAACTTTTGGGGCTGCCTTTGGTCCAGAAGGGATGCAATCTTTATTTAGTGAATCTCATAAAATTCCGCAAGTGATTATGACAATTTTAGCTTTCAGTTTATCTGATACTTTTGATACAATTGGTACATTTATCGGTACTGGTCGTCGTACGGGTATCTTCTCTAAAGCAGATGAAGATTCATTAGACAATGGTCGTGGATTAAATACGCGCCTAGATCGTGCGTTATTTGCTGATGCGATTGCGACAAGTGTAGGTGCGATATTCGGTACTTCTAATACGACTACTTATGTTGAATCGGCTGCCGGAATTGGTGCTGGTGGACGTACCGGTTTAACTTCTGTTGTTGTAGCGATTCTTTTTGCAATTAGTAGTTTCTTCTCACCATTAATTTCAATTGTACCTAGTCAAGCCACTGCACCAGCCTTAATTTTAGTTGGAGTAATGATGATGGCTTCCTTTAAAGATATTAATTGGACAGAATTAGAAGAAGCAATTCCAACTTTCTTTGCTTCTATCTTTATGGGCTTGTGTTACAGCATCTCTTATGGTATCGCAGCAGGTTTTATCATGTATGCCTTAACGAAAGTCTTAAAAGGCAAAGCAAGCCAAGTTTCACCAGTCATTTGGGCTGTAAATGCATTGTTCATTCTAAACTTTGTGATTCTTGCAATTATCTAGTTATCTTTATCAAATGAATATAAAAAGGACGATTCTTTGTAGTCGCCCTTTTTTACTTTGTTATGAGAATAAATATTTTCAGTAAATCTGTTGTCAATCTGAACAAGATTGCGCTATAGTATTATTTGGTGAAAAAAGAAGGAAGGTATTAGTTTGAAAATTGATTGGAAACGAAATTTATATATATCATGGATTGGGTGCTTCTTTACTGGGGCTAGTTTTAGTTTAGTGATGCCTTTTATTCCAATCTATATTGAGCAATTACATACACCTAAAAGCCAAGTTGAACTATATGCGGGATTAGCGATTTCAGTGACCGCCTTGGCAGCAGCACTTGTTGCACCAATTTGGGGAAATTTAGCTGATCGTAAAGGCCGACGATTAATGATGATTCGAGCAGCAGCAGGCATGACTTTTTCGATGGGGGCACTGGCTTTCGTACCTGATGTTTATTGGTTATTATTTATGCGTTTTTTAACAGGCGTACTTTCAGGATATATTCCTAATGCTACGGCTTTAATCGCCTCACAAGCTCCTCGTGAGAAAAGTGGTTGGGCGCTTGGCACATTGGCGACTGGTGCGATTGCCGGAACGATGATTGGTCCTTCATTAGGAGGGATTTTAGCGGAAATATTTGGGATTCGCAATGTATTTCTAATTACCGGAACCGTGCTCTTAATTACGTTAATTTTGACGGTTACGATGGTCAAAGAAGATTTCAAACCTGTTCACAAACAAGAAATGCTTTCGTTAAAAGAGCTGTTAGCGAAAATGCATAATGTACAATTGTTATTTGGTCTATTCGTTACCTCACTAATTATTCAGGTAGGAATCACTTCAATTAGTCCGATATTAACTTTATTTATTCGTCAATTAAATGGCAATCAAGGCAATGTATTATTTGTAAGTGGTTTGATTGTCTCTATTTCAGGGGTGTCTGCGATGATTTCTTCGCCAGCTTTAGGAAAACTTGACGATAAGATTGGTAACCATAAGATTCTATTAGGTGGCTTAATATTCTCCTTAGCGTGTATTTTACCGATGACATTTGTTCACAGCACTTTACAGTTAGGGGGGTTACGGTTTTTACTCGGCTTTTCTACCGGTGCTTTAATGCCATCAGTCAATACTTTGATTAGTAAGATTACGCCACCTGAAGGAGTCAGTCGGATTTACAGCTATAATCAAATGTTTTCTAACTTTGGACAAGTTGTTGGACCGATGATTGGTTCTACTGTTGCGCATGGATTTGGGTATCGTAGCGTGTTTATTGTGACTTCGATTTGCATCTTTTGTAATTTGTGCTTATCACTCTTTAATTTTCGTAAGCCGATTGTCTATTATATACCAGAATAAAGTAAAAAACGTGATTGCTAAATGTAAGCAATCACGTTTTTTTAATTATGTTTCGCTTTTTTCGGAACGCAGACATTTGCAACAACGATTACAATGATGCCTACTAAAAAGGATAGTTGTGCGGTAACAGTAAAATCATATTGACCGCCAGTTAATGCACTACCTAAATAGCCAACAACTTGACCTAAAATCATTGCCCAAAACATGGTAACAATATATTTCACAGAAATTCCTTCTTTCCTGTTTAATCGTCTCTTAGTTTAACATATTTTCAGCGATTGTAAAGTCTTTGATTGTTGTCAGTTGCGATAATCTTCAGTACAATAAAAATGAAGAATCAATGAAAGGAGCAAGCGTATGAGTTATGTGCCAATCTATACCAATAGTGCCTATACCTTGATGAATAGCACTGTTAAGGTTAACGAATATATTGATTTAGCCCAAAAGATGGGTTATCAAAGACTAGGGTTGATTGATGAAGATACGTTAAGTGGGGCTTTGACATTTTATCAGTCTTGTTTAAAAGCAAACATCCAACCAATTATTGGCTTAAAATTTTCATACTACTCACAACGTATGAAACGAAATCTGCCTTTAATTGCCATTGCTTTAAATTATCAGGGATTTCAGTCTTTAATGGAAATTTCTACAAAAAGAAAATGTGAAGAAGTCGTTCATTTAGCTGAAATCGAACATGTACAGCAGTTAGCCTGGGTTGTTAATTTTGAACATCCATTGGCTAATCCTGAGATGGAAAATACTTATCGACTGGATTTGATAAATGAAATCAAAGCATCTCTTCCTAAAGTCTATTATGGCATACAGATTTATGAAAAAGTGGATCAAGACTTTTTAGAAACATTTGATTTAATGCCATTAGCACTCTCTAAAGTAAATATCTTGCATAGCGAGGAAGCATTTGCCTTGAAGGTCTTACAAAAAGTACAGCGTGGTGAAGTATTGACATCAGAAGAAATCCAATCACCACAACATACCCAGGCCTATCCACTCTTATCTGAAGAATCTTATCAGCGCTATTATCAAGAAAGTGTACCTAGTGCGCTTGAATATTTAAATCAATTATGCAAGCAGGTACAATTAGAGATTCCTTTGCATCAGGCCCTTTTACCACAGTTTCCATTGGCGGCTGGTCAAAAAGCTGATGAAGTATTAAAAGCACTCTGTGAGCAGCAATTACAAGCATTTCATTTAGAGACTAATCCTACGTACCAAGAAAGGTTAGCCTATGAATTATCTGTCATTCATAATATGGGCTTTGATGATTACTTTTTAATTGTCTATGATGTAATGAAATATGCCCATGATCAAAAAATCGTTACGGGAGCTGGGCGTGGTTCGGCGGCGGGAAGTTTAGTTGCCTATTTACTTCGCATTACGGATGTCGACCCAATCAAGTATCAATTGCTTTTTGAACGTTTCTTGAATCCTGATCGTCAAACAATGCCCGATATAGATTTAGATATTCCAGATAATCGCCGTCAAGAAGTCTTGCGTTATGTACACCAAAAATACGGTCATTATCAGGTGGTGCAGATTGCGACATTTGGTACGATGGCAGCAAAAATGGTCTTAAGAGATGTCTCAAGAGTATTTGGATTGTCGCAAAGTGAAAGCAGTCATTGGTCTAAAGCTGTTCCTAATACTTTAAAAATTACTTTAGCACAAGCCTATCAGCAATCCAAAGACCTTCGCCAGCTAATTGAGCGCTCTAAGAAAAATCAACTAATCTATCATGTTGCTTCTATTTTAGAAGGATTGCCCCGTCATGTTTCAACCCATGCAGCAGGGGTCATTATTAGTGATATAGATTTGAGAAGTTTCATTCCGCTGCAACTAGGTTCAGATGAATTACTTTTAAGTCAATATACGATGAATGATGTGCAAGCTACTGGATTGTTGAAATTTGACTTTTTGGGTTTAAAAAATTTATCGATTATTGATGATGCGTTAAAAGCGATGCGTCATTTTCCAAATGCGATACGTAGTCAAGCTGAAATCCCTACTGATGAAGCAGAAACGATGAAAATCTTTCAAAAAGCAGATACTACAGGGGTATTTCAATTTGAATCTTCTGGTATCCGCCAAGTATTAAAAAGAGTGGTACCGCAGAATTTAGAAGATTTAGCAGCGGTAAATGCACTGTTCCGACCAGGCCCAATGCAACATATTGATGAATTTGTGGCTAGACGATTCAAAAAACAAAAGGTTACCTATGTCGATCCGCGGATGAAAAAAATTCTATCCAACACTTATGGCATCATTGTCTATCAAGAGCAAGTCATGCAAATTGCTTCAGAAATAGCTGGCTTTACTCTTGCTCAAGCCGATATTTTACGTCGAGCGATAAGTAAGAAGGATAAACAAGAAATGGATAAATATCGCCAAATTTTCGTTCAAGGTGCTGTTAGTAATGGCGTACAACAAGCAAGTGCCAATCAGATTTACGATTATATTGAAAGCTTTGGAGATTATGGGTTTAATAGGTCCCATGCCTTTGCTTATTCAAAAGTAGCTTATCAAATGGCTTATTTAAAGGTTCATTATCCAGCAGCCTTCTTTACGGCATTAATGAAATCTGCTCAAAATGATGTAACAAAATTAAAAGAATACGCCCATCAACTAAAAAAATATCAGGTACAATTGCTTGGACCAGATATTAATCAAAGTCAATTAGAAACATCGATGGTTCAGTTACATACCATCAGAATTGGTTTAGCGAATATCAAGGGTACTCGTAAAGATTTCTTGCGCCAGATGGTTAAAGAACGCTACGAAAATGGAGCGTTTAAAGACTTTGATGACTTTTTAATGCGTGTTTATCATCAGAATAGTCATTGGCTCAAAGAAGAATTTTTAGTACCTTTGATTGCAGTTGGTTGTTTTGATCAATTAGGTGGAAATCGCAAACTTCTGATGCAACAATTGTCCAGTAAGATTCAAAATTTTGTCATCAGCGCAGGGAGTCTAGACTTATTAGAAACAATGACTTTAAGCGTAGATGAGCAAGTTGCTGAATATGCCCTTGAAGAAAAATTAGCATTAGAAAATCAATATCTAGGGATGTATCTATCTGGACATCCGCTAGATCGCTATCAGTCTTACTTCCAACAAGAAAAAGTACGAGAAGTTGCGCACTTGGTAGCCAATCAGCGTGCCAATATCTTGCTTTATCTGACGAATATTAAAGAGATAACTACGAAAAAGCAGGAAAAAATGGCCTTTATTACAGGAAATGACGGGACACAAGAAATAGAAGTGACCATTTTTCCGACACTTTTCCGACAAATTCGCCAAAATCTGCAAGTTAATCAGTGTGTACTAATTAAAGGAAAAAGCCAAATCAGTAATTATAGTGGACAAATTCAATTTTTAGCTGAACAAATGTATTTTAATGAACAAATCCAAAATCAGTTACAACAGAAGACTTGCTACCTTCGTTTTGAAAATGGTTTTGAAAATGAAAGTTTGATGTATCAGTTACAAAGCGTGTTAGAAAAACATCACGGAACTGTTCCAGTTGTTATTTTTGATGCGCTTAATCATCAGAAGCGAATGATAGATGAAAAATTTTGGATTAAAGAATCTGCCGACTTGTATGCTGAACTTAGACAATTATTAGGTGAAGAAAACGTTGTTATGAAATAAAATGCACATATTTTCAATTTATCTTTACATTTTTCTAATTTTTTCAAGATACTACAAGACATTTTCATAAATTAATGGTAAAATATTGTTCGTGGCTAAGATTAGCAGGGAACATTTATTTTAATGTGTCAAAATATTTTAATGAGGTGAAATTATATGAAACGCATTGGAATTTTAACCAGTGGTGGAGATGCGCCAGGTATGAACGCAGCGATTCGTGCTGTCACTCGTAAGGCCATCTATGAAGGAATGGAAGTATATGGAATCAACTATGGTTTCGCAGGATTAGTTGCAGGGGATATCCGTCGTTTAGATTTAGCTGATGTTGGTGATAAAATCCAACGTGGTGGTACTTTCTTATATTCTGCTCGTTATCCTGAATTTGCTACTCAAGAAGGACAACTAAAAGGTATCGAACAATTGAAAAAATTCGGTATTGAAGGTTTAGTTGTCATCGGTGGAGATGGTTCTTATCATGGTGCGATGGCTTTAACAAAACATGGTTATCCAGCTGTTGGTATTCCAGGAACAATTGATAATGATATTCCAGGTACTGATTACACAATTGGTTTTGATACAGCAATCAATACTGTATTAGATGCTTTAGACCGTATTCGTGATACAGCGACTTCACACGTGCGTACTTTCGTTATCGAAGTAATGGGTCGTGGTGCGGGTGACATCGCTTTATGGGCTGGTGTTGCTGGTGGTGCTGACGATATTATCATTCCTGAACATGATTTTGATATGAAAGAAGTTGCTGAACGTATTCAACAAGGTCGTGACCGTGGTAAAAAACACTGCTTAATCGTATTAGCTGAAGGTGTGATGGGTGGTAACGAATTCGCTGCCAAATTAGCTGAATATGGCGATTTCCATACACGCGTATCTATCTTAGGACATATTGTACGTGGGGGTTCTCCAAGTGCTCGTGACCGTGTTTTGGCAAGTAAATTTGGTGGCTATGCCGTAGATTTACTAAAAGAAAACAAAGGTGGTTTATGTATCGGTATCGAAAACGAACAAATCGTTGCTCGTGACATCATTGATATGTTAGAAAATTATAAACATAAACCAGATTTATCATTATATCAATTAAACCGTGAACTATCAGTTTAATTGAAAAGTCAATCTAGTAAATAATAAGTATTTTACTTATTTTTAAAATAAACGAATAGGAGCAAAGTAGTAATGAAAAAAACAAAAATTGTTAGTACATTAGGACCAGCAAGCAATAGTGTCGAAACAATCGCAAAATTAATCGAAGCAGGGGCTAACGCATTCCGCTTTAACTTCTCACATGGTGATCACGAAGAACAATTATCTCGTATGAACATGGTGCGTGAAGCGATTAAATTAACTGGCAAAGATGTAGCTATTTTATTAGATACTAAAGGTGCTGAAATCCGTACAACAGTTCAAGGGACTGAATCAGGTAAAATCGAATTCAATATCGGTGATATCGTACGTATTTCAATGGATAGCGAACATGTAGGATCAAAAGAAAAGATTGCTGTTACTTATCCTGGATTATATGACGATGTTCATGTAGGTGGTCATGTATTATTTGATGATGGCTTAATCGACATGAAGATTTTAGAAAAAGATGAAGCAAATCGTGAATTAGTTACTGAAGTACAAAACGCAGGTATTTTAGGTTCTCGTAAAGGTGTTAACGCTCCTGGTGTATCTATCAGCTTACCTGGTATTACTGAAAAAGACGCAGCTGATATCCGTTTTGGTCTTGATAATGATATTAACTTTATTGCTGCAAGTTTTGTTCGTAAAGCACAAGACGTTTTAGAAATTCGTGAAATCTTAGAAGAAAAGAACATGACTCACGTTCAAATCTTCTCAAAAATTGAATCTCAAGAAGGTATCGACAATATCGATGAAATCTTGAAAGTATCTGACGGTATCATGGTTGCTCGTGGTGACATGGGTGTGGAAATTCCAGCTGAAATGGTACCAATGGTTCAAAAAACAATCATTAAGAAATGTAATGCTGCTGGTAAAGCCGTAATTACAGCAACTCAAATGTTAGAATCAATGCAACACAACCCACGTCCAACTCGTGCGGAAGCTTCTGATGTTGCTAACGCTGTATTTGATGGTACAGATGCTACAATGTTATCTGGTGAATCTGCTAATGGTCAATATCCAGTTGAAGCTGTTTCAACTATGGCTCGTATCGACATGGAAGCTGAAAAACAATTAGCTAAAATTGGCACATACAAAATTGACAACTTTGATAAGACAGATGTTACTGAAACAATCGGTATGGCAGTAGCAACTGCAGCTAAAAACTTAGGTGTGAAAACAATCGTTGCAGCTACTGAATCAGGACATACTGCTAAAATGATTTCTAAATATCGTCCAGATGCAGATATCTTAGCAGTTACTTTTGACGAACGTACAAAACGTGGTTTAATGTTAAACTGGGGTGTCTATCCAACAGTTACTGAAAAACCAACTACAACTGATGAAATGTTTGAATTAGCTACTAAGAAGGCTGTAGAATTAGGTTTTGCTAAAGAAGGAGACTTAATCTTAATTACTGCTGGTGTACCAGTTGGTGAACGCGGAACAACTAACGTAATGAAGATTCAATTAATTGGTTCTAAATTAGTTGAAGGCCAAGGTGTTGGTAGCCGTTCTGTAGTTGCCAATGCAGTAGTTGCTAAAACTGCTGAAGAAGCAATTGCCAACGCAAAAGATGGCATGGTATTAGTAGTGCCTACTACTGATAAAGAATTTATGCCAGCTATCGAAAAAGCAAGTGCCTTAGTGGTTGAAGATGGTGGTTTGACTTCACACGCTGCTGTTGTAGGTATTGCTAAAGATCTACCAGTAATCGTTGGTGCTAAAGGAGCAACTTCTGCTGTGAAAGATGGCGAAGTTGTAACTGTAGATTCTCGTCGTGGTATTGTATACCGTGGAGAAACAACTACTATCTAATTGAAACGATTCTTTAGATAAACATGGGTGGGTAGATTGTCGAAAGATGGTTTATCCACCTTTTTTTAAATAATCTTTTTATTAGAAATTACAGATAAATTTAAGGTGTCAAGAAAAATTCATTGACAAAGCTAAAAACCAACTGTATAATAGCTTTTGTTGCTTAGGGGTGAGATAAGATGAAATATTCTTTATTAGAATTAAGAAAGTATCAAGAACAAACCATTGAATTAAATGAAACACTTGATTTAAAAGAGGCTGTCTTAGCACGTGACTCACAAGTTATTGATCTAGCACCTGTTCAAGTAAGTGGCTTTTTAGAAGTAAAGGCAAATGAGTATTTTACCCACTATCATTTAACTACTGTAATGACTTTACCTTCAAGTCGGTCTCTTGAACCTGTGGCTGTTCCATTATCAGTTGATGTGGATGAACTATTTATGACACCTGAGCAATTTAAAATGAGAGATGATAGTATCCCTGATGAAGAAGTTTTAATTTTAGATACTCAAACTTTGGATTTAGAAGCATCAATCATCGATAATCTTTTGCTTGCGATTCCGCTTCAAGTATTGTCTGAAGAGGAAAGACAAAGTGAGGACTTACCATCTGGCAATGATTGGCAAGTGATTTCAGAAGATGAATATCTTAGTCAGAAACAAGCAGAGAGTGAAAGTCAAATTGATCCTCGTCTTGCAAAATTATCGGCATTACTCGACTCAGAGGATGAAGATAAGTAAGATTGGAATAAATGCAGAATTTCTGCAATTTGAAATAAGGAGGTGTAGCAAATGGCAGTACCAGCTAGAAGAACTTCTAAAGCTAAAAAAGCAAAACGCCGTACTCACTACAAATTATCAATCAACGGCTTAAACGAATGCCTAAACTGTGGTGAATTAAAGAAAAGCCATCATGTATGTGCAAACTGTGGCTACTACGATGGTAAAGATGTGGCAGCTAAATAATGCTTAAAATCAAGTAAGCAGTTAAACCCTTAGGCTAACCATGGGGCCTAGGGTTTATTTTTTTACTCAAAAGGATTTTACTTTTAATCATAAGCATTTTAGGCTATAATGAAAGAGTCTATTGAAAAGCCTGTGAAAATATCCAGGTAAAATTAGGAGGAATGAACATGACGAAACAGCAAATTGGTGTTGTTGGTATGGCTGTAATGGGTAAAAACTTAGCCTTAAATATTGAAAGTCGCGGTTACTCCGTTGCGCTATACAATCGTACAGGATCAAAAACAGAGGCCGTTGTAAATGAACATCCTGAAAAAAACTTTAAAGCAACATATACCATTGAAGAATTTGTACAATCATTGGAAAAACCTCGCCGAATCATTATGATGGTTCAAGCAGGAAAAGGAACAGATGCTACCATTCAAGCATTGTTGCCTCACTTAGATAAAGGGGATATTTTAGTAGATGGTGGGAATACCTTCTTCAAAGATACAATGCGTCGTAATGAAGAATTAGCTAACTCTGGTATTAACTTTATCGGTACAGGGGTTTCTGGTGGTGAAGAAGGCGCGCTGAAAGGTCCATCTATCATGCCTGGTGGTCAAAAAGAAGCCTATGATTTAATCGCACCAGTCTTAGAACAAATTTCTGCTAAAGCTGAAGATGGTGCACCTTGTGTGACATACATTGGTCCAAATGGTGCTGGTCATTATGTTAAAATGGTGCATAACGGAATTGAATACGGTGATATGCAATTAATCGCTGAAAGTTATGACCTATTGAAAAATGTTTTAGGTTTATCCAATGAAGAATTAGCTGAAACATTTGCTACATGGAATAAAGGTGAGCTAGATAGCTTCTTAATGGAAATTACAGCTGACATTTTAACACGTAAAGATGATTTAGGTACAGGTAAACCCATTGTTGATGTCATTTTAGATGCAGCTGGTAATAAAGGTACCGGTAAATGGACAAGTCAAAGTGCATTAGACTTAGGTGTACCACTTCCATTAATTACGGAATCTGTATTTGCTCGTTTTATTTCTACTTATAAAGAAGAACGCGTCAATGCAAGTCAAAAATTCCCTAAAACACAATTTGAGTTCCAAGGGGATAAAGCTGAATTCGTTGAAAAAATTCGTCAAGCGTTATACTTTAGCAAAATCATGAGTTATGCACAAGGATTTGCTCAATTGCGCCAAGCTTCTAAAGAATATGATTGGCAATTACCATTTGGCGAAATCGCAAAAATCTGGCGTGCAGGTTGTATCATTCGTGCGCAATTCTTACAAAAGATTACCGATGCGTATGAAAAGAATGATGATCTTGAAAACTTATTATTAGATGATTACTTCTTTGATATTACAGTTAAATATCAACAATCTGTTCGTGATGTAGTGGCATTAGCTGTTCAAGCAGGTGTTCCAGTACCAACCTTCTCATCAGCGATTGCCTACTTTGACTCTTATCGTGCAGAAAAATTACCAGCAAATATTATCCAAGCCCAACGTGATTATTTTGGTGCACATACTTACAAACGTACAGATCGCGAAGGTATCTTCCATTACAATTGGTATGAATAATTAGATTAGGCAGGCTCATAGAATTCTTTTGAGTCTGCCCCTTTTTTTTCTTTCGTATCCGTGATAGAATTGGGCTAGCATGATTAAAAAGATTAAAGGAGATATATGTATAGATGAGTAACGTATTAATTATTGAAGATGAAAAAAATCTTGCTCGCTTTGTTGAATTAGAATTAAAACATGAAGGTTATAGTACAGAAGTTCATTATAATGGTAGAACTGGTTTAGATGCTGCCTTAAATAAGGATTGGGATGCTATTTTACTTGATTTAATGTTACCTGAATTAAATGGCTTAGAAGTTTGTCGTCGCATTCGTCAAAGTAAAAATACGCCAATTATTATGATGACTGCTAGAGATTCAGTGATTGATCGTGTATCCGGACTTGATCACGGTGCAGATGATTATATTGTTAAACCTTTTGCTATTGAAGAACTACTTGCTCGTCTCCGTGCTTTATTACGTCGCATTGACATTGAAGGGGATAAAAATGCGGCTAAACAAACGACATTAACTTATCGTGACTTAACCATTGAAAAAGAAAATCGTGTCGTTCGTCGTGGTAATGAAATTATTGATTGACTAAACGCGAATATGAATTATTGCTCACACTAATGGAAAGTGTGAATGCGGTATTAGCACGAGATGTATTGCTTAATAAAGTTTGGGGATATGAAACTGAAGTCGAAACTAATGTAGTGGATGTATATATCCGTTATCTACGCAATAAAATTGATGTACCTGGTGAAGATAGTTACATTCAAACTGTTCGTGGTACTGGATATGTGATGCGTTCATGATGAAAATGATTAAGAAGAAAAACAAGGAGCTAAAGGGGCCTTCTTTAACCATTAAGTGGGCCTTAGCAAGCTCTTTCTTCATCTTTGTCATTTTTACGGTTTTTGCAGTAACAACGTATAAATCAGCTGTTAGTCTTTTGGTAGAAAAAGAGCGCAAACAAAGTGAAGAAACCACTTATCAAATCGTATCGAAATTGGCCGATAACGATCAATCGCTGACTTTGATTAATGTGTATCGCAAATTAACAGATAGTTCAGAAAGTCAAGCTAGATTATATGACCGTACTTCGACATTAAAAGGCAATATGATGAGTATCGATCCATTTATTGCTGAATTAGGTCAAAATAATTTCCGCCTTTATGTATATAATCCGGATTATCATCTGGTTTTTAAAACAAAAGAAGAAAGCCTTTCTCTACAGTCGGTGGAGACCATTGAAAATAAGCTCACAACGATTAATCAACAAGCTGGTTTGTTGAGCGTGCAACCTGTGATATCAAAGCAAACGAGAGAAAAAATTGGCTATGTGCAAACTTTCTATGAATTGAGTTCAATGTATGAGATGAAGCGCAGTCTATTAATGATTTTAATCGCAGTTGAATTGATTTCACTCTTACTTAGTCTGATTTTAGCCTTTTTGCTATCTTCATATTATTTGAAACCGTTAAAGATGTTGCGCGATACAATGGAAACAATCCGCAAAGACCCACAATCTGATATTCATGCACCGGTCATTGAAACACGAGATGAATTATCTGATTTGTCGGAAATCTTTAATGAAATGATTGATCGTATGCGTACTTATATTGAGCAACAAGAACAATTTGTGGAAGATGTTTCACATGAATTAAGAACACCTGTAGCCATTATTGAAGGTCATTTGAGCATGCTGAATCGTTGGGGAAAAGATGATCCAGAAATTTTGGAAGAATCATTATCTGCAAGTATGCAGGAAATTAAGCGTATGAAAGATTTGGTTCAAGAAATGCTTGATTTATCACGCGCGAAACAAGTAGACATCTACTATGGTAATGAAACTTGTCAGGCTAAAGAGGTGGTTAATCAAGTATTTAACAACTTTAAATTGTTATACCCTGATTTTATGTTCGTGATGGATGATGACTTACCAAGAGAACGAACACTACAAATTTATCGTAATCATTTCGAACAAATCTTAATTATCATTCTAGACAATGCGGTAAAATACTCTTTAGATCGTAAAGAAATCCACGTAAGTATTTCAAGTAACATGAAAGAACTTGAAATTGCAATCCAAGACTTTGGTGAAGGGATTCCAGTTGAAGATCTGCAAAAAGTATTTAATCGTTTCTATCGTGTGGATAAGGCACGGGCAAGGACAAAAGGTGGGAATGGCTTAGGTCTTTCAATTGCCTATCAGTTGTTAGAAAGCTATAAAGGACGAATCACCGTTGAAAGTAGTCTAGGGCAAGGAACGATTTTCAGAGTTTATGTTCCAATTATTAAAAGTGAACAAAATTCATATTAAGATTTTATAATGAAGCAGTTGCTATTTGCGGCTGCTTCATTTTTACGAATAATTAATCTAAAAATCGCCGATGATATTTGTGCTTTTAAAATGAATTCCGAATTATATTACAATAAATACTCTTTATGTTCGAGACAAAAAATAATCAAAAAAATATAAAATTTATGCTTGCATTTTGTAGAAAGACTTGGTATATTATTACTTGTCCTTGAGATAAATGAGGACTTAAAAAATAATAAAAAAAGTAATTGACATCTAAAAAGTTATATGATACTATAACAAAGTCCTTGATTTAAGAAAACATCTTTAATCAAGGATTTGAAAAAAGTTTTAAAAAAACATTTGACAAACAAAGTTTAATATGATAAACTTTAGAAGTTGTCAATACGACAAAGTAGACCTTTGAAAACTGAACAAATAAATGCAAACAACCAATGTGTAGGGTCTTTGGTTTGTTGTGAACTAAAGAAAAATACATGCAAGCAATAGCTAGCAAAATCAATTTTGAGCTTAAAGTCATTTATGACTTATCAATACTTTTTATGAGAGTTTGATCCTGGCTCAGGACGAACGCTGGCGGCGTGCCTAATACATGCAAGTCGAACGCATTTTCTTTCACCGTAGCTTGCTACACCGGAAGAAAATGAGTGGCGAACGGGTGAGTAACACGTGGGTAACCTGCCCATCAGCGGGGAATAACACTTGGAAACAGGTGCTAATACCGCATAATTCCATCTACCGCATGGTAGATGGATGAAAGGCGCTTTTGCGTCACTGATGGATGGACCCGCGGTGCATTAGCTAGTTGGTGGGGTAACGGCCTACCAAGGCTGCGATGCATAGCCGACCTGAGAGGGTGATCGGCCACACTGGGACTGAGACACGGCCCAGACTCCTACGGGAGGCAGCAGTAGGGAATCTTCGGCAATGGACGCAAGTCTGACCGAGCAACGCCGCGTGAGTGAAGAAGGTTTTCGGATCGTAAAACTCTGTTGTTAGAGAAGAACAAGGATGAGAGTGGAAAGTTCATCCCTTGACGGTATCTAACCAGAAAGCCACGGCTAACTACGTGCCAGCAGCCGCGGTAATACGTAGGTGGCAAGCGTTGTCCGGATTTATTGGGCGTAAAGCGAGCGCAGGCGGTCTTTTAAGTCTGATGTGAAAGCCCCCGGCTTAACCGGGGAGGGTCATTGGAAACTGGGAGACTTGAGTGCAGAAGAGGAAAGCGGAATTCCATGTGTAGCGGTGAAATGCGTAGATATATGGAGGAACACCAGTGGCGAAGGCGGCTTTCTGGTCTGTAACTGACGCTGAGGCTCGAAAGCGTGGGGAGC